>NZ_JBVKAY010000004.1:0-902415 GCF_055657445.1 Streptomyces sp. NPDC107538 | reverse complement strand
CGCAGTTCCCCGCGCCCCTTAAGGGCCTACGGCCCCTTCGGGCTGAAAAGCATGGGGCGCAGCCCCTGCTTTTCAGGGGCGCGGGGAACTGCGCGACCAGCCCCCACGCACCCGCACCCGAAATCGAACCCCTACGGAACCCTCACCCACCGCGCACCGCTGGGCGCCCCCGCGTCATCCGTCACGAACAGCATGTACCACCCCGACTGCACCAGATTCCGATTCTTCGGCACGGTCACACTGATCCGGTCCCCCGTGACCTCGAAGTCCACCTCGATCGACTTCTGGTCCACATCCGTCACATGCGTGGACGCACTCGGCCGGATCAACCGCGCCGACTCGATGGACGCCCCGTGCCGCGTCCCGAACACCGCCTTCCCGCCGCGCGCCACCGTCTTCGGCCCACCCGTCAGCGTCGGTTGCGCGTCCTGGAAGAGATACGGCGGCGTATAGATCTCGATCCGCTGCTCGAACTCCCCCGGCTTGGTGTTGGCCTTGTCGGCGTAGAGGGAGTCGGAGCCGAAGAACACGACCCGCCCGTCCGGCAGCAGGATCGACCCGGAGTGGTAGTTGCGGCCCACCAACGGGTCGGCCACCCGCCGCAGTTCACCCGTCTTCGCGTCGTAGAGCCGCGCCTCCAGGATGTTGGAGTCGCCGCGCCCCCGGTAGTCCTCGGAGCCGCCGGAGATGAGGACCGTGTCGTCGGGCAGGATCGAGGCCTGCGGATAGCGCGTGCCCTTGGCGAGTTCCGGCCCGTCCACGAACCTCGGCTTCTCGGCCAGCAGATCGATCAGCCGGGTCTTCCTGCTGGACCGCTCCGACTCACCGACCCCGCCCCCGCCGATCACCATGTACTTCTCGTCCTGCGCCGGAGGCAGCAGCACGGTCCCGGCGGTCTCCAGCAGCTTGCCGTCGCTCATCCCGGGGAGCTTGGCGAACTTGTTGGTCTCGAGGTCCCAGATCCCGGGGTCGCGCCCGATGTCGTCCGGCCCGTACCCCGCGTTCGCGCCCGAGTAGAACAGCTTGCCGTTCTGCATCAGGGAGATCGCCGGGTACGTCGGGAACTGCTGCTCGTCCTTCGTGTACGTCCACTTCCTGGTCCCGGGGTCGTAGATCTCGTTCTTGCCCGGGACCAGCTGACCGATCTCGTCGAGGCCGGACAGCGACAGGACCGTGCCGTCCGACAGCGTCGTCAGCGTCGGGTACCAGCGTGCCTCGTTCATCGGGTCGACCTTGATGTACTTCTCGGCGACCGGGTCGAACTCGTAGGCGTCCTTGATCCCTTGGAAGTCCTTCTTGTCCAGGGCGAGCTTCTGCGCGATGCCGTACGTGTTCCGCGCGTCCTCACCCGTCAGACCCTTGACCTTGTAGTTGTCCTCCGTCCCCGTCTCGTACTTCTTGCCGCGCCGCTCGGCCTCGACGTAGGCGCGCGCGATGCCCGGCTTGTTGCCGGTGAACTTGCCGGTGTCCGGGTCGAAGGTCTTGACGGCCTTCTTGAGTTCGACGGTGTCCTTGAGGACGAACGTCCTGCCGTTCGCCTTGCCGACGAACCGGGTCCCCGCCTTGAGCTTCATCCCCTTGTCGGGGTTCTCGTTGTGGATGATCATCAGGCCGCCGGCCTTGGTGACATCACCCTTCAGCTTCTCGTAGCGCTTGGTGCCGCCCGCGATCAGCAGATTGCCGTTGGACAGCTGGGTGTGCCCGGTGCAGAACAGGTCGGCCGGTGTCGGTACGCGCTCGATGGTCTGCGCGACCGGGTCCCAGAGGCGGGTGTCGAACTTCTTCTTGTCGAAGTTGTCGGCGTCGTTGCCCGAGCCCGCGATCAGCAGGATCTTGCCGGTGTGCAACAGGGCCGCGTGGATGGTGTTCTGCCGGTACTCCTCCGGGAACTCCACGACCTGCCAGTGCCCGTTGGCCGCCTTGTACTCGGGTCTGTTGATCTTGTAGTCGTGGTACCTCTCGGTGGCGACGCGATACACCCACGGCCCGTTCGTCGCGGCGAGCGCGAGGACCACCGCCGCGCCGATCGCGAGGCGACGGGCGCGGCGGCGGCCTGCACGGTCCTTCATTCCTTACGTCCCCCCGCTCCACCGCGTCCGCCGAGTCCACCCAGGGCGATCTGCATCGTCTGGTCGCTACCCCCGCCGCCCGACCCGGACGCCGCCCAGCTCGGCTTGTGCTGGGGAGCGTGAGGCGCGGGTGGGGCGTGCGGTGCGTGGGGTGGCGCGAACGGGGCGGGAGCCGCCTCGGGCGGCGCCACCATGGACCCCTGGAGCTCGGCCGCGGCGGCGGCCTTCTTCTTGTCCTGGCGCAGCATGTAGCGCCAGGCGACGATGGGGAGGGCGGTGATCATCATGGCGAAGGTGGCCCAGATGATCATCGCGGGGTGCGAGTTGCCGAAGACGAACCCGGCGGCGATCGAGGCCCCGAAGATGACGATGAAGTACCAGTGGTACCGGAAGGTGCCGAACCACCGGTCCGGGCTCGCCGAGTCCCCCTTGGGCGTGACCACGAACTTGCTCTTGCGGCGCAGCGCCGAGTCGACCAGCGCCTTCGCGTAGAGCGGCGCGGACAGCGCGGACATCACCATGCCGGCCACCCCGCCGGAGCCCTCCGGCTCGTGCGGGGAGACGTTGTGCCGGCGGTTCCAGACGTACAGGCCTATCTGGAGCGCGGACGCGTTGCCGTAGAGCATCAGCCACACGGTCGGATCGATGTTCACCCCGGACGCCCCGAGGCCCAGGAACAGGGCGCAACTCAGCGCCGCCAGGATCCAGTTGAGGGCGGACATCGGGTAGAAGATGATCATCATCGTGTAGTTGAAGAGCTTGCTCGGCGGCAGCGAGTACCAGCCCTTCCAGTACTGCTTGAGGATCGTCTCGTAGGTGCCCCGCGACCAGCGCATCTGCTGGGTGAAGAAGTCCGTCCAGGCGCTGGGCCCCTCACCCACCGCGAGGACGTCCGGGGTGTACACCGAGCGCCACTTCTTGCCCGTCGCCGGGTTCTTGTGGCGGTGGATCTCGAAGCCGGTGGCCATGTCCTCGGTGATCGAGTCGTACAGCCCGCCGATCTGCTTGAGCGCCTTGATCCGTACGGCGTTGGAGGTGCCGACGAACATGGGGGAGCCGTACTTGTTGCCGGCGCGCTGGATCAGCGCGTGGAACAGGAACTGCTGGGACTCGGCGGCCTTGGTGACGAAGTTGTCGTAGTTGCCGTACACCTGGGGGCCGATGACGAAGCCGATGTTCGGGTCCCGGAAGAAACCGAGCATCCGCTCCAGGTAGTTGGGCAGCGGGATGTGGTCGGTGTCGACCGAGGCGAAGAAGTCGTAGTCGTCGCCGTGCGCGTCCAGCCAGGCGTTGTAGTTGCCGTGCTTGGTCTTGGCGCGGTGGGGGCCCTTGGGCTGGTTCCACTTCGCGATGCCCTTGCGGGAGAAGTGGTGCACGCCCAGGCGCGCGCAGACCGCCTTCACATCCGCGTCGTCGCCCTCGTCGAGCAGCCAGACGTGCAGCAGCCCCCGGTGCCGGAGCCTGACCGCGGCCTCCAGGGTCTTCGTCACCATCTCCAGCGGCTCCTTGCCGGGCACGAAGGAGGTGAGGAAGGCGACTCTGGTGCCGGTCTCGGGCACCACCGGGACCGGGTCGCGGGCGACCAGGGTGGCGTGCGCGTTCGACAGCACGTTCATACAGCGGAAGAACTCGATCAGGCCGATCGAGACCAGCATGACCAGGTCGAGGGCGGGCAGGAACTCGTACTCGACGTAGTCGCGCTTGGTCCAGTGCTCCTGCTGCAGCAGCCAGGCCAGCAGGACCAGGGAGAGCAGGGGTGCGGCCGCCAGCATCAGGGCGACCCGCAGCCGGTGCGGTTCCTGGGAGATCAGCGAGCGGTACTGCACCCGGTAGGGCTTGGTCGGGTCGGGCTGGGTCAGTGGGCCGGCGAGCCGGCTGTAGTGCTCGTAGTCGTATCTGGGAAGTGTCTTCTTGAGCCTGCGAAAAGCTCCGGTCCGGTGCGACGGCACCTTGAGCTGGGTCGTGTCGGACGGGTCGTGGTTATGCCGGGCGCCCGTCGGCGTCGACGTCATGAGTCATCCCCCCGCACACACATCGAGTGTGTGTTCGTCGTAATTCCATCCGATTAGGTCCCCCTCGACCGTTACGGACGCATCAGTGGGCCATCGTCACCATGTGATCTACACCATGAGGACACGGCACGACGGCCATCCGGTTGCATTGATGCCCCCTCGGCATCTTTTGTTCCTGAGTGCGCGCATCGCGCCAGGGTTCTACGGCGCGAAGCTTGATCACAAGATGTGAAACGCGCTGTTTACCGGTCATACGCCGTTATTGGGGCATCTCCACATGTCACCACATACGGAAGAGGCCCCTCGCGTTTACCTCCCGCGAGGGGCCTCTCCGATGGTGCGCCGCCAGGGACTCGAACCCCGGACCCGCTGATTAAGAGTCAGCTGCTCTAACCAACTGAGCTAGCGGCGCGCGAGAAGAACTTTACCGGAGGGGCGGGGGTGCTCCCGACCACGGACCGGGTCTCGGCGCCCGGGGCGCCCCTGTGCGCCGCGTGTACATCATTCGGACCGTCAGCATGCGACATGGGACGACCGTTGAGAAACTGACCGGCGTGCAGAAGCGTGGAATTCTTCGGTCGGTTCGCGAGGGGAATCGCATGGGGACTCCGGTATTCGAGGAGATCGATCCGGGAGGCGACTGCGAATGCCCCGGTTGTGTCCACTGGCGGCGGGTCATGCCGTATGCGGACCGGTACGCCCATCTGAGCCACCCGGCGGCCAGAACCGCGAGGAGCGCCCTCGTCGTGGCCACCGCCGCCGGTGCCGCACTCGGCGCAGGGCATGCCGTACCGGCGGTCGCGGCGGCCCACGGACCGGTCAGCCCCGGTGCCGTTCCCGCAGGTGACGAGCCGGACACCCCCCAGGGGAAGAAGGCGCCGCTGCATGGTCCCGGGGGGCGTCCGGCGGACGGGGAGAAGCCGCCGAAGGAGGCGCGGATCCCGCCCATCACCCGCGCCGAGATCATCAGAAGGGCCAAGACCTGGATCGCGGCCGAGGTGCCGTACAGCATGCGCGCATACTGGTCAGACGGTTATCGGCAGGACTGTTCGGGGTTCGTGTCGATGGCCTGGAACCTTCCCGGGAACGAATGGACGGGCAGCCTCGACAGGTTCGCCCAGCGGATTTCCAAGGACCGGCTGGAACCCGGTGACATGCTCCTCTTCCATAATCCGAAGGACCCGCAGAAGGGCTCGCACGTCGTCATTTTCGGCGGCTGGACGGACCTCGCGGAGACCCACTACATCGCCTACGAGTCGGCCCGTCCGTACGCCCGCAGACAGGTCACTCCGTACGGGTACTGGGACAACGCGACCCGCTATGTGCCGTACCGCTACAAGGGACTCGTCGACGAGGGCGAGGGCGACCCGGACGGCGGGACGGACGCCTCCGAGGACACTTACGGCTCCGACGGCTCCGACGGCTCGGACGGCTCCGGTGCCCCCGGGGCCTCGCCGGAGCCGCCGGGTGCCGCGAAGGGCGCCGCCGGGCCGTCCGCCGGGGACCGCTTCCCGGGTTCCGGGGCGTTCGGGTCCGGCGCGCGCAACAAGTACGTCACCCGGCTCGGGCGGATGCTGGTGGAGCGCGGCGGGGCCCGCTTCTACACCGACGGGCCGGGGCCGGTCTGGTCGGACGCCGACCGCCTGGCCACCCGGGCGTTCCAGCGGGCGCAGGGCTGGTCGGGCCGCTTCGCGGACGGCATTCCGGGCCCGCTCACCTGGTCCTACCTGGTCAGCGGGCGAGGCCGGGACATCCCGCCGGCCGGGAACCCGGGCCCCGGGGGCAAGCCCGCGCAGCCGAAGCCGCCGGTGGTGCACCGGCCGCCGGGCAAGCCGGCCGCCCCCGGCGGGCACGGGGAGCCCGCCCCGCCCAGGGGTTCGATGAAGCCGAGGACGCCGAGGCCGCTCGGGACACCAGCGACGCCCGGGACACCAGCGACGCCCGGGACACCAGCGACGCCCGGGACGCCCGGGACACCGACGACGCCCGGGACGCCCGCCTCGCACGGTGTCCTCGGCTATCCCGGGCGGGGCATGTTCCGGCCGGGCGCGGACAATCCGTATGTCACCCAGCTCGGGAAGCAGCTGGTCAAGAGGGGGTTCGGCAAGTACTACGCCTCGGGGCCGGGGTCCCGCTGGGGCGAGTCGGACCGGCGGAATGTGGAGGCGTTCCAGCGGTCCCAGGGGTGGCGCGGCGGCGCGGCGGACGGCTATCCGGGCCCGGAGACCTGGCGCCGCCTGTTCTCCTGACGCCCACCCCCACCCCCACCCCCACCTCGTCCCACCCCCGTCTCGTCCCCGTCCCCACCTCGACCACTCTCACCACGGTTCTTCCTGCGCGGAGGCATGGAGGCACGTATGAGTACGACCACCTCGTCCACACCGGAGCCCGAGGGGGCCGCGCGGCCCGCCCGGCTCATCCAGAACGAGACCACCACCGAGATCCCCGTCCATCTGCTGTTCCGGGACGACCCCGCCCCCGTGGCCGTGCCCGTCACCCCCGCCGTCGTGGGCCGGCGGCGCGGCACCGGTGAACAGCCCCGGGTGCGGCCGGGGGTCGGGGCCGCGAAGCCGCGCCCCGCCGTCGAGGTCGACCCCGAATTGGTCGAGCGCCCGGCGCGGGTGGTGCCCGGGGTGGTGGGGGTGCTCGGCGGGGCGTGCGGGGTGGCCGGATGTGTCCTCACCTCGTGGTGGGCCGGGACGCTGCCCGGGCTCGCGGTACGGGCGCTCGGGCTGCCGACCGCGTACGCCGGTGCCGGACTCGGCCCCGCGCAGTGGGCCGCGTACGCCGGAGCGGGGGCCCTGACGCTGTTCGGGTTCGGCGGGCTGGCGCGGGGGCGGACCGGACGGGCCTGGGTGCTCGGGCTGTTCGGGCGCTACCGGGGGACCGTCCGCCGTACCGGACTGCTCTGGGTGAACCCGCTGGTGCTGCGCCGCCGCGTCGACGTACGGCTGCGGCACTGGCGCAGCGAGCCGATCGCGGCGGTCGACGCCAACGGGGTCGCGCTGCGGGTCGTCGTGCTCGTGACGTGGCGGGTGAGGGACACCGCGCGGGCGCTGCTCGGGGTCGAGGACCACGAGCGGTATCTGCGGGAGTGCGTGGAGGCGGCGGTCTCCCGGGTGCTGTCGCGGCTGCCGGCCGATGTGGCGCCGGGCGCGCTGGTCAGGGACGCGACGCTGCGGAACACGGAGGCGGTGGGCGAGGCGCTGACCCGGCTGGTGGCGGCGGACACGGCGCCGGTCGGGATGGAGGTGTTCTCGGTCCAGCCGACCCGGATCGAGTACGCGCCCGAGGTGGCGGCGGTGATGCAGCGCCGCCGGATCGCCGCGCTCGACGCCCAGCACCGCGACACCGTGCTCACCTCCGTCGTCGACTCGGTCGAGGACACGGTGACCCGGCTGACCCTGCGCGGCCTGGTCGAACTCGACGACTACGAGCGCAAGGCGCTGGTGAAGGACCTGACGGTGGCGTTCTATACAGGGCGCCGCGAAGTGTCCTCGTGAACCAGCACTGAACCCGTGAATTGGTATGGACATGTTCAACACGCACCCATAATCTGGGACTTGGTCTAGACCTGGAAACACCCCCACGTACTCCAGGGAGCGGCAGCATGCGCCATCACGCGCGGAACAGGACCAAGTGGTACGCGGCCGCGGTCGGCCTCGCCACCACCGGAGCGCTCGTGCTCTCCAGTGGTGGCGCCTCCGGCCACGGCTACACCGACCTTCCCGTCAGCCGGCAGAAGCTCTGTCAGAACGGCACCGTCACCAACTGCGGCGAGATCCAGTGGGAGCCGCAGAGCGTGGAGGGCCCGAAGGGCTTCCCGGGCTCAGGGCCGGCTGACGGCCAACTCTGCTCCGGCGGCAACAGCCGGTTCAACCAGCTCAACGCGTCCAGCAAGCCGGGCGGCGGCGCCTGGCCCACGACCCGGGTGACGGGCGGTCAGAACTACACGTTCCGCTGGCAGTTCACCGCCATGCACGCCACCACCGACTTCAAGTACTACGTCACCAAGGCGGGCTGGAACCAGAACCACGCCCTGGCCCGCTCCGACCTCAACCTCACCCCGTTCTTCACCGTCCCCTACAACGGCCAGCGTCCGCCGTCCACGCTCTCCCACACCGGGCGGCTGCCGTCCGGGCTGAGCGGCCACCACGTGATCCTCGCGGTGTGGACGGTCGCGGACACCACCAACGCGTTCTACGCCTGCTCGGACGTCACCTTCTGACCCCTGCGGGCATCGCTCCACCCGGCCCCGCCAGTTCTGAGCCTCTCTTGAGCTGCGCGGGGCCCCCACGCGGGTACGTTCCCCACACGCCGCCGACCAGGGGGGCGGCCGGACCTCGGGGGAGCACCATGGACGCCTTCTTCTACCTCATTCCCCTCGTCATGATGGCCTTCATCGGCTTCATGGCGTACCGCGTGCTGAGCCGCTGGATGCTGATCAGAAGGGCCTGGAACAGCGGGCTGACGGCCGAGGCGCGCTGTCTGCGGGCGTTCACGACGGTCAGCAGGGGCATGGGCGACCACAGCTCCGTGCACACCACGATCCACCATGTGTACGAGTTCACGACCCACGACGGCCGGGCCATCCGCTTCGAGGAGGAGGACGGGCCGATGACGACGGTCGAGGGCGACTTCGTCACCGTCCACTACACCGACGGCCCGGCGGTGGCGGCCACGGCGCACGGCCCCGACCAGGGGTTCAAGCAGGGTGCGGCCGGCGTCGGCATTCTGACCCTCCTCGGGGTGGCCTTCGCGTTCTGCGTCTTCTTCATGGTCACCTTCCACCAGTTCTCGACGGACCCCTCGTTCCCGACGCCGTGACCCTCCTCAACTGACGGTGCGTCAACTACCGTGCGCCGACATGGAGTCCACGAGGCGCACGGTCGCACAGCTCGTCGCCGACCGGTGGGACGACCACCGGCCCGGGCTGTGGTTCGAGGAACAGGTCCTGACCCACCACGAGGTCACCGCCCGAGCCGCCGCCCGCGCGGCCCTGCTGACCGACCTCCTGCCACCCACCGCCGAACCCCACATCGGCGTCCTCCTCGACAACACCCCTGAATTCCCGCTGTGGTTGAGCGCGGCGGCCCTCGCGGGCGCCGCCGTCGCCGGGATCAACCCCACCCGCCGCGGCCCCGAACTGGCCCGCGACATCCTGCACACCGAGTGCCGCGTCCTGATCACCGAACAGGCCCACCTCCCGCTGCTCGACGGCCTCGAACTGCCGGGCGTTCAGGTCCTGGTGACGGACAGTCAGGTCTACGCCGATCTCCTCGCCCCGTACGCCGACGCCGTGCCCGACCCCACCCGGGCCACCCCCGCCGACCGCCTCCTCCTCTACTTCACCTCCGGCTCGACCGGCGTCCCCAAGGCCGCGATCTGCTCCCAGGGGCGGCTGGCCGCGGCCGGACGGGCACTGGTGGACCGCTTCGGGGTGCGCCGGGACGACGTGCACTACGTCTGCATGCCGCTGTTCCACGGCAACGCGGTCATCGCCGACTGGGCCCCCGCCCTGGTCGCCGGGGCGGGAGTGGCCCTGTGCCGTCGCTTCTCGGCCTCCGGGTTCCTGGACGACGTACGGGCGTACCGGGCCACGTACTTCACCTACGTCGGACGGGCCGTGCAGTACGTCCTCGCCACCGCGCCCCGCCCCGACGACCGCGACAACCCGCTGCGCATGGGCTTCGGCACGGAGGCCGGGGCGGTGGACGCGGCGGCGTTCGAGGAGCGGTTCGGGGTGCGGCTCGTGGAGGGGTACGGGTCGTCCGAGGGCGGGGCGGCGATCCAGCGCACCCCCGGTGCACCGCCCGGCGCGATCGGGCGGGCGGCGCCCGGCGACGACCTCGCGGTGGTCGACCCGGAGACCCGCGAGGAGTGCCCGCCGGCCCTGCTCGCCGACGACGGCCGCCTGCTCAACGGCACTGCGGCGATAGGGGAGTTGGTCAACCGCGGCCCCAACCCCTTCGAGGGCTACTGGCGCAACCCGGAGGCGGACGCCGCCCGCCTCCACGGCGGCTGGTACTGGACCGGCGACCTCTTCTACCGCGACCCCGAGGGCTTCCTCTACTTCGCCGGCCGCACCGACGACCGCCTCCGCGTGGACAGCGAGAACCTCGCCGCCGCCGTCATCGAGAACATCCTCGCCCGGTACGAGGGCGCCGAGGCCGTCGCCGTGTACGCGGTGCCCGACCCGGTCGCGGGGGACCAGGTCATGGCGACCGTCGCCGGCACCTTCGACCCCTGCCGCTTCGCCGAGTTCCTGCTGGCCCAGCCCGACCTGGGCACGAAGATGACCCCGCGCTTCATCCGGGTCGTCCCGGCCATGCCCGTCACCGCCACCAACAAGATCCAGCGCGCCGCCCTCCGCCGCGAGGGCTTCCGCTGCCCCGACCCGGTCTGGTGGCGCCCGCCCGGGAAGTGGGCGTACCGCAAGTTCTCGGCGGTGGACGAGGCGCGGCTGGTGGCGGAGTACCGGGTGCGGGGGCGGGAGGAGCTGCTGACGAGGTAGGTGCGGGAGGTAGGCCCAGCCCTACCTCCCGCACACCCCCTGCGCGTATGGCCGCCGCCCGCCGACCCCGCCTACCGTGACCCCATGATCCGAACGGTCGTACGGGACTCGGTACGGGACGCGCTACGAGACACGCCCCGCGCGGTGGCCTATCTGCTCAGCGGTGTGCTCGTCGGCGCCCCGCTGCTGCTGGTCCTCCTGGTCCTGGGCGCCCTGGGCCTCGCCCTGACCCCGCTCCTCGTGGGCCTGCCGCTGCTGGCGCTGGCGGTGCTGTCCGGGCGGCCCGTCGGTGTGCTGGAGAGGCGGCGGCTGGCCCTCACCCGTACCCCGCCGCCGCCCGACCCGCACGCCACCCCGGCCGAGCCCGGACTCGCCGCCTGGGCCCGGCTGCGGCTGACCGAGCGGGCGACCTGGCGGGAGCTGGCGTACACGGTCCTGCTCGCGTTCGTGCTGTGGCCGCTCGACGTGCTCGTGCTGTTCGTCGCGCTGGGCGTACCCGGCGCGATGATCGGAGCCCCCGCGCAGCTGGCGACGACCAGCAGCACCAGCGGTGACGCGCGGATCGCCAAGCTCTGGCTGATCGACTCCTACGGCCAGGCCCTGCTGTGCACGGCCGCCGGAGCGGTCCTGCTGCTCGCGCTGCTGTGGCCCCTCGTCCGGTACGCGCGGGCCCGTGCCGCCCTGACCCGGCTGCTGCTCGCGCCGAGCGAGGCGGAGGCGGAACGCCGGCTGGGCGAGGTGACGCGGTCGCGGGCCCGGCTGGTCGCGGCCTTCGAGGCGGAGCGGCGCCGGATCGAGCGCGATCTGCACGACGGGGCCCAGCAGCGGCTGGTGTCCCTGAGCATGACCCTGGGCCTGGCCCGCCTGGACGCCCCGCCCGCACTGGCCGACCGGCTGGCCGCCGCCCACCGCGAGGCCGACCAAGTCCTCGGTGAGCTACGGGAGTTGATCCACGGCATCCATCCCCAGGTCCTCGCCGACTACGGCCTCCCGGACGCCCTCGCCGACGCGGCCGACCGTTCCGTCGTACCCGTGGAGGTGGATGTGGACCTCCCCCGGTTCGCCGAATCCGTCGAGTCCGCCGCGTACTTCGCGGTCCGGGAGGCGCTCGCCAACGTCGGCAGACACAGCGGGGCGGAGCGGGCGTGGATCGGCGGGCGGTACGCGGGCGGGCGGTTGCGGGTGGAGGTGCGGGACGACGGCACGGGCGGCGCCGACCCCGCGCGGGGCTCGGGTCTCACCGGGCTCGCGGACCGGCTCGCCGTGCTCGATGGGACACTGTCCGTCCACAGCCCGGCCGGCGGCCCGACCGTCCTGTCCCTGGAGATCCCGTGCCCCCAGCGCTGAAGATCGTGCTCGCCGAGGACAGCGTGCTGCTGCGGGAGGGCCTGGTCGGCGTCCTGACCCGCTTCGGCCACGAGGTCGTCGCGGCGGTCGGGGACGCGGAGTCGCTGATCACGGCCGTACGGTCGGACGCCCCCGACCTCGTCGTCACCGACGTACGCATGCCGCCCGGTCTGACGGACGAAGGGCTGCGCGCCGCCCTGGAACTACGCACGGCGAACCCCGCCCTGCCCGTGCTCGTCCTCAGCCAGTACGTCCAGCGGGCCTACGCCGCCGAGCTGCTGGACACCGGTGACGGCACCGGTGTCGGCTACCTCCTGAAGGACCGCGTCGGGCAGGTCGAACAGTTCGCGGAGGCGGTGGAGCGGGTCGCGGCCGGGGGCACGGTCGTCGACCCCGAGGTCGTACGGCAGCTGCTGCGGCGCCGGCGTGATCCGCTGGCGGCGCTCACCCCGCGCGAGCGGGAGGTGCTGGCGCTGGTCGCCGAGGGGCGGTCGAACGGGGCGGTCGCCCGCGAGCTGGTCGTCACCGAGGCGGCCGTCGGCAAGCACATCGGCAACATCCTGGGGAAGCTGGACCTGCCGCCGGCGGAGGACACGCATCGGCGGGTGCTGGCGGTGCTCGCCTATCTGCGAGGGTGATGCGAGAGGTACGCGGAAGGCCCCTCGCCGGAGCGAGGGGCCTTCTCTCTGTGCGCCGCCAGGGACTCGAACCCCGGACCCGCTGATTAAGAGTCAGCTGCTCTAACCAACTGAGCTAGCGGCGCAGACTCTGTCATCCACCCGCTTCCGCGGCTGGCGACAGAGAAAATACTACCTGGTCCGGCGGGGTGCCCTCGACCACTTAAACGTGAGTTAGATCGCCAGTGACAGCAGCACCGGCGCCGCTCCCCGGTTGAGCGTGTTCGCCGCCGCGCGCAGCCGGTGTGCGTGTTCCAGGGGGAGCGACAGGGCGAGGCAGCCGACGGCGGAGCCCGCGGTGATGGGGACGGCCGCGCAGACCGTGCCCGGCGCGTACTCCTGGAGGTCGAGGACCGGGACCGTGGCGGTCTGGGCGTCGAGCTTGCTCAGCAGCACCTTCTCGTTGGTGATCGTGTGGGAGGTGAGCCGGGCCGGGCGGTGGCGCGAGAGATGGTCGCGCCGGCCGTTGAGGTCGAGCTGGCCCAGCAGGCCCTTGCCGAAGGCGGTGGCATGGGCGGAGGAGCGGAAGTCGACCCACTCGTGGACCGCGGGCGTGGCCGGGCCGTCGGCCCAGCCGGTGACCTGGATCTCCCCGTCCAGATAGCGGGTGACATAGACGGCGGCGCCCACCGAGTCCCGCAGCCGGTCCAGGGTGTGCTGGAGCTGCTCGCGCAGGGCCTGGTCATGACCCTGGGCGGAACCCAGCCGGGCGAGAGCGGCGCCGGTGACATAGGCGCCGTCGGTGGTCTGCTCCACATATCCCTCGCGACGCAGCATCCGCAGGAGCGCGGTCAACCGCTCGCTGTCGACACCGGTGCGACGGGCGATCTCGGCGTCGGTGACGCCACCTGCGTGCCGCGCCACCGTCTCCAGGACGCGCAGGGCGTCCTGGGCCGAGTGGTACGGCGCGGTCGGCTCGTGCTTGAGCGCCACGGTTTCCCCCTGCGCTTCTCGGGCCGTTTTTCGGACAGCTTGCCGAGTCCCACGATACGGCCCAAGAGCCGTACGTGGAGGGGTTGTTCGCGAGAAAATCCCGGTACCCCCGGGCCTCCCAACTGCCGGACCAGCACTCTGACATATGCCAAAGGCATGGCCCGGCGGGCGGACCTCGGATGTTCCCACGCGTTCAGCCGTTCACTGGCCGTAGTCAGTTGACGGCGCCGAGGAATTCGCGCGTACGTTCGTGTGAGGGGTCGCCGAAGATCTTCTCCGGGCTGCCCGACTCGATCACCTGGCCAGAATCGAACATCAGAACCTGATCCGAGATGTCCCGGGCGAAGTTCATCTCGTGGGTCACACAGAGCATCGTGATGTCGGTGGTGCGGGCGATGTCCCTGAGCAGGTCGAGGACGCCCGCGACCAGCTCGGGGTCGAGCGCCGACGTCACCTCGTCGAGGAGCAGCACCTGCGGGCGCATCGCCAGCGCCCGCGCGATGGCCACCCGCTGCTGCTGCCCGCCGGAGAGCTGGCTCGGGTAGGCGTCGCACTTGTCGGCGAGCCCCACCAGGTCGAGCAGTTCGCGGGCGCGCGCCTCGGCCTCGTCCTTGGAGAGCCCGAGGACGGTGACGGGCGCCTCGGTGATGTTCCTCAGCACCCTCATGTTCGGGAAGAGGTTGAACTGCTGGAACACCATCCCGATGTTCTTGCGGACCTCACGGCACTGCTTGTCGCTCGCCGGGAACAGCCGCTGTCCACCGACGGTGATCGTCCCGTCGTCGGGCTTGGTGAGGGTCATCAGCAGCCGCAGGATCGTCGTCTTGCCGGAGCCGGACGGGCCGATCAGGGTGACGTGCTTGCTGGCCTCGACCGAGAAGTCCAGCCCGTCGAGGACGGTGGTGCCGCCGAATCGTTTGGTCACGTTCTCGAAGCGGATCAGCTCACTCGTGTCCGCCACACGCCTGTCGGGCGACTCGGGTTGCTTCATCAGCGGGGTGTCAGCGGACAAGACGACGCTCCAGGGTTCGCAGAAGGAGGGAGGCCAGATAGGAGATGAGGATGAAGGCCACCCCGATGACGGTCAGGGGCTCGGTGAAACGGAAGGTCTCCTGCGCGTAGAGCCGGGCCTCGCTCAGCATCTCCGGGACCGTGATCACCATCAGGATCGGTGTGTCCTTGAGCATCGAGATCACGTAGTTGCCCAGCGCGGGCACCACACGGCGGACCGCCTGCGGCAGGATCACCACCGTCCAGGTGCGCCGCACCGGCAGGTTCAGCGCGGTGGCCGCCTCCCACTGGCCCGCGGGCACCGCCTCGATACCGGCCCGGTAGACCTGCATCGTGTACGTCGAGTAGTGCAGCCCGATCGCGAAGACGCCCGTGGTCAGCGCCGAGAAGGTCAGCCCCCAGGCCGGTAGCACATAGAAGAGGAAGAACAGCTGGACGAGCAGGGGAGTGTTCCGGACGAACTCCGTGACCACCCCCACCGGCCAGCTCACCCAGCGGGTCGGCGTCCGCACCAGCAGCGCCCACACCAGCCCGAGCAGGAAGGAGACGACCGAGCCCAGGGCCAGTGCCTGGAGGGTGACCAGCAGGCCGTCCCAGAAGTGCGGCAGGAAGTCGGTGACCGCGTTCCAGTCCCAGTTCATCACGCACCACCTCCGGCGCTCGCACCCTCGGCGACGCGCACGGGCGCCACGGCCTTCTTCACCGGGGCCTTGCCGACCCCGGCCTTCAGCCGCCGCTCCAGCAGCCGCATGCCCCGGGTGAGCAGGAAGGCGATCACGAAGTAGATGAGCAGCAGATACGTGTAGATCTCCACGCTCTCCTGCAGCGCCAGCCGTACCAGACTGCCGCTGAACGCCAGGTCACCCATGCCGATGACCGACACCAAGGCCGTGCCCTTGAGCAGTTCGACGACCAGATTGGCGAAGGGCGGGATCATCTCCGGGACCGCCTGCGGCAGCAGGATCAGCCGCATTCGCTGCCACGGGGTGAAGCTCAGCGCGATACCGCCCTCGCGCTGCGCCGGATCCACGGCGGTCAGGGCGCCGCGCACGATCTCGGCGCCGTACGCCCCGTACGTCAGCCCGAGGGCGAGGACGCCCGCCCACATCGGGACCAGCTGCCAGCCGAAGGCCAGCGGCAGCACGAAGTACACCCAGAAGATCATGATCAGTGCGGAGGTGCCGCGGAACACCTCGGTGTACAGGCCCGCGACGAAGCGGACGAGCCACCGCCGGTGGGTGCGCGCGATCCCCACCACGAACGAGACGACCGTGGCCAGCAGCGCGCCGAGGACCAGCAGTTGGATCGTGACCCAGACGCCGCGCAGGACCAGTTCCCAGAGCCCCTGTGTCATGCGCGACAGAGCTCCTTCGTGGTCAGGTCGGTCATCTCGACCTTGGTGAAGCCGAAGGGCCGCAGGACGCGCAGCAGTTCGCCGCTCTCCTTCATCTTCCGCAGCTCCACGTTGAAGGCGTCCCGCAGCCGCGTCTCGGCCGGCCGGAACGCGAAGCCCGCGCCGTCCACCCGCGGCTTGCCGTCGACGAGCGCGGCGAACGGCTTGGTCGCCTCCGTCGTACGGGACTTCTTGACCACCTCGCGGGTGGTCAGCGACGTCCCCGCGAACGCGTCGACCCGGCCGGCCTCCACGGCGTTCAGCCCGGCCACCTGGTCGGGCACGATGACGATGTCGCTCTCGGAGTACCCGGCCTCGACGGCGTGCGCGATCTGCGCGTACCCCGACCCGGTGGCGAACCGGGCCTTGGCACGGATCACGTCCTCGTAGTCGTTCAGCCCCTTCGGATTGCCCTTCTTCACCACGAACGCGTCCAGCATCTGGTGGTCGGGCTCGGAGAAGATGACCTCCGCACAGCGCTCGGGATTGATGTACATCCCGGCGGAGACGACATCGAACTGCTGGGAGTTCAGCCCCGGTATGAGCGAGCCGAACTCGGTGGGCACGGGCTGCACCCGCTCCACCCCCAGCCGCTTGAAGACGACCCGGGCCACTTCCGGCCCCTCACCGGTCAGTTGCCCGTCGGTGTCGATGTAGCCGAACGGGATCTCTCCCGCGATACCGAGCCGTACGACGCCCTGCGCCCGCAGCCGGTCCAGCAGCTCACCCCCCTTCGTGGCGGAGGCGGTGGCCACCCGGCTGCACCCGGCGGCGCCCAGCGCGCCGGCTGTGGCGAGCGCGGAGGCGCCGACGAGCAGCGCCCGGCGGCTGGGGTCGCGTGTCTTCCCGGTTCTCCCGGAGGTCTTCGTTGCTGGAGCCATGGCCGCGCGGCTACCCGACCCGATGGGATGTATTCACGCCACCGCCGGTGCCTTCACGCCCCCTGCACACACCCGGCCGGCCTCGAATGTGCCCCTCAGGCGCCCTTGACCGCGCCCGCACCATGGAAGACATGACCGACCGCTACATAGAGATCTCCCTGCTCAAGCGCCAGGTCGTGTGCCGGGCGAAACTCCTCGACGACCGCGCGCCGCGCACCTGCGCCGCGGTCTGGGACGCCCTGCCGCTCTCCGGCGACGTCTACCACGCCAAGTACGCCCGCAACGAGATCTACGCCCTCTTCCCGCCCTTCGCCGACCGCGAGCCGCCGCTGGAGAACCCCACGGTCACGCCCATCCCGGGCGACCTCTGCTACTTCTCCTTCGCCGGTACGGAGCTGGCGACCAGCGCGTACGGGTACGGCGAGGGGGTCCGCCCCGGGACCACCCTCGTCGACCTGGCCCTCTTCTACGAACGCAACAACCTGCTGCTCAACGGGGATGTCGGGTGGGTGCCGGGCATTGTCTGGGGGCAGGTGGTGTCGGGGCTGGAGGAGATGGCGGAGGCGTGTGGCGATCTGTGGCGGGCGGGGGCGCGGGGGGAGTCCCTTTCTTTCAGGCGCGCCGCATAGTTCGGGGGGTGCGGATTCGTCGGCGGGTGCGGGTCCGGTGGGGGCTGGTCGCGCAGTTCCCCGCGCCCCTGAAAGATGAAAAGCATGCGGCGCAGCCGCTGCTTTTCAGGGGCGCGGGGAACTGCGCGAGAAGCCCCACCGGACCCGCACCCGACAACGCACCCCCTACCGCCCCGGCGAAGCCACCCCCGCAACCCCCGCCTCATACAGCGCATGCCCCACCCGCAACACCAGATCGTCCCGATGCCGAGCCGCCACCACCTGCAACCCCACCGGCAGCCCACCCCCGTCCACCCCCACGGGAACACTCGCCGCCGGCTGTTGCGTCAGGTTGAAGGGGTACGTGAACGGCGTCCACCCCGTCCACCGCCGATGCCCGGAACCCCCCGGCACCTCCACCCCCGCCTCGAACGCGGTCACCGGCAACGCGGGAGTCACCAGCACGTCGTACCGCGCATGAAACGCCCCCATTCGCCGCCCGAGATCCATCCGCACATCCACCGCGGCCAGATAGTCCAGCGCGGACAACCGCGCCCCGAGCCCCCGGATCTCCCGCAACCCGGGGTCCAGCATCTCCAGCTGCCCCGCCCCCAGCCGCTGCGTCACCCGCGCCGCCCCGCTGAACCACAGCGTGTGGAACGCCTCCACGGGATCGCAGAAGTCGGGGTCGGCCTCGGTGACGTACGCCCCGAGCCCGGCGAGCCCCTCCACGGCCCGCCGCACCGCACGGGCGACCCCCGGCTGGACGGCCACCTGCCCGCCCAGCGAGGCCGAGTACGCGACCCGCAGCCCCCGCACCCCACCCGCGAGCGCGTCCACGAAGGACCCGGACACCGGACCCAGCCCCGACCAGTCCCGTGCGTCCGGCCCGGAGACGACGTCCAGCATCAGCGCGGCGTCGGCCGCGTCCCGGGCCAGCGGCCCCACATGCGCCAGCGTCCCGAAGGCGCTCGCGGGATACAGCGGCACCCTCCCGTACGTCGGCTTCAGCCCGAACACCCCGCAGAACGCGGCCGGGATCCGCACACTGCCACCCCCGTCCGTGCCCAGCGCCAGCGGCCCCGCCCCCAGCGCCACGGCCGCCGCGGCGCCCCCGCTGGACCCCCCGGCCGTACGCGAGAGGTCGTACGGATTCCGGGTCACCCCGCTCAGCGGCGAGTCGGTGACGCCCTTCCAGCCGAACTCAGGTGTCGTGGTCTTCCCCAGGAAGACGGCCCCCTGCTCCCGCAGCCGGGCCACGGAGGGCGCGTCCTCGTCCCAGCTCCCGTTCACGGAGATCGTCCTGGAGCCCTTCAGGGTGGGCCCGCCCCGCATCAGCAGGATGTCCTTGACCGTGACCGGCACCCCGTCCACCGCCCCGGCCGGCTCCCCGCGCCGCCAGCGCTCCTCCGACTCCCGCGCCTGCCCGAGGGCCGCCTCGGCGTCGATCCGCACGAACGCGTTCACGTCCGGCTGCACCCGCTCGGCCCGGTCCAGAGTCTCGCGAGCGACGTCCACCGGGCTGAACTCGCCCTTGCGGTACCCCTCGACCAGTCGTACGGCGGACAGTTGCGTCAGCTCCGACATCCGGCCCCCTCCAGGGAGTTCAGTGCCCGGGCACGTACCCGCGCTGCTTGTCGACCACGTTGGGCAGCGGCTTTCCCGCCTCCCACAGTCCGAACAACTCCACGAACTGGGCGCCGAGTTCGTCCCGCCACCCCACCGTGTCCCCGCTCATGTGGGGCGAGACGATCAGCCCCGGCACCTCCCACAGCGGATCGTCCGGCCCCAGCGGCTCACGCTCGAAGACATCCAGCGCCGCCCCCGCGATCCACCGCTTGCGCAGCGCCTCGACGAGCGCGTCCTCCACCACGAGCTGCCCACGCCCCACATTGACGAACCGCGCGGAGGGCTGCATGACCCCGAACCGCCGGGCGTCGAACATGCCGTACGTCGCCTCCGTCAGCGGCGCGGCCGCGATCACCCAGTCGGCGCGGGCCAGCAGCCGGTCGAGTTCCTCGGGGCCGTGGACCCCGGCCCGCGCGGTCCGCCCGACCAGGGCCGTATGCAGACCGAGGCTCTTGAGGGTGCGGACGACGGCCCGCCCGATCGGCCCGGAGCCGACCACGCACGCCCGGCCGCCCGCCACCCGCAGCGCCTCCCGGTGCCGCCACTCCCGCCGCCCCTGCAACTCCCAGCTGCGCGGCAGATCCTTGGCCATGGCGAGGACGAGCGCGGCGACGTACTCGGCGATCGGCGCCTCGAAGACGCCCCGCGCGTTCGTCACCACCGTGTCCTCGTCGGCGACGAGTCCGGGACCGAGGAGATGGTCGACGCCCGCGCTCGCGGTGTGCACCCAGCGCGGCCGGGGCCCGCCGCCCGGCCAGACCTTCCGCACCGCGTGGGAGGCGAAGTCCCACACCAGCAGCACATCGGCGGACGGCAGCCGCTCGGCCAGGGTCGAGGCGTCGGCGTACTCGACCGTCGCCCGACCGGTGAGCCGACCGAGCCGGGGACGCGGCTCGGTGTCGAGGACGAGGAGATGCGGACGCTGGGACGAGGTCATCGGCGGGGCCCCCGGGGCGGGACGTGGGCGTAGGAGATGCGTGTGACATGCACTGATTGACCACGCTCGCACCCGAACCTACCTTCGTCAACACGGACTTGCGCACGGTCTGTCGTCCGCACATCCCTCTCCGTGAGGCCGGTGGCTGTCATGAACGTCTCCTTCCTCGGTGGACCCCGTCCGCAGCGCGGCGTCGGTGTCATCGCCCCGTTCGACTTCGCCCTGGACCGCGAGCTGTGGCGCTGGGTCCCCGACGACGTCTCCCTGCATCTCACCAGGACCCCGTACGTGCCCGTCGAGGTCAGCCTCGACCTGGCCCGGCTGGTCTCCGAGCACGAGACCCTGCACGAGGCGGTCCGGGCCCTGAACGAGGTCGCGCCCGAGGTCGTCGCCTACGCCTGCACCAGCGGCAGCTTCGTCGGCGGGGTCGCGGGGGAGCGCGCGATGGGCGAGGCCATGACCCGCGCGGGCGCTGCGCACGCCGTCACCACCTCCGGCGCGCTGCTCGCCGCCCTGGCCGAGCTGAACGCCCGCCGTATCGCCCTGGTCACCCCGTACACCGTCTCGGTCACCCAGTCCCTGGAGGAGTACCTCGCCGAGGCGGGCGTCCTGGTCACCGGCCGCGCCTCGCTGGGTCTGGTCCGGCACATCTGGAAGGTCCCGTACCACGACGTGGTCGCCATGGCCCACCGCGCGGTCCGTGCATCGCCCCCGGACGCCCTCTTCATCTCCTGCACCAACCTCCCCACGTACGACGTCATCCCCCAGCTGGAAGCGGAACTGCGGATGCCCGTTCTCTCGGCCAACCAGGTGACGATATGGGCGGCACTGCGTCATCTGGGTACTCGGGCGGTGGGCCCGTACCAGGCTCTGATCGACGAGTCGGCCAAACAGACGTTTGGCCGAGGGCCTGTACCGCCGCCGCCCGTACTGCCGGAAGAACAGGAAGGTTGGGCATGACCGCACTCGGTTTCCTCTACCCGGGCCACTCCGCCGAGGACGACTATCCGCGCATGGAGCAACTGCTCGGCAGCGACATCCGGGTGGACGTGGTGCACACCGACATCGGCGAGGACGCCCACCGCGTCGACGCCCTGCGCGAGATGGGCGCCCCCGAGCGCCTCGCCGCCGGCTGCGAGGCCCTGCGCATGTCCGGCGCCGAGGCCGTCGTCTGGGCCTGCACCAGCGGCAGCTTCGTGTACGGCTACGAAGGCGCCCACGACCAGATCCGCGCCCTCGCCCGCGCGGCCGGCCTCCCCGCCTCCTCCACGTCCTTCGCCTTCGCCCACGCGGCCGGAGAACTGGGCGCCACCAAGGTCGCGGTGGCCGCGACCTACCCTGACGACGTGGCCCGCCTCTTCGTCGACTTCCTGGCGGCGGCGGGCATCGAGGTCCTCTCCGTACGGGGCGCGGGCATCATCACGGCGGCGGAGGTGGGCACCTGGGACCTGGACGACGTCCTCACCCTCGCCCGCGCCGCCGACCACCCCGACGCGGAAGCCCTCCTCCTCCCCGACACCGCCCTCCACACCGCCTCCCACATCCCCACCCTCGAAAAGGAACTAGGCAAACCGCTCCTCACCGCCAACCAGGTCACCGTCTGGGAAGCCCTGAGGCTCGCGGACCGCAGGGTCAACGCCCCCCAACTAGGCACCCTGTTCACCCGAGAGCCGATCGTGCAGGTCTAGTTCCTGGGCGAGCCCCGCACCCTTGAAAAGACGGCCGCAGGCCCGTCTTTTCAAGGGGCGCGGGGAACTGCGCGACCCCCCCACCGACCCGCACGCACCCCCCCACCGACCCGCACGCACCCCCCCCACCGACCCGCACGCACCCCCCCACCCCCGCGCGGAGCGCGAAAAAAGGGGGTCGAAGGGGCGCAGCCCCTGGGGATGGGACGGGTAGGGGCGGCGGGGGCGAGGGAATAACCGGAGCCACCCTCCTGTTAACCGAAAAAGGCACCGCCGCACCCCCGCACCCGCAAGCCCCCAGGAGGCCCCACCGTGACCACAGACGAGATACGAGGCGGAGCCCACGGCACGGCCCCGTTCCCCCTCTCCGTCCTCGACCTGGTCACGGTAGGCGCAGGCCGCACCGCCACAGACGCCCTCCACACCAGCGTCACCCTCGCCCGCCAAGCGGAGCGCAGAGGCTTCCACCGCTACTGGGTAGCCGAACACCACTCCATGCCCGGCGTAGCCTCCTCCTCCCCGGCCGTGATCCTCGCCCACCTCGCCGCCCACACCACCCGCATCCGCCTCGGCTCAGGCGGCGTGATGCTCCCCAACCACGCCCCCCTGGTCATCGCGGAGCAGTTCGGCACCCTGGAAGCGATGGCCCCCGGCCGCGTGGACCTGGGCCTCGGCCGAGCCCCCGGCACGGACGGCGCCACCGCCGCCGCCCTGCGCCGCTCCGCCCGCCTGAACGAGGGCGCCGACGACTTCCCCGAGCAACTCGCCGAGCTGACCCGCTTCCTGGACGACGACTTCCCTGACGGCCACCCCTACCGCCGTATCCACGCGGTCCCGGGCCCCGTCCAGAGCACCTCACCCGGCGGCGTCCAGTCCCCGCACCGCCCCCCGATCTGGCTGCTCGGCTCCTCCGGCTTCAGCGCCCGCCTGGCCGGCTCCCTCGGCCTCCCCTTCGCCTTCGCCCACCACTTCTCCGCCCGGAACACGATCCCGGCGCTCGACCTGTACCGCGAGTCGTTCCGCCCCTCACCGGCCCTGGACGCCCCGTACGCGCTGATCGGCGTCTCCGCCCTCGCCGCCGACGAGGAGAAGGAGGCCCGCCGCCAGGTCAGGGCCGCCGCGCTCAACATGGTCCGGCTGCGCACCGGCCGCCCGGGTCTCGTCCCGACGCCGGAGGAGGCGGAGGCGTACGAGTTCAGCGTGGTCGAACAGGACTTCATCGACTCCTGGAACGCGGACGTCGTCCACGGCACCGTCGACGAGGTCCGCACCCGCCTCGACGACCTCCACAAGCGCACGGGCGCCGACGAGCTGATGCTCACCACCCACGCCCACAGCGCCGACATCCGCCTGCGCTCGTACGAACTGATCGCGGACGCGTACGACCTGCCGCACGTCCCGCCCGCCGGGGGCGGCCCTCAGGCCTGAGGGCAGGCCGCCGCCCCCAGCAGCTCCGCGATCCGTTCCGGCGACACCGCGCGGGAGTACAGCCACCCCTGCCCGGTGTCGCAGCCGAGCCGCCGCAGCCGGGAGGCCTGCGCGTCGGTCTCCACGCCCTCGGCCGTGACGGACAGCCCCAGCCGGTGGGCGAGTTGGACCAGTGCCTCGACGATGATCTCGTCGGCGGGGTTGGGCTGCCCGGCGTCCCCGACCTCACCGGCGGGGGCGGGCGCAGCGGCCCCGCCGGGACCCCCGCCCTGCTCCCCGTCCTCGTACTGGAACCCCCGGACGAACGCCCCGTCCAGCTTCAGCACCGACACCGGCAGCCGGCTGAGGTACGCGAGGTTGGAGTACCCGGTGCCGAAGTCGTCGATGGCGATACGGACGCCCATGTCGCTGAGGGCCTTGAGGGCCTGGAGGGGGCGGCCGGCGGAGCCCATCAGCGCGGACTCGGTGAGTTCCAGCTGGAGGAGGTGCGGGGCGAGACCGGTCTCCGCGAGGATCTCGGCGACATCGGCGACCAGGTCGGAGTCCCAGACCTGGCGGACGGCCACGTTCACGCTGACGAAGATCGGGGCCCGCTCGGGGTGGTCGATCTGCCAGCGCCGGGCCTGCCGGCAGGCGGTGGCCAGAATCCACCGTCCGAGCTGGACGATCGAACCGTCCTCCTCCGCCAGTGAGATGAACCGATTCGGCGTCAACAGGCCGAAGGTCGGGTGATGCCAGCGCACCAGCGCCTCGACCCCGCGCACCTCGCCCTGCGCCATGCCCACCAGCGGCTGGTACTCCAGGACGAACTCGCCCCGCCCGACGGCCGCCCGCAGCGTGGACGACAGGGCCTGACGGGTCATCCGGTGGGCGTTGCGCTCCGGGTCGAACAGTGTCCAGCGGGCCTTGCCGTCGGCCTTCGCCCAGTACAGCGTGGTGTCGGCGGCCTGCATCAGCCCCGTCGCCGTCGTGCTCGCCGACTGCCGTTCGACGACACCGATCGAGGCGGAGACGGACAGCCGCTGACCGGCCAGGTCGAAGGGCGCCTGCAGCGCCTTGAGGACCGAGTCGGCCAGGTCGGCGAGTTGTTCCGTACCGGTGGAGTCCTCCACGAGCAGCGCGAACTCGTCACCACCGAGTCTGGCCACCAGCGGTGCCCCGGCCGCCGTACCGGCCGTGCGCAGCAGCGCGGCCTCGTCGGCGCAGCGGGTGAGCCGCTCGGCGACGGCCGTGAGGAGCCGGTCGCCGACCCGGTGGCCGAGGGTGTCGTTGACCGCCTTGAAGCCGTCCAGGTCCAGATAGACCAGACCGATCCGGCCGGTGCCGGCCTCGTCGTACGCCTCGCGTTCGAGGGCGGCGGAGAGCTGTTCGAAGAAGAGGGTGCGGTTGGGGAGCCGGGTGACCGGGTCGTGCATCTGGAGATGGCGGAGCCTGGCCTGAAGCTGACGGTTGGCGCTGATGTCGGTGACCGAGAGGAGCACCGCGCGCTCCTCCTCGGGCAGTGGCGCCACCGAGACCTGCACCCACAGCCAGGTCCCGTCCGGCTGTTTCAGCCGTCGCGTACAGCGCAGCCGGGCCTGCCGGCCGCGCAGCACCTCGCGGTACGCGTGCCAGGTGCGGGGGTCCGAGGCGAGGTCCACCAGGTCGGCGGCGACCCGCCCGACGAGCGGCTCCCCTCCCGTGCCGAGCAGGGTCCCCATCGCCCCGTTGGCGGTGACGACCAGCCCGTCCCGGTCGACGACGGCCATGGCGAGGGGCGCGACGGAGAAGGCGGCCGGCCCCGACGCCGTACTCGACGACGGAACTGACGCATGGACGTTACGTTCTGTAATCGCCGGCCGGACGAGATCTGCCGCGGGCGCCGGCCCTTGGGACGTTCCGCTCACCGTTCGCTCCCGCAGTGCACTCGTTTTCGATGGATCTCGTTTGTCTCGTCGGAGCGGCCGAACCAGGTACGTAAGGGCGCTCAAGCCGTGTCCGTGCAGGAAAGTGTGCCGATCATAGAGGCTGACCCCAAGGCCTTCTAGCCACTCTCCAGTCTCCCTGAACAACGACCTGATCTGACAGATCGTTTCTGCCCCGAGCTGAACGGCTTCCCCGCTCCGTCGACCGCTTGTGACGTTCCGTGAGTGCCCGGGGTGTCGGCAACCGGGTGGCGACGCGCCGCCCTTCCGCCCGGCCCTCACCCTTCTGGTGCAGGCAAACAGGGCGTAGTACTACAAATTCCGAAAATCTGGACGCGGTGTCCCCAAGATCCGCATCCGGAGGTCTCCGTGCAGCGTCCGCTCCCCTGGAAGGAAGGCCTCGGCGACCGGGCGCCCATGCTGCGCAGTACAGCGGCCATGCTCACCTCCCTCACCGCACTGGCCGCGACCTCCCTGATCGCGGCTCCCTCCGCCGTCCCGCTGTCGGAGCCGTGCACCCTGCGGCGCACCCAGGCACACCACTCGGAGGGCCTCGACACCTGGAATTCCGCGTATCCACGCCCCACCCGCGACCTCGACGCCGTACTCGTATTCTTGTCATTCCCGGACGCGGCCCCTCTCACCACACCGGCCGAGCTGACCGCGGATCACTTTCCGGCCACCAGTGAGTTCTTCGAACGCGCCTCGTACGGCAAGTTCGCGCTCCGCCCCCATCCGCGCCGCGAGTGGCTGGAGATGCCGCAGCCCTCGACCGCGTACGCCATACGACGTGACTGGAACGCGACGCATCGGGCCGCCTACCTCAGGGACGCGCTCGCCACGGCCGACCCGCATGTCGACTTCTCCCGCTACGACATCGTGTACTTCGTGGCCGATCCGCACGCCCCCGGCGTCGACTCGGACGCGACGAAGGTGGTCAACCTGGAATCCCCGCTGGAGGTCGACGGCGAAGATCTCCGCCGGGTCGTCACCGTGTTCGAGCGGCATCCGCCGGACCGTCTGGTCCTCGCCCATGAGACCGGTCATGTATTCGATCTCCCCGACCTCTACCACCGCCCCGCCGACGGCAAAGGCGACTGGGACACCCATGTCGGCGACTGGGACCTCATGGGCAGCCAGTTCGCCCTGGCCCCCGACCTGTTCGCCTGGCACAAGTGGAAGCTCGGCTGGCTGGAACCGCGCCAGGTGACGTGTGTACGGGGGGCCGGGACCGCGCGGTTGACCCTGGAGGCGGTGGGGGCGGGGCCGAAGGGGGCGTACGAGGGGGAGGCCGTCGGCCACACCGGTGCCGGTCGTGGCGGTGACGGTCGTGGCGCCGGTCGTGCGAGTGACGGTGGGGCCGCGGCCGGTGTGGGGGTGCGGGCCTTCAACGCCGGCCGGGGGACGAAACTGGCGGTCGTCCGCACCGGTCCCGACAGCGTCCTCGCGATCGAGGCGCGGGGCGCGGTAGGCAACGACGCCGCCGTCTGTTCGCAGGGCGTCCTCGTCTATCGCATCCGCGGCGGCGCCGAGTCCGGCGGCGGTCCCATCGAGGTCCTCGACGCCCATCCGCGCACCGAGGCGTGCTGGGAGGAGTCCGTGTACCCGCCCCTCGCGGACGCGCCGGTGGGGGTGGGGGAGAGCTTCGCGGTGCCGGGGGAGGCGGTGCGGGTGGCGGTGGAGGGGCGCACGGCGACCGGGGCGTGGACGGTGCGGATCACGACGGGGCGGTAGGCGGGCGCGGTAACGAAGGAAGCCCCTCGCTCTCGCGAGGGGCTTCCTTCGTGTCGTGCGCCGCCAGGGACTCGAACCCCGGACCCGCTGATTAAGAGTCAGCTGCTCTAACCAACTGAGCTAGCGGCGCCTGCTGACGTCGTAGACCTTAGCACCCTGATCGGCGGGAGGAAAAATCGATACCCGCACGGTCGCGGAGGCACTCGACCGGGCCGCGCGGACGGCCGCCCAGAGCAGTACCTCGGGCCCCGGAAGCCAAGGTCGCAGGGTGTCCGGGGCGACGAGCCAACGGGATCCGAGCCGGGTGACACCGGGGCGGTCGGAGGCATCGGACGGGTCGGGGTCGAGGACGGCCGGGACGGTGACCGCGTCGCCGGTGCCGTGGCAGAGGAGGGGCGGGACGGCGCCGGTGCGGCCGGGGGAGCCCCACTCCTCCCACTCCAGGAGGGTGGGCAGTCGCTGGGCGGTGCCGGGGGAGGCGAAGAGCAGCATGCGTCCGCGGTAGACGGCGACCGGTCCCGAGCCGGGGCCACCGTCCCACAGCCGGTCGAGCATGCGCCGCCCGAAGATCGCCGGCACGCTGACGACGTCGAAGACGGTCCCGCAGGGCAGCACCACCGGCGCGGCCGGCCGCTCCTCCCACAGCGTCAACGTGCTGCGCGGATACGTTCCTGCCGAGGCCAGCCAGGCCGCCCCGTCCGCCGTGACCCCGGCGACGTCGACCCCGTCCGCCGGATACCTGCCCGTCCCCACTTCACCGCTCATACATCTAGATCTACCGCCCGCCACCGCCCGACCCCGGTCGGTTACCGAAAACTGGTACGGCAGGTGGGCAAGTGGGGTATCTTGCCCACCCGGCATATGCCAGATGCTGTTTTCGGCGGGTCGCCCTGCTGCGGGCAGTCGTGCCGCTAGGGGCAGCACGGGTGGGCGCGGGCGGCACCCGGCAAGCGTCGGCAAGCGCCGGTGAGCGCCGGTGAGCGAAACCCCGCCCGATCCCGATCCCCGGCCCCGGGCTCAGAGGGACTCGGGCCCGCTCACATCCCGCCCCCGAGCCAGCTCCCGCCCGTACTCGATCATCTTCTTCGCGTAGTCCTCGGTCCACTCCGCCCGCTCCGCGACATCCGCCGCGGTCAGCCGGTCGAACCGCCGGGGATCGGCGAGCTGCGCCGCCGCCATCGCCTGGAACTCCACGGCCCGGTCCGCCGCCGCCCGGAACGCCTGCGCCAGCTCCGTCGCCCGCGACAGCAGCGCCCGCGGATCGTCGATCGACTCCAGATCGAAGAAGTGCTCGGGGTCACCGGCCGCCTCGGCCGGCTCGAAGAGCAGGGGCGCGGGGCGTAGCCGCGGTTCGTTCCGACGCGACGTGGGCTCCGCCATGTCTTCTCCTCCTCGTACGACGGTTCGGTGGGCCGGTTCCCGGGGGAGTCCCGGGAGGAGGGCCACCGTCCATTGTCTCGTGACCGCGCAAGTAGGCATCGGGCCCAGCCGGCGCCCCACACCCCGCCCCTCACACACCCACGCCCCCGAAGGCGCCGCCCCCGCTCCCACCCACCTCGTACTAAGGCCGCCAGGCCACCCGGTGTTCCCCCAGCTCCGCCAGCACCGCGTGGTTCGCCTCCCAGCCGTCCGGGAACTTCACGGTGACGCCCAGCTGGACCGGCTCGGTGGACGGATGGTCGTCGAGGAGGTCGGTGACGCCCGCGCGGCACACCACGACACACGCGTGCCGGTGCCGGGAGGCGAGGACGCACAGCCGCCCGGTCTCCAGATGGAACGCCGTCGCGTCGGGCCGCCCGGACAGCGGGTGGAGGACGACCGTGACGTCGTACTCCCGCCCCTGCAGCCGGTTCGCCGTGTCGACGACCACGTCCGCGACGCCCAGCTCCGCCAGCGCGGAGCGCACCGCGGCGGCCTGGTCGCGATGGGCCGTGCCGACCGCGATCCGGTCGGCGGTCAGCGGCACGGGCTCCTCGGACCGCTCCGAGGTCGCCGCCCCGCCCCGGTCGAGCAGCCGCCGTACGACCAGCGCGACGGCCCGTACCGCCTCGGGGTCGGTGCGGGGCGTGTGCCGGGCGGGCAGCTCCAGCAGGCCCCACCCCGACTCGGCGGCCTCGTCGATGACCCGGTCGGGACCCGAGCCGTCGGACGGCACCGCGAACCCGAGCCGCCGGTCCCCGTGATCCGTGCCGCTGCGGAAGGGGGTGAAGGGATAGAACGCGTCGGAGACCAGCGGCGCCGCCGACGCCGGGAGCCGCCACGACACCGGCAGCCGGTGCTGGGGCAGCTCGGGGTTGTGGGCCAGCAGGGTCGTCACCGCCGAGGCCGACGGGTCGTACGACAGCCCCGCCCACTGCTCGCTGCCCACGATCGCGAACGGGTCCAGTTGCCCCGGGTCACCCACGAACAGCGCCCGCTCGAACAGCCCCGCCACGGCCAGCAGCGCGTCCGACCGCATCTGGTACGCCTCGTCGACGATCGCGTGCCGCCACGGCTCGACGCCCTTGACGTGCGCCCACTTCGCGGCCGTGGAGATCACCACGTCCAGCCCGGCCAGCTCGGCCGCCTTCGTGGACTTCCGTACGTTCGACAGGGCGTCCAGCGCCTTGTCGTACGGGTCGCTGTCGCTGCTGTGCAGCCGGCCGACCGGGAGGTCCGGGTCCTTCTCGGCGAGCCGGATCACCAGATCGTCGACCTGCGCGTTCGTCTGCGCGATGACCATCAGCGGGCGCCCGGCGGAGGCGAGTTCCAGCGCGGCGCGGACGACGAGGGTCGACTTCCCGGCGCCGGGCGGTGAGTCGACGACGACCCCGCGCGCGTCCCCTTGCAGCGTGTCGCGCAGGATCGCGTCGGTGGCCAGGCCGGCCGCCGCGCCCGGGTCGAGCACGACCTCGGTGGGGGTCACAGCACGTCCTCCTCGGTCACCGGGTCCGGCAGCGGTACGGCGTCGGGCTCACCCGGCGGCCCGCCGTGCGTCCACGGGGTCTCCTCGGGGTCCGGGAGCTTTGCCCCGCCCCGCTGGTCGTGCTCGAAGAGGGTGAAGCAGAGCAGATCCCCCTTCTCGGGCACCGACCCCGCCTCCGGCTCCTTGCCCCGCCCCATCTTGTCCATGATCCGCAGCACGAGGAGCACACCGCTGTCGCAGTCGTCCCCCTCATGCTCCAGGTACTCCACGAACTCCGCCGTCTGCGGCTTCCCGCCCAGCGAGCGGTACACCTTCGCCCGCTCCCCGAGATGCGGCCGGTCGAGCGTCCGTACGGTGACCAGCGGCCGTGGGCTGGGCCGCTTGCTCTCGCTGTACGCCATCACGACGTCCGTGACCTCCCCGGCGAACGCCTCCCCGGCGAGCCGCCGACCGGCCATGACGAGGGGGTCGTCCAGGGCCTCCTGGGCGTCGAGGCGGGCCTGTTCGCGCTCGCGCGCGGCCAGTTTGTTCGCGGCGGTGACCGCGTCGTCGATACGGGGCTGTGGGGGCTCCCCGGCGACGATCCGGTCCCGGTGGCCGGTGAAGGACCAGCGGTCGCGGGTCCACCGGTCGGCCGCGTGGGCACCCTCCGGCAGGGCGCGCAGCAGGTCCAGGCCGTGCCAGACGGCGTCCCAGGTGGGCCGGGTGCGGCTCTCGACCAGGGCGCGGATCTCCCGCTCGGCGGCGGTCAGGGCGCCCAGCCGGTCGTCGGCCTCCAGTCCGTCCTCGGCGGCGGCCAGCGCGAGCCGCGCCCGGTCGTACCGCTCGATGGCCGGGGCCAGCAGCTTGTTGTCGAACGCCGGGTCGGTCGCGGGCCCGGCGGGCGGGCAGAGCAACTGGCCCTCGGCGTCCCGCGCCAGCTCGGCCCGCCGCGCCGCCGCCTCGCCCGGTTCCCCTTCCGGCGGGTCGATCCAGGCGAGCAGCGACGCCAGATGCTGGTCCTCCACGCCGGACTGGCCGGTGGCCCAGTGCCGCGACAGCAGATCGGTGAGCGCGAGCAGCAGCGAGGAGCCCGGCACCCGCGCCCGCTCCCCGAAGTGCGTGAGCCACCGCCCCAGCAACGGCACGCGCGGCGGCGCCGGATGGGGCGCCTCCGGGTCCTGCTCGGCCGTGCGCCGGAACCGCATGGAGCGCCCGAGGAGCCGTACGAAGTCGATGCCCGTCCGGCTCGGCAGGATCAACTGCGGGGCGTCCGCGCACAGTTCGACCTCGACCTTGACGCGTTTGCCGGTCTCCGGGTCGGTTTCGTTCCGCTCGGCCGCCTCCACCACGTCCGCGTAGGAGTCCACGTACGGCAGGACGATGTCCGCCAGCTCGGCCAGGAACGCGAACCGCAGGTCGCGGTCGCGGGGCTGGGGCACCACCAGCAGCCGGGGCGCGTCCCGGTCGGTGCCGACGAGCGCGCCGAGCGGGGCCCCGGCCTCACCGGCGGTGGTGAGCGGCACGAGGACGAGGGGGTGGTCCGAGAGATGCCGGTGCAGGACGGTGGCGGCGGGCTGGGCGCGGCCCGTGCTGACGGCTTCGAGACGCGCGAGGGTGGCGATCAGCGACACGGAACCCCCTCCGGTGCCGTACCGGTGAGCACGGTCGCCTCTCGGGGCGCGCCCGTGCCGCCCAGCGCCTCGGCCCGCAGCTCCGCCGCTCTGCGCAGTGCGGCCACGGCGGGGTCGGCCGGGTCGCCGGCGCGGCCGTGGGCCGCCGCCAGCACGTCGTCGACCGTGGTGAGGCCGCCCAGCTCGGCGCGCGTGGCCCGGCCCAGGGACGTCACCGCGCCCTCCGTGCGGGAGCGGGCCCGGCAGTGGAAGGCCAGCTCACAGGCGGCGAGGCACTCGGGGGCGTAGGTGGCGGACAGTGCCTCGACGGCCTCGGTCAGCCGCTCCTGGGGGAGGTCCGTGGCGAAGCAGATGCCCTCGGGGAGGGTGTCCGCGATCTCCTCGATCCGGGTCAGCCGGGTCAACTGGCGGCGGGTGACCGCCCGTTGCTTACGGATGTCCACCGCGGCGGCCGTGGGGAGGTTGGTGAAGTCCTTGGGGCAGACCAGCAGCACCCGGTGGCGGACCTCGGGCGCGGGGGCGCCCTTGCGGGTCTCGCCGCCGAGCCGGGCGGCGACCTCCTCCAGCGCCAGCACGTACACCGCGGACTGGCGGGCTGCCGCGCCGACCTTCGCCGCGTCCGCCGAACCGTCCAGCATCGGGAAGGACTTGATCTCTACGACCGACCAGGTGCCGTCCGGGTGGACCACCACGGCGTCCGGCTCCAGGAACGCGGGGGTGCCCGCGACGTCGAGCGCCAGCATGGGGTGGTCGAGCAGCGTCCAGCCGCCCGCGTCCGTGGCCTCGCGCAGCGCCAGCGCCGTACGGGCGGCGCGGCCCTCGGGGCCGACGGCGGTGAGGTCGGGAACGGAGGCCGAGGTCGGCGGCTCGGCGCCGGGGTCCAGTCTCTCGTGCGTCAGCCGCAGCAGCTCCGCGCCGCCGTCCGCCTTGACGCGGGCCTCGAAGGCGTTGCCCCGCATGAAGGCGAACTGGGACTGGCCGAAGGCGGAGGGCGAGCCGAGCGCGTCCGCCAGCACCGCCTTGTTCACCCCCGCGCCGTCCAGCAGCGCGCGGCGCTCACAGCCCGGGTTGGCCGCGAGCGCGGCGAGGGCGCGGGCGTCCAGCGCCTTGGGTGGGACCTCGGGTCCGCGCAGCTCAGCGAGCCGCTGCCGGAGCGCCGTCCCCTGCTTCCGAGGGGGCGGCACCCGGCCCGGGTTCGTTGATCCGCTGCCGTGGAAATCGCTCACCCGGGGAAGTCTGGCACCCACCACTGACAATGGGGGAAATTGAGCCCTGAGAGACCACGGTGGCGGGAACGACGGGCTCCTCGGCGGGACGTCGGCCCGCGCCGCCGAACCGCTCCTCGGCCGCCGTCGCCAGACCGAGCGAGCCCCGCCACTGGTCGGCGATCCGCAGCACCAGCGGGGTCAGCAGCAGGCCCGCCCCCATCACGGCGGCGCCCGCCACCGCGTCCAGGAAGTAGTGGTTCGCGGTGCCCATCACCACGATCGTGGTGATCAGCGGATACGCGACGGCCGCCGTCCGGACGAGCCGGGAGCCGCCGCCGAAGCGCCAGAGGATCACCCCGCACCACAGGGACCAGCCGACGTGCAGACTCGGCATCGCCGCGTACTGGTTCGTCATACCGCCCAGGCCCCGGGGTGCGCTGGCCTCACCGCCCCACCAGCCCCACGAGCTGTAGTACGCCATGGTGTCCACGAAGCCGTGGGAGGGCGCGAGCAGCCGGGGCGGGCAGGTCGGGAGCAGGGTGAAGCCGATGAGGCCGATGAAGGTGGAGGTCAGCAGCCAGGTGCGGGCCGCGCGGTAGCGCACGGTGCGGGATCTGAAGAGCCAGACCAGGAGCGCGGGCGTGACCAGGTAGTGCAGCGACGCGTACCAGAAGTCGGCGGGTATCCCTATCCAGGGTTCACGGGTGAACAGACGGTTCAGCGGGTGCTCGGCGTTGAGCCACAGCGCCTTCTCGATCCGCAGGATCGTCAGTCCGTGCTCGACGGCGTGGGTGGTGTCGCCGCGGGCCAGCAGCCGGCCGGCCGAGTACGCCCCGTAGACCAGCAGGATCAGCGGTAGCTCGGTCCACCACCGGAGCCGCGCGCTCGGCGCCGCCTCGGTAACCGGTGCGCCGGTCCTTCTGGTAACCGGTGCCTCGGTCGCCTCGGTCTGCGGCATCCGAACGTCCTCCCCCATCTGTTTCTGTCGTCTGTGTACGCGGATGTCCATCGTCGACGTCCATCGTCGATGTTCATCTACGTGTGGTGCTGCTGTGGCCCTTGAGCAAGACGATGTCCAAGACGCTGGGATCGCCTTTCGGGTTGCCCCCCGACAGCGTGAGCGATGATGGAGACATCCGCCTCCGATTTCTCCCTTCTCCCCGAAGGCATCCTGAAAGGCCGCTCATGGCACCGCGCATCCTGCTGGCCCGGCACGGACAGACGGAATGGTCCCTGCTCGGGAAGCACACCGGCAGGACGGACATCCCGCTCCTCGAAGAGGGCCGGCGCGGCGCCAAGCTCCTCGGGGAGCGCCTCCACCGGGCGCCCCTGGACGGGCTGCCCGGTGTCGACGTCCGGACGAGTCCCCTCTCCCGCGCGCGTGAGACATGCGATCTGGCCGGCTTCGGCGACCGGGCCACCGAGTGGGACACGCTCATGGAGGTGGACTACGGGGCGTACGAGGGGCTCACCCCCGCCGAGATCCAGGCCTTCCGCCCCGGCTGGCTCATGTGGCGCGACGGCGTCCCCGAGGGCGAGACCCTGGACCAGCTCTCCACGCGCGCGGACGAGGTGGTGGCGTGGGCGCGCTCCGCGGACCGTGACGTCCTGGTCTTCGCCCATGGGCACATCCTGCGCTCCATAGCCGCCCGCTGGCTGGGCCTCGACCTGGCCTTCGCCGCGCGCGTGCGCCTCAACCCGACGTCCCTGTCGGTCCTGGGCTGGGCCTACGGCGACCCGGCGATCGAGTCGTGGAACGACACGGGGCACCTGGCCGGCTGATCATCGCCGGCCGCGGCGGCCTGCCCGCTATGCCGTGCGCGCGACCCCCGCGTGCCGCTCCAGGAACGCCGACACTCCCGAGGCCCTGCGGTGCGGCAACAGGACCCGGGCCGTGCCCGCCAGCATCTGCTGGACCCGGGAGGACTGGACCTCGTCGAGGAGGTCGAGGACCCGCATCCCGGCCGCCGCGGCCTCGTCGGGACGCCCCCCGCGCGCGAGGTCGTCGGCCAGCTCCGCGGTGTAGAGCGCGATGTTCCGCGTGAAGTGCGGGTTCTGCGTCCCGGCCGCCCGGCGCGCGTGCCGGGCCGCCCGGGGCCAGTCGCCCAGCGTGGACCAGCACTGCGCCTCCAGGCCCTCCAGCTCGGCCTCCCCGTAGAAGCTCATCCACTCGGGGTCGGCCTCGGACGCCCCCCGCCCGAACAGGGCGTGCGCCCGCGCCAGCGCCTGCTCGCAGCCCGTGCGGTCGGCGAGCCCCGCCCAGCCGCCCGCCTCCCGCAGCGCCAGCAGGGACATCAGCCGGGGCGAGCCCAGCGGCCGGGCGACCCGCTGCGCGGCCTGCGCCGCCCGGACCGCCTCGCGCGGCCGGCCCGCGTCCCGCGCGAGGAACGCCGTGTTGCAGAACGCGTGCGCCTCCAGCCCCGCGTCCCCCGACATCCGGGCCGTGGCGAGGGCCTCCGCGTAGTGCGAGCGGGCGTCGTCGAACCGCCCCGAGTCATGGGCCAGCCAGCCCACGGAGATGGCCAGTTCGCCCGCCCCCGAGTACAGCCGGTCGGCGGTGGTCTGCCGGGTGGTGCCCGCGTCCAGCAGCGCGTACGCCGCCCGCAGCGGCGCCGAGGCCCTGCGGTACAGCCCGTCCGCCCCGTGCCGGTCGTCGAGCAGCCGGATCTTGCGTACGGCCGCTTCGAGGGCCCCCGCCTCCCCGGTACCCGCCCGGTGCACGGGACGCCCCGTGGCCGAGGCCGTGCCCCCCAGGGCGAAGGGGCCGAACGAGGCGGCCGCCATCGCGGCGGTACCTCCGGTCATGAACGCGCGACGTTGCACGTCGCTCTCCTCGTGGTTCTGGTACGTGTGCTGCGTGCCCCGCCGGCCGCGCACATAGCCCGTGTCGCCCCGCGGGTCCTGCATGTCGTACATCTCCTGCGTGTCATACGGCTCGTACGCCCCCTCCGTCTCACCCCTCGTTCCGTGGGAGGAGTGCGAGCGGCTCTTGTTGCGAGGGGAGGGCGCCTCCTCGGCGGGGCGCGCCCCCCGACCGCGTACCTCCGCGCGGGGCGCGAACCCCAGGTCGGTCAGTGTCCGGCCGGGGAACATGTGCAAGAACACCCGTTCGTATGCGTAGTTGGGGCAGCGGATCTCGCCCGCCTCGACCCGTCCGACGTATCGCGCGTCACAGCTCACCCGCTCGCCGATCTCGCGCGCGGCCCGCCGTACCGCCGCGGCGAACTCGCCGGGCGAACGCTGCCCGCGCAGCCGCCTGAAAGCGAGGTTCGGCCGCTGGGGACGGGGGAACTGGGACGAGGTCACCGCTGACGACGCCATGGCCGGGCCCTCTCTCGCGAACCGTCGAACCATGCCGGATTCAGTAGGACTTGTGTGCGTGCTGCACGGTTGGTTCCGCTGTGTCCGGCGGGGCAAGAACGTACCCGCCCCGTCGGGGCCTCCACGCGAGGTTTGGCTACAAACCGGATATCTCATCCTGGATCTGCCATGAACTGCCATCCTTTGCGGCGCAGTTTCGCCGTAGCCGTTGACGGACAGACGCGTTGGGCAGGGGGCTGGTAGGCGTGGGAGGCCCGGATGAAGAATCTCGAACCCCGTTCCGAGTGCGACCTGGTGACCGTGCCCGCGCGGCAGGGGCTGGAGGCGGTCGACATTCTCCGCCGGGGCGCCGTCGACGCGGTGGGGCCCGTCATGACGGTCGGACCCGTACTGCACGACGACACGTGCGACACGCTCGGATTCCTGGTGCCGCCGGGTACGGCGGACGCGTGGGACGTACCGGGGAGTACGTGTACGCAGAGCGATGGGCGGGGGGCGGTGCTGGCTCCGCCGGAGGGGGCGGGGTGGTTGTTGCCGCCGGGGGAGATGGACCTCGCGACCGATCCGGCGGTGTTGCGGGCGGCGCTGGACGAGGCGGCGCGGTTGATCGAGGCGGCGGACAATTGTCGGTGAGGTGCGCCTTTACGCCGTAGGGGTGTCGTGCTGACAGCGGCTGCGGGTGCGTCGTGGCTTGTCGCGCCCACGCGGCGGAGCCGCATATGTCACAGCCCCGCGCCCCTTCAGGACGCCCCCGGCGCCCGGCGCGCACAGGGTGCCCCGCGTTCGATAATGGGGCCATGGGCAGGTCGAAGCAGGGGCGTGGGCGGCGGGGGCCGGATGTGGGCGCCGTGGTCGAGGAGGTCGACGGGGGGCTCGCCGAGCTGCTTCCGGACCGGGACCGGGCCCGGGCGTGGACGTTGCTGGTGGACAGGGCGCCGCAGTCGCACGTCGATCTCGACGACCCCGCGTATCTGTCCTTCGAGTATCAGCGCAGGCTCGGGCATGTGATCGATCTCGTCGCGCCGGCCGGACGGCCCGTGCACGCCGTGCACCTCGGCGGGGGCGCCTTCACCCTCGCCCGCTATGTTGCCGCCACCCGCCCCCGCTCCACCCAGCAGATCGTCGAGCGCGACGCGGCCCTCGTCCAACTGGTCCGGCGGGAGCTGCCGTTGGACCCCAACGCCCGGATACGGGTGCGGTCGACGGACGCCCGCGAAGGGCTCGCGAAGGTGCCGGACGGGTGGGCGGACCTGGTGATCGCGGATGTGTTCAGCGCGGCGCGCACCCCGGCGCACCTGACGTCGACGGAGTTCCTCACGGACGTACGGCGGGTGGTGAAGCCCGGCGGTCTCTACGCCGCCAACCTCGCCGACGGTCCGCCGCTGGCCCATCTGCGCGGCCAGATCGCCACCGCCGCCGCGGTCTTCCCCGAACTGGCACTCGTCGCCGACCCCACCGTGCTGCGGGGCAGACGCTTCGGCAACGCGGTCCTCGTCGCCTCCGACCAGCCGCTCCCCGTCGCCGAGTTGACCCGCCGGGCCGCCTCCGACCCGCACCCCGGCCGTGTCGAACACGGCCGGGCGCTCACCGACTTCACGGGCGGCGCGGTACCGGTGACGGACGCGGGCGCGGTGGCCTCACCGGCACCACCGTCGTCGGCGTTCCACTGAGCCCGACGGCCTTCAGCGGCGTCAGAAGTTCTGCACGTCCACCCGGGGCGCGCTGTCGTGCCAGGTGCAGAAGACCGACACCCGGTCCGCACCGGCCGCGAAGTCGACCCGGATCCAGGTCTCCGTCTTCCAGACCTGCATCGACCAGCCCGAGCCGGGCGTCGCCGACACGAGGGTCGCGTACGCCTCGGTGAGCGAGAAGACCACCCGGCCGCCCTCGGTGTCGTAGGCCTTGATCTCCCCCGACGCGGCGGACGCGGACGGGGCGCCGGTGCTCGGACTCGGGCCGGGCCGCGCGGACTTCGACGGCTCGGAGGGGGTCGGGGACGGTTCGCCGCCGGCACCCTCCTCCCGTTCCGTCGCGCTCTTGGACGGCGTCGGCAGCGGTGTCCTGGTGATCGGCGCGGGGGCTTCCTGGCCCCGGGCGTCGGCGGCCGTGATGGGGAGGGCGCGGGGCGGGTCGTACGCCGTGCCGGCCATCACCGTGTGGACGCCCCACCACGACAACGTGACCGCCGCGCCCGTGGCGAGCAGCCAGGCCAGTAGGTGGAGGAGTCCTCGGCGCATCGCGGCCATACTGCCCCACCGGCCCCAGCCGTGTCGTGGCCCCGGAGCCCTCCCATCGCGGGTCGCGCGAGTTATCCACAGGCCCCGACCGGCCCGGTCCATTTCGCGTACGGTGCGGCGCATGGCAAGTGTGCTCGTGGTCGAGGACGACCAGTTCGTACGCTCGGCGCTGATCAGGCATCTGACGGACGCCGCACACACCGTGCGCAGCGTCGGTACGGCCCTGGAGGCGCTGCGCGAGGTCGCGCACGTCCGCTTCGACGTGGTCATCCTCGACCTTGGGCTGCCCGACCTCGACGGCTCGGAGGCACTGAAGATGCTGCGCGGCATCACGGACGTCCCGGTCATCATCGCGACCGCGCGGGACGACGAGACGGAGATCGTCCGCCTGTTGAACGCGGGCGCGGACGACTATCTGACCAAGCCGTTCTCGGTCGAGCACCTGTCGGCCCGGATGGCCGCCGTGCTGCGCCGCTCCCGCGCCTCGTCCGGTGAGGCGCCGCCGTCCACGGTCATCCGCGTGGGCGGGCTCGCGATCGACCCGCTGCGCCGCCAGGCCGAGCTGGACGGGGTACGACTGGACCTCACCCGGCGGGAGTTCGACCTGCTCGCCTTCCTCGCCGGCCGGCCCGGTGTCGTCGTCCCGCGCAAGGAGCTGCTGGCGGAGGTGTGGCAGCAGGCGTACGGGGACGACCAGACCATCGACGTGCATCTGTCCTGGCTGCGGCGGAAGTTGGGGGAGACGGCGGCGAAGCCCCGCTATCTGCACACCTTGCGGGGCGTCGGCGTGAAGCTGGAACCACCGGGGGCGGGGGAGCGGCCATGAGGTGGGCGCTGGTCAAGGTGTGTCTGGCGGTGACGGCGATGGTCGTGGTGGCCTTCGCGGTGCCGCTCGGGCTGGTCGTCAAGGAGATGGCGCGGGACCGGGCGTTCTCCAATGCCGAGCGGGAGGCGGCCGCGATCGCCCCGGCGCTCTCCATCACCACCGACCGGGAGCAGTTGGAGCGAGTCGTCGCCTCGGCCGGGTCGGACGACGGGATGGCGGTGCACATACCGGCGGACGGCGCCGGGGCGGGCGCCCTCGACCTGGGCCGGCAGCGGGCCTCCGACCGGGACATCGCGACCGTGCGGAAGCTGGGCCGGGCCTCCACCACCCAGGTCCCGGGCGGGTCCACGCTGCTGCAGCCCACCGCGCTCAGCTCCGGCGAGATAGCGGTCGTCGAGGTGTTCGTGCCCGAGTCCGAGATGAGCAACGGGGTGGCCACGGCGTGGGCGGTGCTCGCCGGGGTGGGCCTCGCGCTGATCGTCGGCTCGGTGGCGGTGGCCGACCGGCTCGGGGTGCGGATGGTGCGGCCCGCGCGGCGGCTGGTGGAGAGCGCGCACCAGCTGGGGGAGGGGCAGCTGGGCGCACGGGTGCCGGAGAGGGGGCCGAAGGAGCTGCGGCTGGCGGCGGTGGCGTTCAACGCGATGGCCGACCAGGTGGTCCAGTTGCTGGCGAACGAGCGGGAGCTGGCGGCGGACCTGTCGCACCGGCTGCGGACCCCGCTGACCGTGCTGCGGCTGAACGCGGCCTCGCTGGGCGACGGGCCGGCCGCCGAGCAGACCCGGGCGGCGGTCGAGCAGCTGGAGCGGGAGGTCGACACGATCATCCGGACGGCGCGGGAGGCCAAGCCGCGGACGGCGGTGGCGGGGCCCGGTGCGGGGTGCGACGCGGCGGAGGTGGTCCGGGAGCGGATGGCGTTCTGGTCGGCGCTCGCGGAGGACGAGGGCCGCAAGTGGCGGGTGGCCGGGGTCGAGCGCCCGGTCCGCATACCCGTGGCCCGGGCGGACCTGGCCGCCGCGCTGGACGCCCTGCTCGGCAATGTCTTCCGTCACACGGCGGAGGGCACGGCGTTCGCGGTGGATGTTCACAACGGCGAGGACGCGGTGATCGTCCTGGTCTCGGACGCGGGGCCGGGCATCGCCGATCCCGAGGCCGCGATGGCCCGTGGCCGGGGCTCCGGCAGCGACGGCTCGACGGGTCTGGGCCTCGACATCGTCCGCCGACTCGCCGAGTCGACCGGCGGTGATGTGCGCCTGGGCTCGTCGGTGCTGGGCGGGACCGAGGTGCGGATCTGGATCCAGCTGAACGGGGGCGCGACGAGGGACGGCGGGCCGGTGAAGCGCCGGGGGCACCGGGGCGCGTCCATACGCCGACGCAAATCCGGCAAGGCGCTCTCCGCCTTCAGATGATCACGTGCGGAGGCGCGTTCGGGCTTGTGCGATTGGCGTGTCCCTGTATGTGCGGTCATGTCCATCTGTGATCTGGCTCACGTGTGTGACGGTCACGTTTCGACAACCAGGGATTACGTTTCAACAAAGGGGGACAAGAAGTCTTGACGTATGACATGACATAGAGCTGTTATGGCGGCCACCGTGTTCGGTCGAGTTGGTTTCTGATTGTTTTCGATCAGTCACCGGCGAGGGCCATTGAGACCGAACCACCTGTCCCCCAGGGAGCCGTACATGCATCTCACACCCTCCGGTCTCGCCGTGCCCGGTCCCAGCCGCCGCAGCCTGCTGCGCGGCATAGGCGGCGCGGCAGCGCTCGGCGCCGGCATCCCCCTGCTGAGCGCCTGCGGGGGCAGCGGCACGGCCGCCGACCCGAAGTCCGTCACCCTCGGTTCGAAGGCGTCCGACCCGGTTCCGAAGAAGGCGTTCGCCGAGATCTACGCGGCGTACAAGAAGAAGTCCGGCATCACGGTCGACGTGAACACCAAGGACTCCAACACCTTCCAGGAGCAGATCAACTCCTACCTGCAGGGCACGCCGGACGACGTGTTCACCTGGTTCGCGGGCTACCGGATGCAGTTCTTCGCGGCCAAGGGCCTGGCCTCGCCGATCGACGACGTGTGGAAGACCATCAGCGGCAACTTCCCCGAGGCGATGCAGAAGCTCAGCAAGGGTGAGGACGGCAAGTACTACTTCGTGCCGCTGTACACGTACCCCTGGGCGCTCTTCTACCGCAAGAGCGTCTTCGCGGAGAAGGGCTACGAGGTCCCCACCACGTGGGACCAGCTGATCGCCCTGTGCAAGCAGATGAAGAAGGACGGGCTCACCCCGATCGCCTTCGGTGACAAGGACGCCTGGCCCGCGCTCGGCACCTTCGACCAGATCAACTTCCGCAAGAACGGCTACGACTTCCACGTCGAGCTGATGGCGGGCAAGGCGTCCTGGACCGACGCCAAGGTGAAGTCCGCGTTCGACCTGTGGGCCGAGCTGCTCCCGTACCACCAGGAGGGCGCCGTCGGCCGCACCTGGCAGGACGCCGCGCAGACCCTGGTGTCGAAGAAGGCCGGCATGTACCTGCTGGGCACCTTCGTGGCGCAGCAGTTCACCAACAAGGACGACCTCGACGACCTCGACTTCTTCGCCTTCCCGGAGATCGACCCGGCGTACGGCCAGGACACCGTCGAGGCGCCCACCGACGGCTTCATGATGAGCAAGAGCCCCAAGAACAAGGCCGAGGCCGTCAAGCTCCTGGAGTTCCTGGGCACCACCGAGGCCGAGGACATCTACCTCAAGGCCGACCCGAGCGTCGTGCACGCCGCCTCCGGCGCCGACACCTCGTCGTACACGCCGCTGCAGAAGAAGGCGTACGACATGATCGCGGGCGCCAAGAGCCTCACCCAGTTCATGGACCGCGACAGCCGTCCGGACTTCACCTCCACGGTGATGCAGCCCTCGCTGCAGAAGTTCATCCGGGACCCCAAGGGCATCGACAGCCTGCTCTCGTCGATCGAGCGCCAGAAGAAGACGATCTTCGCCTCCTCATGACCAAGACCGACACCACTCCCGAGAAGTCGGGCAACCCGGAGGCGGCCGTGCCGCCTCCGGGCTCTGCCCATGTCCCCGCCAAGAAGCCCGCGACGGGCCACAAGCGCCTGCTGACCAAGCGCGACCGGCTGACCCTCGGTGTGATGGCGGGCCTGCCGACGATCCTGCACGTCCTGCTGGTCTGGGTGACGGCCCTGGCCTCGATCCTTCTCGCCTTCACCACCTGGGACGGCATCGGTTTCGACTCCATCAAGTGGGTCGGGCTGGAGAACTTCAAGGAACTGTTCGAGAACAATCCGCAGTTCTGGCCGGCCGTCCAGCACAACGTCATCTGGTTCGTCGTCCTGATCCTGATCCCGACGCCCATGGGCCTGTTCCTGGCCGTGCAGCTGGACAAGAAGATCCGGTTCAGCCGGGTCTACCAGACGGCGTTCTTCCTGCCCGTCGTGCTCTCCATGGCCGTCATCGGCTTCGTCTGGCAGCTCGTCTACAACCCGGACACCGGCCTGATCAACAGCCTGATCGGCGCCAACGAGCCCGGCAAGTACATCGACTGGATCGGTGACCCGGACCTCAACCTCTGGGCCATCCTGATCGCCGCGTCCTGGCGCCACACCGGCTACATGATGATCCTCTACCTGGCCGGCCTGAAGGGCGTCGACCCCTCGCTGCGGGAGGCCTCCTCGCTCGACGGCGCCAACGAGTGGCAGACCTTCAAGAACGTCATCTTCCCCACCTTGCGCCCCACCAACACGGTCGTCCTGGTCGTCACCATCATCGAGGCGCTGCGCGCCTTCGACCTCGTCTTCGTCTTCAACGGCGGAGCCCAGGGCACCGAGCTGCTGTCGATCCTCGTGACCAGCAACATCATCGGTGAGTCCAGCCGGATCGGATACGGGTCGGCGATCGCGGTCGTCCTCCTGCTGATCTCGCTCGTCGTGATCATCCCGTACCTGATCAGCACCTTCCGGAAGGAGCGCCGCGCATGAGCGCCTCCGCCCCCACCGTCACCAAGGGCGTCGTGACGGACCCCGCGACGGGCCTGCACAACAAGCGCACGCCCGTGCGGCCCGCCCGGATCCTGCTGCACGTGTTCCTGGCCGGCACCGCGCTGGCCTGGCTCGCCCCGCTGCTCTGGGCCATCTACGCAGCCCTGCGGCCGTACTCGGAGACATCCGAGAAGGGCTATGTCTCCTGGCCCGACACACTGACCTTCGACAACTTCACCAACGCGTTCACGCAGTCCGACATGACGCACTACTTCATGAACACGCTGATCATCGCCGTCCCCGCGGTGCTGCTCACGCTGTTCCTGTCGTCGATGGTCGCCTTCTACGTCAGCCGCTTCGACTTCCGCGTCAACCTGTTCCTGCTGCTGCTGTTCACCGCGGGCAACCTGCTCCCGCAGCAGGTCATCATCACCCCGCTGTACCGCCTCTACCTCCTCATCGACCTGCCCGGCATCACGATGAGCGGCAAGCTGTACGACTCCGCGCTCGGCCTGGTCCTCATCCACATCGCCTTCCAGTCCGGGTTCTGCGCCTTCGTGCTCAGCAACTACATGCGCTCCCTGCCGCACGAACTGACCGAGGCCGCGCTCGTCGACGGCGCCTCGGTGTGGCGGATGTACTGGCAGATCGTGCTCCCGCTGTGCAAGCCCGCGATGGCCGCCCTGGCCACGTTGCTGTCCATCTGGATCTACAACGACTTCTTCTGGGCGCTCGTCCTGATCTCCACCGGCGAGAACATGCCGATCACCTCGGCGCTGAACAACCTCTCCGGCCAGTTCTTCACCGACAACAACCTCGTCGCCGCCGGAGCCCTCCTCACCGCGATCCCCACCCTGATCGTCTACTTCCTGCTCCAGCGGCAGTTCGTGGGCGGTCTGACCCTGGGCGCGAACAAGGGCTGACAGCAGACGTCGTACAGGTTCGGCGCCGGGTCCGAGCGGGCCCGGCGTCACCCGTTCCCGCACCTTCCGAGAGAGAACCACCGTGCCCCACCCCTTCACCCCGGTCACCTCCGTGCCCGTGGACCCGCACACCGCCCGGGTCCACGAGGAGGGCTGGCAGTCCTGGAGCCCCAGCGGCTCCTACGCCCTCGGCGACGCCCCGTACCGCCCGACCAACGACAACTGGGCGACCGTCTGCTACCGCCCCGGCCGCACCGTGCCCGCCGACACCTTCCAGGGCGAGGGCCTGCTCGCACTCGACCCGGGCGACGGCACCCCCGTACGGCTGTGGGCGGCGCCCGAGCCGACCGCCGAGGTGCCCTCGATCCGCCTCGTCGTCCGCGACGGCCAGGCGGAGGTGAGCGCCGACGGCCCCGTGAAGGAGTGGACCGGCACGGACATCCAGTCGGTCCTCGCCGACTGGGCCGACGCCCTCGGTCTCGCGGCCCCCGGCCCGGCACCCACCGTCTGGTGCTCCTGGTACGAGTACTTCACCTCCGTCACCGAGGACGACATCCACGAGAACCTCCGGGCGATGGACACCCTCGACCTGCCCATCGACGTCGTCCAGATCGACGACGGCTACCAGAAGGCCCTGGGCGACTGGCTCACCCTCTCCGGCCGCTTCCGTTCCCGCGAGGGCATCGCGGAGGCCATCCGGGCGCGGGGTCGCCGCGCCGGCATCTGGACGGCCCCCTTCCTGGTCGACCCGGCGAGCACCCTGGCCGCCGAGCACCCCGAGTGGCTGGTCCGCGACGAGGACGGCGGCCTCACCCACGCCGGCCGCAACTGGGGCCACGACCTGTACGTCCTCGACACCACCCACCCCGGGGCGGCGGCGTACCTCACCGAGGTCTTCACCACCCTGCGCGCCGAGGGCTACGACTACTTCAAGGTCGACTTCCTCTACGCGGGCGCCCTGGACGGCGTACGCCACGCCGACGTGGACGCGCTCACCGCGTACCGCTCCGGGATCGAACTGATCCGCGCCGCGATCGGCCCCGACGCCTACCTCCTGGGCTGCGGCGCGCCGATCCTGCCCTCGATCGGCCTGTTCGACGCCATGCGGGTCAGCCCCGACACGGCCCCGCACCGGCGCCCCGAGGCGGACGACTACAGCCAGCCCGGCCAGGACCCCGCCGAGTTCACCGGCGCCGGCCGCCAGTGGCAGCACGGCCGCCTCTGGGTGAACGACCCCGACTGCCTGATGGCCCGCCCGGCCGTGGAGACCCGTGAGCGCTGGGCGGCGCACGTCGAGGCCACGGGCGGCCTGATGGCCTCCAGCGACCGGCTGCTCTCGCTGGACCCCTGGGGCGTGGACACGACCCGCCGACTGCTGACCAAGGGCCTGGAGGCCGCCGAATGAAGCGTGAACTGAACGTACCCGGCCTCGCCTACGGCGGCGACTACAACCCCGAGCAGTGGCCCGAGGAGGTCTGGGCCGAGGACGCACGCCTCATGCGCGAGGCGGGCGTGAACATGGTGAGCGTCAACATCTTCGCGTGGGCGCTCCTCGAACCCCGCGAGGGCGAGTACGACTTCACCCGCCTCGACAAGATCCTCGCCCTGCTCCACGAGAACGGCATCGCCGCCGACCTGGCGACCCCGACCGCCGCCCCGCCGGCCTGGTTCTTCGTCAAGCACCCGGAAGCGCTGCCGGTCGACAAGGACGGCCGCACCCTCTCGTACGGCAGCCGGCAGACCTTCTGCCCGTCGAGCCCCGCCTACCGCGAGGCGGCCCTGCGGATCGCCCGCGTGCTCGGCGAGCGGTACGCCGACCACCCGGCCGTCGTCATGTGGCACGTCCACAACGAGTACGGCTGCCACAACGGCGAGTGCCACTGCGACACCAGCGCGGCGGCGTTCCGGGTCTGGCTGCGCGAGAAGTACGACGACGACCTGGCGGCGCTCAACCACGCCTGGGGCACGACGTTCTGGAGCCAGTGGTACTACGACTGGGACGAGATCATCCCGCCCCGCCCGACCGGCGCGGTCCCCAACCCGACCCACCAGCTGGACTGGCGCCGCTTCTGCAGCGACGCGCTGCTGTCGCTGTGCAAGGCGGAGCGCGAGGTGCTGCTGGAGGCCGCCCCCGGCACCCCCGCCACCACCAACTTCATGGTGATGTACAACTTCGACAAGCTCGACTACTGGCGCTGGGCACCGGAGTTGGACATCGTCTCCAACGACCACTACCTCCAGTCGACGGACCCCGAGTCCGAGATCGACATCGCGCTCAGCGGCGACCTGGTGCGCTCGCTCGCGGGCGGCAGCCCGTGGCTGCTGATGGAGCACTCCACGGGTGCGGTGAACTGGCAGCCGGTCAACCGGGCCAAGACGGCGGGGGAGTTGCGCCGCAACGCGCTCTCCCATGTGGCCCGGGGCGCCGACGGCATCGCGTACTTCCAGTGGCGGGCCGCCAAGGCGGGCGCCGAGCAGTGGCACTCGGCGATGCTGCCGCACGCGGGCACGGACAGCCAGATCTGGCGTGACGTGGTGCGGCTGGGCGCGGATCTCGGGTCGTTGGCGGAGGTGCGCGGCAGCACGGGCGTCGCCGAGGTCGCGATCGTCTGGGACTGGAGCGCCTGGTGGGCGGTCGAACTCCCGTCCCAGCCGAGCGAGGAACTCCGCTTCCAGGACCTGGTCCGCGCCTGGTACGAGCCGCTGTGGCGCTCCGGCGTGGCCGTGGACTTCGTCCGCCCCGACGCGGACCTCTCCTCCTACAAGCTGGTCCTGGCCCCCACTCTCTACCTGGTGGACGACGCGGGCGCGGCCAACCTGACCGGCTTCGCGGCGGCCGGCGGCACCCTCGCCGTCGGCTTCCACAGCGGCGCTGTGGACGAGAACTGCCATGTCCGGCTGGGCGGTTACCCGGGCGCGTTCCGCGAGGCGCTGGGCGTCCGCACGGACGAGCTGTTCCCGCTGCTGCCGGGGGAGTCGCTGGAGCTGAGCGAGGGCGGTACGGCTTCCCTCTGGTCGGAGCGGGTCGCCCTGGCGGGCGCGGAGGCGGTCACGTCGTACGCCTCGGGCCCCCTGACCGGCGTCCCCGCGGTCACCCGCGCCACCCACGGCTCGGGCACGGCCTGGTACCTGGCCACCCGCCCGGACCCGACGACCCTGGCCTCCCTCCTCGACCGCATCCGCACCGAGGCAGGCGTCGAGCCGATCCGCACGACCCCCGCCGGAGTAGAGGCGATGCTGCGCCGGGGCCCGGACGCGGACTACCTCTTCCTGATCAACCACGGGAAGTCGGCGGCGGAGATCGAGGTCGCCGCCGGGGCGACCGAATTGCTGACCGGCAAGGAGACCACCACTGGCGACGGCCCGGCGACCGTGCTGGTGGAGGCGGGGGGCGTGGCGGTGGTGCGCGAGCCGCGCTGACCGACGGCGTCCGGATTCTGCGCCGGATGACGCCAGGTGATCCAGGGGTGAAGGCACGGCCTGGTCGTGCCTTCACCCCTATTCCTACTCCTTTGATAATCTACTGCCATGAGTGAGACCTCGTACAGCATCGGAGAAGGTCCCGCGACCCGGGTCAGTCTCTCGCTGCCGGAAGGCACGGCGGAGGCGATCCGCCATCGGGTCGGCAAGCGGGAGTTCTCCGCATTCATCACCGAGGCCGTGGAGCGTGAACTGCGCGGCCGGATCCTCGACGAGTACCTGGCCGACTACGAGCAGCGGAAGGGGGCGATCGCCCCCGAGGAGCAGGAGCGTGCGCGCCGGGTCTTCGACGAGGTGTTCGCCGAGGAGGGGCAGTGGCCCGCCGCAAGCTGAGCCACGAGGGCACGCTCGTCCTGGACTGCGAGGGCCTGTCCAAGCTTGTCGACGATCGCGAGCGGGTCGTCGCCCTGGTCGCGGAAGCGCGCAAGCGGGGGATGGAAGTGGTCGTCAGCGCGCTCACGATCATCGAGGCGGTCCACCGGCGCACGGACAAGGCGCGGCTCGCGTGGATTCTGTCCGGGGTGCGGATCGTGCCGGTCGGGGACGAGGAGGCCAAGGCCGCGTCGGCCCTGCTGATGAACGCCGGTCTGCACGGCCACAAGTACGCCATCGACGCCGCCGTGGCCGAGATGGCACTGCGGCAGCAGCGTCCGGTGGTCGTGCTCACGTCGGACGTGGACGACATGGCCAAGCTCTGCGGGGACCGGGTGCGGCCGGTGGCCGTATAGGGCGGCGTTCGGAACCGGTGGCGTCCCGCAGTGACTTGTAGCATCGAAGCACCGTGGCGCGAGGGGGAAGAGTGATCGAACTGTCCGACATGATCCGGGAACTGAGGCAGCAGCTGAGCAGTGCGCTCGCGGACGGAGCCGACGAGATGATCCGGTTCGAGGTCGGCCCCGTCGAGATCGAGGCGACCGTCGCGGTCAGCCGAGAAGCCGGCGCGGACGCCAAGGTTCGGTTGTGGGTCGTCGACGCGGGGGCGAACGGCAAGTACGCGCATGCGCATACCCAGCGGATCACCGTCACCCTGACACCCAAGGCCCGCACGGCGGACGGTGGTTCCCCCCAGTCGGTGCTGATCGCGGGCGGCGAGGTTGACGGCGAACGCTGACCGGGGCGGCCTGAGTCCTGAGCAGGTCGCCGAGATCATCGTCAGGTTGCCGAACGGTGGCCGTGGGCGCCGAGGCTCGGGGTATCTCGTCGCACCCGGCAAGGTGCTGACCGCCGCGCACGTCGTGGAGGACGCCAGGAACGTCCGGGTGCGCTTCGAGGCCGACCGGTTGGGGGAGCGGACTGTCGATGCGGTCGTGACGTGGCGGCATGGGGGCGTGGACGTCGCCGTACTCACCCTTCCCCTGCTGCTGGACAGCGACCCGGACCCGACCCCCGTCTCCTACGGCCGTGTCGGGGAGCGCGACACCGTACTGCGCTGCACGGCTCTCGGCTTTCCCCGCTTCAAACTCCGTACGGACGACGACGGTTCACGCTTCCGGGACGCCGAGCACGCGCACGCGACCTGCGCCGTCCTGTCCAACCGGCGCGAAGGCACCCTCGACCTGTGCGTCACCCCGCCCCCGGCCGACGATCCGGCTCCCGAGCGGGATCCCTGGGAGGGCATGTCGGGTGCGGTGGTCTTCGCCGGCCGTCGACTGGTCGGTGTGGTGACCGGACACCACCGGTCCGACGGGCCCGGACGGATCGCGGCGAGCCGGGTCGACCGCTGGGCGGAGAAGCTGTCGTCGACCGAACTGGCTCTCTTGGAAAAGGAGTTGGGCAGCGGACTACGGCCCGCTGAGCTGCCGGACGCCGTACCGGCCAACGCGCTCGACCTCATCCAGGAGGTCTACCGGGCACAGCTCTCCGACATCGCCCCCGAAGAGCTGACCGACAGGCGCTCCGAACTCCGTGACCTCGTCGAGTTCTGCGGCGGCCCCACTCGGTACCGCTGGCTCCAGGGGCCGCCCTGGGCCGGCAAGACGGCCCTCGCGTCCTGGTTCGCCCTGCACCCGCCCCGTGGTGTCGTCCCGGTCTGGTTCTTCATCACCGCGCGCTACGCCGGCCAGTCGGACGGCGCCGCCTACACCGGATCCCTCATCGAGCAGCTCGCCGCGATCGCCGGCCGCGACCCCATCCGTCACAACTCGCCGTCCGCCCGCGACGGCGAGCGCAGACTCCTGCTGCGCGATGCCGCGGCGCGCGTCGCCCAGGACGGCGGCACCCTCCTCCTCGTCGTGGACGGTCTCGACGAGGACCAGTCCCGTGAGTCCGGTGGCAGCGGCACGAGCATCGCCGCACTCCTTCCCGAGCGGCTCCCACCGAACGTCCGCGTGCTGGTGACCAGCCGCCCGAGCCCCGGCATTCCGTCGGACGTCAAGGGCAGCCATCCGCTGCGCGCATGCCCGGTGGTCGAACTCGCCACCGTGGAAGCGGCCCGGCACACCGAGTACGAGGCCAAGTACGACCTCCAACGGGCGCTCGGCGGAGACCGGTTGGAGCGTGACCTGGTCGGTCTGCTGACCGCCGCGCGTGGCACGCTCACGGACGACGACCTGCGTGAACTCACGGGGGAGCCGCACCTCGCACTGCACCACACGCTCGCCAGTGTCTTCGGCCGCATTCTGCGCCTGCGCGGTGGTGGCGACAGTGCCGGTGGCGGCGACGTGACGATGTACCTGACCAACCGCGGTTACCTCTTCGCCCACGAGGCCCTGCTCGCCGCGGCACAACACGAGTTGGGGCCGGACCTGGACGCGTACCGGGAGCGGCTGCACGCCTGGGCGGAGACGTACCAGCGGCGGGGCTGGCCGCAGGACACTCCGCTGTACCTGCTCCAGCCGTACGGCCGTCTGGTCACGCTCCTTCGAGACGCACGCCGCGCGGCCGCCCTCGCCACGGACCCCCGGCGCCGCGAACGCCTGCGTGAGGCGACCGGCAGCGACGCGGCCTGCCTCGCGGAGATCGCGGCGGCCCGGGAGACCGTACGACGGGTCACGCCCGACGACCTGGGGGCGTCGGCGGTGCTCGCGGTGGTGGCGGACTTGGTGGCCCGGCGTAACAAGTCCCTGCACCCGGACATCCCGGCCGTCCACGCCCGCCTCGGCCGGGTCCGTCAGGCCATCGGACTCGCCCGAAGCGTCTACCGGCCCATGGACCGGGTTCGGGCGCTGGCCGGAGTGGCCCGTGTCCTGGCCGAGTCGGGCGACCGGCGGGCCGTGAAGCTGGCGGAAGAGGCGGTTCGGCTGGCGGAGGGGGCGTCGCACAGATGGATGGTGGGCCTGGAAGCGCACACCGTGGCCGCGCAGGGCACGCTGGCCTTCGCTCTGGCGCGGGCGGGCCGCCGGGACGAAGCGGTGCGTGGCCTCCGAGAACTTCCGAGGCCGCACGCCGAACCAGCGGTGTGGGCTTGGACCGAGGCGCTGGTCACGGTCGCCGGGACGCTGGGGGACCCTGAGAGCGCGACCGTCCTGCTCAGGCAGGCGGAGGAGGCGACCGGATGGTTCGGCACCGCGCTTCATCGGGCTCGCGCCATGGCACGGATCGCCGAGGCGTACTCCGTCCACGGCTTCCCCGAGGACGCAGCGCGGCTACGCGAGTCGGTGCTCGCGTCGGCCCGGACGAGCGGGAAGGGCTCCGAAAGCCCAGCGGCGATCGCCGCGTACGCCCTGCGCGACACCTGTCCCGCCGAGGCGAAGGCACTGGCCGAGTCAGCGTTGGACGAACCGGACCCGGGCGGACGGCCGGGCCATGCGGCAGGGCACGAGGCTGTCCTGGCCCTGGTGACCATGGACCGGACGGGGGAGGCCCAGCACCTCGCGGAGAACTGTGCCTATCGGACCGGACAGCTTGAACTCTCGGACGTATGGTCGGCGGTCGCCGAGGGGTGGGCTCGCCGGGGTGCGGTCGCGGAGGCATGGGCCGCTCTCGAAACCCGGCGGAACCACCTCATCGACCTCGCGACCGGCCGAGGAGCCGTCACCCGGGTCGTCGACCTGCTCACGGCTGCCGGTACGGCCACACAGGTGGAGGCCCTGCTGCGCGACAGAGCCGACGCCGTACCCGTGGGTCTGTCCGGGACGGACCTCGGTGCAGCGCTCGCCGCACTCGCCGGACACTTCGCCGCCGACGACCCGCAGCGGTCACTGGCACTGCTCCACAAGGCGGAGCACGGGCACGCGCCCCCGTCCGAGCCGGATTGGCTCTTCCGGCCCGAACGCCTTGCCGCGCTGGCCGGAGCGCTGGCCACCGCAGGCTCTCCCGATGCCGCGGAACGACTCCTTCTGGCGATCGACGACCCCGGGGTCCGAGCGTCGGGCTGCGCGGCTGTCTCGCTGGCCCTGGCAGGCCGAGACGCCGGCCAAGCGCTGAGGCTCGCGGGAGAGGCCGTACGACTCGGCCGCACGATCAGCGACGCGAACGTGTTCCCCGAGCCGTTCACGGCCCTGGTCCAGGCATTGGCGTGGGCCGGTGCGGGACGACAGGCCGTGGAGGTCCTCGCCGACTTCACGGAGGCAGCGCAGACGTTCCTGTTCGACCCCGATCGTGCCCGGGTCGAGGCGGCCGCCGGTCTGTGGCCGTACGACCCCGATCTCGCGGGTCGGCTGGCGGACGAGGTGCTGTTCCGCTTGCGGGACGGAGACATACCACGCGCCGCACGCCTCCTGGCCGTCGTCAAGCCCCATGACGCGGAGCGCGCGGCCCGCATCGAGCGGTTCATGACCGAGGCAGCCCCCGAGCAACCACCGCCTTCGGATGTCGGATACGGCGGCGAGATGCTGCTCAGCCTGCTGACGGCCACCACCGATCCGGTCGCGGCCAAGGACCGCTTAGACGAGTTGGTCGCAGCGTCCCTCCTCTCGGAGCCGCCCTTCTCCCGGTCGACGGGCGGAGCGGCGCTCGCCTACGCGGCGCTCGGCGACCACGAAAAAGCCTCGTCGACCGCCCGACGCGCGGACGAGGGAGCGCGGAGCACGGACACGTTCGCCCAACTCGCCGCTTACGCCGCGTGCTTGCCCGCGGACCGGGTACCGGTCCCGCTCTACGACAACTTCTTCGACATCACCCTGCTCGCCCGCCGCCTGGTCACTGTCCTCCTGCCCTCTCCGTCCGGCCCTGACCTCCCCCGCGCTCGCGCCCTCCTGGGGGAAGCCCTCAAGTCCGACGGCTGGCACCACACGATGCCGGTCCTCGCCGCCGTCGACCCCGCCGCCGTCCTCCGCGTACGGGACATCGTCTTCGCGCACATGGGGCTCGGCGAACCCCCTGAACAGGCTTCATAGGACGCGTTCGCGCGGGTCACTCCCAGTCGTACAGCGACAGCCGCAGGCCGCCGGCGAGGTACCCGCGGAGCGCGTCCGCGTCGCCCTCCACGAAGTCCTCGGGGAGGGAATCGGTGCTGGTCCAGCGGGCCTGGGCGTGTTTGTGCGGTTCGCGGTTCTCCAGCTCGCCGGTCCATTCGTGGGTGGCGAAGGCGACGGTGAGGAAGCCGTCGGGCGCATCGACGCCCCGGGCCGCGTGGACGAGGTGGACGACCTCCAGCGCCTCCGGTTTCACGGTCAGCCCGGTCTCCTCGTACAGCTCGCGCACGGCGGTCGCGGTGATGGGCTCCCCGGGTTCGTTCTTCCCGACCGGCAGGTGCCACCTCCCCCGGGCGAACTTGGCGTTCTCGCCCCGCTGGAGGAGGACGACCCGGCCCGCGGCGCGGTCGTGGACGATGACGGCGGCGACCAGCAAAGTCATATGACCTGTCCTTTCCTAGGCCGCTAGCATGCCGCGTATGGAGTGCTTCGCTTCCTGGCGTACGCGCCACTGAGGACCGGCCCACCGGCACGTCCCACGTGATCGGTGGGTCAGTCGTGCCCCGCCCCCTCAGTCACGAAGCCACCGAGAGGCCCACTCCATGCTCATCCGCACGTTCGTCCAGGACGACCTGGCACGACTCACCGAACTCACCATCGACACGTTCCGGCCCTTCTTCGAGGACTCCGTCGGCACACTGCTCGACGGCCTCGTCCTCGCCACCCTGCACGCCGACTGGCGCGAGGACTACCGCACGCAACTCCCCACGCTGCACGACCCGGCCGCACACCAGTACGTCGCGGTCGCCGAGTCCGCCGAGGGCGTCCTCGCCGGCTATGTCGCCTGGCGGGCCGACCCCGCCCGCCGGCACGGTGAGATCACCCTGCTCGCCGTGGGCCGGGCGCACCGCGGCGACCGTACGGGCACCGCCCTGTGCGAGCACGCCTTCGCCGACCTGCGCGCACGCGGCACGGAACTCGTCGAGATCGGCACCGGCGGCGACGCCTTCCACGCCCCCGCCCGCGCCCTGTACGAGAGCCTCGGCTGCGTCCCGTTCCCGACGGTGTACTACTACCGGCGTCTCTGACCCCCGCGTCCGGGGCGCGGCGCCTCCCCTATGCGCGCCGCGCCCCGGACCCCCGCTCCCCCGTTCCCCAGGGGGCTCCCCCGAGCCCCCGGCCCTACGCCCCCGCCGCTCTCACGCCGACGTGGTCACCAGCGGCGGCAACGCCCCCGTCTTCGCCGCCTGCCCGTACCAGTACGCGCTCGACTTCGGCGTACGGGTGAGGGTCGCGTAGTCGACGTACACGGCACCGAACCGCTTGCCGTAGCCGTACGCCCACTCGAAGTTGTCCATCAGGGACCACAGGTAGTAGCCGCGGACGTCCGCCCCCTCGGCGATCGCGCGCCGGACCGCGCGGAGGTGGCCGTGCAGGTAGGCGATGCGCTCGGGGTCGTGGACCCGGCCGTCCGCGTCCATCTTGTCGTCGTACGCGGCCCCGTTCTCGGTGATGTACAGCGGCAGCCCCGGCGCCTCCTCGCGCGCGTACCGCATGATCAGCTCGTGCAGGCCCGTCGGGTCGATGGTCCAGCCCATCTCCGTACGCTCGCCCGGGGTCTGGTGGAACAGGACGTCGTCGGCGGCGGGCCACGGCGAGTGCTCGCTCGCCCCGTGGCCGTCCGCCCGGGGGCCCTTCAGGTCGGCGTCCGCCGCGCCCACCAGCGTCGGGGTGTAGTAGTTCAACCCCAGCGCGTCCAGCGGCTGGTTGGCCGTCGCCAGGTCGCCGTCCAGCACGAACGACCAGTCCGTCAGCGACGAGGTCGCGGCCAACAGGGTCTCCGGGTACGCCCCGTGGAGCATCGGCCCGTGGAAGACACCGTTCGCCAGGTCGTCGATCCGCCGGGCCGCCGCCACGTCCTCGGGCGAGTTCGTGACCGGCCGGACCACCGACGAGTTGAGGCTCACCGCGATCGAGTTGCGGGCCGGCATCGCAGAGCGGAGCGCCGAGACCCCCAGCCCGTGCGCCACGTTCAGATGGTGGGCCGCGCGCAGCGACGCCACCGGGTCCGTACGGCCCGGCGCGTGCACCCCGGAGCCGTAGCCCAGGAACGCCGTGCACCACGGCTCGTTGAGGGTGATCCACTGCTCGACCCGGTCGCCCAGCGCCTCGCCCACGATCCGCGCGTACTCGGCGAAGCGGTGCACGATGTCCCGCTCGGGCCAGCCGCCCGCGTCCTCCAGCTCCTGCGGCAGGTCCCAGTGGTAGAGGGTGACGGCCGGCTTGATGCCCTTCTCCAGCAGCTCGTCGACCAGCCGCCGGTAGAAGTCCAGCCCGCGCTGGATCGCCGGGCCCCGGCCCGTCGGCTGCACCCGCGACCAGGAGATCGAGAAGCGGTACGAGGTGAGGCCCAGGTCCGCCATCATCGCCACGTCGTCGCGGTAGCGGTGGTAGTGGTCGACAGCGATGTCACCGGTCTCACCACCGGCGGTCTTGCCCGGGGTGTGGCTGAAGGTGTCCCAGATGGAGGGCGTACGGCCGTCCTCGCGCACCGCTCCCTCGATCTGGTACGCGGAGGTGGCCGCGCCCCAGAGGAAGGCGGGCGGAAAGGTCACCGGGGTGACCGGGTTCACGGGTTCAGGCATGGAAGCGCTCCCATAGGTGGTCGGGTAGACCGACGGAGGTGGGTGGGGGGAGTGGAACAGGCGGGAGGAACGGGCCGAGGCGGCGATGATCCGGCCCGTGGTGGAACCGCGAGGTGGTCGAGGGGCGACGGTGGGCTGATCCCGGACGGTCAGCCGGTCGTCGGCCGGGCAACCGGTGAGCCGGTCACCCCTTCACCGCGCCCTGCATGATGCCCCCCACGATCTGCTTGCCGAAGATCGCGAAGACCAGCAGCAGCGGCAGCGTGCTGAGCAGCGCGCCCGCCATGATGAGGGCCTGGTCGGGGGTGTAACCGCGGCCCAGACCGGCGACCGCGACCTGCACGGTGGGATTGCCCAGCTGGGTCAGGACGAGGAACGGCCACAGGAAGTCGTTCCAGGTCTGGACGAACATCAGCATGCCCAGCACGGCCATCGCGGGCCGCGCGGCCGGGAACACCACATGCCAGATCACGCGCCAGCTGCTCGCGCCGTCGACGCGGGCCGCCTCGATGATCTCGTCCGGCAGGGCCTGGAGCAGGTACTGCCGCATGAAGAACACACCGAACGCGCTGACCAGCGACGGCAGGATCACCGCCTGCAACTGGTCGGTCCAGTCGAGCTTGGCGACCATCATGTACAGCGGGATCACCTGGAGCTGCGGCGGCACCATCATCGTGCCGATCACGATCAGCATCAGAGCGCCCCGGCCCCTGAACCGCAGCTTGGCGAAGGCGAACCCGGCGATGGTCGACAGGACCACGATGGTCACCGAGGAGACGCCCGCCACGAGTGTCGTGTTGAGGAACGCCTCGCCCAGATTCGCGTCGCTCCAGGCCACTTCGAGTTTGTCGAAGAGGTTCGCGCCGAACCAGAACGGCGGCGGGGTGTCCGCCAGCCGCGCGTTGTCCCGGGAGGCGGCGACCGCCGTCCAGAACAACGGGAAGACCGACACGAGGGTGAACACGATGAGGATGACGTAGGCGACGGGTCCCGCGTGATGCTGCCCGCCCGCACGCGCCGCCTTGGGGCCACGCCTGCGCCCGCCGTTCTTCGGCGGCTCCGGCACGGCGTCGGCCGGGGGTTTGGTCATGGTCGTCGTCACGGCCGGTCTCCTAACTACTGGCGCGCAGCCGGCGCGAGATGACGTAGTTGATGATTCCGACCACGATGAGGATCAGGAACATCGTCCAGGCGATGGCGGAGGCCCGGCCCAGGTGCTGGTTCACCCAGCCCTGCTCGTACAGGTAGAGGCCGAGCGTCTGGAACTGGTGCTGGGAACCGCCGGACGCGCCCTTGTTGGCGTCGAACAGCAGGGGCTCGGCGAAGAGCTGCGAGGCACCGATGGTCGACACGACGACGGTGAAGAGGATCGTCGGGCGCAGCGACGGCAGCGTCACATGGAGGAACTGCTTCCAGCGGCTGGCGCCGTCGAGGGCAGCCGACTCGTAGAGGTCCTGCGGGATCGCCTGCATCGCGGCCAGGTAGATCAGCGCGTTGTAGCCGGTCCAGCGCCAGATGACGATGGTCGACACGGCGATCTTCGAGTACCACTCGCCGTTCTGCCAGTCGATGTGGTCGAAGCCGAGCAGCCCCAGGAACCAGTTGATCATTCCGTAGTCGCGGCCGAAGAGCAGCACGAAGACCAGGGTGGCGGCGGCGATGGACGTGGCGTACGGGGCCAGCATCACGACCCGGTAGAAGGTCGAGGCGCGGAGCTTGTAATTGAGGATGTGCGCGATGCCCAGCGCCATCAGCAACTGCGGAACGGTCGAGATGACCCCGATGATCAGCGTGTTCTGCGCCGCGTTCCAGAAGAACTCGTCGTCGAAGATCCGGGTGAAGTTGCGCAGCCCCACCCAGCTCATGTCGGTCGGGGCGGTCAGCTCCACCGCGTGCAGCGAGGCCCAGCCGGTGTAGAGCAGCGGGAACAGGCCGAACGCGACGAACAGCAGGAAGAAGGGGGAGACGAACGCGTACGGGCTCCAGCGCACGTCCCGCTGCCAGCGGCGGGACAGCCGGGCCCGGCGTCGTTCCTCGGCCGGGGAGTCCACGGCTCGGCGGGCCGGGGCCGCGCCCCCCTCCTTGGGGGGCGCGGCGGTGTCGTGCCGTGTTGGCATACCGGTCATTCCGGTCACTTGTCCAGTGCGTTGTCGATGGTCTTGACGGCGTTCTTCCAGGCTTCCTCGGCCGACTTGCCCTGGGTCACGAGGATCACACCGTTGTCGGTCAGGCCCTGCTGGATGATCTGGTCCTTCGGGCCGATCGTCTGGACCGGGATGTTCTCCGCGGCCTCGGCGAAGATCGTGCCGATGGGCGCGTCACCGGTCATGTCGTTCTTGGCGTCCTTCACCGAGGCCGAGTCGTAGGCGGCCGGGGTGCTGGGGAAACTGCCCTGTACGGCGAAGAGCTTGGCCTGCTGCTCCGGCGCGGTCAACCAGGCGGCCAGCTTCGCGGCCTCCTCGGCGTTCTTGCCGTTCTTCGGCACGGAGAGGAAGGAGCCGCCCCAGTTGCCGGACTTCGGCGCCTGGGCGATGTCCCACTTGCCGGCCGACTCGGGCTTCGACTTGCCCTTGATGTAGCCGAGCATCCAGGGCGGGCAGGACATCGCGGCGAACTTGCTGTTGGCGATCGTGGTGTCCCAGGCCGGCTGGAACTGCGTCTGGTTGCCGATCAGCCCGTCCTCGGCGGCCTCGGAGGTGAGGTCGAAGGCGGTCTTCACGGCCGGGTTCGTCTTGTAGATGACCTCGCCGGAGGCGTCGTAGAACCGGTCCTTCTCACCGCTGAGGATGGCCTGCAGCAGACCGCCGGGGGAGTCCAGGAACGTGGTGCCCTTGGGCGCCTTCGCCTTGTACTTCTTGCCGGTCTCGACGAACTTGTCCCAGCTGCCCGCCCACAGCTTGCCGACCTCCGCGCGGTCGGTGGGCAGCCCGGCCGCCTCGAAGAGGTCCTTGCGGTAGCAGATGGCCATCGGGCCGACGTCGGTGCCGACGGCGATGGTCTGACCGCCCGACGTAGTGGCCTGCTGCCACTTCCACTCCAGGTAGTCGCTCTTCTTGCCGTACTTCGACAGGTCGAGGAGCTTGTCCGACTGGGTCTGGACGATCTCGGCGATGTTGCCGACCTCGATCATCTGGATGTCCTGGAGACCGCTGCCGGTCGTCAGGTGGTTGAGGAGCGCGGGGTAGTAGTTCTCGTTCCGCTCGGTGACGGTCTGCTCGATGTCGATGTCCGGGTGGAGCTTCTCGTACTCCTTGTACAGACCGGACTCCTCGAAGCCCGCGGTGCCGAAGAGGCCCAGGGTGATCTTGGTCTTGCCGCCACCACCGCCGTCCGACGACGTGCCGTCCTCGTCCTTGCCGTCGTCGGCACAGCCGGCCAGCAGCCCGGCGCCCAGCGCGGCGACGGCCGCGATGGCGACCGCCCTGCGCGTCCTGCGGGCGTTACGGGTGCCCCCGCCCGACAAGAGCCGGGAGTGCGGGAGGGTACGTGCTCGCATTGCGTCCTCCTGATGCCCTGACGTGCCGACCCCCCGGCCAACTGCGTTGTTGGGCCCAATTGTTCATGCTGCGGCTCGGGCGGGGAACGTGCGGGATGTGTAAGTGCCAGGTACTGTGGGAGCGCTCCCACGAGTGATGTGTTGAAGAGTCGTCGGTTCGTGCGGGGGTGTCAAGGGAGCAGGCGCGGAGAGATGTCTTCGGTTATCGGGCTGTTAACTAACCCGAGGGCCGGGGGCCGGGCATGCCCGGAAACGGTCGGAAGGGGTGGGGTTGGGGCGGGAGTGGGGCGGGAGTGGGGCTTCGCCGGGCCGGCGGGGTGGGGGGGGGGCCTCGGGCGCCGGGACGGGGGCGTCGGTCTCGGGGGCGGCCGCCGCGGGGTGGCCGGACCGTTGGACTCGTGTAACCGTTCCGGGTCGCCCTGACTGGAACGGCGTCCGAGGAGCCCGGCCGACGCTCACCTGTCCCATATCGGGTATCTCGGATATTTCAGCTGTCTCAGATATCTCAGGTGTCTCAGGTGTCTCAAGTACCTCAGGTGTCACCGAGGGCGGTCGCGGTCGGCTGAGTAACTTCCCGTGAGCCTTCCCGGACGTCGTACGAGCATCAGGACTGTTAGATTCCACGCCAGCGCGGTGTGAACGGGAGGCGACCATGGTGGCAGGCCACGGAGCACGGGGCCGGAGCGGTGGGCGGCCGACGTTGGAAGAGGTCGCCGCACGGGCCGGAGTGGGCCGGGGGACGGTGTCCCGGGTGATCAACGGCTCGCCCCGGGTCAGCGACGCGACCCGCGCGGCGGTCGAGGCGGCCGTCGCGGAGCTGGGCTATGTCCCGAACACGGCGGCCCGCGCCCTCGCGGCGAACCGCACGGACGCGATCGCGATGGTGGTCCCCGAGCCGGAGACCCGCTTCTTCGCCGAGCCGTACTTCTCCGACATCCTCAAGGGCGTGGGCGCGCAGCTGTCCGACACGGAGATGCAGCTCCTGCTGATCTTCGCGGGCAGCGACCGGGAGCGGCGGCGCCTGGCCCAGTATCTGGCCGCGCACCGCGTCGACGGCGTCCTCCTGGTCTCGGTCCACGCCGACGACCCGCTCCCCGACCTGCTGTCACAACTGGAAATCCCGGCGGTCATCAGCGGCCCGCGCTCGGAGCACGAGACGCTGCCCTCCGTCGACTCCGACAACTACGGCGGCGGCCGCTCGGCGGTGGAACACCTGATCGAGCGGGGCCGCACCCGGATCGCCACGATCACCGGGCGCCTGGACGTCTACGGCGCCCAGCGGCGCGTCGTCGGCTACCGCGAGGCCCTGGAGGACGCGGGCCGCACGGTCGACGAGCGCCTGATCGTCCCCGGCGACTTCACGGAGGAGGGCGGCCGGCGGGCGATGACGGAACTGCTGGCCCGCTGTCCCGACCTCGACGCGGTCTTCGCCGAGTCCGACGTCATGGCCGCGGGCGCCCGCCAGGTCCTCCGCGAGGCGGGCCGCCGCATACCCGACGACGTAGCCCTGGTCGGCTACGACGACTCGGCCATCGCCCGCCACATGGACCCCCCGCTCACCAGCGTCCGCCAGCCCATCGAGGAAATGGGCCGAGCCATGATCGACCTCCTCCTCGACGAGATCGCCGACCGCCGCCCGGCGGTGTCCCGCGGCTTGGAACGACGCCGGGTGATGCTGCCTACGGAGCTGGTGGCGCGGGATTCGTCCTGAAGCACGCCACGGTTGCCCATGCCCATGCCCATGGTCGGCATGGGGGTGGATGACGGACCCGAGGCGGGAGGTAGCGGAGAGGCTCGCGGTGCGTGGTGAGCGTGGTGAGTTCGATGAGAGCCTCCGGGACAGGTCGCAACACGAACGCCCCATCCGTCATCCGGAGAAGAAAACCAGGCCGCCCATCGGAACAACCGAGGTAGCGAGGTAGCGAGGTAGCAAGGGCGGCGGGCCCGTCGCTGACGACACGGAGCTCTACAAGAACCGCGACACCGTCGAACGCCTGACCAATAGGCTGAAAGCCTGGCGCGGCATCGCCATTCGATACGACAAGACATCTCTTCGTTGTCTCGCGGAGCGAGGATGCGCAGGCCCTCGTGGCTGCTGTTGTCGACCACCCCCTCGGCGACCAGGAAGCCCGCCGGTTTGGACTTGGTGGTCTTCTTGATCTCGCGGCGCTCGGGCAGCGTGAATGGACAGCAGGACCACCTGGGTCCGCCGCCACGTCACCACCGGCCGGGTGCCCCTTGGGATGATCCGCAGCAGCCGCGGTCCCTCGTCAGCGTCGATCTCACGCACGCGTACTCGCTCTGCCACCAAGACGGGATGGCCGTCACGCGCCGCCAGATCCCTCGTTTCCTGCCCCTTGCCCGGCAGCGGATGCCGCCCCTGCGACTGTCCATGTCGCCATGCCCCACAGGGAAAGCGCGGAAAGAATGCCCACCACGAGGCGAACGGTCTCGTCCGGGCCGTTCGTGAGCCAGACGGTCATGCCCGCCGCGCCGGAAGCGATCATCAGGGCCGCCGGTATGCGCAGTCGGGGCTGCTCGAACACCGCCGCCAACGGCAGGAAGTGGAGCCCCACGACAACCGCGACCAGTGGGGGAATGAGCACCGGAACCCCGGCCTGACGGCAGACTGCGGCGATGATGACGATCAACAGCCACTGGAGCCCGTTGATCTGGTTGAACCGCCGACGTCGGCCAACGGGGAAAGGTCCCCCTGCCGACGAGGGAAGGAAACGGCGCGCGGCAAGCGTCAGCCCCACCGTGACGGCACAGCCGACCGCGATCAGGACCTGCCACATCAACCCGCCGAATGGACTTGAGCCCAAGAGCCACCAGCCGAGCCCGAACAACGCGAGGAACCCCACCCCTGACTTGAACATGATCGAGACCCTAGGCCGAAGAGCAGCCCGCCGGTCCAAGGATTCTCAACTTTGATTACGGGCCTCGTCGTCCGACGTCCTCATCAGCCGCCGGTCTGCGGTCGCGCCCCTTCGACCGGAGTGTTGTCCTTGGCTGCCTCGACGGCCTCGCGTTCGATCACGAACGACCCCTTGCCGACGACCGTCCGCACGTAACCCATCTCGGCCAGCAACACCAACGTCTTGCGGGCCGTGCCCCGCGCGATTCCGAACTCCTGCATAAGCCGGTCGACCCCCGGCACGGCGCGGCCCAGCGCGTATGTGCCGTTGTCGATGCGGGAGATCAGTACCGCGGCGAGCTGCAGGTACAGCGGGTCGGCAGCTTCCGGGTCCAGTTCGGCGTCCGGGCCGTAGCCCTTCGGGATGTCCACCATGGCTAGACCGTATGTGCCCATGGGAAACAGCATCCTTCTGTGTCATGCCATGGCAGGGCATGACCAGGTTGCGCTAACGTCGGCACCGACACGAGAAGACCCCCGCGACGCGGCGAACGTCCGGGGGCATGGCCACCAGCTTCGAAGGAGCTGACGACAGTGAGCATTATCCACGCGTTTCTGCGGTGGGCCCTGGGCGTCGTAGCCCCCGGCACGGGCAGGCGACGGGCCGACGCCCGTGCCTGCTCTACCGGATCACCTCCGCGCCCTCGTACGGAGGCGTTGCCCCACGCTGCCCCGCGACGACTCCTGACCCAGCGGTCCCCGTACGGCCTCCACGGCCCGCTCGACGGCGGTGCCACCATCATGGTCCGGCCGTACGTCGTCGAGGCCGAGCGGGAGGAGGCCCGGCAGGCTCGGCGGAGGCTCGCGCTGGTGCTCGCGGCGGACTTCGGGATCGATCTCGATGAGCATGTGGTGGGCGCGGAGGCGGTGGCGTGACGGGCAGCTGCGAACCTCCGGGCCGTCCTGTTCCGCTCCCGGTGGGCCTCGGTGACACGGTTCGGGACGCTTCAACCGGGCGGATCGGCCGGGTCATGGGGTTTGTCGGACCGTACGTGCAGCTCCGGCCCATCGGCGGCGGCCGGGAGTGGGACGCCCGGCCGGAACGGCTCAGGCCGGTGACCCGGTCCGAAGCGCTGAGTGAAGGTGTTGCCAGGAGCAATGCGCGGTCGAGAGGGGAGCGGTTGTAGCGACCGGGCCGATGGCGGCTGGCACCTGCGGCAGCACGCCCCACGACGGACGGGGCGTGCTGCTGGCAGCCTGGCCGCGGCACGGCGGCCCAACTGGACGTCCTGGAGCGGGCCACGCGTCCCGAGCCCGCTGAACGCTTCGCGGGCGTACGGGAGTTCGCGGTCGAGTGGTACGCGGTGGTGGAGGGGCGGGACTCCTGAGGCCGCCCCTCCACCACGCCGTGCCACGATGCTCTTTCGTACACCGCTTCCAGGGGGACCCATGCGCACCCGTGTCACCGTCTTACTCGCCGCTGTCACGCTCTTCTCGCTCACCGCGTGTACGTCCGACGACGAGCCGAGCGGAGCCGGGGAGAAACCGTCCGCGAGTGCCGAGCGGCAGCCGAGCGCCATGCCCAGCCGGTCCGCGGCTTCGGACGCCGACACCGCCGGCCTCGAAGCGGCCGTCCGCGCCTACGCCGCCGCGTACTTCGCGAACGAGCCCGACACGGCCTTCGGCATGCTGTCCGCGCGTTGCCAGAAGGAGATCACGCGCGCCGGTATGGCCGCACTGACCGAACGGGCCGAGCAGACCGAGCGGGCCATCGGTGACCACGAGCCGAAGGTGGTGAAGCGGTTCGAGGTCGACGAGATGTCCGGCGACTCGGCCCACGTCTCCTACGGCGTCGGCACGCCCAAGTTCGACCAGAAACGGGAGCCGTGGGCCCGCGAGGCCGGCGTCTGGCGCTACGACTCCTGCTGAACCGGGTGACCGGGAAACACAAACAGACGAGCCCCGTCCTGGTTTCCCAGGTCGGGGCTCGTTGTTCAGGGTGAGTGACGGGACTCGAACCCGCGGCATCCTGGACCACAACCAGGTGCTCTACCAGCTGAGCTACACCCACCATGACCGGCGGTTCGTCCGAAGGTTTCACCGACCGGCCGAGAAAAAGTGTACAGGGTCCGAAGGGGTGCCCGCGCACGCGTTTCGGTGGGGGCGGTCCGGGGCCCCGGGAGGCCCCGGCGCGGGGGTCACCCCGCGGGCAGGACGTGCTTCGCGGCGATGGTGCGGGCCGTGTCCGAGTCGGGCCCGGGGTGCGGGACGAAGATCGCCTCGCGGTAGTAGCGCAGCTCGGCGATGGACTCGCGGATGTCGGCGAGGGCCCGGTGGTTGCCGTTCTTCTCGGGGCTGTTGAAGTACGCCCTCGGGTACCAGCGGCGGGCCAGCTCCTTGATGGAGGAGACGTCCACGATGCGGTAGTGGAGGTAGGTCTCCAGGGCCGGCATGTCACGCGACAGGAAGCCCCGGTCCGTGCCCACCGAGTTGCCGCACAGGGGCGCCTTGCCCGGCTCCTTCACGTGTTCGCGTACGTATGCCAGGACCTGCGCCTCCGCGTCGGCCAGCGTCGTGCCGCCGGGCAGCGCTTCGAGGAGGCCGGACGCGGTGTGCATCTGGCGCACCACCTCCGGCATGGTCTCCAGAGCGGAATCCGGCGGGCGGACGACGATGTCGACGCCTTCGCCGAGCACGTTCAGCTCGGAGTCGGTGACGAGGGCGGCCACCTCGATGAGCGCGTCGTCGGACAGCGAGAGGCCGGTCATCTCGCAGTCGATCCACACCATGCGATCGTTCATGTGTCTCACCTTACGGCCCGTGACAGCCGTACGGCCCGGTCCTGCACCAGGGTGATCACAGACAGAGTGATCAGGTGCGGGACCGGGCCGTCAGTCGACCGTCCGGGCTACGGCGCGCTGCGCTGGCCCGGCAGGCGGCCCGTCGCGTACAGCTCCGGCTTGGCGCCCTCCGTGGAGAGGGACGCCGACGGGGCCAGGGCGCTCGCCGCGGCCGTGCGCCGGGCCTGGAGGGGCACCGGTGCGTGCTCCGGCGACACCGGGGACGGCCCCGGGACGCCGTGCGGGCCGTCGTGGTGGTGGTCGTTGTGCTTCTCGCCCTGCGGACGCCGTGCCCGGTACGCCGCCCGGTACGCCGCCGGGGACGAGCCCAGCTGCCGCCGGAAGTGCCCGCGCAGTGCCACCGGCGAACGGAAGCCGCAGCGCCCCGCGACCTCGTCCACCGAGTAGTCCGACGTCTCCAGCAGACGCTGCGCCTGCAGCACCCGCTGGGTGATCAGCCACTGCAGGGGAGCGCTCCCGGTGAGCGAACGGAACCGGCGGTCGAACGTACGACGGCTCATGTACGCCCGTGCCGCGAGCGTCTCCACGTCGAACTGCTCGTGGAGGTGCTCCAGTGCCCAGGCGACGACCTCGGCGAGCGGGTCGGCGCCGATCTCCTCTGGTAAAGACCGATCGAGGTAGCGCTCCTGGCCGCCCGATCGGCGTGGTGGGACCACCAGACGGCGGGCCAGCGCGCCAGCCGCCTCGTTCCCGTGATCCGTCCGCACGATGTGCAGACAGAGATCGATTCCGGCCGCGGTGCCGGCCGATGTCAGTACGTCGCCGTCGTCCACGAAGAGCTCTCGTGGGTCGACGTGGACGGACGGATAGCGCTTGGCCAGCGTCGGCGCGTACATCCAGTGTGTCGTCGCGGGCCTGCCGTCCAGCAGACCGGCGGCGGCCAGCACGAACGCGCCGGTGCACAGCCCGACGATGCGGGCGCCCTCTTCGTGCGCTCGGCGCAGTGCGTCGAGCGCTTCCTCCGGCGGCGGTGAGGTGATCGAACGCCATGCGGGCACGACCACCGTGCCCGCCCGCGAGATCGCCTCAAGGCCGTTCGGTGCGGTGAGTTCCAGGCCCCCTGTGGTCCGCAGCGGGCCTTCCTCGCCCGCGCACACCAGCAAGCGGTAGCGCGGTACGCCGGCGTCCTGGCGGTCGATCCCGAACACCGACAGCGGTATGGAACTCTCGAAGATGGGACCGCCGCTGAACAGCAGCACCGCGACGATCTCCTTGCGGCGTCGCCCGGACAGCTTCCGGGCCGCGGCTTCCGGCGCGGCGGTGGAGTCGTGGCTCATACTGCTAAGCCCCCCTCGGTGGTCGCGGCTCCTCGGTTGTGTCGCTCCTGCACGTTTCCCCTTGGTCCTGCACGAGTCCCCCGCCATAAGACAGTCATGATCGAATCTACTGTGTCCCGTGGTGCCGGCGTGACCAGTTCGGCATCCGGCACATTGTCGACATGGCAACTTGGCGTGAAGCATTCGATCACGAAGCGTTGCACTCGTGGGCCGTGCAGGGAAGTACGCCTCGTCCCAGTGGCCGGTCCACGTAGGGTGCGCGCGGCCCCTGGACCCCTTTCAGTGCAGGTCGAACGGGGGGTGGAGGGGTGTTCGACCAAGGGATGTGCAGGTGGCCGAAGTTGGCTGAAAAGATACGGGGGTGTGCGCGGAAACCGGTCAGTCGACCGGCGTACTCGGGCCGGAGTTCCGTCCGCCCCCGTGCGCCCCGGAGGAGGGGCGTCCGCGTCGGCCGCGTGCGGAGGCGCGATCTTCGGCCATCGAACGGGCGGCGGTGGCACGGGCCGTGCGGGCGCCGCGGGCCGCGCGGGCCGCTCCGCGTTCGGACTGGCGGAGGAGGACGCGGCAGACGCCGGTGACCGCGGCGAGGCCGAGGGCCGCGCCGGTGGCGCCGGCGAGTGAGGTGCCGTACCAGACGAGGACGACCGGGACGAGGACGCAGCTGAACGCCGCCCAGCGGACCACGTCCGTGGCGGTGTCGGCGGGAGGCCCGGGCGGGGCCGGGGTGCTGTCCTCGGCGGCGGCGGCGGCTGCGGCTTCGGCTGCTGGGGCGGGGGCGGACTGGGGCCCGGTGCGGGGTGTCGTACGGGGTGCGGTTCGGTGTGCTGTGCGGTGGGCGGGCACTGCGGGCTCCCTCCTGGCTCCCTCGGGATCGGCTTACGGGGGTTCAACGCGTGTTCGACCCGTCGGTCACTGGTGCCGCTTGATCGGGTTGCCGCGGGGTGCGGGGCCGGCGTTCACCTACCCGCGTAAACCGGCTGTACGGGGCAGCAACCATTGCGTTACGGGGCGGTGCTCGTGCATGCTCCCTGGAACCCCGCGCAGCCGGTGCGGGATCTGGGCGGAGGAGGCGTGCGGTCGTACCCTTGGGGGTATGGGGTGGGGAAGATGATTCCCGGACACGGCTCCGCCGCACACTGACGTCCCATCCACGTCGTCCCACACGAGGATCCAAACGCCGAGACACCCATGGCCGGTCAAGAATTCTTCGACTCCGCGGACCGCAAGCGGCGGCCCGTCGCCGATCACACGGCGGCCGAGCCCCTTGCGGCGGAAGAGACACGCCCCTCCTGCGATCCCGCGTTCAAGCACGGCGTCGTCGTCGGTTTCGACGGTTCGACGTCCAGTGAGCGCGCCCTCGCGTACGCCATCGGTATGGCCCGCCGCTCCGGCTCGGGCCTGATCATCGTGCATGTCGCCAACCGGCTGCCCACGACCGTGTGGGCCGGCTGCGAGCCACCCGTCTTCGTCGACGTCCCCGACCACCGCACCGAGGTGCTCGGGCTGGAACTCGCCTGCGCCGACTATCTCGCCGAAGTGCCCTGGATCCTCGTCGAGCGTGGTGGCGACATCTGCCATGAACTCGAAGAGGTGGGGCGGGAGTACGAGGCGGACGCGATCGTCGTCGGGTCGACGCACGGGCTCGTCGGGCGGCTCTTCGGGTCCGTCGCGGGGCGGCTCGCGAAGCGGGCGCAGCGGCCGGTCATCGTCATTCCCTGACGAGTTCACGAACGGGCAAGTCTACTGGCGCGTAGGGGTGTTTGTGTCCTTGTGAAGGGCATAACCCGCGTGATGCCGGACCGAGTGGTGTGACGGCCACGGTAGTTGGCAGCGGCGCTTGGGTGTTGGGCGAACCCGGCGTGGTCGAACGGACCCCCTTGTGATGGGTGGCATCACGTGGGGGTCCGTCTTCGTTGTGTGGCCTCTGCGGGTGGGTGGGGGTTGCTCGCGCCCACGCGGTGGAGCCGCATATGTCACAGCCCCGCGCCCCTATAGGGGCCTGGGCGCGCCCCCTACTCGACCGTGACCGACTTCGCCAGGTTGCGCGGCTTGTCGATGTCGCGGCCGAGGGCCAACGCCGTGTGGTAGGCGAGGAGTTGGAGGGGGATGCCCATCAGGATCGGGTCCAGCTCGTCCTCGTTCTTGGGGACGACGATCGTCTGGTCGGCCTTCTCCTGCTCGCGGTGGGCGACGGCGAGGATCTTGCCGCTGCGGGCCTTGATCTCCTCCAGCGCGGCGCGGTTCTTCTCCAGGAGGTCGTCGTCGGGGACGATGGCGACCGTCGGGAGGGCGGGCTCGATGAGCGCCAGCGGGCCGTGCTTCAGCTCGGAGGCGGGGTAGGCCTCGGCGTGGATGTACGAGACCTCCTTGAGCTTCAGGGAGGCCTCACGGGCCACCGGGTAGCCCCGGACGCGGCCGATGAAGAGCATCGAGCGGGCCTCGGCGTACTCCTGGGCCAGCTTCTTGATCTCCTCCTCCTGCTCCAGCATCTCGGCGATCTGCGCGGGCAGCTTGCGCAGGCCCTCGATGATCCGCTTGCCGTCGCGGACGGAGAGGTCGCGGGTGCGGCCCAGGTGGAGCGCCAACAGGGCGAACGCCACGGTGGTGTTGGTGAAGCACTTGGTGGAGACCACGCAGACCTCGGGGCCCGCGTGCACGTAGATGCCGCCGTCCGCCTCACGGGCGATCGCCGAGCCGACCACGTTCACCACGCCCAGCACCCGCGCGCCCTTGCGCTTCAGCTCCTGGACGGCCGCCAGTACGTCGTACGTCTCGCCGGACTGGGAGACGGCGATGTACAGGGTGTCGGGGTCGACGACCGCGTTGCGGTAGCGGAACTCCGACGCCGGCTCGGCGTCCGCGGGGATCCGTGCCAGCTCCTCGATCATCTGGGCGCCGATCATGCCCGCGTGGTACGAGGTGCCGCAGCCGAGGATCTTCACGCGGCGGATCTGGCGCGCCTCGCGGGCGTCCAGGTTGAGGCCGCCGAGGTGCACGGTGGAGAAGCGGTCGTCGATGCGGCCGCGCAGCACGCGGTCCACGGCGTCGGCCTGCTCGTGGATCTCCTTGTGCATGTAGGTGTCGTGGCCGCCCATGTCGTACGAGGCGGCCTCCCACTCCACGGTGGTGGGCTCCGCCGTGGTGCGGGTGCCCTCGGTGGTGTAGGTGCGGAAGTCGTCGGCCTTGAGGGTGGCCATCTCGCCGTCGTCGAGGGTGACGATCTGGCGGGTGTGGGCGACCAGAGCGGCTATGTCCGAGGCGACGAACATCTCCTTCTCGCCGATGCCGAGGACGACGGGGGAGCCGTTGCGGGCGACCACGATGCGGTCGTTGAAGTCGGCGTGCATGACGGCGATGCCGTACGTGCCCTCGACGATGCGCAGCGCCTGGCGGACCTTCTCCTCCAGGGTGGTGGCCTGGGAGCGGGCGATGAGGTGGGTGAGGACCTCGGTGTCGGTCTCGGAGAGGAACTCGACGCCGTCCGCCTCCAGCTTCTTCCGCAGGTCGGAGGCGTTGTCGATGATGCCGTTGTGGACGACGGCGACCTTGCTGTCGGCCGACATGTGCGGGTGGGCGTTCACGTCGGACGGGGCGCCGTGGGTGGCCCAGCGGGTGTGCGCGATGCCGGTGGTGCCCTTGAAGCGCGCGGGGACCTTGGCCTCCAGGTCACGGACGCGGCCCTTGGCCTTGACCATCTTCAGGCCGGCCGTCTTGGGCGAGGTGACCACTATGCCCGCCGAGTCGTAGCCCCGGTACTCCAGGCGCTGCAAGCCCTCCAGGAGCAGCGGCGCCACATCGCGCTTGCCGATGTAACCGACAATCCCGCACATATATACGTATCCCCTAGGTGTAGACGATCAGCCGTGGTCGACCGGCTGTGGATGTTCAGCCGTAGACGATGCGGCGCAGCTGCCTGAGCGTCAGCTCCGGCGGTGCGACCGCGCGGTACTTCAGGTCCGCCTCGATCCGTTCGAAGATCGTCGCGTTGACCAGGCCCTGGGCCTGGAGCTCGCGGTGGCGGCGACGGACGAACTCCTCGGTCGTCTCGTCGAAGTAGGCGAGGACGTCCTGGATCACCCGCAGCGCCTCGCCCCGGCTGAGGGGCGAGGATCGCGTCAAATGATCAACGAGTTCGTCGTGCACTCGGTAGATCCTGGGGGACCGAAGAGGGTTTCGCAAGAAATCTGCCCGATATCGGGCAGGGTGCTGTTACTGGCCCTTGGGGGAACATTGAATGTGTTATGAGGGCCTGTTCGTGCGCTGTCCATCCGATGGCCCGTATCCCGTCGCCTGAGGCGACGACTTTCGGACGCCATGGACATTCCTCGCATGGGCGTACCCGAGCAGCTGGCCGAGCGCATGAGCATGGCCGAGCAGCACGAGTACCTGCGCTCCAAGTTCTCCCGCCGCTCGATGATCAGAGGCGGTGCCGTCACGCTCGGTGCCGTCGCGGGCGGCGCGTTCGTGCCGGCCACGGCCGCCCAGGCTGCCACCCCGGCCGCGCTCCGCTCCTCCTCCGTACCCACCCAGGCCCGTACGAGCACCGAGCGCGTCGACGGCTCCCTCGTCGCCCCCTTCGGCCGGCACCTCGCCTTCGGCAACGACCCGCGTACCGAGGTCACCATCTCGTGGCAGGTCCCGGTCGCCGTCAAGAAGCCCTTCGTCCGGATCGGCACCCACGCCTCGCACCTCTCGGTCAAGATCGACGCCGAGGTCCGCACCCTCTACACCCCGGCCGGCGTCGGTGCCAGCGGCGACCACACGCAGTACTACGTGCACGCCAAGCTCACCCACCTCAAGCCCGGCAGGACCTACTACTACGGTGCCGGTCACGAGGGCTTCGATCCGGCCTCGCCGCAGTTCGCGAGCACCATCAGCACGTTCACCACCGCCCCCGCCCACAAGGAGCCCTTCACCTTCACCGCCTTCGGCGACGAGGGCGTCGGCTACCACGGCCTGGCCAACAACAGCCTGCTGCTCGGCCAGAACCCCGCCTTCCACCTGCACGCCGGTGACATCGCCTACGCCGACCCGGCCGGCCAGGGCAAGACCGCCGACACCGGCTTCGACTCCCGGGTGTGGGACCAGTTCCTGGCCCAGACCGAGTCCGTCGCCAAGTCCGTGCCGTGGATGCCCGCCTACGGCAACCACGACATGGAGGCCTGGTACTCGCCCAACGGCTACGGCGGCGAGGAGGCCCGCTGGAACCTGCCCGACAACGGCCCCGACCGGAAGAACCTGCCGGGCGTCTACTCCTTCGTCTACGGCAACACGGCCGTCATCTCGCTCGACGCCAACGACATCTCCTTCGAGATCCCGGCCAACCTCGGCATCTCCGGTGGCACGCAGACCAAGTGGCTGGAGGCGCAGCTGAAGAAGTTCCGCGCCTCCCGTGACGTCGACTTCGTCGTGATCTTCTTCCACCACTGCGCGTACTGCACCTCCACGGCGCACGCCTCGGAAGGCGGCGTGCGACAGGAGTGGGTGCCGCTGTTCGAGAAGTATTCGGTGGACCTGGTCATCAACGGCCACAACCACCAGTACGAGCGCACCGACGTCATCAAGGGCGGCGCGGTGAAGAAGAAGCTCCCGATCGGCGGCACGGCGTACCCGGAGACCGAGGGCGTGGTCTACGTCACGGCGGGCGCGGCCGGTCGCAGCCTCTACGCCTTCAGCGCCCCGCTGTCGTACGAGGGCCACGAGAACGAGGTCGAGTCGGTGGCCTCGTACATCAACACCAAGGACGGCAAGCAGAACGAGACCGTCACCTGGTCGCGGGTGCGCTACCTCGACTACTCCTTCCTGCGGGTGGACGTGAAGCCCGCGTCGAAGGGGCACTACGCCACGCTGACCGTGCGCGGTATCGCCGAGACCGGCGCGCAGGTCGACCACTTCACGGTGGCGCGCCGCGCCAAGTGAGCACCGACGGACCTCACTTACCCCGGGTGACCCTCGCGGGCGGTCCTCAGCGGCGTCACAGGCGCTTGAGGACCGCCTGCTTGGCCAGGGTGAACTCCTCGTCCGTGAGCACCCCGGACCGGTGGAGGTCGCCCAGTTCGCGCAGGCGGCGCAGCAGCGCGTCGTGGTCCTCCTCGGGCGCGGGCCGGTCCTGGGGCGACGGGGACGAGGTCAGCTGCTTCGGTGCCGGGGACGCCGGATGCGGGAGCCGGGCCTGTACGGCCGCCGCGACCAGGGCCATCAGCGGGTCCTTCTTGAAGCCCCACAGCTCCACGGAGTTGGGGTCGTACTTGGGCGGCGCTTTGGTCGGCGCGTTCCGCACGGTGAAGCGGAGGTGGCCGTTCTCCAGGCCGACCGAGGGCTGCCACTCGACGCCCGCTATGTCCGCCAGCGACAGCGTGCGCGCCCCGGAGGCCGCCTTGGCGTCCTCCGTCTTCCAGTTCCACTCCAGGCGTACGTGGTCGCCGTCGAAGCTCGCGGTGCCGTCGCCGGCGGAGACGGAGAGGGGGACCGCCGGGCCGGCCAGGAGGTAGGCGTTCACCGCGTCGGCCGGTACCTCGTCCAGGAGCAGCGCGTTGCGGATCTCGTCCACGAAGTACTCGGCGACGCCGTACCGGTCGGAGTCCACGCTCAGCTGGTACGGGTCGTTGGAGTCGGCGAGCCGGCCGCCGGTCGCCTGGAGCAGCGGGTCGGAGCCGTCGCGCAGCCGCAGCCTCAGCCGCCCCGACTTCTTGCCCTGCTCGAACGAGATACCCGCCAACGCGCCCAGTGGTACGGCGAGTTCACCGAGGGTCTTGCGGAGCAGGCTCACGCTCTTGTCGCGGCCCGGGGTCAGCCGCAGGGTGTCGCCGTCGAAGGTCCAGGTGCCGTCCCGCTGGAGGATTTCCGCCATGACAGGGATTGTTCCATCGGTCGGCAGATGAGATGGTCTAGACCTGAGGGTGCTTCTGAGGGGATGGTGGTGTCGTCCGTTCGGTTGTGGAAGGGAGCACCTTGTGAGACCGCGCCACCGATCGACCCGCCTCCTCGGTTCGCTGCTGCTCGTGGCGGCCGGGATCCTCACCGTGGGAGCCGCACCCGTGTCCGAGAAGCCCGACTCCGGCGCCGACACCGCCACGATTCCGCTCGGGCGGGTGATCCCGGCCCCCGCCTCGGTCCGCGCCGACGGATCGCCGTACCGGCTGCGGAGCGATACGCGCATCGCCGTGTCCGGCGGGCCCGAGGTGCGCCGGGTGGGGGAGTACCTCGCGGGGATCCTGCGGCCCTCGACCGGGTACCGGCTGCCGGTCGTCGAGCGCGGGGACGCCGGGCGCGGGGGCGCCGGGCGCGGCGACGGTGAGCGCCAAGAGGCCGGAATCCGACTGCGGTTGGCGTCGAAGGAGGCCGGTCTCGGCCAGGAGGGCTACCGGCTGGAGAGCGGGCGCTCCGGGGTGACCCTCACCGCCCGCGCGCCCGCCGGGCTCTTCCACGCCGTCCAGACGCTGCGCCAACTCCTGCCCGCCGCCGTCGAGAAGGACTCCGTGCAGCCCGGCCCCTGGCTGATCGCGGGCGGCACGATCAAGGACACCCCGCGCTACGGCTGGCGCGGCGTGATGCTCGACGTCTCCCGGCACTTCTTCACCGTCGACCAGGTCAAGCGGTACATCGACCAGGTGGCGCTGTACAAGTTCAACAAGCTGCACCTCCACCTCTCCGACGACCAGGGCTGGCGCATCGCCATCGACTCCTGGCCGCGGCTCGCCCCGTACGGCGGCTCCACCCAGGTCGGCGGCGGCCCCGGGGGCTTCTACACGAAGGCCGACTACCGGGAGATCGTCCGGTACGCCTCCTCGCGCCACCTGGAGGTCGTCCCCGAGATCGACATGCCCGGCCACACCAACGCGGCCCTCGCGTCGTACGCCGAGCTGAACTGCGACGGGGTCGCGCCGCCGCTCTACACCGGGACCGAGGTCGGGTTCAGCTCCCTCTGCGTCGACAAGGACGTGACGTACGACTTCGTGGACGACGTCGTACGGGAGCTGGCCGCGCTCACGCCCGGGCGGTATCTGCACATCGGTGGGGACGAGGCGCACTCCACCAGCCACGAGGACTACGTGAAGTTCATGGACCGGGTGCAGCCCGTCGTCGAGCGGTACGGGAAGACGGTCGTCGGCTGGCACCAGCTGACCGGGGCGACTCCGGCGCGGGGCGCTCTCGCGCAGTACTGGGGGCTGGACAGCACGGAGGCCGCGGAGAAGGAGCGGGTCGCGGACGCGGCGCGGAACGGGACCGGGGTCGTACTGTCGCCGGCCGACCGGATCTACCTCGACATGAAGTACGACAAGGACACGCCGTTGGGGCTCGACTGGGCCGGGTATGTGGATGTGCGGCGGGCGTACGACTGGGATCCGGGGGCGTATCTGGAGGGGGTGCGGGGTTCCGCGGTGCGGGGGGTTGAGGCGCCGTTGTGGACGGAGACGATCGGGTCCTCGGCGGATGTTGAGTACATGGTGTTTCCGCGGCTGCCGGGGGTCGCCGAGTTGGGGTGGTCGCCGGAGGCCGCGCTCGGGTGGGACGGGTATCGGGGGCGGCTTGCTGCGCAGGGGCCTCGGTGGGAGGCGTTGGGGATTGGGTACTTCCGTGCGCCGGGGGTGCCGTGGCCTGGGGCGCGGTAGGGGGTGGGGGTGCGGTGCCTCTGCGTGTGCAAGCGGTGGCGGTTCTCGCGCGGTTTCCACCGGACCCGTGCCCGGGTACGAAGCGCGACGGGCACCTCGGAGGACCGTTCTCCGAGGTGCCTGCGTTGTCGCACGAGGCTGCGTTGCTGTGGGGACAAGACGAGTCCGATGCGCGGGCCCCGGGTACTTATGGAGCACCCTCGACCCACCGTGCAACGCCCTCAAACGCGTCGAGAGTCCTGCCGTCGTGTGACCCGAACCATCTGCGGCACTCTTGGCCGAGCTGGTCGTACAAGTCCGCTGCGCCGCGGGGGTCGCCCGAGCGGCCAGTGAGTTCAGCGAGCTCCATTCGCGCAGTGATGACGTCTGGATGAGAAAAGCCATGCTTCAGCCGAAGCTTGCGCACTTGTCGCTCCGTCTGACGAATTTCCTCTACGAACCCCGTATTGACGTGGGGTGTGCCTCCTCCCATGCCCTTGATGTTCTGCTTCATCTCGTTCTTCATCTCTGGGGTCCGCTCAACCTGCTGTACCGCGTGGATGACCACCCGTGCGTTCTCCGGTCGGTCTTCCGGGTTCTTGGAAAGCAACTTCATGATCAGGTTGTCCAGCTGCTCCGGAACGCCGGACACTGTATCGCTAGGCCTGCTTGGGAGCTTGTGTTGGTGGGCTTGGGCAAGAGACGCGGGATCCGATGTGCGATCTCCAAAGGGAGGCCAACCTGTCACCATCTCGTACATCACGCAGCCGAGAGAATAAAGATCGCTTCGCGCGTCGCCAGATTCCATGCGGCAGCGTTCCGGCGAGGTGTACAACGGAGTTCCGGTGCCGCTGTTTGTTTCGGTGGCGTCTGCGAAGCGTGCCAGTCCGAAATCGACTATGCGGACGTCGCCGCGGTCTTCTGTGATCAGGATGTTGCCAGGCTTGATATCGCGATGAACCACTCCTTCGTAGTGGGCCGCATCGAGCCCTTCGGCAATCTGCATGGTCCAGCGGACCGTGCGTTCGAGGGGTAGGGGTGTGCCACCCAGATATTCGGCGAGCGGGCTGCCTTCGACGAGTTCCATGACCAGGAATGGGGTGTCGCCGTCCATGTGGCGGTCGTGGATTGTAGCGACGTAGGCACTCTGGACCTGCGCCATGGTCGTGCTCTCGCGGACAAACAAGTCCAGTAAGTGGGAGACCCGCTCACTGCTCGGATTAATTCCTGTCAGGCGACTGAGTGCCAAGAACTTCAGTGCTACGCGTCGATCGAGGTTGTGATCGTGTGCCTCCCACACGTCTCCCATGCCACCGCTGTCGCGGTGTCTCAACAACTCGAATCGATTGTTGGGGCCGACGAACTTGCTCTCACTCACCATGTTCATCCGCGTTCCCGGACTCTTGGGATCTGGCCTTGTCGGACTCTATTTCAGCAGGTTCGCTCCAGATGTCTGTGCCCCAAGCGGCGATCCGGGACGGTGCATCGAGATGATCCAGCCACGCCACGAAGAAGACTTTGCGCTGCTGGAGTCCACGCCTCAGTGTGGCGCTTCCTGACCGGGCGGCGGTCGTACCTGCCAGCTGTAGTTTTTGCTTTCGGACGGGGACACGGCGCCACTCGAAGATTGCCCAGCCCATACCGATGAGTACACAGAGACCCAGGAGTACGCGAGTAAGGCCGGGCGTGGAGGGGATCGCCAGACCGCAGCTCGCTACCGTGACGACAAGGGCGCCGGCGAGTCGACCCCGCGCCAGACGCACTGAATCGATGTGCTGGTTCGTTCGTTCCTCGATCGTGTGTGTCAGCTCCGTGACGAGCGGATCGGCAGCCACGGCGGCTATTGGGTGAGCAGGGACAGCCCGTTGCCACCCCTCCACCGCGAATCGCAGCTCTTGGGGAAAGAGGCCTTGTGATCGGCTTGAGTAGTCTTGCGTCGCGTTCAGTATGTCCGGCCACAGGAGTCGCAGGGCGAACAGGCGGGCCTCATCCCCCAACTTGACTGCATCCGGCACAAACACGGCGTTCACCAGCAAGTTGTGCAGATCGACCGGGCCTCGTGCGTCAAGGCGGGTGGCGTGTTCTGTGAGGGCCGCCCGCGTATCACCATCGTGTTCGATGAGCAAACGCAGGTAGTTCATGCGGTCGTTCACCTTGGTCTCGTCCGGGTCGAGTCGATTGATGAGGGATTCCAGTGCGCTCTCGGCGTGCCCACGACTCGTGTCTTTCGCTGCCTCCTCTGCGAAGACAAAAGACTTTTTCAAGTGGGCTAGTGTGGCTTCCGGGACTGTTGAGAGTTCCCATCCTCTGCTCAGCAGGTCCCATTGATCTGAACATAGCTGTTCCAATTCCCTGAAGTCCCGGCTCGGAACGGACTTGCGTAAATCCCACATGTGCCGGATTGTCTGGTTGGCGCCGGTGTCTGTGGTGGTCAGGTCAAGTTGCCCGGCCCAGCGCTTCATGGCCTGTTTGGCGTAAGAATGCGCGTCGATCCCCAACTCGTTGCAGGCGATGGCGTCGAGAACGATCTGGAAGTCCTCGTCGAGGGCGTACGGGTCGAGGGAGCGCAGGTAGCGATCCATCCAGCGGGCTGCCTGCCCCATGTCTCCCAGGCGTGAACAGGTCAGAGAAAAGAAGAGGTTGGACTTGCCCATGTCCAGCGAGTACGCCTGACTCCGTGCACGCTGGCCGCGCTCTGGTTCGTTTCGATAGCGAGCGGCGAGGGCCACGATGGATGGAGCCAGCCAGAAGGAGGGCGTCATGAGCAAGCGCTCCCCAGCACACGCCGCCACCAAGTCCCTGTCCACGACGTCGCGTTCAACGGCATCCTTGGTCAGCGTGTGCACGAGTCCTCGGGCCAGGGCTCGAGTGTGTCGACGCTGTTCAAAGCGGCTCTGCCATTCGATGGTGAGCTGGGTCAGTTCGGCTTCGGCGGCGGCACGCGCCTGATCCTTGGCGTACCGCTCCGTGAACTGGTCGAAATCTCGGGTGAGTTGGTCAACGGCGTTCGAGACGTTGCTGACCGTACTCGCCACGCCGTGCACTGCGGAGGTGAGACCCCTGACGCTGTCGCGTACTTCGGTGATCTCTTCCTCCATTGAACCAACGGTCTCTCGTAGTAGACCGATGTCGTGCTCCAGTCCGATGACGGCGGCCATCAGCTCGTTGGGCGTGGGTTCATCTGCGAAGTCGTCCGTCATGTGTCCCCCGAGGCACGTAGGTTCAGCCACGGCTAGTGTGGGCCACATCGGTCGCCACAGCCACAGGGGGAGTCGTGGAACAGCTGAATCGGCCCGTTGATCGTCTCTTTTTCGGACGCGACGACGCGGAGAACGACTTCACGAGTGGTCTGCTCCGACGCGGTTTCCAGCCGACCCACGCTTACGCTGCCGCACTCAGCGGGCGTAAGTCGCTGGTCATCGGACGCAAAGGATCAGGCAAGAGTGCCATCTGCGCGCAGCTCAGCGTCGGAGGGGCTTACGGTGGGGTCGCCATAGCGATCACACCCGATGACCCCTCGGGTGATGAGATACGCCGCTTCGACCTGCAGGGTCTTACTTCAGACACCGCCAAATCGCTGATCTGGCGATATGTCTTCGCGATTCAAGCCGCACGTTACTTGACGTCCCACGCCCGCGATGCCCATGGCAGCCGGCGTTTACCGGGCTCGGTGCGTGCCCTCCGGGACTTCCTTGTGGCCAATGGCGAGTCGGGCGACGGGCAGTTGGCGGATCGGCTGAGGCGTGGTACGCGCCGTCTCCAGTCGGCAACACTCGCACTGAAGATGTTCGGTGTCGAAGCGAGTGTCGAGGCAGTGGGCGGATCTGAAGGCGGAGGCACGGAAGGGGCGCGTGCGATCAGGCAACTCGATGCCTTGGAGTCAGGAGTGTGCGCCGCCTTCGCTGATCTGAGCTGCGCTGTGCTGCATCAGCCATTACTGATTCTTGTCGACCAATTGGAGCAGGTGTGGCAAGCGGATCCAGAAAGTCATGCGCTGGTCACCGGTCTGTTGTTGGCGGCCAAGCGTGTCACCGGCACATATGGTCAGGCCGTCAGGTGCGTTCTGTTCCTGAGGGCTGACATCTATGACCGTCTGAACTTCTCCGACGGAGACAAGTTCCGCAGTGACGAAATCAGGATCACCTGGACTCGGGACGCACTCCGCGATGTTGCGCTGGCCCGGGCCCGGCTCTCCCTGGAGAGGCCGCTCACAAGTGGCCAACTGTGGGGTGAGATCTTCCCTGCTCAAGTCCAGGGTGAGCCGACGGCTGACTACCTTTCGCGCCTATCACTCCCTCGCCCTCGTGACGCCATTCAGTTCCTGACCCTGTGCCGGGATGCCGCTGCAGAGCATGGTCATTCCACGGTGCTTGAGGATGATATTTTGGCGGCCACAGAGCAGTTCTCCAGGTGGAAGCTGGAAGATCTGGCGACGGAATATAACGTTGGATTTCCATTCTTGCGACCGATCTTCGCCTTGTTCGAAAATGGCGGTTACATGGTGCGGCGTCATGACTTAGGAGCCCGCTTCGAAGCCATTCGTGAGCCACTGGAGCGAGCCCACTCCGCGTACACGGAGCATCTGACGTCGCACGCTGTCATCGAGTCCCTGTATGCCATCGGATTTCTCGGCGTACGTCGGGGCTTCGGTGTCGTTTTCGCCGGCGACTCACAACTTCCTGTACAGCCGTACGAGGACGAGCTCCACGTGCACCCATGCTTTCGTCCTGCTCTCAACTGCCGTACGGTCGATGGAACTACTTCTTTCGACACGGGTCCGCAGACTCTTGGCGCAGATGTTCTGGTGCGCACCCAGCACGCGGGTTTCCTGCGAAACATCACTGCGACCGATGCCGGATTAGAGATGGACCACCACGCCAGGATCCTTGACAGACTGGCGCTTTCCTGTGAACGCCTGTTGCGTCTCCTCGGCCGGTCAGCGTTGTCGGGAGACCTCCGTGCTCACCTGACTGGAATGGTGGACGCAATGAAGCGCAACGCTGAGACGGTGCGTGACGCGCCCAACAGAAGAGACTCACTAGAAGCGACGGTCCAAGTCACCTCTGCCGCTCACATGCTGCGTGCCCTGGGGGAAAAACTTACAACTGACGGTTACGCCGATGAGCCCGTCACGCTTCGATTCGCTGATGAGGCGCGGACTCTGGAGCGGATGCTGGGTGGGGCTGTGGGCAGCGGGGGCGGATCGGATTCGGTGGGGTGAGGCAGCGCAGCGTCGATCTCGGCGTCGTTGATAACCGGACCGACCAGGATTGATACGGCGACGGGCACCTCGGAGGACCGTACTCCGAGGTGCCCGTCTGCTCGGGGGGCCTAGAGGCCCGTGAGGGGGTTTTTCAGGGTGCCGACCAGTTGGAGCGCACCCGCCGGGTCCGCGAGGTCGACCATCTGCTTGTTGTCGCGGAGTTGGAGACGGTTGAGGCAGGAGAGGGCGAACTCGGGGGCGAAGAGGTCGTACTGGGCGAATTTTTCGGCGAGTTCGGGCGTCGCGTGCTGGTAGTCGCGGACGGTCTCGGCTACCGTGCGCCAGAACTCCTCCTCGTCCAGGACCCCTTCCTCCGCGAGGTTCGAGGCGAGGAAGCGGAAGAAGCAGTCGAAGACGTCCGTGAAGAGGGAGAGGAGTTTCTTGTCCTCGGGGACGTCCACGCGGAGGCGTTCGACCGCCGGCGGGAGGACCGCGTCCGGGTCCATGACCGCGATCTCCTCGGCGATGTCCTTGTAGATCGCCCGCTCGACGACACCGTCCTTCACCACCAGGATCACGTTCTCGCCGTGCGGCATGAAGACCAGGTCGTAGGCGTAGAAGCTGTGGAGGAGGGGGGTGAAGTAGGCCCGGAGGTAGCGGCGCAGCCACTCCTTCGGGGTCAGGCCCGAGCGGGCGATCAGCGCCGCCGCGAAGCCGTTGCCCTCGTGGTCGACATGGACCAGGGAGGCCATCGTCGCCAGGGACTCGCCCTCCTGGAGCGAGGCGACCGGGCTCTCGCGCCACAGCGCGGCCAGCATCTTGCGGTACGCGGAGAACTTGTCGGTGGCGGCCTCGTACTCCAGGTGCCGGTAGCCGACGGCCGCGCGCTCGCGGATGATCGACAGGCCGGTGGACTTCAGGACCGGGTCGTTGTCGATGAGGCCGGCCAGCCAGTCGTTGATCGCCGGCGTCGCCTCCATGTACGCCGCCGACAGGCCGCGCATGAAGCCCATGTTGAGGACGGAGAGCGCCGTTTTGACGTAGTGCTTCTCGGGGGCGGAGCTGTTGAAGAAGGTCCGGATCGACTGCTGGGCCACGTACTCGTCGTCGCCCTCGCCCAGGCACACCAGGTTCCGCTGCGCGACCTCGGCCGCGAAGGTGACGGTGAGCTTGTTCCACCACTGCCAGGGGTGGACCGGGATGAAGAGGTAGTCGGCGGGGTCCAGCTCCAGGCCGGTGAGGACGGAGTGGAAGCGGTCGACCGTCTCCTTGCCCAGCTCGTCCCGCAGGAAGGTCTCGTACTCGATGCCGACGCCCGCCGTGAACGCCGCCCGTGAGCGGTGCGCGGCCAGCCAGACCAGGCGGACCGGGCTCGCCGTCTCGGGGGCGTACGACAGGTACTCGTGGACACCGAAGCCGAGGCGGCCGTTGTTGGCGACGAAGCAGGGGTGGCCCTCGGTCATCCCCGTCTCGATGGCCTGGAAGCCGGAGTCGACCAGCTCGGCGACGGTCGTCTGCGGCTTGGTGAGCTTGTAGCAGGTGCCGGACAGGGTGGAGGAGATCTCCTCCAGGTAGACCGGCAGGATCTCGTTGCTCAGGCCGAGGGACCGCTTCAGTTCGATGAAGAAGTCCAGGGCGGCCAGAGGGAGGTCGACGCCGTCTCGTTGACGGGAGATCGAGTCGGCGTCGACCTGCCAGTGGTCGAGGGCGCGCCGCACGGCGGTGAACCCGTAGCGGGTCGAACCGTCGTCGCTGCGGACCTCGAAGCGCCCGTCGCCGGTGGCCTCCGGCGTGATGAGCCGCTCATGGGCGAACTCGGCGAGGGCTTTGCGGATGAGCAGGCGGTTGGCCCGGGCCCAGCGGTGGGGGGACAGATGCGCCACGGCATCGGACAGGGTCATACAGCTACTCCTTGGGCAGCCAGGCTCTGGCTGCTCTGGCTGTCGGTGAACTGCTCTCGCGTGCAGAAGCTCAGCAGTGCGCGCTTCTCCGGCTTGTCGATCTCGCTGTGGGGGACGAAACCGACGACTTCGTTGAGGGCGTGGACGGCCTTGTTGGAGACGTCCGGCTCGACGACGACCCGGAGGGTGGCCGGGTCCTCGAAGAGACGCGCCATCACGGCGGTGATCACGGCCCGGGTGAAGCCGTGCACCGGCGTGTCCGTCGGCGGCACCAGGAAGTGCATACCGACGTCACCCGGCTCGGGCTCGTACAGGCCGACGAGTTCACGGTGGACGGGGTCGTACCGCTCCATGAGGAAGACGGGCTCGCCGTCCAGCAGGCCGAGCAGGGCCTCCTGGTGCGGATCGGCCGCGACCTCCATGTACGCCCGCTCCACGTCCTCCAGCCGGGCGTCCTGCATCATCCAGTACGCCGCCTTGGGGTGCGTCACCCAGCGGTGCAGCAGCTCGGCGTCGCTCAGCGGGTCCAGCGGGCGGAAGGTGAAGTCCGTGGCGCGTGCGCTGTCCGTGCCGCTCATACGGCGAACTCCTGGAACGCGATGGTCTTCTCCACCGGGTAGTACTCCGTGCCGAGCAGCTCGCGGATGATGTACGCGTTCCGGTACGGGCCCATGCCCAGGTCGGGCGAGGTGATGCTGTGGGTGTGGACGCCGGCGTTCTGCAGGAAGATCCCGCGGCCGGTGGTGTCGACGGCGTAGTTGCGGGCCACGTCGAAGTTGCCCTGGGAGTCGTAGACCAGCCGGTCGCGGACGGGCTTGAGGAACTCCGGCTCGGCGTACTTGTAGCCGGTGGCGAGGACCAGGCCCTGCGAGGTCAGCTCGAAGTCCTTCTCCTGCTCCTCCTGGCGCAGGCCGAGGGTGTACGTGCCGTTCTCGTGACGCACGCTGTTCAGCGCGGAGTTGGTGAGCAGCCGGGTGGGGAGCGGGCCGCCGAGGCTCTTCTGGTAGAGCAGGTCGAAGATCTCGTTGATGAGGTCCCCGTCGATGCCCTTGAAGAGGCCCTTCTGCTCCTGGGTGAGGCGGTAGCGGGTCGGCTCCGGCAGCTCGCGGAAGTAGTCGATGTACTCCGGGGAGGTCATCTCCAGCGTGAGCTTGGTGTATTCGAGGGGGAAGAAGCGCGGGGAGCGGGTCACCCAGTTCAGCTGGTAGCCGTGGACGTCGATCTCGCTCAGCAGGTCGAGGTAGATCTCGGCGGCCGACTGCCCGGAGCCGACCAGGGTGATCGACTCCTTCTGCTGCAACTCCCGCTTGTGTGCCATGTAGCGGGAGTTGTGGATGAAGTCGCCGCCCAGACCCTGCGCGGCCTCCGGGATGTACGGGGGCGTACCGGTGCCGAGGACGAGGTGTCGGGCGCGTAGGACGTCGCCGTCGGCCGTCCGTACGACGTAGAGGTCGTCCTCGTACGTCACCTCCGTCACCGTCGTGTTGAAGCGGACGTTGCTCAGCCGGTTCGCGGCCCAGCGGCAGTAGTCGTCGTACTCGACTCGCAGCGGGTAGAAGTTCTCGCGGATGTAGAACGAGTACAGACGGCCGGAGTCCTTCAGGTAGTTCAGGAAGGAGTACGGGGACGTCGGGTCGGCGAGGGTGACCAGGTCCGACATGAACGGGGTCTGGAGGTGGGCGCCGTCGAGGAACATCCCCGAGTGCCACTCGAAGGCGGGCTTCGAGTCCAGGAAGATCCCGTCGAGTTCGGCGATGGGCTCGGTGAGGCAGGCGAGGCCGAGGTTGAAGGGTCCCAGCCCGATGCCGATGAAGTCGTGTGTTTTCACGGCCTGTTCAGCGGACCCGGCGGATGCGGCGGGTTCAGGAAGCGACGCGGTCAAGGGATTCTCCCAGGTACTGCTCGGCGTGGCCGGCGATCAGATCGAGTACGGCGGCGATGTCCTCGGCCGTGGTCTCGGGGTTGAGCAGGGTGAACTTCAGATAGTGGCGACCGCCGACCTTGGTGCCCGCGACCACGGCGTCGCCGGAGGCGAACAGGGCCTTGCGGGCGTACAGGTTGGCGCGGTCGATCTCGGCCGGGTCGGTGACGGCCTCGGGGATGTAGCGGTAGACCAGCGTGGAGAGCCGGGGCTCGACGACGACGTCGTAGCGCGGGTCGGCGGCGAGCATCCGCCAGCCCTCCTCGGCCAGGTCGCAGACCTCGTCGAAGAGCTGGCCGATGCCGTCGGCGCCCATGGTGCGCAGCGTCATCCACAGCTTGAGCGCGTCGAAGCGGCGGGTGGTCTGCAGGGACTTGTCGACCTGGTTGGGGATGCGCTCGGTGACCATGCGGCGCGGGTTGAGGTACTCCGCGTGGTAGGTGGCGTGGCGCAGGGTGGACGCGTCCCGGACCAGAACGGCGGACGAACTCACCGGCTGGAAGAAGGACTTGTGGTAGTCGACGGTGACGGAGTCGGCGCGCTCGATGCCGTCGAGGAGGTGGCGGCGCTTGAGCGAGACGAGCAGTCCGCAGCCGTAAGCGGCGTCGACGTGCATCCAGGTGTCGTACTGGGCGCACAGCTCGGCTATCTCGGGCAGCGGGTCGATGGAGCCGAAGTCCGTGGTGCCGGAGGTGGCGACGACGGCCATGGGGACGAGACCGTCGTGCTTGCAGCGCTCCAGCTCACGGGCGAGCGCCATCGTCTGCATCCGCTTGTCGCCGTCCACCGGGATGGTGACGACGGCGTTCTGGCCGAGGCCCAGCAGTTTCGCCGACTTCTTCACGCTGAAGTGGCTGACCTCGGAGGCGAAGATCCGCAGTTTGGCGAGGTCGTCGGTCTTGGCCTCGTCGCGGGCCAGCAGCAGGGCCTGGAGGTTGGACTGCGAGCCGCCGGAGGTGAACACGCCGTCGGCGGCGGGCCCGAGGCCGATGCGCTCGTTGGTCCAGTCGATCAGTTTGCGCTCGATCAGGGTGCCGCCGGCCGACTGGTCCCAGGTGTCCAGGGAGGAGTTGACGGCGGAGAGGACGGCCTCGCCGAGCACGGCCGGGATGACGACCGGGCAGTTGAGGTGGGCGAGATAGCGCGGGTGGTGGAAGTAGATCGCGTCGCGCAGATAGACCTCCTCCAGCTCGTCGAGGACTGCGGCCGTGTCGTGCAGCGGCTTGTCGAGGTCGATCTTCTCGATGTGGGGGGAGAGGGCGTCGACGGTGACACCGGTGAACGGTCGGTCGGTGGTGGCGAGTTTGGCCGCCACCCGCTCCACGCCTTCGGTCACGGTGCGGCGGTACCGCTCCGCGGTCGTGTCATTGAGCAGGTGCGAGCGCATGGGGAGGTCCTCCGAGCGGGGCGGTCCGGGTGGGACGGAGAGGTGAGTGGGGGGTGACATCACGTCGTCCAACTTAGGTAAGCCTAACCTAACTAACTTCCGAGAAGTCCGGGCGCACCCGTGACTGTGGTCACTTCGGTTTCTCGGGCAACTCCGTTTACTCGCCGCGCTCCCGCAGCTGCTCCTCCGTCAGACCCTCACGCCAGTACCCGACGAAGGTGACGCGGCGCTTGTCGATCCCGCGCTCCCGCACGAGATGACGGCGCAGCTCCTTCACCCGGCCGGACTCACCGGCGATCCAGGCGTACGGCAGCTCGCTGGGCGGCAGTTGGGCGGCGCGGATGGTGTCGAGGGCGGTGGGCGCCGCCTCGGTCCGCACCAGCCAGGTGATCTCGGCGTCGGCCTCGGTGGCCAGGTCCTGGATGTCCCCCGGGTGGTGGACCTCCAGCCAGACCCGGGCCGGGGTGCCGGCCGGCAGCGACTCCAGGATCGCGGAGGCGGCGGGCAGTGCCGTGTCGTCACCCCAGATCAGCACCAGATCGGTGTCGGCCGGCGGGCGGAACCGGATCGCCCGGTTGTCGGCGATCGCGGGCCCGAGCAGTACGACCCGGTCCCCGGCCTTCGCCGTCGACGCCCACCGGGACGCCGGGCCGGCGGGCGCGGCGGCCTCCGGCTCGACCCCGTGCAGCACGAAGTCGATGTCGATCCCGACGGTGTCGCCGTGCGCGTCGCACCGCAGCCCGCGCAGGGTGTACGAGCGCATCACCGCCCGTACGTCGTCCGGCAGTTCCCGCCACGCCTGCCACCAGCCGTCCCCCAACTCATAGGGGACGGCGGGGGCTTCCTGCCCGGGGTGCGGCAGGAACAGCGACAGCGACTGGTCCCTGCCGTCGGAGTGGAAGAACCTGAGGTCGTCCCCCGCGAAGGAGACACGTACGAGGGACGGCCCCAGCCGCTCCGTCCGTACGACCTGAAGAGAGAAGAAACGGAAGGGGGCGGCTACGGCCGTCGTCATGGGGGCTCCTGGGTAGGGGGCGGGAGCGTGTGCGGGAGGGTGCGCGGGTGTTCGTGGGCGGGTGCGGGTCCGGTGGGGCTTCTCGCGCAGTTCCCCGCGCCCCTTAAGGGCCTACGGCCCTTTCGGGCCGAAAAAGCACGGGGCGCAGCCCCTGCTTTTTCAGGGGCGCGGGGAACTGCGCGACCAGCCCCCACCGGACCCGCAGTCGACCCATGGCCTCAGCCCTAACCGACCTTCTTCGCGTTCTCGATCGCCTCGGCCAGCTCCTCCAGAAGCGGCGCGCACTTGTCGTAGGAGAGAATCGGCTCGGGGTTACGCCCGATGACCTGCCCCGCCTTGACCGCCGGCAGCTTCTTCCACGTCGCCTCTTCGATCGCGTCCGGCTGGATCGCCGACGTGCGGTTGTCCATGATGATGACGTCCGCGTCGTACTTGTCGACGTTCTCCCAGCTGAGGTTCTCGAACCAACCCCCGCTGGCCTTCAGCACCTCCGCGCTCGGCTCGACGAAGTTCACGCCGAGGGCCTTGAAGTACTCCAGGTCGATGGAGAGGTTCGAACCGGAGACGTAGAAGATGTCCTGGCTGGCGGAGCCGGCGAGCACCTTGATGTCGGGCTTGGCCTTGGTCGCCGCGCGCAGCCGGGCCGCCGCGTCCTCGAACCGCTTCTTCGCCGCGGTGATCTTCTCGGACCCGGTGTCCGCGCCCAGCGACTTGGCCAGCTCCAGCACCCGCTGCAGCGGCTCGGTCAGCTGGATGTCGTACGCGGAGATGCCGACGCTCGGGGCGAGCTTGGCGATCTTGTCCTTGGAGGCCTCGGGCACGTACCAGAGGGTGCCGGCGTCGTCGAACATCGTGGTGATGAGGACGTCGGGCGCGAGGGCGGCGTACTTCTCGACGTTGAACTCGTCCCAGACGTTGCCGAGGACGGTGACCTTGCTGACGTCGAGGTCGCCGGCCTGGACGTCGGCCTTGCCGTCCGCCGTCTTGGTCGGGCCGAAGACGCCCTTGACGTCGATGCCGTAGTCGAACAGCGCGGCGGCGACACCCACGAAGGCCACGATGTTCGCCGGGACCTTGTCGGTCTTGGCGGTCACGCCGCGGTCGTCCTTGAAGGACCAGGGGCCGGACTTGGCGGCAGCCGTCTCCTTGTCGGAGCCAGTGCCGCTGCTCGTCGAGTCCTCGTCTCCGCAGGCGGCGAGCACGGCACCGAGACCGAGTGCGCCACCGGCGGCGAGGATGCCACGGCGGGTGAGGTGAGCGGCTCTGGCGTTGGACATGTGTATGGCTACTTTCGAACGGGGCGGAGTGCCGCCCGAGGGTGAGTTCGAAGGTAGGTTAGCCTAACCTCACCACTTGTCCAGAGGGTGGTTCCACGGAGTGGAATGCCCAGGTCCACCCCCGCCCTAATCTTTGAATCCCCTGTGAATCGAAGGTTCATGGGGCTGGTGGGGGTCGGTTGAAGCGTAAACCTGTGGGGTGTGACCCCGATGTGCAGGGAACGTGAGCGGGTTGAAGGGCCTGCGCAAAGAGGGCGAAAAGGCACCCGGCCCGCCTGAGGCGAGCCGGGTGAGAGGGTGCCGGAGCCCTGCTGTCATCGCTGATTCCGGCCATCATTCGAACGTACCCTGTCGGTCAGCCGACCAGCCCCAACTCCCGGGCGATCAGCATCCGCTGCACCTCGCTGGTGCCCTCGCCGATCTCCAGGATCTTGGAGTCGCGCCACATGCGGGCGACCGGGTATTCGTTCATGAAGCCGTAGCCGCCGTGGATCTGGGTGGCGTCGCGGGCGTTGTCGACGGCGATGGTGGAGGAGTAGAGCTTCGCCAGGGCCGCCTCCTTCTTGAAGGGGTCGCCGGAGACGAGACGGGAGGCGGCGTCGCGCCAGGCGAGACGGGCCGTGTGGGCCTTCATCTCCATGTCGGCGATCTTGAACTGGATGGCCTGGTTGGCGCCGATCGGCCGGCCGAAGGCGTGCCGTTCCTTGGCGTACTTCACCGACTCGTCCACACAGCCCTGGGCGAGACCGGTCGCCAGCGCCGAGATGGCGATCCGGCCCTCGTCGAGGATGCGCAGGAACTGGGCGTAGCCGCGGCCGAGTTCGCCGAGGAGGTTCTCCGCCGGGACCCGGACGTCCGCGAACGACAGCTCCCGGGTGTCGGAGGCGTTCCAGCCGACCTTGGAGTAGGGGGCGGCCACGGTGAAGCCCGGGGTGCCGGACGGGACGATGATCGAGGAGATCAGGGGCTTGCCGTCCGGGGTGCGGCCGGTGACCGCCGTGACCGTCACCAGGGCCGTGATGTCCGTGCCCGCGTTGGTGATGAAGCACTTGCTGCCGTTGATGACCCACTCGTTCGTCGACTCGTCCAGGCGGGCCGTCGTCCGGGTCGCGCCCGCGTCCGAGCCGCCGTCGGGCTCGGTGAGGCCGAACGCGCCCAGCACCTCGCCGGAGCAGAGCCGCGGCAGCCACTCGGCCTTCTGGGCCGGGGTCCCGAAGAGATGGATCGGCATCGCGCCCAGCGAGACCCCGGCTTCGAGCGTGATCGCCACGGACGAGTCCACCCGGGCGAGTTCTTCGAGGGCGATCCCGAGCGCCAGATAGTCGCCGCCCATACCGCCGTGCTCCTCGGGGAACGGCAGCCCGAACAGCCCCATACGGCCCATCTCGCGCACGATCTCGTACGGGAACTCGTGCCGCTCGTAGAAGTCGCCGATCTTGGGCGCGACGACCTCGTGCGCGAACTCCTCGACCGTGCGGCGGAGTTCTTCCAGCTCGGGAGAGAGGTGGTGGTTCATGGTCACTCCTGGTGGGAGAGGGCTCGTACGGTGCGGGACGGGCTGGGTCGGCCCAGGTGGGCGGCCATCCACGCGCTGGTGGCGACGAGGCGGCCGAGGTCGACGCCCGTGTCGATGCCGAGACCGTCCAGCATCCACACGAGGTCTTCGGTGGCGAGGTTCCCGGTGGCGGACTTCGCGTACGGGCAGCCGCCGAGGCCGCCGGCGGAGGCGTCCACGGTGGTGACGCCGTGCTGGAGCGCCGCGTAGGTGTTGGCGAGGGCCTGGCCGTAGGTGTCGTGGAAGTGCACGCCCAGGGAGAGGGTGGGGACGCCTGCCTCGTTCAACGCGCCGAGCAGCGCCTGTACATGGCCCGGCGTCGCCACGCCGATCGTGTCGCCGAGGCTGAGTTCGTCGCAGCCCAGGTCGAGCAGGGCGCGGCAGACCCGGACGACCTGGGGGACCGGGACCGCGCCCTCCCAGGGGTCGCCGAAGCACATGGAGAGGTAGCCGCGGACATGGACCCCCTCGGCCTTCGCCCGGGCCACCACCGGGTCGAACATCGCCAGTGCCTCGTCGACCGTGCGGTTGAGGTTGGCCTTGGCGAAGGACTCGGTGGCGCTGGCGAAGACGGCGACGCGGCGGGCGCCGAGCGCGAGGGCGCGGTCGAGGCCGCGTTCGTTGGGGACGAGGACGGGGAGGTCCACGGGCAGCTCGGCGACGCGCGGGAACAGGGCTTCCGCGTCCGCCAGTTGAGGCACCCACTTGGGGTGGACGAAGCTGGTGGCCTCGATCGTGGTGAGGCCCGCGTCGGCCAGACGGTGGACGAACTCGGCCTTCACCTCCGTCGGGACGGTTCCCTTCTCGTTCTGCAGGCCGTCCCGGGCGCCGACCTCGTGGATACGGACGCGGGCGGGGAGGCCGGGTTCGGGGAACGTCATGGGCAGGGTCACCGGGCCACCTCCGCGTGCTCCACGTGCTCCACGTGCTCCGCGTGCTCCTCGTGGGGTGCGACGACCGCCAGCACCTGGTCCATGGCGACGGTCGTGCCCGGGGTGACGTCCAGCTCGGTGACCGTCCCGGCGTGCGGCGCGGAGACGACGTGCTCCATCTTCATCGCCTCCACCACCAGCAGGCTCTGCCCGGCGGCCACCTCGTCCCCCACGGCCACCTTCACCACGGTGACGGTGCCGGGCATGGGGGCGGTGAGCGAGTCGGCCCCGGCGTGCGCGGACCGGCTCAGGGAGGCCGCCACGGGGTCGTGGTCCCGCACCTGCCAGGCGTCCCCGTCCCGGCCCAGCCAGTCGGCGGCGTGGTGGAAGGTGTGGGTGAGGCCGTCGAGGTGGAAGGTGAACCGGCCCGCGTCCCCGGGACGCGGGTGCGCGCCCCCGGGCCCCTGGAGGACCCCGGACCCCTGGAGGATCCCGGACCCCCGGAGGATCCCGGACCCCCGGAGGGCCCCTGACCCCTGGAGAGGGGTCTCGGCCCCGTCCGGCAGCACCTCGGCCCCGCCGCCCGACGCGCGCCGCACCCGTACGGTCACCGGTTCCTGGCCCGGCAGCCGCAGATGGTGCGCCGTCCAGGCCCGTTCGCCGCCCAGCCGCCAGCCGACGGCCGTGTCGAACGGATCGGCCCAACCGGTACGGGTGCCGGTGCCGGTGCCGGTGCCGGTGCCGATGCCGATGCCGGTGCCGGTCCCGTCGGTGCCGCCGTCGGCCGGGGTCAGCGCGGCCTGCCGCAGCAGCGCCGCCGCCGCGTACACCTCCTCCGGCACCTCCCCGTCGATCAGCCCCTCCGCCTCCCGCTCCACCAGTCCCGTGTCCAACTCGCCCGCCACCACCGCCGGATGGGCCAGCAGCCGCCGCAGGAACCCGGCATTGGTCTGGACGCCGAGGGTGACCGTCTCCGCGAGGGCCGCGCGGAGACGGCGCAGGGCGGTGGGGCGGTCGGGGCCGTACGCGATGACCTTGGCGAGCATCGGGTCGTAGAGGGAGCCGACCTCCGTGCCCTCGGTGAGGCCGGAGTCCGTGCGGACGCCGTCGCCGTGCGGCTCGCGCAGTCTCAGGACCGTGCCGCCCGAGGGCAGGAACCCGCGCGCGGGGTCCTCGGCGCAGATACGGGCCTCGACCGCGTGCCCCGTCAGCGTCACGTCCGCCTGGCCGAGGCCCAGCCGCTCGCCCGCCGCGACCCGGAGCTGCCACTCCACCAGGTCGACGCCCGTGACCAGCTCGGTCACCGGGTGCTCGACCTGGAGGCGGGTGTTCATCTCCATGAAGTAGTACGCGGACGGATCGACGCCGGGGACGATGAACTCGACCGTGCCCGCGCCCGAGTAGCCGCAGGAGCGGGCCGCCTGCACGGCCGCCTCGCCCATCGCCGCCCGGGTCTTCTCGTCGAGCAGGACGCTGGGCGCCTCCTCGATGACCTTCTGGTGGCGGCGCTGGAGGGAGCACTCGCGCTCGCCGAGGTGGATCACGTTCCCGTGGCCGTCGGCGAGGACCTGGATCTCGATGTGCCGGGGCCGGTCGATCCACCGCTCCACGAGGAGGGTGTCGTCACCGAAGGAGGCGCGGGCCTCGCGCCGGGCGGCGGCGATCTCGTCGCCCAGCACGGCCGCGTCCCGGACCAGCCGCATGCCCTTGCCGCCGCCGCCCGCGCTGGGCTTCAGCAGCACCGGCATGCCGATCTCCCGTGCGGCATCGGCGAGTTGGGCATCGGTCAGCCCGCTGCCGCTGGAACCGGGCACCACCGGCACACCGGCCGCCCGTACCGTCTCCTTTGCGCGGATCTTGTCGCCCATGAGGGAGATGGCGTCGGCGGGCGGGCCGATGAAGACCAGGCCCGCGTCGGCGCACGCCCGCGCGAAGGCGGCGTTCTCGGCGAGGAAGCCGTACCCCGGGTGCACGGCCTGGGCGCCGGTGCGGGCGGCGGCCTCCAGCAGCCGCTCCACCGACAGATAGCTCTCGGCCGCCGGCGCCGGGCCGATCCGTACCGCCGTGTCGGCCTCCCGGACGTGCCGGGCGTCGGCGTCCGCGTCGGAGAAGACCGCGACGGAGCGGACGCCGAGCGAGCGGAGGGTGCGGATGACGCGGACGGCGATCTCGCCCCGGTTGGCCACGAGGACTGTGTCGAACATCTGCTGGCTCCCCCTCACATCCGGAAGACGCCGAACTGGGGCTCACCCAGCGGCGCGTTGGCACAGGCGGTCAGGGCGAGGCCCAGGACCTGGCGGGTGTCGAGCGGGTCGATGACCCCGTCGTCCCAGAGCCGGGCGGTGGCGTAGTAGGCGTTGCCCTGGCGCTCGTACTGGGCGCGGATCGGGGCCTTGAAGGCGTCCTCGTCCTCGGCGGGCCACTCCTCGCCGCGCGCCTCCGCCTGGTCCCGCTTCACGGTCGCGAGGACGGACGCGGCCTGCTCGCCGCCCATCACGGAGATCTTGGCGTTGGGCCACATCCACAAAAAGCGCGGGGAGTACGCCCGGCCGCACATCGAGTAGTTGCCCGCGCCGTACGAGCCGCCGACGACGACCGTCAGCTTGGGGACCCGGGTGCAGGCCACGGCCGTCACCATCTTGGCGCCGTGCTTGGCGATGCCGCCCGCCTCGTAGTCCCGGCCGACCATGAAGCCGGAGATGTTCTGCAGGAAGACCAGCGGGATGCCGCGCTGGTCGCACAGCTCGATGAAGTGGGCGCCCTTCTGGGCGGACTCGGAGAACAGGATGCCGTTGTTGGCGACGATCCCGACCGGGTGCCCGTGGATCCGGGCGAAGCCGGTGACCAGGGTCTGCCCGAACTCCGCCTTGAACTCCGCGAACCGCGAACCGTCGACCACGCGCGCGATGACCTCGCGGACGTCGTACGGCGTACGGGAGTCGACCGGGACGGCGCCGTACAGCGTGTACGGGTCCACCTTGGGCTCGACGACCGGCTCGACCGACCAGGGGAGCGGGCCGCGGGAGGGCAGGGTGGAGACGATGGTCCGCACGATGCGCAGGGCGTGCGCGTCGCTCTCGGCGAGGTGGTCGGTGACGCCGGAGATCCGGGAGTGCACCTCGCCGCCGCCCAGCTCCTCGGCGGTGACGACCTCGCCGGTGGCGGCCTTCACCAGCGGGGGGCCGCCGAGGAAGATCGTGCCCTGCCCCCGGACGATCACGGCCTCGTCGCTCATGGCGGGGACGTACGCGCCCCCGGCGGTGCACGACCCGAGCACGGCGGCGATCTGCGGAATGCCCGCCCCGGACATCCGCGCCTGGTTGTAGAAGATCCGCCCGAAGTGTTCGCGGTCGGGGAAGACCTCGTCCTGCATGGGCAGGAAGGCGCCGCCGGAGTCGACCAGATACAGACAGGGGAGGCGGTTCTCGAGCGCCACTTCCTGCGCCCGCAGATGCTTCTTCACCGTCATCGGGTAGTACGTGCCGCCCTTGACGGTGGCGTCGTTGGCGACGACCACGCACTCGCGTCCGCCGACCCGCCCGATCCCGGCGATCACACCGGCGGCCGGTGCCTGCCCGTCGTACAGCCCGTCGGCGGCCAGAGGTGCCAGCTCCAGGAAGGGGGACCCGGGATCGAGGAGGGTGTCGACTCTGTCCCTCGGCAGCAGCTTGCCGCGCGCGGTGTGCCGGGCGCGGGCCTTCTCGCCGCCGCCGAGCCGGGCCGCGGCCAGCTTGGCGCGCAGCTCGTCGGCCAGCGCGCGATGGGCCTCCTCGTTGGCCCGCCAGGCTTCCGACGCGGGATCGGCCGCGCTGTGAAGCTCCGGTGCCTCGTGCATCCTGCGAACCCCTCACCTTGTTAATGAGCGTTAACGCATTTCCTTCAGGTTAACGAGCGCTAACCTCCCTGTCTAGAATTGGCCCATGGCCACCAGAACCGACGCCCCCACCCGCCGTGAGCAGATCCTCAAGGAGGCCGCGCGGCTCTTCGCCGAGCGCGGCTTCCACGGGGTCGGTGTCGACGAGATAGGCGCCGCCGTGGGGATCAGCGGCCCCGGTCTCTACCGGCACTTCGCGGGCAAGGACGCGATGCTCGCGGAGCTGCTGGTGGGGATCAGCGGGCAGCTGCTGACGGGCGCGAAGCGGCGGCTCGCGGAGGCGGACGGGGTGTCTCCGGGAGAGGTCCTCGACTCGCTCATCGAGGGGCACATCGACTTCGCCCTCGACGACCGTCCCCTGATCACCCTGCACGACCGCGAGCTGGACCGCCTCCGCGACAGCGACCGCAAGCTGGTGCGCCAGCTCCAGCGCCAGTACGTCGAGCTGTGGGTGGGGGTGCTGCGCGAGGTCCACCCGGACCTCACCGAACCCACCGCCCGCTCCGCCGTCCACTCGGTCTTCGGCCTGCTGAACTCCACCCCGCACCTGGGCCGCCCGGGCGCCCTCCCCGGCCGCGCGGTCACCGCGTCGCTGCTGCACCGGATGGCGCGGGGGGCGTTCGGGGCGGCTGCCGCAAAGGAGTGACGAGCGTTACGGAGGGGTGGGTCTGGACGGGGTTGTCTACTCGCCGGTACGGTTGGCTGAGCAAGCGCTTAGCCGTGTCGGGTCTGTCCGGTGGGCGCTGGGCACATCCGAAGGTACTCAGGTGGAGGTGACGGCGGTGCGCCGTACGGTGTTCAACGAGGATCACGAGGCGTTCCGGGAGACCCTGCGTGCCTTCATCGAGGCCGAGGTCGTGCCCGTCTACGACGAGTGGCTCGCCGCCGGCCAGGCGCCGCGCGAGTTCTACTACAAGCTCGCCGAGCTGGGTGTGTTCGGCATCCGCGTGGACGAGGAGTACGGCGGCGCCGGCATCGACTCGTACAAGTTCGAGGCCGTCCTGTACGAGGAGACCGCCCGCGCGGGCATCACCTTCGGTGGCTCCGGCGTGCACGTGCTGCTCGGCCTGCCGTACATCAAGCTGCTCGCCACCGACGAGCAGAAGAAGCGCTTCCTGCCGAAGTTCTGCTCCGGCGAGGAGATGTGGGCCATCGCGATGACCGAGCCGGGCACCGGCTCCGACCTCGCGGGCATGCGCACCACCGCCAAGCTCTCCGAGGACGGCACGCACTACGTCCTCAACGGCGCCAAGACCTTCATCACCGGCGGCGTCCACGCCGACCGCATGATCGTCTGCGCCCGCACCGCCGCCGCGACCAAGGAGGACCGCCGCCACGGCATCTCCCTCTTCGTCGTGGACACCAAGGCCGAGGGCTACTCGGTCGGCCGCAAGCTCGACAAGCTCGGCCTGAAGACCTCCGACACCGCCGAGCTGGCGTTCGTCGACGTCAAGGTGCCGGTCGAGGACCTCCTCGGCGAGGAAAACAAGGGCTTCTACTACCTCGGCCACAACCTCGCCTCCGAGCGCTGGGGCATCGCCTACGGCGCCTACGCGCAGGCCAAGGCGGCCATACGCTTCGCCAAGCAGTACGTGCAGGAGCGCGTCGTCTTCGGCCAGCCCGTCGCCGCCTTCCAGAACACCAAGTTCGAACTGGCCGCCTGCCAGGCCGAGGTCGACGCCGCCGAGGCCGTCGTGGACCGCGCCACCGAGGCGCTGGACGCGGGCGAGCTGACCGCCGCCGAGGCCGCCTCCGCCAAGCTGTTCACCACAGAGGTCGCCCACCGCGTCATCGACCGCTGCCTCCAGCTGCACGGCGGCTACGGCTTCATGAACGAGTACCCCATCGCCCGCCTGTACGCGGACAACCGCGTCAACCGCATCTACGGCGGCACCAGCGAGATCATGAAGACGATCATCGCCAAGGACATGGGTCTGTGAGCAAGGACATGGGTCTGTAAGGCACCGGAAACCGCTGCACAGTACAACTGATCCCATGAGTCAGCCCGCACTGCAGTCTCTCCTCGATCTGCTCGACCTGGAGCAGATCGAGGAGAACATCTTCCGCGGCCAGTCCCGGCCCGCCATCGTCCCCCGGGTCTTCGGCGGGCAGGTCGCCGCCCAGGCGCTCGTCGCCGCCGGGCGGACGGTCCCCGCGGACCGGCTGCCGCACTCCCTCCACGCGTACTTCCTGCGCATCGGCGACGCCGGCGCGCCCATCGTGTACACCGTGGAGCGCATGAACGACGGCCGCTCCTTCACCGCGCGCCGCGTCGTCGCCGTCCAGCACGGCCAGCCGATCTTCGCCCTCTCCGCCTCCTTCCAGCGGTACGAGGACGGCCTCGACCACCAGGCCCCGATGCCCGCCGCACCGGACCCGGAGTCCCTCCCCACCGCCGAGGAACGCCTCCCGGCGTACGGCCTCGACCCGGCCGTCGTGGAGAAGATGCTGGAAGCGCGGGCCGCCGTCGATCTGCGCCACGTCGACGACCCGCCCTACGGCCGCTACGGCGAGCCCCGCGCACCGCGCTCCCAGGTCTGGTTCCGCGCCAACGGCAAGCTCGACGACGACCCGCTGCTGCATGTCGTCCTCGCCACCTACGTCTCCGACATGACGCTCCTCGACTCCATCCTGCTCGCGCACGGGCGCGGCGGCTGGGCCGTCGGCGATGTCGTCGGGGCCTCGCTGGACCACGCCATGTGGTTCCACCGGCCGTTCCGCGCCGACGAGTGGCTGCTGTACGACCAGGAGTCGCCGTCCGCGGCGGCCGGCCGGGGCCTCGGCCAGGGCCGGATCTACACCCAGGACGGCCGGCTCGCGATCTCCGTGATCCAGGAGGGCGTGGTCCGCGTCCCTAGGGAGCGGCCGGCGGAGCGCCCGGAGTAGCCCGGGGCGCCGGGTGGGCCCGGGGAACCCGGTGGGCCCGGGGAACCCGGTGGGCCCGGGGCCCCGGGGGCTACGCCTCGCTGAGGCCCGCCTGCGCCAGCAGATACGCCGACATCGGGTCGTAGTGGCGCGGGCTGACCACATGGTCGTCGAGCGGGACCACGGCCTGGAGGGTGCCCTCGGACTCGCCGAGGAAGAGGGCGGGGTCGTTGGAGTCCGCGTACCCGACGGAGTCCACGCCGAGCTGGCCCGCGCAGCCCGCCCAGCCGTGGTCGGCGACGACCAGGTCGGGCAGCGGCCGGCCGGCGCCCTCCAGGCCCCGCAGGATCGCGCGCATCGGCTCGGGGGAGTGGGTGTGCCACAGCGTGGCGCCGTGTTCGAGGACGGCCACGTCCGCGAACTGCATGACGTACCCCTCGTCCGTCTGCAGACCGTCCGGGATGACGACGATCTCGCAGCCCGCCGCGCGCAGCGCCCGCGCGGTCTCGTGGTGCACCTGGAGCAGCCCGCCGGGGTGCCCGGTCGCGAACAGCACCCGCTGCCCGCCGTCCGCCGCCTTGCGCAGCCGGGCCGCCATGCGCTCCAGCGCGTCGACTGTCAGATCCGGGTCGATGGTGTCCTGGCCGTAGCGGTGCCCCGGGTCGTCGTTCACGCCGACACGCTCCGCCATCACGGCCAGCACGTCCTGCTCGTCCGTCCAGCGGTCCCCGAGCTCCAGGCCGAGCCAGTAGTGGCGGTTGCCGTTGGCCAGTTCGCGGTAGTGGGAGAGGTTGTTCTCGCGCGGGGTGGCGACGTCGCCCGCGATACGCGTCTTCACGAGGTGTTCGACGAGTTCGGCGCGGCTGGGGGTCCCGGGTATCGGCATGCGTCCATTGTGAGGCAGACGACTGTGCGTCGTCGCGGGCGTCCCCGCCGCTGCGACCTGCGTCACTCCGAGGGGGCCATGGACGACGGCCACCGGTTCACTCCTGCCGTAGCGCGAACCACAACTCCATCCGTACGTCGGGGTCGTCGAGGTCCGCGCCCAGCAACGCCGCGCAGCGGCCGACCCGTTGACGGACCGTGTTGCGGTGCACGGCCAGGGCGACGGCCGTACGGTCCCAACTGCCGTGCAGCGACAGCCAGGTGCGCAGTGTCTCGGTGAGCGCGGCGGCGCCGGGGGCGGTGGTGAGCGGGGCCAGCAGGGCGTGCGCGTGGGCGGTCGCGTCGTCCTCCGGGACGAGCTGGGCGAGCGTCGTACGGGACCCGTGCCGGACCAGTGCCGACCGGGTGGCCCTGGCGCGGGCCAGCGCGCGGGCGGCCTGGACGTCGGCGGCGGACAAGGCGTGCGGCTCGGCGGGGGCGCTCACGCCGCAGATCCAGCCGGGCTGCTCGGTGACCTCGCGGTCGGCGGGGACGAGGACGCGGACGGTGTCGCCGTGGGCGTCCACCAGGGTTGAGCCGAGGGTGGTTCCGAGGGCGGCGGTGGCGAGAGCCTCCGGCTGGGGGCCGCCGGTCGAGGGCTGGGCGTGCACGACGCGCCAGCGGGTGCCCGTGCCCAGGAGGGGAGCGACCTGCTGCGGCTCGGCGCCCAGCAGCAGCCGTACCAGCGCCGACGTGCGGGCCGCGCCGGTGCCGCTCTGGCGTTCGTCGGTGAGGAGGGAGAGGAGGACGGCAGCTACGGAGGTGATCGTGTGGTCGCCGGGGTCGCGGTGAGGAGTGGCTACGCCGAGGGTGAAGCCGTGTCCTCCGGAGGTGAGGGCGTAGGCGGCGAGGTGGGTGCCGTCGACTGTGTCGGTCGCGGAGGTGGGGGGTGAGCTGCGCGGGGAGGGGGTGGGGGGTTTCGGTGCGTCGGCGGGTGCGGGTGGTTCGTGGCTGGTCGCGCAGTTCCCCGCGCCCCTTGGAAGGCGGCCGGGGGCCACAGGAGCACCCGGCTGAACCACCGCCACCAGGTCGGCCAGCGCGGCCGGTGTCGCGCCCCGGCCCGCCGACGCCAGTTCCGTGCCGTCCGGGCCGTACAGGACCGCTCTGCCGTTCACCCGCTGGGCGAGCTGGCGGAGGACCGCGCGGGCCGGGTCCGGGCGGGACGCGGCGGCGGCCAGGGCCTGCTGGGCCTCCGTCACGCGGCGGAGTTCCGCGTGGCGGGCGCGGGCCATCAGTTGCCAGACGGCGCGGGCGACGGCCGAGAAGGTGGTGCGGGGCGGGACCTCGACCAGGGGCAGGGCGTAGGAGTCGCAGGACGCGACCAGGGCCCTCGGGACGCTGTCGTGGACGGGGGCGACACCGAAGCCGAGGGCCGCGCCGCCCGCCGCGACGATGCGGGAGACGTAGTCGTCGAAGTAGGTGCCCGAACCGGCCGCCTCCGGGATGTGGACGCCGGCCGTCAGCAGCAGCTCGCCGCCGAGCAGATACGGATACGGGTCCGACATCTCCGAGGTGTGCGCCCAGTGGACCGCCGCGCCCGCGTCCACCGGCCCGGCGATCTGCCGCAGGCCCAGATCCTCCCGGGCCAGCAGCTCCGAGAGGAGGACGGGCGGGGTGGGAGGGACCGCCGGGGCGGGTGGTGCGGGTGGTGTGACCGGGTCCGGCGGCATGGTGTGCGTTCCCTCCATCCGGGGCGGCGCGAATGGATGAAACGTACACTTCGCAGTCGCTTTCCGGCCACCTAGTGTCGGTGCCCATCACCCGCCACCGAGTGTGCGCGAAGGAGGCCTCTCACCATGGCCGTCGACTACACCGTCATCGTCGTCTATCTGGCCGGAATGCTGGCCATGGGCTGGTGGGGCATGCGCCGCGCCAGGTCGAAGAGCGAGTTCCTGGTCGCCGGGCGCCGCCTCGGCCCGACGATGTACTCCGGCACCATGGCGGCCATCGTCCTCGGCGGCGCCTCCACCATCGGCGGGGTCGGGCTGGGGTACCAGTACGGGCTGTCGGGTGCGTGGATGGTGTTCACCATCGGCCTCGGGCTGCTCGCCCTCTCCGTGTTCTTCTCCGCCCGCATCGCCCGGCTGAAGGTCTACACCGTCTCCGAGATGCTCGACCTGCGCTACGGCGGCCGGGCCGGCGTCATCTCCGGTGTCGTCATGTGGGCGTACACGCTGATGCTCGCGGTCACCTCGACCATCGCCTACGCCACGATCTTCGATGTGCTGTTCGACATGAACCGCACGCTCGCGATCGTCCTCGGCGGCTCGATCGTCGTCGCGTACTCCACGCTCGGCGGCATGTGGTCGATCACGCTGACGGACATGGTCCAGTTCGTGGTGAAGACCATCGGTGTGCTGCTTCTGCTGCTGCCCATCGCCGTCGTCAAGGCCGGCGGGTTCGGCGAGATGCGGGACGCGCTCCCGACCTCGTACTTCGATCCGCTGGGCATCGGCGGCGAGACGATCTTCACCTATGTCCTGATCTATACGTTCGGCATGCTCATCGGGCAGGACATCTGGCAGCGCGTCTTCACCGCCCGCAGCGACCGCACGGCCAAGTGGGGCGGCACGGTCGCGGGCACCTACTGCCTGGCGTACGCCCTCGCCGGTGCCGTCATCGGTACGGCGGCGAAGGTGCTCTTCCCGGACCTGGCCAGCGCCGACGACGCCTTCGCGACCATCGTGAAGGAGGAACTCCCCATCGGCGTACGGGGGTTGGTGCTCGCCGCCGCGCTGGCCGCGGTGATGTCGACCTCCTCCGGCGCCCTCATCGCCTGCGCGACCGTCGCCAACAACGACATCTGGTCGCGGCTGAGGGGAGCGGTCGGAAGGCCGGTGGGCGACGGCCACGACGAGGTGCGGGGCAACCGGGTGTTCATCCTGGTCATGGGCGTCGCGGTGATCTGTACGGCGATCGCGCTCAACAACGTCGTCGAGGCGCTGACCGTCGCGTACAACCTCCTCGTCGGTGGCCTCCTCGTGCCCATCCTCGGCGGACTGCTGTGGAAACGGGGCACCGCGCAGGGCGCGCTGGCCGCCGTCGCGGTCGGCGGGGTCGCGGTGGTCGTCCTGATGGCGACGCACGGGATCCTCGCCAACGAGCCCGTCTACTACGGGCTGCTGCTGTCGCTCGCCGCGTACCTGACCGTCTCCCTCGCCACCCCGCCCACCGACGCGGCCGTCCTCGCCGCCTGGCGGGAGCGGCTGGCCGGGCGGTCACCCGAACCCGTGTCCGAGCCGGCCCCGGCACACCAGTAGAGTCGTACCGAGTAGTACATACGCGACGAAGCGTAGGAAAGAAGGCAGAACATCATGAGCGGCAACGAGACGCCCCGAGGTCCCGTCGACTCCTCCCGTATCCCGCGCTACGCCGGTCCCGCGACCTACGCCCGGCTGCCGCGCCTCGACGAGGTGGGCCGGGCGGACGTCGCGGTCGTGGGGGTGCCGTTCGACTCGGGGGTCTCCTACCGGCCGGGCGCCCGCTTCGGCGGCAACGCGATCCGGGAGGCGTCCCGGCTGCTGCGCCCCTACAACCCGGCCCAGGACGCCTCCCCCTTCGCCCTCGCCCAGGTCGCGGACGCGGGTGACATCGCCGCCAACCCGTTCAACATCAACGAGGCGGTGGAGACGGTCGAGGCCGCGGCGGACGAACTGCTCTCCACGGGGGCCCGGCTGATGACCCTCGGCGGCGACCACACCATCGCGCTGCCGCTGCTGCGGTCGGTCGCCAAGAAGCACGGGCCGGTGGCGCTGCTCCACTTCGACGCCCATCTCGACACCTGGGACACGTACTTCGGCGCCGAGTACACGCACGGGACGCCGTTCCGGCGGGCGGTGGAGGAGGGCATCCTCGACACCTCCGCCCTCTCCCACGTGGGCACGCGCGGCCCGCTCTACGGCAAGCAGGACCTCACCGACGACGAGAAGATGGGCTTCGGGATCGTCACGTCGGCGGATGTGATGCGGCGAGGCGTGGACGAGATCGCCGACCAGCTGCGGCAGCGCATCGGCGACCGCCCCCTGTACATCTCCATCGACATCGACTGCCTCGACCCCGCCCACGCGCCCGGCACGGGGACGCCCGAGGCCGGCGGCATGACCTCCCGGGAACTCCTCGAGATCCTGCGGGGCCTCGCCTCCTGCCACCTGGTCTCCGCCGATGTCGTCGAGGTGGCGCCCGCGTACGATCACGCCGAGATCACCGCCGTGGCCGCCTCGCACACGGCGTACGAACTCACCACGATCATGTCCCGGCAGATCGCCGGAGCCCGTGAGACTCGTAAGGAGAACGAGGGCAAGTGACCCACGACCACGACCTGGTACTCCGCCCGACGGCCGCCCAGACGGAGGCCGCGCTGAACCCTCCCCCCGGCCGCAACGGCGGGGACCTGGTCGTGGAGACCCTGGCCGGGCTCGGCGCGACGACCGTCTTCGGGCTCCCCGGCCAGCACGCGCTGGGCATGTTCGACGCGCTGCGCCGCTCCGACCTGCGGTACATCGGCCTGCGGGTGGAGAACAACGCCGGGTTCGCGGCGGACGCGTACGGCCGGATCACGGGGGAGGCGGCGCCGCTGCTCCTCTCCACCGGGCCGGGCGCGCTGACGTCCCTGGCCGCGCTCCAGGAGGCGGCGGCGGCCTCCGCCCCCGTACTCGCCATCAGCAGCCAGATCCCGACGGCGGGCCTCGGCGGCGGACGGCACGGCTACCTCCATGAACTCCCGGACCAGGCGGCCTCGTTCCGGGGCGTCGTGAAGTCGGTGCACACCGTCCGTACGCAGTCCCAGATCCCGTCCGCGATCGAGGCGGCCTGGAAGTCGGCGCTGTCCGCTCCGCACGGCCCCGTGTGGGTGGAGATCCCGCAGGACGTGCTGCTGGCCGAGACCCTGATCCCGGTGGTCACGGGCGGCGACGCCTTCCCCGAGGAACTGCCCCCGCGCCCCGAACTCACGGCGGTGGCCGCGGATCTGCTGTCGCGCGCCGCCCGCCCGGCGATCATCGCGGGCGGGGGAGTCGTACGGGCGGACGCCTCCCGCAAGCTGCGGCAGCTGGCCGAGCTGCTGCGGGCGCCGGTGGTCACCACGCCCGGCGGCAAGGGCGCCTTCCCCTGGACGCACCCGCTCTCCCTCCAGTCCTGGATCGAGGACCGGCACACCACGGACTTCCTGGAGGGCGCGGACGTCCTGCTGGTGGTCGGCTCCGGCCTCGGTGAACTCTCCTCGAACTACCACACGTTCAAGCCGCGCGGCCGGGTGATCCAGATCGAGGCGGACCTCGGCAAGCTGGAGTCCAACCACCCGGCGCTCGGCATCCACGCGGACGCCCGGCTCGCGCTCCAGGCGCTGCTGGAGACGGTGTCGGAGCGCCCGGACACCGGGGCCGCCGAGCGCGTCCGCGAGGTCCTGGCCAAGGTCGCCGACCGGATCGCCGCCCAGGAACTCACCTTGGAACAGGGGCTGTTGGCGTCCATCCGCAAAGCCCTGCCCGCCGACTCCCCGTCCTTCTGGGACATGACGATCCTCGCCTACTGGGCCTGGTCGGCCTTCGACGCCAAGGGCCCGAACCTGCTCCACTCCGCCCAGGGCGCCGGCGGCCTCGGCTACGGCTTCCCCGCCGCCCTCGGCGCGGCGACGGCCGACCCCACCCGCCCGGTCCTCGCCGTCTCCGGCGACGGCGGCGCCCTGTACTCGATCGCGGAGCTGGCCACGGCCCGGCAGTACGACCTGAACGTCACCTGGCTCATCGTCGACGACGGCGGCTACGGCATCCTCCGCGAGTACATGACCGACGCGTTCGGCGAGCCGACCGCCACGGAGCTGACCCGGCCGGACTATGTGGCCCTGGCGGAGTCCTTCGGCGTCCCCGCCACCCGGACCAGCCCCGAGAACCTCACCGAGGACCTCACCAAGTCCCTTGCCACGCCCGGCCCTTCGGTGGTCGTGCTGCCGGCGGTACTGCGGATGTTCGCGGCGACGCATCTCAATGGGGCGGCGTAGGGGTGGGGTGGTGGGGGTTCGTCGGCGGGTGGAGGTGCGGTGGGGGTTGCTCGCGCAGTTCCCCGCGCCCCTGAAAAGCCGGGGCTGCGCCCCGTGCTTTTCGGCCCGAAAGGGCCGTAGGCCTCAAGAGGCGCGGGGGACTGCGCGACCGGCGGGGGTCACGGGCGGAGGCGGGCGGTCAGGCCCTCGAAGTAGCCGTGGCACAGGGCGGTCAGGTCCACCTGTTCGGGGTCCAGGAGCCAGATGAGGTGCGCGCCTTCGAGGAAGGCGGTCACCTCGGCGGCCAGGAGGCCCGGCCTCAGATCGGGGCGGATCGAGCCGTCGGCCGCGGCGCGGGTGAAGAGGGCGGCCAGATGGTCCCGCAGCGCCCGGCCCCGGTCGCGGAACCAGGTGTGCAGGGCGGTGCCCGGTTCGAGGTTCTCGGCCGTCAACGTGGTGTGCAGGGCGGTCAGTTCGCGTTCGGTGGCGGCCGTGTGTTCGGCGTCCCGCACGAACCAGTCGAAGGCCTGGTCGAGGGTGGGTTCCGCGTCCGGGGGAACGGACAGCCGGGCCAGTGCGCGGCGGTCGGCCTCCTCCAGGACCGCCTGGACCAGGCCGTCCTTGCTGCCGAAGTGGTGGATCAGGGCGGAGGGGGTCACGCCGGCCCGCTCCGCGATCGCGGCGACGCCGGTTCCCCGGACCCCCTGCTGCGAGAAGAGCGTGATCGCCGCGTCCACCATCGCGCGCCGCCGCTCCACGCCCCGCTTCTGCACCTGTCCCTTGACTCCCGCCATGGGGTCAGGGTGCCGCGTGCGGCGGCGGGGCGTCCACTTCGAAAAAACGCGTGCGGGATACATGGCGCATCATTATCTTGAACGACCATGCAGGAAAATAGAGTCATCAACGACAGGGCCAGGAACGAAGAGCTGAGGGGCCGCGAGCGGATCGTCCCCGTGGACGGTGTCGAGCTGTGGGCCGAGGAGTTCGGCGATCCCGGGCAGCCGGTGGTGCTGCTGGTGATGGGGGCGCAGGCGCAGGGTGTGCAGTGGAACGACGGGATCGTCCGGCGGCTGGTCGAAGGCGGGCGGCGGGTGATCCGCTACGACCACCGGGACACCGGGCGGTCCTCCGTCGTCGACTTCGCCGTACGGCCGTACACCGTCGCCGACCTGGCCTCCGACGCGCTCGCCGTGCTGGACGCGTTCGGGGTGGGGAAGGCCCATCTCGTGGGGGCCTCGCTGGGCGGGATCATCGCGCAGCGGATCGCCGTCACCGATCCGGGGCGGGTGCTGACCCTGACGAGCCTGTCCTCCCAGCCGTTGGGCACGGACACGGCGGCGGTGGTGGCACGGGCCCTGGCGGGGGCACCCCCGGAGCCGGGTGAACTGCCGCCGCCCACCGCCGAGTTGCTGGCCGCGCTCGCCGGCAGCCTGCCCGATCCCGGGGCCGGGCTGGAGGGTCACCTCGCCCTCCGGCTGCCGCTGTGGCGGGTGCTGCACGGCTCGGTGCTGCCGTTCGACGCGGAGGAGTACCGGGCCATGGAGCGCCGGGTGTACGAGCGGGCGCGCGACCTGGCCGCCGGGTTCAACCACACGCTCGCCGGAGCGGCCGGCGGGGACGACACGGCGGCCCTGGCCTCCGTCACCGCGCCGACGCTCGTCCTGCACGGCACGGAGGATCCGATGTTCCCGCCGGCGCACGCGGAGGCCACCGCCGCCGCGATCCCCGGAGCCCGGCTGGTCATGATCGAGGGGCTGGGCCACACCCTGCCGACCGCGCTGGACGGCCGGTTGGCCGAGGAGGTCCTGCGGCACACGGGCTGACGTGCCGGGACGCCGCCGGCCTTCGGGTGCACGGGCCCGGCGGCGTCCACCGGGCCCGCGCACCCCTCGGATCAGCGCAGCACCAGTCGGATCAGCGCTGTGCCGCCCGGATCAGCGCAGCGCCGCTCCGAACGCCGCGTCCGTCACCGGTCCCGCCACGTCGCCGGGGCCGAAGGCCTGGGCCGAGGTGGTGGTGGGGCCGGTGGTGGTGCCGGGGAGGATCCAGACGGCGCCGTTGTCGCTGTTCTCGGCGGGGGCGCCGACGACGAGGTCGGCGTGGCCGTTGCCGTCGAGGTCCAGCAGGGCCGTGGTGGTGCCGAACCGGTCGTCCGCCTCGGCGGCTCCGGGGACTCCGGCGGTGTTCTGGTGGAACACCTTCGTACCCGCGCCCGTGACACCGGCGGCGGAGCCGGGGACGAGGGCGACCGAGCCGGTGTTCACAACGGTGCCGACGTCCTCGTACGCGATCCCGAGCGCGATGTCGGCGTAGCCGTCACCGGTGACGTCGGCGACCGAGACCGCCGAGCCGACGAGGTCGCCGTCCTCCTGGGCGCCGGGGAAGCCCGGGAGGTCCTGGTCGAGCTTGGTGTTCGCCTCGGAGAGGCCGGTCGCGGAGCCGTACGCCACCCGGGCATGGTCGGACCAGCCGTCGGCGCCCACGACCACGTCGTCGTAGCCGTCGCCGTTGATGTCGCCGATGCCTGTGCCCGCCGGGTCGCGGCTCACGTCGTCGCCGGGTACCCAGCCCCGGGTGAAGCCCGAACTCCCGCCCAGGAGAAGGCGGTTGCCCCAGGTGCCGTCGCCCGTGTAGTGCCACTGGACGAGGTCGTCCCGGCCGTCGCCGTTGACGTCGCCGACCTGGCCGGAGACGACCGGGCCGGTGATGGAGGACGGGCCGTTCTCGCAGCCGCCGCCGGTCGCGCAGGAGGCGTCGTCCTCGTCCCAGCCCCACCACAGCGACTTGTCGAGGAGGTTGAGCACGGCGGCGGGCTTGCCCGCGCGGGAGACCGGGCCCTTCCACAGGGCCGCCGGGGCGCCCTCGGGGTCGTCGCCGCCGACCGACTGCGCGGAGAACAGCGCCAGGTCGGTCTTGCCGTCGCCGTCGAAGTCGCCGGCCTGCGGGGCCGCCCCGTACTGGGGGATGCTGGTCCCGCCGGTCAGCCCGGACGCCGAACCCCAGACGATCACCGAGCCCGCCGTGCCGCCCGCGATCACCAGATCGCCGTAGCCGTCCCGGTCCAGGTCGCCCTTGGTGAACGTCGCGCCGAAGCGCTGGTTCGCGGCGGCGGAGCCGGGGACACCGCTCGTCGAGCGGCTGATCAGCTTCCTCTTCGCGGTGTTCGAGGGGGCGACGCCGCTCTTCGAGCCGTACAGGACGGCCACATAGCCCGCCTTGGCCTTCCCGGACACCGTGCCGTCCGGGGCGCCCACGACCAGGTCGGCGTAGCCGTCACCGTTGAAGTCGTCCGCCACGCCCACCTTCGCGGGGGCCGCCGCGGCCGGGCCGAGCGACAGAGCGGTCAGGCCTCCGGCCAGCAGCACCACCGCTGCCAGCGGGGCGCCCACGCGTGCCGTCCGGGTGCCGCGTCGTGCGCCTGCTCGTACTCGTGCTCCTGCTCGTGACATGCACGTGCCTTTCGGGTCGGTGGGGTCCGGCGGGGCGGAAGCGCCGCGTCCATGTAGTCCGACTCGACCGGGGGTTCATCGGTTGTACGTCCGAATGTCATGGATGAGTAACTGCCGAGGGCCCCCGGCGCGGGTGCGTCCAGGGGCCCTCGTGGGAGGGGATGGGGGAGGGGATGGGTGGGGCTGTGGTTACTTCACGTCCGACGCGTCCAGGCGGTACACGCTCGCCGACTGGCTGGTGTCGCTGCCGCTGCCGCTGCCGCTGCCGCTGTCGCTGTCGCTGTCGGACGACGTGTCGCTGCCGCCGTACTCGCTCGCCTTCACCGCCGTGCCGTTCTTCTGCACCCAGGCGGTCACCTCGGAGCTGAGGGAGGAGTTGCCGCCGGGGCCGCCGCCCATGCCGCCGCCGAGCTGGATGTAGTGCAGTTCGCCGGCCTTGACGAGTTCCTTGAGCTTGGCGAGGGTCATGGCCTGGTCGCTGCCGGACCAGCCCCACATGGAGATGACGGGCTCGCCGCTGCTGAGGATGAGCTGCGCCGCGCTCTGTGAACTCGACACCGCGAGCAGCCACTTGGCGCCGTCCTGATTCTTCTTCAAGTACGAGATCAGCTCACTGCTCGCGCCACCGCCCATGCCGCCACCGCCGCCCATGCCGCCGCCGGGTCCGCCGCTCGTGCCGCTCTGCGGTGCCTGCCCGCCGGACTGCCCGCCCTGCTGGGTCCCGCCCGGCTGCGTGCCGCCCTGCTGGTTGCCGTCGGGGGCGCCGCTCGGAGGCGTACCCATCTGGCCACCGTCGGGCTGCTGCCCGCCGGCGGCCTGCCCGTTCGCCTGCCCGTTCGCCTGGCCATTGGCTTGGCCATTGGCTTGGCCGTTGGCCTGCCCGTTCTGGCCGCCGCCCGGGAAGCCGCCGCCCCCGGGGCCGCCGCCCGCGCGGTTGCCGCCGCCACCGCCGCCGAAGCCGCCCATGCCGCCGCCCGTCGTGGGCCCGGCGGTCGGGTTGGTGCCGCCCATGCCGCCGCCCGTGGCGGAGAGTTCGGTGGCGGCGTACGCGGCCGGTCCCGCGACCGAGGCGACGACCGCGGCGGCGAGGGACGCGGCGAGCAGCCGTACCCGCCTGCCGGAGTCCGCCGAGCGGAAGGCGATCAGGCCAGCCACCCCGGCCACCATCACGACCGCGATCGTCGGCCACAGCCAGGTGTTCCAGTCCGTCGCCCGGCGCAGCAGGACGACCGCCCACACCCCCGTGACCGCGAACGCGGCCGGCAGCACCCACAGCCACCGCTTGTCCGTGCGGAACGCGCGCAGCAGCATCAGGCCGCCGCCCCCGCAGAGGGCCGCGATGCCGGGGGCGAGCGCGGTGGTGTAGTACGGGTGCATCGTGCCTTCGGCGAGGCTGAACGTGAGGTAGTGCAGGGCGGTCCAGCCGCCCCACATCACCAGCGCCGCGCGCGTGAGGTCCGTACGCGGGGCGCGTCCGCACAGCACCAGCCCGCCGACGAGCGCGATGGCCGAGAAGGGCAGCAGCCAGGAGATCTGGCCGCCGAGGACGTCGTTGAACATCCGGCCGAGCCCCGCGGTGCCGGAGAAGCCGCCGCCTCCGCCGCCACCCCCTCCGCCGTTGCCCTCGCCACCGAGGATCCGGCCCAGGCCGTTGTAGCCCATGATCAGGTTCCAGGCGGTGCCGTCGGTGGAGCCGCCGATGTACGGCCGCTCGTCGGCGGGGACGAGGGAGACGGCCGCCGCCCACCAGACGCTGGAGACGGCCAGCGCCACGCCCGCGAGCGCCAGGTTGACGATCCGCTTCACCAGGCCCGTGTTGGCCGCGTAGAGGTAGACGGCGAAGACGGCGGGCAGGGCGATGTAGCCCTGGAGCATCTTGGTGTTGAAGGCGAGACCGAAGCAGGCGGCCGAGCCGAGGAGCGGGAGCAGCCTGCCGTTGTGCACGGCGCGCAGTGCGAGGGCCGCGCCCGCGACCATCAGGAAGACGAGGAGGGTGTCGGGGTTGTTGTCACGGTTGATGGCGACCGTGATGGGGGTGAGGGCGAGCACGAGCGCGGCGACGGCCGCCGCCCCGTGGCCCCAGACCCGCTTCACGGAGGAGTGCAGGATCCAGATCGTACCGAGCGCGGAGGCGATCAGCGGGGCCATCATCTGCCAGGTGCCGAAGCCGAAGAGGCGGCAGGACAGGCCCATCACCATCAGCACGAACGGTGGCTTGTCGACGGTGAGGAAGTTCCCCGCGTCCAGCGAGCCGAAGAACCACGCCTTCCAGCTCTCCGTGCCGCTCAGCACGGCCGCGCTGTAGAAGCTGTTGAGGCCGGACGAGGACAGGTTCCAGGCGTACAGCACCCCCGCCAGGACCATGATCCCGAGCAGCGCGGGCAGCGACCAGCGTGGCGCGGCCTCCGGCGGCGGTACGGGAAGGGCGGGCGGTGGTGGCTCCGAGAGCACCGCGGCTTCGGGCGCGCCGGTGGCCTCGGTGGTGTGCGGGGCGTGGGGACGTGGATCGGTGGCAGATGTCACCACAGCACCGTGCGGCGACGTCATGGGCGCGCACTGTGGCGTACCTGGCAGCGACCTGTGAATTCGCCCAGCGGGAAGTAATGGCCGCGGGCCGGTCGGACGGGTACGCGCGACCGGTGGCCGTCGAGGAACGCCGTACCGAGGTCGCCGGCCGGGCGCCCGGCTCACGGGGACCTTGTGGAGTACGCGGATCTCACCGGGGCCGGGGGACAGCGGCGAACCCCCGGCCGCCGGACCGGGGGTTCGATGCGCGTAGCCGTTGCCGGGCGCTTCCGTTACCAGATCGCCTCGACCCACTCGGGGTGGTCGATGAACGGGTTCCGGTTGCCCTGGTAGTCGTCGTAGATGATCTCGTTGCGGCGCTCCTCGAAGGAGTCCGGCGGGTCCTCGTCGTTCCAGGTCTTCAGGACGGAGAGGCGGCCGTGGAAGCGGGTGCCGCCGTTGGTGACGAGGTCATTGGGCTCCAGGTTGGGCCAGCCGTCGTCGCCCTCGTAGCGGACGGCCATGTACAGGATCATGCGGGCCACATCGCCCTTGACCGCGTCACGGGGCTCGAAGGAGTTCGAGTCGACGAGGCTGCCGCCGCTGTTGGTGAAGCTGCTGCCGCCGTTGTCGAAGTCGAGGTTGCCGCGCCGGGCGTTGACCGCCACGTCCTCGGGGCGGAGGTGGTGCAGGTCGGTGCCGGGGCCGGCGGAGGTGCCGAAGTCGCCGTGGGACTGGGCCCACACGTGCTCGCGGTTCCAGTTGCCGGAGTTGCCGCCGTTGAGGGACTTGCTGCGGGAGATCCCGCTGTACAGCAGCTTGACGTTGCTGCTGTTGCTCGGGTCCTGGTCGGTGACCTTCAGCGCGTTCCAGACCGCCGAGTACGAGATCGTCGTCTGGTCGCTGATGATCGTGTGCAGGGAGGACTTCAGGGCCGTACCGGTCTTGCCGATCGCGTTCGCGTAGTACGTGTCGTCGTACGCGGTCGTCGTCGCCGAGGCGGGGGTGGCGGTGGCCGCCGGGAGGACGATACCGACGAGCACGGCCGATGTCGCGAGAGCGACCGACTTCCAACTGCGTATCCGCGCAGCGGGCATGAGGGGTGTCCCTTCCCAGAGGGCCGCGCAGCGCGAGGAGTTGCTTCGGGGAGCCTCGTTCTACGCGGGTTGACTGTGTGGGTAACCGAGAGATTGGCATGGACGGGTCAGCCCATGTGTTACGGAAGGAAGGCGATTCGGTGACGTTATGAAGAACGGGGCAACCGTCGTGCCCCAACTCCCCTGCCTGTGCTCCGAGTCGAGGGAAGGCCCTCATTGACGTGGGGATTCGGGCGTGCTGGGCGGTGCCCGGGTGCACAGAGTTGACCGGTATCGGGCAACCTTGACAGGTGTTTGACAGTCTTCAATAGAGCGATCACGTCCGTCGTGGTCCGGTTCACCCGCCTGTCACTCACCCGTGAGCCCAGCCGCCCACTCACCCACTCACCGGGAAGTCATGCCCCCCACCACGAAGAGACCCGGCCGACCGAACAAGGCATCGGTCGGCTAGGTGATATCCATAGCCTCGCGGGTCCTCCCGCGCATACGAAGTGCTTTCGCGTCCACCTCGTGGCGTCGGCCGAGGGTGATTCTGTGGGCCGCGGTGGTCGTCGCGGCCGTCGGATTCGTTCTCGCGCTGGAGATCACCGCACGGGGATACGGCCTGCCGGGGCCGCTCACCAACCAGGCGCGGGAAGTGGTGTTCGCCCCGAAATCGGGGCCGTTGCTGTACGCCGGCATGGCGTTGACGATGGTGGTGCTCACCTGGCGGCAGCGGTTCATCGCGCTCGGGGCCGCCCTCGGTATCGACCTCGTCTTCTTCCTGGTGCGCTGGGCCCTCGACGCCGAGATGATGTTCGGCAACGGCGCGCTGTGGGTGGTGCTCGGCTGCGCGGTCGTCGCCGTCACCCGCCGCACCGGCCGTGAACGGATGCTGCTGCTCAAGGGCGTGGGCCTCGGTCTGCTGCTGGTGGCCGGCCGCAAGACCGGTGACGCCTGGCTGCTGATCACCTCCAAGACCCGCCCGACCGTGCTCGACCCGTACCTGGCGACCGCCGACCACGCGCTGGGCAACCCGTCCTGGGTGGTGGGCCGGATGCTCCGCGCCACCGGCCCGGTCGGCTCCACCCTCCTCGACTGGGTCTACGTCCAGCTCGCGGTGGCCGCGGTCGTCGTCGCCCTCTACCAACTGCGGCACGTGGGCGTCGAACGCCGCTTCCCGCGCCACCATTTGGTGCGCACGTTCCTGGTCATAGGCCTCCTCGGGCCGGGCATCTACATGATCTTCCCGGTGGTCGGGCCCGTCTTCGCCTACGGCACGGGCGCCTTCGGCACCGGCGGCGAACACTGGGCGCTGGCCAACCTGTGGCCCGGCACACCCCCGCCGATCGGCCCGCCGCACCCGATGCCGTACGACGACCTCACCCCGCGCAACTGCATGCCCAGCCTGCACACGGCCTGGGCCACCGCGATCTTCATCCACTCCCGCCGGGGCCCGCGCGGGCTGCGCTGGGCCGGGACGTTCTGGCTGGTCGCCACGCTCACCGCGACGCTGGGATTCGGCTACCACTACGGCGTCGACCTCATCGCCGGCGTCGTCTTCACGCTCACCATCGAGACGGCGCTGCGCACGATCGACCGCGGCTGGGACCGCTCGGGACGGCGACTGGTCGCCCACGGCGCGACGGTCTTCGTCGCCCTGCTGCTGGCCTATCGCTATCTGCCGGTGGAGATGGCCCGACACCCGTGGGTGTACGGACCACTCCTCCTCCTGGCGATGGCCTCGGTGGCGTACGGCTACTTCCGGCTCGACCGGCGGTGGACGGCGGAGGCGGCGGACGTGGCGGACGTGGCGGACGTGGCGGACGTGGCGGAGGTGCCGGAACCGCCCCCGGGTGCCTCAGCCCTTGAGCCGCTCCCGCAGTTCGTCGACATCCGCCAGGAACCACGTCTGCCGGTTGCGGTTGCACTCCCGGACGAAGTCCGTCAGCGCTGAACTGTCCGCCGTGTAGCGGGAGATGTCCCCGACGACGGCGAGGCCGACCCCGTACTGCACGAACTTCTGGACGATGTCCCCCGCGAGACGGGTGCTCAGCCGGAAGAACGCCTCGTCGAACCGCCCGACGGGCACGACGACCCAAGCGGCGCCCTGGTACCCCGCCTCCCCGATGAGATCCAGGGCGTCCCCCTCCTTGGCGATCACACCGCCCTCGGCGGCACACATCAGAACGGGGACGTCGTGGATCGTCTGCAGGGTGGTCGTCATGAAGCCGAGGCTACGGGGTCGGCGCTACGGGGTCGGCGCTACGGGGTCATCGCACCAGGTCGCCGTGGGAGATGACGTACTCGCCGTACTGGTGGTGGAAACCCGCGTGGAAATCGTCCTGCTGGGTTCCGTGCAGATAGTTCGGGAGTTGGCCGCCGAGCGGGGCCAAGTCGGCTATCGCCTGGAACACCTCGGTGGCGGCCCTGGCGTACTTGGGGCCCCGTCGCCGGGCGGAGAGCAGGTGCTCGCCCGCCTGGGCGAGGTGCTCCCGCAGCCGGGGGCCGGGATGTATGGCGGCTTTGTTCAGGTTGTTGGCGTTCATCAGGGTTCTGTCCCGCTTGCCGATGGCTCGCAGCGCGTGCAGCGTCGCGTAGAGCTGCCCGCACTGATACGCGGGGCTGGGCGGCTTGTCCGTCAACTCGGCCTTCCCTCCCGGGCCTTGGCGGGCCCTTTCCGAACCGTACCGAATCCACCGGACCTGCCGGGACCCCCCGGACGGGAACTGGCGTACAACTATCGGCCACACTTGCGAGTCGACTGTGGTGAACCCGCCAGGGGTGGGTTCCAGTCACTCAACGGGATGGGAAGCGTTTTATGACTCACCGGATATCGGGGGTATCCCGGGTGTCACGGACGTCCAGAAGGACGCGTGTGCTTGCGGCGGGGATCGGCGCGGGGATGATCATGACGTCGGGGGCGGTGGCGTTCGCGCCGGCCGCGACCGCCGCGCCCGCCGTCAGCTGCACGTCGAAGCAGGCCGGGCTGGCCGACAAGCTGAAGAAGGACATCACGGCGGCGTTGGCGAAGCGGAAGGGGACGGTGGCGGTCGGCCTCTACGACCGCGCGACCAACACCACCTGCACGCTGCGCGGCGACACCGCGTTCGACTCGGCCAGCGTCGTGAAGGTCACCGTGCTCGCGGCCCTGCTCTTCGACGCCAAGAAGACGAACCGGTACCTCACCGACCGCGAGACCAAGCTCGCCACCGCCATGATCACCAAGTCGGACAACGCCTCCACCAGCACCCTGTGGAAGCAGCTCGGCGTGAAGAAGATCCAGGCGTTCCTCACGGCCGCCAAGATGACGCAGACGAAGCCGGGCGCCAACAACTACTGGGGCCTCACCCAGATCACCGTCCGGGACGAGCAGCGGCTGCTCGCGCTGCTCACCGCGAAGAACACCGTGCTGAGCGACAACGCGCGGGCGTACACCCTCAAGCTGATGAACAAGGTCGTCGCCTCGCAGCGCTGGGGCACCCCGGCCGGGGCGCCGTCCACGGTGAAGGTGCACGTCAAGAACGGGTGGCTGTCGCGTGCCACGCACGGGTGGCGGGTGCACAGCGTCGGCACGTTCGTGGGCGGCGGGCGGGACTACACGATCACCGTCCTCACCCACGGCAACCCGGACATGCAGTACGGGGTCAACACGATCCAGGCCGTCTCCAAGGCCATCCACAAGGATCTGGTGCCGGCGAAGAAGACGGCGTCGGGGGCGACGGTGAGTGTGGAGCGGTATGTGCCGACGGATCGGCCGCAGGAGGCGACTGTGCCGGTGCCTGAGTCGGGGGCGGGGGGCGCCTCATAGCTCGGGGGTGCGGGTGCGTGGGCGGGTGCGGGTGCGTGGGGGTTCTCGCGCAGTTCCCCGCGCCCCTGGAAAGGCAGGGGCTGCGCCCGCTGCCTTTCCAGGACCGCTCCGGATGACATCCGGACGTTCACGGTGACGCCATCTTCGTCTCACCGGGGTCGTCCTACCGTGACGCCATGTCTCTGAGAAACCTCCTCGCCTCCCTCACCGCCGGCCTGGCGGCGGCCACGACCACGCTCGTCGCCGCCGGGCCGGTGCACGCCGACTCGCCGCGTGCGCACGCCTGTTCGTCGTCCGTGTCGATCGAGGGGTACTCCGACGCCCTCGACAAGACGACGTACGAAGGCACTTTCGTCGGGAACTTCTCCGGCCTCGCCGTCGACCGCGACGGCTCGCTGCTCGCCGTGTCCGACCGGTCCTCCCTCTTCACGCTCGACGCCCGCACGCTCCGGCCCGAGGGCGTCGTCCCGCTCGCCACGGAGACCGGGGCCGCGCTCGACTCCGAGGCGGTGGTCGTCGACCGGGACGGCACCCGGCTCATCACCTCCGAGACCGAGCCGACCGTACGGCGGTACGACCGGCGGGGGCGGATCCTCGGCAGCCTGCCCGTGCCCGACGCGCTGAAGGTCGCCCCGGCCGGGCGGGCCACCGCCAACCAGACCTTCGAGGGGCTCACGCTGCTGCCCGGCGGGCGCACACTGCTGGCCTCGATGGAGGGGGCGCTCTCCGGTGACACCGCCGGGGTCGTCCGCCTCCAGACCTGGCAGCGGCACGGTGCGGGTGGGCGGGACTTCCGGCTCGCGGCGCAGTACGGGTACCGGGCGGACACCGGCCTCGGGGTCGTCGAGGTGGTGGGGTTGTCGGGTGGGCGGTTGCTGGTGCTGGAGCGGGGGTTCACCGCGGGGGTCGGCAACACGGTGCGTCTGTACGTGGCGGATGTGCGGCGGGCGAGCGACACGCGTGCGGTGGGTGTGCTGAGCGGGGAGGAGGGGAGTGGGGTGCGGCTCGTCCGGAAGGCCCTCCTCGCGGATCTCGTGGACTGCCCTGGCCTCGGTGCCACGGCGAAGCAGCCGCAGCCGAATCCTCTCCTCGACAACATCGAGGGGATGGCCGTGACCGGGGGCTCGCGGTCGGGGGGTCGGCTGAACGTGCTCCTGGTCAGCGACGACAACCAGAACGCCGCCCAGACGACCCGCTTCATCTCGCTCCGGGTACGGGTGCGCTGAGACCGGCGCGTCATAGCTCGCGGGGCTGCGGATTCGTCGGCGGGTGCGGGCCCGGTGGGGCTTCTCGCGCAGTTCCCCGCGCCCCCAAAAAACCAGGCCCCTGCGGGCCTGAAGAACAGCCCTCGCGGGGCTGAAAGGCGACGGGGCCGCGGGGCCGAAAAGCAAGGGGCGCAGCCCCTGCTTTTCAGGGGCGCGGGGAACTGCGCGAGAAGCCCCACGCACCCGCACCCGCCCACGAGACCCACCCCCCCCACCCCCCCAAGGCGCCCCCCAATTATTGCGGGGGGATGAAATCGCACTCCAGCCGTGTTGCCGTCTTGCGGAGAGCAGGACGACCAGCACGACCAGGACGAGCGGAGGGCACCGGCGTGGCAGCGGAGCAGGGGGGCGACCGAGGGTGGGCGCGAAGGCTCGCCGGATATGCCTGGCGGTACCCGAAGGACGTCGTCCTCGCCCTCGGCTCGTCCCTCGCCGGCATGGCGGTCATGGCACTCGTCCCTTTGATCACCAAGGTGATCATCGATGACGTGATCGGGGACAACACCAGGGACATGGCCCCCTGGGCGGCGGCCCTGATAGGCGCCGCCCTCCTCGTGTACGTGTTCACCTACATCCGCCGCTACTACGGCGGCCGCCTCGCCCTCGACGTCCAGCACGACCTGCGGACCGAGATGTACGGCACGATCACCGCCCTCGACGGCCGCCGCCAGGACGAGCTGTCCACCGGCCAGGTCGTCGGCCGCGCCACCAGCGACCTCCAGCTGATCCAGGGCCTGCTCTTCATGCTGCCGATGACCATCGGCAACCTCCTGCTGTTCCTGATCTCCCTCGGGATCATGGCCTGGCTCTCCCTCCCGCTCACCCTGGTCGCGATCGCGGTCGCCCCGGCGCTGTGGTGGATCGCCCGGCGCAGCCGCGCCAAGCTGCACCCGGCCACCTGGTACGCGCAGGCCCAGGCCGCCGCCGTCGCCGGTGTGGTCGACGGCGCCGTCAGCGGCGTACGCGTGGTGAAGGGGTTCGGGCAGGAGGAGCAGGAGACCGGGAAGCTCAGGGAGGTGGGGCGCAAGCTCTTCGCGGGGCGGCTGCGCACCATCCGGTTCAATTCGCGGTACACCCCCGCCCTCCAGGCCGTCCCCGCCCTCGGCCAGGTCGCGATGCTGGCGCTCGGCGGCTGGCTGGCCGTGCGCGGCCACATCACGCTCGGCACCTTCGTCGCCTTCTCCACCTACCTCGCCCAGCTCGTCGGCCCGGTCCGGATGCTCGCCCTCGTCCTCACCGTCGGCCAGCAGGCCCGCGCCGGCACGGAGCGGGTCCTGGAGCTGATCGACACCGAGCCGAGCCTCACCGACGGCACCAAGACCCTCCCCGCCGACGCGCCCGCGACCGTCGAGTTCGACGACGTGTCCTTCGGGTACCAGGACGGGCGACCCGTCCTCGACGGGCTCAGCTTCGAGATCCGGTCCGGCGAGACCCTCGCCGTGGTCGGTTCCTCCGGCTCCGGCAAGTCGACCGTCTCGCTTCTCCTGCCGCGCTTCTACGACGTGACGCGCGGCGCTGTCCTCATCGGCGGACACGATGTGCGCGAGCTGACCTTCGACTCGCTGCGGGCCGCGATCGGGCTCGTCCCCGAAGATTCCTTCCTCTTCTCCGACACCGTCCGCGCCAACATCGCCTACGGCCGCCCGGACGCCACCGACGAGCAGATCGAGACCGCCGCCCGCGCCGCCCAGGCGGACCGTTTCATCACCGAGCTGCCCGAGGGCTACGCCACCAAGGTCGGCGAGCACGGCCTCACCCTCTCCGGCGGCCAGCGCCAGCGCGTCGCCCTCGCCCGCGCGATCCTCACCGACCCCCGCCTCCTCGTCCTCGACGACGCGACCTCGGCCGTCGACGCCCGGGTCGAGCACGAGATCCACGAGGCGCTCCAGCAGGTCATGGCGGGCCGCACGACCCTCCTCATCGCCCACCGCCGTTCCACCCTGGGCCTCGCCGACCGCATCGCCGTCCTCGACGGGGGCCGTCTCGCCGACATCGGCACCCACGAGGAGCTGGAGCGCCGCTCCGCGCTCTACCGCCGGCTGCTCACCGACCCCGACGAGCTGGGCGGTGTCTCACCCGGCCACACCCCGCCGGCCGCCCACTCCCTGGCCAAGGCCGACGACAGCCCCGTACGCGACTCGATACGGGACGAGCTGGACGCCGAGTTCGACGCCGAGCGCGGGATCACGCCCCGGCTGTGGACCGGGGACCGGGAGCCGCGGGACGCCGCCTTCGACGGCACGCCCGCCACCCCCGAACTCCTCGCCCAGGTCGAGGCGCTGCCCCCGGCGACCGACACCCCCGCCGTCGACGAGGCCCGCGCGGTCGCGCCGGAGGAGTCGTACGGCCTGAAACGGCTGCTGCGCGGCTTCGGGGTGCCCCTCGCCCTGAGCCTGGCCCTGGTCGCCGTGGACGCGGGCATGGGGCTGCTGCTGCCCGTGCTGATCCGGCACGGTATCGACGACGGGGTCTCGCAGGCGGCCCTCGGCGCGGTCTGGGCCGCCTCCCTGCTGGGGCTGCTCGCGGTGGGCGTCCAGTGGGCGGCGCAGATCGGCGAGACGCGGATGACCGGCCGTACCGGCGAACGCGTCCTCTACTCGCTCCGGCTGAAGATCTTCGCGCAGCTCCAGCGTCTCGGACTCGACTACTACGAGCGGGAGTTGACCGGCCGGATCATGACGAGGATGACGACGGACGTCGACGCCCTCTCGACCTTCCTGCAGACCGGACTGGTCACGGCCTTCGTCTCCGTCGTCACCTTCTTCGGCATCATGGCCGCCCTGCTGGTGCTCGACGTACAGCTCGCGCTCGTCGTCTTCGCCACCCTCCCGCCGCTGATCGTCTGCACGGTCTACTTCCGCCGGGCGAGCGTGAAGGCGTACGAGCTGGCGCGCGAGCGGGTGTCGGTCGTGAACGCCGACCTCCAGGAGTCGGTGGCCGGGCTGCGGATCGTGCAGGCGTTCCGCCGGGAGCGGGACGGCGGCGAGCGGTTCGCGGCCGGCAGCGACAGCTACCGCCGGGCCCGGGTGCACGGCCAGTGGCTGATCTCGATCTACTTCCCGTTCGTGCAGTTCCTGTCCTCCGCCGCCGCGGCGGCCGTCCTGATCGTCGGCGCCCACCGCGTCGACGCGGGCACCCTCACCACCGGCGCACTGGTGGCGTACCTCCTCTACATCGACCTGTTCTTCGCCCCCGTCCAGCAGCTCTCCCAGGTCTTCGACGGCTACCAGCAGGCCACCGTCTCCCTGGGCCGCATCCAGGAACTCCTCCAGGAGCCGACGTCCACGAAGTCGGCCTCCGCACCGCAGGAGGTGCGGTCCCTGCGCGGCGAGATCGCCTTCGAGGACGTCGACTTCGCGTACGGCGCCGCCACCGACACCGACGGGGAAGCGGCCCTCAGCGACGTGCGGTTGTCGATCCCCGCCGGGCAGACCGTCGCCTTCGTCGGCGAGACCGGCGCGGGCAAGTCGACGCTCGTCAAGCTGGTCGCCCGCTTCTACGACCCCACCGGCGGCCGGGTCACCGTCGACGGCACCGATCTGCGCGACCTCGACCTCACCTCGTACCGCCACCGGCTCGGCGTCGTCCCGCAGGAGGCGTACCTCTTCCAGGGCACGGTCCGCGACGCCATCGCCTACGGGCGTCCGGACGCGACCGACGCCGAGGTGGAGGCCGCCGCCCGCGCGGTCGGCGCGCACGACATGATCGCCACGCTCGACGGCGGCTACCTCCACGAGGTCGCCGAGCGGGGCCGCAACCTCTCCGCCGGGCAGCGCCAGTTGATCGCGCTGGCCCGCGCGGAGCTGGTGAACCCCGACATCCTGCTCCTCGACGAGGCGACGGCCGCCCTGGACCTGGCCACCGAGGCCCAGGTCAACCACGCCACCGACCGCCTCGCCGGCCGCCGCACCACGCTCGTGGTGGCCCACCGCCTCACCACGGCCGCCCGCGCCGACCGGGTCGTGGTCATGGCCGACGGCCGGGTCGCCGAGGACGGCACCCACGACGAACTCCTGGCTCGCGACGGCCGGTACGCGGCCCTCTGGCGCACCTTCGTGGGGGAACCGGCGCTCAAGCCGTGACAGCGGGTTCAGCTCGGCCGCGCAACCGTTCGAGGGGGGTCGTGCGTCCGTACATCAGTACGGTCGTGTGGCGGGAGGGGCAGCAGTGAGACCGCGTGGGGTACGTCGGCCGATCGCGCTCGCGCTGGCCGTGCTGACGACGGCCGGCCTGCTGACGCTCGCCGGACCGGCGCCCGGCGCGCAGGCCGCCGCGAGGGCTTCCGCGTACGCCGCGGCGAAGTCCTGCCCCGGCCGCAAGGTCCGCACGCTGACCTTCGAGACCGGGACCGTACGGGTCTACCGCAAGGGCGGCCGTCATGTGTGCGCCGTGCTCGTGCCCAGGAAGCAGGCCCACAAGGGGACCCTGCGCATCCGGGCGTGGGGCGGCCAGTGGGTCCGCAACAAGAAGCGCCCCGCCGGCCCCGTGACCGTCCACGCGGGCCGCCGCGCCGTATGGATCAAGGCCAAGGCCGGCGGCAGAACCTACGACTCGGGCTGGATCCTGCGCTGAACCTCTCCCTTCCCCGCGCACACAGGGTTTTCCCTATCGCTCCCATCTGCGGCCGAAAGCAGTCCAGTTGGCCCCTTTCTTCCCTGGTGCCCCGGCGGTGGCTCCGATAGCTTCCGGCGCACAGCTGCTGCATAGGGGAGAAACGCATGCGCAAAGCACTCGGATGGGTGCTGTCGCTCGTGGTGCTCATTGGCACGTTGAGCACGGCGGGAGCGGCCACCGCCGCGGACTCGGACTCCGCTGACATCAAGGACCAGTTGCTCGCCATACCGGGCGTGAGCCTGATCCAGGAGAAGCCGTACCCCGGCTACCGCTTCTTCGTCCTCAACTTCACCCAGCCCGTGGACCACCGGCACCCGTCCAAGGGCACGTTCCAGCAGCGGATCACCGTGCTGCACAAGGACACGGCCCGCCCGACGGTCTTCTACACCGGCGGCTACAGCGTCTCCACCAACCCCGGCCGCCGTGAGCCCACGCAGATCGTGGACGGCAACCAGGTCTCCATGGAGTACCGCTTCTTCAGCCCGTCGCGCCCCGACCCGGCCGACTGGTCCAAGCTGGACATCTGGCAGGCGGCAAGCGACCAGCACCGCATCTTCAAGGCGCTGAAGAAGATCTACGGCAAGAAGTGGATCTCCACCGGCGGTTCCAAGGGCGGCATGACCGCCACCTACTACGAGCGCTTCTACCCCAAGGACATGGACGGCGTCGTCGCGTACGTCGCGCCCAACGACGTCGTCAACAAGGAGGACTCGGCGTACGACCGGTTCTTCGCGAAGGTCGGCACCAAGGAGTGCCGCGACCGGCTGAACGCCGTGCAGCGCGAGGCCCTCGTCCGGCGTGAGCCGCTGGAGAAGAAGTACGCGGAGGTCGCCGCCGCCGAGGGCTTCACCTTCGACACGGTCGGCAGCCTCGACAAGGCGTACGAGGCCGTCGTCCTCGACTACGTGTGGGGCTTCTGGCAGTACAGCCTGCTCGCCGACTGCGACAGCGACGTCATCCCGAAGGACGCCAAGAAGGCCACGGACGACGAGATCTGGACGTCCATCGACACGATCTCCGGCTTCTCCTTCTACACCGACCAGGGCCTGGAGCCGTACACGCCGTACTACTACCAGGCCGGTACGCAGCTGGGCGCGCCCACGATCGACTTCCCGCACATCGAGAAGAAGTACATCCGCTACGGCTACCAGCCGCCCCGGAACTTCGTCCCGCGCGACATCAAGATGAGGTTCCAGCCGTACGCGATGCGGGACGTCGACACCTGGGTCCGCAACAACGCCAAGCAGATGCTCTTCGTCTACGGGCAGAACGACCCGTGGGGCGCCGAGCCGTTCCACCTGGGCAAGAAGGCCCGTGACTCGTACGTCTTCACGGTCCCCGGCGCCAACCACGGCGCCAATGTCGCCGGTCTCGTCGAGGGACAGAAGGACCTGGCCACGGCCCGCATCCTGAAGTGGGCGGGTGTCGCCCCGGCCGCCGTCCAGGCGGACCCGAGCAAGGCGAAGCCGCTGGCGAAGTTCGACTCCAAGCTCGACAAGCGGGACGTCGAGCGGGAGCCGGCGCTCCGGCCGTAACCGGTCTGTCCAGCTGATTCGAGCCCCGGTGCCGCCGCTTCGGTGGCACTGGGGCTCGGTCGTTCACACCGGCACCGCACAGCCCACCGGCCGGCTGCCGCTGCCCAGCCGCACATACAGCTCGGTCGTGGCCGGGCACCGCGCCTTCGCGTCGACGGCCGTCGTCACCTCGTACTCCGGGTCGTGCCTGCCACCGCCGTCGCAGGCCGTCTCGCGGACCTCGCCCCGCCCGGCCCCGTAGACGCAGTCGCCGACGATGGTGCGGGGCCCGCCCCCGCCGCCGGGATCGCCCGGATGCGGCGGCTGGAGCTTGCGCATACAGGCGTAGCCCTGCGGCACCGAACCGTCGCCGTCCTCGTCGTAGCCGTCCCGTTCGTCGGCGGACTCGCTGATGTGCAGGACGAAGTCGGTCGTCGGCGGGCAGAGCGGCCCCTGCCCCACCCGGCCGTCGTGCCGGGCCACGACCCGGGCGGCGGCCCGCTCGCCCGCGCAGGGCACCTCGGTGAAGCTGGTCGTCCCGAACGAACTGCACTCGTCGACCCCGAGGAACACCGTCCCGTACCCCGTCGGCCGGGTCGGCGCGGTCGTGGTCGCCGGCGCCTCGGGTTCCTCGCCCACCCCGCCCGACCAGGCCTGACATCCCGCGAGCAGGGCGACGGCCAGGACGACGGCAGCCGCCGGCACCCCGCCGCGCATCCTTCGAACGCGCCACACCCCTCGCATGCCCACCCCCCGATGAACCCCCGCCCAGCGTGACCCTGCGGAGCGGGCCACGCCAGACATACCGTGCGCTTTGCGACAGTTGGGGGGAGTGCGCGAGGTGTGCGGCGTAGATCCCGTACGTCAGCGGCTTTACGCCGAGGTCCGCAGGTCAGAGCCCGTACGTCAGGGTCCGTACGTCAGCCCGTGTCCGATCGGGTACAGCACCGCCGTCGGGTCGTCGGCCTCCTGCACCGGCACCGGCAGCTTCCCGCGCGGCGCGACCCGCCCGGCCAGCACCCGCGCCGCGGCCCGCACCTCGACGTCCGTCCAGGAGTACGCGGCCAAGTAGCCCTTCACTTGCGTCAGTTGGGCCACGTCGTACGGGTTGCGGACCGCGACGGCCACCACCGGCACCCCGGTGGCGATCAGCCGCTCGACCAGGGTCTTCTGCGGACTGCCCGCCGTCACGTTGTACGTCGCCACGACCACCGCATCCTTGCCCCCGGCCGCCGCCACGGCCTGGTCGATCAGGGCCGCCGTGGGGGCCGTACCCGTCGACAGGCCGGTGGTGGTGAAGCCGAGGGAGGCGAGTTCGGCGGCGAGGACGGCCGTGGGCGGTCCCGTGGTACCCGACGGGGACGCCGGATCGGCGCCGACCACCAGCACGTTGCGGTGCGTACGCCGGGACAGCGGCAGCAGCGGCCCCTCGTTGACCAGGAGCGTCGTGGTCCGCTCGGCGATCCGGTCGGCGGTGTCGAGATGCCGCCGGACGCCCACGACCCGGTCCACGCCCTCCTCGCTCACATACGGCCGCTCGAACAGCCCGAGCCGCGCCTTGAGCCGCAGGATCCGCAGCACCGACTCGTCCAGCCGCGCCTCGGTCAGCTCACCGGCCCGTACGGCGGCGAGGACCGCGTTCCACGCCACGTCGATCGAGGGCGGGTTGAGCAGCTGGTCCACCCCGGCCTTCAGCGCCAGCACCGGCACCTGGTCGTCGCCGTACTTCTCCCGTACGCCCTGCATGCCGAGCGAGTCGGTGACCACGACGCCGTCGTAGCCCAGCTCGCCGCGCAGGATGCCGGTGAGGATCGGGCGGGAGAGGGTGGCCGGGTCGCCGGAGGGGTCCAGGGCGGGGACCATGATGTGCGCGGTCATGATCGAGTCGATGCCGGCCCGGATCGCGGCGCGGAACGGCGGGGCGTCCAGGGTGGTCCACTGGGCCCGGGTGTGCTCGATGACCGGGAAGCCGTAGTGGCTGTCGACGGCCGTGTCCCCGTGCCCCGGGAAGTGCTTGGCGGTGGCGGCCACCCCGGCGCCCTGATAGCCCTTCACCTGCGCGGCGACCAGCCCCGCGACGGCCTCGGGGTCGGCGCCGAAGGAGCGGACGCCGATGACGGGGTTCGCCGGGTTGACGTTCACGTCGGCGACCGGCGCGTAGTCCTGCCGCACGCCGAGCGCGCGCAACTCCGCGCCCCCGATGCGCCCGGCCTCGCGGGCGTCGGCGATCGAACCCCCCGCTCCCAGGGCCATCGCCCCCGGCAGCAGCGTGGCGGGCTCGCCGATCCGGGCCACGGCGCCGTGCTCCTGGTCGGTGGAGACGAGTACGGGCAGGCCGCGGGGGAGGGCGAGGGAGGCGCGCTGGATGCCGTTGGAGAGGGCGGCGATCTGGTGCGGGTCGCGGGTGTTGTGCGCCCAGGAGAAGTAGATGATCCCGCCGACCCGGTACCGCGCCAGCAGCTCGGCGGCCGTCCGGACGCCGAGCTCCTGGAGGTTGGCGTCGATGTCGGCCTGGTCCGGCGCGGTCGCCGAGTGCCCGTAGACCCGCATCACGAAGAGCTGGCCGACCTTCTCTTCGAGGGTCATACGGGAGACGAGACGGCGGAGGGACGTGTCGTCGTGGGTGCCGCTGTCCGGTTCCGTGGGTCCGGCCTGTGCGTCGGTGCCGAGGGCCAGGGCCGTGGTGACGCCGGCCGTGGCGGCGAGAACGGTACGTCTGGAAGGCACGGGCGTCGCTCCTTTGAAGGAAACTTCCAAGAAGTCACGATTATCTGGAAAGTTTCTTCCGGTCAAGGGAGCGACGCACGGCGATACGTCAGGGGCCGTCACCGGCGCTGAGGAGGGGGGCGCGCCGGTGACGGCGTGCCGCCGGCCGCGTGCGGTGGAGAGGGTTGGTCAGCGATCGCAGCCAGCAGCGAGGCCGACACCGCACTGCGGGACTCATCCGGCGGCATGGGGGTTGGACGGGGTGGGGTGGGTTCGGGTTCCCCGGGGAGGGGTGATTTTCGGAAGTCGGTACGGCTGGGACGGGGGTGACGGGGGCGCCTTATGGGGTGGAGGGTGCGGGGTTCGTCGGCGGGTGCGGGCCGGTGGGGCCTTCTCGCGCAGTTCCCCGCGCCCCTGAAAAGCATCCCGCGCCCCTGAAAAGCATGGGCTGCGCCCGATGCTTTTCAGGCCCGCAGGGGCCTGGTCTTTTAGGGGCGCGGGGAACTGCGCGAGCAACCACGAACCACCCGCACCCGCCGACGAATCCGCACCCCCACCCCATGAGGCGCCCCCAAAGGTGTCCCGGGCGCACCCGGGGTCCAAAGGTCGGACACCCCGGCGCGCACCCACGGCCGAGGTCCAGCATGGCGGCATGCCCCTCGCGCACATCCCCGGTTCCAAGTCCATCACCGCCCGCGCCCTGTTCCTCGCGGCGGCAGCCGACGGCGTCACCACCCTCCTCAACCCCCTGCGGTCCGACGACACGGAGGGCTTCGCGGAGGGCCTGACCCGCCTCGGCTACCGCGTCGGCCGTACCCCGGACACCTGGCAGATCGACGGCCGCCCGCAGGGCCCCGCCGTCGCGGAGGCGGACGTGTACTGCCGCGACGGCGCCACCACCGCCCGCTTCCTGCCGACCCTCGCCGCCGCCGGCCACGGCACCTACCGCTTCGACGCCTCCCCCCAGATGCGCCGCCGCCCCCTCGCCCCGCTCTCCCGCGCCCTGCGCGACCTGGGCGTGGACCTGCGGCACGAGGAGGCGGAGGGCCACCACCCGCTGACCGTCGTCGCCCACGGAGTGACCGGCGGCGAAGTGACCCTGGACGCCGGTCAGTCCTCCCAGTACCTGACCGCCCTGCTCCTCCTCGGCCCCCTCACCCGCGACGGCCTGCGCGTCCGGGTCACCGACCTGGTCTCGGAGCCGTACGTCGACATCACGACGGCGATGATGCGGTCCTTCGGCGCGGAGGTGAGCCGCGAGGGCGACACCTACGCCGTGGCGCCCGGCGGCTACCGGGCGACGACGTACGCCGTCGAACCCGACGCCTCCACCGCGAGCTACTTCTTCGCCGCGGCGGCCCTCACCGGCACCGAGGTCACCGTCCCCGGCCTCGGCACCGGCGCCCTCCAGGGCGACCTGCGCTTCGTGGACGTACTGCGCCGGATGGGCGCGCGGGTGGAGGTGACCGAGGACCGTACGACCGTGACCGGCACCGGCGAACTCCGTGGCCTGACCGTCAACATGCGGGACATCTCCGACACCATGCCCACCCTCGCCGCGATCGCCCCCTTCGCCTCCGGCCCGGTCCGGATCGAGGACGTGGCGAACACCCGGGTCAAGGAGTGCGACCGGCTGGACGCCTGCGCGGAGAACCTCCGGCGGCTGGGCGTGCGGGTCACCACGGGCCCCGACTGGATCGAGATCGAGCCGGGCCCGCCGACCCAGGGCACGGACATCAAGACCTACGGCGACCACCGCATCGTCATGTCCTTCGCCGTGACCGGCCTACGCACCCCCGGCATCACCTTCGACGACCCCGGCTGCGTACGGAAGACGTTCCCGGCCTTCCACGACGCGTTCGCGAAACTCGCACTACCCTCCCGACCATGACCGCCCCCACCTCCACCCCCACCCCCACCATCCTCGCCACCTCGGGCGGCCACCGTGTCGGTGACCGCACCCGGGTGACGTTCCACTCCCTCGTGCACCACGCGGTGGAGCTGTCGGGGGTGAACGGGCGGCGGCCGAAGGTCATGTACGTCGGTACGGCGATCGGGGACGCCGAGCACATGACCGCGCGGATGAGCGAGGCGGCGCGGGTGGCGGGCTTCGATCTGACGCCGCTCGCGCTCTTCCCGATGCCGAACATCGAGGACATCGAGGCGGCCGTCCTCGAACAGGACGTCGTCTGGGTCATGGGCGGCTCGGTCGCCAACCTGCTGGCCGTCTGGCGTGTCCACGGACTCGACGCGATCCTCCGGCGGGCCTGGCGCTCCGGCGTCGTCCTCAGCGGCGTCAGCGCGGGCTCGCTCTGCTGGTTCCGGGGCGGCACGACGGACTCCTTCGGCCCCCAACTCCGCCCGGTGACCGACGCGTTGGGATTCCTTCCCTACGGCAACGGCGTCCACTACGACGTCGACGAGGGCCGCCGCCCCCTGACCCACCGCCTCGTCGCCGACGGCACGCTGCCCGAGACCCACTGCACGGACGACGGCGTCGGCCTCGTCTACCACGGCACCCGCCTGGTGGAGGCTGTCGCCGAACTCCCGGGCAAGGGCGCGTACATCGTGCGGCGAGAGGGTGACGCGACGGTGGAGGAACGCGTGGAGCCCCGGCTGTTGCGCGAGCCGGGCGCCTGATAGCTCGGGGGTGCGGGTACGTCTGGCGGCTGCAGCTCCGGTGGGGCTACTCGCGCAGTTCCCCGCGCCCCTGAAAAGCAGGGGCTACGCCCCGTGCTTTTCCTCCCCGCCCCCGGCCGCCGTCCTCCCCGCCACCGGCCGCCTTGCAGGGCTGCGGGGGGCTGGTCTTTCAGGCCCGCAGGGGCCTGGTTTTTTAGGGGCGCGGGGAACTGCGCGAGAAGCCCCACCGGGCCCGCGCCCGAAAACGAACCCCACTCACCACGGCTGGACCCGAGGCCCGGTCCCCTGGGGCTCCGGTGGGGCGGCCCGGCGGGTCCCGGGGTCGAAGAGGGAGCCGGGGGAGTCGTGGTCCGGGTGCTGGAGGGGCACGTCGGGGCGGTCCGCGCGCCAGGGGCCACGAGGCGGCTCCCGCCGCTCCCGCCCACGCCCGGCACCCGCACGGTCCCAGTCGCCCTCCCCCAGCACGAGCATCGGGTCGAACATCACGACCACCCCCGCGAGGAGCAGGAAGATGACCGGCCCGATCAGCATCGGCAGCAGGATCGACGTGGGCGGTTCCCCGGTGAACGTGCCACCGGTCGTGCCGTGCAGATGCACCCCCACCGCCGCCATCCCCGTGTAGTGCATGCCGGACACCGCGACCCCCATCACCAGGCTGGCCCCCAGGCTGGTGAGGAACCCCCGGATCGACACGGCCGCCCAGAGCGCGGCGGTCGCGGCGGCGATGGCGATGCCCACGGAGAGGGCGACGACGGCGATGTCGTACTGGATGTAGCCGTTCAACTGGATGGCCGCCATGCCCAGATAGTGCATCGCGGCCACCCCGAGGCCCGTGACGCAGCCCGCCGAGCACAGCGTGGACGTGCTGACACCGCGGTACCCCACGGCGAAGACCCCGATGCCGACGACCGCGATGGCGACGGCGAGGCTGAGCACGGTCAGCCCCACGTCGTAGCGGATCGGGCTCTCCTGCACCCGGAAGCCGACCATCGCGATGAAGTGCATGGTCCAGATGCCGCACCCGATGCACGCGGCGCCGAGCGCCAGCCAACCCGGCTTCCAGGACTGCTCGTTGTAGACCGACCTGACCACACAGCGCAGTCCGAGCGCCGCGCCCAGGCAGGCCATGACATAGGCGGCCACCGGGGTGACCACACCGTAACTGAAACCGTCGACCGTGCCTTGCATATGCCAAATCCCCCCGATACATGGCCAGTTACGCATGGCTGTTGCGGGAGGTAAGTCTGCTGTAAGCGCATACCGCAGCGCTCCGTTTTACGAGAGTTACTGTCGGTAATTGCTCGGCGGGTGATCGACTTCAGGCGGTTTGTGTCCTGTCGCCGGCCCTACGCCGCGTCGTTGAGGAGTCGCCCGAGGTGCTCCCGACCGGCCGCGAGCAGCTCCGGCAGCGGCGCGGCCTCCTCGTACCACCGCTTCTCGTACTCCCAGCAGAGCCAGCCGTCCCAGTCCTTGCGGGAGAGGAGGTCGACGCACTCGCCGAGCGGGAGGACGCCCGCGCCGAGCGCGAGCGGGGTGGTGTCCTCGGCGGAGGCGATGTCCTTGACCTGGACGTAGCCGAGGAAGGGGGAGAGGGCCGCGTAGGACTCGGCGGGCTGCTCGCCGCCGAGCCAGGTGTGCATCACGTCCCAGAGCGAGCCGACGCTGCCGTGGCCGACCGGCCCGAGCACGCGGATCGCGTCGGCGCCGGTGCGGTGCGAGTCATGGGTCTCCAGCAGCACGCGTACGCCCCGGTCGGCCGCGTCCTCCGCCGCCGTGCCGAGCCGCCGGGCGGCGATCGCGTCGGCCTCCTCCCGGCTCTGGCCGCCGTCCAGGTCGGCGCCGGGGAAGACGCGGATGTAGGGCGCCCCCAGGTCACGGGCGAGGTCGAGCAGGCCGCGGATCTCGTCGAGCACGGGGCCGTCCTCGCCCGGCGCGGCGACCCGCGCGTATCCGGCGAGGCCGAGGAGTTCCACGCCCGCCGCCTTGAACTCGGCGGCCACGGCGGCTCGTTCGTCCGCCCCGATGCCGGGATGCACCGGCTCCTCGGGGTGGGCGCGCAGCTCTACGCCGTGATAGCCGTGTGTGACGGCGAGCTGGAGGACGTCGGTGAGGGGGAGGCCGGGGACACCGAGGGTGGAGAACGCGAGTTTCATGCCTTCGGACCGTACACGTCACACGTCAGCGGGTCATGTGCTGCCCGGACCCGGCCGCGTTCCCCTGACGGGACTCCTCGCCCAGCTCCAGGTGCCAGTCCTGGCCCACCAGGTCCACGCCGAAGGAACGGTGGGGCTTCTCGGCGACGAGGGTGAAGCCGTGGCGCTGGTAGACGCGGCGGGCTGCGGCGAGGCAGTCGTTGGTCCACAGGACGACCTCGCGGTAGCCGGTCTCGCGGGCGAAGTCGACGACGGCCCCCACGAGGCGGTCGCCGATACGCAGCCCCCGCGCCTCCGGCTCGACGAGCAGCAGCCGCAGCCGCGCGACCCCGGGCGCCTCGTCCCGTACGCACATCACGCACCCCACCGGCCGCCCGTCCACCTCGGCGATCCACAGCCGCTCCCGCTCCGGGTCCCGGTGCTCGGCGTAGTCCGCGACGATCCGCGCCACCAGCGCCTCGTAGTCCCCGTCGAACCCGTACTCCGCCGCGTACAGCGCCGCGTTGCGCTGCACGATCCAGCCGAGGTCGCCGGGGAGCGGCCCGCGCAGCCGTACGTCGTCGGGGCCCGGCGTGCGACGGCGGTCGCCGAGGATCGTGCGGATGTCGCCCATCGCCTCGGTCAGCCGGGGGCGGTCGGCGGGCGGCACGGTCGACAGCAGCGACCCCACCGCCTCGTCGGACCGCTCGCCGAGCAGCGCGGCGGTCTCGCGTCCGCGCGCGGTGAGCGTCACCCGCCGCCGCCGCGGGTCGCGCGCCGACCGGGCCCGCTCCACCAGCCCGTCCTTCTCGAACTTCGCCAGCAGCCGGCTCAGATACCCCGAGTCGAGCGACAGCTCGGCCCGCAGCTCCGCCACCTCGGCCCGCGCCGTGTGCGCCAGCTCCCACAGCACGCGCGCCTCGGTGAGCGTGTAGGGGGCGTACACCTGGCGGCCGTAGTCCAGCGCGCCGATCACGTTCGTGTAGAAGCGGTTGAACGCGCGGATGTCGTGCACGGTCATGACCGATCGCCCCCTTGTGGCCGCCGGCGCTTGGCCGTCCGACCGTCTCATTATCTCTGACTCAGTCAGGAGAATAGCTGACTGAGTCAGAGATAGTCGACGGGGGGCCGGGGCGGTCAACGGGCCCGGCGGCGGTGGCTGGTGTCGCACCAGGGATAGATCCGGCTGCGACGGCACGTGCACAGCGCCACGCGGAACCGGTCCGACGCCACGGTGGTCCCGTCCTCCAGGGTGACCTCGACCGGGCCCTCGACCAGGAGGGGGCCGGGGCGCTGGAGGGTGATGCGGCGAGGTTCGGCGGGAGTGTTCGGCATGGTGGTCACCGCTCCTTGTTCTGGTCGGACGGGTGGAGGACGTGAGGCGGCGACCGTGAGGCGGCGACCGTGAGGCGGCGACCGTGCGGACGTCGTCAAACCGGAGTGCTCTGGACCGGTGTGCTCTGGGCCGGTGTGCTCTGGGCCGGTGTGCTCTGGACCCGCGTGCTCAGACCGGCGTGCGGAGCGACGACCGGCCCTCCCGCCACGCGCCGAGAAGGTGGGTGCTGAGGGCGTCCTCCAGGTGGTTGGTGGCGTCGACGCCGAAGGCCACGTCGGCGTCCAGCTGCGGTTCCTCCTCCAGGAGCCCGGCGACGACCTCCTGCCGGACGACCTGCTCGTGTACGGCGTCGGCCTCGACGTGCTCGTCGTAGAAGTGCTCGGCGGCGGCACCGGCCCCGGTCCGCCGCATCGCGCGGGCGAGCCGCCGGGAGCCGGGGGAGGAGGTGATCTCGACGGTCGCGAAGTGTCCGACGAGGGCGCCGCGCAGGGCGCGGTGCAGCCCGAAGAGGGACATCAGGTTCACCAGGGCGAGCGCCTCGGCGCCGGCGGCGTCCACATAGTGGCCGTACTCCGGGTCGAGCCCCAGATCGGTCATGAGTTCGGCGAAGAGCCGCGCGTGCACGCGGTCGGCCCGGCCCCCGCCGAACTCGTCGAACTCCACGGCCGCCATCCCCGCCTTCGCCCGCCCCCACAGCCGGGGCAGCACCCAGGCGTGCGGGTCGGCCTCCTTGAGGTGGTAGAGCGAGCGCTGTGCCGCGTACTCCCGGACCTGCCACAGCTCGCCCCGGTCCTGGAGGAAATCACCGACTCCGCCGCCCCCGTCGCCGCCCGCCGGTTCCACGAGCAGCTCGTCCAGGGCCTCGCGGGCGCTCACGTGCCGGGTCGCCCGGTCGCGCAGGCTCTCCAGGAACGGCCACTCCAGGGCCGCCCGGCAGCGCAGCAGCTCCGGGTCCCATTCGAGGTCGGCGTCGACGTCGGCGAAGCCGCGGTAGTGCAGTTCGTAGCAGAGGTAGAGCGCCAGCTGAAGATCCTCACCGAAGGGGTCGGCCCCGGCGATCACACGGCTGTCGGGCGGCGCCCCCGCCCTCCGCAGACACCCCAGAACAGCAGCCGACACCCGCCCCCTGCCCTCCGGCAACACCGGCCCCACGACCTGCCTCTCCATACACCCCGAGTACCCACGATCCCCACGCGCTCACGTCCACCCACACGACTACGCGGAGCCCACCCGGCACGTGCGCGCCCGCGGCGTGTGGCGCTCACGCCGAAGGGGGCTCCCCGCCCCCGGGGCCCCTCCCGCAGAAGCAGGCTTGCCTCTCACGGGGCTCGCGTGGCGCGTGGGCGGACGCGGCTCCTGGCGCTCATGCCGAGGGGGGCTTGCCGCTCATGGGGCTCGCGTGGCGCGTGTGCGGCCGCGGCGAAGGTGGCGCTCGCGTCGCAGGAGTTTCCCCGCTCCCGGGGCCCGGCATGGCGCTGGCGCGGACCCACCCTGCGGCGCTCACGCCGAACAGCTTCCCCCCTCGCGCCGCAGGGGCCTGCCGCCCCCGGGGCCCGCACGGTGCTCGCACGGACCCACCCGGTGGCGCTCACGACGAAGGAGCTACCCCGTTCCCGGGGCCCCTCGCGCCGAAGGGGGCTTGCCGCCCCCGGGGCGCTCGCGCGGATGCGGCCGGTGGCGCTCATGCCGAAGGGCCTTCACGCTCACGGGGCCCGCGCGGTCCTTGCACTGACCCGGCCGACGACGCTCACGTCGGACGGGCTTCCCGCCCGTGGGGCCCGCCCGGTGCTCGCGGCCGGTGGCGCTTACGCCGCAGGAGTTTCCCCGTTCCCGTGGCCCGGCATGGCGCTCGCGCGGACCCACCCTGCGGCGCTCACGCCGAACAGCTTCCCCCTGCGGCGCTCACGCCGAACAGCTTCCCCCTGCGGCGCTCACGCCGAACAGCTTCCCCCTGCGGCGCTCACGCCGAACAGCTTCCCCGCTCGCGCCGGTGGGGGCTTGGCCGCTCACGGACCCCGCTCGCGCCGAAGGGGGCTCCCCGCTCACGGACCCCGCTCGCGCCGAAGGGGGCTCCCCGCTCTCGGGAGCCCCCTTCCGTTGCGCGGACTTACATGCCGTCGCGCCGTGCCGACCGCTGCGTCTCCCGGACGCGCTCCTCCGCCTTGCCCTTCATCTTCTTGGCCTCGCCGCGCGCCTGCTGCATCTTGCCCTCGGCCTGCTGCTGGCGGTCGCCGGTGACCTTGCCGGTCATCTCCTTGGCCTTGCCCTTGATCTTGTCCATGCTGCCCTTGTCCTTGGCGGCCATGGTTACTCCTTGGTGGGGGGTGAAGTGCCTTGCCCGCCCAACGTACGGCGGACCGGTGACCCTCGCGCGCCGAACGGTCACAGAGGGTGAGGGGGGCCGTCCGACCCCTCCCGCCGGGCCGGAACCACCGACCCCCCGGAGAAGTCCGCTGAAGCATGGAGCAATTCTTCTACGGCGTCCTCTTCCTGACCCTCACCCTCGCGCCTTTCGGCACCCCCCTGGTCGTCCTGGCCTCGGCCGGGGCGTTGGCCCTGCGTGCGCGAAGACGGTGGTCGGGCGGTGGACGGCGTGGCCTGCCGGACGCCGGCTCCTGCGCGCTGCTCGCGATCGGCACCGGCGCGGCGGCGCTCGGTGCGTACGCGTACGGCGTGATGAGCGGCTTCTACATCCTGGACCCGGATCAGATGTGCGCGGCCTCCGGCGCCAGCGGAGAGTACGTGGTGACCCGGATGACCCTGCCGGTCAGCGTGCAGTGCGTCACGGAGGAGGGTGTGGGAACCGAACTCGTCCCCACCTGGGTCAACCCGACCGTCTTCGGAGGCATCGCCCTGTGCGTACTCACCCTGGGCGCAACCGCCTTCCAAGGACTCCGCGGATCCCCGCCCCGACCCGGTTCGGCCCCGACCGAACCCCCAACCCCGCCCGAAACGGCCCCGACCCAATCCCCAACCCGGCCCGAAATCACCCCGACCGGCACCCCAACCCGGCCCGAAACGGCCCCGACCGACCCCCCGCCCCCCTCAACCCGCCCCGAAGCCCCGTGAGTCGACGCCCCGTGAGTCGACGCCCCCCTCACGACCCGGCCCTCACGACCCGGCCCACGCGCCCCGGCCCCCGCAATGTGCCCCCCCGCGACCCGGCCCACCCCGACCGATCCCGCCACCCCATCGCAGCCCACCGCCGCAGCTCACCGCCGCAGCTCACCGCCGCAGCTCACCGCCGCAGCCCACCCCACCGCAGCCCACCCCACCCCGGCCCACTTCCCCCGAGGCTCCAACACCCCCGCCTCAGGCCCCCCGAGGCCCCCACGCCCCCAAGCCCCAAGCAACCAGACGCCCCCAAAGCCCCCGCCTCAGGCCCCCCGAGGCCCCACGCCCCAAGCAACCAGACGCCCCCAAAGCCCCCGCCTCAGGCCCCCCGAGGCCCCACGCCCCAAGCAACCAGACGCCCCCAACACCCCCACCTCACACCTCAACCCCCCCGAGGCCCCCCACTAGACCCCCGCACCATCAACTCCCCCCGAACCGTGGCGATCCCCCCATACGGCGGCTCCTCCCGCCCCATCGCGATCCGCCCGGCCCGCGCCCCCGCCTCCGACAGCGGCAACCGCACCGTCGTCAGCGCGGGCACCGCGTCGATGCTGAAGGGAAGATCGTCGAACCCGGCCACCGACACATCGTCAGGAATCCGCAGCCCCGAGTCCCGCAGCGCCGCACACGCCCCCAGCGCCACCGTGTCGTTGGCGGCGACCACGGCCGTCAGCGACGGGTCCCGCCGCAGCAGCTCCAGCGTCGCCTCGTACCCGGAGAGCCGGTCGTAGCGGCCGTACACGGTCCAGCGGGGGTCGTCCTCGATACCGGCCGCGGCCAGCGCCGCGCGATGCCCCTCCAGCCGGTGCCGGGTGGTCGTCCGCTCCTGCGGCCCCGCGATGTAGCCGAGCCGCCGATGCCCGAGCCCGATCAGATGCTCGGTGAGCAACTGCCCGCCGCCCCGGTTGTCGAAGGTGATCGCGATGGCCTCCGGCGTGGGCGGCCGCCCGCACAGCACCACACGCGTCCCGGCCTCCGCCAGCTTCCGCAGCTTGTTGCCGACGGCGGCCAGATGTGCCGGATCCTCGATGGCCCCACCCGTCAGTACGACGGCCGCGGCCCGCTGCCGCTGCAGCAGCGTGAGATATGTCAGCTCACGCTCCGGGGAGCCGCCCGTGTTGCACACCACACCCAGTCGCTCCCCGCCCGCGCGCCCGCCCGGCCCGCCGATCTCGGACTGGATGGCCGCGGCCATGATCCCGAAGAAGGGGTCGGCGATGTCGTTGACCAGGATGCCGACGAGGTCGGAGGTGGCGGCGGCGAGCGCGCTGGCGGGACCGTTGAGCACGTAGTCCAGCTCGTCCACCGCCTTCAGCACCCGCTCGCGCGTGGAAGCGGCCACCGGGTAGTTCCCGTTGAGCACCCGGGAGACGGTCGCGGGCGACACCTGCGCACGGGCCGCCACGTCCGCCAGGGTCACAGTCATCGTTGCTCGTCCTCCGGTGCGCGAGTGCGTATGCGTGTGCATAGGCGTATCGATTCGGGCTGTCGATTCGGGCTGTCGGGGAACCATACGACCGCGACCACTGTTCGCCCCCTCGAACAGCCCGCCGTTCGCCCCCTCGAACAACTCGACCCCCTCACGGTCTTGTCCAGACCGCTGCTCAGAGGCTAGCTTCTCATCAGATAGAAAGCGCTTGCTGGGACGCTCACCTTTCGTCGGGCGTACGCGGCGCCGGACGCGTACGCGAAAAACGAACGCACCCCGAACGCACACCAACGAAAGGAAACGGCCGTGACGCGCAGAACCGTACGGATCGCCATGAACGGCGTGACCGGGCGCATGGGCTACCGCCAGCACCTGGTCCGCTCGATCCTCGCCATCCGCGAGCAGGGCGGTCTGGACCTCGGTGACGGCACCGTGCTGTGGCCGGAGCCGATCCTCGTCGGCCGGCGCGAGCACGCGCTGAAGGCGCTCGCCGAGCAGCACGGACTGGACCCGGCGAACGTCTCCACCGACGTGGACGCGGTCCTCGCCGACCCGACCGTCGAGATCTACTTCGACGCCCAGGTCACCTCGGCCCGCGAGGAGGCGATCAAGAAGGCGATCGCGGCGGGCAAGCACATCTACACCGAGAAGCCGACCGCCACCGGCCTCGACGGCGCCCTGGAGCTGGCCCGGCTCGCGAACGCCGCCGGCATCAAGCACGGCGTCGTCCAGGACAAGCTGTTCCTCCCGGGCCTGCTGAAGCTGAAGCGCCTCATCGACGGCGGCTTCTTCGGCCGCATCCTCTCCATCCGGGGCGAGTTCGGCTACTGGGTCTTCGAGGGCGACTGGCAGGAGGCCCAGCGCCCCTCCTGGAACTACCGCGCGGAGGACGGCGGCGGCATCGTCGTCGACATGTTCCCGCACTGGGAGTACGTGCTGCACGAGCTGTTCGGCCGCGTGAAGTCCGTCCAGGCCCTCACCGCCACGCACATCCCGCAGCGCTGGGACGAGCAGGACAAGCCCTACGACGCCACCGCCGACGACGCCGCGTACGGCATCTTCGAGCTGGACGGCGGCGCGATCGCCCAGATCAACTCCTCCTGGACCGTCCGCGTCAACCGCGACGAGCTGGTCGAGTTCCAGGTCGACGGCACCGAGGGCTCGGCGGTCGCCGGTCTGCGCAACTGCCGCGTCCAGCACCGCTCCGCCACCCCCAAGCCGGTGTGGAACCCCGACATCCCCGCCACCTACTCCTTCCGCGACCAGTGGCAGGAGGTGCCGGACAACGCCGAGTTCGACAACGGCTTCAAGGCGCAGTGGGAGCTGTTCTTCAAGCACGTGTACGCCGACGCGCCCTACCACTGGGACCTGCTGGCCGGCGCGCGCGGTGTCCAGCTCGCCGAGCTGGGCCTGAAGTCCTCGGCCGAGGGTGTCCGTCTCGACGTCCCGGAGATCCAGCTGTGACGATCCAACTCCCGGACGGAAACGGCGGGTTCAAGGCCTACGCCCCGCGTACCGAACCCCTGGCGGTGTCCCCCGGCACCGCCCTCACCTCCCGTACGGTCTTCTCGGCGGCGCACGTCGTCGCGGACCCCTTCGCGGACGTGTCCCCGGACTCCCCGGCGGCCGTCGACTGGGACGCCACCCTCGCCTTCCGCCGCCACCTGTGGTCGCACGGCCTCGGGGTCGCCGAGGCGATGGACACCGCGCAGCGCGGTATGGGCCTCGACTGGGCGGGCGCGGCGGAGCTGATCCGCCGCAGCGCGGCCGAGGCGAAGTCGGTCGGCGGTCTGATCGCCTGCGGCGTCGGCACCGACCAGCTCACCGACCCGGCGACGGCCTCCCTCGCGGAGATCCGCAAGGCGTACGAGGAGCAGCTGGCGCTCGTCGAGGAGTCGGGCGCCCAGGCGATCCTGATGGCCTCGCGCGCGCTGGCGGCGGCGGCCCAGGGCCCCGAGGACTACCTGGAGATCTACGGCCACCTGCTCCGCCAGGCCACCGAGCCGGTCGTGCTGCACTGGCTCGGCCCGATGTTCGACCCGGCGCTGGACGGCTACTGGGGCTCCTCGGACCTCGACACGGCCACCGAGACCTTCCTCGCCGTGATCGCCGCCCACCCGGACAAGGTCGACGGCATCAAGGTCTCCCTGCTGGACGCCCAGCGCGAGATCGACATCCGCCGCAGGCTCCCCCAGGGCGTCCGCTGCTACACGGGCGACGACTTCAACTACCCCGAGCTGATCGCGGGCGACGAGAAGGGCTTCAGCCACGCCCTCCTCGGCATCTTCGACCCGCTGGGCCCGCTGGCGGCCCAGGCGGTCCGCGTCCTGGACACGGGTGACACGAAGGGCTTCCGGGACCTCCTGGACCCGACCGTCGAACTCTCCCGCCACCTCTTCCAGACCCCGACCCGCTTCTACAAGACGGGTGTCGTCTTCCTGGCGTGGCTGGCCGGTCACCAGTCGCACTTCACGATGGTCGGCGGCCTGCAGTCGGCCCGCTCCCTCCCGCACTTCGCGCGCGCCTACGAACTCGCCGACGGCCTGGGCCTGTTCCCGGACCCGGCGCTGGCGGAGACCCGCATGAAGAACCTGCTCTCCCTGTACGGAGTGGCCCAGTGAGCGCCCTCGGAGATCTGTCCCGTTTCTCCATCAACCAGATGACGGTCAAGCAGCTGTCGATGCCCGAACTGGTCGATGGCTGCACCGAGTTGGGCATCCCGGGCGTGGGCCTGTGGCGCGAGCCGGTGGCGGAGTACGGCCTGGAGGCCACCGCCAAGCTGGTCCGCGACGCGGGTCTGTCGGTCACCACCCTCTGCCGGGGCGGCTTCTTCACGGCGATCGACCCGGCCGAGCGGGCGGCGGCGCTGGCCGACAACCGCAAGGCGATCGACGAGGCCGCGACCCTGGGCACGGACACCCTGGTCCTGGTCTCCGGCGGCCTCCCGTCCGGCTCGAAGGACCTGCACGGCGCACGCGAACGCATCGCGGACGCCCTGTCGGAGCTGGGCCCGTACGCCGCCTCCAACGGCGTGCGCCTGGCCATCGAGCCCCTCCACCCCATGTTCGCCTCGGACCGCTGCGTGGTGTCCACGCTGGGCCAGGCCCTGGACATCGCGGAGCGCTTCCCGGCGGACCAGGTGGGCGTGACGGTCGACACGTACCACATCTGGTGGGACGACACGGCCCCGGCGGCGATCGCCCGCGCGGGCGCGACCGGCCGCATCCACACCTTCCAACTCGCCGACTGGATCACCCCGTTGCCCCAGGGCGTCCTCACCGGCCGCGGCCAGATCGGCGACGGCGCGATCGACATGCGCGAGTGGAAGTCCTACGTCGAGGCGGCGGGCTACACCGGCCCCATCGAGGTCGAACTCTTCAACGACGACCTGTGGGTGGGCGACGGACACGCGCTGCTCGCCCAGACGGCCCGGCGGTTCGTGGAGCACGCGGCCTAGTCGTTGGGCGGCGAGCCGGGCGAGAGGTCGGCGCCGGGCTCGCCGCCGACAGGCGTATACGTCACGTATACTCGGCACATGGCCGACGTCATGATCCGCGTGCCCGCCGAAGTCCGTGACCAGCTCGCCGCCGTGGCCGAGGCCCGGGGGACGAGTCTTCGTGCCCTCATGCAGGACATAGCCGCTCAGACACTGACCCCCGAGCAGATCAGGGAACGCGCCGACCGCACCCGGGCCCTGCTCGCCGAACGCTTCGGGCACGACGTGTCCGAGGAGGAGTCGGCCGAGATGCGGCGCAGGATGCGGGAGGCCACGGCTGCCCACCGGGCCGCTCTCGCGCAGGTGGAGTCGTCGAGTTGAGCCAGGTCGAGCACTATGTTCTCGACGCGCCCACGCTCGTGGCGCTGGGTGGCGACAAGCAGGTCTCCGGCCTCATCCATGCCGCCGCGGCGAGTGACGATGTCCGTCTGTGGGTGCCTGTCCTGTGCCTTCTGGAAGCAGAGCGCCGTCGTGCGGGCATGGTCGACCACGTGGGTGTCCTGGTGGACGTGCTGTCCATCGTCGACGATGACTACGCCATGGCCGTGACGGTTGCCGACCTGGGCCGAACGGGAATCGCCCAGGACACCTCGGCCGCCGTTCACGCGGCGAGGCCCAACCAGACCCTTCCGGCAGGGGCGTTGATCGCCACGGTGGAACCGGATGGGTACGAGGGACTCGGAGTCGCAGTCATGGACCTGAGGCGCTGACCGGCGGTGATCCACAGAATGCCCGAGGTGCGCGTCTCCTACCGGTCTCTCACAGAATGCGGGCCATGAGTGCCACGACCGCGGTGAAGGTGAGGAAGAAGATCACGGTCTGCCTGGTGGTCAGCCTCTCCCACGGTCGGCCCGAACGCGCCCGCTCCTGCCGGCGCCTGATGTGACCGGCGAAGACGACCCGCATCAGCGCCAGACCGAGTGCGGTGGCGGTGAACAGCGGCAGGGCTATGGGATCCCCGTCGGCCTCCTCGGACGGAGCGCTCAGCCCCACGGAGACGGCCGCCGCCAGGACGGGCACGACCGCCTTCCACCAGTCCTTCCTCGCGGGGAGCAACGACGCGAGCGCCACGGCCAGGGCGACCCCGGCCACGGCGGCGGCGATCCACCACTCGGTACGGGAGAAATGAGAGGTGAGCATGGACTCCTCGCCGATGACGGGCACGGCCATCGCCGGCCGTGCGGGAGCGCGCGGGCCCGGGGGACCGCCGCGGTCCTACTGGATCACGCCCGCTCAGCCGGCGTCATCACCCGTGCGTTCACGAGTACGTTGCCGACCGGTCCACCCCGCCTCCCCCACGACCCCCGCCCGTGCGCGGTACTCCATCGGCGACACCCCGTACGCGCTCCGGAACGCCCGCGTGAAGTCGGAGGCGCGGACCAGGCCCCAGCGGGCGGCGATGGTGTGGATGGGCGTGGCGGCCAGCGCCGGGTCCGCGAGGTCGCGGCGGGCGCCCGCGAGACGCTGGCCGCGGATCCACGCCGCGACCGTCTCCCCGGGGCTGTCCTCCTGGAACAGCCGGTGCAGATAGCTCAGCGAGATGTGATGCGCCGCCGCTATCACCGGAGGCGTCAACTCCGGGTCGTGCAGGTTCTGCCGGACGAACGCCCGTATCCGCGTCGTCAGCGCCCGCTGCCGCGTCTCCGGCTGCAACGCGTCCTCCGCCTCCAGCACCTGCGCGAACCAGGCGGACAGCAGATCGAGCAGTACGGTGCCCAGCCGGGGCGCGTCGGACGGCTGGAGCGAGTCGGACTGCTGCTCCAGGCCGGTGAGGAACCCCGTCAGCAGGGCACCCACCCCCTCCCGCCCCGACAGCCGCCGCCCCAGCAACTGCCCGATCCGGGCAGGCGGCAACGGCAGCAGCGCCTTCGGGAAGTCCACGCCGACGCCCGTGATCACCTGACGGCCCAGACCGTCCGGCGGGCACACGTCGTACGGCTGTGACGTGTCGCTCACCCACAGATCGCTCGGCCCGTACACCTCGGCCCGCCCCACATGCTCGAACCCCAGCCCGCCGCCGAGGACCAGCGACAGGTGGTACATCTCCGGGTCGGACTGCCGCACCAGTTTCTCGGTACGCCGGAACCCCGTCGGCAGATGCGCCGTCGGCCACACCAGCATCGGCCCCAGCGCCATCAGCCGCTGCCGCGCCCAGAAGTCATGAGCGAACTCGCTGCTCATCTCGCTGGGCGCGATGGCCAGGTGCGTCAACTCCCGCCAGTAGTCGAACCGGTGCTCGACGGGCACGTCGTCGCTCCGGAACACGGTGCCGATCACGGTGCGTTCAGCCCCGGGCGACGTAGGGGACGAAGTCGGCCCAGGCGGTGGGGGAGAGGGTGAGTTGGGGGCCGGTGGAGTTCTTGGAGTCGCGGATGTGGATGGTGTGGGGGAGGGCGGCGGCTACGGCCACTTCGACGCAGTCGCCGGAGCCGGTGCTGCTGTAGCTCGACTTGAACCAGACCAGTTCCGTGGCGCTCATAGATCCCCTCGCATCCGCTGCAACAGGCTCTCGGAGTCCGGGATGGTGAGAGCCTGTGAACGCATCCTGGCATACCGCCCTTGGAGGACACTGACCACTTTCCGGTCGGCGATCAGCTGGCCGCTCTCAGGGGCTTCCGTATAAGCGAACCACTTGTTCTCCGAGGTCTCCAGCAGCTGCATGGGACCGTGCAGCCCGGCATGGGACTCGCGCACCAGCGGCATGATCTGGATCTCGACGTTCCGCAGCTCGGAGACGTCCAGCAGATGGCCGATGAGTTCTCGCGTGGTCGCCGTTCCGCCCGTTCGGCGAAGCAGCAGTTGCTCCTCGATGATGAAGCTGAACGCGGTGTTCGGGCGTTCCCGCAGCAACCGCTGACGTTCTGCCCGTGCTGTCCACTGTGCCTCGATCTGCTCGTCCTTCAGGGGCGGCAACTCGTCGTGGAACAGCTGCCGCGCGTATGCCTCGGTCTGCAGCAAGCCTGGAAGCAACCGGCACTCGTACGTATAGAGAGTGATCGCCGCCGCCTCCAGCCTGGCCCACTTCCTGAACCACGCCGCCAACCCCGGCTGTCGCCCCAGATGCTGAGCCGCCTTGATCAGCGCACCGGTGTTACCCAGCGCCCTATCCACCCCCTCCACGAACGCCGCGTCCGGCATCCTCCTTCCCAGCTCCACCGAGGCCACCATGTGCTTGGAGTAACCGATGACCTCGGCCAACTCCTCACGACTCAGCCCCGCATGCTCCCGCAGCGCCTGGACCATCGCCCCGAACGTCCGCAGACTGTCGGACGACTCCGGCTCGCCGCCCCCGGCGACTCCGCCGATCCCCACCACGCCGCCGCTGTCGGCCACCATGGGCCACCTCCCGCGCACCCGCCCACCCGAACCACACCGTTCCAACGCCCATGGTTACTCGATGTCACCAGTACCGTCCAGTGCGTAACCGTGTACGCTCGCGCAGCGTACGCGGCGTGGAGCTGGTGAACGGGCCGTTCCGCAGGCCACATTGGCGGCATGACCGCACCGCCCGCTCCGCAACACCCCGTCACCGTGCACGCGTTCACCCAGCGGTTCAGCTCGACACCGCTGGGCGCCCGCCTCGCCAGACACCTGGCCCTGCACCAGCTGCACGCCTGGGGCATCCGGTACGGCTCGGAGGCGTCCGACAAGGCGGCCGTGGTCGTCGCGGAGCTGGCCGCGAACGCGGTGACGCACGGCCGGGTCCCGGGCCGGGACTTCGAGCTGCGCCTCTCGCTCCCGACCGGCTCCCTCCGCATCGAGGTCACCGACACCCGCGCCGAACGCCTGCCCCCGCGCCCCGGCACCGTACGCCCGGCCCACCCCCTGGGCGAGGACGGCCGCGGTCTGGTCCTCGTCGACGCGCTCGCCGACCGCTGGGAGGTCCAGGACCGCAGGCCGCCCGGCAAGACCGTCCTCGTCGAGATCGACCTGCCGGACTGGCGCTCACTGATGAGACGGCTCCCGGAGCGCAGGCCGCCGAAGAGGCGCGGCTAGCACCTCAAGGCGCGCGCCCCGCCGGGCCCTCACCCTGCGCCGCACCGCCGCAACAGACAGGAATCCTGTCGATTAATACCGGCGGGTTGGGAGGTTTGACTCTGTGCGGGGCCTGTGAGGGCGGGTGAGACTCCCGACGCGGCACTGAATCCGGCCGGCGGCTTCAGTCGCGTACGAGGAGGGGAATCACGTATGACTTCGACAAGCACGGTCCCGGGGAGCCCCCGTGGCCACAAACGCCGTTCCCGATGGCTCAGTGGAAAGTTCCTGGCGCTGTTCCTGGCCGTGGCGACGCTGCTGGGCGGCGGAACGTGGTTCGCCACGTCCCAGGGGCAGCAGGCCAGCGCCGCCGTCGACGACGGCACGAACTTCCAGTTCCCGACGGAGAAACTGGACACCGCGATCGCCTACTGGATGAGCCGGGGCTTCCCCTTCGGCAGGCGGACCGACCGGATCGACATGTCCGACCCCAACGACCCCACGAACGCGGCGACGAACCGGGTCGGCTTCATCATGCGCGGTGGCTTCTTCCTCGACGCCGCCTCCGGAGACCTCACCGACTTCATCCGGGGCATCCCCGGCACGCAGGAGCCACAGCTCCTCGAGTACGACATCGACATCCGGCCGACCCGGGGCACGAACCGCGGTGACGAGCGGATCGTCCGGGACAACGTCAACGGCTTCATCTTCTACACCCCCAACCACTACACGGACTTCCACCTCTACCAGTACCTGGAGGGACCCAACGCGTCGGACGTGACCATGCCCGTGCCCGCCCCCGTGTGCCGGGAGAGCGGAGGGGCCATCACCTGCCCCAACCCCACGGCGGGCGCCGCGGATCTGCGGGTCACGGAGGAGACGCCCACCGCCGAGGAACTCACCGACCAGCCCGCCGAAGGACCGAGCACCCCCGGCCCCGACAGCAACGACGCCCCCGTCAACGACCCGGGGTTCGAATCGAGCAACAGCGACCTCCTGGGGATAGCGCAACAGAGGGGCGACAACCAGGCCTCGGAGTGGGCGGTCCTCATCACCGCCCTCTGGAGGCTCTTCCTGGACCCCAGCAACAGCAGCCCCAAGACCGAACTGTGAGCGCGGGGGCCTCTCGGTGGCTCGGGGATGCCGACACCCCGCCACCGGGAGGCCCTGTCCGCGCTCGCGGCCGTCACGGGGCGACGGGCCCTCGCCCGCCGTCACTAGGTGACGGTCAGCAAGTCCCGCTGGTCCTCCGGCAGTTCGACCCGGTCCGCGTACAGCAGCGCGTGCCCCGGGTCGAAGACCAGCGCGACCTCCCCGGCCAGCCCGCCGTTGCCGCTCAGCACCTGGACCACCTGGTCGCCGAGGCGGACGTCGTACTCGTAGCGCGAGCCGACGTAGGAGCTGGTGATGACCTGGGTGTCGAGCCGGTTCACCCCGGCCGGGGTCTCGGCGGAGGCGACGACCTCCAGGCGCTCGGGGCGGACGGCGACCGTGACGGAGTCACCGGTCGGGACGCGGGCGTCGCTGTCGACCCGTACGACCTCCCCGCTCGCGTCGAGGAGCACGCTGTGCCGGGTGCCGTCCACGCTCACCACCTTGCCGGTGAGGAAGTTGCAGCGGCCGACGAACGCGGCGACGGCGGGCGCGGCGGGCTTCTCGTAGATCTCGTGCGGGGTGCCGATCTGGATCATGTTGCCGCCCTCCATCACGGCGATCCGGTCGCTGAGCGCGAGGGCCTCGTCCTGGTCGTGGGTGACGTAGACGGTGGTGATGCCCAGCTCCTCCTGGAGCCGCTTCAGCCAGGCACGGGCCTGCTCGCGGAGCTTGGCGTCCAGGTTCGACAGTGGCTCGTCGAGCAGCAGGACGCTCGGCGAGTACACCAACGCCCGTGCCAGCGCGACGCGTTGCTGCTGCCCGCCGGAGAGCTGGTGGGGGTAGCGCCCGCTGAGCGCGGCGAGGCCCACCTTGTCGAGGGCGTCGTGGATGAGCGTCTTCTGCTTGTCCTTCGGGACCTTGCGGATGTTGAGGGGGAGGGCCAGGTTCTTCGCGATGGTCATGTGCGGCCACAGCGCGTACGACTGGAAGACCATGCCGAGGTTGCGCTCCTCGGGAGGCAGGAAGATCCCCGCGCCGGCGTCCACGAAGGGCTTGCCGCCCACCGCGATCGAGCCCTCCGTCGGCTGCTCCAGACCCGCGATGCAGTTCAGCGTCGTCGACTTGCCGCAGCCGCTCGCGCCGAGCAGCGTGAAGAACTCGCCGTCCTTGATGGTGAAGGTGACGTCCCGCAGCACGGAGTTGTCGCCGAAGGTCTTGGCGAGGTTCTTGACGGTCACCTCAGGCATGGTGCTTTCCCTTCATGAGCAGTCCCGCGAGTGCGACGAAGACCGCGGTGATGCCGATCTGGAGGGTGGCCAGCGCGGCGACGGATCCGGCCCTGCCCTGCGTCCAGAGACTGAGCATGGTGGTGCCGAGGATGTTGTTGTCGGCCGAGGAGAGGAAGACGGCCGGGGAGTACTCCTTGAGCATGATCACGAAGGTGAGGATCAGCGCTCCCGCGAACGCCGGTGTGATCAGGGCCCGCAGGACCCGGAAGAAGGTCATCAGCCAGTCGGCGCCGGAGACCCGGGCCGCGTTGTCCAGCTCCCCGCCGATCTGCATGATCGCCGGCGCCACCGAGCCGAACGCGCTGGGCAGGGCCCGCATGCCGAAGGCGATGATGACGGCGTAGATCGTGCCCTGGAGGACCGAGCCCATCCCGAAGGGCGCGAGTGCGAAGGCCCAGAAGAAGCCGATACCGATGATGATGCCGGGGAGGGACTGCGGGATGAGGGCCAGGTATTCCACCGCCCGGCCGAAGCGGAACGTCGACCGCCGGGCCACCATCACCGCGAACACGGCCAGCGCGGACACCACGACCGAGCCGACACCGGCCACGATCATGCTGTTGTACAGCGACTGCACGTAGTTGTCGGAGTCGAAGACGATCTCGTAGTTCTTCGTCGTGACCGTCCGGAACGGCGACTGCAACGGCGTGAAGACCAGCGTGAACGACCGCATCACCAGGCCCGCGATCGGGACGACGGCGCCGACGATCACGTAGAACCAGATGCACGCGATGCTGACCCACTTCAGCCAGCCCAGGTCCAGCTTGCGCGGCCGGGTCACCTTGCCGCGCACGGACACGAACCGGGCCGCGTCCTTCAGCAGCTTCGCCTGTACGGCGACCAGGCTCAGCGTGACGACGAGGATCACCGTCGAGGCCGCGCCCAGCATGGTGTAGTCGGGGTCCACGGACTGAAGTCCGTTGTGGTAGAGGAAGGTTGAGAAGACGTCGATGCTGACCGGCTGGCCGTACAGCAGCGGCACGCTCAGCGTCTCGATGGAGACCGAGAAGACGAGGATCGCCGAGTAGACGATCGGGGGCCGCAGCAGCGGCACGATCACCTGGGCGAGGATCCGGAAGGGACCGGCCCCGCAGACCTGCGCGGCCGATTCGAGCGAGGCGTCCGACTGGCGCAGGGCGTTGGCGCAGAAGACGTACGCGATCGGGGCGAGCGCCACGGCCTCCGTGAGGGCCATGCCGGGGATCGAGTACAGGTTCCACGGCACCGAGCCGAAGAACTGCTGCACCTTGACGCTGACGAACCCGGCCGGGCCGTACATGATGATCCAGCCGAAGCCCAGGATCAGCGACGAGATGAAGAACGGCCACTGCATGGCGAGGGCGATCAGCCGGCCGCCGGGCAGCTTGGTCCGGACGACCACGATGGCCATCGGGATGGCGATCGCCAGGCTGAGGATCGTGGTCAGCGACGCGAACAGCAGGGTGTTCAGGGCGACTTCACCGAAACCGGCCTTGGTGAAGAGGTCGGTGTAGCCGCTGAGGGTGAAGGCGCCGCCCGCCTCGTAGAGCGGGCGGTTGCGGATGCTCTGGTAGAGGGTCGGGACGATCGGGGCCAGCACCAGGACGGCGAGGAACGCCAGGACCCCGTACTGGACGACCGTGTCCCGTCCGATGCCGAAGGGGCGGCGGTAGCGCGGGGGCCGGAACGTCTCCGCGGGTGTCTCGTCCGCCGGTGTGCGGGGTGGCTGGGTGAGGGTTGACATCTGAGCTGACTCCGATCGTCCTTGAGAGCTGCCTGCCTACGGAGTCCGTCTACTTACGGAGTCCGTCGAAGCGCTCCAGCCAGGCCGCGGAGTCGTCCTTGGAGACCGGCTCGTACTTGACGTGGATGATGTTCTCCTCGCCGACCGCGTCCACGACCTCCTGGTACGTGTGCAGGCCCTCGCCCTTCACACCGTCGCGGTACGAGGCGAGACCGCCCTCGGCGACCGCGCGCTGACCCTCCTCGGAGAGGGCGAAGTCCATGAAGAGCTTCGAGGTCGCCGGATGCGGCGCCTCGGCGGCGATGCCCATGCCACGCGGCAGCACGACCGTGCCGTCCTTCGGGAAGACGATCTTCACCAGGCCCGCGCTGTCCTCGACCACCGGGTAGGCGGGGGAGGCGCTGATCAGGAAGCCGGCCGTGTACTCACCGGCGACGATCTTCTCCAGCTGCGTGCCGGAGGAGGTCTCCGGGCGGGTCAGCGGAAGGATCTTCTCCAGGTCGTTCCAGGCCTCCGGGTTGCCCTCGGTGAGCGCCCGCGTGACCGTGAACCCGAACGAGCCCTCCGGGTCGCGGACCGTCACCTTGTTCTTGTACTTGCCCTCGTCCTCCGTCACGATCTTCGCGAAGTCCGTCAGGGTGGTCGGCGGGGTCTCCATCAGCGACGTGTTGTACGCGATCGTCATCGGGTCCTGCGACAGCGAGTACACGCTCGGCAGCAGCTCCGCGTCCGCGCCCAGCTCCTTCAGTTCGGGCGACTTGTACTCCAGGACCGTGCCCTTGCGGGCCGAGAAGTCCGACCACGCGGTCGCCGCGCTGGAGATCAGCACATCCGCGGGCGAGGAACCGGCCGCGTTCTCCGACAGCGTCTTCTGGAACAGCTCGTCGCTGTCCAGCTCGTTGACGGAGACCGTCTTGATGAAGTCGTACTTCTTCTTGAAGTCCCGGACGATCGGCGCCATGTTCTCGTCGCCGAGGTTGGAGTAGACGGTGAGCTTGCCGCCCTCCTTCTCCGCTGCCGCGATCAGGTCGGCGTAGTCCGCCGGGTAGTAGTCCGGCACCTTGCCCGCCGAGATCTTGTTCTCCGCCACCTTCGGCGCGTCGCTGTCACCACCGCCGCAGGCGGCCAGGCTGCCGAGGGCGAGCGTCGCGGCGCACGCGGTGACGACGATGCGTCGCGTGCTGGTCTGGCTTGATCTGGCCATGGTTCTCCTCCTGGCGCGTGCCTTCTGGCAGCTGTTGCCGGGAGGTTAGGGACCCAGGTCAGGCCGGTAAATCCCTCATCCGTCAGAGCTCGTACTGCTCGTATTGGTCGTTGAGTTAGTGACGCGAGTCACCCTCTCCGAGCAGGGGTGACTGGCTGGGAATGATCGCCTTTGAGATGGGCCGTGAGCTGCTGGAGCCGTGCCCAGGCCCCGGTGTCCGTGCCGTCCCCGAGGGGGTAGTGCAGGGCCGGGCGGGACGTCGGGCCGAGGTGCCGCGCGCGGACCTCGACCGGAGGGCGGCGGGCGTGGTCCAGGCCGATGGTGTGGACGTCGTCGGGACCGAGCGTGAAGGCGTACGGGATCGGCGGGCCCTCCAGCCGGGGCGCGGTCGTCAGGTCGGCGCGGGCCACGCGCACCGAGGTCAGCATGGTCCGCAGCCCGTGCTCCCGGACCAGGGTGTCGGCCAGCGCCTCGATCCGGTCCAGCGGCGGTTCCTCACCGGCCGCGTACCCGAGCGTGAGGACCGCCTCCTCCTCCACGCCCTTCGTCGTCCGGGTCACCCGGACCGTGGCCAGGGCCGGTCGCTCCGGGGTGCCGACCACGATCAGCTGCGTCGGCTCCGGCGCCCGCTCCCGGGCCAGATCGGTCAACTGCCGCGGCGACCAGGGCAGGTTGACCGGCTCCGCCGTACCCCACCCCACCGGCCCCGCCCCCGTCAGCACCCGCCAGACCGCCTCCAGCGCACCGCCCAGCAACAGATGCTCGTCGGCCCGGTGCACGGTCCGGAGGGCCACGACTAGCTGCCGGCCGGGGGCGTCGTCCTGGCCGTTGTCCTGGCCGTTGTCATGGCCGTCGTGCTGGCTCGCCGGGCGGGTGAACGCGGACGCCACCGTCGCCGTCCCGTCCGCCGCGAGCGCGGGGGAGAACGCGCCGTCCTGCCAGCGCAGCACCGCGCCCGACAGCCCGTCGTAGTAGCCGCACTCCGGGTCCTGGACGACCCAGCGGTTGGGGACGCGCGCGAGGGTCGTCCGGGCGGCGGGAGTCAGGCGTACACCGCGCGGTGTGACGATCTGCAGGGACCGCCGGGACGCCACCGCCGTCCGCATGATCTCCGCGAGCCAGCTGGTCAGCGCCACCACCGGCCGGTCGATGAGGACGACCGCCGCGTTCTCCGTCACCACGTCCACGGCCGGCTGCCCCGACCCGGCCGAGGGCACGGCCGACACGTCGACGACCTCCGTGCCCGCCGCCTCCGGGGGCCAGGTCGCGCCGCCCAGCAGCGCGTTGAGCCGCCCGCACACCACCCCCGCGAGCCGCTCCGCCTCCGGCACCGCCGTGGACGCCCGCGCCTCCGTCCACCAGAACGGGGCCGCCATGGCCTGCCCGAGCAGCCGCTCCGCCTCACCGGGCACCTGCACCAGCACCGGCGACTCCACCGACACCAGCGGACGCCCGCCGGGCCCGTGCAACTGGACCACCGCGCCCTCGGCCGCCGCCGACAGGTCCAGGTCGGAACCACCGGCGTACAGACTCGTCATGAGCGCCCACACATCGGGCATCTTGGGGGTCAGGGCGATGACGTCCTTGGTCATGGGCGGATCACGGGCGGTCGCCCTCCTCGCTGTCGAATGCCGTGCTGTCGAGTGCCGTGTCGAGTGCCGTCTGGATCAGCTGATGGGCGCGGCCCCGGCGGACCAGCGTGCCCCGCCCGGCCGGCTGCGCCGACGCGTACAGACCGGGGAAGAGCTGCCCCTCGCTCCGCTCACCGGTCATCAGCAGCGCGGCCGTACCGGTCTCGCGGAGCGTCTGCAGCAGCGGCTCGTACATCGCCCGCGAGGAGCCCGCCACCCGGCGGGTGATCACGAAGTGCAGCCCGATGTCCTGCGCCGACGAGACGTACGGCAGGAACGGGGCCAGCGGCTGCTGCCCGGCGGTGGTCAGGATGTCGTAGTCGTCGACCAGGATCACGATGCGCGGCCCCTTGAACGCGGGCTCGTCGGTCAGCGCGTCCGGGTCGGCGCTCTCCGGCATCCGCTTCTCCAGCTCGCTCGCGATCCCCGTCGCCAGCCCCGCCGCGAGCTTCGCGTTGTGCGCGTACCCGCCCCGGTACGGCTCCGGGATCACCCCGCGCAGCCCGCGCCGGGGGTCGAAGACACCGAACACCAGCTCCTCGTCCGAGTACCGCTCCACGAGCCGCGCCGCCACCAGCTTCAGCAGGTTCGTCTTGCCGCACTCGTTGTCGCCCAGGATCAGCAGATGCTGGTCCGCGCCGAACAGGTCCAGCAGCGCCGGGGCCAGCGCGTCCTGGTCCACCCCTATCGGCACCCGGTGCGGCTCGGCGACCACCGACGGCAGCCGCGCGGACGGCAGCCGGGTCGGCAACACCCGTACCGGCGCGGCCAGTTCACCGTGCCAGGTGGACCGTATCGTCCGGGCCGCGTCCTCCAGCGCAGGACCGAGGTCACCCGTCGACGGCCGCCCGTCGAGACGGGGGAGGGCCGCCTGCGCGAACAGCTTGCCGTCGGTCAGGACCCGGCCCGGCGTGTCGGGCGACAGCGTCTCGGACAGCTTGCGGTCCACACTCGAATCGCTCGGGTCGTTGAGCCGCAGCTCCACCCGCGTCCCGAACATCGACTGCGTCGCGATCCGTACGTCGTTCCAGCGCAGCATGCCGCCGACGACATGGATGCCGTACCCGCCGCCCCGCTTCAGCAGATCCACGACCGTGTCGTCCAGCTCGGCGAACTCGTCGCGCAGCGCCCCGAACCCGTCGATGAGCAGCACGATGTCCGTCGACCCCAGCTCCGGCAGCCTCCCCTGCCGGCGCAGTTGCCGCAGCTGGTCGACGGAGTCGATCCCGTGCTCGCGGAACAGCTCCTCCCGCTCGACCAGCATCGTCCGCACCTCGGCGACGGTCCGCGCGGCCCGCTCCCGGTCGGCCCGCCCCGCGATCCCGCCGACGTGCGGCAGCCCGGTGAGCGCGGACAACCCGCCACCGACCAGGTCGAGCCCGTAGATACCGACTTCGGCGGGGGTGTGCGTGGTGGCGAGCGACAGGGCGAGCGTCCGCAGCAGGGTCGTCTTGCCGGACTGCGGGCCGCCGATCACCGCCGCGTGCCCGCCCGCGACCGTCAGATCGAGCACCCAGTGCCCCTGCCACTGCTTCGCCGGATCGTCCAGCACACCGAGGGGCACCCGCATCGCGCCTTCCCCGGCCTTCCCGGAGGCCAGCCGCAGCCCGCGCTCATCCACCCGCACGGGCCCGGCCGCCGCGTCCAGCGTGATCGCGTCCGGCAGCGGCGGCAGCCAGATCCGCCGCACCGGCCGTGCGGCGGAGGCGAGTTGGTCCACCATCACCGACATCACGGTCGGCCCGGTCTCCCGCTTGGTCGCCTTGGCCTCCGCCGGGGCCGCACCCGTGGCGGACCCGCCGTCGAGCGTGTTGTACGTCGGATACGTCCAGGCCAACGGCGTGTCGTCCTCCTCGGTGACCAGCGCCGGGCCCCGGTACGCACCCGACACGTACCCCGCCTTGAACCGCTCGTACGTCGACGTGTCCACCTTCAGATAGCCGAAGCCCGGCAGCGGCGGCAGATGGAAGGCGTCGGTGGTGTCGAGCACGGTCCGCGACTCGTCGGCGGAGAAGGTGCGCAGCCCCAGCCGGTACGACAGATAGGTGTCCAGCCCCTTGAGCTTGCCGCCCTCGATGCGCTGGCTGGACAGCAGCAGATGCACCCCGATGGACCGGCCGATGCGCCCGATGGAGAGGAACAGGTCGATGAAGTCCGGCTTGGCGGTGAGGAGTTCACCGAACTCGTCGATCACCACGAAGAGGTGCGGAAGCGGTTCGAGATCGGGCCGACGGGTGGCGCGCAGTGCGGCGTAGTGCCCGATGTCGGCCACGTTCCCCGCGTCCTTCAGCACCTGCTGCCGCCGCTTGACCTCGCCCGCGAGGCTGGAGTGGACGCGCTCGACCAGCCCGGCCTGGTTCTCCAGGTTGGTGATCACCCCGGCCACGTGCGGGAGTTCGGTGAACGGGGCGAAGGTCGCGCCGCCCTTGTAGTCGACCAGGACGAGGGCCAGATCCTCGGGGGAGTGGGTGGCGGCGAGCGCCAGCACCAGGGTGCGCAGCAGCTCGCTCTTGCCGGAGCCGGTCGCGCCGACGCACAGCCCGTGCGGGCCCATGCCCAGCTCGGAGGACTCCTTGAGGTCGAGCAGCACCGGCTCATGACGGTCCGTCAAGCCGATGGGTACGCGCAGGAATTCACGCTCGCCGCGCGGCGCCCACAGATCGGCCAGGTTCAGCGCGGCCGGGTCGTCGACGCCGAGGAGGCCTGGGAAGTCGACGGGCCCGGTGACCGGGGTGCCCTCGGCGGCCGACTCGGCGGACAGCCGCAGCGGTGCCAGCAGCCGGGCGAGGCCCTCGGCCCCGGCGGCGGTGACCTGGTCGGAGGTGCCGTGCGCGGCGGGGGCGACGGCCGGTGTCGCGACGGCCATGGGGTCCGGATCGCGCAGGTCCTCCACCACCACCTGATCGCCCCGCACGGTGATCCGCACCGACACCTGATCGGGTTCGTGCACCTGCTCCTCCAGCAGATGCAGCACGGTGACGCCCATGTCCGCGAGCCCCACCGCCGTGTCCGGACGCGGCAGTTCGACGGCCGTCTCCCCGTACTCGTCGCTCACGACGAGCATCCGGGACGCCAGCCGCAGCGCCTTGCGGTCGGCGAGGCCCCGACGCACCTCCGCCGCGTACGAGGCACGCCGGCCCAGCTCGTGCCGGACGTGCCGCGCCAGCTGCGGCAGGCTCGGCGCGATCCGGCGGGCCGCCACCGGACCGTCGTGCTCCTGCGAGTCCAGCACATGGGGCAGCCACTTGGCCCACTCCCAGTCCGCCAGCCGCTCACCCGGCACCCCGAGCGCCACGGCCACGTCGTCCGGCGCGTGCGCCACGGCGACCTGCACGAGGAGCGCGCGGGCCACCCGCAGCACACCCTCCCGGTCGCCGACCACGCTGACATTGCCCGCGCGGTCCAACGGCACCGTGATCGGGCAGCCGCCCGCGATCGAGTACCGCGCCAGCAGCGCCCGCGCCTCGTTCAGCATGAACGGGTCCGGCGGGGTCAGCACCCCGCCCTGGTTCTGCCCGATGGCCAGATGCGCCACGGGTACGTCACCGGTGCCGACCCGCACCCGCAGGAAGTCCGCGTCCTGCCGCCGCCGCTCCCAGAGCCGGGCGGGGTCGCGCACCAGGTCGTACAGCGCCTCCGGGGGCGGATTCAGCACCCGCGCGAGCCCCCGCCGCTCCCGCTCGTCGCTCCCGAACTCCTCGCGCAGCTCCTCCAGATACTCCAGATACCGCTCCCGCTGTGTACGCCGGGTGCGCTGGGCCTTGCCGCGCTGGGAGAGGAAGAGGGCGACCGCGCCGAGCAGCGCGACGACCAGCACCATCGCACCGATGGCCGCGAACTGACTGTTGCGGATCACGGTCATCATCACGACCGAGCCCATGACACCCGCCATCGGCAGCAGCGCCGTCGCCGCCGTCCCCGCCTTGCCCTCCGGGAGGTTGGGCGGCGGCTCGATCGTCCGGGCACCGGTGGCCCCGAGCGGCCGGGTGCTCCGGGCGGGCCGATGGATCACCTGCTGGGTCACGACCGGACCCCTTCTTGTTCTTCCGGTTCTTCTTTTTCCGTAGGCCGGTGGTCGCTGTGCCGGTGGTCCCTCATCGCATCCTCACCGCCCGGTTCATCACCTCGGCCGCGAGCGTGATCGCCGCCTCACGGGTCTCCTGGCCCAGCAGGGCGGTGCGGATGGGGCCGCCCTGGGCGAGGTGGCGGTCGTAGGGGAGGGGGACGACATGGACACCGGCCTCCTTGAGATGGGCGACGGCCGTCGCGCGGTCCAGCGTCTGATCGGGGGAGTTGACGGTCAGCGCGACGACGGTCGAGGCGAGCGCGGAATGCGGCAACTGCCCGAGCCAGTCCAGGACCTGCCGGGTGCCGTTGACCCCCTCGGCGGTCATCGGGGCGACGACCACGCGCGCGTGGGCCGTGTCCATCGCCGTACGGGCCACCTCGCCCGGCAGGGTCTCGCAGTCGACCACGGTCACCGCGAAGTAGCGCCGCAGCGCGAGGGTCACCGTCCGGTACGTACGGATGTCCAGCGGGGCCCCGACCCGGCCCTGGCTCCCGGGCAGCAGCCAGCCGCCGTCGGCCACCGGCACCAGGTAGCCGGTGACATCGGTGAGCCGCATCGCCGGGTTGAGGATCCGCGCGAGGTCGGCCGCCGCCCAGCGCACCGAGTCGGCGCCCATCCGCACCGGCAGGGTGCCCAGCGCCGCGTCCGCCTCCATCGTCAGCACCGGGTCGTGCCGGTAGTGGTTGAACGTCCGCCCCAGCAGCGCGGCCGTCGTCGACTTCCCGACCCCGCCCCGGATCGACGTCACGGCGATCACCCGCCCCGTCGTCACCGGCTGCTGCAACTCCCGCGCGATCCGCGTCTCCTCCACCACGTCCCGCGCCGCCGACGAGGCCAGCTTCCGAATCGACCGCCCCGTCCGCCGAGCCACCGACTCCCCGTGCTGCGGCCGCCCTAGCGCATGCGCGAGCCGGGGATCGACAGTGGGCACGGCGTCGGGGGCGCGCAGGGGGGTCTGGGGGGCGTGGGAGGCGCGGGGGGCGGGGGCGGCGGGGGTTGCCCCGGGCGAGGTTGAGGGGGCTGCTCCGGGCGGGCCCCCGGACCCGGGCGCGGCACCAGACCCGGCCGAGCCCCCGGACCCGGGCGCGGGGTGACCGCCGGGTTCCCCTTGCCGATCCGCGTCACGGAACACGCCCGGCCGCCGTGCGTCACCGGCCGCCCCCGGCGGCTGCGCGGCGGCCTGGGGGACGGGGTAGGGGACGGCGTAGGGTTCCCCGGCGGGTGCGTACGACACGGGCGGCCCTACGACGTCGGGGCCGACCGGCGGCTGCGCACCACGCTGCACCGCCTGTTGCCCACCGTGCCCCGACAGCCCAGCCCTCTCAGCGCCTTCGGCCCTCTCGGCCCCTTCAGGCACCGCAGGCCCGTTCGTCGGCTCGGGTTCCTCCGCCGGCGCCGACCGCACCAGCCTCAGTGTCGGCTCGGCCCGGCGGGTGGGGGCCTCCGGTGGTGGTCCGGTGGTGGCGTCGCCGCCGGACGCCGCGTCCTGTCGGCCCAGCTCGCGCAGCACGTCCCGCTGCCAGTCCCCTGCCTGCGCCATGTCCGGCCCCCAGCTCCTAAGCGAACGTGTCGAGCAGTCGTCCGTACACGCCGAACACCCCGATGAGCAGCGGGAACAGAGTGATGACGCCGATCGATTCGAGAGTGTCGCCCAGGCGCCGCAGCCGGACCCGGACATGCTCGGCGGGCCGCACGGCGAGCACCAGCAGCGGAAGCGCGGCGAGCAGGACGAGGACGGCGAGCGGACCGGCCGCCTCGCCGGAGTGGTCCAGCCAGGCCGACACCAGCCGCACGGCCAGCACGGCCGCCGCGCCGAGCAGCACCACGACCTCCGCGACCAGCGGGAACGCCCGTGCGCGCAGCGCGAGGACGACCATGGTGACGGCGGCCAGCAGCACGGTCCACTTGGTCGGCGCACGCAACGCGAACACCCCGGCCGCCGTCGCCGAGACGGCCATGGTGACCGTCGCCAGCGCCAGCCCCCGGTGGGTGGCGGTGAGCGCCGCCGACACCTGGAGGCGGCTCACGGAGGCACCCCCGGAACGCCGGTCGTCCAGCCCGGAGAGCCCCGACGCCATCAACGCCAGCCGGGGCAGCAGCCCGAGCACCACCACGGAGACCACCGCGAGGACGGCCCCCACCTCCGCCTGCTCCGTCACCGACAGCGACACCGAGCCCGACACGGCCGCCGCGACCCCCAGCCAGCACACCGAGGCCCCGGCCAGCGCCCCCGCCCCGACCAGCCCACCCCGCCCGAGCGGAGTGAACAGCCCGAGCAGCGCCAGCGTCGCGACCCCGGCCGTGGCCATGGCGGCGACCTGCGGGGTCCCGGACCACTGCTGTGCCTCCGCCGCCGTCGACGCGCCGAGCAACCCCAGCGCACCCGCCGTCGCGATCAGCGTCGTCGACAGCGCCCGCTTCCCGATCCGCCCCAGCAGCGCGCCCGCGAGCGCGGCCACCAGCGCGACGCCGAGCAGCGCGCCCGCGACGACACCGGGCTCGTACGCGTCCCGTGCGAACAGTCCGGCGACCAGGGCCCAGCCGACCGTGGCGACCCCGGCGGTGACCCGGCGCGCGGCCGGCCGCCAACGCCCGCCCCGGGCATCGAGATCCTCGGCCGCCTCGTCCGTGACGTCGTGCACGACGGGCGCCGACGGCGCGTCCTCGGCCCGGACCAGCCGCAGCACCGCGCCGTCCGGAATCCCGGCCGACTCCAGCGTGCTGTCGTGCGCCAGCGCGGAACCGTCCGCCGTGACCAGATGCCGCAACTCGGGCCGCTCGCCCACCCGGTCGTCGAGCAGCCGCATGACCTCCGGGAGCAGCAGCCCGACCAACTCCCGGGACGGCAGCACAAGATCGACCCGCCGCCGCTCACCGACCAGCGTGACCCGGCTGAGCGCCGTCCGCGCACCACCCGTGGCCTGCCCCGACGTCCCCGTAGATGTCCCCGTAGCCATCACGCGATCGAACCTATCACCGGGCGGAATCGCCGGTCGGGGCTGTGGAAAACCCTGTGGACAACGTGGGGGAGGGAGTGGAGGGCGGCGTGGAGGACGGCGTGGAGGACGGGCTCACCGAGGGGGCGGGCGAGGGGCTGCCCGAGGGCTGCACCGAACTCCCGTACGGACTCTTCCCGATGATCCGGTTCGACACGAACGACCACCCCACACACCCCGCGCACAACACCGCCGCGATGACGATCCCGGCGAAGACCTTCCCGACCCGTTCGTCCACCGAGCGCCGCTGCCGCTGCGCCCCGAACAACAGGGCGTCCCGCAACCGCCGACGGCGCACCGACACCGACTCCAGCAACTGGCTGTCGTAATCCTGCGCCGCCACGGCTACGGAACCCCCCTCGCCTCTCGCCCCGTCAGCCGATCTGGTCGACCGCCGCGCGGGCCTTGGCCAGCGTGGACTGCGCGGTGCCGTCGTTCTGTTCGAGCGTGGTGCGCACCAGACGGATGATCTCGCGGACCTCGCCCGCGGCCTTCTTCCAGCGCTCTTCCTTGCCGTGGTAGTCGTCCGAGACCCCGTCGGCCTGGAACTCGGTCATCGCGGCCTTCACGGCGGCGTCGCGGTCACTGAGCACCCGCTCCAACTGCCCCACGATCGTGCCGAGCGCGGTCTGCACCTCGCCCGAGGCCCCGGTGTCGTACGAACGGCGGTCCTGGTTCTGAGCCATGAGTACTTCCCCCTCGTTCCTGCTCGTCGCTGCGTATCGCTGCGTATCGCTGCTTATCGGGCGCCGAAGCGGGCCGCGTCGAAGTTGGCCAGGCCCATGTTCTGGTTGGCGTTGTCCTGGGACTCCGTGTCACCGGTGCCGAACGCGGTGTCCATGCCCGACTGACCGCCGAGGATCGCGGCGAGCGAGCCGTTCAGATCGGCGGTGATCTCGTCCGCGCGGTTCTTGAACGAGTCGAACGCCAGCTTGCCCGCGCCGTTGAACTTGCCCTCCAGCGGTTCCGCCGCGCTGATCAGCAACTGGATCAGCGTCCCCAGGTCGTCGCTCGACCCGAGCGTGCTCTTGCCGAGGTCGGCCAGGGTCGTCGACCCCATGTCGAACTTCACGTCGTTCCACCCCCGTGTGTCCGGTTCACCTACGTCTCGAACATGCTCTCCCACAACGCGTTGCACCCGCAACGCGCTTACCCGTGCGGTGACACCATCGGGACATAAATCGAACAGCCCCGTGGCGCGATCGAGGCCGGAAAATTCTTGAACCGCCGTACAACCCTCCCCGCACCCGGCGGGTCATACGTGGCATCAGGACTTCCCGGAGGGGGATCTGGGGGGATCGCGGGAGTTCTGACGGGGAGGGAAAAGCCGAGGGGCCCGGTCCACTGGACCGGGCCCCTCGAAACGTTCCGAAGCCGTGCCGTGCTGCTAGAAGAACACCCCGCACCGCAGCAGCACATTGGCGTACGGCCGCGCCTCCCCGGTGCGCACGATCAGCCGCGCGCCCCCCGACAGCTCCTTGAGCTTCTCGTGGGAGACCAACTCCAGGTCGGGGAACCGGTCCTCCAGCAGCGCCGTCGCCTCCGGGTTCGCGCCCCGCACCTCGCGCGCGGCGGTCGCCCCCTCGACCACCAGCTCGTCGAGCAGCCCGTCCAGCACCTCCGCGAAGGACGGCACCCCGGCCCGGAACGCCAGGTCGACCACGCGCGGCCCCTCCGGCACGGGCATCCCCGCGTCGCACACCAGCACCCCGTGCCCGTGCCCCAACTCGGCGAGGGCGCCCGCCAGATGGCGGTTGAGTATCCCGGCCCGCTTCACAGCGCCGCGACCTCCTCGGCGGTCGGGAACGACACCTGCGCCCCGGCCTTCGTGACGGCGGCGGCCCCGACCCGGGCCGCGTACGCGGCGGCCTCGGCCGGTGCCGAGCCCGCCCCCAGCTTCCACGCCAGCGCGGCGGTGAACGCGTCCCCGGCCCCGGTGGTGTCCACGGCGTCCACCTTCACGGCGGGCACCCGCGCACTCCCCTCGGCGGTGGCGACGAGCGCCCCCTCCGCACCCAGCGTGACGACCACCGAACGCGGCCCCAGCGCCAGCAGCGCCCGCGCCCACTCCTCCGGCGAAGGTGAATCCGCCGGATCACCCCCGACGATGATCCGCGCCTCGTGCTCGTTGACGATCAGCGGATCACACGCGGCCAGCACCTCCGCGGGCAACTCCCGCGGCGGCGACGGGTTCAGCACGAACCGCGTGCCCTCCGGCAGCCGCCGTACGACCTCGACCACGGTCTCCAACGGGATCTCCAGCTGCGCCGAGACCACCCGGGACGCCCGCAGCAGCGGCTCCGCCGCGCGCACGTCCTCGGGGGTCAGTTTCCCGTTGGCGCCGGGCGACACCACGATGCTGTTGTCGCCCGACGGGTCCACCGTGATCAGCGCGACCCCGGTGGGCGCCCCGCCGACGAGCACCCCGGCCGTGTCGACCCCGGCCGCCCGCTGCGAGTCGAGCAGCAGCCGCCCGTTGCCGTCGTCGCCGACCCGTGCCAGCAGTGCCGTACGCGCCCCGAGCCGGGCCGCCGCCACCGCCTGGTTGGCGCCCTTGCCGCCCGGGTGCACGGCCAGGTCGGAGCCGAGCACGGTCTCCCCGGCGCCCGGCCGCCGCTCGACACCGATCACCAGGTCGGCGTTGGCCGATCCCACGACCAGGAGGTCGTAGTCGTACATGAATGGTCCCTTCTGCCGGAACGGTGACGTCAGCCGCTGAACTCGGCCACGTTCTCGGACGTGACCACCTTCACCGGCACCATCACCGACTTCTCGACCTTCTCGCCCTCGGCGGCCTTGACCGCGTTGCGGACCGCGATCCTGCCGAGTTCGGCCGGCTGCTGCGCGACCGACGCGTACAGCGTGCCCGCCTCGACGGCCTTGAGGCCGTCCGCCGTTCCGTCGAAACCGATGACCTGGACGGACTTTCCGGCCTTGGAGCCGAGCGCCTTGATCGCGCCGAGCGCCATCTCGTCGTTCTCGGCGAAGACGCCGTCGACGTCGGGGTTGGCCTGGAGCAGGTTCGTCATCACGTCGAGACCCTTGGTGCGGTCCCAGTCGGCGGGCTGCTTGGCGAGGACCTTGATGCCCGGGTAGGCCTTCAGACCCTCGGCGAAGCCCGCGCCGCGCTCCCGGCTGGCGGAGGTGCCCGCCTGCCCCTGGAGGATGACGATCTCGCCCTTGCCGCCCAGCTTCTCGGCGAGCGACTTGGCGGCGAGCTTGCCGCCGCTGACGTTGTCGGAGGCGACCAGCGCGGCCGTGTTCGCGCCGTTGACCGCGCGGTCGACGGCCACCAGCGGGATGTCCGCCTTGTTGACGGCCTTCGCCGCCGGGGTCACCGCGTCGGAGTCCACCGGGTTCACGATGATCGTGCCGAGGCCTTCGCTGGTGAAGTTCTGCAACTGGTTGGCCTGCTGCGAGGCGTCGTTCTGCGCGTCGGTGACCGACAGGTCCACGCCGAGCTTCTTCGCCTCGTCCTGGGCACCGGCCCGGATCTGCACGAAGAAGGGGTTGTTGAGCGTCGACAGCGACAGCCCGATCTTCTCGCTCTTCGCCGCCGACGACCCGGTGTGCAGGAAGGAGGTCGCGCCCACGACCGCCGCCGCGACCACCGCGGCCAGCACATACGTCAGCGCCTGCTTCTTCCGGTCCCCGGAGCCACCGGCCCCCGCCGGAACCGGCGTCGCCCCCGCCTTGCGCCGCACGGTGTCGAGCAGCACGGCCAGCGCGATGACGACACCGATGACGACCTGCTGCCAGAACGCGGACACGGACAGGAGGTTGAGGCCGTTCCTGAGCACCGCCAGGATCAGCGCGCCGATCAGCGTCCCCGACGCTTTGCCCGTCCCACCGGCCAGCGAGGCACCGCCGATGACGACTGCGGCGATCGCGTCCAGCTCGTAACCCTGGGCGGCCTGCGGCTGCGCGGAGGAGAGCCGGGAGGCGAGCACGATGCCCGCGGCGGCGGCGAACAGCCCCGACAGCGCGTAGATCGCCAGCTTCTGCCGCTTGACCCGCAGCCCGGACAGCCGGGCCGCCTCCTCGTTGCCACCGATCGCGTACATGGCACGCCCGATGTACGTACGCCCGAGGATCACGGCCGTGACGACGCCCAGGACGATCATCACCAGGACCGGCACCGGCAGCCAGCCGCCCAGGTTGTCCCCGAGGTGCGACACCGACTCCGGGAACGCGATCGGGCTGCCCTGCGAGATCACCAGCGACAGACCGCGGCCCACCGACAGCATGGCGAGCGTCGCGATGAACGGCGGCAGCTTCCCGTACGAGATCAGAAAACCGTTGACGAGACCGCACGCGATACCGGTGCCGATCGCGAGGATCACGGCTATCCAGACCGGTACGCCCTCCGACGTGGCGCTCCAGGCGAGGACGGTGGCCGACAGGGCCGCCACCGAGCCCACCGACAGGTCGATGCCCGCCGAGACGATCACGAAGGTCACACCGAACGCGAGGATCGCGGTCACGGCGGCCTGGACGCCGATGTTGAGCAGGTTGTCGGCCGTCAGGAAGTCGCCGGACAGCACGGACATCGCGATGACGAGGGCGATGAGCGCGGTCAGCGCGCCGTTGTCGAGCAGGAGCCGGCGAAGCCCCGAGGCTCCCGATGCCCCCGAGGCGCCACTCGCGCCCGTCGTGCTCTTGAGCGTGTCAGCGGCCATCGGAGGCCTCCGTTTCAGTCACGGGAAGTTCAGTCACGGGAAGTGCAGTCACGGGGAGGGTGGGGTGGGAGACGGCGAGCGCCATCACGGCGTCCTGCGTGGCCTCGGCGGCGGCGAGTTCGCCCGCGATCCGCCCCTGGGCCATGACCAGCACCCGGTCGCTCATACCGAGCACCTCGGGCAGGTCACTGGAGATCATCAGTACGGCGGCTCCGGCGGCCGTCAGCTCGTTGATCAGCTCGTAGATCTCGACCTTGGCGCCGACGTCGATCCCGCGCGTCGGCTCGTCGAGGATCAGCACCTTGGTGTTCGCCAGCAGCCACTTGCCGATGACGACCTTCTGCTGGTTGCCGCCGGAGAGGGTACGGACGTGCTGGTGCAGCCCGGCCATCCGGACCCCGAGCCGCTCGGCGACCCGGGCCGCGTTCGCCCGCTGCCCCTTCAGGTCGACGAACCCGCCCTTGGTGGCGCCCCGCAGGGTCACCAGCCCGAGGTTCTCCTCCACGGACGCGTCCAGCAGCAGCCCCTGCCCCTTGCGGTCCTCGGGCACCAGCCCGATCCCGGCGGTCATCGCCGCGTTGACGTCGTCCTTCGGAACGGCGGAACCCCCGACCCGCACGGCCCCCTTGTCGTACCGGTCGGCGCCGAACACCGCCCGCACGACCTCCGTACGCCCGGCCCCCACGAGCCCCGCGATGCCGACGACCTCACCGGCCCGCACCGCGAAACTCACGTCGTGGAACACCCCGTCCCGGGTGAGCCCCTCGACGACGAGCAACGCCTCGCCCGCGTCCGTCTGCTCCCTGGGGTACTGCTGCTCGATGGACCGCCCCACCATGAGCCGTACCAGCTCGTCCTGGGGCGTGGCGGCGGGCACCTGCCCGACACTCTTCCCGTCGCGGATGACGGTCACCCGGTCCCCGAGAGCGGCGATCTCCTCCAGATGATGGGTGATGAAGACGACGCCCACCCCGTCCGCACGCAGCCGCCGCACGATCGAGAAGAGCTTCTCGACCTCCTCGGTGGTCAGCACGGCAGTCGGCTCGTCCATGATCAGCACACGCGCGTCGAGGCTCAACGCCTTGGCGATCTCGACCATCTGAAGCCGGGCGATCCCAAGCTCACGCACACGCGCGCGTGGCGAAACCGACACCCCCACCCGCTCCAGCAGCTCGGCGGCCTCGGCCTCCATCCGCTTCCGGTCGATCATCCCGAAGCGACGCGGCTGCCGCCCCAGGAAGATGTTCTCGGCGACGCTCAGATCGGGAACGAGATTGAACTCCTGGTAGATGGTGGCGATCCCGAGCCGCTCGGAGTCCTGCGCCCCATGAATGCGCACTTCCTCCCCACCGGCCAGGATCCGCCCGGCGTCGGGGGTGTAGGCACCGGAGAGCATCTTGATCAGCGTGCTCTTGCCCGCGCCGTTCTCACCGAGCAGGACATGCACCTCGCCCCGGCGCAGATCGAAGTCGACGCCGTCCAGCGCGACCACACCGGGAAAGGTCTTGCGTATGCCCTCGATGCGCAGCAACTCGTCCGGATCACTCACGGCGCGCTCCTGTCCTGTTGCTCTGTCTGGTTGTTCGGTGCGTGCTCCTCGCCGCACGACAGGCGTACGACGAGACGTGCGGGAAGGGTGACGGACTGCGGAGGCCGTCCCTCGATACGGTCGACGAGCGCGCGTACGGCGGCCCGCCCCAGCTCACCCGTCGGCTGCGCGACGGCCGTGATCGGCGGATCGGTGTGCACGAACCACGGGATGTCGTCGAAGGCGGCCAGCCCGACGTCCTCCGGAATCCGCAGCCCACGCGCGCGTACGGCGTCCAGCGCGCCCAGCGCCATCAGGTTGTCGGCGGCGAAGACGATCTCGGGCGGCTCGACGAGATCGAGGAACCGCTCGGTGACCCGCCGCCCGCTGTCGGCCTGGAAGTCGCCCTGCCCTATGTAGTCGTCCGGCAGCGGCAGCCCGTGCTCGGCGAGCGCCTCCCGAAAGGCCTCGACCCGCTCCCGACCGGTAGTGGTGGCGGCCGGCCCGGCGATGATCGCGAGCCGCCGACGCCCGAGCCCGTACAGATGAGCGACGAGATCCCGCACGGCCGCCCGCCCGTCCGCGCGCACGACAGGCACCTCAACGCCCGGGATCCACCGGTCCACGAACACCATCGGCGTCCCGGCGCGAGCGGCGTCCAGCATCAGGGGCGACCCACCGTCGGTCGGCGAGACGAGCACCCCGTCGACCCTCCGGTCGAGCAGATTCCGGACATGGTGATCCTGCAGCTCGGGCCGCTCGTCGGCGTTCCCGATGATCACGCTGTACCCGAGCGCCCGCGCCTCTTCCTCGACGGACCGCGCCAGCTCGGTGAAGTACGGATTCATCACGTCACTGATGACGAGCCCGAGCGTGTGCGTCTGATCCGTCCGCAACGACCGCGCCACGGCGTTCGGCCGATACCCGAGCCTCTTGACGGCGGCCATCACTCGGGCCCGAGCCTCCGCACTGACCGACGGATGATCATTCAACACCCGCGACACCGTGGCAGCCGACACCCCCGCCTCGACCGCGACATCCTTGATGCCGGCCATCGCCGCTCCACCTCCTCGTGGAACCCATGGAATCGATTACACAACCGATTGGAATCGATTCCATGGGGCTGAGGCAAGGGGGTGACAGTGGCCGAAATTCAATCGTGACCCGAAGGCTCCCGCTGTCCGCATGTCAGAGAGGGCCGGTCTGTCCTACGAGACGGGGGCACGCCGGCCAACGGGCTGACCGAGGAGCCGACCGCGCTTCAGGGCCTGTCCGAGCCGGGATGTCAGGGCCCGGGGCGTCCTCGCCTCCTCGCCGTTCGACGGTTCAGAACACCTTGATGACGGCGAGGGTGATCAGTGCGGCGAGGGCGCCGATGGCGCCGAGGATGCCGACACCCACGCCGACCTTCACACTGAGCGGCTGCGCCTCCCGCCAGCCCAGTTCCCCGGCCGCCCCGCGGATCAGACGGTGGCCCTCGGCGGACGAGAAGGTGTACTCCTCGGAGCCGTTCAGGGACCGGTGCGAACTGAACGACACGCTCCGGCCCACCTGGGCCGCCTTGCTCAGTCGCACCCCGCCCATGCCCGCCGCGACCACGACCTCGTGCGTGAGGTCGGTCATCGTGAAGACCTTCTTCTCCGGGCGCAGTGCGACGCGGTACGTGTGCACCCTCGTGATCCGGCTGCGGATCAGCAGCTCCTGCCACTGCGGGGTATCTATGTCCACGACCAGATCGAACCCGCGTTCCGTCCGGCGGACCCGATACGGAGCGCCCAGCGCCGCTGCCTCGACATGTGCGCGGAACTCGGGGGCGACGCCCACGCCGTCGGCATTGCTGTTGTCATTCGTCACGGCGGCGCAGATTATCAGCGGGGCCTGCCGAGGCCGCGCCGACGCCGCTACGCCGCCGCCAGCTCGCACCACACATACTTGCCCCGCTCGCCGAACCGGGCGGACGGCATCCACCCCCAATAGTCCGTACAGGCCACGACGAGCCCCAGCCCCCGCCCGCCCTCCTCCGTTCCCACCCCCTCCAACGGCCGTGGCGGCTCCGGTGGTTCGGGATCGGCGTCCCAAGCCCCGATCCACACCACGCCCTCCGCCGACCGCCGCACCCGGAGCGCGGCGGTCCCCTTCGTGTGCCGTACGGCATTGGAGACCAGCTCGGTCGCGAGCAACTCCGCGGTGTCCACGAGACCGATGAGCCCGTGCATGGTGAGGATCAGCCGCAGGGTGCGACGACAGATGGGCACGGCTCTGGGGTCGTTGGGGATCTGGAGGGTGTAGTCCCAGGTTTCGGACATGGGTCGTCAACTCCGCTGGATGAGGGGGGATTTGGCGCACGGTGGCATTGCCGGGCCGTCACGGCAGGACGGCTCGGTGCACTTCCGTAGCGTGTCCGTTGCATCACTGACGGTAGATCTAAATCTATAGATTCAGCAACCCGATCGCGTAACCTGGCCCAGAGGAAGAGGAGATGTCATTGAGGCGTGAGCCAACTGCGCGTCAGTCGCGTCTGGCGACGGAGCTGCGCAGGCTGCGTGAAGCGGCAGGCCTGACTTCCCGCCAGGCGGCGTCGTTGCTGGGTGTGAGTCCGGCACAGATCACTCACATCGAGTCCGCGCTCGCGGGGGTGAGTGAGCAGCGGCTGCGCCGCCTCGCCGCCCACTACGCCTGTACGGACGGAGCGTTCGTGGATGCCTTGGTGGCCATGGCCACCGATCGCGAACGGGGCTGGTGGGAGGAGTACCGGGGCTTGCTGCCCACGCCATTCCTGGATCTCTCCGAGCTGGAGCATCACGCCCTCTTCCAGCGCCACGTGGCAATCCTCTACGTGCCGGGCCTGTTGCAGACCGAGGACTACTCGCGTGCCGTGTTCTCGTCCAGGCTGCCGGAACTCGCCGGCGAAGAGATCGAGTTGCGCATCCAGCACCGAAAGGCGCGCCAGCGGTTCACCATCCCGTACGAGGCGGTGATCCACGAGGCGGCCCTCCGGATCAGGGTCGGTGATCGCGGCACATCAAGAGCCCAGCTGACCCGGCTCGTCGAGCTCTCCGAGGCGGATCACATCACCTTGCGCGTCATCCCCTTCGATCTGGACGGCTTTGCCAGTGCCGCCAGCACGATGGCGTACGTCGGCGGCCCCTTGCCCAAGCTGGACACGGTTGTCCGCGACGCTCTGCACGGCTCGGCCTTCATCGATTCCGACGCTCAACTCACCACCTACCGAACGAGCTTTCGTAAAGTGGAGGACGCATCACTCGACCCCGCACGGTCGCGTGAGTTCATCCACGGGCTGGCGAAGGAGCTGTGAGGACCCCATGGACTACTGGCAGAAGTCGTCCTACTCGGGCCCCGGCGACGGCAACGAGTGCGTCGAAATATCCACCACCCCCACCCGCATAACCATCCGAGACTCCAAAACCCCGACCCGAGCCACCCTCACCTTCCCCACCCCCGCCTTCACCGCCTTCATCGGCGCCCTCAAGAAGTCGACAAGGGGTATGTAGAGGCTCTCCGCTCGACCTGGGCGCCGTGCGGCGGCCGTACTACAGTTGGCCGATCATGTCTGTTCTCCGCGGGATCAACCATCTGACGCTGTCCACGACCGACCTCGACCGGCTGGTGAAGTACTACACGGAGTTGCTCGGAGCAGTGCTCGCGTTCGAGCGCGCCGCAACTTCTTCTGATCCGCGCATCGCGGTCGTCGACGTCGGCGGGGACGACCACCTGATGATCGTCGAGACCGCCACCGCCCCCACCACTGATCTTGACCCCCTGGGCAACGCCGGATGGGGACTGCGAGTGGGAACCCACCGGCAACTGTGTGAGGTCCGCGAGCAGATCCTGGACGCCGGATGGCCCGTCGGACAGATCGAGACACTGCCCACCCAGTGGACGATGACGGCTCGCGACCCCGACGGACGCCCTGTGGACGTTCGGGCCCATCGCCCCCGCACCGCCGTCGCCCCCTTCCTCGAAACTCTTAAGCAGCCCGCCGGGAAGTGAACGCCCCCCGGGGTGATGGCAGAGGCTGACCCGGCCTCGTACGAGAAGAAGGGGTCGGAGAAGTGAGCGGACACGTCACATGGTCGGCGAGCGGACATCGGCAGCGGGCGGAGGAACTGGCCGGCGGCAGGGACGCGTTCATCGAAGGCACACAGCGCATGCTCGCCGAGGCCCGTGCCTGGCGGTTGGCCGACATGCGCCAGGAACGCGGGATCACCCAGGCCCAGGTGGCCGAGCGCATGGGCGTGACCAAGGGAAGGGTCTCGCAGATCGAGAGCGGCCAGGTCTCCGGCACGGATGTCGTGGCGAGGTACGTCGAGGCCCTGGGGGGGAATCTCGTCATGGTGGCGGTTTTCGGCGACGGGGAACTGCGCAAGGTCGGTTAGGCCCACCGGTTCCGGCCAGGTGCCGCAGCAGCGTCGGCCCCGCGCCACCCACGCCGACCGTCAGACCCTGACGGTACCGTCGGATCATGTCCAAGCACGCGGGGAACCCCACGGCCGAACAACGGCTGGCCGTACTGGAAGGCGTGCTCGAACGCATCACGTACGCCAATGAGGACAACGGCTACACCGTCGCGCGCGTGGACACCGGCCGGGGCGGCGGCGACCTCCTCACCGTCGTCGGCGCGCTGCTGGGCGCGCAGGTCGGCGAGTCCCTGCGCATGGAGGGCCGCTGGGGCTCACACCCCCAGTACGGCAAGCAGTTCACCGTGGAGAACTACACCACCGTCCTCCCGGCCACAGTGCAGGGCATCCGCCGCTACCTCGGCTCGGGGCTCGTCAAGGGCATCGGCCCGATCTTCGCCGACCGCATCACGCAGCACTTCGGCCTGGACACCCTCCAGATCATCGAGGAGGAGCCGAAGCGCCTCATCGAGGTCCCCGGCCTCGGCCCCAAGCGCACCAAGAAGATCGCCGACGCCTGGGAGGAACAGAAGGCAATCAAGGAGGTCATGCTCTTTCTCCAGACGGTGGAGGTGTCCACGTCCATCGCCGTCCGCATCTACAAGAAGTACGGCGACGCCTCGATCGGCGTCGTGAAGAACCAGCCGTACCGCCTCGCCGCCGACGTCTGGGGCATCGGCTTCCTCACCGCCGACAAGATCGCCCAGTCCGTCGGCATCCCGCACGACAGCCCCGAGCGCGTCAAGGCGGGCCTCCAGTACGCCCTTTCGCAGGCCACCGACCAGGGCAACTGCTACCTCCCGGAGGAGCGGCTGATCGCCGACGCGGTCAAACTCCTTCAGGTCGACACCGGCCTGGTCATCGAATGCCTCGCCGAACTCGCCCTGCCCGACGAGGACTCCGGCGACCCCGGCGTCGTACGCGAGAAGGTGCCGGGCCAGGACGGGGGAGACCCGGTCACCGCGATCTACCTCGTCCCCTTCCACCGCGCCGAACTCTCCCTCTCCGCCCAGCTGCTGCGCCTCCTGCGCACCGACGAGGACCGGATGCCCGGCTTCCACGACGTGGCCTGGGACAAGGCGCTGGCCTGGCTGAGGGGGCGTACGGGCGCGGAGCTGGCGCCGGAGCAGGAGGCGGCCGTACGCCTCGCGCTGACCGAGAAGGTGGCCGTGCTCACCGGCGGCCCCGGCTGCGGCAAGTCCTTCACGGTCCGCTCGATCGTCGAACTGGCCCGCGCGAAGAAGGCGAAGGTCGTGCTGGCCGCCCCCACCGGCCGCGCCGCCAAGCGCCTCGCCGAACTGACCGGCGCCGAGGCCTCCACCGTCCACCGCCTGCTGGAGCTGAAGCCCGGCGGCGACGCGGCGTACGACAAGGACCGCCCGCTGGACGCCGACCTGGTGGTCGTGGACGAGGCCTCCATGCTGGACCTCCTCCTCGCCAACAAGCTGGTGAAGGCGGTCCCGCCGGGCGCCCACCTCCTCTTCGTCGGCGACGTCGACCAACTCCCCAGCGTCGGCGCCGGCGAAGTCCTCCGCGACCTCCTCGCCGACGGCAGCCCCATCCCCGCCGTCCGCCTCACCAAGGTCTTCCGCCAGGCCCAGCAGTCCGGCGTGGTGACCAACGCGCACCGCATCAACTCCGGGCAGCACCCGGTCACCGACGGCATGAAGGACTTCTTCCTCTTCGTCGAGGACGAGACGGAGGAGGCCGGACGGCTCACCGTGGACGTCGCGGCCCGACGTATTCCGGCCAAGTTCGGGCTCGACCCACGCCGGGACGTCCAGGTCCTGGCGCCCATGCACCGGGGCCCCGCGGGCGCCGGCAACCTCAACGGGCTGCTCCAGCAGGCCATCACCCCCGCCCGCCCCGACCTGCCCGAGAAGCGGTTCGGCGGCCGGGTCTTCCGCGTCGGCGACAAGGTCACCCAGATTCGCAACAATTACGAGAAGGGCGAGAACGGCGTCTTCAACGGCACCGTCGGCGTCGTCACCGCCCTCGACCCGGTCGACCAGCGGCTGACCGTCCTGACGGACGAGGACGAGGAGGTGCCGTACGAGTTCGACGAACTGGACGAGCTGGCCCACGCCTACGCGGTGACGATCCACCGCTCCCAGGGCAGCGAGTACCCGGCCGTGGTGATCCCGGTCACCACCGGAGCCTGGATGATGCTCCAGCGCAATCTGCTCTACACGGCCGTGACCAGGGCGAAGAAGCTGGTCGTCCTCGTCGGCTCCCGCAAGGCGATCGGCCAGGCGGTCCGCACGGTCTCGGCGGGCCGGCGGTGCACGGCCCTCGACTTCCGGCTCGCACCGCGGCCACTGTGAGTACCTCTCGGCGGGCCCGGTGCGGACCTCTCGTGTAGGTCCGTCGCCCCGTGAGTGAAATTTGATCGATCAAACGAGTCGTAAAGGTCACACAGCCCTTCCAGATGCTGGACGGAGGGGGCAGGATGAACAAGTTGGCGGCACTCAGTGCCGCCGATAGGCCCGATGGTCGACCCCGAGTGCACTCTCCTGCGCCAACTGGGGGATGGTAGAGACAGTCAGGGCACCTCGAAGAAGAGGCACTACGTCGGTGAGGGATGACGTGAGCGACAACTCTGTAGTACTGCGGTACGGCGACGGCGAGTACACCTACCCGGTGATCGACAGCACCGTCGGCGACAAGGGCTTCGACATCGGGAAGCTCCGGGCCCAGACCGGTCTGGTCACCCTGGACAGCGGTTACGGGAACACCGCCGCCTATAAATCCGCCGTCACGTATCTCGACGGTGAGCAGGGCATCCTGCGCTACCGCGGCTACCCGATCGAGCAGCTGGCCGAGCGCTCCACCTTCCTCGAGGTGGCGTACCTGCTCATCAACGGTGAGCTTCCGACGGTCGACGAGCTCTCCACGTTCCAGAACGAGATCACGCAGCACACCCTGCTGCACGAGGACGTCAAGAACTTCTACCGGGGCTTCCCCCGGGACGCGCACCCGATGGCGATGCTGTCCTCCGTGGTCAGCGCCCTGTCGACGTTCTACCAGGACAGCCACAACCCGTTCGACGAGCGGCAGCGCAACCTCTCCACGATCCGCCTGCTCGCCAAGCTGCCGACGATCGCGGCGTACGCGTACAAGAAGTCGATCGGTCACCCGTTCGTCTACCCGCGCAACGACCTCGGTTACGTCGAGAACTTCCTGCGCATGACCTTCTCGGTCCCGGCGCAGGAGTACGACCTCGACCCGGTCGTCGTCTCCGCGCTCGACAAGCTGCTCATCCTGCACGCGGACCACGAGCAGAACTGCTCGACCTCCACGGTCCGCCTGGTCGGCTCCTCGCAGGCGAACATGTTCGCCTCGATCTCCGCCGGTATCTCCGCGCTCTGGGGCCCGCTGCACGGCGGCGCCAACCAGTCCGTCCTGGAGATGCTGGAGGGCATCCAGGCCAACGGCGGCGACGTCGACTCCTTCATCCGCAAGGTGAAGAACAAGGAGGACGGCGTCCGCCTGATGGGCTTCGGCCACCGGGTGTACAAGTCCTTCGACCCGCGCGCCAAGATCATCAAGGCCGCCGCGCACGACGTCCTCTCGGCCCTCGGCAAGTCCGACGAGCTGCTGGACATCGCGCTGAAGCTGGAGGAGCACGCGCTCTCCGACGACTACTTCGTCTCGCGCAACCTCTACCCGAACGTGGACTTCTACACGGGTCTGATCTACCGCGCCATGGGCTTCCCGACCGAGATGTTCACGGTCCTCTTCGCCCTCGGCCGCCTCCCGGGCTGGATCGCCCAGTGGCACGAGATGATCAAGGAGCCCGGCTCCCGCATCGGCCGCCCGCGCCAGATCTACACGGGCGTCGTCGAGCGCGACTTCGTCCCGGTCGAGTCCCGCTGAGCGCAGTACTTGTAGCAAGGGAGCGCCCCTCCGGCGAGTGAGCCGAAGGGGCGCTCCTGTGTCGGGACGGCGAACCGAGCCTCAAAAAATAGCGAGAAGGCGCCCTGCAACGCTGGTCCCCCCACGGGCCGGCGAGCAGGGCGCCTTCCCATGTCCCGGTGCGGATTCCCCCCACGGGATCCGGCCGGGCGTCTGGTGGGCACAGCGCCTGAATCGCTGAGCTAAACGAGCAAAACTCGTCCTACCTGTATGTGTCTGTTCCGCTGCGTCGGTGTGCGGTCTGCCGGGACGCGTACGTACGGGAGGGCCGCTCAAAGCTCCCCGGTGCACGTGCCCCGGCAACGCAATTCCGGGAACGTCCCCCAAGACATCCCCAGATGTCAGTCACGCCCCCCAAGACGCTTCTGACATCGCCAACTTAGACTCACGAACCCCTTCGATGGTTACGTTCACATCACTGTGATCTGCGTCTCTTGCCATATGTCCTGAAGATACGTAAGAGACCCGATTCGGTGATCGAGACCCCAGCGTAAGGATGATGCGCGAGCCTTGTGAAGAGCTTATGTGAGGCTGCTTCCGGACTCTAGAGGGACTTTTGCCCGCCAGTCATGAAAATGTCCTGAGTCGCAAGCTGTTCGTTACCACGAAAACGGACGAAAAGGCCATAGCCGCCCCAGCGATCATCGGGTTGAGCAGTCCGGCCGCGGCCAGCGGCAACGCGGCCAGGTTGTACCCGAAGGCCCACGCCAGATTGCCCTTGATCGTGGACAGCGTCCGCCGCGACAGCCGGATCGCGTCGGCGGCCACCCGCAGGTCCCCGCGCACCAGCGTCAGATCGCCCGCCTCGATCGCCGCGTCCGTCCCCGTGCCCAGCGCGATCCCCAGGTCGGCCGCCGCCAGCGCCGCCGCGTCGTTGACCCCGTCGCCGACCATCGCGACCGTACGGCCCTCGCCCTGGAGCCGCCGTACGACGTCGACCTTGTCCTCGGGAAGCACCTCGGCGACGACCTGCTCCGGGTCGATACCGACCGCCGCGGCCACGGAACGGGCCACGCGCGCGTTGTCCCCCGTCAGCAGCATCGGGGTGAGGCCGAGCGCCCGCAGCCGCCGTACGGCCTCGGCGCTGCTCTCCTTGACCGCGTCGGCGACCGTGACGACACCGAGTGCCACACCGTCGCGGACGACCACGACCGCCGTGTGTCCCGCGTCCTCGGCGGCCTCCTTGGCGCTCCGCAGGGCCTCGGGGAGCGGGCCGTCGAGGATCCGGCCCACCTCGACGTCGTGGCCCTCCACACGGCCGCGTACGCCCTTCCCGGGCACGTTCTCGAAGTGCTCCACGGGCGGCAGCGCGCCCACCCGCTCCTCGGCGCCGGCCGCGATCGCCCGGCCCACCGGATGTTCGGAGGCGTGCTCGACGGCGCCCGCGAGACGCAGGACGTCCTCCTCGCTCGCCGCCTCGCCCGTCTCCTCCTCGCGTACGCCCCCTTCGTGGACGTCTTCGGCCACGCGCACGTGCCGGAGCGTCATCCGGCCGGTGGTGACGGTGCCGGTCTTGTCCAGGACGACGGTGTCGATCCGGCGGGTGGACTCCAGGACCTCGGGGCCCCTGATGAGGATGCCGAGCTGGGCGCCGCGGCCGGTGCCGACCATCAGGGCGGTCGGGGTGGCAAGGCCCAGCGCGCACGGACAGGCGATGATCAGCACGGCGACGGCCGCCGTGAAGGCGGCGGTGGCGTCGTCCGTGAGGCCGAGCCAGACACCGAAGGTGGCGACCGCGATCAGGATGACGGACGGCACGAACACGGCCGAGATCCGGTCCGCGAGCCGCTGCGCCTGGGCCTTGCCGTTCTGCGCGTCCTCCACCAGCCGGGCCATCCGGGCCAGCTGGGTGTCCGCGCCGATCCGGGTCGCCTCGACGACGAGCCGGCCCCCGGCGGCGTTGACGGTCGCGCCCGTGACGGCGTCCCCGACCGTCACGTCCACCGGTACGGACTCACCGGTCAGCATGGACGCGTCGACGGCGGAGGACCCCTCGACGACGGTGCCGTCGGTGGCGATCCGCTCCCCGGGCCGTACGACGAAACGGTCCCCGACGGCCAGCTCGGCGACCGGGATCCGCGTCTCCCGCCCCTGCCGGAGCACCGCGACGTCCTTGGCGCCCAGGTGCAGCAGCGCCTTGAGCGCGGCGCCCGCGCGACGCTTGGAGCGGGCCTCCAGATAGCGGCCGAGGAGGATGAACGCGACGACCCCGGCGGCCACTTCGAGATAGATCGTCGACGGCCCCGCCGCACCCGCGGCCGTACCTCCGGCCGTACGGGAGACGGTGAACTCGAAGCCGTGCCGCATGCCCGGCATCCCCGCGTGGCCCGCGAAGAGGGCCCACAGGGACCAGCCGAACGCGGCGAGCGTGCCGACGGAGACGAGGGTGTCCATGGTGGCCGCGCCGTGCCGGAGGTTGGTGAACGCGGCCCGGTGGAAGGGCAGCCCGCCCCACGCGACGACCGGCGCGCTCAGCGTCAGCGAGAGCCACTGCCAGTTGTCGAACTGCAGGGCGGGGATCATGGACATGAGGATCACGGGGGCCGCGAGCAGCGCCGAGACGGTGAGCCGCTGCCGCAGGGAGGCGAGTTCCGGGTCCTCCTCCGCGGACTCCGTGTGCTCGGTCTCCGGCGGAGCCGGGGGCGGTGGCTCCTCGGCCGTGTAGCCCGTCTTCACCACGGTGGCGATCAGGTCGGCGACCTCCACCCCGGCGGGGTAGGTGACCTTCGCCTTCTCCGTCGCGTAGTTCACCGAGGCGGTGACCCCGTCCAGGCGGTTGAGCTTCTTCTCGACGCGGGCCGCGCAGGAGGCGCAGGTCATCCCGCCGATGGTCAGCTCGACCTCGTGGACGGGGCCGCTTATGGGGGGCGCTGCGGTGGTGCTCGTCATGTCCGTGCCCGTACGTCCGTGGCTGTGCCGGGTCTCAGATCTTGCCGACCAGCTCGAAGCCCGCCTCGTCGACGGCGGCGCGCACGGCCTCCTCGTCGAGCGGGGCGGCCGAGACCACGGTGACCTCGCCGGTGGAGGCGACGGCCTTCACGGAGGAGACCCCGGCGAGCTGCGTGATCTCGCCGGAGACGGCGCCTTCGCAGTGGCCGCAGCTCATCCCGCTCACCTTGTAGACGGCGGTGACGGAACCCTGGGTGTCGGTCTCGGCGGTCATGTCGTTACTCCTCGTCGGGGGCGTGCTCCGGGCGCGCTTGGGGCGTGCTCGGGCCGTAAGGGTCTCGGGTAACCCTTCAGGGCATCCACTTTATACCCCCTAGGGGTATGAATCAAAGAGAGGTGGGGCGGGAGTGGTGGGGCGGCGGGGTCAGGGGGCCGGGGTCCGCGAGGAGTCCGGCGAGGTGGCGGGGAGGTGGCCGCCCACCAGGGGCTGCAGGTAGCGCAGCAGGACGTTCTTCAGCTCCTGGACGTACGCGTCGCGCTCGGCGCCCTCCCGGCCCAGCACCAGTTCCAGGCCGGCCTTGTACATGGCCACGCAGACCTGGGCGGTACGGGTGACGTCGGCGGCCGGGGTGTCCGGCAGGAACGGCGTGAGCAGCGCCTCGATCCGCGCGAGCAGGGCCGTGTGCAGGGCGTCGTGCTGCTCGGCGATCCGCCCGGGGATGTCCGGACCGTGCATCAGCGTGAACATCACCGGGTGCCGGCAGTTGAAGTCGAGGAAGCGGTCGACGGCGGCCCCGACGGCCTCCTCCAGCGGGGTGGCCGGATCAACCGGGGCGAGCGCCTCGCCGTACGTGTCGCGCATCTCGTGCATGAGCCGCCCGCTCAGCTCGATCGCGATCGCTTCCTTGTTCGGGAAGAACTGGTACAGCGTGCCCGGTGAGACCCCGGCCTCGCGGGCGATCGCGTTGGTGCTGGCGGCGGCGTACCCGGTCGAGCAGAACACGGAGGCCGCGGCTTCGAGGAGTTGGGCGATACGGCGCTCGCCGCGGGCCTGGCGGCGGCGCGGCTGCTCCCTCCCCTGCTCCTCCTGCTGTTCCTTCTCCTGGTGGGTGGGCACGCGGTTATCCCCAGCTTTCCGGACGTGATTGACAAACACGAGTAGACGCTCGCATTCTTGAAACGCGAGCGATCTCTCGTGTTTGCCAGTGTATGGCTCGGTGGTCCGCGCTGCCCGGCTGCGCACAGCACGGATGAACCGTGATCAGAGTGAAGGGGACACCGCACCATGACCGAAGTCAACCGGCCACCCCGACCGGGAGGCTGGACCCGGTTCGTGACCGCACGTCCCCGGCTCTCCCTCCTCGTCGCCCTGGTGCTCACCGCCCTCGCGGTCGTCGCGGGCAGCGATGTCGCCGACCGCCTCGGCAGCGGCGGCTGGGAGGACCCGGCCGCCCAGTCCACGTACGCGACGAAGGCCCTGGAGCGCGAGTTCCCGGACTCCAACCCGAACTTCCTGCTCCTGGTCAACGCGGGCGGGGCCTCGGTCGACGACCCGGCGGTCGCCGCCGAGGCGAAGAAGCTGACCGAGCGGCTCGCCGCGGAGAAGGGCGTCACCGGCGTCGGCTCCTACTGGCAGACGGGTGCCCCGGCCCTGCGGGCGGAGGACGGCCGGGAGGCGCTGATAGCGGCGCGCCTCACCGGCGACGAGAGCGCGGTGAACAAGACGCTGGACCGGATCGCTCCCGAGTTCCGTGGCACGCACGGCCCCGTGGAAGTCAAGGTCGGCGGCATCCTCGCGGTGCGGCACGAGATGCAGACGATCATCCAGGAGGACCTGCTGCGGGCCGAGATGATCGCCCTACCGGTGACCCTCGTCCTGCTGGTCATGGTCTTCGGCAGCGCGGTCGCCGCCCTGCTGCCGCTCGGGGTGGGCATCGTCGCGATCCTCGGCACCAACGCGATCCTGCGCGGCCTCACCGAGGTCACCGACGTCTCGGTCTTCGCCCTGAACCTCACCACGGCCATGGGCCTGGGCCTCGCGATCGACTACGCCCTGTTCATCGTGCGCCGCTTCCGCGAGGAACTGTCCACCGGCGCCGACTCCTTGACGGCCGTCGCCACCACCCTGCGCACGGCCGGCCGCACGGTCCTCTTCTCCGCCCTCACGGTCGCCGTCTCCCTGGCCGCGATGATGGTCTTCCCGCAGTACTTTCTGAAGTCCTTCGCCTACGCGGGCATAGCGGTGGTCCTGCTCGCCGCGGCAGCCGCCCTGATCCTCCTCCCCGCAGCCCTGGTCCTCCTCGGCGACCGCGTCAACGCCTGGGACCTGCGCAAGCTGTTCAGGCGCCGCCGCGGGACGAAGGCGGCCGGGCCCGACTCCCCGGCCGCGGAGAAGAGCGTGGCGGCCGCGGAGAAGAGCGCGGGGGTCGTGGAGGAGGGTGCGGCCTGGGGTCGTATGGCAGCCCTCGTCATGCGCCGCGCGCCCTACTTCGCCATCGCCACCACCGCCGGTCTGATCCTCCTCGGCCTCCCCTTCCTGGGCGTGAAGTTCGGCACGGCCGACGACCGCCAGCTCCCCTCCACCGCCGAGTCCCATGTCGTCCAACAGCACCTCCGCGAGGGCTTCCCGGGCACCCCCGGGGGCGGCCTGGAGGTCCTGGCGGAAGGAGAGGCGACGAAGACGGAGTACGCCGCCTACAAGGAGCGGCTCGCCGACCTCCCCGAGGTGCTCCGCGTGGAGGGTCCCCTGGTCAAGGACGACTGGGCCTACTTCACGGTGCAGCCGAAGGGCGAGGCGGTCGACGAGGGCGCGCAAGGGCTGGTGGACGACATCCGGGCGCTGGACACCCCCTTCGACACCTCGGTGACGGGCACGGCGGCGGTCCTGGTCGACACGAAGTCAGCGATAGCCGAAGGCCTCCCCTGGGCGCTCGCCTTCATAGCGATCGTCACCCTCATCCTGGTCTTCCTCCTCACCGGCAGCGTCCTGATCCCACTCCAGGCGGTCCTCCTGAACGCGCTCAGCCTCACGGCGATGTTCGGCGCGCTGGTCTGGGTCTTCCAGGAGGGCCACCTCTCCGGACTCCTCGCGTTCACCACCCCCGGTTCCATCGAGACCACCCTCCCGGTCCTGATGTTCTGCGTGGCCTTCGGTCTCTCCATGGACTACGGCGTCTTCCTGCTCTCCCGCATCAAGGAGGAGTACGACCACACCGGCGACCACACGGCCTCCGTCCGCTTCGGCCTCCAGCGCACCGGCGGCCTCATCACCGCCGCCGCCGTCATCCTCGCGGTCGTCATGATCGCCATAGGCACGTCCCGCGTCACCAACACCAAGATGCTCGGCCTGGGCATAGCCCTCGCCGTCCTCATGGACGCCATGGTCATCCGCAGCCTCCTGGTGCCGGCGGTCATGCGCCTGTCGGGCCGGGCGACGTGGTGGGCCCCGGCACCGCTGAGGAGGTTCCACGAGAGGTTCGGACTGAGCGAGGCGGAGTCGGCGCCCGCGGCGAGGACGACGGACGCCGCGACCGCCACACCTGACCTGCCTGCCCCGGGCAAGCAACGCGACGACGACAAGGTGGAGATCTCTGGCTAGCGTTCGCTCCGAAGAAGACTGTCGGTAGGCCGTAGGCCGATGAGCGGAGGGCGACACATGCGCGCGGTGGTGTTCGAACAGTTCGGAGAGCCGGCCACGGTGAAGGATCTTGCCCCGCCCACCCCCGCCCCCCACGGCGTCGTCGTCCGCGTCGAGGCGACCGGCCTGTGCCGCAGCGACTGGCACGCCTGGCAGGGCCACGACCCCGACATCACCCTCCCCCACGTCCCGGGCCACGAACTGGCCGGAGTCGTAGAGGAGACCGGCGCCGCGGTGACCGCCTGGCACCCCGGCGACCGGGTCACCGTTCCCTTCGTCTGCGCCTGCGGCACCTGCCCCGCCTGCGCGACCGGTGACCAGCAGGTGTGCGAGCGGCAGACACAGCCGGGCTTCACCCACTGGGGCTCGTTCGCCCAGTACGTCGCCCTGGACCACGCCGACATGAACCTGGTGGCGTTGCCCGACGAGCTGTCGTACGGCACGGCGGCCTCGCTCGGCTGCCGCTTCGCCACGGCGTTCCGCGCGGTGGTCGCGCAGGGACGTGTCGCGGCGGGGGAGTGGGTCGCCGTCCACGGTTGCGGCGGCGTGGGCCTCTCCGCCGTGATGATCGCGGCGGCGTCCGGAGCCCGTGTGATCGCCGTCGACGTCTCGCCCCAGGCGCTGGACCTGGCCCGGAAGTTCGGCGCGGCGGAATGCGTGGACGCGTCAGCGGTGGCGGACACGGCCGAAGCCGTCCGCGACCTCACCGGCGGCGGCGCCCACCTCTCCCTCGACGCCCTCGGCTCCCCGGTCACCTGCGCGGCCTCCGTCAACGGTCTGCGCCGCAGGGGCCGTCACATCCAGGTGGGCCTGCTGCCCTCCCAGACCGGCACCACCCCCGTCCCCATGGCCCGCGCGATCGCCCTGGAGCTCGAACTCCTGGGCAGCCACGGCATGGCGGCCCACGCCTACCCCCGGATGCTGGAGCTGGTCCGCGCGGGCGTCCTCCGCCCCGACCTCCTGGTCACCGCGACGATCCCCCTGGACGCGACCCCCACCGCCCTAGCGGCGATGGGCACGGCCCCCGGAAGCGGCGTAACCGTCATCGAACCCTGGAGCTGACCCACCCCGGAAAACAACTCGTCCCCGGCCCCTCCGCGACGGAGGACCCGGGGACGAGACGGCGGGACGGAAAAAAACTCACGGGACGGAACAAGACAGGACAGGACTCAGTCGGCCTTGCGCGTCCGGTTGCCCGGTCTGGAGGCGACCCAGGAGCGGATGGTGTCGGCGTACCAGAAGGGCTTGCCGCCCTCCACATGGTCGGGCGCGGGCAGCAGCCCGTGTTTGCGGTACGAGCGGACGGTGTCGGGCTGCACACGGATGTGCGCCGCGATGTCCTTGTACGACCAGAGGCGTCGGTCGGTCATCAGTGGCACCTCCCTGCGCGCACCACGGCGGCGGCCGGGAAGACCGTCGGGGGAGCCGGGCACTGCGCTGGCGATTCAGAAGCCTGTGCCCGCTCAACGACCCCCGGTGACCACCGGAAGGCCCCGTGGACCACGTGTGACGGAAGACCCGCGCACACGTGACACCCGTGACAGAAAGGGGTTCTTTGTGACAAGAGTGACGCATGGGCGCCCCGAAGGGGGCGCGGGGAACTGCGCGACCAGCCACGAATCACTCGCGGCCCGCCGACGGCCAGCAGTTCCCCGGCGCTTTTCGGCGCCCGCCCACCAGCGGAGCGGCTACGCGCCGCAAGACCTCAAGAACGCCCGCGTCCGCTGAGCGATCGGCAGCGGAGCGTCCGGCTCGCACGGATACATGTCCTGCTCCACGATCGCGAACAGATCCACATCCAGCTTCGCCGCGGCGGCCAGCACCGGCCCCAGCTCCGGCACACCCTTCGGCGGCTCGCACATCACACCCCGGGCGACGGCCGGCCCGAACGGGACCTCGTTCGCCCGCACGTCCGCCAGGATCTCGGGGTCGACCTGCTTGAGGTGCAGATACCCGATCCGCTCCCCGTACGTCTCGATCAGCTTGACGCTGTCGCCGCCGCAGTACGCGTAGTGCCCGGTGTCGAGGCAGAGCGAGACCACCGAGGAGTCCGTGCCGTCCAGGAAGCGGACGACGTTCTCCTCGCTGTCGATGTGGGTGTCGGCGTGCGGGTGGACGACGATCTGGAGGCCGTACTTCTCCCGCACCTCCCGCCCGAGCCGCTCGGTGAGCTGGGTGAGGTGCCGCCACTGCTCGACGGTCAGCTCGCTCGGCTCCAGCACCTTGCCCGTCTTGTCGTCCCGCCAGAACGACGGGATGACGACGAGGTGCTTGGCGCCCATGGCCTGCGCGAGGACCGCGTTGTCGGCCACGTGCGCCCAGGTCTTCTCCCAGACGTCCGGGCCGTGGTGCAGACCGGTGAACACGGTGCCGGCCGACACTTTCAGGCCGCGCTTGGCGGTCTCCTCGGCGAGGACCGCCGGGTCGGTCGGCAGATAGCCGTACGGGCCCAGCTCGATCCACTCGTAGCCGGAAGCGGCGACCTCGTCGAGGAACCGCTGCCAGGGGACCTGCTGGGGGTCGTCGGGGAACCAGACGCCCCAGGAGTCGGGCGCCGAGCCGACCCGGATGCGCGAAAGTGAGGACTGAGGTGACAACGACGTCATGGGAGTCAGCTTCAGCCTCGAAGCGGAGGGTGTCAATAGGTAGTCCGAATGTCTGGACAAAGTATTGACAGGGTCGCTCCGGCGGAGCTAGACCTTGACGCAACCGGCGGACGGACCCGGCGCATGAAGGGAACTCGATGGCGTACGACCTGATCACCATGGGGCGGATCGGTGTGGACCTCTACCCGTTGCAGACGGGGGTCCCGCTGCCGCAGGTGACGTCCTTCGGGAAGTTCCTCGGCGGATCGGCCACCAACGTCGCGGTGGCCGCGTCCCGCCTCGGCCGCTCCACCGCCGTCATCACCCGCACCGGCGCGGACCCCTTCGGCGACTACCTCCACCAGGCACTGCGCGACTTCGGCGTGGACGACCGCTGGGTCACCCCGGTCCCCGGCCTGCCGACGCCCGTGACCTTCTGCGAGGTCTTCCCGCCGGACGACTTCCCGCTCTACTTCTACCGCCGCCCCAAGGCCCCCGACCTGGAGATCGACGCCCACGAGCTGGACCTCGACGCCATCGCCGGGACCCGGATCTTCTGGGTGACCGGCACGGGCCTGAGCGAGGAGCCCAGCCGTACGGCGACACTGGCCGCCCTCGCCCACCGGGCCAAGGCCGATACGACGGTCTTCGACCTCGACTGGCGCCCCATGTTCTGGACCGACCCGGCCGAGGCCCGCCCGTTCTACGAGGAGGCCCTGCGGCACACCACCGTCGCGGTCGGCAACCTCGACGAGGTCGAGGTCGCCACCGGGGTCCGCGAGCCGCGGGCCGCCGCCCGCGCGCTGCTCGACGCCGGGGTCGAACTCGCGGTCGTCAAGCAGGGCCCGAAGGGTGTCCTCGCCGTCAACAGCAAGGGCGAGTCCGCCGAGGTCCCGCCGCTGCCCGTCAACGTCCTCAACGGCCTCGGCGCCGGTGACGCCTTCGGCGGCTCCCTCTGCCACGGCCTGCTCGAAGGCTGGGACCTGGAGAAGATCATGCGGCACGCCAACGCGGCCGGCGCCATCGTCGCCTCCCGACTGGAATGCTCCTCCGCGATGCCCACCGTGGACGAGATCGAAGCGGCGATCGCGGCGGGTGAGGTGTTGTGAGCGTCGACGTCTCCGCCCTCGTCCGCACCCGGGTCCACCACCCCGAGGCCATCGCCGAGGCCGCCGCCCGCCGCACCCGGCGCCCGCTGATCGGCGACTCCGGCCGGCTGATGATCGTCGCCGCCGACCACCCGGCCCGTGGCGCCCTCTCCGTCGGCGACCGCAAGCTCGCCATGGCGAACCGCGCCGACCTCCTCGAACGACTGTGCCTGGCGCTGTCCCGCCCCGGCGTGGACGGCGTCCTCGCGACCGCCGACATCCTGGACGACCTGCTCCTGCTCGGCGCCCTGGACGGCAAGGTCGTCATGGGCTCGATGAACCGGGGCGGCCTCGCGGGCGCCAGCTTCGAACTGGACGACCGTTTCACCGGCCACCGCCCCGAGGACATGGAGCGCCTCGGCTTCGACGCCGGCAAGCTCCTGCTGCGCGTCGACTACGACGACCCGGGCTCCCTCACCACCCTGGAGTCCACCGCCCGCGCCGTGGACGCCATGGCCGAGCGCCGACTGCCCGTGTTCGTCGAGCCGTTCATCAGCCGCCGCGACCCGGCCACCGGCAAGGTCAAGAACGATCTGAGCGCCGACGCGGTCACCAGGTCGATCGCCATAGCGGCCGGGCTCGGCGGCAGTTCGGCGTACACCTGGCTGAAGGTGCCCGTCACCGAGAACCCCGACGACATGGCCCGCGTCATGGAGACCTCCACGCTGCCCGCCGTCCTGCTCGGCGGCGATGTCGGCGAGGACCAGGAGGGCGCGTACGAGAAGTGGCGGGGCGCGCTGCAACTGCCCACCGTGCAGGGCCTGGTGGTCGGCCGCTCGTTGCTCTACCCGGCGGACGACGACGTGACCGCCGCCGTGGACACCGCCGTAGGACTGTTGTGAGGGCCGCATGACACAGAAGACCGAGCTGTACGTACCCAAGGGCGCCACCGCGAACGCCCGGTACACCGTCGACATCGATCCGAAGCGGGCCGGCTGGACCCACAGCAGCCTCAGGATCGTGGAGTTGGGGCCGGACGGGACGCATACGTTCACGACTGGGGACAGTGAGTGGATCGTGCTGTCCCTCAACGGCGGTTGTACGGTTCAGGTGTCGGAGGAACCGGGCAATTCAGACGGTGGCGGCATCACGGAGTTCCAGATCCTGGGCAGGGAGAGCGTGTTCGCCGGAGTCTCCGACTTCGTGTACGCGCCCCGTGACGCCCGGGTACAGATCGCCTCCGGCGCGGGAGGCCGCTTCGCTTTGGCAGGAGCGAAGTGCGAGCGACGACTCCCCGCTCGTTACGGCCCCGCGCCGGAGGTCCCCGTCGAGGACCGGGGCAGCGGCAGCTGCGCCCGCCAGGTCCGCAACTTCGCCTCCGCCGACGCCTTCGAGTGCGACAAGCTGATCACCGTCGAGGTCATCACCCCCGGCGGCAACTGGTCCTCGTACCCGCCGCACAAGCACGACGAGAACCGCCCCGGCGAGGAGACCGAACTCGAGGAGATCTACTACTTCGAGATCGACGGCCCGAACGGCTTCGGCTACCAGCGCGTCTCCGCCTCCCGCGAGGGCGGCTCCGAGGTGCTCGCCGAGGTCCGTTCCGGTGACGCGGTGCTCGTTCCCGACGGCTGGCACGGCCCGTCCATCGCGCAGCCCGGCCACAGCATGTACTACCTGAACGTCATGGCGGGCCCCGGCCCCGAGCGGAAGTGGCAGATCTGCTTCCACCCCGACCACACGGAGGGGTACCGATGAGCCCGGCCTCGAACACCAGCCCGGCCACCACCACGATCCGGCTGACCGTCGCCCAGGCGCTGGTCCGCTTCCTCTCCGCCCAGTACACCGAACGCGACGGCGAGCGGCGGCGGCTGATCGGCGCCACCTGGGGCATCTTCGGCCACGGCAACGTCGCAGGCCTCGGCCAGGCGCTGGTCGAGTACGCCGACGACATGCCGTACCTCCAGGGCCGCAACGAGCAGTCGATGGTGCACGCGGCCGTCGGCTACGCCCGCCAGTCGAACCGGCTGTCGACGCACGCGGTGACGACGTCCATCGGCCCCGGCGCCACCAACCTCGTCACCGGCGCCGCCCTCGCCACCATCAACCACCTCCCGGTGCTGCTCCTGCCCGGCGACATCTTCGCCACCCGCCCGGCCGACCCGGTCCTCCAACAGCTCGAAGTGCCGTACGCGGGCGACATCAGCGTCAACGACACGCTGCGCCCGGTGTCGAGGTACTTCGACCGGGTCACCCGCCCCGAGGCGCTGATCCCGGCCGCGCTGCAGGCGATGCGGGTCCTCACCGACCCCGTCGAGACGGGCGCGGTCACCCTCGCCCTCCCGCAGGACGTGCAGGCGGAGGCGTACGACTGGCCGGAGGAGTTCTTCGCCGAGCGGACCTGGAACGTGCGCCGCCCGGCGGCCGACGTCGCCGAACTGGCCGCCGCCGTCACCGCGATCCGCGAGGCCCGCCGCCCGCTGATCGTCGCCGGCGGCGGTGTCCACCACGCCCGCGCGGAGGAGGCGCTCGCCGAACTCGCCGACGCCACCGGCATCCCGGTCGCCTCCACCCAGGCAGGCAAGGGCTCCCTCCGCTTCGACCACGCCCAGGACGTGGGCGGCATCGGCCACACCGGCACCGCGACCGCCAACGAACTGGCCCGCACCGCCGACCTGGTGATCGGCGTCGGCACCCGGTACACCGACTTCACCACGGCCTCGAACACTCTGTTCGCCGCCGACGGAGTCCGCTTCCTCAACCTCAACATCGCCGCGTACGACGGCCACAAGCTCTCCGCGCTGCCACTGATCGCGGACGCGCGGGCCGGCCTCGAAGCGCTCACCGAGGCGCTGGCGCTGCACGGACACCGCGTCGCGGACGCGTACGTCGCCGAGTACGCGGAGGACAAGCAGCGCTGGGAGCACCGCGTCGACGCCTGCTACGAGGCCGACGAACCGGACACCCGGCCCACCCAGGCCCAGGTCCTCGGCCTCCTCGACGAGATCGCCGACGAGTCCGACATCCTGATCAACGCGGCCGGTTCCCTCCCCGGTGACCTGCACAAACTGTGGCGGACGCGGTCACGGGACCAGTACCACCTGGAGTACGGCTACTCCTGCATGGGGTACGAGATCCCGGCCGCGATCGGTGTCCGGCTGGCCGCCCCCGGGCGCCCGGTGTGGGCGCTGGTCGGCGACGGCACGTATCTGATGATGCCGACCGAGATCGTGACCGCCGTCCAGGAGAACGTCCCGATCAAGGTGCTGCTGGTGCAGAACCACGGGTACGCCTCCATCGGCGGCCTCTCGGAGTCGGTCGGCGGCGAGCGGTTCGGCACCGCCTACCGCTACCGCGACCCCGACGCCGGCACGTTCACGGGCGCCCCGCTGCCCGTGGATCTCGCCGCCAACGCGGCCAGTCTCGGTATGCGCGTGCTGCGCGCCAAGACCGTCCGCGACCTGCGCGCCGCCCTCGCCGAGGCACGGGCGGCCGACACTCCCACTTGTGTCTACGTGGAGACCCAAACGGCCGACACAGTGTCTGGCCCGCCTCCCGCGCAGGCCTGGTGGGATGTACCTGTGGCCGAGACCGCGACCCGCGCGTCGGCGGTCAAGGCACGCGAGGAGTACGACCGGCACGTCTCAACCCGACGCCGCCATCTGTGAGAAGGAGTATCTGGGCATGACGAAGATCGTCAACCACTGGATCGGCGGCAAGACCGTCGAAGGCGCGTCGGGTACGTTCGGGCCGGTCACGGACCCGGCGACCGGCGCGGTCACCACCAAGGTCGCCTTCGCGACCGTCGACGAGGTCGACGCGGCGGTCCGCACCGCCAAGGAGGCCTTCGCCACCTGGGGCCAGTCCTCGCTGGCCAAGCGCACGGAGATCCTGTTCCGCTTCCGCGCGCTGCTGGACGCCAACCGTGACGCGATCGCGGAGCTGATCACCGCCGAGCACGGCAAGGTGCACTCGGACGCGCTCGGCGAGGTCGCGCGCGGCCTGGAGATCGTCGACCTGGCCTGCGGCATCAATGTGCAGCTGAAGGGCGAGCTGTCGACGCAGGTCGCCAGCCGCGTGGACGTCTCCTCGATCCGCCAGCCGCTGGGCGTCGTCGCGGGCATCACGCCGTTCAACTTCCCGGCGATGGTCCCGATGTGGATGTTCCCGATCGCCATCGCGACCGGCAACACCTTCGTGCTGAAGCCGTCCGAGAAGGACCCCTCGGCCTCCATCAAGATCGCCGAACTCCTCTCCGAGGCCGGCCTCCCCGACGGCGTCTTCAACGTCGTCCACGGCGACAAGGTGGCCGTCGACGCCCTCCTGGAGCACCCGGACGTCAAGGCGATCTCCTTCGTCGGCTCCACCCCGATCGCCCGCTACATCCACACCACGGCCTCCGCCAACCACAAGCGCGTCCAGGCCCTCGGCGGCGCCAAGAACCACATGCTGGTCCTCCCGGACGCCGACCTGGACGCGGCGGCCGACGCCGCCGTCTCCGCCGCCTACGGCTCGGCGGGCGAGCGCTGCATGGCGATCTCCGCGGTCGTGGCCGTGGGCGCGATCGGCGACGAGCTGGTCGAGAAGATCCGCGAGCGCGCCGAGAAGATCAAGATCGGCCCCGGCAACGACCCCACCTCCGAGATGGGCCCGCTGATCACGGCCGTCCACCGCGACAAGGTGGCGTCGTACGTCGAGGGCGCGGCGGCCGAGGGCTGCGAGGTCGTCCTCGACGGCACCGGCTTCACGGTCGACGGCTTCGAGGACGGCCACTGGATCGGCATCTCGCTGCTGGACAAGGTCCCGACCACGGCGAAGGCGTACCAGGACGAGATCTTCGGCCCGGTGCTGACCGTCCTGCGCGTCGACACCTACGACGAGGGCATCGCCCTCATCAACGCCTCGCCGTTCGGCAACGGCACCGCGATCTTCACCCGCGACGGCGGCGCCGCCCGCCGCTTCCAGCTGGAGGTCGAGGCCGGCATGGTCGGCGTCAACGTCCCGATCCCGGTCCCCGTCGGCTACCACAGCTTCGGCGGCTGGAAGGACTCCCTCTTCGGCGACCACCACATCTACGGCAACGACGGCACCCACTTCTACACCCGAGGCAAGGTCGTCACCACCCGCTGGCCCGACCCGGCCGACGGCCCGTCGGCCGTGGACCTGGGCTTCCCGCGCAACCACTGACTAGCCCCCCCCGCGCCCCTGCTTTTAGGGGCGCGGGGAACTGCGCGAGAACCCCCACCGAACCAGCACCCGACAACGCACCCTCGCGCGGAGCGCGAAAGGGGGTCGAAGGGGCGCAGCCCCTGGGGGATGGGACGGGTAGGGGCGGCGGGGGCGACTTATCAGGTTGCTGTCAGCCAAAGACGTACCGCACCCGCTGTATACCGAATTCCCCCCGTACGACTGTGGGATACCCCACCCCTCCCCCCTGAGAGGGCCGAGACCCCCCACCACACCCCCGTACCGTTGACGCATGGATCTTCGACTGACCGGGCCGCGCCTGCGCGGAGCGCTGCGACGGCGGCCGAGGCGGGTCATCGCCGCCGCGGCCGCCGTCGTCGTGCTCGCCGGCGCGGGCACCTGGACGGCCACCGCCTCGGACGAAGCGGCGCCGGTGACCCGCACCGACCAGGCCATGACCACGGCCGAGGGCGTGCGCATCGACACCTCGTACTTCACCTCCGGCGGTGACGGCCGCCGCCCGGCCGTCATGCTCGGCCACGGCTTCGGCGGCAGCAAGGACGACGTCCGCTCCCAGGCCGAGTCCCTCGCCCGCGACGGCTACGCGGTCCTCACCTGGTCCGCCCGCGGCTTCGGCGACTCGACCGGCAAGATCGGGCTGAACGACCCGAAGGGCGAGGTCGCCGACGTCTCGAAGCTGATCGACTGGCTCGCCGACCGCCCCGAGGTGCGGCTCGACAAGAAGGGCGACCCCCGCATCGGCCTCGCCGGCGCCTCGTACGGCGGCGCGATCTCGCTGCTGGCCGCCGGGTACGACGACCGCGTGGACGCCATCGCGCCCGCGATCACGTACTGGAACCTGGCGGACGCCCTGTTCCCGAACGGCGTGTTCAAGAAGCTCTGGGCCGGTCTCTTCGTCAACACCGGCGGCGGCTGCGAGAAGTTCGAGACCCAGCTGTGCGAGATGTACCAGCGGGTCGCCGAGTCCGGTGAGCCCGACGCGGAGGCCGTGAAGCTCCTCGACGAGCGCAGCCCCGAGGCCGTCGGCGACCGCATCAAGGTGCCCACCCTGCTGATGCAGGGCCAGACCGACTCCCTCTTCCCGCTCGGCCAGGCCGACGCCGCCGCCAAGGCGATCAAGGCCAACGGCGCGCCCGTGGACGTGGACTGGATCTCCGGCGGCCACGACGGCGGCGACATGGAGACGAGCCGGGTCCAGGCTCGGACCACCGCCTGGTTCGACCGCTACCTCAAGGACGACAAGGGCGCCGACACCGGCTCCGCGTTCCGCGTCACCCGCACCCTCGGCGCCGGCTCCGGCGACGGCGAACCCCGGCTCGCCGGCACCACCGACGACACCTACCCCGGCCTGGAGAGCGACCCCACGAAGATCGCCCTCGCCGGCCGTGAGCAGAGCTTCGAGAACCCGGCCGGCGCCAACCCGCCCGGCATCTCCGCCCTCCCCGGCCTCGGCGCCGGCGGCGGCCTCGCCCAGCTCTCCTCGCTCGGCGTCAGCATCTCCCTGGACTTCCCCGGCCAGTTCGCCGCGTTCCAGTCGAAGCCCGTCGCCGACGACCTCCAGATCACCGGCTCGCCCACGGCGACGGTCCATGTGAAGTCGACCAGCGAGGACGCCGTCCTCTTCGCCAAGGTGTACGACGTCGGCCCGGACGGCAGGTCCCAGGTCCTCCCGTCCCAGCTCGTCGAACCCCTCCGCGTCGAGGGCGCCAAGGCCGGCAAGGACGTGACGCTCACTCTCCCGGCCATCGACCACGAACTCGACGACGGCCACAGCCTCCGTCTGGTCCTCGCCTCCACCGACCTCGGCTACGCCTCCCCGACGACACCGGCGACGTACACCGTCTCCCTCAAGGGCGACCTGGAGGTGCCGACCCCGCTGGGCCGGGCCGACCGTACGGACGTGCTGCCCGCCTGGGTCTGGTACCTGCCGATCGCCGGCGCCGTGATCGCCGCGGTCCTGCTGGTCACCGGCCGCCGCCGGATCGTCACCCCGGCCCCGGACCCCGCGCTCGCCGAGGTCCCGCTGGAGATCACCGACCTGAGCAAGAAGTACAAGAACGGCGACCGCTACAGCGTCCGCGACCTCTCCTTCCGCGTCGAGAAGGGCCAGGTCCTCGGCCTGCTCGGGCCGAACGGCGCGGGCAAGACGACGACCCTGCGCATGCTGATGGGCCTCATCCAGCCGGACGGCGGCCAGATCCGGGTCTTCGGCCACGCAATCGTGCCGGGCGCCCCGGTCCTCTCCCGGGTCGGCGCCTTCGTCGAGGGCGCGGGCTTCCTCCCGCACCTGTCCGGCCGCGAGAACCTGGAGCTGTACTGGGCCGCCACCGGCCGCCCGGCCGGGGACGCGCACCTCGACGAGGCCCTGGAGATCGCCGGTCTCGGCGACGCCCTGGCCCGCGCGGTCCGCACCTACTCGCAGGGCATGCGCCAGCGCCTGGCCATCGCCCAGGCCATGCTCGGCCTGCCCGACCTGCTGATCCTCGACGAGCCGACCAACGGACTCGACCCGCCACAGATCCGCGAGATGCGCGAGGTCATGATCCGGTACGCGGCCGCCGGCCGCACGGTCATCGTCTCCAGCCATCTGCTGGCGGAGGTCGAGCAGACCTGTACGCATCTGGTCGTCATGGACAAGGGACAGCTCGTCCAGGCGGGCCCCGTGAGCGCGATCGTCGGTTCCGGCGACACGCTCCTGGTCGGCACGGCCGAGCCCCTGGACGAGCCGATCGTCGAGAAGATCGCCGCCCTGCCCGGCATCGACTCGGCCGTCCGCACCGACGACGGCCTGGTGGTCCGCCTCGACGCCGACGGCAGTGCCCGGCGCCTGGTCGCCGAACTCGTCCGGCTGGAGGTCCCCGTGGAGTCCGTCGGCCCGCACCGCCGCCTCGAAGACGCCTTCCTCACCCTGATCGGAGAGCACGCATGAGCACGCTGGCCGAGCGTGCGGAGCACGCGGAACCCGGACACCACAAGCCGGTCGAGGTCGCCGACGGCTACCGCGCGGGCCGCACCCTGCCCCTCGGGGTCGAGCTGGTCCGCCAGCTGAAGCGCCGCCGCACGATGGTCATGTTCGGCATCCTGTTCGCCCTGCCGCTGGTGCTGCTGATCGCCTTCCAGGTCGGCGGCACCCCCGGCGAGGGCAACAACCGGGCCAACCTGATGGACACCGCCACGGCGTCCGGCGCGAACTTCGCCGCGGTGAACCTGTTCGCCGCCGCGGGCTTCCTGCTCGTCATCCCCGTCGCGCTGTTCTGCGGCGACACGGTCGCCTCGGAGGCCAGCTGGTCCTCCCTGCGCTACCTCCTCGCCGCGCCCGTCCCGCGCGCCCGGCTGCTGTGGTCCAAGCTCGTCGTCGGCCTCACCCTCAGCCTCGCGGCGCTGGTGCTGCTGCCGGTCGTCGCGCTGATCGTCGGCACGCTCGCCTACGGCTGGGGTCCGCTGGTGCTGCCGACCGGCGGCGAGATCGCCACGGGTGCCGCCGCCCAGGCCCTGGTGATCACCGTCGGGTACATCTTCGTGTCCCAACTGGTCACCGCCGCCCTGGCGTTCTGGCTCTCCACGAGGACCGACGCCCCGCTCGGCGCGGTCGGCGGCGCCGTCGGCCTCACCATCGTCGGCAGCGTCCTCGACGAGGTGACCGCCCTCGGCGACTGGCGCGACTTCCTGCCCACGCACTGGCAGTACGCCTGGCTGGACGTCGTCCGCCCGCAGCCCGAGTACACGGACATGATCCAGGGCGTCTCGATTTCGGTAACGTACGCGCTCGTCCTGTTCGCCCTGGCCTTCCGCGGTTTCCGCCGCAAGGACGTCGTCTCCTAGGTCAACGGAAGATCACCCACCGGTCTCGACGGGCCCCCGCCGTGGCCGCTTCGAGACGCATCCGCAACACCCCGTGGCGCACATCCGGGCCCCCTCCGCCGTCACAGTCACAACAGTCGCCCGCGAAAACCCGCGAAAGGGCGACAGCTGACGTGGCTAGGGGGCCCGGATGCACACGTATCGCAGGACCGGTCGGACGACGACACGACGGCGGCTGGGCACCACGCTCCTCGCCCTGGGCACCGCCGGCACACTGCTCCTCACCGGCTGCGGCAACAGCGGTGACGGGGGTAACTCCTCCTCGTACGACCGGGGAGGGAGCGGCGGCAAGGCGGACGGCTTCCCGGCCCCCATGCCCGAGGGCACCGGCACCGGCGAACAGCGCGGCGAGCAACCGACCGAGGGCTCCGACGACTTCGCCCCCTCCCCGGACCACCTCTCCACCTTCGCCCTCGACGTCGACACCGCCTCCTACGGCTACGCCCGCCGCACCCTGGCCGACGGCAGCCTGCCCGACCCGGCCACGGTCCGCCCGGAGGAGTTCGTCAACAGCTTCCGCCAGGACTACGAACGCCCGGACGGCGACGGCTTCTCGGTCACCGTCGACGGCGCCCGCACCCGCGACGAGAACTGGTCCCTGGTCCGCGTCGGCCTCGCCACCCGCACCGCCGAGAGCGACAGCAGGCGCCCGCCCGCCGCCCTCACCTTCGTCATCGACGTCTCCGGCTCCATGTCCGAACCGGGCCGCCTCGACCTCGCCCAGGACGCCCTGCGCACCATGACGGACCGGCTGCGCGACGACGACTCGGTCGCCATCGTCACCTTCAGCGACGAGGCCGAGACCGTCCTGCCGATGACCCGCCTCGACGACAGCCGCGGCGAGATCCGCGAGGCCGTCGACCGCCTGGAGCCCACCGACTCCACCAACCTCGCGGCGGGCGTCGAGACCGGCTACGAGACGGCCGTCGACGGCCTGCGCGAGGGCGCGACCAACCGGGTCGTCCTCCTCTCCGACGCCCTCGCCAACACCGGCTCCACCGACGCCGATTCCATCCTCGAACGCATCGCGAGCGAACGCCGCGAGCACGGCATCACTCTCTTCGGCGTGGGCGTCGGCAGCGACTACGGCGACGCGCTCATGGAACAGCTCGCCGACCGGGGCGACGGCCACACCACCTACGTCTCCACCGAGGAGGAGGCCGAGGAGGTCTTCTGCGAGGAACTCCCGCGCCATGTCGACCTCACCGCCCGCGACGCCAAGGCCCAGGTCGCCTTCGACCCGGCGACGGTCGAGCAGTTCCGGCTGATCGGCTACGACAACCGGCAGGTCGCCGACGAGGACTTCCGCGACGACCGTGTGGACGGCGGCGAGGTCGGCCCCGGCCACACCGTCACCGCCCTCTACGTCGTCCGCACCAAGGAAGGCGCCGAAGGCGGCCACCTCGCCACCGCCACCGTCCGCTGGCTCGACCCCGACACCCGCACCCCGCACGAGGAGTCCACCGGCCTGGAGGCCTCCGCCCTCCACGGCGACCTGTGGTCCGCGTCGCCGTACGGCCTCCGGGTCGCCGCCGTCGCCGCCTACTTCGCCGACTCCCTCCGGCAGCAGAGCGGCTACTGGATCGACCTCCCGGCCCGCCCCACCCTGCGCCAACTGGGCCTTCGGGCCGACGACTTGGCACGGGACCGCGAGGACAAGGACCTGTACGACCTGGCCGAGGCGATCAGGAGGGCGGACGCCATGCTGACTTAGCGCGCTCCGGGCGCACGCCTCCCCCGTTCCCCGGAGTCGTCCGAAACCATTGAAAATTCCTTACGCACCGGTAAGTTGACTCGTCAGTAATGAAGCGGTCGGGGGCCTCGGGGAGCGGTGATGGGCGTACGCAAGGACTTGAACCAGGCGAAGCGGCGCGGCGGCCTGACCGACCGCGTCCAGGTCGAGATCGTCAGGGACGAGCACGGTGTGGTCCGCGAGGCCCGCACCCCCGCCCTCGCCCCCCGCCCGACCGGCGGCAGCATCGCCGACCTGCCCTTCATCAACGCCACCGCGGCCCCCGACGCCGTCGTCCTGCGCCGCGCCGACCGCCACGGCACCTACCAGCCGGTGACCGCGACCGCCTTCGCCCGCGAAGTCACGGCCACCGCCAAGGGGTTGATCGCCGCCGGACTCGAACCGGGCGGCCGGGTCGCGATCATGTCCCGCACCCGCTACGAGTGGACGGTCCTCGACTTCGCCGTCTGGGCGGCCGGCGGCCAGTCCGTCCCCGTCTACGCCACCTCCTCGCCCGACCAGATCGAGTGGATCGTCCGCGACTCCGGCTCCCGCTTCGTCGTCGTGGAGACCGCCGGCAACGCGGAGGCCGTCGCCACCGCCACCGCCGGCCACTCCCGGCCCCCGCACGTCTGGCAGATCGACCGGGAGGCCCTCGCCCACCTCGCCGATCTGGGCCGGGGCGTCCCCGACGACGAGGTCACCAAGCGCCGCGCCGCCCTCACCCCCGAGACGGCCGCGACCATCTGCTACACCTCCGGCACCACCGGCCGCCCCAAAGGCTGCGTCCTCACCCACGCCAACCTCCACGCCGAGGCCGCCAACACGGTCGAACTGCTCCACCCGGTCTTCGAGGCGGTCACCGGCCAGGCCGCCTCCACCCTCCTCTTCCTCCCCCTCGCCCACATCCTCGGCCGCACGATCCAGATCGCCTGCCTCATGGCCCGCATCGAGATCGGCCACTGCCCGAGCATCAAGCCCGACGAACTGCGGCCCGCGCTCAAGAAGTTCCGCCCCACCTTCCTGGTCGGCGTCCCGTACCTCTTCGAGCGGATCCACGCCACCGGCCGCGCCACCGCCGAACGCCTCGGCCGCGGCGCCTCCTTCGACCGCGCCCACCGCCTCGGCGTCCGCTTCGCCCGCGCGTCCCTCGCCAAATTCCTGGACCAGGGCCCCGGCCCGACCCCCGGCCTGTACGCCGCCTGGGCCCTGTACGACCTGCTGGTCTACCGCCGCGTCCGCAAGGAGCTCGGCGGCCGGATGCGCTACGCCATCAGCGGCGGCTCCCCGCTCGACCGCGACCTCAACCTCTTCTTCTACGCCGCCGGGATCATCGTCTACGAGGGCTACGGCCTCACCGAGACGACCGCGGCCGCCACCATCGTGCCGCCCCTGCAGCCCCGCCCCGGCACCGTCGGCCGGCCCGTCCCCGGCACCGCGATCCGCATCGCCGACGACGGGGAGGTCCTCATCAAGGGCGGCATCGTCTTCGGCACCTACTGGAACAACCCGTCCGCCACCGACGCCGCGCTCACCGACGACTGGTTCGCCACCGGTGACCTCGGCGCGCTCGACGAGGACGGCTACCTCACCATCACCGGCCGCAAGAAGGACATCCTCGTCACCTCCGGCGGCAAGAACGTGTCCCCGGCCGTCCTGGAGGACCGGCTGCGCAGCCGCCCCCCGGTCGGCCAGTGCATCGTCGTCGGCGACAACCGCCCCTTCGTCGCCGCCCTCATCACCCTCGACCCCGAGGACGTCACCCACTGGCTGCACGTCCGCGGCATGTCCCCGGACACCCCGCTCTCCGAGATCGTCACCGACCCCCGGATGCGCGCCGACGTCCAACAGGCCGTCGACTACGCCAACCAGGCCGTCTCCCGCGCCGAGTCCATCCGCGAATTCAAGCTGATAGAAGGCGAGTTCAACGAGGAGAACGGCCTCCTCACCCCCTCCATGAAGATCAAACGCCACGCGGTGACGGCGGCGTACGCGGCGGCGATCGAATCGCTCTACGCCAAGAAGTGAGCCGGGGGCCGACCTCCGTCCGGACACACGAAAGCGGGCCGCCGACGAACTCGGCGACCCGCTTCCGTCTGTCCGGTGGCGGCGTCAGTCCTTCTTGCCGTTGCCGTTGTCCGAGAGGATCGGGATGTCCGACAGGATGTGCGACAGCGGCTCGTCGCCCTTGGCCTGGGTGGAGTTCTCGGTGCACTGCTGGTTCTGCGGCGCCGACAGGATCGGGACGTCCTGCAGAGCGGAGACTCCGATGAGCCCGATGCCGCCGAGGTTGAGCTTCGCCGGCAGACCGATGCAGGGCTTGTTGAGCGACCCCTGGACCAGCGAGAGCTGCGGGCTCATGTCGCCCTTGGTCACGGAGTTGCCGAACGCCTGGCTGGCACCGTTGCCGCTGAAGGACGTGGTCCCACCGTCATCCGCGACCGCCTGGGGCGCGGTGGCGGCACCGAGGCCGGCAATGGAAGCGGCAACAGCCGCGGTGGCCCACAGCTTGTTCATGTTGGATCCCTTCGGAAAGCGGACTCCGTTGCGGAGTTGCGCCCTGATCAACAGAGCGTCCGGCCAACGGTTGCGGAGTTTGCCCCCATTGGCGCATTAGGAGGCTTATCGGGGTGCTACTTCGCGTCCTTGCCGTTGCCGTTGTCCGAGAGGATCGGGATGTCGGACAGCAGGTGCGACAGCGGCTCGTCGCCCTTGGCCTGGGTGGAGTTCTCGGTGCACTGCTGGTTCTGCGGCGCCGACAGGATCGGGACGTCCTGGAGCAGGGAGACGCCGAGAAGCCCGAGGCCACCGAGGTTGAGCTTCGCCGGCAGACCGATGCAGGGCTTGTTGAACGAGCCCTGGATCAGCGCCATCTGCGGGCTCATGTTCCCGTACGTGGCCGAGTTGCCGTACACCTGATGGGCGTCGTTCCCGCTGAAGGTCGTGGTGCCGCCGTCGTCGGCGAGTGCCTGGGGCGCGGCGGCGGTCGAGGCTCCGACGACGGAGGCGGCGATCGTGGTCACGGCCATGAACTTCTTGATCACTTGCGGTTCCCTTCTGGAAAAACCCCGTTTCCACCGGAGCGCCATGGACAACTTCCCCCGGACTCCCCGGTTGCTCTGATTCACTCCGTCGGCCCATGCGGGGGAGTGAGGGCGGGGCGCGCGGAGCTTTTTCGATCCGCTGGAATTCGCCGGTGCGAGCGGGCCGAACGGGTGATGCTCCGAAACCGGTACGGGTGTGCCGCAGTTGCTGCCAGAGTCAGGGACCCGCGGGTTCCGCCAGGAAAGGAACGCGAAATGTTCAAGAAGGCAATGGCCGCGGTCACGGTCGCCGCTTCCATCACCGGCCTCGCGGCCGCCGCCGCGCCCCAGGCGCTCGCCGACGACGGTGGGACCACCTCTTTCAGCGGCAACGGTGCCAGCCAGGCGTTCGGCAACTCCGTGACCAAGGGCGACATGAGCCCGCAGCTGTCGCTGGTGCAGGGGTCGCTCAACAAGCCCTGTGTCGGCCTGCCGGTCAAGGGCAACCTCGGTGGCATCGGGCTCATCGGAGTCTCCCTGCTCCAGGACGTCCCGGTCCTCTCCGCGCCGCAGAACCAGCAGTGCACGGAGAACTCCACCCAGGCCAAGGGTGACGAGCCGCTGTCGCACATCCTGTCGGACATCCCGATCCTGTCGGACAACGGCAACGGCGGCGGCCACGGCTGATCCAGAGCCGGCAGTCGGGAAACGGCTCGGGCCGTCCGCGCGGTGCGTGCGGGCGGTCCGAGCCCTTCCGCTGTCTTCTGTGCGGCCATTCGAGTGGCCGAAGATTCGACTGTCCGATAATTCCCGGGGCGATCGAGTGAATTACCCCGCTCCTCATGTTCCTGAGTTTCTTCCGGTGTGTATTCCTCGTTTCGCAGGCTGCAGGTCATGATGCGAGCCGTTCATGCTGTGCTCGCTCGGTTTCGGCCGTCAATTGAGGCATGACCGCGGAGAAGGGAAATGTTGTGAAGCTCAAGAAGAGCGCTGCTGTCGTCGCCGGCGTGATCATGGCCATGGGAATGGCCACTCCGGCCTTCGCCGACGCGGAGGCCAAGGGTGCCGCCATCGGTTCCCCGGGTGTCCTCTCGGGCAACGTGGTGCAGGTTCCCATCCACATCCCGATCAACGTGTGCGGTAACACCATCAACGTCATCGGTCTGCTCAACCCGGCAGCCGGCAACATCTGCGTCAACGACTGACGTCGTAACGCCTCGCACCAGCCGCTCGGCTGTGCCCAAGCCGGCCTTGGATTGTCCTCAGCGGCGCCAAGGCCGGCTTTTCCCACTTCTTCGAGCAGGAAGAGAACGAGATGCGACAGACCCTGCGCAAGAGAATGGTCGTGGCCGCCGCGACGACGGGCCTGCTGTCCCTCTACGGCACGTCGGCGCTCGCGGACACGGGCGCGCACGGCGCCGCCTCGAACTCGCCCGGCGTCGCGTCGGGCAACGCGGTCGAGGTGCCGGTCACCGTCCCGGTGAACCTCTGCGGCAACACCGTAGACGTCGCCGCGGCAGGCAACCCGTCCATCGGCAACGCCTGCGCCAACACCGGTGACCACGCCCCGGAGAACACCCGGAGCGCCCCGGAGAGCCAGGCCGCCCCCGAGCGGCAGCCCGCTCCGGTGGCCGAGCCCCGCTACGCGGCCCCGGCCGCGGACCCGGAGCCCGAGGAGCCCTGGGAGTCGGCGTACAAGGAGTACGAGGACTACGAGGACTACGAGGAGTACGAGGAGTACGCGGGACACGGCACGTACCAAGGGGACCAGGCGGACCAGGCGGACCAGGGGCATCAGGCAGACGACGAGCCCGCGGAGTACACGGACCCCTGGGACGACGGCGGCTACGGGAACGACGACGGCACGCAGGGCGGCCACGACGACGGCACGCAGGGTGGCCACGACGACTCTTCGGGCGATTACGGCGACCAGCCGGACGACGAGGAGGCTGAGGGCGGCTACGGCGATCACCCGCCGACGACGACCCCGCCCACGAAGCCTCCGCACGAGACCAAACCGCCGACGACTCCGCCCACCAAGCCCCCGCAGCCCACGAAGCCGCCGACGAAGCCTCCGACGAACCCGCCGACGAAGCCCCCGCACGAGACCAAGCCGCCCACGGAGACCGCGCACCCCACGAAGCCCCCGACGAAGCCGCCGCACGAGACCAAGCCGCCGACGGCCCCGCCCACCAAGCCCCCGCACGAGACCGAGCCGCCCACGAACCCGCCGACGAAGCCCCCGCACTCGTCCCAGCCGCCGACCAGCCCGCCCACCAAGCCGCCCACGCTCCCCGAGACCGGCAGTGACCGTGAGGCGCTGATCGCCGCCGGGGCCGGCAGCCTCGCGCTGATCGCGGGCGGGGCCATCCTGTACCGGCGGGGCCGGGCCGCGTCCGGTCGTTGAGCCGCTCCGGGTGCCGGAGGCGCGGTGAGCCTCCGGCACCCGGGCCCGTCACGACCCGGCGGTGGAGGCCAGGTCGGCCCGCGCCCCCGGCACCGGGATCCGCCCACCGGGCACCCCCGAGCGCAGCCGTCGGCGTACCCCTCGTACGAGGGTGGGCGCCGTGAACGACGCGCCGTACACGAAGCGCATCGCGGGGCCGAAGCCGGAAGCGGTGGTGAGGCCCGCGAGGAACAGACCGGGGACCGAGGACTCGAAGTCCCGGCCGACCGAGGGCGAGCCGTCGGCGAGCGGCACCAGGTCCGCGCGGACGTCACGCGCCAGCAGGTCCAGCCGGTCGCAGGTGGCCCGGAACCCCGTGGCGGCGATGACGTGCTCGGTGTCCAGCGAGGTCAGCCCGCCGTCCCGGCCCACCGTCTCCAGACGCACGGCACCGCCCGACTCGTACGCCACCGCGACCTCCTGGCCGAGCCGTACCTCGACAGCCCGTTCGACGCGGTCGCGGACCCACCAGGCGCCCGCGGGGCCCAGTGCCCCGGCAGCTACCCGGACCCGGCTCGTCTCGGGCAGTCGGCGGTACCAACCGGGCCGTTCCGCGTAGAACCAGTTGCGCCAGCCGCAGCCCAGGCCGCTGTGCGGGGAGCGGGCCAGGTCCCACAGGGGGCGTTCCAGCGGGGGCGGGACGTCGTTCCAGCGGAGGGCGGGGGAGCGGGCCAGCACCCGGACGCGCGTGCCCTGTTCGGCGAGGAGCGCGGCCGTCTCCAGGGCCGCCTGGCCGCCGCCGACGACCGTGACGTCCTTGCCCCGGAAGCGGTCGAGGGTGGGGTGATGGCTGCTGTGGGAGACCCGGGATGGGCTCAACTCGCGCAGTACGGCGGGTACTTCGACGAACGGGAGCACGCCGACGGCCAGGGCCACCGTGCGGGCGCGGACCAGCTCACCGTCGTTCAGGATCGCCTCGAAGGCCCCGCAGCGACGCTGAAGGCGCGTCACCGTCCGTTCGTCGACCGGGGGGAGGGCGTGGTGGGCGAACCACAGGCCGTACGCGGCGAAGGTGCCGATCGGGACGGGGCGGCCGTGGCGGGCCTCGACGCCCTGTTCCGCGCAGTACGCGTCCAGCCGCCAACGTCCCTCGGGATCGGAGAGGTTGGAGGCCCACGGCTCGGACTTGAGGAACATGCCGGGCGGCATGTGGTCGCGCCAGGACGCCATCGGACGGCCGAGGACGCGCAGGCTGAGCCCGGCCGCGGCGGCGTGGGCCGCGATGGACAGGCCGTACGGGCCGGCGCCGACCACCAGCAGGTCGTACATCACGGGCGGCTCGCTTTCTCGTTCTCGGCGCGGTGCGCGGACCGGTGCTCGCCGGCGGCCCGGTCGTGCTGGGCGGGAGGGGGTGTGCGGGGTGTCAGCAGTCGGCCGAGCGCGTGGCGGGGCCACAGGGACCACAGGGCGAGGCCGGGGGCGCGGTCGTCCCGCGCGTACCAGGCCAGTTCGCGCGCGCCCGGCCGGGACGGCGCGTACGGCGGGGGTGGCGGGCGCAGCGCGGTGAGCGGCGCGTAGTTCTCCACGACGAAGGTCCGGCCCGGCACGGGCGTCCCGTCCGGGATCCGGCGGCCGGTCAGATCCAGGTGCAGGGCGCGCACGACGTCGATGCCGGCCGTGTCCGTGAACAGCCGGAACTGCGCGCCGGGGCGCGGGTTGAAGTCGAGCAGGTGGTACGCGCCGGTGCGGCCCTCGCGGCGGAAGTCGAGGTCGAACACGCCCCGGTAGGCGAGTGCCCCGGCCAGCCGCTCGGCGAGGGCCTGGACCTCGGGGTTCGGGGTCCAGCGGCCCACGGTGGTCAGGCCCGCGCCGGGCGGCCAGGCGCCCAGCTTGCGGCCGGGGCCGCCGGCGCGCACGACCCCGGCGCGGTCGGCGTACCCGTGGAAGAACCAGTCCCGGTCGAGCCCCGGCGGCAGGAACGCCTGCAGCAGCAGCCGGCTGCCCGCCTGTGCCGAGCGTCGGTACAGGGCCGCCGCCTCCCCGGCGGAGCGCACCACCGTCGTGCTGCGCAGGCCCGCGTCGGCGGGCAGCAGCCAGGGGCGGCTCCACTTGGCGACCACCGGCAGACCCAGCTCGCGCGCTGCTGCCGCCGCCTCGGCCGGACTGTCGGGGAGTGCCGTCGCCGGGTGCGGGAGGCCCAGGCGCCCGCACAGCGCGGCCAGTTCGGCCTTGTCGGCCACCTGCTCGGCGAGGGCCTCGGGGCCGTCCGGGAGCAGGTAATCCTCCGTCAGCTCCGCGCGCAGCCGGCCGACGGCCACGGCGCTCGCGTCGTCCAGCGCGACCAGGACGGCCCGACGGCCCACCCGGGCCGCCACCCGGCGCAGCACGGCGGCGAACTCCTCGTGCCGGGCGCCGAGACGCGGCGGGGTGTGCGTCGCGTGGAGGAACCGCGAGCTGCGGACGGGACTTCCCGCGCAGTCGGCGACCAGATGCACCTCCACCCCGGCGCGGCCCAAGGACCGTACGGCTCCCAGGGTTCCGTGGTGGAAGGGATTGCGGTCCGTCCGCAGCAGAACGGCCGGAACGCGGGTGTCGAGCGGCGACTCATTCATCGACACGTTCATTGACGCGTTCATTTCGACAGGGTCCTCGCACATTTCTTTGACGTCGGGTCACCCGTGCGGGCGATTCGGGCACCCGAAGGCCGGAGCCCCAGTTGGCGGAATTCATATTCGTATGACTGATTGTCAGTAGGTGGAAATCGGCGGCGGAAAGCAGTGAAGTGAAGAAAGCGGAGAGGGGAGCGGACATGGCTCCACAGCAGCGGCGGGCCCGGCACAGGAGGCCCCGCAACAGACGGCTGGCGCTCGTCGCGGCCGGCGTGGTCACGACGTTCGCCCTCGCGTCGGTCCCGGTGTACGCCGTGGGCGCGGTGGTGACCCGGGTGACCGACCCACCGGCACCCGCCGTCCCCGCGGCACCGGCCGTCCCGGCGGCCACCCCCACGGTTCCCCCGGCGCCCGCCGCCGTGACCCCGGCTCCGGTCGCCCAGACGCCCGTACCCGCCGTACCGACGGCACCGAGCGCACCGGCCGCACCGAGCGCGTCGGTCCCGCCGCCGGGCACCTCGCCCGTGCCGGCCACTCCCTCGCAGACCCCGAAGGCTCCCGAGGAGTTGCCTGCCATCGGCGCCTATCTGCACTACGGACCCCGTGGCGTCGCCCGGATCGCCGAGCTGAGCGACTGGCTGGGCGGCTCCGACCTGCGGGTGGCGCACACCTACCTGCCGGGCGACCGCTGGTCCAACATCGAGGGCCTGCCCGGCTTCCTGGACTCCTGGGCGGAGTGGCGGCGCGACGAGGACGACCGGATGTTCGTCCTCAACGTGCCCATGATGGAGCGCAACGAGGAGGGCGTCTCCGACACCGAGGTCCGCGCGCTGCTGCGCCGCGCCGCCGCCGGTGAGTTCGACCGCCACTACCGCCGACTCGCCGAGCGGCTGGTCGAGTTGAAGATCCCGGACACGGTGATCGTGCTCGGCTGGGAGATGAACGGCATCACGTACACCCATCGCTGCGGGCCCGACCCGGAGAACTGGAAGAAGTACTGGAACAGGATCGTCACCACGATGCGCGCGGTGCCGGGCCAGAAATTCAAGTTCGACTGGACCCCGAACAGGGGCCGGGACGCCATTCCCTGGACCCAGTGCTATCCGGGCGACGACACGGTCGACATCATCGGCATGGACTCCTACGACCAGCCGCGCGGCATCACCTTCGACGAACAGGTGAAGGAACCGTACGGCCTGCAGGCGCACGTCGATTTCGCGAAGGAGCACAAGAAGCCCATCTCCTATGCGGAATGGGGACTCTTCCGCAACGGTGACAACCCGGAGTACATGCGACGCATGCTCGCCTGGATGGACGAGCACAAGCCGCTCTACAACACGCTCACGGACTACTGCCCGCACGGTGTCTGGCAGTGCGCGAGCAACCCGAAGGCGGCGCAGGTGTACCGGTCGATGCTCTTCGGCCGCGACACGGCCGCGACCCCGAAGCCGGTACCCACTCCCACGCCCACCCCGACGCCGACCCCCACGCCCAAGCCGGTTCCCACCACGCCCGTACGTCCGCCGAACTGCTCGCCGCTGGAACTGGGCGACTGGGTGGAGTACTGGATCGGCGGGAAGCTCTGCATCCGTACGGACTGGTGGGCGCGCTACCGGTGAGCCGGAGCCGGCGGCGGGCCGTTCACTGCCCGCCGCCGGCATCGCGTTCCTTCCGGGCTCGCCACCGGCGGACCAGTTCCTTGCCCCGGCAGCGGGCCGCCGCGTCACAGACGACCGCCGACAGGATCGGGGCGGTACGGCGGCGGGCGAGCAGCAGCCGCTGGTTCACGACGGTGTCCGGGCGCCAGCGCAGCTTGTACGGCTCGGCGCCCCGCAGCAGGCTCAGCACCTGGTGGGCGCCGGAGCCGACGTGCCCGGCGCAGGCGTCGAGCAGCATGGTGGCGACGTCCGCCTTGCGCTCGCGCAGCCGGGGGTGGGCGCCGTAGAGGTAGCCGCCCGCGAGCCGCCGCGAGAGCAGGGTGACGTCGACGGCCAGGACGTCGCCGCCCAGCCGGAACTCGGTCACCACGGCATCCCCGGAGCGCACCATCGGCCCGACCGAGCGGGTCAGGTGCTCGGAGAAACGGGGCCGCATGTGCTCGGTCGTCACCTTGCGGTCCTGCCACTGGAGCCGGTGCAGCTCCAGCATGGTCCGCAGCGCCGCGTCCACCTCCTCGGGGCGCACCGCACGCGGCTCGATGCCCAGGTCACCGAGCTTGCGGAGCTTGGCGCGCACCCGCTGGGCCCGGGAGTTGGGCAGCCGCTTGAGCAGTTCGGCCATGGGCTGGGCGGGCAGCTCCAGACAGACCGAGTCGGCCACCTTGCGGCGCGGCCCCGACCAGCGGTCGTAAATCCGTTCGACGGCGGCGCCCGGCCGTACCTCGCGGAAGTCGATCAGCGCGGTCCGGGCGGCGGCCGACAGCCCCTCGGCGAGCGCGGCCGACGCCTGCTCGGCGTACTCGTCGTCGACGATCACATCCGCGAAGTCGGAGATCGGGCAGCCGAGCGGGACGAGCGCGGGCAGCGGCCGCCGCACGAGCATCAGCGGGGCGACCGCGCGCAGCTCGGCGCCGTCCCGGACCACGACCAGCCGCAGCCTGCCGGGGGTGCCGTACGACAGCCACCAGGAGTGCAGCCAGGCGTGGTTCTGGAACGGGGTGGCCGCGCCGCACCGCCGGTACAGCCGGTCCCAGGCCTCGGCCAGCTCGCCGAACTCGCCCTCGTCGGTGCAGAGTTCGGCGCGCAGGGTGGTGCTCGCCCCCGTGTCCAGCGTGCTGGTCACAGCTGTCCGCGGGCGTCGGCGGCGAGCGCGGGGCCCGGTACGGAGGCGGCCGGCGGGGTCTCCGGGGAGCGTCGGGGCCGGACCAGCAGCGCGAGTCCGCCGAGCAGCCCGCCGGCGGCGGTGCCCACCAGCCCGGTCACCGTCGACGACGCCGAGGACGCCTCGGTCGGCCTGGTCGCACGGGCGAACTCCTGCAACTCGACGCGCGTCGACCCGACGGAGTCGTTGGCGTGCCGGGTCAGCGCCCGGGAGACGGCGTTGGCCATGTCGGCGGCGAGGTCCGGCCGTGAGGAGGTGGCGGACACGGCCACCATCGGCGCGTCCGGCGAGGTCGCCGTCTGCACGCTCCTGCGCAGCGTCGAGATCGGCACCCCCGCCCACACCTGGGCGTCCCCGAGCACCGCGACCTGTGTCGCCACCCGCCCGTACGCCTGCGCGAAGCCCAGCGCCGACTGCGAGTCCGACCCTTCCCCGGGCACGGCGACGACATAGCTGGTGGCGGTGTAGACGGGCGCCTTCACCACGCCGTACGCGCCCCCGGCCAGCCCGCCGAGCAGCGCACCGGCGGCCAGCAGGGACCAGGGGGGCAGGGACCTGGAGCGGGCGAGGGAGGCGGGCCCACGGTCGGGGCTGTCGGTCATACGTTCAGGCGTACGGTCGGTCATGCGGAACTCACTCCCAGGGACGGGGTTGGCGAGGGCGTGCTGGAGACGGCGGCCGCGTACACGTCCATGAGCTGGGCGGCGCTGCGGGTGATGCAGTAGTGCTGGGCGGCGGCGGGGACGCCACGGGAGCGCGGGCCCTGCGCGCGGAGGTCCAGCAGGGCGCGTACGAACGACTCCGCGCCCCCCTGGACCCGCCGCGCGCCGGCGGTCGCGTCCGGGGGCAGGTCCTCGATCGCCGGGCAGGAGACATAGAGCACGGGCAGCCCGGACGCCATCGCCTCCACCACCGCGAGCCCGAAGGCCTCCTCGGCGCTGGGCGAGGCGAGCACGTCCATGGCGTTCATCAGGGAGGGCAGATCCGCGCCGGGGGCGCCCGCGGCCGGGCGCTCCCCGGTGAGCAGCACCCGATCGGCGACCCCGGCCCGCTGGGCGGCCCGCCGCAGCACGCTCTCCTCCGGGCCGCCACCGACGATCAACACCCAGCAGTCCTGCGGGAGTTGACCAAGCGCGCGGATCAGCACGTCGAACCGCTTGCTCGCCGCGAGCCGTCCGACGCCCCCGACGACGTACGCGTCCTCCGGCAGCCCGAGCCGCCGCCGGGTCAGGTCGCGCAGGTCCGCGTCGAAGCGGAAACCGTCGAGGTCGATGCCGTTGGGGACGACCTCGATCCGGGGGTCCGGCACGCCCCAGCGCTTCAGCCGGTCGGCGACGGTCGGCGAGACGGCGACCGTGGACCGGCCCAGGCGCTCACTGGCGAGATACAGGGCGCGCACTCCGGCGGAGAGCCTCCTGCCCTCCATCTGGGAGTCGCCGAGCGAGTGTTCGGTGGCGACCACCGCGCGGACCCCCGCCAGCCGGGCGGCGATCCGGCCGTAGACGCAGGCCCGGTAGAGATGGGTGTGGACGAGGTCGTAGCCGCCCTTGCGGATCAGCCGCACCAGCCGGGGGAGCGCGGCGAGGTCGCGGTTGCCGCCCATGCCGAGGTGGGTGACCCGGACGCCGTCGGCGGTGAGCCCGTCGGCGACCGGACCCGGGTTGGTCAGCGTCACCACGTCGCAGTCGACCGGCAGATGCCGCAGCAGCAGCCGCAGTTGCTGCTCCGCGCCGCCGACACCGAGGCCGGTGATGATGTGCAGTGCCTTCACGTCGGTCTCAGACCCCCTCGACGGGCCGCCGGCGCAGCCGGTGCAGCTTCCGCTTCAGCAGCAGCCGCAGGGCCGTGTCCTCCTCGCCGATGTGCACCCGGGGCAGCGCGTACGGGCCGTTCAGCGGACCCGGGTCGATGGCACAGGCGTACGAGTAGCCGGCGTCCCGTACGGCGTCGGCGGCCCGCTGGTCGAGGGTGCCGTACGGGTAGCAGAAGCCCTGGACCGGAGCGTCGACCAGCTTCGACAGCAGGGCCCGGCTGTCGGCGGTCTCGGCGCGCAGGGTCTCGTCGTCCGCCTTCGTGAGGTCGACATGGGTCAGCCCGTGCGAGCCGATCTCGATGCCCTCGGTCCCGGCGGCCGTCCGGATGCCCTCCTCGTCGAGGAGCGGCTTGCGCGGGCCCAGCGGGTCCCAGGCGTTCTCGCCGCCGAGCCGGCCCGGCAGCACGAAGAGCGTGGCCCCGCAGTCGTGCGCGCGCAGCAGCGGCAGCGCGCGCTCGACGAAGTCGGCGTACCCGTCGTCGAAGGTCAGTCCCACCAGGTCCCGGCCCTCGCCCCGGGCGCGGGCGGCGAGCAGCTCGGCCATGCCCACCCCGCGCAGGCCCCGTCGCCGCAGCCAGCCCAGCTGGGCGTCGAGGCGGTCGGGCGAGACGGTGACGCGGTACGGGTCGTCGGAGCAGTCGCCCACCGAGTGGTACATGGCCACCCACAGGGGGGTGGCGGTGGCGGACCCGGCCGGTCCGCGGCCGGGGGCCGAGGGTCTGCGGCCGGCGGGGACGGACGGGCGGTCAGCGGATACGGACATTCGACAGCCTTCGTGTGACGGAACGGAGTGCGGGGGTGACGCCGGCGGCGCCCATGGCCGAGGCCAGCAGGACGAAGACGAAGGCGACGGCCGCGCCGCCGGCGGTGAGACCGAGGACGGGCGAGTCGATCCGGTCGGCGCAGTACATCCCCACCACGCCCGCGGCCACGGCCGCCCGGACCGGCCTGCTCATCTCGGTCACCACCTGCCGGACCCGGATCGGCACCGCCCGGCCGCCCATCCCGTACAGCAGGAGCAGGGCGGTCAGGGTGATGCCGACGGCGTTGGCGGCGGCGATGCCGAGGACACCCCAGGAGCCGACGGTGGCCGCGCCGATCCACGAGGTCGCGACGATCCCGGCGGCCATCGCGGCCAGCGGGTACCAGGTGGGCCGGCCGGCCGAGAAGTACGACCGGACGAGCGCGCTGACCAGTGCGTGGCCGAGCAGACCGAGGGCGTACACACGCATCACGGCGGCGGTGGCGGCGGTGTCCCGCGCGGTGAACGCGCCGCGCTGGAAGAGCAGTTCGATCATCTGCGGCCCGCACGCGAAGATGGCCGCCGCGCCGAGCAGCACGATGCACGACACCAGCGCGAGGTCCTTCTCCACCCGGCTGCGGGCCCGCTCGGTGTCGCCCTCCGCCATCGCCTGCGCCACCACCGGGAGGGTGACGGTGCACAGCATCAGCGAGAACGTCATCGGGATCTGGGCCACCTTCTGCGCGTAGTTGAGATGCGAGATGGCGCCGGCGGGGAGTGTCGAGCCGAGGAAGCGCTCGATGAGGACCTGGGACTGACGGCAGAGCGCGAAGAGCAGGACCGTGGTGATGAGGGTGAGTTCGACGGGACGGGCGCCGTCACCGCCGGCTTCGCTCTCGGCCTCCGGTAGGGCTCCCGGACCCTGGGGTGTCCGCTCCTTGCGACGCAACTGCCGCAGCAGCGCGGGCAGTTGGGTGAGGATCATCAGGACGCCGCCCACCGCGACGCCCACGGCCGCCGCCCGCACCCCCCAGCGCCCGCCGAGCAGGAACATCGCCGTGATGATCCCGACGTTGTACGCCACGTAGATCGCCGCGGGGGCCATGAACCGGCGGTGGGCGCGCAGGGCCGCGCTGCAGTAGCCGGCGAGGCCGAAGGTGAGGACACAGGTGCCGGTCAAACGGGTGCAGTCGACGGCCAGTTGAGGGTTGGGGAGCCCGGGGGCGAGCGCCTCGACGAGATAGGGCGCGCCGACGATCAGCAGCAGGGCGGCGGCCACGAAAGCCAGCGTCAGTCGGGGCAGCGTAGAGGCGACCAGGGCGCGGACCGGGTCGCCCGCGCCGCCCCGGGCCCGGCGGGCCACGGCCACGCTGAACGCGGGCACCAGCACGAACGCCATGCCGTCCTCGATCAGCAGCGTCGCCGCGAACTCGGGGACCGTCCAGGCCACCAGGAAGGCGTCCGTCTCGCTGCCGGCCCCGAACAGATACGACAGCGCCTGGTCCCGGCCGAGCCCCAGCAGCGCCGCCGCCGCCGTGAGCGCCGCCGTGACGAGCGTCGCCTTCGCGAGGAACCGTCCCGTGGGCGGCGCGACCTCCGAGAGATCGTCGGCGGCCCGCGCGCCGGGCACCACCGGGTCGGGCTCGGGGGAGCCCGCCGGGGACACGGGCGGCGGCTGCGAAGGCGTCTGGGGAGGTGTTTCGGGAGGTGTCTCGGGAGGCGTCATGGTCATCGCGCCCCGGCCCCCTCCGGTACGCGGGCCGCGGCGGCCCCGACCGGAGCGGCGCCCGTGGCGGTCCGGTCGGCCAGTGCCCACCACGCCACCAGCCCGAAGCAGACGGCCGTCAGCGCGGTCGTCGGGCCGCCGATGTCCGCGTACATGAAGTCGACCAGGATCCAGGCGATCAGCCCGCAGGCGACGATCCCGCAGTCGAGCCCGGCGGCACCGGGTTCGCGCCGGACCCGCGCGAGCCCCCGCGCCCCGCACACCGCCAGCGCCAGCCAGCTCCCGCCGAGCGTCAGCAGGCCGATCAGTCCCTGCTCGCTCAGGACCAGCAGATACATGTTGTGCGGCGAGAGCAGCGGCTGCTTCTGGTAGGCCGTGCCCGCGCCGGCGATGTCGCTGCCGGAGGAGAGCGCCAGCGAGGCGTGACCGTCGCGGTGCTCGGGGAAGCCCTTCAACCCGACGCCGGTCAGCGGCTGTTCGCGCCACATACCGCCGGCCGCGGCCCACATCGTGTACCGGTCGGTGACCGACTGGTCCGGCGCGTCGGCGACCTGGGTGATGCTGCTGATCCGGTCCTGGATCATCGAGGACCCGATCCCGAGCCCGCCGACCAGGACCACACCCACGGCGGCGACGCCCGCGAAGACCACCACCGCCCGCCGCAGCCCGGCCAGCACCACCTGGAGCCCGCACGCCACGGCCGTGGCGATCCACGCGCCCCGGCTGAACGACACCGCGAGCGGCAGCACGAGCAGCACCGAGCAGACCACCGCCCACACCCGCTGCCGCGCCGTCGCGGGCGCCAGCGCGAGACCCACCGCGCACACCAGCCCGAACGACACCACGGTCGCCATCCCCATGACGTCCCCGGCCCCGAAGGTCCCCACGGCCCGGATGTCCTCACCGGCGTACGAAGCGCCCGTCCCGGTGGCGTACTGGTGCACGCCGACCGCGCCCTGCCACAGCGCGAGCCCCACGAACGACCAGGCCACCACCCGGAAGTCCGACCGGCTCCGGACACAGAGCAGCACCGCCATCGGCACCAGTACGAAGATCTGGAGGTACCGGCCCAGCCCGGCGATCCCCTCCCCGGGGTCGCCCGCCCCGGCCGCCGCCAGCGCGAGCCCGCACACCGGCAGCCCGAGGACCACCGCGGCCGTACGGGTCAGGGGGCGCCGCCGGTCCCGCAGCAGCCGTACGGCGCACCACAGCACCAGCAGCCCGGAGACGGCGTCGGCCGGGGTCGCGCCGCCCTCGGCGCCCTGGGTGATCGGCAGCGCGAGCGCGGCGACCACGGCGACCACGGGCAGGACGGGCAGGGCGGAGCGAAGGGGCGCCGCGGCGCGCGGAGACGTCACGGTCAGCTCCCCGTGGGACGGACGAGCGCGGCGGCCGTGCGCACCAGAATGCAGAGGTCCTGCCACAGCGACCAGTTGTCGATGTACGCGTTGTCGAAGCGGGCCCGGTCCTCGATGGAGGTGTCCCCGCGCAACCCGGTGACCTGGGCCAGTCCGGTGATGCCGGTCCGCATCCGGTGCCGGGCCGCGTAACCCGGGTACGTCTGGCCGAACTTGGCCACGAAGTAGGGCCGTTCGGGGCGCGGGCCGACCAGGCTCATGTCGCCGCGCAGCACGTTCCACAGCTGGAGCAGCTCGTCCAGCGAACTGCGTCGCAGGAAGCGGCAGAACCAGCCCATCTCCTGCTCGTTCGCCACGCTCCACCGGGTCGCCGCCTCGTGGTCGTCGGCGGGGCGGTGGGTACGGAACTTCAGCAGGGTGAACGGCAGCCCGTCCCGCCCGATCCGCTCCTGCCGGAACACCACCCCCGGCCCGTCGCTCAGCCGCAGGACGACCGCGCACACCAGCAGCAGCGGACTCACCAGCAGCAGCAGCGCCCCGGACACCGCCACGTCCAACAGCCGCTTGCCGAACGCCTCATGCGTCCTCGTCAGTACCAGGCGACGGCAGGCGAACCCGGCGAGCAGCTCGGTCGAGCCGTCCCGGTCGTACGAGGGCGACTCGGGGTCCACCTCCCACAGCGCGCAGCCGCCGTCCTCCAACGTCCGCAGCAGCGGAGCGCGTTCGGTGCGGGAGCCGACGACGAGGACGGCCTGGACGCCGTTCTGGACGGCCGCCCGCCGTACCTCCTCCGGGGTGGTCAGCACGGGCAGGCCCTCGGTTCCGGCCGCCTGGTCGGCGACCACGCCGACGGGCCGGATGCCGCACCCCGGGTGGCGCAGGAACGCGGCGGCCACGCGCTGCGCGGTCGCCGCCGGGCCCACCACCAGGGCCGCGCCGGGGCGCCGGACGAGCGCCCGGCGGCGGTTCCAGTGCACCGAGCCCCGCCCGGCACAGGCCGCCGCCGACTGCAGGGCGCAGCCGAGGGCCAGTTCATGGGCGGTGAGCGCGTGATCGGGGGAGTGCGTGGCCACCCCGGCGGCGAGCACGCACCAGCCGAGCACGATCCGCCCGCAGACCGCGGGCAGTTCGTCGAGCGCGGCGGGCACGGCGGGCGGCCGGTAGAGGCGCGCGCGGGTGTTCAGCCACGCCACGGTCAGGGCCAGGAGGGCGGCCATCAGCGGGCGTCCGGGGGTCGTGTCGCCGGTGAGCGCCAGCACCGCGAGCAGGGCCGCGCCGCCGTCCACGGCGAGCAGCGGCAGCCCCGAGGGAGGCCGGGCGACGGGCCGCCGCCCGGCCCGCGGGACCAGGCCGCCGACGGTCTCGCGCGCCGGAACCACCGAGACGGACGAGCCGCCGAACTCGCGTTGCTGTCCGCCGGGGGAGGAGACGGTGCTCTCCGTACGTTCCGCGGTCACGTGTGGATCGACTCCCTGTACTCGGTGGCCTCGGTGGCTTTCCCGCGCCGGCCGCCCGCCCCGCCGAGCAGTTCGCGGTACAGGCCCGCGACGGCCTCGTTCGTGTGCCGTACGTCGTGCGTGGTCAGTACGTGATGGCGGCCCTCGTGGCCGAGCGACTCGCGCCGCAGCGGATCGAGCAGCAGACGGGCGACGGCCGCGGCGAGCGCGGCCGGGTCCTCGACGGGCACGGGCTCCTGTCCCGGCGGCAGACTCTCGCGGGCCCCGTCCACCTCGGTGAGCACGACCGGCCGCCCGCACGCCATGGCTTCCAGCGGCGCCAGCGCCATGCCCTCCCACCGCGACGGCAGAACCACCAGATCGGCCGCCTGGTACCAGGGCACCGCGTCCGCGACACCTCCGGCGAACAGCACCCCCTCGGGCGCCGCCGCCCGCAGCCGCTCGGCTGCCGGCCCGTCCCCGACCAGCACCAGCCGCGCCCCGGGCACCCGCCGCAGCACCGCGTCCCACGCGGTGAGCAGCACGTCCTGCCCCTTCTGCCGGCACAGCCGCCCCACGCACACCACCAGCGGCGCGGCCGGATCGACCCCTTCGAGCAGGGGGATCCCGGCGCGCACGGCGTCCACGGCGGCGGGGTGGAAGCGCCCGGCGTCGACGCCGTTCGGGATCACCGTCCAGCGCGCCCGTACCCCGGCCCGCTCCCCGGTGATCCGCTCCGCCTCACTGACGCACACCACCCGGGAGGCCCAACGCGCCCCCTTTCGCTCCCAACCGAGCGCCAGCGCCGCCATCGCGCCCTCCACCGCCTCGAAGGACCAGGCGTGCGGCTGGAACACGGTCGGCACGCGCCCCCGTACGGCGAGTCGGCCCGCCAGCCCGGCCTTCGCGCTGTGCGCGTGCACCAGATCGGGCCGTACGTCGTCGAGGATCCGCCGCAGCCGGCGCACCTCGGACAGGAGCGCGGGCCCCGGCGACCGGGTGGCCGCCCAGGGGCGCACGTCCGCGCCGAGCGCCCGCAGCCCCGGGGCGAGCGGACCGTCGGGGCAGGCCACCGCGACGCGCAGGCCCTCGGCGAGCTGGGCCCGCACCAGGTCCGTCACGACGCGGGCCACGCCGCCGTCGACCGGCTGCGTGAGATGCAGGACCCGCGACGGAGGGTCGGATGGTGACAGATGCATGCGGGTTCCTCGCTCAAGGGCGGCGCCGGGCGGCGCGCGTCACGGCTTGGCGTCGACGGCGACGAAGAGCGCCCCGACCCAAGCCGCGTCCCGCTGCGAAACGAGCCGGAAGGCCAACTGGTCACCCCCATGGCGGATTTCATCGTCCAGTTCGAGAACGTCCGAGTCGTATCCGAGGGTGTTCGCGTACGCGGGCGTACGCCCCGCGACAACCACCCCTGGCTGGCTGATCGTCGAGTTGAGTACGTCGTCATGGGGGTTGGCCGCGTCCTCCAGGGCGCCGGCTTCACCTTCACCCGTCGAAACGGTGAGCGAATCACCGGTGCGCCCGCGGTCCCCGTTGTAGGCGACCAGGCCCACGGTGCCCCGCGCGCCCGTGGGGAAGGCCGTGTCCCGCAGCCGGATCAGCTGTTCCCCGTCGGCCGTGAGCGCGTCGAACCCGTCCCCGATCACCAGGTGCCGCAGCGGCTCCGCCGGGTTCTCGTACGCCACCGCCAGCGTCCAGCCGCCCCACGCCCCGGCCGCCGAACGGCCCATGGCCACGTTCACCTGCGCCACCGTGTAGAGCCCCGAACCGCTCGACCGCACCAGCTCCGTGACGTCCGCCGAGGCCTGGAAGGCGTCCGCGCCGCGCGCCACCCGGTGCCCCACCACCGAGTCCGCGAGCACCTCCTTGTACGCGCCGCCGGGCTCCGCGATCAGCACCCGCCCGTTGTCCTTCGGCGGCTTCTGCTCACCCACCCGCAGGTTCCCGCCCCAGTACAGCCGGGCGTACGACACCCGCGCGCCCGGCGGCAGCCGGACCTCGCCCCGGCTGGAGTTGTAGGTGTTCGGGTCCTGGTCGACGTCGATGTAGAACATGTCGAAGTCGTCGTTGACGGCGGTGCGCGCCGGGTTCGCGCCGGTACGCCCCGCGCGCGCGTCGGCGCACGACGCCACCGTCGTACGGCAGGTGATGGAGGAGTTGGCGGCGCGGACGATGCCGCCGTGCCGCAGGGCCCGGTAGCGCTCGGTGAAGGCGAGGCGCTCGGCCTCGGGCGAGGGAGCGGGGGGCGCGGCCGTCGCGGCGGCGCCGGGCCCCCAGAGGGCGGCGAGGGCGCAGCAGCCCACCATGGCGCGACGCAGCAGAGGACCCGGGTGAATGCGCATGACCGGCGGTGCCCTTTCGGGAGCTCGTTCGGGGGCTTGTCGGGGGAATGTCGCGGACCGTCGAAAGGCCGAAATCCTGCGGATCTGATAAAGACCGCGGCGGCCTGGGGAGGTGCGCAACTCTAGCCCGCTATGCGTACTTATCTGCGGAACGCGCCAACTGTGTCGGATCGGTGAAGCAGGCGTTTTCGGAGATCACTCCTTTGGAGGCACAACCCCCGGTGCCCGCCGCGCGTTGTTCCCCGCGCCGGGCATCCCCGCCCGAGTGTTTTTTGCATCAACTCCAAGGAGCACCTCTCCATGTCGCGTATCGCGAAGGGCCTGGCCCTGACCTCCGTTGCTGCCGCGGCCGTGGCGGGCACCGCCGGCGTCGCCACCGCCGACAGCGAGGCGAAGGGCTTCGCCGCTCACTCCCCGGGCGTGCTGTCGGGCAACGTCGTGCAGGTTCCGGTCCACGTGCCGGTCAACGTGTGCGGGAACACCATCAACGTCATCGGTCTGCTGAACCCCTCGTTCGGCAACAAGTGCTTCAACGACTGACGTTCGAGGACTGACGTCCCCGCACTGACGTTCGCGCGTTAAATCACGAACCGGCCGTCCTCCCCACGGGGAGGGCGGCCGGTTCGTGTTGCCCCGAATGGGGTCCCTCGGTTGCAGGCGGCGATCACCGATTTCACGGTGAAGGAACGATCCCTCGAACCGATGGAAGGAACACCCATGCGTGCTCTGCCCGCACGGCGTCTCGCGATCCCCGCTCTCTGCGCCACGCTCCTGCTCGGCGTCACCGCCCCGGCCGCCCTGGCCGCCGACGTCGAGACGGGGCGTGAGCGCGCCCGGTCGGCGGCGCCCGTCCCCGGCGCGGACGCGCTCGTGACCCAGCTCAAGGGCCTCGGTGACCTCGGTGGCGTACTGACGCCGGTGACCGATCTGCTCGACGCCGTGCTCAAGGCGGACAACGGCCAGCTCTCCGCCGAGAAGGCCGCGGAACTCGGCGACGCAGTGCGCGCCGCCATCGCCGAGGCGAAGGCGGCGGCGCCGGCCGCGCCGGAGGCTCCTGCCGCGCCCGTGGTTCCGCCGGTGGTCGCCCTGCCGGTGGATCCGGCGGCGCCGGCCGTGCCCGCGGTACCCGCCGTGCCTGCCGCGCCCGCCGTGCCCAGCGCTCCGCCCGCCGCGACCACGCCGATGCTCCCGGCGGCCCCCTCGGTCCCGGTGGCTCCTTCGGTCCCGTCCGCCCCGTCCGCCCCGTCTGCGCCGTCCGCCCCGTCCGCTCCGTCCGCCCCGGCCGACGCGCAGACGGCCGTCACGCTGCCGGCGTACGACCGCGGTCCGGTGGCCCTGGTCGGCAGAGTCCCGGCGGACCTCGTGTCCGACGCGCTGACCGCGCTGCTGGCCGCGGTCGACGCCCTGCTCAAGGCGGTGACCTCCGGTGACCCCGCCCAGGTGCTGCCCGCCGTCACCGGTGTGGTGAACAGCCTGGTCAAGCTTGTCGCGGCCATCCTCCTGGGCAGCGGCCTGCCCGTCCCGGCCGACCTGCCGGCCGTGCAGTCGCCGTCGGGCCTGCCCGTGACGCCGCCCACGGCCGAGCTGCCCGTCCAGCCGCAGGCCGTGCCGCCCGTGCGGTAGGAACCGAGGAGAGCCGTCGGGCCGGCCGTCGCCGGGGCCGGTCAGGCGGCTGTTCGTTCGTATGACCTGTCGTTCGGCGTCAGATATGACATGTCCGGTACGGGGTTTCCGTCGGCGCGAGGGCTCGTTGGACACGGCGCAGTGCTTCCAGTATCCGAGGAGAGGAACACGATGAAGTCGCTGAAGGCCGCCGCTGTCGTCGCAGGGTCCATGGCCGTCGTCGGTGCCGCCGCGCCGGCTTTTGCCTACGACGCGTCGGACGTCACGCCCACCAGCCTCAACGGCGCGGTGAACACGCTCTTCAAGGGGCCCATCGCGCCCGCGCCGCTGCAGCAGCAGTCGAACGCGCTCGACACGGAGAACAAGGACTCCGTGCTCCACACGGTGAGCGGCGCGACCAAGGCCCTCAACTCCCCGGGCGGCGCCAGCCGGCTTCTCGGCGGTCTGCCCCTCCAGGGCTGACGATCCCTTTCCCCGTCCCACGGGGCCGGTTCCGCGAAGGCGCGGAACCGGCCCCGTGGGCGTGAACACCCCGTTGTTCGAGGCGTGTCCCTCGTTCGTGTGGTCGGTCGTCGTGTGTCGCCCGGTCGAGTGAAAAGGCGGCCGGGTCGTTTGGCGGGCGTGGATAGGGTTCCGCGGTGACCTCAACTTCCGCTGAAACCCGCCCTTTCCGCCCCGCCGATCTCGGCACGCTCGTCGTCATGGCGTGGAGCGGCGAGGCCCCCGACGGGGACATGCCCTATCTGCTCGCCTACACCCTGGGCGACGGTCGGAGCGGCCCGGAGGGCTCCACGGCCGCCGTGACGGATCTGCTGACGAGCCTCGGCCTGTCCATCGGCGAGAAGGTCGTGGACGGCGCCGCCCATCCCAGCCTGCCGGTCACCCTCCTCGTCGAGGCCGGCCAGGCCGTCGTCACGATGCCGCAGCTCAACGCCCAGTGCCCGGCTCCGCCGGAGTGGCTCACCGCCGTCGGCGCACGCGGCTTCGCCTACCTGCTCTTCGCGACCCGCCCCTGGCCCGAGGCCCGCCCCGGGATGCCGGTCGAGCCCGAGGCGCTCGCCGCGTTCGCGGGCGACACCGAGACGCTGACCAGCGCGGCGCACGTCCTCCTGCCGGCCCGCAGCCTGCGCGGCTGATGGCCGCCCCGGCAGGGCGGTCGGTGGGCGGAGCGGGTTCCGCGGGGCGGTCGGTGGGCGGAATGGGTTCCGCGGGGCGGTCGGTGGGCGCGGTCGGCGGTGGTCGTGCCTTCGCGGTGCTGCTGCTGATCAGCGGCGCGGCCGGGCTGCTCGCCTCCTGGGTCATCACGCTCGACAAGTTCAAGCTGCTGGAGGACCCGAACTTCACCCCGGGGTGCAGCCTCAACCCGGTCGTCTCCTGCGGCAACATCATGAAGAGCGACCAGGCCTCCGCCTTCGGGTTCCCCAACCCCATGCTCGGTCTGGTGGCCTACGGCATCGTCATCTGCGTCGGCGCGAGCCTGCTGGCCGGGGCGGCCTTCCCGCGCTGGTACTGGCTCACCTTCGAGGCGGGCGCACTCTTCGGGGTCGGCTTCGTGACCTGGCTGCAGTTCGAGTCGCTCTACCGGATCAACTCGCTCTGCCTGTGGTGCTGTCTGGCCTGGATCGCCACGATCGTCCTCTTCTGGTACCTGACCTCGTTCAACGTCCGCCACGCATTCCTGCCCGCGCCGGCCGGGCTGAGAAGCTTCCTCGCCGAATTCACCTGGGTCTTTCCGGTGGTGCACCTGGGAGTGATCGGCATGCTCATCCTGACCCGCTGGTGGGACTTCTGGACAAGCTGACCAATACGTCTCTCGGACTATTCGGAATATTGCGGCAGTCGGGCGAATCTTGAGCTGGGGGAGATCCCCGGATCGTTCACCCGGTACGGACGCCGAGCCCGGATCCGCTCATTCCTGCCCGCGCATTTCTGAAAGGGACCGTACCGAGATGAAGCCGACCACACGAGGAACCCTTGCCGCCGTCGTCACCGGTGTGGTGGCCGCGGTGGGTGCCTCCGCCGCCCCCGCTGCCGCGGCCGAGACGGTCCCCGTCCCCCTGCCGCTCGAAGGGGTGGAGCACTCCCTGAACGTGAAGGCGCCCAGGCTGGCGGGGGAGTTGCCGCTGCTCATGCCGGGCGCCCCCCAGGGACCGACGTACGCCGAGGGACGGCTGCTGCCCGCGAGCACCCTGCCGCAGGTGCCGCTCGGCGCCGCGCTGCCGGGGCTGCAGGCCGAGACCCCGCTGCCCCGGGTCGTCGGGGAGGGCTTCGAGCGGCTCGGCGTCGACGCCCCCGCCGCCGACCTGCGCACCCTGACCCCCGGGCTGCACGTGGAGACCCCGCTCACCGCGCCCAACCCCGACGCGCTGGGCCTGCCCAGCATCCAGGACCCCCAGGCGGCCGTCCTCACCCCGCTGCTGCGGACGGCGCCGACCGCGAACCTCGGGCTCGTCTGAGCCCGCGGCGACACGAAGGCGAGGCCCGGAGCCGTGCGCGCCCGGGTCCGGCCGTCGGGGGGTCACCGCTACTGAACACGACGAGGAGAGAGTGTTGTTCGTCAGCAGAGTGACGGTGGACCCCGACCCCGGCCGGAGCAGAACACGCCGGGGCGTGCTGCGCGCCCTGGGCGTGTCGGCCGTCGCCCTGGCCGTGGCCCCGGTCGTCGCCGCCGCGTGGCCCCGCCGGTCGGCGCGGTCCGAGGAGAGCGACTTCGACGAGACGTACCGGGGCCGCCGTATCCGGGGCGCCAAGGCCGACGCGGGCCAGGCGGCCTATCTGGGCGCCCGGACGCCCGGCCCGGGGGAGTGGGACGTCACCGTCGACGGGCGCCCGCTGCATCTCATGCGCCGCGCGGACGGCACGTATCTGAGCATGATCGACCACTACCGCTCGTACCCGACGGCCCTGGAGGCGACCCGCGCCGCCGTCGACGAGCTGGGCACCACCCAGCGCCTGCGTGTACTGGACATGGCGGAGGGGGTGCTCGGCCATGGCCTACATCCGTAAGGACGTCAGCACGCTCACGCGCGCGGAGCGCAAGCGCTTCGTCGCCGCGCTGCTGGGGCTCAAACAGCGCGGCGAGTACGACGAGTTCGTGCGCATGCACATCGACCACTACGTCTCCGACGGCGACGGCGGCCTGCGTACGGCCCACATGGCGCCCTCCTTCCTGCCCTGGCACCGCCGGTTCGTGCTGGAGCTGGAGAAGGCGCTGCGCCGGCTCGACGACTCGGTGACCGTCCCGTACTGGGACTGGACGCGGGACCGTACGACGACGTCGGCGCCCTGGACGGTGGACCTGCTCGGCGGCAACGGGCGGCGCTCCGACCACCGGGTGATGACCGGCCCCTTCGCGTACGGGACCGGCCGGTGGACGATCACGGAGGGAATCACGGACACCGAGTACCTCACCCGGGACTTCGGTTACCCCCGCAACCCCGTAGACCTGCCCACCGCCCGCGACCTGGACGCGGCGCTCGCCGAGCCGGTCTACGACAAGGCCCCCTGGAACTCGGTCACACGCGGGGGCTTCCGCAACCGGCTCGAAGGGTGGGGGCAGGGGACCGGCAACGGCTCGTGGCTCAACCACAACCGTGTCCACCGGTGGGTCGGCGGGCACATGGTCGGCGGCGCGTCCGTCAACGACCCCGTCTTCTGGCTGCACCACGCCTTCATCGACCTTCAGTGGACGCTGTGGCAGCGGCGTCACCGGGGCGCGCGCTATCTGCCGGCCAAGCCGCCGGGGCGGGGCGACGCGCAGCGCGGGCGGGTCGTCGCGCGCGACGAGCGGATGCCGCCCTGGAACGTGACTCCGGGGGCGCTGGAGGAGATCGGGAGCGTGTACCGGTACGCGTGAGCGGCGGCGGTGCTTGTGGAGCCCGGTGACTCCCGGGCCGGGCGACGAGAAGCCCCCGACGGCGGACCGTCGGGGGCTTCTCGTCGTGCCGTGTCGCTCGGGGTGTCGGCCCCGTCAGTGGCCGTAGCCGGACGGGCCGGGGTTGCCCTTGTGGCTGTCGTCGCTCTTGTTGACACAGACGTTGCCGAAGGCCGGGTTGAGCAGGCCGACAACGTTGATCGTGTTCCCGCACACGTTGACCGGGATGTTGACGGGCACCTGGACGACGTTGCCCGACAGGACACCCGGGGAGCCGACGGCCTTGCCCTCGGCGCCCGCGTCCGCCGAGGCCAGGCCGGCGCCGCCGAGCACGACAGCGGACGTGCCGAGCGTGACGACGGCTGCCTTCGCGATGCGAGACATCACGTTCTCCTTCTTGATCGGTGAGCACGACCCCCTCTTCAAGGCCGCACGCCCCTTCAACGCGCCCGCGCACCGGGGGTCACGGCGTTCATCGGGGGATCACCCTTTCCGAACACTCTTGTGAAGGCGTCAGCCGCGCCCCGCTTCACGATCACCTGCTCCCGGCCTGCTTCCTGCCTGCCCTGGTCAGCCAGGTCCGGCATCCCCACTGGGCCAGCCCGCCCATGAGCAGGGACAGGAGGATGGCTCCCCAGTCGATGACATGAGGCAGCCCCGGAAAGAAAGCGAAGAAGGCGAGTGTGACGATCACTCCCGCAAGGAAAGAGGCGATCTCGATCTGACGGCGCCGGGCCTCTGGAAACCGCTCGGAGTTCCCCCCGTTTTGCTGCTCGACCATGGGTGACTCACTTCGTGATGTGGTGGCACTGACTCACGCGCCGGACTCCGTTGACGTGGAGGTGGGCACACGCCTTCCCATAACGAGGCAGGGTCTGGGGAGAGTTGTTCCTCATCGGGTCGATCTTGCATTCTCTGTGTGTCCTGCCGCGCGAGGCGCGATAGGTGCGATTGTTGACGTCGGCGTAGGTGAAGTCGATGCGCCAGTTGCAGAACCCGCTGCTCAGCGCGGCCACGAAGGCGCAATCCACGCCCGCGTTCTGGTAGGTGATCTTCCTTCCACCGCCTCGGATGATGTGCGTGAACATGCACCCCGTCGGAACCTTCATGGTCACGCCTCCCATGCTGTATTCGAAAGTGCGCACGGGAGTTGAGCCGATCGCGGTGGCGTGCGCCCCGGTCGGAGTGATGAGAACGAGTGCACCAGCGGTGGCCAGGGCAGTGACGAGGCGCGCGAAGTAGTGCGAGGCCAAGATGGTCCCCTTTTGGTGATCTCCTGATGAACACCGGGGACAACTCGGCTTTCCTGCTGCCGGTTGCTGGATTTTGATAGGTTCACTGTCAAGTGTGATCGTGACACTCATGCGATGACCGGCGAAATGATCGCGAGTCGACGGTGTCGGATCGGCACCCGAGGTGGTCGCGCTCCGCGTCTGGCGGTTGCCGTAGGTGACTTCTGCTCCTTCGTGGGAGCGGGGCGACGGGGGCGCGGTGTCGGCGGGACAGAAAAAAGCCCTCCCGAGGGAGGGTGGGGAGTGGGCGCCCCCGGCAGGACTCGAACCTGCGGCCAAGCGCTTTAAGGCACTCAGTCTAACTGCGCCTCCATACATCTGACCTGCGCTTTTGTGGTGTGGTGACGCATCGTCAGCTGTTTGGGGGGCGTATGTGGGACGATCTTGCTCGGTCACGCTGACTGATCGGGGCCGGGGTGAGGCGTCGGCGAGTGGGACTCCAGTGACGCCCGCTGCTGGTGGGATCATGGAGATAGAGCTCGTAGTAGCCCGGAAGCGTCGGCCCTCGTGAGGCGGGCACCGTAGGCAGGGCCGGATCGAGGTGCGGACGATGGACACCACCTTCGACGTCAGGGTCTGGCAGATCGAGAGAGGGTCCGGGCGGCTTCGCGAGTCCTATGGGGTGCGCTGGTCCGTCGCCGGGAAACGGCATCGCAAGTCGTTTCAGACGTTCGCGCTGGCCGACGGTTTCCGAGCGGAGCTGGTGACCGCGACGCACGCTGGCGAGCCGTTCAACGTTTCGACTGGCTTGCCGGAGCTGCACGAGCCGAGAGCTTCTTCGGTTGGGTGGTTTGACTTCGCTGTGCAGTTTGCGGACGCTCAGTGGCCGCGAGTTTCGGCGAATCACCGGAGGAGCACTGCGCGCACATTGATGGCGTCACCACCGCGTTGATGGACCGGGATCCGCCCGGTGTCCCCGCTCGCCGCGTCCGTACGGCGCTGAGCGATTGTGCTTTCAACACCAACCGCCGTGGAGGGGCGCCGGAGGACAACGTCGCGGTACTCGGTTGGGTGCGACGGCACACACCGGCCATGGACGCTTGGACCGATCCGCTCGTGGTGTAGAACGTGCTGCTGGTGCTGGGTACGTTGCCTGACGGTCGACATCGTCCTCGCGGCGCCGTTCACTGGCGCTGAAGACGAACCAGTTACGGACGTCGGTCACGCGCTTGGTCCAAGTCCGGTCGGCGTCTGTGTGTCCTTCGCGCCCTTTGAAGCGTTCGATCAGGCGCCGTACTTGGTGGAATTTCTCTTCCGTGTAGATGTCAGAGTGGTCCTCTGACACGACGCCGTCGGTGCAGGCGCGTAGTTCCGTGATGAAGCCACGGACCTCGATGTTGGGTGTCCGATCCGTCTTGAGCGTGATGTAGCGGCCGGGGTTGTAGTCGATGTCGGCCAGCGAGTTGTTGATCACGGTCACTCGGTCGTGGATCTGCTCGGCTTGTCCGGCCAACTGCGCGTGAAAGCCGGCGATGTCACGGATGACGTTGGTTTCCAGGTAGGTCTTGAACTGCTTCTGGAAGCGGGGCAAGTCGTCGGCGACGAGGCGCTGGTGGAGTGCTCGATATCCGCGCGCAGAGGCGACCGAGTCGTCCAGTTCGTTGGTCTCGATCTGGTGATCGCGGCGGAAGGCGCCCATGCGGGACGCGATGGACTGGCCGAGACGGTTCTGCCGCTGTGCCCAGCGCTCCTTCGCCGCACTGAGGTCGTCCCCCAGGCGCTTCTCGGCGGTGACGCATGCGTCCACGGTGGCGTAGGACAGACGGCCTTGCGCGAGACGCTCTTCCAGCGAGGGGAAATACGCAACGGCTGTGCTGGACGCGGGCGAGTCCAGCAGGCTGCGTGCGATGCTCAGTCGGCGAGTGGTGTCCTCCACATCCCTGTCCAGACGGCCGATAGAACTGACCGCGGCGTCCCGTGCCTTTTCTGCCTCCTCGATCTCTTTGGCACAGGTGTCGATGCGTTGGGAGAGATCCTCCAGCTCCGCTGAAGTCTTCTCAAGGAGTCGCTTCTCCACCTCCAGCTGACCCAACCGGTTGACGGCACCCTGCCAGTCGATGTCGGCGTAGTCCGTGGTCTGCTGGAGCTGCGCCAGCGTGCCACCTCGGGTGATCTGCTTGGCCTGGGTGGCCGTCAGGTCTTCTTGGTACCGGCTACCTGCTGTTGGTCGTTCTTTTCGTGACGGCCCCGTGCCCTTTTTATCAACCCCTGCCGGGTGATGGCCAGATCAGCGCGCTTGAAGTCCGCCATGGTTTCGGCGCACTCATATCCGGCCCGGCCGTCCAACTCGCGAAGAAGCCAGTGAGCGAACGGGGAGTCGGACTTGACCTCGAGCTTGGCTGACAGCAGGGGCGCTGTGGTGTGCGCGGGGCGCCTGGCCGGCGAGGAGTCGGGGACACGGAAGTACACCAGGCGGGCGCGGAGGTGGTGGTCGTTGATCCAGTCGGACACGGCGGAGTACCGGTTGACGGGAACGAGCATGGACAGGGCGAAGCCGTGCAACAGCCGCTCGGCGGCACCGGCCCATTCCTGCTCGTCCTCGCGTACCTGGATCAGTTCGCCGGCGAACGGCAGTTTGGCCTCGTCGATCCTGAGCTCCTGGCACAGGCGGGACCGCAGATCGAGCTGTTTCCTGGGGATGTTGCCCCGGCGGGAAGAGACTGACCAGCTCGGAGTTGAGCTCGTCCGCCTCACGTCGTAGACGGTCCGACTCCACCGCGATGTCGGCGAGTTCGTCCTGGCTCTGCTGCTGTGCGGTATGAGTGGCGTTTTTGGCGGACGCGATCTCGGCAAGCCGCACGCTGAAGAGTTCGGCGCTGTACACGGGGTCGAGGCCGGCCTGTCCTAGAAGCTGCGCGTACTCGTCGGCTCTGCCACGACGGGCGTCGCGCAGCCGGGCTCCTTCCACGATCTGCCGTTCGAGTTCGCCCAGCCGCTCGCCGCCGAGCCCCGCTCGCCGCAGCTCCAGGGATTTCTGTTGCTCCCGGAGGTCGGTTGTGCGCTCCTTGGCCTCGCGTTCCTCACGTCGCTTGTCCAGCAGGGACTTTTCGAGCGTTGCACGTTCCGCTCCAGAAGGGCGGAGGTGCGGTGGGCGAAGAAGTACGGCAAGGCCGACTGCTGGGCGGCGGCCTCGTCGATACGCCGCCCGAGTTCGTCGTGCTGGTCGCAGTCGGCGAGTAGTGGCGTGAGGGCTTCGATCTGCGCGCGGGCTCGCTGGACAGCGTCGTAGGTGCTGGTCAGCGCGTCGAAGTGGGACACGATGGTGTCGGTGAGTGCGGCGGCGTCGAACGGTTCGAGCATGTGGGTGCGGACGAACTCGTCCAGGCTGCCCACCGACTTCATGGACACGGTCTGGTGGAAGAGATCCAGGGCCTGCTCGGATTCGATGCCCATCCGGCGGCGGAAGTCTTTGCTGTAGGCGGGGAAGGACGGGTGCACCCTCACGCCGCTGGCGGTCAGTCGCTTCTTCAGCGCGCGTACGTCGGTGCCGAAGTCGGCGAAGTCCTCGGTGACGGAGAGGGCGCGGTCTGTGGTGAGGAACAGGCGCTCGGGCTGGGTGGCGTTGGCATCGGCCATCCAGAAGACCTGGGCCAGGGGGACCGTCGCGTCGTATCCGGGGTTGGTGAACACCGCAAGGATCACCTAGTAGTTGCCGGGCTTGCGCAGGGCCACGGAGCGGGTCGAGCCCGTGGTCTCGTTGCGTTCGGATTTGTAGTGTCCGAGTACGTAGGAGCGCAGGTTCCGCTCGCGGGTCTCGGCGCCGGCGGCCCGGTTGTAGGCGATGCGGTTGGCCGGCATGAACAGGGTAGTGATGGCGTCGACGAGCGTCGATTTGCCGGAGCCGATGTCACCTGTCAGCAGGGCGTTGGCACCGCCGACCGTGAAGGTCCACACCCGACGGTTGAACGTGCCCCAGTTGTAGACCTCCAGGCGGTCGAGCCGGAACCCGGGAAGGTGGGGCACCGGGGAGCTGGTGCTGCCGAGGGGGTCGGTTTGCGTGGGGATCACTGCGTGGGCTCCGTGGAGGTCAGGGCGGCTGTGTATCGGGCCAGGTTCTGTTCGAAGTCGGCGAGCCATTGCCCGTCGACGTACGCCTTGATGATGCGTTGCACCTCGTACAGCTGCTCCTGCTGTTTGGACCGGCGCAGGAACTGCAGCTCGACGACCTTGCTGATGTGAGTGTCGATCTGATCCACCAGCCGTGCCTCGTTGCTGCCGGCGGGCAGGAACATGCGAATCATCTCGACGATCTCGTCCCAGGTGATCATCAGACGTGTGTCGCCGGATCCCGCGTCGAACTCCGCGAGCCGTTTGCGCAACAACACGATCAGGAGACTCACAGGGTAGGAGAGGGAGCGACGGTGCATGAGGCGTGGGGGAGCCGAACGGGGGTCGTCATGCTCGTCGTCGGGCTTCGACCGCAGGAACGCGTACCCCCCTCGGTCTCGTCGACCACAACGCTCAGACCCATGACGTCGACGTGGTCCTGCACGCGGGCACGCAGATGCAGGAGCGCTTCCCAGGCACGCTCGTGCTGGTCGCGGAAGACCGGCCCCTTGAGCAGCTGGTTCACCGGCAGCGACAGATTGTGGGTCTGCCCGGATTTCGGGGCGGGTGGGGTGGTCACGGTTCCTCCGATCCTGCATGTGCCAGGGTGACGCTGCCCGATGTCCGGACGAATGTGGTCACCGGAGCGTGGGCGGTGTGTTCGATCCCGTCCGGGTCGGTCCACGTGATGTTCTCGGTGCGGACGTCGTCGAAAACGACGGCGAAGGCATCGCTGGACAGCGCGAGATAGGCGACGAGTTCGGCGAGCCCCTGCTCCAGCGGGGCCGCGCGCACAAGCTCCGACAGCGAGACCTGATCCTGATCTTCCAGGGACCGTTCCACGGTGGCAGCCAGTCGGGCAGGGTCTACGTAGACGGCCTCGTAAAGGGCGGAGGCGGCGAACTCCTCGTCACCTGCCTGGATGTCGGAGCTGTCGATCGGGGTCCGGGCAACCGGCGTGTAGAGCGGGCGTTCCATCGGCAGCGTGAACGTCGGTGCCATGGCGTCGATCTCCGTGACCAGGTCCACGGGCATGTCCCGCAGGGTGGCAGCGCGCGCCTCGATGCCGCTCATCAACTCCATGACGCGGCGGTCCTCTGACCAGACGCGGTCGTCCAGGAACCGGCGCAGCTGCTCGGACAGCTGCCGCACCGTCGCCTGTGTGCGTTCGGCGGCATCCAGCCAGGCATGGGGCATGCGCCGCATCCGTGGATCGGGTTCACCGATCGCGTCCATGGCCTCGACCTCGGCCAGCAACTGCTTCAGTTCTTCCTGCCGTCGGTAGGAGAGCAGGAAGTCGTAGAACGCCTGGAAGCTGCGGCCCTGATCCGACTCCGCGATGCTCTCCCGGCTGCCCAGGACATCGTCGAGCAGTTCACCTTTGGCCCCGTCCCACACAGCGATGCGCTGGCGCAGATCCCGGTCCAGGTCCCGGAAGTTCGCCTCGACCTCACGGAAGTCGGCCAGCAGCTCGTGAGCGGTCGCTGTCACCTGTTGGTACCGGTCCCTCAGCCCTGCTCGGTTGAGTACCGACACCTCGCCGTGCTCGACACGAGCGATCTCCTCGTCGAGCTCCAGGCGCTGCCGTTTCAGCTCCTCGAGCCGTGCTTCCGGATCACTCTCGGACCCGAACTTCATCTGCCGCAGGAGCTCGAACACGGTGTTGAGCCGCGACGCCGTGCCGATGAAGGAACGGGCCTCCAGCGAGCGGACCCAGGCGACGGCCTTCTCCACGGCAGGCGTCGCGTCGTAGTGCGGCTCGTCCGAATCCGGCGGATAGTACTTGCGCAGCCAGCCCGCCTGCGTGGCCGACCAGTCGTCCAGGTACGCCTTCGCGGACTTGGGGAAGGTCTGCTCCCCTAGCCGTTCGTTCAGCGCGTACAGCTCATCATCCAGCCGGTCGGCCAACTCCACACCGGAGATCGAACGGATTCCCTGCTCGACGAAGACCCTGTCGAGGAAGCTCAGGATGAGCGCCGCGTTTTCCGCCCGCAGCAGCCGCCATGCTGGGTGGTGCTTGCGCAGCCGCACTACATCGTCGTGCTCCATGTCCCCACCCTCAGATGCCCATGGTGTGCCCGGGGCGTCCAATACCCACGAATGCACAGTAGAAGGCCCCACTGACAATGCAGCTGCAAACGTCGCTGACCAGCGGGTTCACCGATGGGGAGGGGGAGTGGGTCAGTTCAGTGCTGGCGACGGTAGGGATCTGCGTATGGCTCCATGGACTGGCGGATCTCTTCCCGGACCGGGTCCATCAGGGGGCCTGGGGCGTAGTAGCGGGCGCGGGCCTTGCCGTGCGGGACGAGCCAGCCGCGGGCGACGAGTTCCCGGATGTCGCGGATGGCTTGTTGGTCGCTGAGGTCGGCGTCCTGCTGGTAGACGGTGCGGCGGACCTTCGCGTCCGAGAACGCGGGCAGCAGGGCATAGACGACCCGCTCGTCCAAGCCGACCGCTTCGACACCTTCGACCAGGCGGGTCCAGGCGCGGGACATCACATCGAAGCGCCGCTGAGCCTGCTGAGCCTGGCGGTGGTGGGCGGTCAGGCAGAAACGGATCCAGGGGCGAGTGTCCCGCTCCGGACTCCAATGCGGGCCGCCCACATCCTCCAGGACCTGGTAATAGGCATACGTGTTCTGTCCCCGGCCGAGCCACTCTTCGATGGAGGAGAACTCGGGTGGCATAAGTGCCTCGCGGGAGAACACCAGAGTGGACAGGGCTCGCGACATGCGCCCGTTTCCGTCCTTCCACGGGTGGATCTTGACGAGGTTGAGGTGGGCCATGGAAGCGCGGACATGGACGGGGGCGTCGAGGTCTCCCTCGTTGAGCCAGTCGATGAACTCCGACATCAGAGCGGGAACGTCCGCCTGGTCCGGTGCGGTGTAGGCCGGGACCAGAGGGTCGTCGGGACTGGTGACGTAGACATGGCCGTCGCGCCAGCGACCGGGGCGCTTGTCGAGGTGGTGGCCCTGCAGCATGAAGTGGAGGCCGTTGAGCAGGCCGGTGTCGTACCGGAAATCGTCACCGGCGTCGGCGAGGGCCTGGATGTAGGTCATGCCGCGCTGGTAGCCCTCCAGCTCGGCACGCGTCCTTTCTCCGGTCTCCAGGGGCTCCTCGCCGGACATGAGGGCTTCCACGTCGTCGACCGTCGCGGCGTAGCCCTCGATGGTGTTCGACCCGGCAATCGCACGGGCGGTGAGGTTGCGGCGTAGCTGGCGTGTCCAGCGAGGGGTGGCCCGGAGCATGTGGCGCAGGGCGCGGCGCATACTCTCGATCTCGTCGAGGGCCCGCCGGTCATCGGCGTCCAGGGAAGGGGTCGCGTACAGCATGTCCCCATGACATGATAATTGTGTCATGGAGTCAAGTATGAGCGGTGCCGATCAGATCACCGTGGACGGAGCGTTCTTGCTGAGGAAGATCTTGAACGCTTCGCGGATCTGGCCGCGCGTATAGCCGACGGTGTTGACGTTGGCCGGCACGACCTCCCTCTCGTAGCCGCGCTTGCGGGCGGAAAGGTACTTGACCACGCTCGGCGCTCCCGTGTTGGAGACGAACAGGTTCCGGGCTGTCCTCAGGTCGCTGTGCAGTCCCTCGAAGTTGCGGGCGTGGCCGATGCCGACCTGGCTGGCGGTGTAGTGCTTGCATTCGATGGCCAGGAGGCACTTGTTGCCCCGCGGAGCCATGCGGATCTGCCGCGAGAGCGCTGCCTCGTCGGCGGGCAGGATCAGGACGTCGCACTCGTGCAGCACGCCGGAATTCCCTTGGACCTGAACGCCGAGGTGCACCTCCAGGGCCGGAGCGCGATCGAACTCCACCACGGCGTGGGTGTACGGGTGCGTGGTGCTGTAGAGCTGGCCGGGGCTGGTGCGGAACACCAGACTGCTGACGACGTTGCCGTGGACGTCCCTGTAGCGGACGGAAGCTCCCAGGCTGCTTGCGGTGGAGGATGCGAGAGAGAAGAGGTACCCCTCGTAGACGTCCCAGGGCTGGGACGCGGAAGTGTAGGAGATCCCGGGGCCAGCGAGCAGGTTTTGTATCTCCTGGAGCAATCTGTTGACGGCGCTCATCGGCTGATCTCCTCGCGCGCCTCGTTGAAGAGGCTCTGCAGGTGAGCTCGGGTGTCTTCGGGCAGGCGGGCGGCGATTTCATGGGTCTGGTCCCGGCGCCCGGTGAGCTCCTCGTCGGGAACGAACCGCACGCTGCGCACGGGTGTGCGGTGCTGATCACTCGCGGCGTTCATGATCTTGAGGGTTTCCACCTCGATCTCAGGCAGCTCCAGGATCAGCCGGCGCAGTGCGTCGAGGTGCAGCTCCGTACGCTCCTGGGCGCTCATGGGGCGGGTGGTGACCACCACGGACGCCCCGCGCTTGAGGGACCTGTGGAAGGTGTCCGTGCCCACCTCCGCGACAGCGAGCGCTTCGTATTCCTCGGTGGACGTGCCGCGGCGACGCTGAAGGAGCTTCTCCTCCGCAACGCCCGTAGCGATGGCCGCGTCCAGCTCGTCGAGCAGCCAGTCGAGCCCGGCGGACCTGATGAGGTTCCTGATCAGGTCTTCCATTTCGCGCATTTCGATTGCGTTCACTCTGACCTCCGGTCTCATGTGAGTGGGCGTGGCGGGGGCGGTCGTGCGTCGGCGAAGCCGCTTCGCCGTGCTGGGTGTCAGGCAGGGGCCCGGCGCCCTGCCGGGTCTCGTGCATGTGCCCCTCTGTCACCAGCCGCGGATCCGGCGGCCGTGGTCCATGTCCAGGGCGAGGATCGCCCCGGCCGCCGGAGTCGTTGGCGCCGTCGCCGAAGTTGAGGGTGACGGACGTCTCCGGCCAGCGGCCGGCCACCGGCGCGCTTGGCGCTGGCGGCGGCCCCGTCCCGGTGGCGCGCCTCACGCTCGAAGCGCACCGGCCTTCCATCCGGCGATCACCACCCCCCGTCAAGCGCCTGTTCTTCGCGCTTCCCGAACTGGCCCCCACGGACCGTTCAAGCTCTGACCACGGCTCTCCACCCCTCACGTAGCCCAACGGGCGCATCCGCATCGGGCGGCTCACCTTGGGGCCTGAATGTACTTGCGTGTGGTGGTGCGCGGACTGGCGTGGGGCAGTTCGAGTCAGGAGTGAGAAACAGGGCAGGCGCCGCTTTGGCGCCTGCCCTGTTTTAGCCTGATGGCCCATCAGTACAGTCCTGACCAGCGAATACTCTCTCGCTAGTGGCGGTTGATCGTGGGTTTGATGCCCCGACTGGGGGACGCATGTGGGACGGCGAGTCCCTAGCGGAGTGCAAAACGGGGCAAATTCCCCTCTCGGGCAATGAAAAAGCCCTCCGCGAGTGATCTTGCGAAGAGCTAAAACCGCTTTTGACCTGCGTAAACGTGCGCCCCCGGCAGGACTCGAACCTGCGGCCAAGCGCTTAGAAGGCGCCTGCTCTATCCACTGAGCTACGGGGGCCGGGTGTGGTGGCCTCTGTCGTGGTGCCCGGGTGTGGGCTGATCCGTGACGTTGCCGGGGACAAGGATAGGGCTCCCGAGTCCTTGTCCCTGTTGCTTCGCCTCCGTGGCTCAATGTGGAGGTTCGGTGAAGCGGTCCTGATAATCGCAGGCAGGTACGAATCGTGCACCTCTTTTGGCGCCTCGGGCCTCGGGTGTTGTGCACTCGTTATGCCTGCGCCCCTCTCGCCCCCTCTGTCCCGAGTGTGCTGTCGGCGCGCAGACGTAACTTATATGCTTCAGAATGTCCACAAAATTGGGCATTCTTCGCATGTGGTGACCTTGGACGTACGGCCTCAGCTGCTCGACGCGCTCTCCGCCCTGCGCGACCGTGTCGCCGCCGCGCGCTTCCCGCTGCCCCTGGCAGGGGCCCCCCGCGCGCGTGCCAACCGCGACGAACTGCTCGCACAACTAGACGACTACTTGGTGCCCCGGCTGCGACAACCCGAAGCGCCGTTGCTGGCCGTTGTCGGGGGGTCGACCGGAGCCGGCAAGTCCACCCTCGTCAACTCCCTGGTGGGGCAGAAGGTCAGCGAGGCCGGCGTACTTCGGCCGACGACCCGTACGCCCGTACTGATCTGCCATCCCGAGGACCATCACTGGTTCAGCGGCATGCGCGTACTGCCCAACCTCACGCGCGCGTGGACGCCCCAGCGGGAGCCCGGCCGGGACGCGGGCGACGATTCGTTCCCGCCGGAGGGTGACGGCGGCAAGGGCGGCGAGCGCGTCCTGCGCATCGAGACCGCGGACAGCCTTCCGCCCGGTCTCGCCCTCCTCGACGCACCCGACATCGACTCCCTGGACGCCGACAACCGCGTACTCGCCGCCGAACTCATCTGTGCCGCCGACATCTGGGTGATGGTCACCACGGCCTCCCGCTACGCCGACGCCGTGCCGTGGCATCTGCTGCGGTCCGCGAAGGAACACCGGGCGACCCTGGTGACTGTCCTCGACCGGGTGCCCCACCAGGTGGTGTCCGAGGTCTCCCGGCAGTACGGCGCACTGCTGACCAAGGCCGGGCTCGGCGACGTACCCCGGTTCACCGTGCCCGAACTGCCCGAGTCCGCCTGGGGCGGCGGGCTGCTGCCGGGCACGGCCGTCGCACCGCTGCGGACCTGGCTCGTCCAGCAGGCGACCGACCCGGGGGCCCGGCACGAGGCCGTCGCCCGTACCGCGCACGGGGTGCTCGACTCGCTGCGGTCACGGATGCCCGAACTGGCGAGCGCCGCGGCCCAGCAGTACTCCACCGCCCTCCGGCTCACCGCCGCCGTCGAAACGGCGTACGACAGCGAGCACGCGCGCGTGAAGGGGCGTCTGCAGGCGGGGGCCGTGCTCGCGGGCGACGCCCTCAAGCGGTGGCGCAGCTATCCGCTCGACTGCACCGCGGGTGAACTGCTCGACGCCCTAGTGGAAAGCCTCGGCGCGGTGGTGCTGTGCGCCGTCACCGCCGCCGACGAGCGGATCGGTGAGGCATGGAGTCGCGAACCGGCCGCCGTGGCCGCCGGCCTGACGGAACGTGACGCCACGCGCGAGAGCGTCGAACACCGGATCGGGATGACCGTACGGCGCTGGCGGCGCGTTCTGGAGGAGTACGCCGAGGAAGAGGTGCGCGACCTCGACCGGAGCTTCGCGCCGGACGCGGAGGTGGTGGCCGCCCTGGGCGCCACGGCCCTGCTGGGCGGCCGCCGGGCCCGGTCCGCGGGGGAGGGCCTCGCCGAGCGGATCGGGGCGCACGGTGCGCTGCGGCTGCGCGACCGGGGCGGACGGCTGCTCACCGAGTACCTCGACCGGGCCCTCGACACCGAGCGGGACCGCCGTCTCGCCCCCCTCGACGCACTCGACGTCCACCCCGAACCACAGGCCGAACTCATCGCCGCCCTGTCCGTACTGCAGAAGGAGAGGTGACCGCCGTGACCGCCGTCACTGACCACACGGATCAGACCGGAGACGACTTCCCCCACATGGGCGACCAGAGGAAAAGCGACGACAAGAAGAACCACGACAGCAAGATCGGCGACAGCAAGATCGACGACAGGCAGATCGACGACGAGAAGAGTGAGAAGAAGGCCGACAGGGTGGGCGAGAGGGCGGTCGACAAGAGGGGTGACGGTACGGCGTCGGAGCGTGCCGGCCACGAGCCGCGCCCGAGGGGCGAGAACGGCGGCCACGCGCGCGTGCCCGACCGTCCCGGAAGCGGAAGCGGAAGCGGAAGCGGAAGCGGAAACGGAAACGACAGTTTTGAGTCTGGTGGTGCGTCCGGCGGCGCGTCCGTTCGTACGGAGGCCGGTGATCCCTGGGACGACGGGCTCATCGCTCGGCGGGTCAGCGAGTCGGGAGCCGGTGAGCGGGTTTCGGCCGGGGAGGCCAGGGCTTCGGCGGCGCAGCCGGTCACGCCGCTCGCGTACGACGGGCGTCTGAGGTCGCGGCTGGACGCGCTGCGGGAGCTGGTGGGACTGTCCCGTACGCGGCTGGACAGCACGACGCTGGCGGAGGCCGGGCGGGTGCTGGACGAGGCGGCGGCGCGGCGCAGGCTCTCGGGGCAGCACACCGTCGTCGCCGTCGCGGGCGCCACCGGCAGCGGCAAGTCGACGCTGTTCAACGCGCTCGCGGGGGTGGCGATCTCGGAGACGGGCGTACGCCGGCCCACCACGGCCGCGCCCATCGCGTGCAGTTGGAGCGACGGCGCGGCGAGTCTCATCGACCGGCTGGGCATTCCGGGGCGGCTGCGGCGGCGGCCGTTGCAGAGTCCTGAGGCGGAGGCGCAGTTGCGCGGCTTCGTGCTGGTGGATCTGCCTGACCACGACTCGGCGGCGGTCCAGCACCGGGAGCAGGTCGACCGGATCCTGGCGCTGGTGGACGCGGTCATCTGGGTCGTCGACCCGGAGAAGTACGCCGATGCCATGCTCCACGAACGCTATCTGCGGCCCCTCGCCGGTCACGCCGAGGTGATGTTCGTCGTCCTCAACCAGGTGGACCGGCTGCCCGGCGAGGCCGCCCACCAGGTACTCGACGATCTGCGGCGGCTGCTCGACGAGGACGGGATCGCGCTCGGGGAGCACGGCGAACCGGGTGCCACCGTGCTCGCGCTGTCCGCGCTCACCGGGGACGGGGTGGGGGAACTGCGCGACGCGCTGGAGCAGTTCGTGGCCGAGCGCGGCGCGCCCGCCCGCCGGGTCCGCGCCGACCTGGACGCGGCGGCGGCGCGGCTGTGGCCGGTGTACGCGAACCAGCGGCGCGCGGGGTTGAGCGAGCGGGCCCGGGACGAGTTCGCCGCGCGGCTCGCGGACGCCGTCGGCGCCACCGCGGCGGGCGAGGCCGCCGAGCGCGCCTGGCTGCGCAACGCGGGCCGCGCGTGCGGGACGCCCTGGCTGCAGCTGTGGCGGTGGTACCAGGACCGGAGCGAACCCCCGACCGGGCGGCTCGCCCTGGCGGCGCCCGTGGACGAGGAGGCGACCGCCCGGCAGCGCGTCGAACAGGCCGTACGGACGCTGTCGGAGCGTGCCGCTGCGGGGCTGCCCACGCCCTGGGCGCAGGCGGTGCGTGAGGCGGCCGTCCGCGGGGCGCAGGGACTGCCGGAGGCGCTGGACGAGCTGGCGATGCGGGTCGGGACGCCGACGGGACGGCCGCCGCGGCCGGGCTGGTGGCCCGGGGCGGTTCTCGCGCAGGCCTCCATGACGCTCCTCCAAGTCATCGGCGGGCTGTGGCTGTTGGGGCAGATCATCGGTTTCATGGCGCCGAATCTCGGGGTTCCGGTGCTGTTGATGGTGATCGGCATCGTCGGCGGTCCGGCCGTCGAGTGGGGGTGCCGGCTGGCGGCACGCGGTCCGGCACGGCGGTACGGCCACGAGGCGGAACGGCGGCTGCGGGAGGCGGCGGCCGGGTGTGGGCGGGCGCGGGTGCTGGACCCGGTGGCCGCCGAGTTGCTGCGGTACCGGGAGGTGCGGGAGCAGTACGGGCGGGTGCTGGGGGCGGCGCCGGTGGGGTGAGGGGCCGTGGCGAGGGGGCCGTGGCGAGGGGGCCGTGGGGAGTGGGCCGTGGGGAGGGGGCAGGGGGCCGCGGAGATGGGGTGATCGGCGGCTTCCGGACGGGTGGTTCACCCCGTCGGGTGACGGAGTTTTCCACAACTGGCGGGTAGTGCACAGGGCTCAGCGGGCTCGGCCCGACGGCGGCAGTCTGGACACGCGGCGATCACAGCACCGCCGCACGACGGACGCGACAGCCGTACGGGACGGGCCCGTACGCGTGTCCGGCCGGTGCCGGCGTCGGCGCCGGGGCGCAAGGAGGGGTTCGCGAGATGAACGAGACGATGGTGTGCGTGGTGGGGAACGTGGCGACCCAGCCGGTCTGCCGGGAGTCGTCGACGGGGTCGTCGGCCCGGTTCCGGCTGGCGGTGACCTCGCGGTACTGGGACCGGGAGAAGAACGAGTGGACCGACGGCCACACCAACTTCTTCACGGTGTGGGCGCGGCGCACCCTCGCCGCGAACGTGGCGTCGTCCGTGGCGCTGGGCGATCCGGTGGTGGTGCAGGGGCGGTTGAAGGTGCGCTCCGAGCAGCGGGACGGACAGAGCCGGGTCTCGGCGGACGTCGACGCGGTCGCCATCGGCCACGATCTGTCGCGGGGCACGTCGGCGTTCCGGCGGACGTCCAGGGGAGAGGTGCCGGCGCAGTCTCAGGCCAACTCCCCGCACCCGTCTCCGCCGGAGCCGAACTGGGAGGCGCCACCACCGGGGAACGGACTGGTCGTGGCTGATGAACTCCGGCCGGAACCGGCCGGGGTGACGTGACCTCAGGTCGCCACCGGGTCGTGTTCCGTCGGCGGACGCGTCGTGAAGAGTCCGTGTGCGCTCTCGATCGACTTGTCGACAAGGGCTGTTCGCGAGCTGTGCAAGCGATAACGATTCCGATTCGGATCGGTTGTCCGACGATACGACCGGGAAGAGCGGTGCGCCGCATCCCTAGGATGCCGGGCATAGCTCACGGGGCTTCTGATTCTGCTGGTGGGACCACACCCCCCACGTCAACGGGTCCTGCTCGAAGGGAAATTCTGTGGTTTCTTCGTTCTCGGCGTCGTTCTCCGGGTGGTCCGGGTGGGCCGCGCGCAGGCGAGGCGCGGCCCGCCTCGCCGCCGTGTCACTCGTGTCCGGACTCGCCGTCGCGGGTGCGATCGTCACCGCGGGCCCGGCCGCCGCCGACGGGACGCCGCAGAACTCCGGTGGGGCGACCGCGACCATAGGCGGCCTCAAGACCTACGGGACGGCCGTGCTCCGGACCGACGACGGGCAGGAACAGCAGCTTCCCGCAGGGCTGTTCGAGATGTTCGTCGACGGCGGCGGCACCCTGCAGACCTACTGCGTGGACGTCCAGAACCCGACGCAGAAGGACGCCAAGTACCAGGAGACCCCCTGGAGCGGCACCTCGCTGGGCGCCAACAAGGACGCCGGGAAGATCCGCTGGATCCTGCGGAACTCCTACCCGCAGGTGAACGACCTCGCGGCTCTCGCCGGCAAGGCCGGGACCAAGGGCCTCACCGAGCAGGAGGCGGCGACCGGGACCCAGGTGGCGATCTGGCGGTACTCGGACGGGGCCGATGTGACGGCCCTGGACCCGGAGGCGGAGAAGCTCGCGGACTACCTGCAGAAGAGCGCGCGGAACCTGGCGGAGCCGGCCGCCTCCCTGACCCTCGACCCGGCCGCGGTCTCCGGCCGGCCGGGTGAGCGGCTCGGCCCGGTCACGGTGCACACCAACGCGGACGGCGTGACCGTGACCCCGCCCTCGGACGGGACGGCGGACGGCGTGAAGGTCGTCGACGCGGACGGCGAGGCCGTGACCTCGGCCGTCGACGGCGGCGAGCTGTACTTCGAGGTGCCCGAGGACGCGGCGGACGGTACGGCCGAACTGACCGTGCAGGCCTCCACGACCGTGCCGGTCGGCCGTGCCTTCGCCTCCGAGACCCGCAGCCAGACCCAGATCCTCGCCGGCTCCAGCGAGTCCACGGTCTCCGCGACGGCGACCGCGCACTGGGCCGGTAAGGGGGCGATACCCGCACTGTCCGCCGAGAAGAACTGCGCCGAGGGCGGCCTGGACATCACCGCCGCCAACCAGGGCGACGAGCCCTTCACCTTCGATCTGATGGGGATCACCTACACCATCGACACCGGCGAGACCCGCACGGTGACGATCCCCCTTCAGGAGGACCAGGCGTACGACTTCACCATCGAGGGGCCGAACGGCTACGCGAAGCGGTTCCGGGGCGTGCTCGACTGCCGGACGGAGACCGCGGCCGGTGCGGGCGGGGACTCCGTCCAGACGCTGAGCGAGCCCAGCCCGGCGACGGTCGGCGGCAACGCGGCCACCGCCTCCGACACCGACCTCGCCGAGACCGGCAGCTCCGGCGCCACCCCGTTGATCGGGGGCGTCGCCATCGGGCTGGTCGTGATCGGCGGCGCGGTGATGATCCTCCTCCGCAAGCGGAACCCGTGATCCTTCTCCGCGAGCGGAAGCCGTGACCCCGAGCTGAGCCCGTGATCCCCGAGCGGGAGCGCTCCTTGGCAACTCAACAGTGAGTGACCGTGCAGTGACACACGCGTGCGACGCGGCCCCGGTGCGCCCGCAAGGCGCCGGGGTCGTGTCGTTCCGGCAGGGGCTTCACCATCCGGTTTCCGTCCAGGGCTGGCCGTGCGGCAAGATGGGTGGTACTGCCCACTGCCAGATTTCAAGTTGCCGGACGGTTTCTCTTGGCTGAGTACATCTACACGATGCGCAAGACACGCAAGGCGCACGGCGACAAGGTCATCCTTGACGACGTCACGCTGAGCTTCCTTCCCGGCGCGAAGATCGGTGTGGTCGGTCCGAACGGTGCCGGTAAGTCCACCGTTCTGAAGATCATGGCGGGCCTTGAGCAGCCCTCCAACGGTGACGCGTTCCTGTCGCCCGGCTACACCGTCGGCATGCTCCTCCAGGAGCCGCCGCTGGACGAGTCGAAGACGGTCCTGCAGAACGTGCAGGACGGCGCCGCCGAGATCATGGGCAAGCTCCACCGCTTCAACGAGGTCGCGGAGCTGATGGCGACCGACTACTCGGACGCCCTCATGGACGAGATGGGCAAGCTCCAGGAAGACCTGGACCACGCCAACGCGTGGGACCTGGACACCCAGCTGGAGCAGGCCATGGACGCCCTGGGCTGCCCGCCCGGCGACTGGCCCGTCACCAACCTCTCCGGTGGTGAGCGCCGCCGCGTCGCGCTCTGCAAGCTGCTGCTCGAGGCCCCCGACCTGCTGCTCCTCGACGAGCCCACCAACCACCTGGACGCCGAGTCCGTGCAGTGGCTGGAGCAGCACCTCGCGAAGTATCCGGGCACCGTCGTCGCCGTCACCCACGACCGGTACTTCCTCGACAACGTCGCGGGCTGGATCCTGGAGCTCGACCGCGGCCGCGCCATCGGCTACGAGGGCAACTACTCCACGTACCTGGAGACCAAGCAGACCCGTCTCAAGGTCGAGGGCCAGAAGGACGCCAAGCGCGCCAAGCGGCTCAAGGAAGAGCTGGAGTGGGTCCGCTCCAACGCCAAGGGCCGGCAGGCCAAGTCCAAGGCGCGACTGGCCCGTTACGAGGAGATGGCGGCCGAGGCCGACAAGATGCGGAAGCTGGACTTCGAGGAGATCCAGATCCCGCCGGGCCCCCGTCTGGGCAGCGTGGTCGTCGAGGTCAACAACCTCAGCAAGGCCTTCGGCGAGAAGGTCCTGATCGACGACCTCTCCTTCACGCTCCCGCGCAACGGCATCGTGGGCATCATCGGCCCGAACGGCGCCGGCAAGACCACCCTCTTCAAGATGATCCAGGGTCTGGAGGAGCCCGACGCCGGTTCGATCAAGGTCGGCGACACCGTCAAGATCTCCTACGTCGACCAGAGCCGCGAGAACATCGACCCCAAGAAGACGCTGTGGGCCGTCGTCTCCGACGAACTGGACTACATCAACGTCGGCCAGGTCGAGATGCCCTCCCGCGCCTATGTCTCCGCGTTCGGCTTCAAGGGCCCGGACCAGCAGAAGCCGGCCGGCGTGCTCTCCGGCGGTGAGCGCAACCGCCTCAACCTGGCGCTCACCCTCAAGCTCGGCGGCAACCTGCTGCTCCTCGACGAGCCGACCAACGACCTCGACGTCGAGACCCTGTCGTCGCTGGAGAACGCGCTCCTGGAGTTCCCCGGCTGCGCCGTGGTCGTCTCCCACGACCGCTGGTTCCTGGACCGGGTGGCGACGCACATCCTCGCCTACGAGGGCGAGTCCAAGTGGTTCTGGTTCGAGGGCAACTTCGAGTCGTACGAGAAGAACAAGATCGAGCGACTCGGCGCCGACGCGACCCGTCCGCACCGCGCCACCTACAAGAAGCTGACCCGGGGCTGATCGATCTTGCGGCACATCTACCGCTGCCCACTGCGCTGGGCGGACATGGACGCGTACGGCCACGTCAACAACGTGGTCTTCCTCCGCTACCTGGAGGAAGCCCGTATCGACTTCCTGTTCCGCCCGGAGAAGGACTTCCAGCAGGGGTCCGTGGTGGCGCGCCATGAGATCGACTACAAGCGGCAGCTGGTGCACCGGCACACGCCGGTGGACATCGAACTGTGGGTCACGGAGATAAGAGCGGCCTCCTTCACGATCACCTACGAGGTCAAGGACCCCGAGCAGGTCTACGTCCGGGCCTCGACGGTGATAGTGCCGTTCGACTTCGCGACGCAGCGGCCCCGCCGGATCACCGCCGACGAGCGGGAGTTCCTGGAGGAGTACCGGGACGACAAGGCGGAGGCCGTCGCCGCATGACGGTGCTCCACCTCGCCGACGAGGGGGAGGCGGCGGATCTCGCGGCCTTCCTCTCCCGGCTGCTCCACTACGACCGTGGAGCCGCGGTGCGCCTCCAGGCGGCCGGTACCGCCCTGGCCGTCTTCGGCCGGCCACCGTCCTTCGAGGTCCTGGCGATCCGGGCCGTGCGCCTGGCGAAGCCGTACGAGAACGGCCTCGACGTCACGCTCGACGTGACCGTGTCGGCGGGCGAACTCCTGGAGTCCGTCGACGAGTCGGCGGGGACGGCGCTGGTGCCGGAGGCGGTGACCGGGCCCCCGTGGGCCGGGGTGCTGCCCCCGCGCGGCGGATGGCGGCCCGAGGCGGGGCTGCCCGCGCCGGACGCGCTGCGGGCGATGGTCTCGGCGGCGGTACGTGAATTCCGGTCCCGTACGGAGGAGTTGGCGCCCGAGCGGCGTACGCGGGCCGAACTCGACCGGATCGGACGGGAGATCTGGTCCCGGACGGTCGGGGACACACCGCTGCCGGTGCGGGCCGTGCACGCGGCCCAGTCGCTCGGCTTCCTCCGCACCGCCCGGACGGCCGGACCGTCGGCGGCATCGTCACCGGGACTCTTCTCGTCGGGCGCGTGGCTCCGGCTGCGCACGCCGTACGGGTCGATCGCGGTGCGCAGGGCGGGACTCGGGACCCTGGGCGTCAGCGTCCGCTGAGTCCTCCCGGGCCCTCGGCGGGGGTTCCGCGAAGCCGTGGGCCGCTCAGCCCCTCAGCCCGCGGTGTTCACCATCGAGGCCGCCGCGTAGGTGAGGTAGTTCCAGAGGGTGTGCTCGTGTTCCTCGGAGAGGCCCAGTTCGTCGACGGCGTCGCGCATGTGCTTCAGCCAGGCGTCGTGGGCGGCGCGGTCCACGGCGAAGGGGGCGTGGCGCATCCGGAGCCGGGGGTGGCCGCGGTTCTCGCTGTAGGTGGTGGGGCCGCCCCAGTACTGCATCAGGAACAGCGCGAAACGGTCCTCGGCCGGGCCCAGGTCCTCCTCGGGGTACATGGGCCGCAGGATCGGATCCTCGGCGACACCCTCGTAGAAACGGCGCACGAGGCGTCGGAAGGTCTCCTCGCCGCCGACCTGCTCGTAGAAGGTCTGCTCCTGAAGCGTGCCGCGCCGAATCTCATTCACGTTCCCCATGGTCTCAGACGCGGCGACGGAGGACTTGAGGCCTAGGACCAGGACCGGTGGATTCCGGCTCGGTGGGGACGGGTGCTCGCCTCCGGGGGCGTCCGGCCGCACAGTGGAGGTATGGGCTCGCACGCTGTGGACCACGATCTGGAACGCCTCGCCGCCGAGGCGAGGTCGGCGCTGGTGCGGGAGATCGAGGCGAGCGGGGCGTGGGACGCCGACCCGGAGTGGCGGAAGGCGTTCGAGAGCGTGCCCCGGCATCTCTTCGTGCCGTACTACTACGTGAGCGGCGTGGGCGGTTTCGAGCGGCTGTGGGGCGAGGAACGCGACCCCGGGCGGCGTGCGCGCTGGGTGCGGGGCGCGTACGCCGACGCCCCGCTCGCCACGCGGGTGCGGGACGGGGAGCTGATCTCCTCCAGCAGCCAACCGTCGCTGATGGCGAAGATGCTGGCCGAGCTGGAGGTGGCGGACGGCGACCGGGTGCTGGAGATCGGCGCCGGCACCGGATACAACGCCGCGCTGCTGGCGCACCGGCTGGGGGACGACCTGGTCACCACCGTCGACCTGGACGCCGACATCACCGAGGCGGCGCGCAGGCATCTGGACGCCGCCGGGTACCACCCGACCGTCGTCACCGGGGACGGGGCGCGCGGAGTGCCCGAGCGGGCGCCGTACGACCGGATCATCGCGACCTGCACGCTGCACTCGATCCCGCGCGCCTGGCTCGCCCAGTGCACCCCCGGCGCGCGCATCCTGACCCCGCTGGCCACGGGGCTGGTACGGCTGCGGGTCGAGGACGCCGAGCATGCCGAGGGGCGCTTCCTGCACACGTCGGCGTACTTCGTGCCCCTGCGCGGGGGAAGCGAGCCGGAGGTGGTGCATCCGCATCTCGGCGGGCTGCCGCACCGGGCCAGGGACCACGAGCTGTTCCGCTTCCTGCTGGCCCTGACGGCGGGCAGCCTCGACCCGCACGAGGCGCTCGCCTTGTGGCAGCGCGAGGGCATGCCGTCCCGTGAGCGTTACGGCATCACGGTCCGCGGCGACCGTGCCTGGGCCTGGCTGGACGACCCCGAGGGGGCGTACGCCTGGCCCCTGCCGTGACGGTCGGGGCGTGGGGGACGGGGGCGTGGGGACCGGCCGGCGCTCGCGGCACGGCTCAGGGCCGGCCGAAGTCGCCCGGCCGGCCCTGAGTCGTCGTGCTGTCGCGGGGCGGGTCAGCCCCGGCGGATGGTGATCGTCGTCCACGCGCCCACGTGGACCCGGTCCCCGTCCTGGAGGGGGATCGGGACGAAGGGCTGGATGGGCTCCTCGGAGTTGTTGACCGTGGTGCCGTTCGTGGAGTTCTGGTCGACGACCGCCCAGCTGCCGTCGGGCTGCTGGACGAGCACCGCGTGCTGGTGGGAGACGCCCGGGTCCTCCGGCGGCACCGAGAGATCGATGTCGGGGGTGTCGCCGGTGGAGTGGCGGCGGCGCCCGATGGTGATCTGGCTGCCGGTGAGGGCGCGACGCTGCTCCGGGGAGTACGCGGGCAGGTTCAGGCCCGCCGCCTCGGGGCCCGAGCGCTGCATCATCGCCATGAAGTAGTCGCGGTCAGGGCCGATGGTCGCGCTCCAGGTCGTCGGCGCCTGCGGGTACGCGGGGCCGGGCGGGGCCTGGGTGGCACCGGGCTGCGGGTAGCCGTAACCGCCGGGGCGGGCGCCCGCACCGCCGGGACCACCGGGTCCGCCGGGACCGGGACCGCCCGGACTGCCGGGGCCGGTCGACGGCGGGGAGATCACCCAGTCGTCGTCGCCACCGAAGGAGGGGCCGCCGCCGGGACCCTGACCGCCGGGGCCGGGACCGGGGCCACCGGGCTGGGGTCGCCGGGTCTCCTGCGGGAAGCCGGGCGGAGCGCCCGCCCCGGCCTGCTGGAACGCCTGCGGAGCCCCGCCGGGGCCGCCCTGACCGCCACCGGGACCTTGACCACCGGGGCCGCCGGGGAATCCGGGACCACCCGGACCGCCGGGTCCACCGGGGCCGCCAGGTCCACCCGGCGTGGGGCCGGGCGGTGGCGGAACGGGGCGCGAGGGGTCGCCGCCGAAGCCCGAGGGCCCGGGGCGTGCGGGGTCGCCGCCGAAGGCCGAGGGGCCGGGCCGCGAGGGGTCGCCGCCGAAGCCGGACGGACCGGACGGGCCGCCGGGTCGCGAGGGGTCGCCGCCGAACGCGGACGGGCCGGGCTGCCCCGGACCGGGCTGACCGGGCTGACCCGAAGGCCCGCCGCCGAACCCGGAGGGACCTCCCGGACCCGACGGGCCGCCGGGTCCACCGGGTCCATAAGGACGGCCGGGTCCGCCGGGACCCTGACCGCCATGTCCACCGGGGCCACCTGGGCCTCCGGGGCCGGGGCCGCCAGGGCCGCCGAAGCCGCCGTTACCGCCGGGTCCTCCGGGGCCGCCCGGGCCCGAGGGGTCGCCGCCGAAGGGCGGTCCCGGGGGGATCGGCTCGGCGGGACGGTTCATCTGCGAGGGGCGGGAGCTCTGGTAGTCGTACCCGTCACCGCCACCGTAGGACGGCGGGGGCGGCTGCTGGAACCGGAGCGCGGGGTTCCCACCGGCGCCGGGACCAGGGCCGGGGCCACCGGGACCGGGGCCCTGACCGGGACCGCCGGGACCGGGTGCCGACGGTCGGGGCGCGGCCGGGGTGTAGGTCGTCGCGGTGTTGGTCAGGAAGTTCCACCGGCACTCCTCGCAGAAGGGCGCGCCGCCCTCGCGGGGCGTGCGGCACTGCGGGCAGAGCTCCGGCTCGGCGGCGAGGTGCGGGCGTCCACCGGGGCCCCCAGGGCCACCGGGGCCGGGAGGCGGGGGCGGGGAGCCGGGCGGCGGGTATCCGTAACCGGCGCCCGGGGGCGGCGGTGGTGGCGGCGGGGGCACGGCACCGGCGCCCGGGGGCGGCGGTGGTGGCGGCGGGGGCACGGCACCGGCCATACGGTGACCGCAGACCTCGCACCAGTCGTCGGAACCCGACTGGTGTCCGTTCGGGCAGGTCGGCATGTCGGCGCTTCCCCCTCTCCTTTCCGACCTCGCGGCCGGTTCCTGTGGCCGCGACGGGCCGGTGTGGCTGCCTACTTCTTTACACGAACAGTCTTTGTCGACCGGGTTTCGAGAGTCATCTCGTCGGCCTCCGTGACCTTCGCCTTCAGTCGCACAGTACCTGTCGCCGCGTCGACCACGTCCACCACCTTCGCAAGCAGTTTCGCAGTATCCGCGTTCCCCGACGCGCTGGCGAGCTGAACGGCCCGTCCCAGCTTGGCCGTTGCTCCGTCGAAATCACCCGATTTACGGGCATCCAAACCTTGCTGGATGACTTGTGCCAGTTCGGCCTGACCCGTGTAGTGCGCGACCTGGGGGTTGATCGACGTGGACGCGACCATGTCGTCGGTCCACATCGCCTTCACCAGACCCTGGGCGCCGAGGTTCTGGACGGACCCGTCGGGCTGCGGGATGACGAGGGAGACGCGGGCGGCCAGCATCTCCTGGCCGACGTCGGCGGCCGGGACCTCGACACACACGTGGTAGTCGCGCGACTCGTCGCCCCACGAGCCGGTCGGGTAGTCGCCCGCGCGGGGCCCGGCCTCCGTGCGACGGTCGGTCAACTGCTCGACCGTGGGCGCCACTTGCTTCACGAACTTGATCCGCGTGCCGACCGGGGTCCACAGCCGCAGCGCGACGTCCGCGACCTCCTTGCCCATGGCCGCCTCCATCATCTGCGTGAAGTCGGCGGACAGGGCGGCCGGGTCGGCGACGATGTCGGCGGTGCCGAGGAGGGCGGAGGCGATCCCCGTGACCTCCTTCACCTCCCAGTCGGTGCCCACTCCACGCGCGTCACACGTGAACCGTCCGGCACAGGCGTCCAGCGCGGCCTTCAGGTCCTCCGGCGACTCGTGCTCGTTGCGGCCGTCGGTGAGCAGGATGCCGTGGCGGATGGCGACGTCCGCCGAGGCGAGCAGCCGGTCCGCGAGCTTGAGCCAGGTGCCGATCGCGGTGCCGCCGCCCGCGCTGAGTCTGCGCAGCGCCTGTTTGGCCTGGTCCCGGGTGGCGGAGTCGGCGACCGCGAGCCGGCCGCCTCCCGGGTAGACCTCACGGGCCACATGGGTGCCGTCGATCACCGCGAAGTGGACGCCGTCGCGCAGGGTGTCGATCGCGGCGGCCGTGGCGTCCCGGGCGTTGCGCATCTTGGTCGGCGGGTAGTCCATCGACCCCGAGCAGTCGACCATGAGCGCCACGGCGGCGGACGGGCCCTGGCCGGGCGAGTAGAGGTGCGGCGCGGCGACCGCGCTGCCGATGGTGCCGCCCCCCGTCGCGCTGACCGTCACGATGGCGTTGACCTCGCGGCCGCCCTCGGGCAGGTACTCGTTCTGGTACACCTCGACCGAGAACTGCGGCACGTTCGACTTCGAGAAATTGGCCATGCCTACTCAGATCCCCCTAGCAGCCCCACTGATGGCCCCACGGCACGTGGGGTGATGCCTGTCGTGCCCCTGCCGGACCGGTCCCCTCCGGTCCTCACGGGCCGGGTGCTCAGGCCGATCCTGCCCCCTGAGGAGGGGCCGGGAACGGCAGGACCGCCACTGTTACGTTGTCGTGGCCCCCGCCGTCGAGCGCCCGGCCGACCAGAACCTGCGCGCAGTGCAGCGGTCGCCCGGCCGCGTCGAGGGGCACGGCCTCGGCCATCTCCTCGGCGGCCTCCGCGTAGTTCCACAGTCCGTCGGTGCACACCACCACTACACCCGGCCGGTCCGGTTTGAAGGAAGCGGTGTGCGGCTCCAGTTCGTACGCGTCCGCGCCGAGCCAGCCGGTGATCGCGTGGGCGCGCTCGTCGGCGTACGCCTCGGCCTCGCTCATCAGTCCCGCGGACACCATCTGTGCCGCCCATGAGTCGTCCTCGGTGAGGCGGGCCGGGGGCGCGCTGCGGTCCACCGGGACCCAGTAGGCGCGGCTGTCGCCGACCCAGCCGACGACGAGCAGGCTCGGGGTGACGATCGAGCCGACGATGGTGCACGCCGGCGCGTTCTGGTGCGGGGCGTGCTCCTGGGCCGTCTCCGGCTCCTCCGCCAGGGCGTTGACGGCGCCCGCGGCGGCGACGATCGCGTCGTGCATGGCCTGTTGGGGGTGGGTGCCGCGGGGCAGGGCGCCCAGCACCGTCTCGTTGGCGGCGCGGGCGGCGGCGAGCGAGGCGTCGTCGGGGCGGGTCGCGGAGGACACGCCGTCGCAGACGATCGCGACGACGGCGGGGGAGCCGTCGGGCAGCGCGGTCGAGGAGATCGCGAACGCGTCCTCGTTGCGGTGGTGCCGCAGGCCCCGGTCGCTGACCGCGGCGACCGCGCCCAACTCCAGCTCCATGTGGTCGCGTTCGCGGGGCTGTGCGTGCCCGCAGTTCTCGCAGTAGCCGTCCCGGTCGACCCGGCCCGCGCGGCAGGCCACGCACACCTTCGTACCGGCCGGCGGGGTGGCGAGGTCGGCGGTGCGCGGGTCCGGCGGCTGGGGCGCGGCGAGCGGGTACTCGTCGGGCTCACGGGGCCGGTCGAACCGTACGCCCCGCCCCGGACCGGGCAGTTCACCGCCGCCGGAGTCGGTGCCCTGGAGGTCCGTGGGACGGACCACCGGCGGGGGCGTGTCGGTGCTGGGCTCGGAGGCGACGGGCCAGTCCACGGGCGCGGCCTCGTCGGGCGGGTCGCCCGCCGTGCCGTTCATGGTGATCGTCGGGTGGTCCTCCGGCGGTGCGGGCACCGCCGAGAGGTCATGGCCGCACGCACCGCAGAAGCGGTCGTCCGAAGCGAGGGGCCACTCGCAGATCGGGCACTTCGTCAGCGCGGTCGGCTGGGGCATCTGCGACATCAACTACACCCACGTCCGGGGGCGGTAACGGTTGGCACGTTCCACCAGGTCGATCCTCTCCTCGCCGCCTTGGGCGAGCCGGGCCAGTGTGCGGTACGACCGCTCCAGTCCGAAGCGGAGGCCGCGCTCGTCCAGCGCGCTGCCGAGCAGCATCCGCTCACCGGCCGAGGGTGCGGCACCCCGGCCACCGGAGAGTACCCAGTCCAGGGCGCAGCCAAGGACCTCTGTGGACAACTGCTCACGGCGCACCGCGTCCAGACCGTACCCGCCCAGCGCCTCCACCTGCCCGGCGGCCGCCGTCAGATCGTCCAGGAACGGCGCGTCCGGCGCGGCTCCGGACGCCACGTCCGGCGAGGCTCCGGACGGCACGGTTGCGGACGTCACGGTTCCGGCTCCGGCCCCCACGGCGGGCGCCCCCGGTGTCGCCTCCGTGCGGTGTCTGAGCCGGGCCCGTACGGCGGCGACCCGGGCGGCCGTGTAGTGGATGGACGCCTCCGGTACGGACTCCAGGGTGTGCACGGCGTTGTGGCGGTCCCCGGCGGTCAGGCGGACCCGGGCGAGCCCGAACGCGGCGCTGACGAAGCTGGGGTCGGTCGTCCACACCAGGCGGTAGTACTCGGCGGCGTTGTCCAGCTGTCCGAGCACCTCGGCGCACAGGCCGAGGGCCAGCTTGGGGGCCGGCTCGCCCGGGAAGGCGTCGTAGATCGCGTCGAAGGACAGCGCGGCGTTCTCGTGGTCGCCGGTGGCGAGCGCGGCCACGCCCCGGTACCAGACCACGCGCCAGTCGTCGGGGTGGTCCCGCTCCAGGGCGTCCAGGGTGGCGAGCGCGATGGTGAACTCGGCCATCTCCAGCCGGGCCCGCAGCTCCCGCAGCCGCAGCTCCAGGGAGCCGCTGGGCGCCGCGTGCAGCGCCGTGATCAGCTCGGTCGGCGCGGAGGTCATCAGCCCCGCCAGGAACCCGGCGTTCGGGTCCCCCGGGTCCACGCGCGGGACGGGCAGTGCGAGGGCCGCGGCGGCGGTGTCCAGCTCCCGGGTGAGCCGCGCGGGGACGGCCACGCCACCGCTCAGCAGCGGAGACGTACCGGAAGGCGAACCGCCGTTCCCGGCAAGGGAACCGAAAAGCGAACCGGAAGTCGAACCACCGTTCTTTCCGCCGACCTTGTCGCGCCGCACCCCCAGCCGGGACACATCCCCGTCCAGCTTCGCGAACAGCTCCGTGTCGGTGACCCGCACCTCGGGGCCGAATATCGTCGACAGGGCGGGCCGGGCCCGGCCCGTCTGCAGGGAGACGACCTCCCGCAGCACACCCGTCAGCTGCTCCGACATCTCCTGCGCGGAGGCGAACCGGCGGGCCGGGTCGGGGTCGGTGGCCCGTACCAGCAGCCGGTAGAAGGACTCGTACTGGCGGAAGACCTCGATGTTGTCGGGGTCGGGCAGGGAGTCCACGAAGACGTTCGTGTAGCCCTGGAAGTCGAAGGTGAGGACCGCGAGCGTCCGGGCGACCGTGTACAGGTCGGAGGCCACCGAGGGCCCCACGTCGGCGACTTCGGGCGCCTGGTAGCCGACCGTGCCGTAGATGGCCGACTCGTCGTCGTCCATCCTGCGCACCGCGCCCATGTCGATCAGCTTGAGCTGGTCCTCGGTCTGGATCGCGTTGTCGACCTTGAAGTCGCAGTACAGCAGGTTGCGGCTGTGCAGATGCCCGAGCGCCTCCAGCGCCTCGATGCCGTACGCGCACGCCTGCTCGACCGGGAGCGGATCGCGGCGGCCGTCCGTCGTACGGCGGCCGTTGGCGATCTCCTTCAGCGACTTGCCGCCGACGTACTCCATGACGATGTACCCGTCCAGCGAGCCGGTGCGCTGGTCGAGGTGCTCGACGAAGTTGTAGATGCGGACGATGTTGGAGTGCTCGATCTCGGCGAGGAAGCGCCGCTCGGAGATCGCGGCGGCCATCGCGTCCTGGTCGCCGGTGTCCAGCAGGCCCTTCAGGACCACCCAGCGGTCCGAGACCGCCCGGTCGATGGCCAGATAGATCCAGCCCAGACCGCCGTGCGCGAGACAGCCCACCACCTCGTACTGGCCGCGCACGATGTCGCCCGCGTGCAGCTTCGGCACGAACGAGTACGGGTGGCCGCACTTGGTGCAGAAGCCCTCCGTGCGCCCCGGCCGCTCCCCGCGCGCCCGTCCGACCGGCGCCCCGCAGTCGGAGCGCGAGCAGAACCGCTTCCGCTCGGGCACCTCGGCGGTATCCAGCACCATCGAACGCGGGTCCGGGCGCGGTACGTCCGGGACCTGGACGAGACCGACGCCGAGCCGGGCCCGCCCCGAGGAACCGGCGGTCTTGCCGGAGCTGCGTACCGACACCGAGCGGCCCGTCGAGCTGCCCGACAGGGCGCGCGAGAGCCGGCCCGAGACCGAGCGCCGGGACTGCGAGGAGCGCCCGGAGGTGCGCGAGGAGCGTGAACTGCTGGAACCGGAGCCGCGCGAGCCCCTGCCGCCCCCGGTGATGCCGGTGGGCGGGGAGACGACCATGCCGCTCGCCGAGACGACCGGCGCCAGACCGCACTCGTCGCAGTACAGCTCGCCGCCGCCCATGTCCTCGTAAGCGCCCGAGCAGCCGGGCCGCTGACACGACTGCCGCGACGCCTCCGCGCCGGGCCCGCCCTCGCCCGCGGGGCCTTCTCCTGCGGGGCCCGCTGCTGCGGGCCCTCCGCCCGTCAGGCCCTCGCCCGTCAGGCCCTCGCCCGCCGGGCTCTCCTCCGTCTGGCTCACGACTGCTCCTCCCTGCGGTCCTGGGGTGCCCGCCGCACGGGTACCGACTGGCCCAGCAGCTCGGCGACCGCCTGCTGGTAGCGCAGCACCGCCATCTCGGCGACGCGCAGGTCGCAGGGGGCGCTCCACAGCATGCGGCGGGCCGCGTCGTACCGCTCGACCAGCAGCGAGTCCTCCGCGAAGCCGTGCCGGGCGACCTTCGCCTTGTACGCGTCGAGCCGGCCGCGCAGCTCCGCGCGCACCGCCAGCGGCGCGGTGACCGCCGTCAACGACTCGCGGGCGCGCAGCAGTTCGTCGTCCGCCTTCTGCTCCAGGGACTCCAGGAGCGGGGACAGCCGGTGCCACTGCGCGTGTCTGCGGTACTCGGCCGCCAGCGCCAACTGCTCCTGGAGCACGGTCGGCGGGCCGCTCACCACGGGCACCTCGGTCGCGGCGATCTTCGCCAGCACCTCACCGCGCGCGCTGCGCGCCTCGGCGAGCGTACGGTCCGCGCGGCTGAGCACGTCCCGCAGCTTCACCAGCCGCGACTCGGCGTCCTGGCGGACCGTCAGCACGGCGTCGATCTCCCGCCGTACGTCCTCCAGGGCGCGCGCCTCGCGGTCGTACGTCGTGGTGTCCGGGCGGCCGCCGCCGGGGGCCGAACTGCCCGGCGCGGGCACCCAGAAGGCCAGCGGGTCGGAGACGACCTGCTCACGCAGCCGGGTCAGGGTGCGGGTGATCCGTTCCAGATCGTCGCCGGACGGGTGCTCGCCGGGGCGTACGCCCACGGAGTGCGCGAGCTGGCGGGTGCGCTGGAGCTCGGCGGCCAGTAAATCGATCCGGGCGGGCAGCGCGGACCACACCGCGTCGGCGGCCACGACCATGTCCAGCGAGGACGCGTACAGGTCGTTCATCCGGTCCACGAGGGTGACCAGCGAGAACTGCTCGCTGAGGCGGCTGGTGCCCTGCAGTGTCGGCGCGTTCGCCATCGCCGTCGCGGAGCCGGCGACCGTGACGGCCTCGCCGCGCAGCAGCTCCGTCAGCTCCACCAGGTCCTCACGGCTGGACCAGCGGCGCCGCGAACGGATCTCCCGGGCGGAGCGCAACGCGTCCGAGTACGCGTCGAAGTACGCCCACAGCAGCGTGATCGACGCGTCCGCGGACGTCCAGCGCTCCTTGGTGACGCCGGTCAGCTCGGCGCCTTCCAGCAGCCTGCGGCCCGCGTGGTCCTGCAGGGCGAGCAGCGAGGTCTCGATGGCCTCGTGCTCCGCGCCGAGCCGCGCGAGCGCACGGTCCACATCGTCCCGGTCCATCACCGGCCCCGTGGATCCCGCGACGCCCATCGATCACCTCTCGCTGCTGTCGGTGTCCGTCAGTGGAAAGCGGTCCTTCTACGTCAGTCCGGTACGTCAGTCCGGTACGTCAGTCGCTGTACTGCTGGGGGGAAGGCGGCCGGGAGTTCGCCGAGTTGTCGCCGAGCGTCCCGGACAGCCAGGTGTCGTACGAGTCCTGCCAGCCGTCCTTGAGGTAGTCCACCAGTACCTGGTTGACCCGGCGTACCAGATCCGTCGCGTCCTTGTTCATCGCCACGCCGTAGTACTCGGTGGTGAACGGCTCGCCCGTCAGCTTCACCGTCGGATCCTGCGCCGCCTGGCTCGCGGCGAGCGCGCCGTCGGTGACCACGGCGTCGACCTCGCCGAGCTGGAGCCTTACCAGGCAGTCGAGTTGATTGGGCGGGTTGACGGACTTGATGTCCGCGGAGGCGGGCAGCTTGCCCGAATCCTGGTCGGCGCTCAGTGTGTCCAGGGCGGTGGAGCCGCTGGCCGAGCAGATCTTCTTGTCCGCCAGGGTCTTGTCATAGCCCTTGATCGTCGACGTCCTGGGGGCGAGGACCTGCTGGCCGGTCTTGAAGTACGGCTGGGAGAAGGCGACTTCCTTCATACGGTCACAGCTGATCGTCATGGTGCGGACCACCATGTCGACCTCCCCCTCCTGGAGTGCGGGGATGCGCCGGCTGGTGGGAATCGCCTTGAACCGCACCTTGCTCGGGTCGCCGAGAATCTCCTCGGCGATGCGGTGCGCCAGGTCGATGTCGAAGCCCTCCAACTCGGCACCCGCGGTCGTGCTGTTCGGATCGCGGTAGCCCCAGCGGAAGCTGTTCTGGTCGACGCCGACCGTGATGTAGTCGTTCTTCTCGATGTGCTCGATCGCCTTGGCGGACGCGTCGGAGGAGGGCCTCAGGCTCTGGTTCTCCGGGTCCTTCATGGTGTCGCACTCGTCCGCCCGGGCCTGGGTGCCCCGGGCCACCCCCTGGCCGCCGGTGGCCGTCGTGCCGTCGCCGCGGGTGCCCTTGACCGGCAGCACCAGGGCGAAGACCACGGTCAGGGCGCAGAGGACCGCCATCGCGCCCACGCCGCCCCAGCCCCGGAGACCGGCCCGCAGACGTCGTACCGCATGCATCGCTCCTCCTTGCACCGAGTCTCCTCCCGCCGTCGTCACCGGTACTCCGAGAGCCTGCGTCCGATGCCGAGCACCGCGCCCGCGGCGCCCAGCACGGCCAGGACCGCGGCGCCCACGGGGAGGCCGAGCATCGCGTCGCGGCCATCCTGTGCCGCCAGTCTGAACTCGTTCTTCTCGTACTCGCTCGCGATCTTGAGGTTCGTGTCGACCTCTTCGAAGCACTCGCCGGTCGGCTTGTCACCATTGCGGCAATCGGGGGTGGACTCGCCGCCGATCACCTGGTCGAGGGCGCACTGGTAGTCGCCCTGGTCGTCGGCGGCGCGGGCGTTGCCGTGCCGGTCGAGCCACTCCTCCATACCGGCCCCCGCGGCCTTCAGGGGCTTCTCGCCACCGACGTCGTCGGCGAGGTTCTCGGCGTCGGCCAACTGGCTTTTGAGCGCTGCCATATTGGCGTCGAACTGAAGGTCGAACTTGTCCACGACGTCGCCCTTCGCGTTCTTCTCGGTCTCCGCGCCCCGGCTGATCAACGTCAGGTTCTCGTTGCCCCGGGCGGTGAGGGAGGCGATCCGCGCGTCGTTCAGCACGGTCAGGGAGCGCACGCCGTTGTCGTAGGAGTCGTTCAGCCCCGAGCGGGCCAGGGTGTGGCCGGCGGTCAGCCACAGCAGGACGACCGTGGAGGCGGCCGTCGCCGCGACCAGGCCGTGGTTCAACACCCGGTTGGTGCGCCGGTAGTTGCGCCGCTGGGCCCAGACCAGGCCACCGATGGCGACGACGCCGAGACCGATCGCGGCCCACGGGTACGAGGTGGCGTCCGCGTAGTCGTCACGGAGCCGCGCGTTCTCGTTGTCGTAGACCTTCTTGGCCTTCAGCAGCATGACGTTCTGCATCTTGTCGTTCGCGTAGCGCAGATAGGCGCCGCCCAGCGGGTAGCCCAGGCGGTTGTTGGCGCGGGCGCGTTCGACGAGGCCCTTGTACTCGGGCAGCAGGGCGTTCAGTTCGGAGACGAGCTTCTCCGACTCCGAGCCGGGTTCCGAGGCGGAGGCGGCGGTCGCCAGGTTGTCGGCGGCCTCCTTGATCTCCTCCTCGTACTTGTCGCGGGACTCCGCGGTCTCCTGCCCGCCCGCGAGGAAGCCGCTGGAGGCCGCGGTGTTGGCGTCGGCGAGGGAACTGTAGATGTCGGCCGCGGCGGAGCTGAGGGGCTGGCTGCCGTGCAGCACGTCGTCGGCGGCGGACGCGCGGTCGTTCATCTGCCAGGCGGTGACCGAGCCGAACGCCACGACCAGGAGGGCGAGAACGGCCCCGATGATGCGCAGCCGGCCCGGCTCGGTGGTGGCGGCGGCGCGCAGCTGGTCGACGCCCTCCGCGAACGCCGTCCGGCGGGGCGGGCCGCCGTCCGGGGCCGGGGGCGGCAGGGGCGGCCTGGACGCGGGCGCGGCCTGTGGCGGCACGGCGGGGCCCGGGCCCGCGGGTGGTGCCGTCGGTGCCTTGCTGCCCTCCGGCGTGAATGTCACCTGACCTCCCCCTGGTCATCCGTCCGGCACGTCCGCCCGCACGCACGGACAGAGGTGCACGGCCGCAAGTATCGCCGCCGGGACTGACAACGCACAGACCCTGACTCGATCTTGTTCCCCGATCGTGTCCGTACGTGCCGTGCCCGTCGTGTACCGGCGCAGCACAAGGCTTCCCGCACCACCCCCCGCCCATGAATACGCGGTTCGGTCGGGTTCGGTTCCCTGCGGGTTCGAACGCGTTCGAGGGGGAGGGGTGAGGGGTGGCGCGGGCGCCGGGTCAGCCTCCTTCGTAGTGCGCCCGCACGCGGGCGTGCACGGCTCGCGGCGCGCTCACCCGGTCGAGGCCGAGCAGCGCCGCGCCCAGCACCGGGGCGGCCGTGACCACCCGGGGGACGGCCTTGGGCGCGGCGGCGGCCAGCGCCTCGCGGACGCGGGCGTCGAGGAGGGGGTGACGGGCGGCGAGGACACCGCCGCCGAGGAGGACGGGGGTCTCCTCGCCGAGGAGGTCCAGGCGGGTCAGGGCCACCGTCGCCATGGTCACCACCTCCTCGGCCATCCGGTCCACCAGCGCGCGGGCCACCGGGTCGCCGGCGCTCGCCGTGGCGAACAGGACCGGGGTGAGTTCATGGCGGCGGAGCGCCGGGATCCGCTCCAGGTGCAGGGCCTCGACCAGGGCGTACACGGAGTCCAGGCCGAAGTGGGCGGGCAGCGTGTCGGCGAGGGCCGTGGGCCCGCCCCGGCCGTCCTCGGCGCGGGACGCGTGCCACATCGCCTCCTCGGCGAGGCCCCAACCGCCGCCCCAGTCCCCGGAGATACGGCCGAGCGCCGGGAAGCGGGCGGTGCGGCCGTCGGGGCGCATGCCGACGCAGTTCACGCCGGCCCCGCACACCACCGCCACGCCCCGGGGTTCGGCCACGCCGGCCCGCAGGATGGCGAAGGTGTCGTTGCGGACCTCGACGGTCGCGCCCCACGCGCGCGTGCGCAGTGCCGCCGCGAGCCGCTCCTCCTCCACGGGGAAGTCGGCGTTGGCCAGACACGCCGAGACATGGTCGACGGAGCCGACCCCGGCCTCGGCGAGGGCCCGCCCCACGATCTCCGCGAGGCCGTCGACGGCCGTGGTCACCCCGACCGTCGGCGGCTGGAACCCGCCACCGCGCGCCGCGCCCAGCACCTCCCCGTCCGGCGCGATCACGGCCACATCCGTCTTGCTGTTGCCGGCGTCGACGGCGAGCACGCTCCCACGCCCGCCGTCACGCCCGCGCCCGCCGTCACGCCCGCGTACGCCCGCGTCCGAACCGGCGCGAGCCCCTGTGGCCAAACCACCGCGTACGCCGTCGCTCACGCCCACGCGAGGTGCTCCCGGTTGTGTGCGAGCAGGCGGTCGGTGAGGGCCTCGGCGTACGCGTACTGGCCGATCAGGGGGTGGGAGAGCAGGGCCCGGAACACCCGGTCCCGGCCGCCGCGCAGGGCCGCGTCCAGGGCCAGGTCCTCGTACGCGGTCACGTTCGCCATCAGGCCCGCGTACAGCGGGTCCACGGCCTCCACCGGCAGCGGCACCGCGCCCTGCCGGCCGACGGCGGCCTGAACCTCGATCACCGCGTCGTCGGGGAGGAAGGGGAGCGTGCCGCCGTTGAGGGTGTTGACCACCTGGTGCGGGCTGCCCCCGTCGCCCAGCAGCGACGCGGCCAGGTCGACGGCCGCCTCCGAGTAGAACGCCCCGCCGCGCTTCGCGAGCAGCGCCGGCTTCTCGTCGAGCGCCGGGTCGGCGTACATCTCCAGCAACTGCCGCTCCATCGCGGCCACTTCGGCGGCCCGGGACGGCTTGGTGCCCAGTTCCCGTACGACCTCGTCGTGGGCGTAGTAGTAGCGCAGGTAGTAGGACGGCACCACGCCGAGGCGGTCCAGGACCGGGCGGGGCAGTCGCAGGTCGGCGGCGATGGTGTCGCCGTGGTCGGCCAGCAGCTTCGGCAGGACGTCCGCGCCGGAGGGGCCGCCGAGCCGGACCCCGGTCTCCCAGGTGAGGTGGTTGAGGCCGACGTGGTCCAGGTGGACCTCGGCCGGGGTCACGCCCAGGTGCGCGGCGAACTTCCGCTGCAGACCGATCGCCACGTTGCACAGGCCGACCGCCTTGTGGCCGGCCCGGAGCAGGGCCCGGGTGACGATCCCCACCGGGTTGGTGAAGTCGATGATCCAGGCGTCCGGGTTGGTGCGGCGGACCCGTTCGGCGATGTCCAGGACGACCGGGACCGTGCGCAGCGCCTTCGCCAGGCCGCCCGCGCCGGTGGTCTCCTGCCCGACGCAGCCGCACTCCAGCGGCCAGGTCTCGTCCTGCTGCCGGGCGGCCTGGCCGCCGATACGGAGCTGGAGGAGGACCGCGTCGGCGCCCTCGACGCCCGCGTCCAGGTCACCGGTGGTGACGATCCGGCCGGGGTGCCCCTGACGGGCGAAGATGCGGCGGGCCAGGCCGCCGACCAGCTCCAGCCGGTCGGCGGCCGGGTCGACGAGCACCAGCTCCTCGATCGGCAGCGTGTCCCTGAGCCGGGCGAACCCGTCCACGAGTTCGGGTGTGTAGGTCGAGCCTCCGCCGACCACGGTGAGCTTCATAGCTGTATCAACCCTTTACTCCGGTCAGGGTGACGCCTTCGACGAACGCCTTCTGGGCGAAGAAGAACACGAGGATCACGGGGGCCATGACCAGCACGGTCGCGGCCATGGTCAGATTCCAGTCGGTGTGGTGCGCGCCCTTGAAGGACTCCAGGCCGTAACTGAGCGTCCAGGCGGCCGGGTTCTCGGAGGCGTAGATCTGCGGGCCGAAGTAGTCGTTCCAGGCGTAGAAGAACTGGAACAGGGCGACGGCCGCGATGCCCGGCTTGGCCATCGGCAGGACGACCCGCAGCAGGGTGCGCAGTTCGCCGCAGCCGTCGACCCGGGCCGCGTCCAGGTACTCGTTCGGGATGGTCGTCAGGAACTGCCGCAGCAGGAAGATGGAGAACGCGTCCCCGAACGCCATCGGGATGATCAGCGGCCACAGCGAGCCGGACAGGTCCATCTGCTTGGCCCAGAACAGGTACATCGGGATCACGACGACCTGCGGCGGCAGCATCATCATCGAGATGACCAGCATCAGCGCCAGATTACGGCCGCGGAAGCGGAACTTGGCGAGCGCGTACGCCACGGGGACGGACGAGACGACGGTGAGGACCGTGCCCAGGCCCGCGTAGATCAGGGTGTTCTTCCACCAGGTCAGGAAGCCGGGGGTGTCCAGCACCTGCCGGTAGTTGCTCCACTCCCAGGTGTCCGGGACGAGGTCGCGGGTGAGCGCCTGCTGGTCGCTCATCAGCGAGGTCAGGACGACGAAGACGAACGGCAGGGTGAAGAAGAGCGCGGCGGCGACGCCGAGCGAGTGGACGGCGATCCACTCCAGCAGGGCCCGGCGGCGGGCGGTGCGCTCGCTCGCCGGAGCGGTGGGCGGTGCCACGGTCCCGGTCCTGTCGGGGGCGTCGAGTACGTGGGTCATCAGTCACCCGCTCCGATCAGTCCGCCCTTGCGCCGCATCAGCAGCGCGGTGAACACCATCGACAGGGCGAACAGCACGAGGGCGACCACACAGGCGGAGCCGTAGTCGAAGCGCTGGAAGCCGAGGTTGTAGACGAGCTGCGGAAGGGTCAGCGTCGACTTGTCCGGGTAGCCGGGCTCGAACTGCTGGCCGGAGCCGCCGATGATGCCGGAGGCGACCTTCCCGGCCACCAGGGGCTGCGTGTAGTACTGCATGGTCTGGATCACGCCCGTGACCACGGCGAACATCACGATCGGCGAGATCGTCGGCAGCGTCACGAACCGGAACCGCTGCCAGGCCGAGGCCCCGTCCAGCTCGGCTGCCTCGTACTGCTCCTTGGGCACGTCGAGCAGCGCGGCCATGAAGATGACCATCAGATCGCCCACGCCCCACAGCGCGAGCGCGGTGAGCGCCGGCTTGGACCAGGTGGGGTCGGTGAACCAGCCGGGCGTCGGCAGACCCAGGTCGCCCAGGATCGCGTTGACCGGTCCGGTGCCGGGGTTGAGGAGGAAGACGAAGGCGAGGGTCGCGGCGACCGGCGGGGCCAGGTAGGGCAGGTAGAAGAGGGTGCGGAAGACACCCGTACCCGTCTTGATCTTGGTGATCAGCAGGCCGACGCCGAGCCCGAACACCACCCGGCAGGTCACCATCACCAGCACCAGCCAGAGGGTGTTGCGCAGGGCCGGCCAGAACATCGGGTAGTCGGCGAAGACGTAGGACCAGTTGCCCAGGCCGCGGAAGACCGGGGTACCGAAGCCGTCGTACTTCATGAAGGAGAAGTACACGGTGGAGATCAGCGGGTAGGCGAAGAAGACGGCGAACCCGATGAGCCAGGGTGACAGGAAGGCCACCGTCCGAAGCGCCGACCTGCGGCGCTTCGCGCGGAGCGTGCCACTGGACACGCGCAGGGTGTGCGAGGACATCGTCCGGTACCGCTACTTCGCCTGGGCGATGTCGGTGTCGATCTGCGCGGCGGTCTTCTCCAGCCCCTTCTGCAGATCCGTCACCTTCCCGGACTCGTACTGGTAGCCGAAGTCCTGCAGCGTCGTCTGGTACGTCGAGCCGTTGATGGAGGCCGGCGGGGTGTTCGAGTGCGTGTTCTGGGCGATGTCCAGGAAGGTCTGGAAGCCCTCGTCCACCTTCAGGTCGGGCGACTTCAGGGCCGCGAACGTGGACGGCACGTTGTGGATGGCGTTGGCGAAGGAGACGACGGCCTCGGTGTCGGTCGTCAGGTACTTCACCAGCTCCCAGGCCGCGTTCTGCTTCTTGCTCTGCGGGGCGATGCCGATGATCGTGCCGGAGAGGAAGCCCTTGCCGTACTCGTCCACCTCGTCGTCGGCCACGGGCATTGGCGCGGTGCCGATCTCGAAGTCGGTCCCGGCCTCCTTGGCCATCCCGAGCCGCCACTCGCCGTCCAGCTGCATGGCCACCTGGCCGGTCTGGAACGGGTGCTTGGCGCCCCACTCGTCACCGAAGGTGTTCCGGTACTTCTCCAGCTTCGTGAAGCCGCCGAGCGAGTTCACCAGGTTCTTCTGGTACGTGAACATCTCGGCGAACGCCGGGTCCTCGGAGATGTTCGACTTGCCCTCGGAGTTGAAGTAGGCGTGGTCCCACTGCGACATGTAGTGGTCCACGACCGTCTCGTAGCCGTGGTAGTTCGGCATGAACCCCAGCTGCTCGTAGCTGTCGCCCTTGGTCTTGGTCAGCTTCTTGGCGACCTTCGCGAACTCCGACCACGTCTTCGGCGGCGCCTTGACGCCCGCCTTCTCGAACGCGTCCTTGTTGTAGTACAGCCCGTACGCGTCCCCCAGCAGCGGCAGCGCGCACCGGGTGCCCTCGAACTGGGTGTAGTCCAGCATCGGCTTCGGGATGATCTTGTCGAGGTCCAGCTCGGACTTCTCGATGAACGGCTTCAGGTCGAGGAACGCCCCGGACGAGCAGAACTTGCCGATGTTGGAGGTGGTGAAGGACGACACGACATCGGGCCCGCTCGAACCGCCCGCCCGCAGCGCCTGGTTGAGCTTGTCGTCGTTGATGTTCCCGACGACCTTCACCGTGATGTTCGGGTGCTCCTTCTCGAACCGGTCCACGTTCGCCTGGATCGCCTTCACCTCACCGGGCGCGCTCCACCCGTGCCAGAAGGTGATCGTCGTCTTCGCGTTCGGGTCGTCGGAGGCACCGCTGTCGGCCTGACCGGTACACGCGGTGGCGAGCAGGGACAGCGAGGCGGTGGCGGCGAGAGCGACAGCCGCTTTCTTGGATATTCCGGACATGGCGGAGTCTCCTGAGGGAGGTATGGGGTGATCTGCGAGGAAGGGGGCGCGCCCGGGAAACCTCAGGGGCGCGGGGAACTGCGCGACCAGCCACGACGGGCCGGCAGTTTTCGAACGACCTGATACGCGGCCGAACTCAGCGGAGCGTCAACGTGTTGAAGACTTCGTCCCGCGTCGCCGCGAGCGCACTCTCCAACGCGCCCCGCAGCACAGGGTGTGCACGTACGTCACCGAGCACGAGCCGCGGCCGGGAAGCCGCGAGTTCCGCCAGCTCGGCCTCGACGAGCGCCCGCAGCGGCTCACCGCCGGCGGTCAGCGCCGTACCGCTGAGGACGACGAGTTCGGGATCGAGTACGGCCACGAGTGACGCGATACCGGTCGCGAGCCCCGTGGCGTACGTGGCCAGAAGGTGACGGTGGGACCCGGAGTCGGGGTCGGCGGCGGCACGGGCCACCAGCTCCGCCGCGACCTCGGCGTAGGGCCCCTCCGGGATCGGGGAGATCCCCAGCTCACGGGCGAGCCGGGGGATGATCTGCGAACCGGCGAGCTCCTGATAGCCCCCGCTGTTCGCCTTGGTGACCTGGCGGACCAGCGGCACACCGGGCACCGGCAGGAAGCCGACCTCGCCCGCGCCGCCGGTGAACCCCCGGTGCAGCCGGCCGCCCAGGACCACGGCCGCGCCGAGACCGCCCTCGTTCCACAGCAGGACGAAGTCCTCGTGGCCCCGGGCCGCGCCCAGCCGTTGTTCGGCCAGCGCGGCGAGGTTCACGTCGTTCTCGTACTCCACCGGCATGGGCAGCGCGGCGGCGAGTTCGCCGAGGAGGGCGGGGGAGTGCCAGCCGGGCAGATGCGAGGCGTACCGCAGCCGTCCGGTGTTGGGGTCGAAGGCGCCGGGTGTGCCGATCACCAGCCGGCGTACGTCGGACCGGACGAGCCCGGCGGCCTTGACGGCCCCGTCGAGGGCGGTGGTGACCTGGCGTACGACGGGTTCGGCGGGGCGTCGTCCGGGGGTGGGGACGGCGTGCTCGCCGACCGTGCGGCCGGTGATGTCGGCGACGGCGGCCAGTACGCGTTCGGGGGTGACGTCGAGGCCGGCGGCGTACGCGGCGGTCGGGTCGACCGCGTAGAGCTGGGCGTTGGGGCCGGGTCGGCCCGCGCCCGGGGTGCCGGTGCCGGCGCCGTCCGTGCCGGTGCCCGTGGCGATGACGAGTCCGGCGGCTTCGAGGCGGGCCAGGAGCTGGGAGGCGGTCGGCTTGGACAGCCCCGTCAGCTTGCCGAGCCGGGTCCGGGAGAGCGGCCCGTGCTCCAGCAGCAGGTCGAGCGCGGCGCGGTCGTTCATGGCGCGCAGTACGCGGGGGGTTCCTGCCATGGTCCGCCACCTGCCCAACTGTTAGGAAAGTTTCCTGTCGGATGCCAGGACGATAGGACTAGACCAGGTGAGCGTCAATATCCGGCCACCAAAAAAGCCCCCGGGCAACGGAGTCGTTACCCGGGGGCGGTGTCGGCCACGAAGGCCGGGGGCTACTTCACGTCGACGTAGTCCGCCGCGGACGTCACGGCCGCGGTGGTGGACGTGCCCGCGAACTTGTAGCGGTACGAGCCGTCCTTCGACGCCTTCACGGTGGTGGACAGGGCGCCGGCCGTGCCCGAGGTCACCGTCTTCACGTCCGTGTAGGCGGTGACACCCTTGGCCTTGAACTGGAGGGTCGCCTTCTGGCCCTTGTAGCCCGCGTACTTGCCGGTGTTCCAGTCCGCGCGGGTCAGCGTGCCCTTGACGGTCAGGGTCCTGCCCTTGACGGCCGGCTCGGGGGTGGCGTTGACGGTGGCCTTGGCGAGCCGCTGGAGCTTGGCGGTGCCGAGGTTGCCCCAGACGTCGGTCCCCATGTGGAAGCCGATGTGGTCGTCGGAGTCGTCCTCGTCGACCGCCACGTCGGTGTAGACCGCGGCCGCCTTCCAGGTGGTGGCGTCCGCGCCCTCGAAGAGGTACTCCCGGGGAGCGATGGACAGCGTCGTCGCGCAGGACTCGGTCACCGTGGTGTCGGTCGTCGCCGTCGTCGTGCAGGTGGACTTCTTGGGGGCGCCTTCGATGGCGTTGTCGGGCTCGGCGAGCCTGCCCCGGTAGAGCGCGATGCCCAGGAAGTTGTTCTTGTAGTCGATGACGAGATCCGACGGCCGCGTGACGCTGTACGTGACCGGCACGGTCACGGCGGCCTTGGTGCCGACCACGATCGGCTTGCCGTTGTTGACCGTGACGGCGCCGAAGGTCAGGTCCGGCGAGTCGGCCAGCGCGGCGGGCGCGGCCAGGCCGGTGAGAGCCAGGGCGCCGGACACGGCGGCGCCTATGGCGAGCTTGCGCATGAGTCCCCACATTCGAAGCGGGCCCCTGGGCGTTGCGCTCCAGAACAAGGGCCCGCTGTTGGGGTGACACTAAGCGATCACATGTGCGAGGGGAACGCGGGGTGCCTGTGAAGACGGTAACGAATGCGCAGGTCAACCGGATGTGGATGTTCCGGGTGCCCCTTCGAGAGGCACCCGGCCATGCAAAAACCCGGACCGTCAGGCGGAGATGCCGTCGATCCGGGCCAACGCGTCGTCCGCGCCGAACGGCTGCAGGTAGGGCAGCCAGCGCGGGTCCCTATGGCCCGTGCCGATGATGCGCCAGGCCAGCCCGGTGGGCGGAGCGGGTTTGTGGCGGAGCCGCCAGCCGATCTCGACGAGATGGCGGTCGGCCTTGACATGGTTGCAACGGCGGCACGACGCGACGACGTTGTCCCAGACGTGCTTGCCCCCGCGGCTGCGCGGGATGACGTGGTCGACGCTGGTTGCGACGCCACCGCAGTACATGCACCGGCCCCCGTCACGGGCGAACAGCGCCCGACGGGTCAGAGGAACGGGCCCCCGATAGGGAACCCGGACGAATCGCTTGAGCCGGACCACGCTGGGTGCGGGGACTGTGACGGTCGCGCTGTGCAGATAGGCGCCGGATTCTTCCAGGGAGACCGCCTTGTTCTCCAGGACGAGGACGAGCGCGCGGCGGAGCGGTACGACACCGAGCGGCTCGTACGACGCGTTGAGGACCAGGACGTGCGGCACGGATGCCTCCTTGTACGCCGGCGGCGCGTGGCTCGCGCCGTGGACGATCCGTAGTCAGTCTCCCCTCATGCCTGGTGGAAGCGCCACCATGTCCCGGTAACGGGCCGGGAGTGTTTTCGACCACACCTTGATTCATCCCCCGCCGTGTGCGCCCTTCACTCCCTGGTGAGCGCCCTGTCTCCCTCGAACATGGCGACCACCTCCACACAATGCCCCGTTAGTGTGGTGGGCCTGCCCGTCCGGTGACCTTTCCGTGACCCGATGGATCTTGACCGTCGTACCGGAGGGCAGATAACGCACCTGGAGGTACCCGCCGTGTCGTCCGTTTCTTCCCTGTCCCTCCTCCTGGCCGCCGCCACGCCGTCGCCGTCTCCCTCCGAGACGTCGACGACGCCCGCCGTGCCGTCGCTGGAGGACGCACAGGAGAGCGCGACCAACGCCGCCAGCTGGGTGGAGGAGAACTGGTCCACCTGGCTGGCCATCGGTCTCCGCGTCCTGCTGATCGTGGTGATAGCGGCGGTGCTGAGAGTCGTGGTCCGGCGGGCGATCACCAAGCTCATAGACCGGATGAACCGGTCCGTGCCCGGCGTCGAGGGCGGCACCCTGGGTGGTCTGCTGGTCAACGTCGAGCGCCGCCGCCAGCGCTCCCAGGCGATCGGCTCGGTGCTGCGCTCGGTGGCGTCCTTCCTCATCCTGGGCACCGCCGCCCTGATGGTCCTCGCCACCTTCGAGATCAACCTCGCCCCGCTGCTGGCCTCCGCCGGTGTCGCGGGCGTCGCCATCGGTTTCGGCGCGCGGAACCTGGTCACGGACTTCCTCTCCGGCGTCTTCATGATCCTGGAGGACCAGTACGGCGTCGGCGACACCGTCGACGCGGGCGTCGCCTCCGGCGAGGTCATCGAGGTCGGCCTGCGCGTCACCAAGCTGCGCGGCGACAACGGCGAGATCTGGTACGTCCGCAACGGCGAGGTCAAGCGCATCGGCAACCTCTCCCAGGGCTGGGCCACGGCCGGCGTCGACGTCACCGTCCGTCACGACGAGGACCTCGACAAGGTCCGCCGCACCCTCCTGGAGGTCGGCGAGGCGATGAGCAAGGAGGACCCCTGGAACGAACTGCTCTGGGGCCCCATCGAGGTCCTCGGCCTCGACGACGTCCTCCTGGACTCGATGGTCGTCCGCGTCTCCGCCAAGACCATGCCCGGCAAGGCCCTCACCGTCGAGCGCGAGCTGCGCTGGCGCATCAAGAAGGCCTTCGACGCCGCCGACATCCGCATCGTCGGCGGCGTCCCGGCTCTCGCGGCCGACAACCCGGACGCCGACCCGGCGGCCGGTGTGTCGGCCCCGTCCGTCTACGCCAACACGGCCTCGCCCCAGTCGGAACGCGCTACGCCGATCGCGCCCTCGGGCGTGCCGAAGTAGCGCGGAGGCGCGCGGCGGCTTGTGCGTGACAGTGGGGGCGCCCGGAGAGATCCGGGCGCCCCCACTGTGCTTCCCGCCGCCTCCGGCTGCCCAGGAGCACCCCCGTGTCTCCTGGGCCGCCGGGCCTTTCCGGCCTACGTGTACCGCAGTTCCGTCGGGCGGACCGTGCGGCGCAGCAGCGGCAGGGTCGTGGCCGCCGCCAGGAGGCAGGCGCCGTAGACGGCGAGCGGGACCAGGAGGGCGCCGTAGGGGATGACCAGGGTGTCGCCGAAGGCCGTGGCGTAGGTGACGGCGATCGCGGTGCCGCCGAGACCGGCGACCAGCACCGACGGTGCCAGCGGAAGCGCCGTCTCCAGCAGCAGGGCGCGCCCCAGCACCTCGTACGGCACGCCGGCGGCGACCTGTGCGGCGAGGCCCCGGCGGCGGGTGGCGTGGGATTCGGCGGTGCCGACCGCCAGCCCGAACAGGGTGATGGCGAAGCCGGCCAGGATGGCGGCGGCGGTGAGGTTCAGGCCCGTGAGGTAGAAGTCGTCCCGCTCGGCCAGGTACTTCTTGCTCGCGATGTCCGCGAGCAGCACCTGCCGTACCCCGATGAATCCGCTGCCGACCACGACCCCCATGAGAACGGCCGCATGGGTGCGGGCCGCCGCCCACGGGGCGTCGCGCAGCCGCTCGGCGGCGATCAGCACCGCCGGGTTCCCGGTGCGCCGGGCGAGCAGCCGCCCGGTGAGCTTCGAGGCCACGCCGGACAGCAGCACCGCGCCGGCCCCCACCGCGAGCAGCGCGCCGCCGAGCATCAGCGGCACCTGACTGAACGAACGGTCGGGCATGTCGCGGTTGGTGTTCGCGACGGCCAGCAGCGCCCCGGCGACCACCAGGGCCACCGCGCCCAGGAACACCCACCCGGGCCCGCGCCCCGTGCTCGGCCGCACCCGGCGCACCCAGCCCAGCGGTGAGGCCACCACCCGGCGCAGCGCCAGCGCACTCGCGACCGCGCCCAGCGCCGGCACCCCGAACGTCATCAGGGCGACACCGGCCCAGGCCAGGGCGGGCGGGGTCCACACGCTCAGCAGAAGCAGCACGAAGAAGACTGTGGTGACCAGGGAGCCGAGCAGACAGGCCACCCCGGTCTCCAGCGCCGCGATCCGCCGCACCTGGGCCACCGGCGCCCCGGCCAGCCGCAGCCCCGCCAGCCGCCGGTCACGTTGGACGGCGCCGACCCGGGCGCACTGGCCGAGGAGCCCGAGCACCGGGACCAGCAGGAGCAGCAGGGTGACGATCACTCCGGAACGCTCGCCGGGCTGGTTCAGCAGCCCGTTGCCGAACCCCACGCTGTACTGGCCCTCCAGCGAGGCCAGCGAGGCGGCGGCCATGCCGAGGCCGGTGGCCAGGGCCGCCCCGAGCGCCGTCAGTGTCACCCGCCACCACTCCCGCCGGTCCGAACCCCGGGTCAGCAGCAGGGCGAGACGCAGATCATTGGTCAGCCTGCTCACCGGGACACCTCCAGCGCCACGCCGGCCTCGGACACCACGATCCCGTCCCGCAGCATGACCTCGCGGTCCGCGTACGCCGCGGTCTGAGCGTCGTGCGTGATCAGCAGCACGGCCGTACGCGACTCCCGGGCCGCGTGCGTCAGCGCCGCCATCACCTGCTCGCTCGCCAGCGAGTCCAGCGCCCCCGTCGGCTCGTCCGCGAACACCACCTTCGGCGTGGTCACCAGCGCCCGCGCCAGCGACACCCGCTGGGCCTGGCCGCCGCTCATCTCCCCGGGCCGCTGCTCCTCCTGCCCCCGTACACCAAACCGCTCCAGCCACTCACCGGCCCGCTCCCGCGCGGCCCGGCGGTCGGTGCCGGCCAGCAGCAGCGGCAGCGCGACGTTGTCGACGGCCGTCAGCTCCGGTATCAGCTGCCCGAACTGGAAGACGACCCCGAAGTCCGTCCGGCGCAGCTCGCTGAGGTCCCTCTCCGGGAGCTGGTCGAGCCGCTTCCCGGCGTACGCCACCGAGCCCTCGTCCGGCCGTACGATGCCCGCCAGACAGTGCAGCAGTGTGGACTTCCCGCTGCCGCTGGCCCCCGTGACGGCGAGGATCTCGCCCTCCCGGAGTTCCACCGACGCGCCCCTCAGCGCCCGGGTCCTGCCGTGCTCCTTGACCAGTCCGCGGGCCGTGAGCAACGGCGCGGGCCCGGCGTTCTTCTCGTTCATGCTGCGTCGACCTCCGCGGTCAGGGTGGTCAGCCGGGCCGCCGTGGTGTTCATCCAGCGGAGGTCGGCGTCGAGATGGTTGAGGGCGTAGTCCGCCGCGAGCACGGTCGCGAGATCGGCGCCCGGGGTGGTCTTCACGGTGGTCAGCTCACGCATGCGCGCCATGTGCGCCGCGCGCTGCGCCCGGAGATAGGCGGCCGGGTCGCCGCCGGCCAGGATCGAGACGACGAGCTTGGCGAAGATCTCGTTGGTCACGAACGGCGCGGGCGGGGTGATCTCCCCGGCCCACCCGGCCAGTTCGCGCGCCCCCTCGGCCGTCGAGCGGTACATCGTCCGCTCCGGGCCGCTGTCCGCCTCGGTGCCGTCGATCTCGGCCAGCCCGTCGCGGACCAGCCGCTGGAGGGTCGTGTAGACCTGTCCGTAGGCCAGCGGGCGGGCCTGCGGAAAGCGTTCGTCGTGCCGTCGCTTGAGGTCGTAGCCATGGCTCGGCCCACCGGCGAGCAGCCCCAACAGGATGTGACGGGTGCTCATGCGCTCCAGTATGCACTGAGTATATGTACTGAGTGAATAGCGGAGTCGGGGTCACTTCCGAGTGACCCGCGCCACGATGTCCGCCCGCCCACGTCTGCGGCGCCGCCCGCTGGGTAGGGCTGGAGTACCCCGGACCCGCACCCATCGCCACCACCGGCATCACCGCCGTACGACGACCAGGAGGCCCCCGTGGCCGTACAGACCCACCTTCCGACCCCGGCCCGCTCCAAACGCACCGCGGAGCCGTACGAGCTCCACGAGCCCCACTTCTGCGTCTTCAGCGCCGAGGGACCCTGCGCCGACGTCCCCCTGACCAGTGAGCCCCCGCTCCCGGACGCCGAGCCCCTCACCAGCGAGCCGCCCCTCACCGACGCGGCCCCGCTCACCAGCGAACCCACGTCCCACGGCGCCGCATCGGGGGTCTAGATGCACGAAGACCCAGGGGGTTCGGGCCCGGTGCCCGGCACCCCGCTGGCCCGGCTCGCCGCACTCCACGGCGTCGCCACCTCCTACAGCCCCTCCCCGGACCGTACGGTCGCGGCCTCGGACGGCGCGGTCGTGGCCGCCCTCGCCGCGCTGGACGTCGACGCGAGCACCCCGGAGGCCGTGACCGCCGCCCTCGCGGCACGCGAACGGCAGCTGGACGCACGGCTGTTGCCGCCGACCGTGGTCCGCTGGGCCGACGGCGAGCCGCCCGCCGCGCTGACCGCCCTCCCGGACGGCACCCGGCTGCGCATCGATACCGAGCAGGGCGAACGCATAGAGATCGAGCACGGCGCACGGGTCGAGATCGAGCAGGGCGCACGGGTCGAGACCGGGCACGGCGCGCCTGTCGAGACCGGTCAGGGCGTATTCCGCTCCGGTCTCGACGACCTGCCCCCGGGCGTGCACGCCCTGCGCGCCACCACCCCCGACGGCCGTACCGCCGACACCCACCTCGTCGTGGCCCCGGCCCGGCTGCCCGCCCCGCCCGGCCGCACCTACGGCCTCCTCGTCCAGCTCTACTCCCTCCTCTCGCGGCGCAGTTGGGGGATGGGCGACCTCGGCGACCTCGCCGAGCTGACCGCCTGGGCCGGCCGCGCCCTCGGCGCCGGATTCGTCCAGGTCAACCCGTTGCACGCGGCCGTCCCCGGCACCCCCACCGACCCCTCCCCCTACCGCCCGTCCTCCCGCCGCTATCCGGACCCGGTCCATCTGCGCGTGGAGGACATCCAAGAGTACCCGTACGCCGCCACCCCGGACGCCCTGCGGGAGAGGGCCGGGCGGCTGCGCGAAGCCGTCCTGGACAAGGGCGAGCTGATCGACAGGGACGCGGTCTGGGACCTCAAGCGCGAGGCCCTCGAACGGGTGTGTGCCGTGGAACTCGGGCCCGGGCGGCGGGCCGCCTACTGGGACTTCCTCGCCGAGGAGGGCGAGGCGCTGGAGGACCACGCCACCTGGTGCGCGCTCGCCGAGGTCTACGGCTCCGACTGGCAGCGCTGGCCGGCCGGTCTGCGCGACCCGCGCTCCGCCGAGACGGCACGCGCCCGGGGCGAGCTGATGGACCGCGTCGACTTCCACACCCGGCTGGCCTGGCTGACCGACGCCCAGCTCGGCACCGCGCAGCGCTCCGCGCGCGACGCGGGCATGCCGATCGGGCTCGTCCACGACCTGGCCGTCGGCGTCCACCCCGGCGGCGCCGACGCCTGGGCGCAGCAGGCGTACTTCGCGGCCGGCATGTCCGTCGGCGCGCCCCCCGACGCCTTCAACTCCCGCGGCCAGGACTGGGGCCTGCCGCCCTGGCGCCCCGACCGCCTCGCCGAGTCCGGATACGCCCCCTACCGCCACCTCCTGCGCGCCCTCCTGCGCCATGCGGGCGCCCTGCGCATCGACCATGTCATGGGCCTGTTCCGCCTCTGGTGGGTGCCGCAGGGCCAGGCCCCGACCGAGGGCACGTACGTCCGCTACGACGCCGACGCCATGCTCGCGATCCTGGTCCTGGAGGCGTCGCGGGCCGGGGCCCTGGTGATCGGCGAGGACCTCGGCACGGTCGAGCCGGGGGTCCGCGAGGCGCTGGACGCGCGGGGTGTGCTGGGGACGTCCGTACTGTGGTTCGAACGCGACTGGGAGGGCACGGGCCGGCCCCTCCCGCCCGAGAGCTGGCGCGCGAACTGTCTCGCCACCGCCACCACCCACGACCTCCCGCCCACCGCCTCCCGGCTCACCTGCGACCACGTCGAGCTGCGGCACGGGCTGGGGCTGCTGACCCGTTCGCTGGACGAGGAACGGGCGGAGGCGGCGGCCGACGCGGGGGAGTGGTTGGCGCTGCTCGCCCGGCTGGGGCTGCTGGACGGGGCGGGTGGGGGCATCTCCACGACCTCCGAGGAGGACCGGATCCAGGCCTTCCACCGCTTTCTGCTCCGCACGCCGGCGCGGATGGTCGGGCTCTGGCTCCCCGACGCCCTCGGTGACCGGCGGCCGCAGAACCTGCCCGGCACGTGGGATCAGTATCCGAACTGGCGGCTCCCGATCGCGGATGCGACCGGTCGCCCCGTGACGCTGGAGGAACTGGCGGCGTCTCCTCGGCTGTACGCGTTGGTGGATGTGCTGCGGGGGGTGGGTGGGGGCGCCTAGTAGCTCGGGGGTGCGGGTCGTTTTGGCGGGTGCGGGCCCGGTGGGGCTTCTCGCGCAGTTCCCCGCGCCCCTGAAAAGACCAGGCCCCCGCGCCCCTGAAAGGCGACCGGGGGCGGGATCGAAAAGCACGGGGCGCAGCCCCTGCTTTTCAGGGGCGCGGGGAACTGCGCGAGCAACCACGACGCACCCGCACCCGCCAAAACGACCCGCACCCCCGAGCTATTAGGCGCCCCCGGAAGCCGCAAGGCGCCCCCCGCCCGCGCGCGGCTCACCCACGTTCGTTACCTTTAGCGCGTGGACAAGAAGAACGCCCTGCGCGCCGGCGCCCTGGCTGCCGGTACGACGCTGATGATGCTGCTCATGTCGTCCCCCGCGCTCGCGCTGACGCCCGACGACGGCGACGACCCGGGCCCGGGCCTCAGCGTGATCGAGACGCTCGGCCTCTTCGTCGTCGCGCCGCTCGCCCTGTTCGCGGTGATCGCCGGCCTCGTGATGGTCCTGGACGGGTCGACGGACCGTCAGCCGAAGGCGAAGGGCAAGGCGAAGGCCGCGAAGGCCTGACCGCCTCCGCCCCACCCCTTCCCACCCGAACGTTCCATCGAGGGCACCCTCCGCACACCAGTGCGCCGGGGGTGCCCTCGACGCGTTCCGGGAACGCGGCGGGGATGACTGCCTTGCCCCGGGGCACTGGACGAGCGCCCGGCGGGCGACAGCGTGGCGTTCACGAGCCCGTGCCCATCACCAGCAGTCTCAGCAGGCCGGCCAGTTGGCCGGCCTGTTCGGCGTTGAGGTGGGCGAGTGCCTCGGTCTGGACGGCGAGCCCCGCGACGACGGCGTCGTCGATCAGGCGCAGGCCCTCGTCCGTGAGGGTGACCTGGAGGGCGCGGCGGTCGTGCGGGTCGGGGGAGCGGCGGAGCAGGTCCGCGCGTTCGAGCTTGTCGAGGCGGCCGGTCATCCCGCCGGTGGTGAGCATCAGGGTGGCGGAGAGCTCACGGGGCGAGAGCGTGTACGGCTCGCCGGACCGCCGCAGGGTCGCCAGCACGTCGAACTCGCCGCGCGAGATCCCGAACCGCGCGTACGTCTTGTCCATCCGGTCGCCGACCGCCCGGGAGAGGCGGTTGACGCGGCCGAACACCTCCATCGCGGTGGTGTCGAGGTCGGGCCGGGCGAGCGCCCACTGGTCGACGATCGCGTCGACGGGGTCGCGGAGGGGCCGGTCGGGCTCGGGGCGCGCGTTCATGGGGTGAGTATCGGACGCCGATGGGTCGGCCGCAAGAAAGTGGCTTGACGGAAAGTTGCTTAGCGCTAAGCTAGTTGCGAGCAAGGTAATTTGCCCTGCTCGACCGACCATGCCGACCGACTGGCCCTCCCCGCCGCGAAGGACGCCTCCCATGACCGCGCACGCCCCCGCGCACACCACCCCCACCGCGAGCCGTCTGCCCCTCATCGCCCTGACCGCGCTCGCCCCGATCTCCTGGGGCACCACGTACGCCGTGACCACGGAGTTCCTGCCGGCCGACCGCCCCCTGTTCACGGGCCTGTTGCGGGCCCTGCCGGCGGGACTGCTGCTCCTGGCGCTCTCGCGCAGACTGCCCAGCGGGATCTGGTGGGGGAAGGCCGCGGTGCTGGGCGCGCTGAACATCGGCGCCTTCTTCCCGCTGCTCTTCCTCTCCGCGTACCGGCTGCCGGGCGGTATGGCCGCGGTCGTCGGCTCGGTCGGCCCGCTGTTCGTGGCGGGCCTGGCGACCGTCCTGCTGGGGGACCGGCCGACCGTACGCACCCTGCTCACCGGCATCGCGGCGGCCCTCGGCGTCAGCCTGGTCGTCCTGAAGGCGGCGGGCGCGCTGGACCCGGTCGGGCTGCTCGCGGCGCTCGCCTCCACCGCCTCCATGTCCACCGGCACGGTCCTGACCAAGCGCTGGGGCCGCCCGGCCGGTGTCGGCCCGCTCGCGCTCACCGGCTGGCAGCTGACCGCCGGCGGCCTCCTGATCGCCCCGCTCGCCCTGCTGATCGAGGGGGCGCCCCCGGCCCTGGACACCCGTGCGATCGGCGGCTACCTCTATCTCGCCCTCGCCAACACCGCCGTCTCCTACTGGCTCTGGTTCCGCGGTATCGGCCGCCTCTCCGCCACCCAGGTCACCTTCCTCGGCCCCCTCTCCCCCCTGACCGCGGCCGTGGTCGGCTGGGCGGCCCTCGGCCAGTCCCTCACTCCCCTCCAGCTCCTCGGCATGACCATCGCCTTCGGCGCGACGGTCCTGGGCCAGCTCCAGCCGCGTACGGCGACGTCGAGCGGTCGGTCACCGGGTGCGCCACGCGGCGGTGGAACACGGCGGCCGGGGGCATCGCTCATCGGCCCCGCCGCTTCCGCCAAGGCCCGCGACTGACAAAAGAGGGGGCGCCCGGTGAAGTCACCGGGCGCCCCCTCCCACGTATCGGCGGAGCTCGTTACGCCGTGGACGCCGCCGCGTCCGCCGCCTGGGCCTTCAGGGCGCGTTCCACGCCGGAGCGGGACTCCGAGACCAGGCGGCGGAGGGCCGCGTTGGGCTCGGCGGTGGTCAGCCAGGTGTCGGTCTTGTGCAGGGTGTCGGCCGAGACCTGCACGGTCGGGTAGAGACCGATGGCGATCTGCTGGGCGATCTCGTGGGAGCGGGACTCCCAGATCTCCTTCACCACCTCGAAGTACTTGTCCGTGTACGCGGCGAGGAGTTCCCGCTGATCGGTCTGGACGAAGCCGCCGATGACGGCCTCCTGGACCGCGTTGGGCAGCTTGTCCGACTCGATGACCTGGGTCCAGGCCTCCGCCTTGGCCTCGGCCGTCGGGCGGGAGGCACGGGCCGTGGCCGCGTGCCGCTCACCGGCGGCCGTCCGGTCCCGCTCGTACTCGCCGGCGATCTCCGCCTCGTCGTAACGGCCCACCGCCGCCAGCCGCTGCACGAAGGACCAGCGCAGCTCGGTGTCGACGGCGAGGCCCTCGATCGTCTGCGTACCCTCCAACAGGGCCTCCAGGAGGTCCAGCTGCTCGGGCGTGCGGGCGGTCGCGGCGAACGCGCGGGCCCAGGCCAGCTGGTGGTCGGAGGCGGCCTCGGCCGCGCGCAGATGCGCGAGCGTGGCGTCCGTCCAGCGGGTCAGCAGCGCCTCACGGGTCATCGGGTCGGCGTACAGCTCGATCGCCAGCTTCACCTGGCGGTGCAGGGACTGCACGACACCGATGTCGGACTCCTTGCCGATGCCGGACAGGACCAGGGACAGGTAGTCGCGGGTCGCCAGCTCCGCGTCACGTGTCATGTCCCAGGCCGAGGCCCAGCACAGCGCGCGGGGGAGGGAGGACTCGAAGTCGCCGAGGTGCTCGGTGACGAAGGCGAGGGACTGCTCGTCGAGGCGGACCTTCGCGTAGGAGAGGTCGTCGTCGTTGAGGAGGACGACCGCCGGGCGGCGCCTGCCCACCAGTTGCGGTACGGCGGTCAGTTCGCCGTCCACGTCCAGTTCGACGCGCTCGTCACGGACCAGCTTGCCGCTGTCGTCGTCCAGTTCGTACAGGCCGACCGCGATGCGGTGCGGGCGGAGCGTCGGCTCGCCCTTCGCGCCGGTGGGCAGCGCCGGGGCCTCCTGGCGGATCGCGAAGGACGTGATGACGCCCTCCCCGTCCGTCTCGATCTCCGGGCGCAGGACGTTGATGCCCGCCGTCTCCAGCCACGCCTTCGACCAGGACTTGAGGTCGCGGCCCGAGGTCTGCTCCAGGGCGCCCAGCAGATCGGACAGGCGCGTGTTGCCGTACGCGTGCGCCTTGAAGTACGCCTGCACGCCCCGGAAGAACTCGTCCTGGCCGACGTACGCGACGAGCTGCTTCAACACGCTCGCCCCCTTCGCGTACGTGATGCCGTCGAAGTTGACGAGGACGTCGTCCAGGTCGTTGATCTCCGCCATGATCGGGTGCGTGGACGGCAGTTGGTCCTGCCGGTACGCCCAGGTCTTCATGGAGTTGGCGAACGTCGTCCAGGAGTGCGGCCAGCGCGAGCCGGGCGCGGCGGCCTGGCAGGCGATCGAGGTGTAGGTGGCGAACGACTCGTTCAGCCAGAGGTCGTTCCACCACTCCATCGTCACCAGGTCGCCGAACCACATGTGGGCCAGCTCGTGGAGGATGGTCTCGGCGCGGACCTCGTACGCGGCGTCCGTCACCTTCGAGCGGAACACGTACTGGTCGCGGATGGTCACCGCACCCGCGTTCTCCATCGCGCCCGCGTTGAACTCCGGCACGAACAGCTGGTCGTACTTCTTGAACGGGTACGCGTAGTCGAACTTCTCCTGGAACCACTCGAAGCCCTGCCGGGTGACCTCGAAGATCGCGTCGGAGTCCAGGTGTTCGGCGAGGGACGGCCGGCAATAGATGCCGAGCGGCACGCTCTGCCCGTCCTTCTCGTACACACTGTGCACGGAGTGGTACGGGCCGACGATCAGGGCCGTGATGTACGTGGAGATCCGGGGCGTCGGCTCGAAGACCCAGACGTCGTCCTTGGGCTCCGGCGTCGGCGAGTTGGAGATGACGGTCCAGCCGGTCGGCGCCTTCACCGTGAACTGGAAGGTGGCCTTCAGGTCCGGCTGTTCGAAGGACGCGAAGACCCGGCGGGCGTCCGGCACCTCGAACTGGGTGTACAGATAGGCCTGGTCGTCGACCGGGTCGACGAACCGGTGCAGGCCCTCACCGGTGTTGGTGTACGCGGCGTCGGCCACGACCCGCAGGATGTTGCGGCCCTGCAGCAGGCCCGGGAGCGCGATCCGGGAGTCCGCGAAGACCTCCGCCGGGTCCAGCGCGTCGCCGTTGAGGGTCACCTCGTGGACGGCCGGGGCCACCAGGTCGATGAAGGACGCCGCGCCGGTCTCGGCGACGTCGAAGCGCACCGTGGTCACGGACCGGTAGGTGCCGCCCTCCTGCGCGCCGGAGAGGTCGAGATCGATCTCGTACGAGTCGACGCTGAGCAGCGCCGCCCGCTGCTGAGCCTCGTCGCGGGTCAGGTTTGTGCCAGGCACGCGGTCATCTCCTCGGTATGTGTGGGTTGCGCCATCCTTCCATGGCACCGGCGGAGAGCGCGATGTCCGTTTCCCGCCGGTGAACAGGCCGTACACACGCGAGCCTGGGCACATGACCACGCAGACGGCAACGACGTACACTGCGCGCCCCATCGGCCCGGAGGCGCTGACGGAACTCCGCTCCGCGGACGACTCGGGGCGACCACGCGAGCCGTTCACTGACGGGGAGGGCGGCGCGCCGCTGCGCTGCTGCCTGCGGCACGGCGCGCCGGGCGAGCGGATCGTCCTGCTCTCCTACGCGCCCCTGCGCCGCTGGGCGGCGGAGACGGGAGCCGATCCAGGTCCGTACGGCGAGCAGGGTCCCGTCTTCGTCCACGCCGAGCCATGCCCGGGACCCGCCCGGACCGGCGACACTCATCCGTTCGACAACGAGCCCCGGACGGTCCGCCGCTACTCCGCCGACGGACGCATCCTCGGCGGACGGCTGGTCGAGGAGCCCGCCGGACCCGAGGGCTTCGACGCCGCCTTCGCCGAGGCCTTCGCGGACCCCGAGGTCGCGCTGGTGCACGTGCGGGCCGTCGAGTACGGCTGCTTCCTCTACGAGGTGCGGCGCCCCTGACGGTCCCGGAGGCCCCGGCACAGGCGGACGGGGCGTCACCCCACCTGGGGTGACGCCCCGTCAGAAGGCGAGGCCCGCCTACTTCTCGCTCAGCTCCGCCGCCACCAGCTCCGCGATCTGGACCGCGTTCAGCGCGGCGCCCTTGCGGAGGTTGTCGTTGGAGACGAAGAGGGCGAGGCCGTTGTCCACGGTCTCGTCGACGCGGATGCGGCCGACGAAGGAGGGGTCCTGGCCGGCCGCCTGGAGGGGGGTCGGGATGTCGGAGAGGGCCACGCCGGGCGCGCCGCCCAGCAGCTCCGTCGCCCGCTCCACCGAGATCGGCCGGGCGAACCGGGCGTTGACCTGGAGGGAGTGCCCGGAGAAGACCGGGACGCGGACACAGGTGCCGGAGACCTTCAGCCCGGGGATCTCCAGGATCTTGCGGGACTCGTGGCGGAGCTTCTGCTCCTCGTCCGTCTCGTGCAGACCGTCGTCGACGATCGAACCGGCCAGCGGGATCACGTTGAAGGCGATGGGCCGCTTGTAGACGCCGGGCTCGGGGAAGTCGACCGCCGAGCCGTCGTGCGTCAGCTTCTCCGCGTCGCCCACGACCTTCTGGACCTGGCCGTGCAGCTCCGCGACGCCCGCGAGACCGGAGCCGGAGACCGCCTGGTAGGTGGCGACGACCAGCGCTTCGAGGCCCGCCTCCTCGTGCAGCGGACGCAGCACCGGCATCGCGGCCATGGTCGTGCAGTTCGGGTTGGCGATGATGCCCTTGGGGCGGTCGGCGATCGCGTGCGGGTTCACCTCGGAGACCACGAGGGGCACCTCGGGGTCGCGGCGCCACGCGGAGGAGTTGTCGATCACGACCGCGCCCTGCGACGCCACCTTCTCGGCCAGCGCCTTCGAGGTCGCGCCGCCCGCGGAGAACAGGACGATGTCGAGGCCCGAGTAGTCGGCCGTCGCCGCGTCCTCGACCGTCACCCCGTCGATGACCGAACCGGCCGAACGGGCGGACGCGAACAGACGCAGCTCACGCGTCGGGAAGTCACGCTCCTTGAGGATCCCGCGCATGACCGTGCCGACCTGACCGGTGGCTCCGACGATTCCGACCCTCACGGCGACTCCTTTTACGTGGCTTGTGTGTGTCTGCGGCATGACCGAGGCGTTTCCATCATGCGGTCAGTCCCGGCCCGTGTGTCCAATCCTTTGACCGGAACGCCCGAGGGACGGGACGCGACCACCCCGGCGGCGGAGCCGCTTCTATGGCCGCCACCCCCGCTGAACTGGAGAAATTCGCCCTACGGAGGCCCCGTACCGCAAGCTGTGCTGCCTCGACCCTGCCCACGGCACCCGGGTGCACGCGAAGGTGTGACGTACGCCTCTGCGCCTCGGCGGGAAAGTCGGGCCGAACCGGCCGAACGTTTCGGCCCGCACCGGCGTCGTAGGGGAAACGCGGGAGGGGGGAGGGGTGGCTGTGCTGCGCAGAAAGGCGCGCCACGTCCAGGGGGTCACGGAGGCGGACGACCCACTGGACGCGGCCCAGGAACGGCGGGTGCGGGCCGTGCTCGCACTCGGCGGTGTGCCGCAGTCGGACCTGCTGGACGGGGTACAGCAGGTACGGCTGCGGCTGCTGGAGCGGGCCGCGAGCGGCCGGGAGGCCCCGCGGGACGTGTCCGCGTGGGCGGCGGTGGTGGCCTCCAACCTGGCGATGGACTGGCACCGCGCCAAGCGCCGCCAGGAGCGCCTGGGTGAGCGGCTGGCCTCGCTGCGCCAGCACGAGCTGCCTTCCGGCGAGGACTCCAGCGTGCTCTCGCTCGCCGTCGCCCGGGGCCTGGACGAGCTGCCCGACGCCCTGCGCCAGGTGCTCGTCCTGCGCTTCTACGCCGACCTGCCGGTCCGCGGGATCGCCGACGAGCTGGGCATCCCCGAGGGCACGGTCAAGAGCAGGCTCCACTCGGCGGTCCGCGCGCTGCGCACCCGCCTGCACGAGGACGAGGTGGTGTGACGTGTCCGCCCACGAAGAAAGCCGGCACGACGCCGGGCACGAGACCCCGCCGTACGACGACCCCACCTTCGACGCCCCCACGCTCGACGCCCCCACGCTCGACGCCCCCACGCTCGACGACCTCACCTTCGACGGCCCCGTCCACGGCGGTATGGACGCGTTGCTGGCGGCGCTGCTCGACGAACCGCTGCCCGAGGAGGCGCTGCGGGACCCCGAGTTCCTGGCGTCCCGGGACGCCGCCGCCGGTGACATCGCGCTGCTGCGGGAGCAGCTGGGGCTGATCGGTGACGCGCTGGCGGGACCGGTGCCGGCGGCGGGCGAGGACACGGTGGCCGGGGCTTCGCCGGGGCGATCCGGGGCCGCGCGGCCGGGGGACGCGGCCGGTGCCGAGACGGACCCCGGGCGGGTGTCCGGGCCCGCGACGGCCCCCACCGCGTCGGTGACACCCCTGTCGCCGCGGCCGTCCCGGGCCCGCGCCCGGCGCGCCCTGAAGATCACCTTCGGCACCCTCGCCGCCGCGGCGGCGGCCTCCGTCGTCCTCGGTATCGGCTGGGTCGTCGTCCAGACCGGCGGCGGGGCGAACGTGACGTCGTCCGACTCGGGCACCGCCAGCAAGTCGGAGGGCCAGGCGCAGAGCGACGCCGGCGGCGCATCCGACCTGCGCGCTGAGGCGGGGTACGTGTCCTGCGCCCGGCTCATCGTCGAGGGCACCGTCACCGAGGTCGAACCCGTGCCCGGGGTCGAGCAGGACCGGATCACGGTCGAGGTGGACCACTGGATCAAGCCCGACAAGGGCAAGAAGCAGGTCGTCTTCCCCATGGACCAGAACGTCGACCCCCGCCTGAAGAAGGGCGACCACGTCCTCGTCGGCATCCCGAGGGACAGCGCGCAGCCGGACCTCTGGACCACGAAGGAGGCGGAGATCGCCCGCGACCGGGCCTGGATCGAGGCGGCGCTGCCGGAGGCGAAGACGCTGGGGTGCGAGTGAGCCGCTGAACGGAGGGGGAGCAGGACGAAGGGGCGGGTGTCCGTCCGGACACCCGCCCCTCCGTTTTTCTCAATACCGCTCACGCATTACCGGCGCACTACGGCGTGACCTTCTCGATCCGCACGCTGCCGGTGCCCGCCGCGGTGCCGCGCGCGTTCACCAGCTGGACCTGGCCGAAGAACTCCCGGCCGGCCGGAGCCTCGGCCGCCGCGACGACCTCACCGGTGACGGTCGCCGACGCGCCCGTGCCGAGCTTGACGGCGGTGTCCGCGACCTTCACCTCGCCGAGGGCGGAGGAGAAGAACACATCGCGGTAGTCGTACGCGGTCGACCCGGAGGGCACCGCGTAGCCGACGACCTCGATGGTGTACGTACCGGCGGCCGGCTTCGGGACGGAGACGGACTCCTCGGAGTCGCCGTCCGCGGAGCTCGCGACCTCGGTCCCCGCGGCGTCGTAGACGTACAGGTCCAGGTCGGCGCCCGTGTCCGCCGTGTTGCCGATGGCGACGTCCAGGGACTCGGCGCCCGCGGGCACCTCGACCGTGGAGGTCTGGGTGACACCGGTGGCGATGGTCGGCCGGTCGGTCTTGGCCGAGCCCAGCGGGCCGCCCGTCAGCTTGCCGTCGACGGGGGCGAGAGCGTTGGTCACCTTCCAGGAGGCGGCGGTGGGGGTGCCGACCTTGGCCTCGGGGACGGTGACGACCTCCGGGTCGAAGCTCGCGCCGTAGACCGCGAAGTTCAGCTTGAAGGGGTTGTCGAGCATCGGCGACGTACGGCGCGACTCGACCTCGATCTCCCAGACACCGGGCTGCGGGTTGGCGTACGAGCGCACGTCCGGCTTGCAGCCGCCGCCGTCCTGGAAGTTGTTGTAGCAGGTCAGCGAGCTGGTGTTCTCGACCGCCAGACCGTACGGGTGGTTGGCGATGAACCGGGTCTGGCTCTTGTCCTTCAGCCCGCTGATCGCGACCTCAAGGGTCTTCGCGCCCTCGGGGACGGTGACGAAGTACGACTTGAAGGCGTTGCGCTGGACCGTGTCCGACACCGAGTGGGTGTACTTCAGCGGCTTGGAGACGACCACCGTGTTGAGGATCTGCTTGTCGACGCCCACGGTCTTCGGGTCGTCGACCTCCAGGATCACGCTGCTGATGCCGGCTTCCTCCGGCTTGGCGGCGATCTTCACGGTGACCGGCTTGTTCAGCGGCAGGGAGACCTCGTCGCCGCCGACGATCGAGAACGTGTCGTTCTCGTCGTTCTTCAGGCGCAGGTCGTGACGGATCGCGCTGTCGGCGCCGGAGGTACGGGTGACGACGACGTCGTACGTCTTCGACTGCCCCGCCTTCAGGCCGCCCTCACGGTCGTAGACGCCGGTGCCGAAGCCCGGGGTCTTCAGCGCGAAGTCGATCGCCGTGTCGACGGGGGCCTTGACGGTGTACTCGTGCGCCGAGGCGCCCGCCTTGATCGACTTCCAGGCGGCCTCGATGTCCATCAGGCCCGCGCCCTCGGCGTACGCCTGCACGCGGCGGATGTGGTCGGCCGTCGAGGTCAGCGCGGTGCGCAGCTTCGCGGGCGGCAGGGCGATGCCCTTCTGCTTCGCGGCGCTGAGCAGCAGCGCGGAGGCACCGGCCGCCTGCGGGGAGGCCATCGAGGTGCCGTTCAGCATCTGGTAGCCGGCCGGGAGCGTGTAGCCCGCCTCGGGCGCGATGACGCCGGGCAGCCAGGTCTGCGCGGTGTTGACCGCGGCGCCCGGCGCCACCAGGGTCGGCGTGAAGCCGCCGTCCTCACGCGGGCCGCGCGAGGAGAAGTTGAACAGCTGGTAGCCCTTGGCGACCTCTGAGCCGTAGTTCGAGGCCCAGGTCTCCTTGGAGATGGACGCGCCGACCGAGATCACCTTGTCGGCCAGACCGGGGTCGCCGATCGTGTTGGCACCCGGGCCGGAGTTGCCGGCCGAGATGACCAGCTGGACGCCGTAGGTGTCGATGAGGCGCGTGTACAGCTCGGCGCGCGCGTTGTTGCCGTCGTTCAGCGCCGGGAGGCCGCCGATGGACATGTTGACGATGTCGACGCCGCGGTTGACGACGAGGTCGATCATGCCCTCGGTGAGCGCCACGTTGGTGCAGCCGGGGCCGAACTCGCAGGCGCGGGAGGAGACGATCTGCGCACCGGGCGCGGCGCCGTTCATCTTGCCGCCGAACAGGCCCTTCGCGGCGGTGATGCCGGCGACGTGGGTGCCGTGCTCGCTGGAGATGAGACCGATGTTGACGAAGTCGGCCTTCTTGCCGACCCAGTCGCCCCCGAAGGGGTCCATCGGGACGTCCTTGCGGTACTCGACGACGAACGGCTGGCGCTCGGCGACCTCGGTCGACGGGTCGTCGGTGCCGAAGTAGCCGATCTGGTAGCCGTCCTTGTACGGCTTCATCGGCTTGTCGTCGGTGAAGTCGAAGTTCTGGTTGACGTCGACGGTGACCGTGCCGGCCGCCGCGTCGTAGAGCACGCCCCACGCGTCGGTGGTGTCGCCGTCGCGGTTCACGTCACCGGCGGCGTCACCGGCCGCCGTGACGGACTCGCGGAAGGTGTTGATCGAGTACGCGCCCGAGGGCGCGGTCCAGGTCCGGCCGCCGTAGGCGAAGGTGGGCCCGGCGACCGAGGTCGTCATCGGGCGCCAGCTGCCGTCACCGTCGATGATCGGGTCGGTCGACGTCACCCAGTCGACGATCTTGCGCTCGCCGGTGCTGGTCTTCTGCAGCGCGGGGTGCGCGAGGTCGACACCGGAGTCCAGGACGCCGATGGTGATGCCCCGGCCGTCCGCCTCCGGGTTTTTCCTCACGAAGTCGACGGCGCCCGTCTCGAAGGACGGGTTGTAGGGGTTCTTCGCGGGGGTGTTCTTGTCCGGCGCCGGGTACGTCTTCGCCGCCGTGGCCTGCGACTTCGCGTCCTCGGCGGTGCCCGCTACCGGCGAGGGGTCGTCGAGGACGATCTCCTGGCGCAGGTCGATGCCCTGGACGGAGGAGAGCTTCGCGGCGGCCGAGATGGCCGAGTCGGCGCTCTTGGTCGGGACCGTGGCGCGGACGTAGCCGAGCTTGTCGTAGGTACGGCCCACGGAGCCGCCCTTGACCGCGTCCAGCTGCTCGGCGACCTGTTCGGTCTTCCCGGGCGTGGTGGCGATCATCATCGTGACGTTCTTGTCGCCGTCGGCCTTGGCCTCGGCGAGCAGGTCCGCGTCGGTCGAACCGAGCTTGTCGTGCGCGGACTTGACCCCACCGTCCGTCGGGACGGCGGCGGACGGATCGTCCGCCGAGAAGGCCATGGGTATCGGTCCTGCCGCGGAGAGCGCGGCGACGAGTCCCGCGGCCACGGCTATGCGCGCCACGCGTCTCGCACCCGGACGGGGGCCGGGGTGGGGGGTGAGGGTCATCAGCGTCCCTGGAGGTGAGGAATTCGGTGAGAACGAACCTTGAAGATCCGAGCGACGGTTTCGGATCGGTCCGGTCCGTTATGCGGTACCGGATGATCGCTCAGCCTTACCGAAGTGACACATGTTTGGGGAGTGTTGACCGAGGCGGAATTGTGTCATGGCGTAAACCCGCCACCGAAGCTGCCGCCGTTGCCCGCGCATGAGCGGACATTTTGGCTAACGTCTGGTCATGCGCGAGGAGTTGAGAGTGGCGGCCTACGCCGTCTGCGTCCGTGACGGACAGCTGCTGCTGGCCCGCTGGGTCTCCCCGGACGGCCGCGAGAAGAAGTGGACCCTGCCCGGCGGCGGCATGGAACACGGGGAGGACCCGTACGACACGGTCATCCGCGAGGCCACGGAGGAGACCGGCTACACGGTCGAGCCCACGGTTCTCCTCGGCATCGACACCAGACGCCGCCACCACCCCCGCCGCCTCGGCACCCCCGTCGACTTCCAGGCCCTGCGCATCGTCTACGAGGCCCACATCACCGGCGGCGACCTCCGCCACGAGACGAACGGCTCCACGGACCTGGCCGCCTGGCACCCCCTGGACGAGATCCCGACCCTGGACCGCGTCGACCTGGTGGACGCGGCTCTGGACCTGTGGAGGGAGCGCCCGGCCAACGGCCACGGCGAATACGTGCCCTACCCCGCAAGATGAACAGGGAGTGACCCCTTCCCCTCACTCCCCCTCACATTCGGGAACCCCCAGTGAACGCACCCCGTACCCGAAGATCGACGTACGGTGATCGGCGCCACCCGTTGCGACGTCGTTAACGTCCAGGCCACCCCGGCTGCCAAGCATCAAGGAAGAGCGGGAACCCCACTCCGGCCCCCACCGCGGAGCGGCCCCGCGACCACTTCCGACGCGTTCGCACTCGGGGAGACCGCGCCATGTCGCGCATACGCTCAGTCGCTGCCGCCGCCACCAACCCTGACCGCCGGGCCTTCCTCGCCGCCACCGGCGCGGTCGGCCTCGCCGCGGGGGTCGGCTTCGCCCTGCGGCCGGAGGCGGACGCCCACGCCGCCGCCACCGCCGAGAAGGCGGCCGAGATCCCCCTCGCCAACCTCTCCAACAGAGAGGCCCCGGCCGCACCACTCGCGCCCTACACCCGCGGCACCACCCTCGCCTCGGTCGCCGCCCCCCGCCCCTCCTCCGGCTACCGCCGCCTCGGCGACGGCCCCGCCTGGAAGCGGGTCGTGCGCGGCGACCTCGCCACCCCCAAGTCCGGCCGCGAGAACCGCCGTACGACGCTGGCCTCCTTCGTGCAGTTCACCGACCTGCACGTGGTCGACGTCCAGCACCCGCTGCGCTACGAGTACCTGCGCGCCCAGACCGCCAGCGCCTGGCGCCCGCAGGAGGCGCTGTCCGTGGCCGGCGCGGTCTCGCTCGTCGAGCGGGTGAACGCGCTGCGCGGCGCCCCGGTGACCGGCTCCCCGCTGCACTTCGTGATGACGACCGGCGACAACACCGACAACAACTCCAAGACGGAACTCGACTGGTTCCTGAAGGTGATGAGCGGTGGCCGCGTCACCCCCAACTCCGGTGACCCGCGCCGCTACGAGGGCGTTCAGAACAGCGGTCTCAAGCTCTACTGGCAGCCGGACGCGGCCCTCCGCGACGCCGACAAGCAGCTCGGCTTCCCCCGGCTGAACGGCTTCCTGGCCGCCGCGATCCGCGAGGTCAACAGCCCCGGCCTGAACGTCCCCTGGTACTCCACGGTCGGCAACCACGACTCCCTCCCCGGCGGCTGCTACGCCCCCGGCGACTCCTTCTTCGCGGACTTCGCGGTCGGCGGCAAGAAGCTGATGACGCTGGACGAGCAGGTCGGCAAGGCCATCTGGGACAACGTCAAGAGCGGCGGCGACCCCAAGGGCGCCGAGTGGAAGGCCATCCTCAAGGCCCAGGCGAAGAAGATGCGTTCGGTCACCCCGGACGAGAAGCGCGCCCCCTTCACCCCGCAGGAGTACCTGAAGGCCCACCTGGACCCGGCCCACACCGGCCCCGGCCCGGTCGGCCACGGCTACTCCAAGGCCAACCTGGACGCCCGCACCCAGTACTACGCCTTCCGTATCGCCGACGATGTCATCGGTATCAGCCTGGACTCCACCGACCCCGGCGGCCACTACGAGGGTTCGCTCGGCACGGCTCAGCTCAAGTGGCTGGACAGCACGCTGAAGGAGGCGGCCAAGGACGGTTCGTACGCCGTCGTCTTCAGCCACCACACCAGCACGTCGATGCGGAACCTGCGCAAGGACCCCGCCCGCCCCACCGAGGCCCGCCACGGCGGCGACGAGGTGCTGTCCCTGCTCGGCCGCCACCGCAACGTCCTGGCCTGGGTGAACGGCCACAGTCACCGCAACCGCGTCACCCCGCACTCGGCCGCGAGCGGCGGCTCCTTCTGGGAGATCTCCACGGCCTCGCACATCGACTTCCCCCAACTGGCGCGGGTCATCGAGCTGGTGGACAACAAGGACGGCACGATCTCCCTCTTCACCACGCTGATCGAATCGGCCGCCCCGCACGCCACGAACTTCACGGACCTCTCGCAGACCGGCCTCGCCGCCCTCTACCGCGAGCTGTCCTACAACGCCCCCGGCCGCCGCGACACCCTCACCGGCACGGCCGGCGACCGCAACACGGAGCTGGTCCTCCGCAAGGGCTGAAAACCGCTCAACCGGCCCTCACCCGCTCAACCCGGGCGGGTGCGGCCGTGTCCCCCTTCGCGACCGGACGTTCTCGGAGTCGCCGGGAGTGCCGGCCGAAGGGGGAGAACCACATGTCAGCACGCGCAGCACGCACGGGTCTCGTGGCGGCCACCGCCGTCGTCGCGGCGATGGCCCTGGCCGCGCCGGCGATCGCGGCGGCACCCACCGCCGCGTCCGCGAGAGGCGACCACCGCGCCACCCAGAAGGCGATGGACACCAATGTGAAGGACGGCGTCATCGGCATCGCCGTCCAGGTGAAGGACGAACACGGCGTCTGGAAGGCGACCTCGGGCGTCGGCGACCTGAAGTCGGGCGAACCGCGCTCCGCCCGCGACCACTTCCGCGTCGGCAGCATCACCAAGACCTTCGTCTCCACCGTGCTGCTCCAACTGGAGGCGGAGGGCCGGCTCTCCCTGGACGACAAGGTGGAGAGGTGGCTGCCGGGCGTCGTCCGCGGCAAGGGCCACGACGGCCGAGAGGTGACGCTGCGCCAACTCCTCAACCACACCAGCGGAATCGCCGACTACACCTCGGACGAGCAGTTCGTGAAGGACGTCTTCCTCGCCGACGGCTTCCTCAAGAACCGCTACCGCACCTGGACCCCGCGCGAACTGGTCGGCATCGCCATGCGGCACGAGCCCACCTTCGCCCCGGGCACCGACTGGAGCTACTCCAACACCAACTACGTGCTCGCCGGCCTGGTGATCGAGAAGGCCACGGGCCGCTCGTACGGCGACGAGATCCGCGCCCGCGTCATCAAGCCCCTCGGCCTGACCGACACCAGGGCCCCCGGCACCGACCCGAACCTCCCGAAGCCGCACAGCCGCGCCTACTCCAAGCTCGCGGAGACCACGGACGGCACAACGTACGACGCCACGAAGCTCAACCCCTCGATCGCCGGCGCGGCGGGCGAGATGGTCTCCGACGCCGACGACCTGAACCGCTTCTACTCGGCGTTGCTCCGCGGCAAGCTCCTCCCGAAGAAGCAGCTCGCCGAGATGAAGACGGTGATCCCCATCGACGGCGACCGAGGTGGCTACGGCCTCGGCCTCATCACCTACAAGCTCTCCTGCGGCGTCCGGCTCTGGGGCCACAGCGGCGGCATCCACGGCTCCTCCTCCGAAACCGCCACCACCGCCGACGGCCGCCACACCCTCACCTACAACTTCAACAGCGACTGGAACGGCGACAGCCTGCCGATCATGGAAGCGGAGTTCTGCGAGAAGTAGGAGGAACCGGCCCGGGGCCCCTTTACCGAGGAGGCCCCGGGCCGACGGCTCAGGCCCAGGTCCACCTGTCGTCCGAGCACGTCCGGTGGGTGCCCTCGACGATGCAGACACGGACGCCCAGGAAGGTCTCCTCGGGCATGTTGTCGGTCTCCCAGAAGGAGCAGTAGGGCGCGTTCATGCCCCGCGTGGTGGCCATGGTCTTCCAGGACCCGCCCTCGAACTTCCGCTGGATCTCGATCCCCTTGCCGTCGGCGTACTTGTCGCACGCCTGGAACGCGTCCCCGGGGATCGGGTTGACGAGACCGGACGGGTCGGCGTTGAAGACGCCGTAGCCGCGGAAGGTGCCGTCGCGGTGGAGGTCGATCTCGATGTCGTCGGTGCCCTCGGTCCAGTACGTCCACTGGTCGGCCGCCATCGCCGGCGCGTTGGCGAGCAGCACCATCCCGAAGGCCGCGCCCACCGCGAGCCCGCCTCTGACCACGGACGCGAACGCCTGCTTCTTCATGTTTCCCCCTGATGATCCGGACGACAGTCCCCCCGCACACATGATCGACGGGCGGGTGATCGGGGACTCTACCCGGCACACCCGGCTCCCGGTAGGTGAACTGCCCCCGTACGTACGAGGAAGGGCCGCCGAACGGGCGGCGGCCCTTCCTCTCCCCTCCTGGTGGTCCGAGTTACCCGATTACCGGGGAAGCACCACGACGTACGCGGCCGGATCGCGGTCGCCGGACGCCATCAGGGCCGTGCGGACGACGGCCGCCTGCTGCTCCAGGGAGTCGCGGAGCTTGCGGGGGGTGAGATGGACGACGGTGATGCCGAGCCGCTCCAACATCTCGCGCTTGCGGGCGTACTCGGACCACAGCGCGTCGTCCTCCTGGCGCGGGGCGCGGATGTCCAGCTCGACCGCGACGGCCTGCTCGGGCCAGTACGCGTCGAGACCGCCGAGGTGGGGGCCGCCGGGCAGCCGGAGGTCCACGTTCCAGACCGGGTCGGGCAGGGCGTACTCGCGGACCATCCGGTACAGGTGGTTCTCCGCGATCGCCCGCCCCTCCGCGAGCAGCGACTCCACCGCGTCGGCGACATGCGGCCGGTTCAGCAGCCGCGCCTGCGTCAACTCCCTTACGACGGCGGCCGGTTCGGTGTGGCCGCCGCGCACCGCCTCCGTCAGCAGCCGGCGTACGACGCCCGCGTCGGAGAGGTCGGCGACCGCGTCGGCGAGGGCACGCGGCACGGGCGCGACGGGCAGGCCGGTCACGTACGACGGGGTCGGCATGACCGGGGTGCGGACGATCCGGGCGCAGCCCACGGTCCGCAGCCGGCGCAGGCGCGGGACCAGGACGTCGATCGCGTCGAGGGAGGGCAGCGGGGGAGCGGAGGTGAAGCCGTGCAGCGTCAGGGCGGCCAGGCCGGTGATCACGGCGTCCTGGTAGCGGGGTGCGGGGCGGGGCTCGTCCGCGTGCGGCTGGGCGGGCACGCCCGCGACCCCGGCGACCCCGGTGGTCGTCTCGCGGAACGGGGAGCGGGCCGCGTACGACAGCACCGCGTGCAGCCGCTCCTCCGAGGTGGGCGGGCCGGGGTGCAGCAGGAACACACCCGGCAGGATCTGCTGCCAGGAACCACCGGGCCGGCACTGCTCGTTCGTCTCGGCCGCGGTGACACCCTGCGCGCGCAGCTGCGCGGCCGTCAGCACCCGGCGCGTGGTGTCCGAGAGGCGACGGAGGGGGCGGGGGGAGAGCGGGGTGTTGTGGGTCATGACCCGGAGGTTCCCGCTCCGGAGCCGCCCATGAACCTCTGTTACACGCCCGTCGACAAATCCGGACAAGACCGCACTAAAGTACGTGCGTTCGACTGCCGATACCCGCTGGTCCGTACGGGGATCAGAAAAGGTTACGGCTCCGATTACCCGAATTCGGTAACCCCGAACCAGCAGCACGGGGGCCGCGCCCTGTCCGCCTCCGTAGCTGCGGGCAATCGTGCCGCTAGGGGCGGCACGGGTGGGCGCAGCGGCACCCGGCAAGCGCCGGTGAGCGCACCCGGCCTTCGCCCAGCGGCAGCCGCCGGGTGCGCAACTCGCAGAAGCTCAGCGGCACTTACCGCCCGGCGGCGAGGTCACACTCCTGCCCCCGCAACCCCCGCGCCAAGTCGTCCCGCGCCTCGATCACCAGCCTCCGCAACGCCGGCGGAGCCGCCTCGTGCGAGGCCAGCCACGCGTCCGTCGCCTCCAGCGTCCCCGGCGAGTCCTGCAGCGACGGGAACAGCCCCCGCACCACATCCATCCCGATCTGGATGGACCGCTCGGCCCACACCCGCTCGATCACCTCGAAGTACTTCGCGGCGTACGGCGCCGTCAACTCCCGCTGGGACGGCCGCCCGAACCCCGTGATCGTCGCCTCGACCAGCGCGTTGGACAGCGTGTCCGACTCCACGACCGAGGCCCACGCCTGCGCCTTGACCGCCGCGGAGGGTCGCGCCGCCAGGCACCGCACCTGATGCCGCTTCCCGGAGGCGGTGTCGTCCCGCGCCAATTCGGCGGCCAGCACACCCTCGTCGGCGACCCCGTGCGTGGCCAGCGGCTCCAGGAACGCCCACCGCAGCTCCTGGTCGACCTCCAGCCCGTCGACCTTCTCGGTCCCCGCCAACAGCCCCTGCAACACGGCCAGATCAGCCTCAGCCGACGCGACCGAGGCGAAGAAACGGGCCCACGTCAGCTGATGCTGACTGCCCGCCTCGGCCGCCCGCAGCTCCCGCAGCGCCCCCTCCGCCAGCAGCCGCCCCCCGGTCTCCCGCCACCCGGGCGCCGCGTAGTGCGTGAGCGCCGAGCCGGCCCACGCGTGCAGCATCTGCAGCACCCCGATGTCCGACTCCCGCCCGGCGAACCGCAGCACGAGGTCGACGAAGTCCCGCGCCGGCAGCAGCGCGTCCCGGGTCAGGTTCCACAGCGCCGACCAGCACAGCGCCCGCGCCAACGGGTCGGAGACGTCCCCGAGCCCGGCCCGCAGCGTGTCCAGCGACCCCGCGTCGAACCGGATCTTGCAGTAGGTCAGGTCGTCGTCGTTGACCAGCACCAGCGCGGGCGCCTCGGCCCCGGCCAGCTCGCCGACGACCGTACGGGGCCCGTCCACATCCACCTCGGCGCGCGCGTACCGCTCCAGCGCGCCCCCGTCAGTCCTTCGGTACAGCCCGATCGCCACCCGGTGCGGCCGCAGCTCGGGATGCGACTCGGCCGCCTCCTGCACCACCGCCAGCTCGTCGACGCGCCCCTCGGAGTCCAGCAGCACCTGGGGCGTGAGGGAGTTGACCCCCGCCGTCTGGAGCCAGGCCCGCGACCAGGACGCCATGTCCCGCCCGCCGGTCTCCTCCAGCACCGACAGCAGATCCCCGAGGCGCGTGTTGCCGTACGCGTTCCGCTTGAAGTAGCGCCGCGCGCCCTCCAGGAAGGCGTCGCGCCCCACGTACGCCACCAGCTGCTTCAGCACGGAGGCGCCCTTGGCGTACGTGATGCCGTCGAAGTTGAGCTTGGCGTCCTCCAGGTCACGGATGTCGGCCGTGATCGGGTGCGTGGAGGGCAGCTGGTCGGCGCGGTACGCCCAGGACTTGCGGTTGTTGGCGAAGGTGACCCAGCCGTTGGTGAAGCGGGTCGCCTCGACCATGGAGAAGGACCCCATGAAGTCGGCGAAGGACTCCTTCAGCCACAGGTCGTCCCACCACACCATGGTCACCAGATCGCCGAACCACATGTGCGCCATCTCGTGCAGGATGACGTTGGCCCGCCGCTCGTACGACGCCCGCGTGACCCTGCCCCGGAAGATGAACTCCTCGCGGAACGTGACCAGTCCGGGGTTCTCCATCGCGCCGAGGTTGTACTCGGGCACGAACGCCTGGTCGTACTTCCCGAACGGGTACGGGTAGTCGAAGTGGTCGTGGAAGAAGTCCAGACCCTGCTTGGTGACCAGGAAGACGTCGTCGGAGTCGAAGTAGGGCGCGAGACCCTTGCGGCACATCGCGCCGAGGGGGATCTCCAGCCGCGTACCGTCCTCGAAGGTCCGCTCGTAGGTGTCGGTCACGTAGTGGTACGGCCCGGCGACGACCGCCGTGATGTACGTCGAGATCGGCTTGGTCTCCGCGAACCGCCACACCCCGTCCGTCAGCTCCCCGACGCCGTTGCTCCACACGACCCAGCCCTCGGGCGCGCGCACCTCGAAGCGGAAGGGGGCCTTGAGGTCCGGCTGCTCGAAGTTGGCGAAGACACGGCGGGAGTCGGCCGGCTCGTACTGGGTGTAGAGGTAGACCTCGCCGTCCTCGGGGTCGACGAAGCGGTGCATGCCCTCGCCGGTGCGCGAGTAGGCGCACTGGGCGTCGACCACCAGTTCGTTCTCGGCGGCCAGGTCGTCGAGGGTGATCCGGGAGCCGTCGAAGACCTCGCTCGGGTCGAGGTCCTTGCCGTTGAGGGAGACGGCCGTCACACCCGGCGCGATCAGATCGGCGAAGCTGCCGGCGCCCGGGTCGGCGCAGCGGAAGCGGATCGTCGTCACCGACCGGAAGGTGCGCGGCTCGGCTCCGCCGGAGTCGCCGACGGCGGACCGAAGATCGAGGGAGACCTCGTAACCGTCGACGGAGAGCAGAGCGGCCCGCTCCCGGGCCTCGTCGCGGGACAGATTCTCACCGGGCACGGGCGGCACTCCCTGGGGGCTGGTGTTCAGTATGCGGACATCCCGATCCTGCCATGGGTCACGGGAATGGCAGGGGCCCTCCCGGACGTTGCCGCGTTGTTGCCCTGTGAACCGACCGCGCACCACCGCCTTCCGAGGAGAAGCATGTCCGAGCAGACCTCCGCCACGTCCTCCGGCAAGACCCCTGTCGATTTCTGGTTCGACCCGCTGTGCCCCTGGGCCTGGATGACCTCGCGGTGGGTGCTGGAGGTCGAGAAGGTCCGCGACATCGAGGTCCGCTGGCACCTGATGAGCCTCGCCGTACTGAACGAGCCGAGGATCGATGAGCTGCCCGAGGAGTACCGCGAGCTGCTGGCCACCAAGGCCTGGGGCCCGGTGCGCATCGTCATAGCCGCCCAGGAGGAGCACGGTGCCGGGGTCCTCGGCGACCTCTACACCGCGCTCGGCACGCGTATCCACAACCAGGGCGAGGGCCCGGAGAAGGAGACGGTCGCCGCCGCCCTGAAGGACGTCGGCCTCCCCGAGTCCCTCATGGACCACTGGGACTCCACCCCGTACGAGCCGCAGCTGCGCGCCTCGCACAAGGAGGGCATCGACAAGGTCGGCCAGGACGTCGGCACCCCCGTCATCGCCGTCCCCGGCGCCGACGGCGAGCAGATCGCCTTCTTCGGCCCCGTCGTCACCCCGGCCCCCAAGGGCGAGGAGGCCGCCAAGCTCTGGGACGGCACCCTCCTCGTCGCCTCGGTCCCCGGCTTCTACGAACTCAAGCGCACCCGCACCAAGGGCCCGGACTTCAGCAACCTGATCTGACCGGCGGCCGGGTCACCGGAAGGACTCGGGTCACCGGACGGCTCGGGTCACCGGAAGGACTCGGGGAGGCTCAGCCCCTCGCTCTGGTTGCCCCACGGCTGGACGAACAGGCAGCGCCCCTTCTCGCCGTGGTTGCCGCAGCGCCACCAGCCGGCCGGGTTCTTCCCCAGGGACCGCAGGTGTGCCTGGACCTCCTTGTCGACCTCGTGGAACGGCAGGGGCTTGCTGCCTCCGCAAGGGGGGCAGTGCTTGTAGCTCGGCATACGACCTCCCGGTCCGGTCGGCCGGATCGGGAATCCGGCCGGAAACGGGAGCTTAGGGCGAAAGTTCAGGAAACCGTCAGACCGGAACGCGTCCCGCCACGGCGTTTTCCGGGCACCCCGCAAGGCGAGAACCCCCGCGAGTCACGGCCTCGCGGGGGTTCTTCCTCTATCCGCCTGCCCGGTGAAGGTTGAGAAGACGATCACGAGCAGGACGTCAGGGGTGGGTCAGGGGGTCAGCAGGAGGACGTCCGCGCGGGACTTGGCGGCCTCGTGGCGGCGGGCGACGTCCTGCCAGTTGACGACGGCCCACATGGCGTCGATGAAGTCGACCTTCTGGTTCTTGTACTGCAGGTAGAAGGCGTGCTCCCAGGCGTCGAAGACCAGGATCGGCGTGGAGCCCTGGCCGACGTTGCCCTGGTGGTCGTAGACCTGCTCGACGATCAGGCGCCCGCTCAGCGGCTCGTACGCCAGCACGCCCCAGCCGGAGCCCTGGGTGGTGGCGGCGGCCTTGGTCAGCTGGGCCTTGAACGCGGCGAAGGAGCCGAAGGACTCGGTGATCGCGTCGGCGAGGTCGCCCACCCCGTCCGCGGCCAGCGGCTCACCGCCGCCGTCACCGGTCATGTTCTGCCAGTAGATCGAGTGCAGGATGTGGCCGGAAAGATGGAAGGCCAGGTTCTTCTCCAGGCCGTTGATCGATCCCCAGGTCTCCTTGTCCCGCGCCTCGGCCAGCTGCTCCAGGGTGTCGTTCGCGCCTTTGACGTACGCCGCGTGGTGCTTGTCGTGGTGCAGCTCGATGATCTCGGGGCTGATCACCGGCGCGAGCGCGGAGTAGTCGTACGGCAGTTCAGGAAGCGTGTAGACGGGCATGGGGGTCCCCTCCGACCTCTTGTTGCAATGTACTTGCAAGTGCACGCTAGCAGCAAGAGAAGACCGGACAGCCCCTCCACACCCATGGAGGGGCTGTCCGGTCGAGACCGGGACCGGCTGTGCCTACGCGGCCACGGACGTGTAGTGCGAGGCGTCACCCTCGATCGAGTAGCTCTCCTTGCCCTCGACACCGGCCGGCACGTCACCGGCGACGGTCACCCGGTGCAGGCGGCGCGGCAGGCCGTCGTAGTTGTCGATGGCGTAGTGCTGGGTGACGCGGTTGTCGAAGACGACGAGCTGGTTCTCCGACCAGCGGTGGCGCAGCACGTTCTCCGGCCGCGTCACATACGACTGGAGCAGGTCGAGGAGCTTGCGGGACTCGCCGAGCGACAGGCCCACGATCCGCTGCGCGAACCCGCCGATGAACAGCCCGCGTTCACCGGTCAGCGGATGGACGCGGACGACCGGGTGGGCCGTGCGGTACTTGATCGAGGTGAACCGGGCGCGCTGCTCGGCCCGCTCGGTGTCGATCTCCTCGTCGGGCACCGCGTAGTCGTAGTCGTTGGTGTGCTCGGCCCACAGATCGTCGGCCAGCCGGCGCAGCGGCTCGGGCAGGTCCCGGTAGGCCGCCGCCGCGTTCGCGATCAGGGTCTCGCCGCCGTACGACGGGATCGTGATGCTGCGCAGGGTGGTGGCCTGCGGCGGGTTGAGGACGAAGGTGACGTCGGTGTGCCAGTGGTTGGCGCGCCCCCGCTCGCTGTCGACGGGCAGGACGTTGACGGCGCCCTCGACGGCGGCCACGGTCGGATGGGCGGTGGTGATGTCACCGAAGTGCCGGACGAACGCCTGGTGGGACGCGTCGTCGAGGTTCACGTCGTCGAAGACGAGCGCCTTGTGGACGTTGAGGGCCTCACGGAGGGCGGCGACCGTCTCCTCGTCGAGGGGCTGGGAGAGGTCGACGCCGGAGACGCGGGCGCCGATGTTCGCGGTGACCTTCTGGATCTCGATGGACATGACGAGGTTCCTTTCGGGGGTCGGACGGGAGCGGGTGCGAGCGACAGCGGGGTCAGACGAGGGCGGGTGCGGGCTCCTGCGTGGACGTGGACGCGGACGCGCTGACGTGCTGGTTCGCGGGGCGCGGCAGGCCGTAGCGGTCGCGCAGGGTCCGGCGGGGGCGGCCGTCGTACTCGGTGCGGAGCAGACCGCGGGCGCGCAGGATCGGGACGACGTGCTCGACGAAGGCGTCGAGCCCGGACGGCAGCACCGCGGGCATGATGTTGAACCCGTCGGCGGCACCCCGCGTGAACCAGCTCTCGATCGTGTCGGCGACCTGCTCGGGCGTCCCGGCGAAGGTGAGATGCCCGCGCCCGCCGCCCAGCCGCCCGATCAGCTCCCGCACGGTGAGGCGGTCGCGCCGGGCCAGCTCGACGACCAGCGTGTAGCGGCTCTTGGCCCCCTCGATCGCGCTCTCCGGCGGCAGATCCGCCGGCAGCTGAGCGTCCAACTCCAGGGACCCGGCGGGCAGTTGCAGCAGCCGCTCCAAGTTGCCCACGCCGTGCGTGTACACGATGTGGTCCTCCAGGACCCGCTCGGCCGCCCGCGCCTCGGCCTCCGTCGAGCCGAGGACGGGCACGATCCCGGGCAGCACCTTGATGTGCTCGGGGTCCCGGCCGGCCGCGACCGTACGGGCCTTGAGGTCGGCGTAGAAGGCCTGCGCGTCCGCGAGCGTCTGCTGCGCGGTGAACACGGCCTCCGCGTACCGCGCGGCGAACGCCTTGCCGTCCTCGCTGGACCCCGCCTGCACCAGCAGCGGATAACCCTGCGGCGAACGCGGCACGTTGAGCGGTCCCTCGACACTGAAGTACGTGCCCTGGTGCCGGGGCGGATGGATCTTCGTGTCGTCGCCCCAGACGCCGGTCTCCTTGTCGGCGACGATCGCGTCGTCCTCCCAGCTGTCCCAGAGCTTCAGGGCCACGTCGAGGAATTCGGCGGCCCGCTCGTACCGCTGGGCGTGCGCGGGCTCGGCGTCGAGGCCGAAGTTGCGGGCCGCCTCCGCGCCGGCGGTGGTGACGATGTTCCAGCCCGCCCGGCCGCCGCTGAGGATGTCGAGCGAGGCGAACTTGCGGGCCAGGTTGTAGGGCGAGTTGTAGGAGGTGGAGGCGGTGGCGATGAGACCGATGTGCTCGGTGGCGGTCGCCAGCGCGGTCAGCAGGGTGAGCGGTTCCAGGGCGCCCGCCGGACGCTGGCCCACACTGCCCCACAGTTGCGGCCCGTCGGCCAGGAAGAGCGAGTCGAAGGTGCCGCGCTCCGCGATCCGGGCCAGCCGGACGTAGTGGTCCAGCGCGACATGCGCGTACGGATCGGACTCCGGCAGCCGCCACGAGGCCTCGTGGTGACCGGTGTTCATCAGGAAGGCGTTCAGGTGGAGCTGTCGTGCGGGCACGTGTCTGTTCTCCCGGGTCACTGGGGGTTCTCCGTGGTCGTGGGCGGTTCACCGGAGGTCACTGGTGGTCCTCTTTCACGCCGAGCGCGGCCAGCAGCCGTTCGCGGTACTCGCCCAGCAGGGGGTCCCGGTACGAGCGGGGGTGCGGGCGGTCGATGGTCAGGTCGAGGCCGATACGGCCCTCTTCGAGCACGAGGACCCGGTCGGCGAGCACGATCGCCTCGTCGACGTCATGGGTCACGAGCAGCACGGAGGGCCGGTGCCGTTCCCACAACTGCCGCAGCAGGGTGTGCATCTTGATCCGGGTGAGCGCGTCCAGGGCACCGAACGGCTCGTCGGCCAGCAGCAGTTCGGGCTCGCGGACCAGGGAGCGGGCCAGTGCGGCGCGCTGGGCCTCACCGCCGGACAGCTCGTTCGGCCAGGCCCGCTCACGGCCCTTCAGGCCCACCTCGGCGAGGGCCTCGCGGCCCCGGCCGGCGGCCTCCTTGCCCTCCGCGCCGAGCAGCACGTTGTCGAGGACCCGGCGCCAGGGCAGCAGCCGGGAGTCCTGGAAGACCACGGACACCCTGCTGGGCGCGGTGAGCCGGCCGCTGCCCACCACTTCGTGGTCGAGCCCGGCGACCGCCCGCAGCAGCGTGCTCTTGCCGGAGCCGCTGTGCCCGAGGAGGGCGACGAACTGCCCGGCGGGGATGTCGAGGTCGATGCCGTCGAGCACCTTCCGCCCGTCGAACGACCGGGTGAGGTCCCGGAGTCGTACGGCGGGACGGTCGACGACGGCGGTGGTGGCCGGGGCGGTGGTCAGCTGGTCAGTGTGCGTCGCCATGACAGCACCCTCCGTTCGATGAGACGGACCGCGCTGTCGGAGACCAGGCCGAAGATCCCGTAGACGACCAGGCCGACGAGGATGACGTCGCTCTGGCCGTAGTTGGTGGCCTGGAACATCATGTAGCCGAGTCCGCTGGTGGCGTTGATCTGCTCCAGGACGACCAGGCCCAGCCAGGAGCCGGTCACCCCGAGCCGCAGCCCGACGAAGAAGCCGGGCAGCGCGCCGGGGATGACGATCTGCCGGACGAACTGGAGCCTCGACAGGCCCTGCACCTCCGCCAGTTCGACGAAACGGCTGTCGATCCCGGCCAGCGCGGCATGCGTGTTGAGGTAGATCGGGATGTAGACGACGATGGCGATGATCGCGATCTTGAAGGTCTCGCCGATGCCCAGCCAGAGGATGAACAGCGGGATCAGACCCAGGGTCGGGATCGCCCGGTTGAGCTGCACGGTCCCGTCGATCAGTGCCTCGCCGGTCCGGCTCAGCCCGGAGGCCAGCGCGAGCACGATCCCGGCGGTCAGCCCGATCGCGAACCCGGAACCGGCCCGCTGCAACGAGGTCACGATGTCCGTCGGCAGCGTCCCGGCCGTCCACAGCCGTACGCCCGACTCCAGCACCGTCCAGGGCGCCGGGATCGCCGCCGGATCGAGCTGCCCGGCGGCCGAGGCGGCGGCCCACAGCGCGAGGAACAGCACCGGCCCGACCAGCCGCGAGGCGGGCAGCCGCTTGCCGGGGGAGAGCCGCCGACGCCTGCGGACCTGGGCGTTCTCGGCGCCGGTGTCGACGGCGACGGCGGTGGCCGTCCCGATCGGGGCGGCGGCGGATGTGCTCTCTGCTGCCGCGTTCTCCGTCGCCGTGGCCCCCGCGGTCGTGGCACTCGGGGTCGTTGCCCCCGAGGCCGTGGCACTCGTGGTCACGGCGCTCACTTCCGGTACTCCTCGGCGACGGCCTTCGCGGCGATGTCCTCGAACCGCCGGTCGAAGAGCGAGCCGACGTCGAACTTCTTCACGAAGCCGCCCTCCGCCAGCAGATCCGCGGTCTCCTGCTCCCACTTGATCGCCTCGTCCCAACTCGGCGGGAACAGCGGCTTGTTGGCGAGTTCGGTGATCGACTCGGCCTGGGCGATGGTCAGGTTCTGGGTCTTCACGTAGAACTCCTCGTTCCAGATGTCCGGGTTCTCGTACTGCCAGACCGCGCCCTTCGCCCAGAACGGGATGTACGCGGCGACGGCGGCCACCTTGTCGGCGTCGGCCAGTACGGAGGCCGGCGCCCACAGCAGGTTGAGCAGGTCCACCACATCGGTGGGGATCGTGCGGGCGCCCTTGGCCTCGTACTGCTGCAGATAGGCGGGCGCCTGCTGGTTGGCGAGCGGGGCGACGTCGACCTGCCCCGACTGCAGGGCCGTCAGGAACTGGTTGCTGGTCAGCGGGACGAGTTCCGCGTCGTCGTAGGCGAGCCCCGCCTCCTTCAACGCCCGCAGCAGCACGACCCCCTGCGCCTGCCCCTGCGAGAAGGCGAGCCTCTTGCCCCGGAAATCCTTCACCGAGGTGATGTCGCTGCCGGGCTTGGTGGCGAAGAGATAGTTCGGCTTACGGGTGACATTGATCGCGACGATCTTCGCGTCGTATCCCTGGTAAGAGGCCTGGATCGGCGGAATTCCCGCGTTGTTGGCGACGTCCAGGGAACCCGAGCGGAAGGCGTTGATGACATCGGGGCCGGCGCCGATGTTCGCCCAACTGCTCACCTTGAACGGCAGTTTGTCGAGTTTCGCGAGCTTGAGCTGCAACTCCTGCTGCCCCTGGAAGGAGGCGATCTTCAGGCTCGTGCCCGAGGGGACCTTGGTGGGCAGGGGCGCGTCCGCGGCCACCTGGGCGGTCGCCGCGCCGCTGTCGGCGCAGCCGCTGAGCCCGGCCGCCGCGGCCGTGACGCCGAGCAGAGAGGTGAGGAAGAGTCGCCGGTCGAAACCGGGCGCGGCGGAAGAAGGCATGGGAGAACCCCCAGAGGGAAACGGTGTGACGGCGCACGGAATTGCGCACGGAATTGCGCACGGAAGCGCACGGAAGGGCACGGAAGAAGTCCGCGGAAGCGGACGGAGAATTCACACAGGAGGAAGAGCCGCGTCGGCCGGAGTGCGAGAGGGACTCCGGAACGTCAACGTGTCAGCAACAGAGGGTGCGACAACTCGTGAGCAGCATGAATACGATGTTCCCGGTCTTCGGCAATGCCTGTCAACATTCGGAGTTTCTGAATTAACTCAGGCGCCGAGGCGCTCCACGGCCCCCAGCGGATCCCGGTAGAGCACGTCCAGGGCCACCGCCCCGCCCGCCGTGGCCAGTACGGAGTCGGGGAAGCTCGTCGGCCCCACGGTCGCCGCCCGGTCCGCCCCGACGGCCTCGTGCACCGCGGCCAGACAGTCCGCCCGGCCGATGACCCCGATCTCGGTGACGACCACGGTCTCCGGGTTCAGCACGTCGAGCAGAAGCTCCACCGCCCGCCCCACCATCCGCGCCCGCTCCACCAGCAGCCGTACGGCCGTCGCGTCGCCGCCCGCCGCCGCGTCCAGCACACGCATCGGGTTCACCCCGTCGGTGACCCCGGCCGCACGGGCCCGCCGGCACAGCGTCCGCTCGCTCAACTCGGCCTGGAGGCAGCCGGTCCGCCCGCAGTCGCAGGGCTCCGTACCGCCGGGCAGCGGCAGATGGGCGATCGATCCCGCCTGCGAACGGGGCCCGTGGTGCACCTCGTCGTTGGTCGCGAACGCCGCGTCGACCATGTTGCCGACGAACAGGTGCAGCACGCTCCGGCTGCCCCGCGCCCGCCCGAACAGCTGCTCGGCACCCACCAACGCCCGCGCGTGCCCGTCCACATGGACCGGCAGTCCGGTCCGGGCGCCGAGCAGCTCCCGCACCGGCACCTCGCGCCAGCCCAGCAGCGGATGTTCGACGACGGTCCCGGTCTCCCGGTCCACCCAGCCACCGGCCGCGAAGCCGACGGCCAGGGCCCGGCAGCCGGGCGTCGCGTCCAGCAGGGCCCGCAGTTCGTCGGCGGCCCGCGCCAGGACGGTGGCCGGGTCGGTGGGGCCGTGCTTCGACCGCCGCTCCACGAGCACCCGCCCGCGCAGATCGAGCAGCGCGACCGTCGTGTACGGCACGGCCACATGCACCCCGCCCACCACGAACAGCGAGTCGTCCAGGTCGAGCGGCACGTGCGGGCGCCCCGATGCCTTGGACCGGCGGGGCGGTTCGGCCTCGCGGACGAGACCGAGCCCCGTGAACCGGGCGCAGTAGTCGGTCACCGAGGCCGGCGACAGCCCGGTCACCCGGGCGATGGTGCTGCGCGCCACGGGCCCGTGCTCCAGCACGGACCGCAGCACCACACTGGCGCTGGTCCGCCGCCGGTCGCTGTCGGCGGCCCGGGGCACGGGAGAGGGAGCCGGGGTGGCGGAAGGAAGAGGTGAGGGGGCGTGAAGAGTGGGTGCCGTCGCGGCACGGGGCATGGCGATCATCCTCGGGAACGGGTCCGACACTGCGCCGTCTCGGAAGGCGAGGCGTGCCGGAGCCGCCTCACCCGGGTCGGCGACAGGTGGCCGCGCCCACGCGTCGCAGGTCGACGTAGCGACGCGACGAGAAGTACCGGGCCTGAGCAACCATGCGCTCGAAGCTAGCAAACCGGCCCACCGCTGCCCAGACGGCGACCGGAGGGCGAGACAGCGGCTGTCCACGCCCACGACACGATTGGTGAAACCCTACAGATCCGCTCCGACGCCCCGTCAGGACCGCAGCCACGCCACCTCAGTGACCGGCATCACGCCGTACCAGGTGTAACCCGCATCCTTTGTGCGAAGCCCACCAAGCCGCCGTTCCCCTCTTTGTCGACCGCTGACGGTGTCCGGTGCGCGGGCCCCGGGATAGCGTCACCGTGTCCCCGCCCTCGTCACCCGCCGGAGTGAGCCCGCCCATGAGCACCGCCGCCACCACAGCCCGCCCCGGCGAGGTCCTCGCCGACATCCTCCCCGTCTCCGGCACCCGGGTCCGCGACCTCGCGCTCGTGGTCGGCGGTGCCGCGCTCACCGGGCTCGCCGCCCAGATCGCCGTGCCCGTGCCGGGCTCCCCGGTCCCGGTCACCGGCCAGACCTTCGCCGCGCTGCTCGTCGGCACCACCCTCGGCGCGGGCCGCGGTGTCGCCGCGCTCGGTCTGTACGCGGTGGCCGGTCTCGCCGGTCTGCCGTGGTTCGCGAACGGCACCTCCGGTGTCGGCGTCTCCTTCGGCTACATCCTCGGCATGATCCTGGCCGTCGCCGCCGTGGGCGCCCTGGCCCGCCGCGGCGGCGACCGCTCCACGCTGCGCATGGCGGGCACGATGCTCGTCGGCGAGGCGATCATCTACGCCGTCGGCGTCCCCTACCTCGCCGCCACCGCCCACATCAGCCTCACCGCCGCCGTGGCCGCCGGCCTCACCCCCTTCCTGATCGGCGACGCCCTCAAGGTCGCCCTGGCCATGGGCCTGCTGCCGACGGCCTGGAAGCTGCTGAAGAAGTGACGCCGGGCCTCAGGCGGTCCTGAGACCCCGCCGAGCCCCTCGTCGAGCCCCACCGAGCGGGCGCCGCGCAAGCAGCGGCGCCCGCTCGGTGCGTCAGGACTCCCGTCAGGACTCCTGCCGGGCCCGTCGCCGGTCCCACCACAGGCCCGCCGCCCCCGCCGAGACGAGCGCGGCACCGGCCGCGCCGAGCGGCAGCACGCGGTCGGCGGGCCCGGTCTGCGGCAACTCGTCCGGAGCGCCGTCCTTCCCACCCCCGTTGCCGTCGCCGTCACCGCCGCCCGGGGTGACCGGACTGTTGTCGGTGCCGAGGAGCAGCGGCGTGGCGGGCTCGTTGGGTGCCTGGTTGGTCGTACCGAACGGCACCGGCCCCTGCTGCCAGTACGTCTTCGAACCGTCGGCGTTCTGCACGGGCAGACAGATCTTGCCCTGCTTGCTCAGATCGAACGTGGCGTCGATCGCAAAGGTCTTCGACTTTCCGGCCGCCAGATCGTCGATCGCGCACGCGAAACCACTGTTCGCACCGTCGGGAAGATCCCCCTCCGGAATTGCCGAACAACCCTTGACATTCTTGACCGTCATGCCGTCGAAACCGACCACGAGCAATCGGATTTCCCCACTCGCCTTGCTGCCCTCGTTCTTCACGACGCCGGTGACATCCGTTTCCCCGGACTTGTTGTCGACCTCGATCTTCTCGGACAGCAGCGTCGAGAGCTGCACGTCCGCCGGTGCCGCGTCCACGGTCTTTCCGCCGTGCTTGCTCAATCCTTTCTCGTCGTCCGCCGAGGCCGTGAAGCCGAGGATCATCACCGACGTGAACGACGCGGTGAGCAACGATCCGGCGATGACAGCCCTACGATGAGAACTCATGTTCCATCCCCCTTGTGTCCCCCTGGCCGTGCCTGAATTCACGGCCTATGAAGAGGTACCACAAGATTTCTCCGCACTATGCTGGTGCGGCACGAAGTGTGACCGATGCGCGACCGATTGATGCTTCTGTGGCGCATGCGGTCGGCTGCGTAAAGGTTGCGAAAGGGTTGTCGAAGGGGGGCATGGGGGTGCCGGAAATAACGCGGGGCGGTGTTCCGGGTTTTATCGTGAGCGGCCGTTATCGATTGGTCGAAAGCATCGGCCAGGGCGGAATGGGCCGGGTCTGGCGGGCCACCGACGGCATGCTCGACCGGCAGGTCGCCGTCAAGGAAATGCGGATCGACGGTCTCGACCCGGAGGACAGCCGCACCCGACGCGAGCGGACCCTGCGGGAGGCCAGGGCCACGGCCCGCATCGACCACCCCAACGTCGTCCGCGTCCACGACGTGGTCGACGCCGGCGAACGGCTCTGGATCGTCATGGAACTGGTCGACGGCCGCTCCCTGGAACGCCTGCTGGCGGAGGACGGCCCGCTCGACGTACGCGCCACGGCCCGTATCGGCCTCGAACTCGTCGACGCGCTGGGCCAGGTGCACGCGCAGGGCGTGCTGCACCGCGACATCAAACCGGCCAACGTCCTCATCCGGCGCACGGGCGGCCACCGGGCCGTCCTCACCGACTTCGGCATCGCCGCCATCCAGAACGCCGAGGCCCTCACCATGGCCGGCATGCTCGTCGGTTCCCCCGACTACATGGCCCCCGAGCGCGTCTCCGGCCGCCCCCAGGGCCCGCCCTCCGACCTGTGGTCCCTCGGTGCCACACTCTGCGCCGCCCTCGGCGGCCGTTCCCCGTTCTCCCGCGCCACCACCCTCGCCACGCTCCACGCGGTCCTCTACGAGGAGCCCGAACTCCCCGCCGCCGCGGGCGCCCTGCGCGATCTTCTGGCCGCCCTCCTCGAGAAGCAGCCCGAGTCCCGCCCCGGACTGCCCGCACTCACCGACGCACTCCGCACCCTCGCCTCGGGCCCACCGCCGCCCACACCCGCGCCCCCGGCCACCACCACCCCCACCGGCACGGCGGAACGGCAGCCCTCGGGGGCGGGGGCCGCCGAGGAACCCGGCACGGCTGAGGCCGCGCACGAAAGCACCCCACCGAACCCCCTGGCCCCGGAGCCCGGCGGCACTCCCACCCCCACCCCCGGCGCAAGCCCCGTACGACGGACCCCGACGGTACGGAACCGACCGGACCCCGAGCCGCAGCCGAAGCCCGACCGGCAACAGACCCTGGCCCCCGGGCAACACCAACCCTCGCCCCCCGACCGGGCCACCACCCACCTGAGCCCCGCACCCGGGACCCCCAGCACCGCCCCCGCCCCGGGGCCACCGGGCGACCTCCCGGGCCCACCCGAACCGGCCGGCCGGTTGCGGCGCGCCCGCCCCAGCCGCAGTGTCGGCCTCGCCGCGGCCGCCGCCGTGGCCGTGACCGCCGCCGTCGCCGCCGTGGTCGTACCGGCGATGGACGGCTCACCCGGCGACGAGGACGCCAAGGACGACAAGGCATCCTCCGCGACCCCCTCCGCCTCCCCGAGCCCGGCCCCCACCGTCGCCGGCACCTCCCGCCCTCCCGAACTGCCCCCCGGCGCCCGCACGGAGGCCGGGGTGTTCGCCTGGGTCCCGCCGGCCGGCTTCTCGCGCGAGGTGCACGCCGGCGCCGAGGTGCACTACACCTCGCCCGACGCGCGCCAGGAGATCGTCGGCAAGGCCTCCCTCGCGCGCGGCGACCTGCTGGAGCAGTGGCGGAAGAAGGAGAAGAGCACCGCGGAGGGGCCGGGATACAGCCGGATCCGCCTGGAGGAGACGGAGTTCCGGGGCCGGCCGGCGGTCGTGTGGGAGTACACCGTCACGGCCCAGGAACTGCCCTGGCGCGTCCGCTCCCTGGGCTTCGACACCGGTGGCAAGTCCTACCAGCTCACCACCTGGTACCACCCCGACATCGAGGACCGCGCCCTCCCGGTCTACGAGAAGGTCGAGAAGACCTTCACCCCTTTGTGAGTGGGTCCACCGTGTCGGACACCTCGGCCGCGGCGGTCTTCCCGCCGCCACGGATCCGCTCCTTCACCAGCGCGATACCGACGACCACCGCCGCGACCAGCAGCGACAGCAGCAGGATCTCGCGGTTGCCGTGCTCGGTGTCGGTCAGCATGTAACCGAGGACGAAGAGGATCAACCCGATGGTGGCCCACGTCAGATACGGGTAGAGCCACATCTTCACGACGAGCTTCTCCGGCGTCTCCCGCTCGATGATCCGCCGCATGCGCAGCTGCGAGAAGCAGATGACGAGCCACACGAACAGCGCGACCGCACCGGAGGAGTTGACCAGGAAGAGGAAGACACTCTCGGGGAAGAAGTAGTTGAAGGCGACCGCGACGAAGCCGAAGACCACCGAGGACAGGATGGCCGCCATCGGCACACCCCGCCCGTTCGTACGGCCGAACGCACGCGGCGCGTCCCCGCGCGTCCCCAACGAGAACGCCATCCGCGACGCGGTGTACAGCCCGGAGTTGAGACAGGACAGCACCGAGGTCAGCACGATGAAGTTCATGATCTGCCCGGCGTGCGCGATCCCGAGGGAGTCCAGGGCGGCCACGTAGGAGCCCTTCTCCTTGATCGACGGGTCGTTCCACGGCAGCAGCGTGACCACGACGAAGATCGAGCCGAGGTAGAAGACACCGATCCGCCAGATGATGCTGTTGGTGGACTTGGTGACGGCCTGCTGCGGGTTCTCCGTCTCGCCGGCGGCCAGCGTGGCGATCTCGCTGCCCATGAAGGAGAAGACGACCAGCAGCACACCGATGAGGATCGCCCCGGCCCCGTTGGGCAGGAACCCGCCGTGGTCGGTCAGATTGGACAGCCCGGCCTTCTCGGTCTCGGCCCCCGGCAGCACCCCGAACACCGCGAGCCCACCCACGACGATGAACGCGGCGATCGCGACGACCTTGATCCCGGCGAACCAGAACTCGAACTCACCGTAGGAACCGACCGACACCAGGTTCGTGGCGGTCAGCACGACCATCACGATCAGCGCCCAGCCCCACTGCGGTACGGCCGGGATCCAGCCCTCCAGGATCACCGCACCCGCGGTGGCCTCGACCGCGAGTACGACGACCCAGAAGAACCAGTACAGCCAGCCGATGGAGAACCCGGCCCAGCGCCCGAGCGCGCGGTCGGCGTGGGCGGAGAACGAACCCGAGGTCGGGTTGGCGGCGGACATCTCACCGAGCATCCGCATCACCAGCACCACCATCGTGCCGACGAGCGCGTACGACAGCAGGATGCCGGGGCCGGCGGTGGCGATGCCGGAGCTCGACCCGACGAACAGACCGGCCCCGATCACACCGCCGATCGCGATCATCGACAGATGACGGTTCTTGAGACCGGCGTGCAGACCGGGGGAGGGGGGAGAGGAGGAGCCTTGAGTGTCTGCCTGGGGCGGCAGTGTCGGCTGGGAGGTCATGGGGGGAGGTTTCCTTTGCGCCGTTGTGGGGACTTCGGTGCGTCTGCCCAGCGACCGGCCGATCGACTCTCGTAAGAGCGGGAAACGAGACTCGACAGCCGGGGTCGGGCTGGGCCGCTGTAAAGATCGGTCCAGTGAATCGGAGGTGAAAGGATTCCTGAACCTTTGAATCCGGATCGTTACTTGAGGTTTACTTGAGGTTCGGTGGTGAACCTCACGTTTCTCCGCGTCCACACCCCGTCGTGCCCCACCGAAACACGCGTGTCACACTCGGACCATGCGCGTCTACCTCGGCTCGGATCACGCCGGATACGAACTCAAGAACCACCTCGTGGAGTGGCTGAAGGCCGCCGGCCACGAGCCCGTCGACTGCGGGCCCCACATCTACGACGCCCAGGACGACTACCCGCCGTTCTGCCTCCGCGCGGCGGAGCGTACGGCCGCGGCCCCCGGGTCCCTCGGTATCGTCATCGGCGGCTCCGGCAACGGCGAGCAGATCGCCGCGAACAAGGTCGCCGGCGTCCGCGCCGCGCTCGCGTGGAGCGCCGAGACGGCCGCGCTGGGCCGCGAGCACAACGACGCGAACGTCGTCGCCGTCGGCGCGCGGATGCACTCCGAGGAGGACGCGACCAAGTTCGTCGAGACCTTCCTCAACACCCCGTTCTCCGGCGACGCCCGCCACATCCGCCGCATCGACATGCTGGCGTCCTACGAAACCACCGGCGACCTTCCGGAGATCCCGGCGCACCACCCCCAGCCGTAGCTTTAGGGCCGCCCACGAGCTCGGGTGACTGGACTCGGAGGGCGGCCGCGGGTCGTATGTGGTTGCTCGCGCAGTTCCCCGCGCCCCTGAACGATCAGGGGCGCCCCCTGGCTTTTAAGGGGCGCGGGGAACTGCGCGAGCAACCCCCACGCACCCGCACCCGAAAACGCACCCCCAACCACCCCCCACCCACCCTGCCGAACCCCCGGAGGACACCGTGCCGGAGGGGCACACCATCCACCGCCTCGCCGCAGACTGCCGCGCACACTTCGCCGGCCGGAACACCCACGTCACCAGCCCCCAGGGCAAGTTCACCGACGCCGCCGCCCTCCTCACCGGCACCCCCCTCCACACCGCCGAGGCCCACGGCAAACACCTGTTCCTGCACTTCGGCGACCCGGACGCCGAAGAACGGGTCCACATCCACCTCGGCCTCTTCGGCAAGGTCACCTTCGGTGCGGCCCCCGCACCCCCGCCCACGGACACCGTCCGCCTCCGGCTGCGCAACGACACGTCGTACATGGACCTCCGGGGCCCCACGACCTGCGCCCTGATCACCGACGCCGAGAAACAGGCCGTGCACGCCCGCCTCGGCCCGGACCCGCTCCGCCCCGACGCCGACCCGGCCCGCGCCTACGCGCGCGTGACCCGCAGCCGTACGACGATCGCCGCGCTCCTCCTGGACCAGAAGGTGATCGCGGGCGTCGGCAACGTCTACCGCGCGGAGGTCCTCTTCCGGCACGGCATCGACCCGTACCGCGCGGGCAGGGACATCACCGCGGCGGAGTGGGACGCGATCTGGGCCGACCTCGTCGCCCTGATGCGCGAGGGCGTCCGCCACAACCGCATCGACACCGTCCGCCCGGAACACCTCCCGGAGGCCATGGGCCGCCCGCCGCGCGTCGACGACCACGGCGGCGAGGTGTACGTGTACCGCAGGGCCGCCCTGCCCTGTCACCTCTGCGGCGGCGAGATCCGCACCGCCGACCTCGCCGCCCGCAACCTCTTCTGGTGCCCCACCTGCCAGCAGAAGTGAACCGGCCCCGCCCCTAGAACCCGTGCGGCAGCCAGGGCGCGACGCCGGACAGGAACCCCACGGACGCCTCCGCCAGCGCGCCCACCCGCAACTCCCGCACCCGCCCGGCCGCGGCCAGCGAGGCCAGGCTCACCCCGCCCAGATACGCCGACCCCAACTCCCGTACGGAGAGCGAGAGATCGGCGGCGTCGGCGGTCCGCTCGCAGGTCGCGCCCTTCGGGTCACCGGTGAGCCGCCAACGCCCCTCGTTCCAGGGGCAGAAGGCGTCCTCGACCTCGAACACCACGTCCAGCGGCGCCTGATAGGTCCGCGCCCGGAGCGCGGCCCCGACCTCCACGAGCCGCAGATACAGGTCGTCCTTCAACTGCAGCCCGCACCGGCGTGTGTCCGACACCAGATGCAGCACCGGATCGTCGACCGGCAGCCGGGGCGCGACGACGCACCGCGTCAGGTCGACATCGAAGAGGAACCGCCACAACGCGGCCCGCGCGGCGGGATCCAGGCCCTCCAGCGCGGCCACCTGGACGACCCCCTCCGCCCCGCTCGGCCCCCAGTCCGACTTGACCCGGAACCGCACATACCCGACCACCCCGGCCCCGTCCCCCTCGCCGGGCCGCTCGGCCACCACGCACTGCAGGGGCGACGCCCCGTTCCGCTGCTGTTCCGTGTCGAGCAGACCCAACCGCTCCCAGCCGGGCCGCCGCTCCAGCATCCCCGGCCGCCCCGGCACCCGGCGCGCGTACACCGCCTCGCACGCGTCGAGCACCTCGGCGGGGTCGGCGTACCGCAGCCGTACGTCATCGGTGCCGGGCGGTACGGACAGCCGTACGCGGGTGGTGTCGATGTCGGTGGTGAGGCGCTGTGTCGCCAGGCCGTACCCGAACCGGCCGTAGATCACCGGCTCGGACGCGGTCAGCACGGCCACCGACTCGCCCCAGGAACGGATGTCGTCCAACTGCCGCCGCATCATGGACGTCAGCACCCCGCGCCGCCGGTGCGTGGCCGCGACCCCGACCATCGTGACGCCCGCCGCCGACACGGCGGCACCGCCGGGCACCGTCAGCCGGAAGTCGAACGCCCCGGCCGACCCCACACATTGATCGCCGTCCCACGCCCCGATCGAGCGGTCGTACGGGGTCAGCGCCTGCCACAACTCCCGTTCGTCGTCCGGTTCCTCGGCTCCACCGAAGGCGCGGAGGAGGTTGTCGTACCAGACGGTCCAGTCTTCCTTGCGCAGCGCCCGCAGCTCAGTCGTCATACGCCATGCCTAGCAGGGCGATCCGGTACGAGCGAGCGAATTTGTCCCGCGCGTCGCCGTTCGACGTGGGATCCTTCGCAGGTGCCGCACGGAGGGCGCACGGGGGCAGAGGAACGCGTTCCGGTGTGAGATCTGTGTGAGATTCGTCGTGAACCGGCCCTCGGAAGGGGGACAAGTAGGACCTCCTGTGCACAGGGGCTGGTCCGATGGATAAGGTCCCGAACAATGGCAGCAGGACGAGAGCGGCGCGCGGCGGCCGATACGCTCACGGCCCGGATGAAGAAGCTGGTTCACCGGGCCCGCACCGGCGTGCGTAAATCCGCCGTCGACTACTTCCGCGGGGACGGCTCCGACTGGATCGCCCTCGCCGGCCTGCTGCTGATGATCCCGCTGATCGCCTGCCTCACCCTGATCGACGAGGTGTGGTTCTCACCCGCCGTCCTCGTCCTCCCCATCGTCGCGGGCGGCCTGCTGCTCCGCCCCGCCAGCCTCCTCGGTCTGTACGCCGCCGCCGCGACCGCGCTGATCATCGAGTCCGTGAAGCTCGGCCCCTACACCGAGGGCCCGGCCAGAGTCACCCCCGGCATAGTGCTCGTGGTCGCCGCCTGCGGTTTCTTCGGCCTGCTCATCGCCCAGTTCCGCAGCCGCGTCGGCGTCCCCTGGCGGCGCGGCGGCACCATGCTCTTCGACCTGCGTGAACGCATCCGGGTGCAGAGCAAGTTGCCGCAGCTGCCGGCCGGCTGGCATCGCGAGATGGCCCTGCGCCCGGCGGGCGGCCAGTCCTTCTCGGGCGACTTCGTCGTGGCCGCCCGTACGAACGGCGGTCGCACCCTCGAAGTCGTCCTCACCGACGTCTCCGGCAAGGGCATGGACGCCGGCTCCCGCGCCCTGCTCCTCTCCGGTGCTTTCGGCGGCCTCCTGGGCTCGCTCCCACCCCACGCCTTCCTCCCGGCCGCCAACGGCTATCTCCTCCGCCAGGACTGGGACGAAGGCTTCGCGACCTCCATCCACCTCGTCCTCGACCTCGACTCCGGCGACTACGAACTCTTCTCCGCCGGCCACCCGCCGGGCCTCCAGCTCAGCGCCGGCACCGGCCGCTGGGAGGAGAAGGCCGCCGAGGGCCCCCTCCTCGGCGTCTACGACGGCGCCCAGTTCGACCCCGTCAAGGGCTCCCTGCGCCCCGGCGACGTCCTGATGCTCTTCACCGACGGCCTCGTCGAGACCTCCGACCGCGACATCGTCGAGGGCATCGACCGCCTCACCGGCGAGGCCGACCGCTACGTCGCCGGCGGCTTCCACGGCGCCGCCTGGCACCTCATCGAAGCCGTAGCCAAAGACGTCAACGACGACCGAGCCCTCCTCCTCATCTGCCGAGAAGGCCCCACAGCCACAAGGTGAGAGCACTGAAGGGCGCTAAGCGCCCTCCAGGGGCGCGAGGAACGGCGCGAGCAACCACAACAAACCCGCACCCGCCAACAGACCCATGCCCCCCTCCCCATAAGGCGCCCAAGGGGGTCAAAGGGGCACAGCCCCTTGAGGATGGGACGGGTAGGGGCGGCGGGGGCGACAACAAAAACCCCAACCACCCACACACAGGAGCCACCCCCATGCCCCCAACCCCCCTCTCCCTCCCCGAAGTGGAGACCCTCGCAAGATCCGCCCACGCCACCCAGACCGACAAGGCCGGCCGCCCCTACACCGAACACCTCCAGGCAGTGGCGCACGGCGTCAGAGCAAGAGGCGGCGACGAGGACCAGATCGCCGCAGCCTGGCTGCACGACGCCATAGAGGACAACGCCCTCACCGACGCGTGGCTCACCGACGCCCCCCTGACCCCCCGCACCAAGGCCATCGTCCGAGCCCTCACCAAACACCCGGGCGAACCCCCGGAGACCTACGCCACCCGCATCCTCACCACCCCCGGCGCCCTCCTCGTCAAACAGTCCGACCTCGCCCACAACGCGAACCCCACCCGCCTCGCCGCCCTGGACACCCCCACCCGCACCCGCCTCACCCACAAGTACGCCCACATGCGAAACCTCCTCGGCCTGCCGGACGAACCGACGGCCGAGGAGGCCCCGAACCCATAGAACCGGGCGGACGAACCGCCCACCGCTAAGCCTTGGCGCCGACCTTCCCGCGCTCACGAGCCAACTCGGCCGCGTCCCGCTTGAACGCCCACTCCATCTTCGGCTCCATCGCGAACCGGAACATCCGCTGCACCGGCGGCGTGCACAACAGCGTGATCACAGCCGCCGCGAAGAACGTGACGAACAGCTCACCGACCGGCTGGTACACCCACGCGTTGATGTCGTACCAGTCCCAGAACCGCGAGCCCTTCGCGAGGAACCCGTGCAGCAGATAGCCGTACAGCGTGCCCGCGCCCAGCACGGTGAACCACATCTTCCGCCGGGGCACCCAGGAGAAGAAGCACGTGGTGAGCACCATGGAGCAGCCGAACAGGGCGAAGGTCATGACGATCCCGGCCCACCACGGCGCACCCAGCTCCTGCGCGCTGTCCCGGTGGTAGAACCACGCCGAGTTCATGTCCGGCCCCAGCCAGTACGCCAGCCCCAGCGCGCCCGCCGCGACCGGCGCGGACAGGATCCGCACCTCACGGCGCCGCATGAACTGGAAGTGCGCGGGCTTCATGAAGAGACCGACGACGAAGAACGGCAGGAACTGCAGCACGCGTTGCAGGTCCAGGTCGTCGCCGATGTCGGGCGAGACGGAGGCGAGCGCCGCGATGGCGAGCGCCACCGGGATCGGCCAGCGCACCACCTTCCACAGCGGAGTCGTCAGCCGCCACACGAACAGCGCGATCAGGAACCAGGTCAGGTACCAGGGGTCGAGCAGGCTGATCGGATGCGAGGGATCGTCGTTGCCGTACCGCTTGAAGAAGGAGTACGCGATCTCGAAGAGGACGTAGGGAACGGCGATGCCGGTGATCAGCCGGCGGAGCCGGTCGGGGCGCATGTCGAAACTGCGCGAGAAATAGCCGGAGATGATGATGAACGCCGGCATGTGGAACGTGTACACGAACATGTACAGCGCCTCGGCGGCACGGCTGTGGTCGGTCAGCGGCTCCCACGCGTGCCCCATCGCGACGAGCACGATGGCGAGGTACTTGGCGTTGTCGAAGAACGCGTCACGTTGTTTGGCCGGTCTGGCCTCCGGGGAGGCGCCACTTGGCGTCGGGTCGGGGGGAGAGGACTTCAGCGAGCGCGGACTCGGCACTCCGTCGGCACTCGCTGCGCAAGTGGGGGACGAGGCAGCGGTGAACATCTGAGGCACCCTAGCGTTGTCTGTGCGATTCCGTAAAACCATCGACGTGAATCCTGTATTGAGGGGTACGTGTCACCCCCGGGTACCCGGGATTCGGTGAAGTCCTCCTTGGGCGGAGCATCACCGTCCGTACACCGCACGGCACATGGCATGCATCGTTCTGTCCGTATTCATCCCGACTAAATGGTGCATAACATGCGCAGGCGACTCCGGTGGAATGTCCGGTTAATTACCGTCCTGGCCCTGCCCCTTGATGTGTCTGTGGCAACAATTCGAATTACCTGCGGCCGGGTTGTGTGTGCATGGAAACGATCACCCCGAATTCACTCCCGACGCCGTCTTGTTGACCGGGGGTGCGGGTGGCGCGCGTGCGGTGGCGTGGCCGACGTTGTCTCACCGGCTGCATATGACGGCCTGGTTGGTGGCACGATGGTCATGGCGGGGTGCGCGTGGGGTCGGCGCCCCGGGCCGGGAGTGCGGACCGACCGAGGGTGTGATCTGTGTGGCCATTTCGCTGTCAGTGGTGCTCTTGCTGGGGATCATCCTGGTAGTCCTGATGCGAGGAGGGACGATCAAGGCCGGACCGGCTGTCGTCGCCATCCTCTTCGGCTTCTTCCTCGCCTCGACGGGCATGGCCGACGACATCCAACGCTTCCTGAACTCGATAGCGGACACGATCAACTCGATCCAGTTCTAGTGACCGCTTCCAGTGACCGTCCGGATGCGTGCGAACACTCGTCGTGAGGCGACAAAAAACCTCCGGCCCGGTCCGAGGAGTCCCTCGAAACCGGGCCGGAGGCCACGTGGAGCGGGCGACGGGAATCGAACCCGCGTAGCTAGTTTGGAAGACTAGGGCTCTACCATTGAGCTACGCCCGCACAGCTCGCGCCGCAGGTCGGAGGACCGCGGCACTGAAGGCATCGTAGCGGGTCGGACACCCCCGCCGCACACCCCTTCCGGTCGCGCCCCCCGGCCGCTCCGGCGCCCGCCGTCGCGCGCGCCCGCGCACTCGGCAAATGCGGCAACCGCATGGCCTGCGGGCATGTACCCTACGTGTCGCACCAGACGGGGTGTGGCGCAGCTTGGTAGCGCGTCCGCTTTGGGAGCGGAAGGCCGTGGGTTCAAATCCCGCCACCCCGACCACCGTCCGACCGCCGTGCGGGAGGGCGCGCCCGCCATCGGCGAGATCGCCTTTTGGGGCGTGTACCGCCTGCGGTTACTATGCAAGCTGCGCGCCCGTGTGTCTGCACTCTCATGTCTCTCAAGGGCCGCGAATCTTGCCGAAGCCCCGCCCACCCGGCGGGGGACAGGCAGAACCCCAAGAAGTCAGCCCCCAAGGAGACCGAACCGTGAAGAGCGCCGTGGAGACCCTGAACCCGACCCGGGTTCGGCTCAGCATCGAGGTGCCCTTCGAGGAGCTCAAGGACAGCCTCGACGCGGCGTACAAGAAGATCAACCAGCAGGTCACGGTGAAGGGCTTCCGCAAGGGCAAGATCCCGGCCCGCGTCATCGACCAGCGGTTCGGCCGCGGTGCGGTCCTGGAGGAGGCGGTCAACGACGCGCTTCCGAAGTTCTACACCGACGCGGTCAACGAGGCCGAGCTCAACGTCCTGGGCCAGCCCGAGGTCGACATCACGGAGCTGAAGGACGGCGAGACGCTGAACTTCACCGCCGAGGTCGACGTCCGCCCGACCATCGAGATCCCGGACTACTCCGGCATCGAGGTCGAGGTCGACGCCGTCGAGGTCACCGAGGAGGACATCGAGAAGGCGGTCGAGCAGCTGCGCGAGCGCTTCGCCTCCACCTCCCCGGTCGAGCGGGCCGCCGAGGACGGCGACGTCGTGACGCTCGACCTGGAGGCCAAGGTCGACGGCGAGGTCCTGGAGGACGGCGTCGCCGACGGCGTCTCCTACACGATCGGCTCCGGCGAGCTGCTGGACGGCATCGACGACGCCGTGAAGGGCCTGGAGGCCGGTGGCGAGGCCACCTTCGCCTCCGAGCTGAAGGGTGGCTCCGCGGCCGGCAAGGAGGCCGAGGTCACCGTCAAGGTCACCCAGGTCGCCGCCCGTGAACTCCCGTCCCTGGATGACGAGTTCGCCCAGCTCGCCTCGGAGTTCGACACCCTCGAGGAGCTGCGCGCCGACAGCCGCAAGCGCCTGGAGAACATGAAGCAGTACGACCAGGCCACGCAGGCCCAGGAGCGCGTCCTGGAGAAGCTGCTGGAGCTCGTCGAGGTGCCCGTCCCCGAGAAGCTGCTCGAGGACGAGATCAACACCCGCAAGCACAACCTGGAGCACCACCAGCTCGGCCAGATGGGCCTCGACCTCGAGAAGTACCTCGAGATCCAGGGCAAGACGGCCGAGGAGTTCGACGCCGAGACCAAGGAAGCGGCCGTCAAGGGCATCAAGACCCAGTTCGTCCTCGACGAGCTGGTCTCCAAGGAGAAGCTGAACGTCAACCAGGAGGAGCTCACCGAGCACCTCATGCGCCGCGCGGCCTCCTCCGGCATGTCCCCGGACCAGTTCGCCCAGGCCGTCGTCCAGAACAACCAGGTCCAGCTCCTCGTCGGCGAGGTCGCCCGCGGCAAGGCCCTGGCCCTCGTCGTCGAGTCCTCCACGGTGAAGGACACCAACGGCGAGATCGTCGACCTGGACGACGACGAGGAGGAGACCGAGGGCTCCGCCGAGGAGACCCCGGCCGCCGAGGGCTCCGCCGAAGAGGCCTCCGCTGCGGTTGAGGCGGAGGAGAAGGCCCCCGAGGCCTGATCACTCCCCGAACAGCAGGCTTGAGACGGGCCCCCGGATCACTTGTGACCCGGGGGCCCGTCGGCTTACCCAGGGGCGCGGGGAACTGCGCGACCGGCCCCGTACGAGCCGCACCCGCCGATACACCTGACGTGGCAGACACGTCCGCGGCCTGTTCGTGGCGGGCCGCGCAGTTCCCCGCGCCCCTTTCCGGACCGGGGGTCACAAGGCACCCGCTCGACCAGCGGAGCACATGCGCTGACAGCGAACAGTTCCCTCTGCGGGATTCACCGGCGCAGCCACCGCGTTAGGGTCCATGAATACGAGGGCGGAGCCATCGGCGACACGGCTCGGCCCCCGGCAGGGAAACGTGAAGACGGCCCGGCGCCGTCGTAAGACGAGCAGGTGGATACGTGACGAATCTGATGCCCTCCGCCGCCGGCGAGCCTTCCATCGGTGGTGGCCTCGGCGACCAGGTCTACAACCGGCTGCTCAACGAGCGGATCATCTTCCTCGGCCAGCCGGTCGACGACGACATTGCCAACAAGATCACCGCACAGCTGCTGCTCCTTGCCGCAGACCCCGACAAGGACATCTACCTCTACATCAACAGCCCCGGCGGCTCGATCACGGCCGGCATGGCGATCTACGACACGATGCAGTTCATCAAGAACGACGTGGTGACCATCGCCATGGGCCTCGCGGCCTCGATGGGCCAGTTCCTGCTGAGCGCGGGCACCCCCGGCAAGCGCTTCGCCCTGCCGAACGCCGAGATCCTGATCCACCAGCCCTCGGCCGGCCTGGCCGGTTCGGCCTCGGACATCAAGATCCACGCCGAGCGGCTGCTGCACACCAAGAAGCGGATGGCCGAGCTGACCTCCCAGCACACCGGGCAGACGGTCGAGCAGGTGACCCGCGACTCGGACCGCGACCGCTGGTTCGACGCCTTCGAGGCCAAGGAGTACGGCCTCATCGACGACGTGATCCCCACGGCCGCCGGTATGCCGGGCGGCGGCGGCACAGGGGCCGGGCAGTAGTGACGGCACCCGCCGTCACCCACACCCCCGTAAAGCCCTCAGTCGACCGCCTCAGCCCCTCTCAGGCCTCCAGGAGACCACAGTGAACGACTTCCCCGGCAGCGGCCTCTACGAAGGCGCACGCTCCCAGTACTCGGGCCCCACGGCCGAGTCCCGCTACGTCATCCCGCGCTTCGTCGAGCGCACCTCGCAGGGCATCCGTGAGTACGACCCGTACGCGAAGCTCTTCGAGGAGCGGGTGATCTTCCTCGGGGTGCAGATCGACGACGCCTCCGCCAACGACGTCATGGCGCAGCTGCTGTGCCTGGAGTCGATGGACCCCGACCGGGACATCTCGGTCTACATCAACAGCCCCGGCGGCTCCTTCACGGCGCTGACCGCGATCTACGACACGATGCAGTTCGTGAAGCCCGACATCCAGACGGTCTGCATGGGGCAGGCGGCCTCCGCCGCCGCGATCCTGCTGGCCGCCGGTACGCCGGGCAAGCGCATGGCGCTGCCGAACGCCCGCGTCCTGATCCACCAGCCGTACAGCGAGACGGGCCGCGGCCAGGTCTCCGACCTGGAGATCGCCGCCAACGAGATCCTCCGGATGCGTTCGCAGCTGGAGGAGATGCTGGCCAAGCACTCGACCACGCCGATCGAGAAGATCCGCGAGGACATCGAGCGCGACAAGATCCTCACGGCCGAGGACGCGCTCTCGTACGGCCTGGTCGACCAGATCATCTCCACGCGAAAGATGAACAACAGCAACGTCCGCTGACGCGGGAGAAGCTGTATTATCTGCCGCCCCTTGGCATGGTTGGCACCGTTTGACCCAGTGCACGACAAGGTGCACGTCAAAGCGAACCGTGCCAAGGGGGGCCCGAACGGGGGGCCCGGCAAGGTACCGTCGACATAAGGCAGCACCAGGAGCCGCTGGATTCCAATCGTCCAGGCGTCTCCCAGGCGAAGGGGAAGCACACCGTGGCACGCATCGGTGACGGCGGCGATCTGCTCAAGTGCTCGTTCTGCGGCAAGAGCCAGAAGCAGGTCAAGAAGCTCATCGCAGGGCCCGGTGTGTACATCTGCGACGAGTGCATCGACCTCTGCAACGAGATCATCGAGGAGGAGCTCGCGGAGACCAGCGAGGTCCGCTGGGAGGAACTCCCGAAGCCCCGCGAGATCTACGAGTTCCTGGAGGGGTACGTAGTCGGCCAGGAGGCGGCCAAGAAGGCGCTCTCCGTCGCCGTCTACAACCACTACAAGCGGGTCCAGGCCGGCGAGAACGGCGGCGGTCAAAGCCGCGAGGACGCCATCGAGTTGGCGAAGTCCAACATCCTGCTGCTGGGCCCCACGGGCTCCGGCAAGACCCTCCTCGCCCAGACCCTCGCGCGCATGCTGAACGTCCCGTTCGCGATCGCCGACGCGACGGCGCTGACGGAGGCGGGCTACGTCGGCGAGGACGTCGAGAACATCCTCCTCAAGCTCATCCAGGCGGCCGACTACGACGTCAAGAAGGCCGAGACGGGCATCATCTACATCGACGAGATCGACAAGGTGGCCCGAAAGAGCGAAAACCCGTCCATCACCCGCGACGTATCGGGTGAAGGCGTCCAGCAGGCCCTGTTGAAGATCCTGGAAGGCACGACGGCCTCGGTCCCGCCGCAGGGCGGCCGCAAGCACCCGCACCAGGAATTCATCCAGATCGACACGACGAACGTCCTGTTCATCGTCGGCGGTGCCTTCTCCGGTCTGGAGAAGATCATCGAGTCCCGGGCCGGCGCCAAGGGCATCGGCTTCGGCGCGACGATCCGCTCGAAGCGTGAACTCGAGTCGAAGGACCAGTTCGAGGACGTCATGCCGGAGGACCTCGTCAAGTTCGGCATGATCCCCGAGTTCATCGGCCGCCTCCCCGTCATCACCTCCGTCCACAACCTGGACCGCGAGGCCCTCCTCCAGATCCTCATCGAGCCCCGCAACGCGCTGGTGAAGCAGTACCAGCGCCTCTTCGAACTCGACGGCGTGGAGCTGGACTTCGAGCGCGAGGCGTTGGAAGCCATCGCCGACCAGGCCATCCTCCGCCAGACCGGCGCCCGCGGCCTCCGCGCCATCATGGAGGAAGTCCTCATGTCGGTCATGTACGAGGTCCCGTCCCGCAAGGACGTGGCCCGAGTAGTCATCAACGCCGACGTAGTCCGCTCAAACGTCAACCCGACCCTGATCCCGCGCGACGCACGGGGGCGGGGGCCGGGGGAGCAGAAGACGGCATAACTCCCGTCCTCTCCACGCACTTTGCGTGAAGGTGCCTGGCGCAGGGATGCGCCAGGCACCTTTTTCGTCGCTCAAGCGCCTGCCCACCGAAGGAAACACGCCAGGCTCACGTCGATGCCTTGGATCCCTGCCTGCTCTCATGATCTAGTCGAGGCCGACCATATCGATCGCTCGTTCGAGCGATAGTGCAAGTGAAACGGGAGGCTGCTGATAAAGGCCATGAAGATCAAGAGAGCTCTGGCAGTGATGAGTGTGGTGGCGGCCGCAGGCGTCGTCCCGCTGGTGACGGCCGCACCGGCGCACGCGTCGCAGGCGCAGTGTGTGAACTACCTCGGCGGCGAGGGGTATGTGATCGGCCCTAGGGTCAGAGCTGCTTGCGACCACGCGGCGCTCTCTTCCGGCGCGATAAAGCTGCCCAACCCGTATTGCCTGACCGGGCTCGCGAACATAGGCGTCCGTTCCGGTGACGCTTCGGCGGCTTGCAAGCGCGCCTGATGAGGTGACAGCACACGTGGAAGACGGCTCGGCCCGTGTGTGAGGGGCCGAGCCGCATTCTTTGTCGATGGCAACCGGGAGTTGCGGGCGTCAGATCTTGACGCGGACTTCCTTGCGAAGCTTGGCGGCGATCTCGGCCGCCTCGTTCGGGTCCGCGGCCTTGCCCGCCGCGACGTCCGTGAACTCCATGGGCATCACGAAACCGAGGGTGCTGTAGTCGCCCCAGACGCAGTAGACCAGGTTCATCTCGGACGGCCCACCGCTCGTGGTGGCGCTCTCGTCCAGCTTCCCCTTCGCCTTCTGGCACTTGAGGACGGCGCCGTCCAGCCCGTCCGGCGTGTACTGCTCGGCGTCGCCGATGAAGGTCACGTCGTTCTTCGCGGCCTCTTCCTTCTGCATCGCGAGGAAACCGTCGACCGCCTTCTCCGGGTCCTCGATCTCGCCGTAGACGCCGCCGTAGTTGATCATCTTCCCGGCCAGGGGGTTGCTCTCGTCCCCCGACTGGTAGTTGGCGCTGACGTCCTTGGGGTTCTTGATGCCGAAGGCTTCGGCCTTCTTCAGATCCTCGTCGGTCATCTCGTCGCCGCTGTCGCTGCTCTTCTTGTACTCAGTGAGCACAGTCGCCGGCGTAGTCAGCTTGTGCGGCCCGTCGTCCGCGATGTCCGCGCCGCTGCCGCTTCCGCCGAGGACGAAGTACGCGCCCACCGCGACCGCCGCCACCACGGCGACCGCGCCCAGGATGATGCCGACCTTCTTGCCGCCACCGCCGGAGGCGACCGGCGGCTGCGGGACGGTCGGGTAGGGCTGCTGGCCGTAAGGGGCCTGCTGCTGGCCGTACGGCGGGGTCTGGGACGGGACGCCCTGGGGGGCCTGCTGGGGGTACCCGTAGCCCGGCTGCTGCGGCGGCGCCTGCTGCGGGTAGCCGTAGCCGGGCTGAGGGGCGGCCTGCGGCGGCTGCTGGCCGTAGGGCCCCGGCTGGCCGCCCGGCTGACCGTACGGTCCGGGCTGCTGAGGCTGCCCACCGTATGGGCCCGGCTGGTTGTAGCTCATCGTCTGGGTTCCCCTCCAGATGCTTATGTGTTCCTGACATCCTGGCGCAATCTCGATGGCCGCCGAGCACCGGGGTGCACACCGTTACCGAACAATCGGGTTTCGGGACCACCCCGTAACACCCCTAAACTGAGCGGGTGACCGAGAACGCTCAGCAGCAGCCTCCAGCGCCCGCCACCGATCTGCCGACCCAGTACGCGCCGGCCGATGTAGAGGGGACGCTGTACGAGCGCTGGGTAGAGCGCGGTTACTTCGCGGCCGACGCCAAGAGCGACAAGCCCGCGTACACCATCGTCATCCCCCCGCCGAACGTCACCGGCAGCCTGCACCTCGGGCACGCCTTCCAGCACACCCTCATGGACGCCCTGACCAGGCGTAAGCGCATGCAGGGGTACGAGTCGCTGTGGCTGCCCGGCATGGACCACGCCGGCATCGCCACCCAGAACAAGGTCGAGCAGCAGCTCGCCGAAGAGGGCAAGTCCCGCCACGACTTGGGGCGCGAGGAGTTCGTCGAGCGCGTCTGGCAGTGGAAGGAGGAGTACGGCGGCAAGATCCTCGGCCAGATGCGCCGACTCGGCGACGGAGTCGACTGGGACCGCGAGCGGTTCACCATGGACGAGGGGCTGTCCAAGGCCGTCCAGACCATCTTCAAGCGGCTCTACGACGACGAGCTGATCTACCGCGCCGAGCGCATCATCAACTGGTGTCCCCGCTGCCTCACCGCGATCTCCGACATCGAGGTCGAGCACCAGGAGGACGCCGGCGAGCTGGTCTCCATCCGGTACGGCGAGGGGGACGACAGCCTGGTCGTCGCCACGACCCGCGCGGAGACGATGCTCGGTGACACCGCCGTCGCCGTCCACCCGGACGACGAGCGGTACAAGCACCTCATCGGCAAGCTCATCAAGCTGCCGCTCACCGACCGCTCCATCCCGGTCGTCGCCGACACCCACGTCGACCCGGAGTTCGGCACGGGTGCCGTCAAGGTCACGCCCGCCCACGACCCGAACGACTTCGCGATCGGCCAGCGCCACGGCCTGCCCTCCATGACGATCATGGACGAGCACGGTGTCATCACCGTCCACGGCCCCTTCCTCGGCCAGGACCGCTTCGAGGCCCGCTCGGCCGTCGTCGGCGCACTGCGCTCTCAGGGCCGGATCGTCGCCGAGAAGCGCCCGTACACCCACTCCGTCGGCCACTGCTCGCGCTGCAGGACCACCGTCGAGCCCCGGCTGTCCATGCAGTGGTGGGTCAAGGTCGGCCCGCTGGCCCAGGCCGCCGGTGACGCCGTCCGTGACGGCCGCGTCAAGATCCACCCCGAGGACATGTCGAAGCGCTACTTCGACTGGGTCGACAACATGTACGACTGGTGCATCTCGCGCCAGCTCTGGTGGGGCCACCGCATCCCCGTCTGGTACGGCCCGGACGGCGAGACGGTCTGCGTCGGCCCCGACGAGCAGCCGCCCGGCACGGAGGCCGAGGGCTGGACCCAGGACACCGACGTCCTGGACACCTGGTTCTCCTCCGGCCTGTGGCCGTTCTCCACGCTCGGCTGGCCCGAACAGACCGAGGACCTGCGGAAGTTCTACTCCACCGACGTCCTGCTCACCGGCCACGACATCATCTTCTTCTGGGTCGCCCGGATGATGATGTTCGGCCTGTACGCCATGGACGGCGAGGTCCCCTTCAAGACCATCGCGCTGACCGGCCTGGTCCGCGACGAGCGCGGCAAGAAGATGTCGAAGTCCTTCGGCAACGTCGTCGACCCGCTCGACTGGATGGACAAGTACGGCTCCGACGCGCTCCGCTTCACCCTCGCGCGCGGCGCCAACCCGGGCACCGACGTCCCGATCGGCGAGGACTGGGTCCAGGCATCCCGCAACTTCGCCAACAAGATCTGGAACGCGACCCGCTTCGCCCTGATGAACGGCGCGACCGTCGAGGGCCCGCTGCCGGACGCCTCGAAGCTCTCCGCGACCGACCGCTGGATCCTCGCCCGCCTCAACGAGACGGTCGAGCAGGTCGACGCGTACTACGAGGACTACCAGTTCGCCAAGCTCAGCGACGCCCTGTTCCACTTCGCGTGGGACGAGGTCTTCGACTGGTACGTCGAGCTGTCCAAGACGACGTTCCAGGCCGGCGGCGAACCGGCCGAGGTCAGCCAGCGCGTCCTCGGCGAGGTCCTGGACGTCACCCTGCGCCTGCTCCACCCGGTCATCCCGTTCGTCACGGACACCCTGTGGACGACGCTGACCGGCGGCGAGTCCCTCGTCGTCGCCGACTGGCCCAAGGACAGTGGCTTCCGTGACGACGCCGCCGAGCGCGAGATCGAGCTGGTCCAGGAGGTCGTCACCGAGGTTCGCCGCTTCCGCGCCGACCAGGGCCTCCAGCCCGGCCAGCGCGTCCCGGCCCGTCTGACGCTCGACGGTACGGTCCTCGCCCCGCACGAGGCCGCGATCCGTCAGCTCCTCCGCCTCCAGCCCGAGGGGGAGGGCTTCGCGGCCACGGCGACCCTGCCGGTGGCGGGCGCCGAGGTCGCCCTCGACCTCTCCGGTGTCATCGACGTCGCCGCCGAGCGCAAGCGCCTGGCGAAGGACCTCGCGGCGGCCGAGAAGGAGAAGGCCCAGGCCACGGCCAAGCTCGGCAACGAGGCGTTCCTCGCGAAGGCGCCCGATCAGGTGGTGGACAAGATCCGCGGCCGCCTCGCCAAGGCGGACGAGGACATCGCCCGCATCGCCGCCCAACTGGACCGCCTCCCGAAGGCGTAGCCCTCCGGGCTGTACGTGGGTGAAGGCCCCGGTGCTCTTGCTTGGGCACCGGGGCCTTCGGCTGGCCGGGGGAGACCGCGCGGCCCGGCGCTCACGGGGCGCCTGGTGACCGCCGGTCACTCAGGGGCGCGGGGAACTGCGCGAGCAACCACGACCCACCCGCAGCCGCCGTACAACCCCTGCCCCCGAGCCATGAGGCGCCCCCGGCCCGGCGAAGCCCCACCCGTAGACTGGCCCCGTGAGCGAACGCAGTGACCCGCAGCCCGACCCGATCGACCCGTTCGAGGAGATCATCGCCGCGGAGACCGACCGGGATCCGGACCTCGCGGTGATCGAGGCCGGCAGCCGCACCCTGCGTGCCCAGGGCGGCGCACCGCAGGGTGACGTACCGACCCGCCCCGCCGACCCGGCCGTCGACAAGGCGCTGCGCGAGGTCGAGACCGACCTCGCGACCCGCTGGGGCGAGACCAAGCTGGAGCCCTCGGTCACCAGGATCGCCGCGCTGATGGACGTCCTGGGCGAGCCCCAGCGCTCGTACCCCTCCATCCACATCACCGGCACCAACGGCAAGACCTCCACCGCCCGCATGATCGAGGCCCTCCTCGGCGCCTTCGAACTGCGCACCGGCCGCTACACCTCCCCGCACGTCCAGTCGATCACCGAGCGCATCAGCCTCGACGGCGCCCCCATCTCCGCCGAGCGGTTCGTCGAGACGTACGAGGACATCAAGCCGTACATCGAGATGGTGGACGCGGCCCAGGAGTACCGGCTCTCCTTCTTCGAGGTGCTGACCGGCATGGCGTACGCCGCCTTCGCCGACGCCCCCGTGGACGTGGCGGTCGTCGAGGTCGGCATGGGCGGCACCTGGGACGCCACCAACGTCATCGACGGCGACGTCGCCGTCGTCACCCCCATCGACCTCGACCACACCGACCGGCTGGGTGAGACGCCCGCCGAGATCGCCGTGGAGAAGGCCGGCATCGTCAAGCCGGACGCGACCGTGATCCTGGCGCAGCAGCCGGTGGACGCGGCCCAGGTGATGCTGAAGAAGGCCGTGGAGGTCGACGCGACGGTGGCCCGGGAGGGCCTGGAGTTCGGCGTCGTCGCGCGGCAGGTCGCCGTCGGCGGACAGATGCTCACCCTGCGCGGCCTGGGCGGCGAGTACCCCGAGGTCTACCTCCCGCTGCACGGCCCGTACCAGGCGCACAACGCGGCCGTCGCCCTCGCCGCCGTCGAGGCGTTCTTCGGCGTCGGCTCGCAGCGCCCCGAGCCGCTCGACATCGACACGGTCCGCAAGGCGTTCGCGGCCGTCTCCTCACCGGGCCGGCTGGAGGTCGTACGGCGGTCCCCGACCGTCGTCCTCGACGCCGCCCACAACCCGGCGGGCGCGCGGGCCACGGCCGAGGCCGTCGCAGAGGCGTTCGACTTCAGCCGGCTGATCGGCGTCGTCGGGGCCAGCGGCGACAAGAACGTACGGGGTCTGCTGGAGGCCTTCGAGCCGATCTTCGCCGAGGTCGTGGTCACCCAGAACACCAGCCACCGCGCGATGGACGCCGACGAACTGGCCGGGATCGCGGTCGAGGTGTTCGGCGAGGAGCGGGTGCAGGTCGAGCCGCGGCTGCCCGACGCCCTGGAGGCGGCGATCACGCTCGCCGAGGAGGAGGGCGAGTTCGCGGGCGGTGGCGTCCTCGTCACCGGTTCCGTCATCACCGTCGGCGAGGCCCGGCTGCTGCTGGGGAAGGGCTGAGTTCCACACCATGCGTACCCTCTGTGCTTCGACCCTGATCGGCGAGTTCTTCGTGATCGGCTTCGCCGGGCTGGTCGCCATGAAGGACCCGGAACTGGCCATGACGACGGTCTGGACGGTCAGCGGCATCGCCATGTTCCTGTGCGTCGTGCTGTGCGGGCTGGTCACCCGGCCCGGTGGCATCCAGCTCGGCTGGGCGCTGCAGATCGCGCTGATCCTTTCCGGCTTCTTCGTCCCGACCATGTTCTTCATGGGCGTGGTCTTCGCCGCCCTGTGGTGGGCCTCGGTCCACTTCGGCCGCAAGGTCGACGAGGCGAAGGCCCGCTTCGCCGCGCAGGCCGCCGGCGAGGCCGGCGCATCCTGACGCTGCGTAACACGGTGCCGGGCGGGCCCTGTAGCCTCTGAGCTCCGCACCCGTGTGAAACGAAGGAGTCACCACAGTGAGCCAGCGCACCCTCGTCCTGCTCAAGCCCGACGCCGTCCGGCGGGGCCTGACCGGCGAGATCATCAGCCGTATCGAGCGGAAGGCCGGCTGGCAGATCACCGCGCTGGAACTGCGGACCCTGGACCAGGAGACGCTGGAGCAGCACTACGGCGAGCACAAGGGCAAGCCGTTCTACGAGCCGCTCGTCGCGTTCATGGCCTCCGGCCCGGTCGTCGCGCTGATCGTCGAGGGTGAGCGGGTCATCGAGGGCGTGCGGGCGCTGGCCGGTCCGACCGATCCGATCGCCGCGCAGCCCGGTTCGATTCGCGGTGACTACGGAGTGATCGTGCGGGAGAACCTGATCCACGCCTCAGACTCCGAGGAGTCGGCCGAGCGCGAGGTCAAGATCTTCTTCCCCGGGCGCGCGTGAGCCCCGGGCGCGCGTGAGCCCCGGGCGCGTGAACCCCGGCCGCGCGTAGCCGCGTCCGAGACGGCGGGGGCCGGTGATCGGTCCCGCCCCCGCCGCCTCTACTCTTCTCGCAACACACGGCCACCACCCACACGGCCTAGCCCCAGGCTGACCAGCCATCTCCGCCGAAATTCCGGCCGTACAACGGCATATGCGGGGCGATCGCGGGAACGTGCACCCCCGATGGATCGTCTCCAGAGGCGAGGCGACGCATCGCATGCCCACAATGGCGAAGACCCTCGCGCAGTGTTCGTGCGGGCGAGACTACGATGTAAGCCTTCACGTCACAGCACCCACTTCGCCGACCCGAAAAAGCCTGAAAGGCACTCAAAAGCCCTCAGTGCCCTCCTGGGAAGGCCACACGAATCCTGATGGGGAACTCAATGTCGTTCATCGGCCGTGACATGGCTGTCGACCTCGGGACCGCCAACACGCTGGTGTACGTCAGGGGTCGCGGGATCGTACTGAACGAGCCGTCCGTCGTCGCGATCAACACCAACACCGGTGGCATTCTCGCGGTCGGCGCGGAAGCGAAGAAGATGATCGGGCGGACCCCCGGCAACATCGTTGCCGTACGTCCGCTGAAGGACGGTGTCATCGCCGACTTCGAGATCACCGAGCGGATGCTCCGCTACTTCATCCTGAAGATTCACAAGCGGCGGTATCTCGCCCGTCCTCGGGTCGTCGTCTGCGTGCCGTCCGGCATCACCGGTGTCGAGCGTCGCGCCGTCATCGAGGCGTCCTCCCAGGCCGGCGCCCGTCAGGTGCACATCATCGAGGAGCCCATGGCCGCGGCCATCGGCTCCGGCCTGCCGGTCCACGAGGCCACGGGCAACATGGTGGTGGACATCGGCGGCGGCACCACGGAGGTCGCGGTCATCTCCCTCGGCGGCATCGTCACCGCCCAGTCCATCCGCGTCGCGGGCGACGAGTTGGACAACGCGATCATCCAGCACATCAAGAAGGAGTACTCGCTCCTCCTCGGTGAGCGGACGGCCGAACAGATCAAGATCACGATCGGTTCGGCGTACGACCTCGACGCTGACGAGCACACCGAAATCCGCGGCCGGGACCTTGTGTCCGGGCTGCCCAAGACCGTCGTCATCTCCGCCGGAGAAGTGCGGAAGGCGATCGAGGAACCCGTCAACGCCATCGTCGATGCCGTCAAGACGACCCTCGACAAGTGCCCGCCGGAACTCTCCGGCGACATCATGGACCGGGGCATCGTCCTCACCGGCGGCGGCGCCCTGCTCCGCGGCCTCGACGAACGGCTGCGCCGGGAGACCGGAATGCCGATCCATATCGCCGAGGACCCGCTGGACAGTGTGGCGCTCGGCTCCGGCAAGTGCGTCGAGGAGTTCGAGGCGTTGCAGCAGGTGCTCGACGCCCAGCCCCGCAGATGACGTGACACTTCGATTCCGCCGTACGGGACGTTCTCTTCTCGTGCGGCGGATCGTTGATATAGAGGCATAAGCTCCCACAAAGCGCCCCTACGGTTCCCGGCCCGGGATTCCGAGGGGCTACCCGAATTCCCCAATTCCTGTCGAATTCCTATGAGGAAGGCACGGCCGCCGCACGTGAGGGACACACGAGAGAGCCGGCTGCTCCTGGTGCTGCTGATCGCCGTCGCGTTCGCGCTGATCACGGTGGACATCCGCGGCGGGGAGGACTCACCGGTCGACGGTGCCCGACGTGCCGCCGCCACCGTCTTCGGCCCGATCGAGGACGGCGTGTCGACCGCCGTCGACCCGATCGGCAACGCCATAAGCGCCGTCCGCGCCTCCGGCTCCCGCCACGACCGGCTCGCCGCGCTGGAGAAGGAGAACGCCGAACTGAAGGCGTCCCTCGGCAGCGACGACCGCAACAGCAGCAGGCTCGACCAGCTCGACAAGATGCTGAAGACCGCCGCGAACGGCCAGTACGGCATCAAGGGCGCCGAGGTCATCGGCATAGGAGCGGCCCAGGGCTTCTCCTGGACCGTCACCATCGACATCGGCAGCGACGACGGCATCACCCGCGACATGACCGTCCTCAACGGCGACGGGCTCGTCGGCCGCGTCACCACCGTCGGACCGAACACCGCGACCGTGCTCCTCGCCAACGACCCCGACTTCACCGTCGGTACCCGGATGGAGTCCACCGACGAACTCGGCTTCGCCTCCGGCCAGGGCGACCGCCCGCTGCGCGTCGAACTCCTCAACGGCAAGGCCAAGGTCAAGGCGGGCGACCGCCTCGTCACCTTCGGCTCGCAGGCCGACAAGCCGTTCGTCCCCGGCGTCCCGGTCGGCCTCGTCTCCAAGGTCGACCCCTCCGGCGGCGACCTCACCCGCACGATCTACGTCAAGCCGTTCGTGGCCTTCACCCAGCTCGACATCGTCGGCGTTGTCGTCCAGCCGCCGCGCAAGGACCCGCGCGACACCGTCCTGCCGGACAAGCCGAAGGCCACCCCCACGCCGACCGTGACGGTCACGGTCACCCCGGGCGCGGACGAACCCGGCGACGGCACCGACGGACAGCCGCAAGAGCAGTAGACGTAGGACAGTAGGAGCTGACCCCTTCATGCGCTTCAACCGGATGCTGCTCTCCACCACCCTGGTGATCGTCGCCCTGGTGATCCAGGTGAGCGTCCTCGCCAGACTCCATCTCCCGGGCGCCGTCCCCGACCTGGTGCTCCTCACCGTGCTCGGCCTCGCCCTGGTCTACGGCCATGTCGGCGGCGCCCTCGTCGGCTTCGGCGCCGGGCTGCTGTCCGACCTCGCGCCCCCCGCCGACCACGCGGCCGGACGGTACGCCCTGGTCCTCTGTGTCATCGGCTACCTCGCGGGGCTGGCGAAGCCCGAGACCGGCCGCCTGAAGTCGGCGACCGGCCCCATGGCCGTGGTCGTCGTGGCCGCGCTCGGCGCGACCCTGCTGTACGCCGGGGTCGGCGCCCTCGTCGGCGACGACGCCGCCCGCCATGTCGGCCTGCCCAGCCTGCTGTTCACCGCCGCGCTGTACGACCTGCTGCTCGCACCCTTCGTCGTCCCCGGCGTCATGGCGCTCGCCCGGCGCGCCGAGAACGATCCGCTCGCCGAGACCAACAGCGCCGCCAAGGCGCCCGACGTCTCCTCCGGCTGGCTCTCCGGAGGCACCGGCCTGCGCATCGGCAACCAGCGCGGCGGCCTGCGCATCAAGGCCGCGCGCTCACGGATGGCCCGGGCGGGACGCATCAAGGGGGTCAAGCGGCTGTGACGGCACGGCACATGACACCCGGGGCGGGCGCGGGGGCGGATGGGGGAACCGATCACCGCCGAGCGGTGTACCCCATGTACCAGCACTCCGCGCACGGCCCGCACCCGCACCACCCGCACACGCTCTGAGAGGGGGAGACAGGCAGTGACCAACATCCCGGAGACCGGACGGACCCCACGGGTCCAGATCCGGCTCATCATCATCCAGATCCTCGTCTTCTCCCTCCTCGGCACCCTCGGCGGCCGCCTCTGGTACCTCCAGATCCGCGAGGGCGACGCCTACGCCAAGGAGGCCTCCGGCAACCACGTCCAGCAGGTCGTGCAGCCCGCCGTGCGCGGCTCGATCCTGGACGCGCGCGGAGTGCCGATCGCGGACAACGAGACCCGGCTGGTCGTCTCCGCCTCTCGCACCGACCTGCTGAAGATGGACGACGACGGCAAGGCCGTCCTCACCAAGCTCGCCGGCGTCCTGGACATGAAGCCCAAGGACGTCATGGACAAGGTCCGGCTCTGCGACTCCGAGACCCCCCAGCCCTGCTGGAACGGCTCGCCCTACCAGCCGATCCCCATCACCGACGAGGCCACCGCCAAGCAGGCCCTGCAGATCCGCGAGCGCTCCGAGGACTTCCCCGGCATCACCGCCGAACCCCAGGCCGTCCGCCGGTACGCCAGCCCCGGTGGCTCCAAGACCTCGCAGGTCCTCGGCTATCTCTCCCCGGTCACCGACGAGGAGATCACCAAGGCCCAGGACACCGACTCGCCGTACCTCCGCTCCGACCAGGTCGGCCGCTCCGGCCTGGAGCGCCAGTACGACAAGGAGCTGCGCGGCAAGGCCGGCGTCACCCGGTACGAGGTCGACAACCTCGGCCGTGTCATCGGCGAGGCCGAGGCGGATCCCGCCCAGCCCGGCGCCAACCTGGTCACCAGCGTCGACGCCCGCGTCCAGCGCATCGCCGAGTACGAGCTGAACGAGGCGATGAAGGAAGCCCGCAAGCAGAACGACCGCAACACCGGGACCAACTACAAGGCCGACTCCGGCGCCGTCGTCGTGATGGAGGCCAAGACCGGCCGCGTCGTCGCCATGGCCTCCAACCCGGACTACGACCCGAACGCCTGGGTCGGCGGCATCTCCGCCAAGGACTACGCGAGGCTCACCGGCAAGAAGTCCAACTACCCGCTGCTGAACCGCGCCATCCAGGGCCAGTCCGCCCCCGGCTCCATCTTCAAGGTGGTCCCGACCGCCGCCGCGGTGAACGCCGGCTACTCCTTCAACGGCCCCTACGAATGCTCCAGTTCGTACTCGATCGGCGGCCAGGTCTTCAAGAACTTCGAGTCCCAGAGCCACGGCGGGATCAGCCTCGGCAAGGCGCTGGAGGTCTCCTGCGACACCGTCTTCTACCGCCTCGCCCACGAGGAGTGGAAGCGCGACGGAGGCATCAAGCCCAAGAAGGGCGCCAACGACTGGTTCTACAAGACCGCCCACCAGTTCGGCCTCGGCGCCGAGACCGGCATCGACCTGCCCAACGAGGTCACCGGCCGCATCCCGGACCGCAAGTGGAAGCTGGACTACTGGAAGGCCAACAAGGACGCCTGGTGCAAGTACGGCAAGAAGGGCGGCTCGTACGCCGAGCAGATCGCGTACGAGAACTGCCTCGAAGGCAACCGCATGCGCGCCGGTGACTCCGTCAACTACTCCATCGGCCAGGGCGACACCCTCGTCACCCCGATCCAGATGGCCACCATCTACGCGGCCATCTCCAACGGCGGCACCCTCTACGACCCCACCGTCGGCAAGGCGATCATCAGCGCCGACGGCAAGAACGTCCAGGAGATCGCGCCCAAGTCGCACGGCAAGCTGCCGATGACGAAGAAGACCCACGACGAGATAGACGAAGCCCTGGAGGGAGTCGCGACCCGCGGTACGGCCGCCTGGCGCTTCGAGGGCTGGCCGCAGGAGCAGATCCCGATGCACGCCAAGACGGGTACGGCCGAGGTCTACGGCAAGCAGACGACCTCCTGGTTCGCCACCTACACCAAGGACTACTCGATCGTCATGACGATCTCCCAGGGTGGTACGGGCTCCGGCGCCTCGGCCCCCGCCGTGCGCAAGCTGTACAACGCGCTGTACGGCGTCTCCGAGGACGGCAAGATCGACAAGAAGAAGGCGCTGCTGCCCACCCCGCAGAAGGGCCTGCCGAAGATCGAGTCCGACGGCTCGATCGACGCCCCGAAGCTGGAGAACTACCCGCCGAAGAAGAGCGCGGAGGAGAAGGCGGCGGAGGACGCGCAGACGGTGGCCGCCGGGCCGCTCGCCCAGCCGGTGTCGCTGAACGACCTGGCGGCGATCGTCGGCACACGGGGGAGCGGAGGCAACCGCGCCGCCCGTCGACGAGAGAGGCGGAGGGCATCCGTATGACCGGCAACAGCTTCTCCGTCTCCGGGTACGGGCCCGAACGCTCCGGCTGGACCCGGCTGTTCGCCCGTGACTCGCTCGCCCGCCGGCTCGACTGGCCGATACTGTTCTCGGCCATCGCGCTCTCCCTGATCGGCGCGGCCCTCGTCTACTCGGCGACCCGCAACCGCACCGAACTCAACCAGGGCGACCCGTACTACTTCCTCTTCCGGCATCTGCTCAACACCGGCATCGGCTTCGCCCTGATGATGGGCACGGTCTGGCTCGGCCATCGCACCCTGCGCACGGCCGTGCCCGTCCTGTACGGCATCTCGGTCCTGCTGATCCTGCTGGTGCTGACCCCGCTGGGCGCGACGATCAACGGCGCCCACGCGTGGATCGTCATCGGCGGCGGCTTCTCGCTCCAGCCCTCGGAGTTCGTGAAGATCACGATCATCCTGGGGATGGCGATGCTGCTGGCGGCCCGGGTGGACGCCGGCGACAAACCCCACCCGGACCACCGCACGGTCGTGCAGGCCCTCGGTCTCGCCGCCATTCCGATACTGATCGTCCTGCTGATGCCGGACCTCGGCTCGGTCATGGTCATGGTGGTCATCGTGCTCGGCGTCCTGCTCACCTCGGGCTCCTCCAACCGCTGGGTCCTCGGCCTCATCGGCACGGGCGCGGTGGGCGCGATCGCCGTCTGGCAGCTCGGGGTGCTCGACGAGTACCAGATCAACCGCTTCGCCGCCTTCGCCAACCCCGAGCTGGACCCGGCGGGCGTGGGCTACAACACCAACCAGGCCCGGATCGCCATCGGCTCCGGCGGACTGCTCGGCACCGGGCTGTTCAAGGGGTCGCAGACCACCGGGCAGTTCGTGCCCGAGCAGCAGACCGACTTCGTCTTCACGGTGGCGGGGGAGGAGCTGGGGTTCGTGGGCGCGGGGCTGATCATCCTGCTGCTCGGGGTCGTCCTGTGGCGGGCCTGCCGGATCGCCCGCGAGACCACCGAGCTGTACGGCACGATCGTGGCCGGCGGCATCATCGCCTGGTTCGCGTTCCAGTCCTTCGAGAACATCGGGATGACCCTCGGCATCATGCCGGTGGCGGGCCTGCCCCTGCCGTTCGTGTCGTACGGCGGGTCGTCGATGTTCGCGGTGTGGGTGGCGGTGGGGCTGCTGCAGTCCATCAGAGTGCAGCGCCCGATGTCGGCGTAGCGGTGGGCGGTGGTAACGCCGGGTAGCGTCGAGGGGAACGGTGGTTGTCGGGCGATCGGCAGGGTGGGGCTGCCCAGGGAGGCAAAGTAGGACTAGATTCATTTCATGGCGGACATCAAGCGCGAGATCGAGCGGAAGTACGAGTCCGACGAGAGCGGCCTGCCGGATCTGACCGGTGTGGCCGGGGTCGCGACCGTCATAGACAAAGGCGTGGCGGAGCTGGACGCCGTCTACTACGACACCGCGGACGAATGTCTCGCCGCCGCCTCCATCACCCTGCGTCGCCGCACGGGAGGCAGTGACGCCGGCTGGCATCTGAAGCTTCCGGTCTCCACGGGCGTCCGGGACGAGATCAGGGCCCCGCTGTCGGACACGCTGCCCGACGATCTCGTGGCGCTGGTGCGTTCCCGGGTCCGGGGGGCCGAGCTGGTCCCGCTGGTCCGGCTGCTCTCCACCCGTGACGTCAGTGACCTGTTCGACGCGGACGGCGTCCTCCTCGCCGAGGTCAGCGTGGACGCCGTGGTCGCCGAGCGGCTCACCGAGGACGGCCGGACCGCCCAGTGGTCCGAGATCGAGGTGGAACTCGCCGACGACGGCGACCCGGCCTTCCTCGACAAGGTCGACAAGAAGCTGCGCAAGGCGGGCGTACGGCCGTCGGCCTCCCCCTCCAAACTGGCCAGGGCGCTGATGGAGACGGCCCCCAAGAAGGGCAAGAAGAAGGCCAGGCAGAAGGCGAAGGAACAGGCGGCGGGCGAGCCCGTCACCCCCGGTGATCATGTCCTTGCCTACATCCGCGCCCAGCGCGACGCGATCGTCGAGCTCGATCCCGCCGTCCGCCGGGACGTCTTCGACTCCGTCCACAGCATGCGGGTCGCCACGCGCCGGCTGCGCAGCACCTTCAAGTCGTTCGGGAAGGTGCTGGACCGGACCGTCACGGACCCGATCGGCGAGGAGCTGAAGTGGCTCGCGGGGGAGCTGGGCGTCGACCGTGACCAGGAGGTCCTGACGGAGCGGCTCACCGAGGCACTGGACGCCCTCCCCGAGTCCCTGGTGACGGGCCCGGTCCACGCACGGCTGCGCGCCTGGTCGCAGCAGGACGGCGGCGGCGCCGGCCCCCGGAGCGGACTGATCGAGGCGCTGGACGGACAGCGGTATCTGGCGCTGCTGGAGTCCCTCGACGCCGTGATCGCGGACCCGCCGCTGCTCGAAGCCGCCGCTGGCGATCCCGAGAAGGTGATCACCAAGGCGATCAAGAAGGACTTCGGCAAGGTGGCCGCCCTGGTCGAGGAGGCCCTGGCCCAGCCGTCCGGCACCGACCGCGACCTCGCCATGCACGAGGCCCGCAAGAAGACCAAGCGCACCCGGTACGCGGCCGAGGCGGCGCACCCCCTGCTCGGCAAGCAGGCCAAGGCGCTCGTCAAGGACATGAAGTCCCTGCAGAGCCTCCTCGGCGACCACCAGGACAGCGTGATGGCCCGCGAGGCCCTGCGCGACCTCGCCCACCAGGCCCACGCGGCACCGGGGGAGAGCGCCTTCACGTACGGACTGCTGTACGGCAGGGAGGAACGGCGGGCGGAGCTGGCGGAGCAGGCACTGCCGGAGACCTGGCGGAAGATCAGCGCGGACATGCCCTTCTGATGCGGGCGTGCGAGGGGGGCCTCCGGGGGCGTTAGGCTAGATGGTCACCCTCCCCCAGCCTCCGGCCGGGGGTGCCCCCAGTCAGCTCACGAAGGTACTCCCGCGATGACTGTCGAGTCGGTCTTCCCACAGCTAGAGGCCCTGCTCCCGCATGTGCAGAAGCCGATCCAGTACGTGGGCGGTGAGCTCAACTCCACCGTCAAGCCATGGGAGTCCTGCGACGTCCGCTGGGCGCTGATGTACCCGGACGCGTACGAGGTCGGTCTGCCCAACCAGGGCGTCATGATCCTCTACGAGGTGCTCAATGAGCGTCAGGGCGTCCTCGCCGAGCGCACGTACAGCGTGTGGCCGGACCTGGAGGCGCTGATGCGGGAGCACGCCGTCCCGCAGTTCACCGTCGACAGCCACCGCCCGGTGAAGGCCTTCGACGTGTTCGGGCTGTCCTTCTCCACGGAGCTGGGCTACACGAACATGCTGACCGCCCTCGACCTGGCCGGGATCCCCCTGGAGTCCCGGGACCGCACGCTCGACGACCCGATCGTGCTGGCCGGCGGCCACGCGGCCTTCAACCCCGAGCCGATCGCCGACTTCGTCGACGCGGTGATCATCGGCGACGGCGAGCAGGCCGTGCTCGACATGACCGACATCATCCGCGCCTGGAAGGCGGAGGGCCGGCCCGGCGGCCGCGAGGAGGTCCTGTTCCGCCTCGCGAAGACGGGCTCGGTGTACATCCCGGCCTTCTACGACGTCGAGTACCTGCCCGACGGCCGTATCGGCCGCGTCGTGCCCAACAGGTCCGGTGTCCCGTGGCGGGTGTCCAAGCACACCGTCATGGACCTCGACGAGTGGCCGTACCCCAAGCAGCCCCTGGTCCCGCTCGCCGAGACGGTCCATGAGCGTATGTCGGTGGAGATCTTCCGCGGCTGCACCCGCGGCTGCCGCTTCTGCCAGGCGGGCATGATCACCCGCCCGGTCCGCGAGCGTTCCATCACCGGCATCGGTGACATGGTCGAGAAGGGCCTGAAGGCGACCGGCTTCGAGGAGGTGGGCCTGCTCTCCCTCTCCTCCGCCGACCACAGCGAGATCGGTGACATCGCCAAGGGCCTCGCCGACCGGTACGAGGAGGACAAGATCGGTCTGTCCCTCCCCTCGACCCGCGTGGACGCCTTCAACGTCGACCTCGCGAACGAGCTGACGAGGAACGGCCGGCGCTCCGGCCTGACCTTCGCGCCCGAGGGCGGCTCCGAGCGCATGCGCAAGGTCATCAACAAGATGGTCTCGGAGGAGGACCTGATCCGGACCGTCTCCACCGCGTACGGCAACGGCTGGCGCCAGGTGAAGCTGTACTTCATGTGCGGCCTGCCGACGGAGACCGACGAGGACGTCCTCCAGATCGCCGACATGGCGATGAACGTGATCGCCGAGGGCCGCAAGGTCTCCGGCCAGAACGACATCCGCTGCACGGTGTCGATCGGCGGATTCGTCCCCAAGCCGCACACACCGTTCCAGTGGGCGCCGCAGCTGAGCGCCGAGGAGACGGACGCCCGCCTCGAAAAGCTTCGCGACAAGATCCGCGGCGACAAGAAGTACGGCCGTTCCATCGGCTTCCGCTACCACGACGGCAAGCCCGGCATCGTCGAGGGCCTGCTGTCGCGCGGCGACCGCCGGATCGGCGCGGTCATCCGCGCGGTCTACGAGGACGGCGGCCGCTTCGACGGCTGGCGCGAGCACTTCTCCTACGACCGCTGGATGAAGTGCGCGGACAAGGCCCTCGCCGACGTCGGTCTCGACGTCGACTGGTACACCACCCGCGAGCGCACCTACGAGGAGGTCCTGCCCTGGGACCACCTCGACTCCGGCCTCGACAAGGACTGGCTCTGGGAGGACTGGCAGGACTCCCTCGACGAGACCGAGGTCGAGGACTGCCGCTGGACCCCGTGCTTCGACTGCGGGGTGTGCCCCCAGATGGACACGCAGATCCAGATCGGCCCCACGGGCAAGAAGCTGCTGCCGCTGTCGGTGAAGCAGCCGGTGGGGAGTGGGCAGCACAGCCACTGACCGGCCGCGGCCCCCGAGGGCTCGGGTCGTGAGGGGTGTCCGGAGGGCCGGTGGGCCGTGCTCCGGGCACCCCTTCTCACGTGCTAGCTGCCGGTCACGCGGGGGGTGACGATCGAGCCGCCGTTGACGATGTTGTCCGAGGGCTGGAGCTCGACCCGGTACCAGGGGCGTGGGTTGCCCCGTGCGTCGTCGCAGTTCAGGGTGGCGTGGGGGCGGGTGTCGGCCGGGACGCAGGTGGTCTCCCAGACCTGGCCCACGGTGGTGACGACGTTGAACTTGACGAGGCCCTTGTCGGCGCTCCCGTGGCCGCCCTTGTACTGGCCCTTGTCCTCGCCGTGGTCCTTGCCGGTGCCGTTACCCGTGCCGTTGCCGGTGCCGTGGTCCTTGCCCGTGTCCGCGCCGTGTTCCTGGGTCGCGTTCTGGGCGTGGTCCTTGCCGGTGGCCTGGCTCGTGCCCTGGGTGTAGTCCTTGCCTGTGTCCTGGGAGTGGCTCTGGGCCGCGTCCTGGGTCTGCTGCCCCTGGCTGTGGCTCTGGCCGGTCTGCTGCGTCTGGCTCTGGCTCTGGCCGGTGCCCTGCGTGTGGCTCTGGCCGGTCTGCTGGGTGTGACCCTGGCCGGTGCTCTGGCTGGTTCCCTGGCTGTGGCTCTGTCCCGTGCCCTGGCTCTGTCCTGTGCCCTGGCTGTGGCCGGTGCCGGTGCCGGTGCCGGTGCTGTGCTCCTTGCCGGTCTCCTTGCCCGTCTCCTTCTGCCCGTGTTCCTGGGGGGCGTCGGACGAGTGCGTGTTGACGGAGACACCGCAGGCGTGGCCGACGTAGCGGCCCTGTGAATCACGGCCGCCCGACGGGAAGTTGGGGTGCGTGCTGAGGTCCGTCCACAGGAACGGGTGGGAGGCCCTGCCCTGGAGGTCGCGGATGCCCGCGAAGACCCGTCCCTTGGACAGGACGACCCGGAACTCGCGCTTCTTCGAGTCCTGCGCCGCGTCGATGTCGGCGCAGGGACCGGTGGGGCCGGTGGGGCCGGCAGGACCAGTGGGGCCTGCGGGTCCGGCCGGTCCGGCGGGACCCGTGGATCCGGCCGGGCCCGCGGGGCCTACGGCGCCGGTCTCGCCGGTGTCGCCTTTGGGTCCTTCGGGGCCCTGGGGTCCTTCGGGACCTCCGGGTCCCTGGGGCCCCTCAGGGCCGGTGGATCCAGCCGGTCCTTCGGGTCCTTCCGGTCCGGTGGGTCCTGCCGGTCCCGCCGGTCCCTCAGGTCCTTCGGGGCCGGTCTCGCCGGTGTCGCCCCTCATTCCGGGCTCGCCCTGCTTGCCGGGTTCACCCTTCGGCCCGACCGGCCCAGGAGGCCCCGTCGGCCCGGGGGGTCCGGTCGGTCCGGCCGGTCCCTCCTCGCACTGGTCGTCGTTGCCGCCGAGCGCCGTCGTACGCGCGTGGCCGTCCTGGTCGTACCAGTCGGACGAGCCGTCGGACTCGGCCTGGTGCTGCCCGTTGTCGTTGTGCTGCTCTTCGCCGTGTTCGTCGGCGGGAGGGCATTCGTCGTTGCCGGCCCTCGTCGTGGAGGAGTGCTCGGACACGCTTCGCGTCGCCGCGGAAGCGGGGCCGGCCAGTCCGGCCGTCACCGCCAGCGCGAGTGAGGCGACAGTGCCGACCTGCGTGAATCTGTGGCGGGCCAGCGGGCCTATCAGCGATATCGTCCTGCGCTCAGGACTCATCTATGTGCTCCTTGTTTCGACCGGTTCGGGGCTTTTCCCCGCACTCGATCGTGAGCCTCACCCCTGTCCACCGACCCGACCAGCGCGCTGGACCGGACGGGGACGTAGATCATCAAATCGGCCTAACCGGCTGTCACGGGTGGGCTAATTCAGGCCTGGGAGTGGTTAGTTGCGAGGTGAGGGGAGGTACGTCACGCGATTCGTGGACGATCGGGCGCATCCGGACAGGGCGCTGCGGCGTCTACATCGTCATGGACCTGGAGAAGAGGCCCGCGCCGCAGCCGATGCCCGCGCGGCAGGCGCCCGAGGGGTGTCTCGTCGTCGCGATCCGGGTTCCCGTGCGGATCGTCGTGCTCGTGCTGGTCGTACCGGTGCGGATGGTGTGGGACGCGCTCGTGGTGGTTGGACGGTTCCTGACGGACGCCGTGCTGCGGCCGCTGGGCCGGGCGGCGCTGTGGGTCGGCAGGGCCGTCCTGGTGTGGCCGTGGGTGGCGCTGTGGCGGTACGCCGTCGTGCCGGTCGCCAAGGGGATCGGGTGGCTCGGGTACTGGCTGCTGGTCGTACCGGCGGTGTGGGTGTACCGGTACGGGCTGACACCTGTGGGCCATGCGATCGCCTGGCTGGCCACCGGGATCTGGTCCGGGGTCGTCTGGCTGGCCACCGGGGTCTGGGCCGGGGTCGTCTGGCTGGCCACCGGGTTCTGGGCCGGGATCGTCTTGGCCGCCCGGGGGCTCGGGGCCGCGCTCGGGTGGCTGTACCGGTGGACGCTGACGCCGCTCGGGCACGCGATCGCCTGGCTGGTGCGGTACCTCGTCGTCGTACCGGCGCTGTGGACGTACCGGTATGTGCTGACGCCCGTGGGTCACGGGATTGCGTGGGTGGCGCTGGGCGTGGTGTGGCTCGTGCGGACGATCCTCACCGGGCTCTGGCTCGGCGTGTACTGGACGCTGCGGGTGCTGCTCGTGCTGCCCTCGGTCGCCGTGTGGCGGTGGGTGCTCGCCCCGGTCGGGCGGCTGCTCGCCGTCGCCGGTCGGGAGCTCCTGGACGCCCTCGGGCACGCGTGGCGGGTGGCCGGGCGGATCTCGCTGGCCGTCGGACGGTTCCTGGCGAATCTCTTCCGGTGGATCATCGTCGAGCCGACGCGGTGGGTGTACCGGACCGTCCTCACGCCCGCCGGTCATGTCGTACGGGACGTCGTGTGGAAGCCGGTCGCGGAGGCCGGGCGCGCGGTGGCCCGCACCACGCGGCAGGCCCTGGCCACCGCCCGCGAATCCGTCCGCCAGGCCCGCGCGAGTGTGCGATCGGCCCTCTTCGGCCGGCCGGCGGAGCCACTGCCCGTCCACAGGCGGGAACCGGCGCCTTACGAAGCGCGTACCCTTGAGAAGAGGTCCAGGGCCGCCGAAGCCTCCCCGCCGTCGCGGGGGTGATCCGGACTGTACGACGCTGGGTAGGCGTCTGCCGGAGTGCTCCCCGCACATGCGGGGGTCGCCCGAGGACCGCACGACACGAGGAGAGGTACCCCTGGGCAAGCGACAGCCCGAAGGCCCGCCGCCCGCACCCGCGGTGCAGCGCATCCGACTGCGCTACACCAAGCGCGGCCGCCTCCGGTTCACCAGCCACCGTGACTTCCAGCGCGCCTTCGAGCGTGCGCTGCGCCGTGCCGAGGTGCCGATGGCGTACTCGGCGGGGTTCACGCCGCATCCGAAGGTGTCGTACGCCAATGCCGCACCCACCGGCACGGGCAGTGAGGCGGAATATCTGGAGATCGCGCTCACCGACGCGCGCGACCCGGAGAAGCTCAGGATCCTGCTCGACGAGTCGCTGCCCACCGGGCTCGACATCGTCGACGCGGTCGAGGCCCGGACGTCCGGGCTCGCCGACCGGCTCACGGCCTCCGTGTGGGAGCTGCGCCTGGACGGCGTGGACCCCGAGGAGGCCGGGCGCGCGGTCGAGGCCTTCAAGGCGGCGGACCTCGTCGAGGTCCAGCGCAGGACCAAGAACGGCGTACGGACCTTCGACGCCCGGGAAGCCGTCGTCGATCTCGGCATCCGTGACGGACGTGACAGCCGTGACGGGAGCGTCGGGGCGGACGGTTCTGAGACGGTCGGTCCGGAGGCTGATAGGCCGACGGACCAGGCCTGTGCGATACTGCGCCTGGTTGTTCGGCACGTGACGCCTGCCGTACGACCCGACGACGTCCTGTCCGGTCTCCGCGCCGTGGCCGACCTGGCGCCGCCGGTCCCCGCAGCGGTGACCAGGCTGGCGCAGGGGCTTTTCGATGAAGAGACCGGCACGGTGACCGACCCGCTCGCGCCCGACCGCGAGGCAGCGACGGCCCTCTCAACGGCCGAACCCGCTGCCGCCGCGAAGGCGTCGGCGCCGGTGGGTCCCGCGTAGGGACGGACGTCGTAGCGCCGCCCTCTGATCCGGGAGCCATCTGGGTCGGGCAGCGCACCGACCACAAGACTTTCGCCAGGCCGTACGCAACATGGCGTACGGAACCGGCGAGACAGGACACAGAGAGCTCCCGTGCGGCGCCCGCGCCCCGGACGGCGGCAGTCGCGCACGACGCGAGCCGCGGACGTCACCGGCCATGCCGGACCGGGTGCGGCGCCCGGGAGCCTGACGGGAGAAACGCCCGCATGCCCGAATCGATCGAATCCGCAGAGCCCGCGCAGGGCTCCGAGCAGAACACGCCGAGCGACACCCTGCCGCCGCGCCGTCGCCGCCGTGCCGCGTCCCGCCCCGCGGGACCCCCCTCCGCCGCCTCCGAAGCGGCCGCGGAGACCACCGCGCCGGCCATACCGGCCGCCGAGTCCGAGGACCTCGCGGCAGCCGACGAGCCCGCCGTGACCGCTGAGGCCGTCGTGGACGCCGAGGTGGACGAGGAAGAGGCCGCTGAGGCCGCAGCCGAGGCACCCGCCGCCGTCGAGGAGCCCGCGCCCGCCGCTCGTACGCGCCGTCGTGCGACCCGCCGCGCCTCCGCGCCCGCCGGTGCGCCCAAGGACGCCGAGACCGTCGAGGTCGTCGAGACCGTGGCGCCGGCCGCCACCGCCGTGGCCGAGAGCGCCGAGGCTCCCGCCGCTGTCGAGGAGCCCGCTCCCGCCGCACGTACGCGTCGTCGTGCGACCCGCCGGGCGTCGGCACCCACCGGCGCGCCCAAGGCCGCCGAGGAGAGTGCCGCCGAGACCGCGCCCGAGGCTGTGATCGTCGCCACCCCGGCCGAGGCTCCCGCCGCTGTCGAGGAGGCCGCGCCCGCCGCTCGTACGCGTCGTCGTGCGACCCGCCGGGTGTCCGCGCCCGCCGGTGAGCCGGTGGCCGCCGAGGTGGCGGAGGCTCCGGCGGAGGCCGTGGAAGCCGCCCCCGCTGTCCCCGCCGCCGTCGCGGAGCCCGTGGAGGAGGCGGCCGAGGAGGCCGCGCCCAAGGGACGTACGCGCCGCCGGGCCACGCGTCGGGTGTCCGCGCCCGAGGGTGCGGCCGCCGAGGTGGCCGAGTCCGTCGCGGCCGAGAGCGCCGCGCCGCAGTCGGTGCAGGCGGCCGTCGCCGAGACGCCCGCCGCCGAGCCCGTCGCGGCCAAGGCCGCACAGGAGGCCGCCGCGCCGGTCGCCGAGGCCGAGGACGCCGGGCCGCGCCGGGCCCGTCGTCGGACCACGCGCAAGGCCGCCGGTGGGTTCTCGGCGCCTGCCGCGCCCGTCGCGGAGGACGCGCCGTCCCGGCCGTCCCGGCCCGCCGTGGCCGTGTTCCAGGCGCCGGTGTTCACCGAGCCGATGTTCCAGACGCCGGAGCGGGCCGCCGCGCAGGCCGCCGCCGAGGCACGGGCCGAGACCGTCGTCGAGGTCGAGGAGCCCGCCGAGGCCCCCGAGCCCACCGACCTCGGCGGGTTCGCCGAGGAGGAGAACACCGGCGGTTCGCGCCGTCGCCGTCGTCGCCGGGGTGAGCCCGCCGAGGCGGAGCGGCCCGTGGCCGCCGCCCCGGTGGCCGAGCCCGACGAGCCGGAGGACTCCGAGGAGCCCGAGGAGGCGGAGGACGCCGCCGACGGCGACGAGTTCGGCGAGGAGGAGTCCACCGGTTCGCGCCGTCGCCGTCGTCGTGGTGGCCGCCGTCGCCGCCGGGGCGAGTCGGCCGACGCCGACGACGTCGCCGAGGGTGACGACCTCGCCGCCGAGCAGGCCGCGCAGGACGCCGAGGACACCGCCGAGCAGGTGGACGAGGACGCCGAGGACGAGGCCGACGAGCGCGAGGAGTCCGGTTCCGGCTCCAGCAGCAGCCGCCGTCGCCGTCGCCGTCGCCGTCGCGCCGGGGACTCCGGCACGGAGGCCGAGTCGGGCTCCGACGACCCCGAGCGCACGGTCGTCAAGGTCCGTGAACCGCGCGAGCGGCGCGCCAAGGAGACCGAGCTCTCCGACGAGGTGCAGTCCATCAAGGGCTCGACCCGTCTGGAGGCCAAGAAGCAGCGCCGCCGGGAAGGCCGTGAGCAGGGCCGCCGACGCGTCCCGATCATCACCGAGGCCGAGTTCCTCGCCCGCCGCGAGGCCGTCGAGCGGGTCATGGTCGTGCGCCAGAGCGGCGAGCGCACCCAGATCGGCGTCCTGGAAGACAACGTGCTCGTCGAGCACTACGTCAACAAGGAGCAGTCGACCTCGTACGTCGGCAACGTCTACCTCGGCAAGGTGCAGAACGTGCTGCCGTCGATGGAGGCCGCCTTCATCGACATCGGCAAGGGCCGCAACGCCGTCCTGTACGCCGGTGAGGTCAACTTCGAGGCGCTCGGCATGGCCAACGGGCCGCGCCGCATCGAGTCCGCCCTCAAGTCCGGTCAGTCCGTGCTCGTCCAGGTGACGAAGGACCCGATCGGTCACAAGGGTGCCCGTCTGACCAGTCAGGTCTCCCTGCCCGGCCGGTACCTGGTCTACGTCCCCGAGGGATCGATGACCGGCATCAGCCGCAAGCTGCCCGACACCGAGCGGGCCCGGCTGAAGACCATCCTCAAGAAGATCGTCCCCGAGGACGCGGGCGTCATCGTGCGCACCGCCGCCGAGGGCGCGAGCGAGGACGAGCTGCGCCGCGATGTCGAGCGGCTGCAGGCGCAGTGGGAGGACATCCAGAAGAAGGCCAAGAACGGCAACGCGCCGACGCTGCTGTACGGCGAGCCGGACATGACCGTCCGGGTCGTCCGCGACATCTTCAACGAGGACTTCTCCAAGGTCATCGTCAGCGGCGAGGAGGCCTGGGAGACCATCCACGGCTACGTCTCGCACGTCGCGCCCGACCTGGCGGACCGGCTGCAGAAGTGGACCTCCGAGGTCGACGTCTTCGCGACGTACCGCATCGACGAGCAGCTGATGAAGGCGCTGGACCGCAAGGTGTGGCTGCCCAGCGGTGGTTCGCTTGTGATCGACAAGACCGAGGCCATGATCGTGGTCGACGTCAACACCGGTAAGTTCACCGGCCAGGGCGGCAACCTGGAGGAGACGGTCACCAGGAACAACCTGGAGGCGGCCGAGGAGATCGTGCGCCAGCTGCGGCTGCGCGACCTCGGCGGCATCGTCGTCATCGACTTCATCGACATGGTCCTGGAGTCCAACCGGGACCTGGTGCTGCGGCGTCTGCTGGAGTGCCTGGGACGCGACCGTACGAAGCACCAGGTCGCCGAGGTCACCTCGCTGGGCCTGGTCCAGATGACCCGCAAGCGTGTCGGACAGGGCCTGTTGGAGTCGTTCTCCGAGACCTGTGTCCACTGCAACGGGCGCGGTGTGATCGTGCACATGGACCAGCCGACGGCCGTCGCCGGCGGCGGGGGCGGCGGCAAGCGTCGCAAGCGCGGCCGTGGCGGTGCCGAGCACGACCACGAGCACGTGACCGAGGCCGTCGAGCCGGTGGATTCGGCCGAGTTGGTCGAGGCCGAGGTGGCCGCCGAGGTCGCCGAGCCGGTGGCGCTGCCCGCCCCCGAGTTCGAGCCGGACGAGGAGCTGTACAGCAGCGTCGCGGAGGCCGAGGCGGCGGTCGGGCGCGGTCGTTCGCGTCGTCGGGCGACCCGGCGGGCGTCCGCGCCCTCGGGTGCCCCGAAGGCGCGCGAGTCCCGCGAGAGCGTGGCCGCCACCACCGTCTCCGAGGACCGTGCCCCGAAGTCGCGGGAGGCCGCCGAGGCGGAGCCCGTGGCCGTGGAGGACCCGGTCGTCGAGGCGCCGGCCGCCGCGCCGAGCGTAGAGGAGGCTGCGGAGGCCGCGCCCAAGGGCCGTACGCGTCGCCGGGCGACCCGGAAGGTGTCCGCCCCGGCGGGCGCGCCGGGCGGGGCCGTGGCTGACGACGCCGTCGTGACGGTGGTCGAGCCGGTCGCGGAGCCCGTGGCCGAGCCGGTCGTGGAGAAGGCCGCCGAGCCGGTCGCGCAGCCCGAGGCGGCCGAGGTCGCCGAGAGCGCGGCTCCGGCCCGTCCGCGGCGGCGCGCGGTGCGCAAGGCGACGGCGCCCACCGCGTCCGCCGAGGCGGCCGTGGTCGTGGTTCCGTCGGCGTCCGCCGAGGACGCGGCCCAGGCTCCGGTCGAGGAGGCGGCTCCGGCCGCCGAGGAGACGGGGTCCGAGGCCGGGACCGAGGCGCCCGCCAAGAAGGCGGCGGCGCGGAAGACGGCCAAGAAGGCAACCGCGAAGAAGGCCGCCACGAAGAAGACGGCGGCGGCCAAGAAGACGGTCGCGAAGAAGGCCACGGCCAAGAAGGCGGCGACGAAGAAGGCCGCCACGAAGAAGAGCACGGTGGCCGCCGAGCAGTCGTCGGCCACGGTCACGGCCTCGACCGACGAGAGCTGAGTCACGGACGAGAGCTGAGTCACAGGGGGCGGGCGGTTCGCCGTCCGCCCCAACCGGTGCCCCTGCCAGGTGATTTCACCACCGGGCGGGGGCACCGGTGTGTGCGGGGAGGGGCTCGGTTTGACCCCTTCGGGCGTGGCCCCGTAACCTTGACCGTCGGCGTGTCCGTAGGTAGAGACGCGTCACATCCCCGTAAACCTCATTCCCTTCCGGGCGCCGGGCGCCCTGGAAGAGGCCGTTCGCATGTCGGGCGGCTGGACTGCGGGGGTGCCGTTCCCGAGCGAGAGAGTGAGATCCGCGTGTACGCCATCGTGCGCAGCGGTGGTCGCCAGCACAAGGTTGCTGTCGGCGACATCGTTGAGGTTGACAAGATTTCCACTGCCAAGGTTGGCGACACGGTCGAGCTCTCGACCCTGCTCGTTGTCGACGGCGACGCTGTGACCAGCGACCCGTGGGTGCTGGCCGGCATCAAGGTCCAGGCCGAGATCGTGGACCACCACAAGGGTGTCAAGATCGACATCCTTCGCTACAAGAACAAGACCGGCTACCGCCGTCGTCAGGGCCACCGCCAGCAGTACACGGCGATCAAGGTCACTGAGATCCCCGCGGCTGCGAAGTAAGGGACTGAGGAGACATGGCACACAAGAAGGGCGCATCGTCCACCCGGAACGGTCGCGACTCCAACGCTCAGCGGCTCGGCGTGAAGCGCTTCGGCGGTCAGGTCGTCAACGCCGGTGAGATCCTGGTCCGCCAGCGTGGCACGCACTTCCACCCGGGCTCGGGTGTCGGCCGCGGCAAGGACGACACGCTGTTCGCGCTGAACGCCGGTGCGGTCGAGTTCGGCACCGCCCGTGGGCGCAAGGTAGTGAACATCGTTCCGGTCGGCTGATCGGACGTCTTCGCACAGTCTTTCGCGAGGCGGACCTCACTTCCCGTTCGGGAAGGCGGGTCCGCCTTTCGCGTGTTAACCAGTAATTGAACCCGTAAGTCTCTGGAGGCACCCCACCATGACCACCTTCGTGGACCGCGTCGAGCTGCATGTCGCCGCGGGTAACGGAGGCCACGGCTGTGCCTCCGTCCACCGGGAGAAGTTCAAGCCGCTCGGCGGCCCGGACGGCGGCAACGGCGGCCGGGGCGGCGATGTCGTCCTGACCGTCGACCAGTCCGTGACGACTCTCCTCGACTACCACCACTCCCCGCACCGCAAGGCCACCAACGGCAAGCCCGGCGAGGGCGGCAACCGGTCCGGCAAGGACGGACAGGACCTGGTCCTGCCCGTGCCGGACGGCACCGTGGTGCTGGACCGGCAGGGCAACGTCCTCGCCGACCTCGTCGGCCACGGCACCTCCTTCGTCGCCGCGCAGGGCGGCCGGGGCGGCCTCGGCAACGCGGCCCTCGCCTCCGCCCGCCGCAAGGCGCCCGGCTTCGCGCTGCTCGGCGTGCCCGGCGACATGGGCGAGATCGTCCTGGAGCTCAAGACCGTCGCCGACGTGGCGCTGGTCGGCTATCCGAGCGCGGGCAAGTCCTCGCTGATCTCGGTGCTGAGCGCCGCCAAGCCGAAGATCGCGGACTATCCCTTCACGACGCTCGTCCCGAACCTGGGCGTGGTCACGGCCGGCGACATCGTCTACACGATCGCCGACGTCCCCGGGCTCATCCCCGGCGCCAGCCAGGGCAAGGGCCTGGGCCTGGAATTCCTCCGCCACGTCGAGCGCTGCAGCGTCCTCGTCCACGTCCTCGACACCGCGACGCTGGAGTCGGACCGCGACCCCCTCTCCGACCTCGACATCATCGAGGAGGAGCTGACGCAGTACGGCGGGCTCGGCGACCGGCCCCGGATCGTCGTCCTCAACAAGATCGACGTGCCCGACGGCAAGGATCTCGCCGAGATGGTGCGGCCGGACCTGGAGGCCCGCGGCTACCAGGTCTTCGAGGTGTCCGCCGTCGCCCACACCGGGCTGCGGGAGCTGTCCTTCGCGCTCGCCGGGCTGGTGGGCGGGGCGCGGGCGGCGAAGCCGAAGGAGGAGGCGACGCGGATCGTCATCCGGCCCAAGGCCGTCGACGACGCGGGCTTCACGGTCGTGCGGGAGGAGGACGGGCTCTTCCGGGTGCGGGGCGAGAAGCCGGAGCGCTGGGTCCGCCAGACCGACTTCAGCAACGACGAGGCCGTGGGCTATCTCGCCGACCGGCTCAACCGGCTGGGTGTCGAGGAGGAGCTGATGAAGGCCGGGGCCCGCGCGGGCGACGGCGTCGCCATCGGCCCCGAGGACAACGCGGTCGTCTTCGACTGGGAGCCGACCGTCATGGCCGGCGCGGAGATGCTCGGCCGCCGTGGCGAGGACCACCGCTTCGAGGAGCCCCGGCCGGCCGTGCAGCGGCGTCGGGACCGGCAGGCGGAGCGGGACGAACTCCAGAAGGAGTACGACGACTTCGAGCCGTTCTAGGGCGACCGGGGGGGGTGCCCGGGGGTTCCTGGGTGCCCCGCAGCAGGGAAGTGGAAGGGCCCCGGAGGTGAACACCTCCGGGGCCCTTCCGTCGTTTCCGGGGGCTACGCGAGCGCCTCCGGGGGCTACGCGAGCGCCTCCGTGGGCTCGCCCTCTGTCAGTTCGTCGCCCGCCTCCCGGGGGGACGGCACCTCGTTGACGAGGCGGGACTCCATGCGGACGCGGCGGGCGTCGGCCTTGGCGCAGAGGGCCTTGACGGCGAGGTCGAAGCGGACGAGGGACGGCGGGTCCGAGGGGCCGAGGAGCTGTTCCTTGAGGTCGGCGCGGGCCTTGGTGAAGCGGTCCTTCTCTGGGTCGCGGACCGCGTCGAGGAGGGCCGGGACACCGTCCGCCTTCGGCGTCAGGACGACACCCGCGGAGACCGTCGGGAAGGCCGAGCGGAACGCCTCCTCCGGCAGCCCGGAGGTGTTGGCGACCGAGTACGGCTTCTCGCTGGACAGCCAGTCGGAGACCACCGACGAGACATCGCTGATCAGCAGGTCCGACACGTTGAAGCAGGCGAAGATCGCGGGCCGCGCCTCGGTGATGATCCGGTGCTCCCACTCCGGGAACGACGCCCAGTACGCCTTCTCCCAGGCCAGCGTCGCCTCGAAGATCGCCGCCTCACGGTCCCCGCTCGGCGTGCCCTGCAGCAGCATCCGCTCCATCTCGTCCGCGCTGGCCCGGAAGGAGGTCGAGGTGAGCTTGTCCAACTCGGCCGTCCGGCGGGCCAGTTCGGCCGCGGCGTCGGCACCCGGCCGCGCGCCCGACCGCTTCGTGTTGGCCTCGCGGATCATCGCCTTGATGCGCTCGTTCGCGGCGCCCGCGCGCGGGTCGACCGAACCGGTCATCGGGTGCGGCTTGTAGAGCAGCCGGACGTTGTCGTCGGCGAGCAGCCGCCGGACGATGTTCTCGCCGGCCAGGACCACGGACGTGTTGCCGGGGTTGCCGTCCCAGCCCTCCCAGGTGGGGGCGTACAGGACGGTCGTGAACGTGCCGGTCGGCGGGCCCGCGTACGGGCGGATCGGCGCCAGCTGCGGGCGGCCGACCTCGACGATGTCCTTGTCCTCGACCCCGACCTCGGCGAGCGCGTACCGCTCCCGGGCGGCGGGACCGGCGACCCACACCTCGTCGTACGCCTTCGCGTAGGGGTTGCAGGAGGACAGCTTGTCGCTCTCGCCGTGGTTGATGAAGGCGTGCTTGACGGTGGGGATGCGCAGCACCTGGGAGGTCTTCGCGGCGTTGGCCGGGTGCAGCATCATCTTCAGCGTCGAGTTCTCCAGGGAGAACATCGTCGAGACCTTGGGGAAGCAGATGACCGGCACGTCCGTCGCGTCGATCTTCTGCACCATGAAACGCTCACGCAGCACGATCAGCGGCTTCTCCAGCCGGGAGAGCGTGGAGAGCCACATGTTCGCCTGGTACGCCGACGTCGTACCGCCGGAGAAGTACATCGCGGTGGTCGGCCGGTAGTCGGCGAGCCACTGGTCCAGCCACTCCATGACCTGCTGCTCGTTCTTCGCCCGCTTCTTCGGCAGCAGCCAGGTCGCCAGGTACGTCGTACCGACGACGAGGGCGCCGAGCGAGGCGCCGAGGCCGAGGCCGCCCCAGGTGGCGTCGTCGGTGGCCGCGGTGAGCACCAGGCCGGCCGTGATCGGCAGGGAGAAGGTCAGCAGCCGGTGGGCCTGGCGGCGGGCCAGGAGGCGCGGCGGCGAGGCGGTCAGCCGCAGCGCGGAGGCGTCGATGTTGCGGGTGACGATCGGCAGCGTCCGGGTGCGGCGGACCAGCACCGAGACGGCCTGGCAGGTGAAGTGCGCCACGTAGAAGACGAGGAGGCCGACCACGAGCGGGGCCTGCTCGCCCAGCGGCAGGCCGTCGATGCGCAGCAGCCCCACCAGGATCAGCATGTCGCGCAGCAGCTGGCGGACCAGTGCGTCGAAACGGACCTTGCCCAGGAGGGAGAGCAGTCCGGGGTCCCGGTACTGCAGGTAGGTGTCCAGGACGAGGCCCGCCGCGCTCGCGGCGACGAACAAGGGGATGTTCGGCAGCAGCGCGGAGACGGTCTGGGCCGTGAAGAGCGCGAACATCGCGAACAGCGCTGACAGCTGCGCGATGCGGCGGGGTGCGAGGCCTGCGGAGGGCACGGGCTGGGCTCCTGCGGAGGGTGCGACGGACGGAGGGGGGAGGGTGAGTCTGGGGGTGGCCTGAAGGAGGCCGATCCCTGACCGTATGACCTAGGGAGGCCGAGGAGCAATCTTCGGCGGGAGTAATCGGTGGTAGTCGGACATAACGCCTGGAACCTTGAGGGGCCTTTCGGCATCTCCTCATAAAGGGCTCGACGGCCGACCGCCCCCGTCCGCCCCTCGAAATGAGGACGCGGCCGGTCCGCGCGCTCCCGTAGATTGCGAAGTACACACACCGGGGTACACACCGGGCCGGTTCGGAACATTGGGGATACGGGTGTCAGCGGCAAGGCAGGGCGTGGCGGAAGCGCACCGGATCGTCGTCAAGGTGGGCTCCTCGTCGCTGACGACGGCGTCCGGCGGCCTCGACGCGGACCGGGTGGACGCCCTCGTGGACGTCCTCGCCAAGGCCCGCAGCGGCGGCGAGCGGGAGGTCGTGCTGGTCTCCTCCGGCGCCATCGCCGCCGGACTCGCACCGCTGGGCCTGCGCCGTCGCCCCAAGGACCTCGCCCGGCAGCAGGCCGCCGCCAGCGTCGGCCAGGGCCTGCTGGTGGCCCGCTACACGGCCTCCTGCGCCCGCTACGGCATCCGCGTCGGCCAGGTGCTCCTCACCTCCGACGACATGAGCCGCCGCGCCCACCACCGCAACGCCTCCCGCACCCTCGACAAGCTCCTCGCCATGGGCGCGCTACCGGTCGTCAACGAGAACGACACCGTCGCCACGGACGAGATCCGCTTCGGCGACAACGACCGCCTCGCCGCCCTGGTCGCCCACCTCGTACGGGCTGATCTGCTGGTCCTGCTGTCGGACGTGGACGGGGTGTACGACGGCGACCCCGGCAGGCCCGGTACGTCGCGGATAGCGGAGGTACGGGGGCCCGAGGACCTCGCGCACGTGGAGATCGGCAGCGCCGGCAAGGCGGGCGTCGGCACCGGGGGCATGGTCACCAAGGTCGAGGCGGCCGGGATCGCCACCGGGGCGGGCATCCCCGTGGTCCTGACCAGCGCGGTCCACGCGGCGGACGCGCTCTCCGGCGGTGACACCGGGACGTACTTCCACCCCACCGGCAAGCGGTCCGCCGACCGGCTGCTGTGGCTCCAGCACGCCTCCACCCCGCAGGGCGCGCTGGTCCTCGACGACGGGGCCGTGCGCGCGGTCGTCGAACGCCGCACCTCGCTGCTGCCGGCCGGCATCGCGGCCGTCGAGGGCGACTTCACCGCCGGCGACCCCGTGGAACTGCGCGACGGCGCGGGCCGGGCGGTCGCCCGCGGGCTGGTGAACTTCGACGCCAAGGAGATCCCTCAGCTGATCGGCCGCTCGACCCGGGAACTGGCGCGCGAGCTGGGTCCCGCGTACGAACGAGAGGTCGTACACAGGGACGACCTCGCCCTCCTGCACCCCTGACCAGCGGCCCCCTGGAGGGGCCGGAGCGCGGCCCCCGGCGGTGCGCGTTCCGTAAAACCGCCACGCGAAGCCCCTGAGCCTGCTCAACTTTGTCCCAGGGGGATTCCGTACGACCTGTGAAGAGCTGCTGCACGACCTGATACGAGGCAAGACGAGGCACGACATCGTTGCGAAGGAGGCCGTCGTGAGACGAGTACGCCCCGGGGCCGCGGCGTCCCGTGGTGGTGGTACCTCCCGTGCGGCGGGCGAGGAGCGGACGCTCGCCAGCGTCGCCGCCTCGGACACGTACGAGGGCGAGTGCGCCGAGAAGCCGCAGGACCTGCCCCGGCTGTGGCACGTCACCCTGAGCGTCTCCGGACCCGAGGCCCCCCTCAAGGAGGTCCGGCGCGGCCTGGAACAGCTCGCCCACGACCACCCCTTTCTGCTGACCAGCCGCTATGCCAACGACCACGCCGAGATCCGCTACTGGGAGGAGGCCCGCGACCTGCACGACGCGGCCGCCGTGGCCCTCAGGCTGTGGGGCGAGCACCGCCGGACGGCCGGGCTGCCGCCCTGGGAGATCGTCGGCCTGGAGGTCATCGACCGCCAGACGTACCACCTGCGCCTCGCCGAGGGCTTCGGTCCGCCCCCGGCCACGTCCGTGGGCGTCCACCCCTTCTGACCGTCCACCCCTTCTGACCGTCCACCCCCTTCTGGCCGTCCACCCCTCTCGGCCCTCCACCACTTCCGGCCGTCCCGCGGGTGGCCCCGGGCAGGGTGTCTCGCGCTGTGGAACAGCCGATGAACGCCTCCGCCGGGCGCACTACCCTTTCCCCATGACCTCGCTCTCGCCGTACGACTCCATGACGCCGGTCACCCGGGCCGCCTACCGTGCCAAGGCCGCCGCCGCCGACCTCGCGCCGCTCCCGCGCGCCGACAAGGACGACGCGCTGCTCGCCATCGCGGACGCGCTGGAGGTCCGTACGAGCGAGATCGTCGAGGCCAACGCCAAGGACATCGAGCGGGCCCGGGAGGCCGGCACCAGCGAGGCGATCGTCGACCGGCTGACGCTGACCCCGGAGCGGGTCCGCGCGATCGCCGCCGACGTCCGTGACGTGGCCGCGCTGCCCGACCCGGTCGGCGAGGTCGTCCGCGGCTCGACCCTCCCCAACGGCATCGACCTGCGCCAGGTCCGGGTCCCGCTCGGTGTGGTCGGCATCATCTACGAGGCCCGCCCGAACGTGACCGTGGACGCCGCCGCCCTCTGCCTGAAGTCCGGCAACGCGGTCCTGCTGCGCGGCTCGTCCTCCGCCTACGAGTCCAACACCGCCCTCGTCCGGGTCCTCCGGGACGCCGTCGGCGGCGCGGGCCTGCCCGCCGACGCCATCCAGCTGGTCCCCGGCGAGAGCCGCGACTCCGTGCGCGAGCTGATGCGCGCCCGCGGTCTGGTCGACGTCCTCATCCCGCGCGGCGGCGCCTCCCTGATCCGTTCGGTCGTCGAGGACTCCACCGTCCCGGTGATCGAGACCGGCACGGGCAACTGCCATGTCTACGTCGACGCCCAGGCCGACCTCGACACGGCGATCGAGATCCTGATCAACTCCAAGGCCCACCGGGTCAGCGTCTGCAACGCCGCCGAGACCCTCCTCGTCCACCAGGACATCGCCCCCGAGTTCCTGCCCCGCGCCCTCGACGCGCTCGCCGACGCCGGGGTCACCGTCCACGCCGACGAGCGGGTCCTGGCGTACGCGAAGGACTCCAAGGCCACCGTGGTCGAGGCCACGACCGAGGACTGGGAGACCGAGTACCTGTCGTACGACATCGCCGCCGCCGTCGTCGACTCGCTCGACCGGGCCGTGGAGCACATCCGGCTGTGGAGCTCCGGCCACACCGAGGCGATCGTCACCACCTCCCAGCAGGCCGCCCGCCGCTTCACCCAGCTGGTCGACTCCACGACGGTCGCCGTCAACGCCTCGACCCGGTTCACCGACGGCGGCCAGTTCGGCTTCGGCGCCGAGATCGGCATCTCCACCCAGAAGCTGCACGCCCGGGGCCCGATGGGCCTGCCCGAGCTGACCAGCACCAAGTACATCGTCACCGGCGACGGGCACGTACGGCGCTGAGGGCGAGGGCACGTACGGCGCCGAGGGGGCGCGCGGGTCTCGCGGGGCGCCGGTCCGTTCCTGTGAACAGCCTGGCGTCCAGCTGGCAAAACGGATGAATTTCCTTACCGTCTGCCCAAATTGACCACCCCGGTCTACTCTGGATCCGTGCCGGAGGACGTGGGGGGCACGCCGTTCCCTGACGGCTGGGAGCCCGACGACGACCGCGACCGCGGGGGTATGGACGAAGAGTTCGCCTCCGTGGTCTTCGACGAGGACTTCGTACGGGCGGCCGTGGTCCACGAGCCGACCGCGATCGAACGTCTGCTCGCAGCGGCGGAGGCCCGTGCCGCCGCCCAGGAGGCCGAGGCCCGCCGGGCGCACTCCAGAGGCGTACGCGGCGACGACGACCGCTTCGGCGCCGACGGCCCCGATTTCGGTCACGGCCGCGACGACGACCTGGACGACCTCGACGACGCCGAGATCCTTCAGGGCCGCTACGGCGCCGACGGGGCGTACGGCAGGCCGTACGGCAAGCAGACCCGCTGGCACCGGCCCGTGGCCTGGATCCTCGCCCTGGTGATGGGCATCGGCATGGTCGCGCTGGCCTTCACCGCGGTCTACCGGGGCGCCTCCGCCGGACGCGGCGAGGTCCCGCTGCCCCCCGCCACCACCGGCGTCGAACAAGGCACCCCGACCGGCCCCTCCGCCTCCGCGGACTACTCCCAGCCGGCGGTGTCGGCGGACCCCCGCACCCCCTGACGGGCTCCGCACGGGCCCCGGAGTGCGGTGTGTCACGGTGCGTGAAACCTGGTGAGGACCTGTCAGAACTTGTGGTGTACCACGGCGTTTACCGAGGCCCCGGAAGACCTACTCTCCATGTATGGGCGGGCCTGGAAACCCACCTGAGGGGAGTCCCGAGGGCGGCCCCGGCGGTGGAGAGGACGAATACCGATCCGTCGTCTTCGACGAATCGTTCATCCGTGCTGCCCGCCTCCAGGAGTTCTCCGCCCACGAGCGCCTCTCCGACCACGCCCCCGCCGTGCGCCGCCGCCCGGCCGTCCGCCGCGGCCTCTCCCGGCAGGCCCTGGTCCTCGTCCTGCTGATCGCCCTCGCCTTCGGCACCGCGATCTACATGGGCGTCCGCCATCCGTACGACACCCCGGCCGCGAAGCCCACCGAGCCGCTGCGGATGACGGTGATCCCGCTGTCCCCGCAGTCCGCGGTGCCCGGCGCCGAGCAGCCGGAGACGCTGTACGCGCACAGCCCGGCCGCCCAGTTCCGGATCGGCGCCGAGGGCATCACCATGCCGGCCACCCGGCGCACCGAGCACTTCACCGACAGCCAGGTCGTCTCCGCGCTGACCATCGCCAAGGAGTACCTGGTCGCCTCCGCCCTGGACCCGGAGGTGCTCGGCGGCACGACCGTCCAGCCGGTGCGGCGGCTGCTCGACTCGGAACAGCTCGACCAGTTCGAGCAGAGTTTCGACCAGCCGGCGGCGGACGGGCGGCACGCGCCCACCGGCTGGCTGGTCCGCTTCGACCCGTCCCGGGCGGAGCTCGCCGACCGGAAGATCCGCGTCCAGGGCACGCTGCAGGCCGCCGAGCTCGACTCCGGCACCCTGGAGGTCGTCGCCGCGCACACCCTCGTGTACGCGCTGCGGCCGTCCGGCGGGCCGGCCGACGCGGAGGCCTCGCTGTTCACCGTCCGGCGCGAGCTGCACTTCCGCTTCGACCAGGACGATCTGCGCACCCACCAGGTCGAGGTCGTCGTCGCCTATGTCCAGGCCGGGCCGCTGGCCTGCGCCGACGACGCCACGAACCATCTGCGACCGCTGCTCGCCGGGCAGACGGCGAAGGCGGGCGGTCCCTCCGCGGGGACCGACCCCTATGGCACGGGTGCGGCTACGGCGTTGTGCGGGACCTTGGCGGAGAGTGCGCAGCCGAAGGTGTGAGCCGGGGGGTGCGTGGTCGGGTGCGGGTGGGTGGGGCTTCTCGCGCAGTTCCCCGCGCCCCTGAAAAGCGGGGCTGCGCCCCTGCTTTTTCAGGCCGTCCCCACCCCACCCGCACCCGACGTCCTACTCGTCGTCGCGGCCCCGGTCCTCCTGGGGCCGGTCCTCCTGGGCCGTAGCCGCACCGCCGCCGCCGAACCCTCGGCGGACCCGGCTGCCGAGGTCGCCCGCGCCGCCCGCGATGTCGGTGACCAGCTTCATCAGCGGGTCCTTCGAGGTCTTGACGCTGCTCGTGTAGTGCGAGGCCGACTCACGGAAGGAGTCGGTCACCGAGGTGTCCTTGTCCTCGCTGCGCCGCGGGTAGTGCCCGTCCATGATCCGCTGGAAGTCGCGGGACTCGGCCCACTTCTTCAGCTCGGCCGCGCGCACGGTGGTGAAGGGGTGCGAGCGGGGCAGCACGTTGAGGATCTTGAGGACGGAGTCGCGCAGGTCGCCCCCGGCCTCGTACTCCTCGGCCTGCGCGAGGAACGCGTCCACGTTCATCTCGTGCAGGTGGTTGCCGCCGGCGATCTTCATCAGACCGCGCATCGACGCCTGGACGTCCTGCCCGACCAGCAGACCGGCGCGGTCGGCGGACAGCTCCGACTTGCGGAACCACTCGCGCAGCGCGGTCACGATCGCCATGATCGCGATGTTCCCCAGCGGGATCCAGGCGATCTTCAGGGCGAGGCTCGTCAGGAAGAGCAGGATCGTCCGGTACACCGAGTGGCCGGAGAGCGCGTGGCCCACCTCGTGCCCGATGACCGCCCGCATCTCCTCCTCGTCGAGCAGCTCGACGAGCCCGGTGGTGACGACGATGATCGGCTCGTCCAGACCGATGCACATCGCGTTGGGCTGCGGGTCCTGGTTCACGTACATCGGCGGGACCTTCTCCAGGTCCAGGATGTAACACGCGTCCCGCAGCATCGTGTTGAGGTGGGCGAACTGCTGGTCCGAGACCCGTACGGAGTCGGACAGGAACAGCAGCCTGAGGCTGCGCTCCGGCAGCAGACCGCTGAGCGCCTTGAACACCGTGTCGAAGCCGCTGAGCTTGCGCAGCGCCACCAGCGCCGAGCGGTCCGCGGGGTGTTCGTACGCCCGGGAGGAGATCCCCTCGAAGCGCCTGCGCTGCCTGCTCGGCACGTTCTCGTGCCCGTTGTCGGGCCCGTTCTGCTCGTGGCTGTCGTCCGGCATGTTTCCCCCATGCTCTGTTTGCCCATGTTGCCCCCGAAGCGGGGTCCAGCCTAGGCGGAGTTACCGTGGCAGGGCATCAACCGTAAGGAGCGATCTCCATGGGACATCTCCCGCACCCGCCCGCGTCCGCCTGGCTCACCGACGCGGCCGACCTCGCCGCGAAGGCGCAGGGGCCGGGCAATCTGCTGCGTGTGGTGCTGATCGTGATGGTCCTGGGCTCCGTCCTGATGGCGTGGTTCCTGCTGCGGGGCTACAAGCGGGACGACTGACGCCCGCCGAGAGGAAGGACGTCCACAGTCCGCGAACGGTTGTCTTCCGAGGGAAGTACGCGCGCGGCGGCGCCCGTGTTCACTCCCGGGCGGAGTCGGCGTGATCGCCGACGGGGCCCCCGCTTACGATGGGCGGGTCTTTATCCCGATCCCACACCCGGATAGGTCACGCCGACGATGAGCTTCCACAGCACCGCTGCCGACTTGGTCACTTTCGCCGCCGAGGGCGGCGGGGAGCACGGCGGCAACCACGAGAGCCTGAGCCCCTACCTGACCGGCGGCGGAGCCTTCGTCGCCCTGATGCTGCTGCTGTGGATCACCACCCGCTTCAACCGCGATCGCTAATCCGCGCAAAAGGACGTTCGAACGGTGCGCGTCGGCCGGGCCGGTAGGCTCTCCACGCATGGGAGAGCAGGAAACGCCTACCGGTCCGGAGCACGACAAGGCCGCGGACCAGGCACACGACACCACGGACGGCCGGGCCGACAGCGCCTCGGGCGCACCGGGAAACCGCCCGTCGGAGCCCGGCCGGCGCCGGCTCGGCGTCATGGGCGGCACGTTCGACCCGATCCACCACGGGCACCTCGTGGCGGCCCAGGAGGTCGCCTCCCAGTTCGGTCTCGACGAGGTCGTGTTCGTACCGACCGGCCAGCCGTGGCAGAAGTCCCACCGCTCGGTCTCGGCGGCCGAGGACCGCTATCTGATGACGGTCATCGCGACGGCCGAGAACCCCCAGTTCTCCGTGAGCCGCATCGACATCGACCGCAAGGGCCTCACGTACACGATCGACACCCTGCGCGAACTGCACGAGCTGAACCCCGAGTCGGACCTCTTCTTCATCACCGGCGCCGACGCGCTGAGCCAGATCCTCACCTGGCGCGACGCCGAGGAACTCTTCTCCCTCGCGCACTTCATCGGGGTCACCCGTCCGGGTCACACCCTGGCCGACCCCGGCCTGCCCGCGGGCGGGGTCTCCCTGGTCGAGGTCCCCGCACTCGCCATCTCCTCCACGGACTGCCGTGCGAGAGTCGGCAAGGGCGACCCCGTCTGGTACCTGGTGCCGGACGGTGTGGTGCGCTACATCGACAAGCGGCAGCTGTACCGCGGCGAGTGAGCCGAGAGGGGCACCGGTGAACGACCGATACGACGGCGGCTACGCGGGCGACCAGGGTTACGAACTCGTCGGCTACGACGAGTACGGACAGCCGGTGTACCGACAGGCACCCGCCCAGCAGGTGCCGCACCAGCAGGTGCCCCAGCAGCAGGCCTACGACCCCTACGGGACCCAGCAGCCCCAGGGGCAGTACCAGGCGTACGGCCAGGGCTACGGCTACGACCCGTACGCCACCGGTCAGGTCCAGCAGCAGCACACCCAGGGGTACGGCCAGGGCCAGACGTACGGGCAGGGCTACGACACCGGTCAGCAGGCGCCGGGGCCCGCCTACGACCCGTACGACCCCTACGGGCAGAACGGGCAGCCCGTAGGCGGCGGCCGGCAGGCGCCTGTCGCCGAGCAGACCGCCTACATCCCGCAGCAGCCGGTGGCGCCGGAGACCGCGGAGGAGGACGGAGCCCGGAACCAGGGCGGCTCCGCGGAGCCGGGCTCGGCCGAACCGGACTACCGCACCGAGCAGTTCGCCTTCGTCGAGGAGCCCGACGGTGACTCCGAGGACGTCATCGACTGGCTGAACTTCACCGAGAACCGCACCGAGCGCCGTGAGGAGGCCAAGCGGCGGGCCAAGAGCCGGATGGTCGCCCTGGCCGTGGTCCTCGCCCTGGTCGCGGTCGGCGGTGTCGGCTACATGTGGTGGGCCGGCATGCTGCCCGGTGCCTCCTCGGACGAGCGGACCGGCACCACGACCTCCGCGGCCGCCCAGAAACGGGACGTGATCGTCGTCCACCTGCACGACACCAAGGAGGGCGGCACCTCCACGGCCCTGCTCGTGAACAACACCACCACCGAGCGGGGCGCCACCGTCCTCATCCCCAACGCCCTCGCCCTGACCGGCGACGACGGCACCACGACCACCCTCGCCAAGTCCGTCGACGACGACGGCTCCTCCGGCACCCGGGACGCGCTCGACACCGTCCTCGGCACCGACATCGAGGGCACCTGGCGGCTCGACACCCCGTATCTGAACAACCTCGTCGGACTCGTCGGCAACATCGACGTCGACACCGACACCGACGTCCCCGACCCCGAGGCGAAGAAGAAGGGCGCGGCCCCCCTCGTCACCAAGGGCAAAGCGCAGACCCTCAGCGGCAAGATGGCCGTCGCCTACGCCACCTACCGGGCCTCCGGCGAGTCGCAGGACGCGCAGCTGAAGCGGTTCGGGCAGGTCATGCAGGGCGTGCTGCGCAAGCTGTCCTCGGACTCCCAGGCCGCCACGGTCACCGTGCAGACGCTGGCCCAGATCCTCGACCCCTCGCTCAGCGACAAGGACCTCGGCACCTTCCTCGCCAAGCTCGCCGACCGCGCCAAGGGCGGCGACTACGAGACCGAGCTGCTGCCCGTCCAGCAGGACGGCACGCTCAGCGCCGAGGACTCCGACAGCGTGGTCAAGGACCTGCTCGGCGGCGCCGCGAAGAGCCCCGACGCCGGGGACGCCGTCCGGGTCGGCATCCGCAACGCCACCGGTGAGAAGGACGCCACGGAACAGGCCCGCGTGGTCGTCCTCAACGGCGGCTACACCTTCCTCGACGCCGGCACCACGTCCACCGCCCAGGCCACCTCCCAGGTCACCTACTCCGACGCGGCCCGCAAGCAGGACGCCATCGAGGTCGCCAAGACCCTCGGCCTGCCGACCAGCGCTGTGAAGAAGGGCGAGACCACGTCCAACGCCGACGTCTCGGTCGTACTCGGCCAGAACTACGAGACGACCGACCCGGCCGGAGCGACGGGAACGACCGGGACGACGGGGACCACCGGCTGACCGAACAGACCTGATCGATTAACACGTGGGGCGGTGTCGGTGGGCCGTGAGACCCTTGGGGTAGCCCGTGAGGGTTCCTGACCGACGACCGAAAGCCGTTTAGTGACCGCCACCGACCGCTCCCTCGAACTCATCACGACCGCCGCGCAGGCGGCCGCCGACAAGCTCGCGCACGACGTCATCGCGTACGACGTCAGCGATGTGCTGTCCATCACGGACGCCTTCCTGCTCGCCTCCGCGCCCAACGACCGCCAGGTCAAGTCGATCGTCGACGAGATCGAGGAGCGGCTGAGCAAGGACCTGGGCGCCAAGCCGGTCCGCCGCGAGGGCGACCGTGAGGCCCGCTGGGTGCTGCTGGACTACGTCGACATCGTCGTCCACGTCCAGCACAGCGAGGAGCGGGTCTTCTACGCCCTGGAGCGGCTCTGGAAGGACTGCCCCGAGCTGGAGCTGCCCGCCGACGCCAAGGCCACCCGGGGCAAGGGCGAGGAGCACGCCAAGCTGCGGGCCGCCGAGGAGGAGGCCGAGCTGGGCGGGGAGCCGCGGTGACCGGCGGCATCGACTCCGCCGGCGGGAGCGGCCGGGGCCGCCGCCTCATCCTGTGGCGGCACGGCCAGACCTCGTGGAACGTGGAGCGCCGCTTCCAGGGCACCACGGACGTCGAGCTGACCGAGAGCGGCGTCGCCCAGGCCCGCCGCGCCGCCCGGCTCCTCGCCTCCCTCGAACCTGACGCGATCGTCGCCTCCGACCTGCGGCGCGCCGCGAACACGGCCGCCGAGCTGGCCGCGCTCACCGGCCTGGAGATCAACCACGACGAGGGCCTGCGCGAGACCTACGCGGGCGTCTGGCAGGGCCTCACGCACGACGAGATCATCGCCCGGCACGGCGACGAGTACGCCGCGTGGAAGCGCGGCGAACCGATCCGCCGCGGCGGCGGCGAACTGGAGACCGAGGTCGCCGACCGCGCCGCCCCCGTGGTGCTCCGGCACGCCGACAAGCTCCCGGAGAACGGCACCCTCGTGGTCGTCAGCCACGGCGGCACCATCCGCACCACGATCGGGCGACTTCTCGGCCTGGAGCCCCAGCACTGGGAGAGCCTCGGCGGCCTCTCCAACTGCTGCTGGTCCGTCCTCGGTGAGGGCGCCCGCGGCTGGCGGCTCCTGGAGCACAACGCCGGCACGCTCCCCGAGCCGGTGCTCGGCGACGACGACTGAGTCACGGGCGGCGACCGAGGCACGGACGACGACCAGGCCCCGTAAGAGGCCTGGTCACGCGGCCCGGGACCCGGATTTCACTTTCCGGCGGGTCGCAGGCTAAAGTTCTTCTTGTTCGCCCCGCCGAGCGGGAAGAACTCAGCAAGGGGCTATAGCTCAGTTGGTAGAGCGCCTGCATGGCATGCAGGAGGTCAGGAGTTCAATTCTCCTTAGCTCCACAGATCACAGATCGGTACAGAAGATCCCGTTCCCGCGAGGGGGCGGGATTTTTCGTGTGTGACCTGCGTCCCTTCTTGAGCAGGTGCGCCTCCGCAGGCGTATACCTCTGCGGACGGCCTTCTTTCCCGCTCCGTGCCCGGACTGGTACGAAGGCGTCGCTGACCGTATTGGTCCGGCCGTGGCAGAATCAAACGGCCGGAAGGGGGCGCGGCCCGACGGGAGGGAGAAGCGATGCCTGCGAGCATCCGCGGAGAGGTCCACGACCTTTCCGCAGCGGTGGCGATGCGGAGCAAGACCATCCTCCTCTGCCCTTCCTGCGGCTCGCTCCACGTTGCCCAAGTCCTCGGTGACAACGGAGGGATCTCCTACGTGTGCACGGCCTGCGGCCACAGCTGGAGCTGATCGATGGGTGCACACAGGAGGAAGTGCGACTGGTGCGGCAGCGGCACGCCCATCGTCCGTGACATGGAGCCGGTCAACGCCGACTACCAGTACTGGTGCGAGGAATGCGCGCGGGCGCTGATCATAAAAGGCGACCCGATCGAGACGTACCGCGAGCTGGAGGGCGAGCCGATCTACGGCCGGCTCCTCGAAGAGCACTGCACACTCAAACGCTTCTATTCGTTCGTGACGGCCTGAGCGTCAACTCGGCGTCCCTCCATGGCTGTCGCTCCTCTCCGGGCGGCCACGGGTGTCCCAGAGCCCGCAGGGCGGCCGTCACGGACGGGGGCGTGAACGGCGGTCGCGTGATGGGTGCTTCGGAATCCGGCATAGGCATCCTGATCCGCCCATAGTTCGCACCCGACGGAAACGATTTGGTGGTGCGCGCGGGGGACCGGTAATGTTGGCGTCGTCGCCAGGGAGACCGGGCGGAGAACACCGCAAGGGGCTATAGCTCAGTTGGTAGAGCGCCTGCATGGCATGCAGGAGGTCAGGAGTTCAATTCTCCTTAGCTCCACAGAAAAGACCCCGTCCAAGTGGACGGGGTCTTCGCGTTGTTGGCCACGTCCACGAGACGAAGCGGAAGGGCGGGACACCCCCGGCCGGGGGTGCCCCGCCCTTCCGCATGCTTTCCGTCAGCGACCGCTGCCCAGGGCCCGGCGGCCACGGCCCTGGGAGAGGACCGGCAGGTTCCGGGACGGGGCGGAGGGGCGGTTGTCCTCCTCGATGCGCAGGGCGAGCGCCGGGCAGCGGCGCACCGCGCGCAGGGCCTTGGCCTCGGCGTACTGGGGGACCTTCGCCTGGGCGACGGTGGGGAAGCCGTCGGCGCCGAGCTGGAAGACCTCGGGGAGGATGTCGGCGCACAGGCCGTGGCCGCGGCAGAGCGTCCAGTCGACGAAGATCTTCTGGCGGCTGGCGCCGCCCTCCTCCTCGCCGGAGCCGCCCGGGATACCGGTGGGCATCCTGCCGCCCTCGAAGAGCGGCAGCACGCCCTCCACGGGACGGCCGCAGCCGTTGCCGAGGACATGCGCGGCGAGGTCGTCCGTGAACGCCTTGATGGTCGATTCCAGGAACATCGCGGAGCCGTCCGGGTGCGAGCACGCGCCGCGCCGCTTGACGTTCTTCGCGACCTGCTTGAGGGCCTCCAGGGCGGCCGGACCACCGCCGTTGAGGATGTCCTCCATACCGCGCGCGGCGGCCGGTAGACCCAGGTAGCAGGGACCGCACTGTCCCGCGCTCTCCTCGGCGAGCCACTTGGCGACCTGCAGCGACTCACCGAGCGGGCAGGTGTCCTGGCTGATCGGCAGGATCGCGCCCGCGCCGAGGGCACCGCCGACCGCGTCCAGCGAATTGCGCGAGACGACCGCCTCGTTGACCGTCGCCGCGTCGATCCACTTGCCGTGGTAGCCGCCGGTCAGCACGCCCTGCGGGACCGGCGGCGCGCCGGCCAGCTGCAGGATGTAGCGCAGCGGCACGCCGGTGGGCGCCTCGATCACCATCGGGCGGGCGACCGCGCCGGACACGGTGAGCATGACGGTGCCCGGCTCGTCGTACAGGCCCGTGTTGCCGTACCGCTCGGCGCCGATACGGGCGCCGATGGCGAGCTGGGCGAAGGTCTCGGCGTTGGAGAGCAGGGTCGGTGCGCCGCCGACACCGCTCTTGGAGGCGCTGGTCTTGCGGCCCGGCGGGATGGGCGGGCCGCCGTCGATGGAGCGGATCAGCGAGCCGGCGGCGCCGGTGACCATCCGGACCGGGTTGCGCTGCACGCTCGCGCGGATCGCGGCGCCGCGCCGGTTGCTCAGCCCGCGCTCGGCGAGGGCGGCCTCCATCGAGCGCTCGGTGGATTCACGTGTCACCCCGATGACCAGCTGACGGGCGCCCAGGGCCTCCGCGACCAGCAGGGCACCGTCCAGGATGAGATGCGGGGCACGGTTGATCAGCACCGTGTCCTTGCGGCAGGCGGGTTCGTCCTCGCTGCCGTTGACGACCACGACGGGCCGGATGCCGCGCTTGATGGCCGACTCGGCGACCGAGCGCAGTTTCTTGTGGAACGGGAAGCCCGCGCCGCCCCTGCCCTTCAGGTTGATCCGCTCGGACAGCTGGGCGAGTTGCTCGCCGCCCATCGGTTCGAGCGGACCGTGCACCTTCAGGTGCATGGGGAGGTCGAGTCTCTCGACGAGGTCGAAGCCCGAGGTGAGCTGGGGGAGACCCACCACTCGGACTTCGGGGACGTCGGGAAGGGCCTCGTTCACTTAAATCCTCCGGAAGGCGCGTTCCAGGGTTCGCCTGAGCCCGGCTGGTTGTAGTCGTCGTAGCCGGACAGCGCATCAGTGGCGGGACCGCTGTTGTACGTGTCGTTCGGGTTGTACGTGCCGTAGGGGGCGTTCGTCTCAGCCGTTCCGTAGGAATTTTCTGAGACCACCGGGTTGGCCCCTGTGTTGTACGTCTCGCCCTGGTACGCCTGGCCCTGGTACGTCTGCCCCGGGTAGCTCTGCCCGCCGATCGGCTGCCCGGCGAAGGTGTCCTGCATCGGGTCGTACGACGACGGGGGCGCCTCGCCGACCGGCGGCGGGGACGGGGCCGGCCAGCGGGTGGCGCCCGTGGTCGAACCGTCGTCCATGCGGGGCATGGCCTGCGTGGGCTGCATGTCCAACGGCGGCTGCTGCTGGGTCAGATAGGGCGCCGTGGGCTCCGGGGAACGCGGGGTCATCGACACCGCGCGGTACGCGGCCGCGAAGCCGGGGCCGCTGTCGGCGGAAGCGGCCGCCCCGCGCTGCGGGGGCACCAGCGGGTCGCCGAGCGGGGGGTTGCCCTGGCCGCCGCCGAAACCGGGCAGCGGGAACTGGCCGGTGTCGCGCATCTGGTCACGCTGACCGCCCTCGCGCCGGCCGCCCTCACGGCGTCCGCCGGTCTCGTCCAGGCCCTGCAGGGCCGAGCGGGACTTCACGAGTTCGTCGACCTCGGGGGGCCGCTGGCCGTCGGTGCCCAGGATGGCGGCGACGCGCTCGACCACCTCGCGCTTGATCTCGCGCGGCGCGGCCCGCAGCAGCAGGGCGGCGGCGACGGCGACCAGGCCGGCGGAGTAGAGGATCACGAAGACCGGCTTGGCTTCGCGACCCGCGTAGAGTCCGTGCACCAGCGCGAAACACCAGGCCGGGTAGGCCATCATGTGCATCGCGCGCCAGCGTGCCGCGACCGGCGCGGGGGAGGCGAAGTTGCTGCGCAGTGCGCCGGTGATGGCGACGAAGACCATCATGGCCCCGGCGGTCGCGCCGAAGCCGATGAGCGCGCCCGACCCCGTCACGCCGAGGGCGAAGGGGAACAGGGCGATCGCGGACACGTGGTTCAGCGCCAGCTTGACCGAGACGTGCAGCACGAGGAACGCGACCGAGGCGATGGCGGTCGTCCGGTGGACGGCCTGGCCGATGATCCGCTGGCGCACGGTGAGCAGGGTCCGGTCCTGGGCGACGAGCCCCCAGAGCACCGAGAGGGTCAACGAGACGAGCGAGAGTACGCCCGCTCCGAAGTCGAGGAACTCCCGGTACGCGTCACCTCCGACCAGCACACTTACGGGTATCAGCAGCAGAGCGGCAGCCGTGGCTATCCCATAGGCCGAACGGCCGGTCTGGGGCAGCGAGCTGTTACTGCGAGGACGGTTCATGGGGGCAACTCCGAACAGTTCGGGAAAGCGGTCCCGTCGTCGAACTGTAAGTGGTGCCAATACCGGGCGGTACGAGGTTTGAGTTATTGCGTTGTTATCAAGGGGCAATCTCACACCTGTGTTGCCCCTTAGAGGTCGTTACGCGAAGTAAGTTTTGAATAAAGTTCAACTTATTTGGCCGGATCGTGTGGCTGACACGCCGCTGGTCGATGTCCATCGGGGCTGCGGTACCCTGAGCCCATGCGTGCCGTACGCCTTCTGCTTAGCGAGCCGCGCTGATCAGTCCCGACCGCCGGTGAACGGCGTGGTCGGCATCAGCGCGGCGTCCCCTCCTGTGCGAGGGGATTTTTCGTTTCCAGGACCGACCTGGACGAACACCCCGCTGGCAGAGACGATCGATGGAGCCTTGAGGATCATGAGCGAGACGAACCCCGCTGTCACAGGTGCGGCGGTGGATGCCGCGCCACACCGCTACACGGCCGCCGTCGCGGCCGAGATCGAGGCACGCTGGCAGGACTTCTGGGACGTCGAGGGCACCTACGCCGCGCCGAACCCGAGCGGCGACCTGGCGGACGACCCCGAGCTGGCCGCCAAGCCCAAGAAGTTCATCATGGACATGTTCCCGTACCCCTCCGGTGCGGGCCTGCACGTCGGCCACCCCCTGGGCTACATCGCCACCGACGTCTTCGCCCGCTACCAGCGGATGACCGGCCACAACGTCCTGCACACCCTGGGCTTCGACGCCTTCGGCCTGCCCGCCGAACAGCACGCCGTGGCCACCGGCGAGCACCCCCGGATCACCACCGAAGCCGCCATCAACAACATGAAGTCCCAGCTGCGCCGGCTGGGCCTGGGCCACGACAAGCGCCGGTCGTTCGCCACGATCGACCCGGACTACTACAAGTGGACCCAGTGGATCTTCCTGCAGATCTTCAACTCCTGGTATGACGACGAGGCGAGGAAGGCCCGCCCGATCGCCGAGCTGGTCGCCCAGTTCGAGTCCGGGGAGCGCGCGGTGCCCGGCGGCGGCTCCTGGAGCGCGCTGAGCGCCGGTGAACGCGCCGACGTCCTGGGCGAGTACCGCCTGGCGTACGCCTCCGACGCGCCGGTCAACTGGTGTCCCGGTCTGGGCACCGTCCTGGCCAACGAGGAGGTCACCGCCGACGGCCGCTCCGAGCGCGGCAACTTCCCCGTCTTCAAGGCGAAGCTGCGCCAGTGGAACATGCGCATCACCGCCTACGCGGACCGGCTGCTGGACGACCTGAACGAGCTGGACTGGCCCGAGGCCATCAAGCTGCAGCAGCGCAACTGGATCGGCCGCTCCGAGGGCGCCCGCGTCGACTTCCCCATCGACGGCGAGAACATCACGGTCTTCACCACCCGCCCCGACACCCTGTTCGGCGCGAGCTACATGGTGCTGGCCCCCGAGCACCCGCTGGTCGACAAGTTCACCCCGGACGCCTGGCCCGAGGGCACCCACGACGTGTGGACGGGCGGGCACGCGACCCCGGCCGACGCCGTCACCGCCTACCGCGCGCAGGCCGCCTCGAAGTCCGACGTCGAGCGGCAGGCCGAGGCCAAGGACAAGACCGGCGTCTTCATCGGCTCGTTCGCGACCAACCCGGTCAACGGCGAGAAGGTGCCCGTCTTCATCGCCGACTACGTCCTGATGGGCTACGGCACCGGCGCGATCATGGCCGTACCCTGCGGCGACCAGCGCGACTTCGAGTTCGCGCGCGCCTTCGAACTGCCGATCCACTGCATCGTCGAACCCACCGACGGCCGCGGTACGGACACCTCCACCTGGGAGGACGCCTTCGGGTCGTACGACGCGAAGATCATCAACTCCACCGCTGACGGAGTCTCCCTGGACGGCCTGGGCGTCGTCGAGGCCAAGGCACGCATCACAGAGTGGCTGGAGCGCTCCGGCACCGGTCGGGGCACCGTCAACTTCCGGCTGCGGGACTGGCTGTTCAGCCGTCAGCGCTACTGGGGCGAGCCCTTCCCGATCGTCTACGACGAGGACGGCGTCGCCCACTCGCTGCCCGAGTCGATGCTGCCGCTGGAGCTGCCCGAGGTCGAGGACTACTCGCCGCGCACCTTCGACCCGGACGACGCCGACACCCGGCCCGAGACGCCGCTGTCGCGCAACGAGGACTGGGTGAACGTCACCCTGGACCTGGGCGACGGTCCCAAGCGCTATCGGCGTGAGACCAACACCATGCCCAACTGGGCCGGTTCCTGCTGGTACGAGCTGCGCTATCTGGACCCGCACAACTCCGAGAAGCTGGTCGACCCGGAGATCGAGCGGTACTGGATGGGCCCGCGCGCGGGGCAGCCGCACGGCGGTGTCGACCTGTACGTCGGCGGCGCCGAGCACGCCGTGCTGCACCTGCTGTACGCGCGCTTCTGGTCCAAGGTCCTGTTCGACCTGGGGCACGTCTCCTCCGCCGAGCCGTTCCACAAGCTGTTCAACCAGGGCATGATCCAGGCCTTCGTCTACCGCGACAGCCGCGGTTTCGCGGTGCCCGCCGCCGAGGTCGAGGAGCGCGACGGCGCCTTCTACTACGAGGGCGAGAAGGTCAGCCGGCTGCTGGGCAAGATGGGCAAGTCCCTGAAGAACGCGGTCACTCCGGAGTCCATCTGCGCGGAGTACGGCGCCGACACCCTGCGCCTGTACGAGATGGCGATGGGCCCGCTGGACGTGTCTCGGCCGTGGGACACGCGCGCGGTGGTGGGCCAGTTCCGGCTGCTGCAGCGGCTGTGGCGCAATGTCGTCGACGAGGTCACCGGTGAGGTGACGGTCGTCGACACCGAGCCCGGCGAGGACACCCTGCGGGCGCTGCACAAGGCCATCGACGGCGTCCGCCAGGACCTGGAGGGCATGCGGTTCAACACCGCGATCGCCAAGGTCACCGAGCTGAACAACCACCTGACCAAGGTGGGCGGCCCGGTGTCCCGCTCCGTCGCCGAGGCGCTGGTCCTGCTGGTCGCGCCGCTGGCCCCGCACATCGCCGAGGAGCTGTGGCGCAAGCTGGGGCACACGGACTCCGTCGTGCACCGGGACTTCCCCGTCGCCGACCCCGCGTACGTCGTCGACGAGGCCGTCACCTGCGTCGTCCAGATCAAGGGCAAGGTCAAGGCCCGGCTGGAGGTGTCGCCGGCCATCTCCGACGAGGAGCTGGAGAAGGTGGCCCTGGGCGACGAGAAGGTGGTCGCGGCGCTGGCCGGGGCGCCGATCCGCAAGGTGATCGTGCGGGCGCCGAAGCTGGTGAACATCGTCACCTGAGGGTGACTTCCGGTGACTTCCCGTGGCTTTCGGTAGTCGTTCGGCTGTCGAGGGTCGCGGTTCGGGGTCGTCCCCTACGGGCAGGTTCCGGGTTCGGATGGAACTCGGGACCTGCCTGTTGCGTTTACCGTTGAAGAGCGCCGCAGCACATGCCGTGCCGGTCGGAGAAGCTTCGGAGAAGGTTCGGAGAAGGAGCGCGTCGTGGAAGCCGTCATCGCAGTCGTCGCCCTGTTCTTCGTGCTGTTCGTGGTGCTGGGCGTGTACGCCACGGTGAAGGCGGTCGGCGCGGCCAAGCGGGGCGTGGACCGTACGATCACGCAGGCCAAGCGGACCGTCGAGGACACCACCCTGCGCGCCAGAAGCCTGGCCCAGCCCGGCCCCGTGGGGCAACTGGCCGATCTGCGGCTGAAGTTGCGTACCTCGATGCGGGCTACCCAGGAGGCGTTGCAGGCGGGGGTGGGCGAGGACGAGTCCCTCAAGGAGTCCCTGGCCCTCTTCGACCAGCTCAGCAAGCACGGCCGGGAGCTGGACGACGAACTGCGGCGCCTGGAGCCCGAGCCGGACCGGAGCAAGCTGGCCCAGCGGCTGCCCGCGCTGCGCGAGCGCACGGAGCGGATCATCAAGTCCGCCGACTCCCTGCGCTGGGCGGCGCACGACCGGGCCCGCAAGTTCGCCGAGGACGACCTGGACACCCTCAGCGCGCAGATAGACGTCGAGGCGGGCGCGCTGCGGCACTGGACGACGGAACCGGCCTCGGTGTGGCCGGAGGCGCCCAAGCCCGAGCCCACGGCCTCCACGGGGCAGACCTGGCAGGAGACCCCCGGGGCGCGCGGCGCCGAGTCCGGCGGCGACGACTCCAGCGGTGCTGACTCCAGCGGTGCTGACTCCAGCGGTGGTCGGGCGCACGGCGGTCAGGTGCCGCCCAGGCCCGCGATCACACCGCCGGGCGCGCGGCCGACCTACCCGTGGCAGAAGAAGCCCCGCCCGGAGAGCACGACTTGAGCCGGGCGGCGCGCTCGTCCCGATCGGATCGCTCCGCCCGGTCGCAGGTGAGAGGGGGCGGGCTGCCGTCCTCGGGGCTTGGCGGGTAACCTCCAGCTCATGTCCCGCCATGTCGCGATCGTCACCGATTCAACGGCCTACCTGCCGCCGCCGGCGATGGAGCGTCACGGCATCACCGCGGTACCCCTGACCGTGGTCCTCGGCGGCGAGGCGCTCGACGAAGGCACCGAGATCTCGGCACGGTCCCTGGCCCAGGCACTGCAGAAGCGACGGTCCGTCACCACCTCCCGCCCCAGCCCCGAACTGTTCGCGGAGACCTACCGCAGGGTCGCGGAGGCGGGCGCCACGGGCATCGTCTCCCTCCATCTCTCCGCCGAGTTCTCCGGCACGTACGACGCCGCCGCCCTCGCGGCCCGCGAGGCACCCGTGCCGGTGCGTGTCGTGGACACCGGGATGGTCGCGATGGCCCTCGGGTTCTGCGCCCTCGCCGCCGCCGAGTCCGCGGAGTCGGGCGGCACGGTGGACGAGGCCGTCACGGCCGCCGAGAAGCGGGCCGCGGGGACGTCCGCGTTCTTCTACGTCGACACCCTGGACTATCTCCGCCGGGGCGGCCGGATCGGCGCCGCACAGGCGCTGTTCGGGTCCGCGCTGGCGGTCAAGCCGCTGCTGCAGCTGGACGGCGGCCGTATCGAGATGCTGGAGAAGGTCCGTACGGCGTCCAGGGCGATCGCCCGCCTGGAGGAGATCGTCGCCGAGCGGGCGGGCGGCGCGCCGGTCGACATCGCCGTCCACCACCTCGCCGCGCCCGAGCGGGCCTCGGCGCTCGCGGAGCGGTTGCGGGAGCGGGTGCCCGGGCTGGCCGACCTCCATGTGAGCGAGGTGGGGGCGGTGATCGGGGCGCATACGGGGCCTGGGTTGTTGGGGGCGGTTGTCTCGCCTCGGTGAGGCGGGTCGAGTTGAGGCGGTCGGGGTGCGGTGGTCGGTGGGGCTCGGTTGGTTGCCCGTTCGCTCGTGTGGGTGACGGAGTTATCCACAACTGGGTAGTTGTCCACGGGAATTGAGCAAGATCATCGCGGGTGGGCGGGATTGCCCGATCCTCGTCGCATGGCACTTCGATCACGTTCACACGCACGAGCACAGTCACGTTCACATTCACGTTCACGTACGGCGACGGTCACCAGCGGGCCCGGCCGGGGTCCGTCCTCCGACGGGCGGGCTCGGCACCGCTCCGGGCCGCCGAGGGTGCGGGGCGGCCGTCGCCGCGAGGCTTCGGCGGAGACGCTCCGGCTGCGTGCGGAGGCACTGTTCCCGGAAAGGGCCGCGGAGCCACGGGAGTTGGGGCATGGGCCGCCGGGCGACCCGGACCGGGACCTCGACGACGGTGCTGCGGGGCATGGGGAGCGGGGCGCGTGGCGGCAGCGGGTGGGGCCTGCTGTGCGGGAGCGGCTGCCGTTGTGGTTGCAGGTGCGGTGCGGCATCGAGCGGAAGAGCGTGGTCGCGCTGAGCGTGGTGCTGGTCGTCGCGGCGGTGTTCGCGGCACAGCACTTCTGGGCGGGCCGGACCCAGCAGGTGAGCGCGCCCGAGGTGGTGCGTGTGGGGGTTCCAGGCGGCTCGGGGGATTCGGGCGGCCCGGCGGCTTCGTTCGGGGAGCCCGGGGACGGCCCCAGGGCGGCCGGGTCCGGCGCCTCGGCCGGGTCGGGCGCCTCCACGGCCGGGCCCGTGATCGTGGTGGACGTCGGCGGGAAGGTGCGACGGCCGGGGATCCAGCGGTTGCCGGCCGGTTCCCGCGTGGCCGACGCGTTGCGCGCGGCGGGCGGGGTACGCCCGGGGACGAACACCGACGGGCTCAACCGCGCCCGGCTCCTCGTGGACGGCGAACAGGTCCTGGTCGGGAGTCCGGCACCGGTGTCCGGGCCGGGCGCGGTGCCCGGGGCGGGCGGTGGTGGCGCGGTCGGGGCCGGTGGCGCCGTCACCGGGGCGGCGCCGGCGGCTCCCGTCTCCCTGAACACGGCCACGGCCGACCAGTTGGACACCCTGCCCGGCGTCGGCCCCGTCCTCGCCCAGCACATCATCGACTACCGCACCCAGCACGGCGGCTTCCGCTCGGTCGACGAATTGCGTGAGGTGAACGGCATCGGCGACCGCCGCTTCGCCGACCTGCGGCCTCTGGTCCGGCCGTGAGGGCGACCGAGGAGGGGGCGCCGAGGGCGGTGGGCGGTGTGCGGCAGGCTCCTCCCCGGGGCACTCCAGCGCGGGCCGCCGTGCACGCGGCCTCCGGTACTCGGCTCGGGGACGCGCATCCCCGGCAGGAGGGGCCGACCGATCTGCGCCTCGTGCCTCCGGCGCTGGCCGCGTGGGGGACGGCGGCGCTGATGGTGCACGCCTCGCCCGGGTGGGTCACGGGAGTGGTCGTGGTCTGCCTGGTGGTGGGCCTGGCCCTGCTCGTTCCTTGGCAAGGGCAAGGGCAAGGGCAAGGGCAAGGGCAAGGGCAAGGGCGCGGGCGCGGGCGGGAGCGGGAGCGCGGGCGGAGGTGGGCCGGGGGCTGGACGCGGGTGTCTGTCGCGGCCGTGCTGCTGTGTGCCGGGGCGGCTGCGGCCTCCGCCGGGCTGCACGGGGCGGATCTGCGGCGGGGGCCGGTGCCCGCGCTGGCCGAGCAGTACTCCCGGGTGACCGCGGAGGCCGAGCTGACGTCAGATCCACGGCTCACCCGCCCCCGGCTCCAGGGCAACCGCGCGGCCCCGACCGCCGTACTCCTCCAGGCCGAGGTGCGCCGGGTGCGGAGCCCGGACGGGACGGTCGTGGACACACGGACACCGGTGCTGGTCATCGTCGATGTGGTGGGACGGCCCGGTCGGGCGGCCTGGCTCTCACTGCTGCCGTCCACGCGGGTGCGGGTGGTGGCGCAGGCCGTGCCGGCCATGGTCGGGGGAGACCGGGTGGCGGCCGTGCTGCGGGTGCGGGGCGGTGGGGCGCCGGTGGTGGTGGAGGGGCCGAGCGCGGTGCAGCGGTTCGCGGGGCGGTTGCGGGCGGGGCTGCGGGAGGCGACGGACGGGCTGGACGCGGACGCGCGGGCGTTGTTGCCGGGGTTCGTCGTGGGGGACACCTCGCGGGTGCCGGCCGAGTTGGACGAGGCGTTCAAGGCGACCGATCTCACGCATCTGCTCGCCGTCAGTGGCGCCAACTTCACGATCCTGCTGGCTCTGTTCATCGGGCCGCCGGGGCTGGCGCAGCGGGCCGAGCGACGGGGGCTAGCGCCCCGGCTCGGGATCCCGCTGCGGACGACCGCGCTGGCCGGTGGAGCGCTGACGCTCGGGTTTGTGATCGTGTGCAGGCCGGACCCGAGTGTGGTGCGGGCGGCGGCATGCGGTTCGATCGCGCTGCTGGCCATCGCGACGGGGCGCCGCAGATCCCTCGTCCCGGCGCTGGCGACGGCGGTGCTGCTGCTGGTGCTGTACGACCCGTGGCTGGCCCGGAGCTACGGCTTCCTGCTGTCCGTTCTCGCGACCGGAGCCCTGCTCACCCTCGCCCCGCGCTGGAGCGCGGCGCTGCAAAGGCGCCGGGTGCCGCCGCGGCCGGCGGAGGCGTTGGCAGCGGCGGGAGCCGCGCAGGCGGTGTGCGCGCCGGTCGTCGCCGTGCTGTCGGCGAAGGTGAGCCTGGTGGCGGTGCCGTGCAATCTGCTGGCGGAGTTCGCGGTGGCCCCGGCCACGGTGCTGGGGTTCGCCACGCTGGCGACGGCCCCGGTGGCGATGCCGGTGGCCGAGTGCCTTGCCTGGTGCGCGAGTTGGCCCGCCGGCTGGATCGCGGACATCGCCCGCACCGGGGCGTCGCTGCCCGGCGCGGGGGTGGACTGGCCGGGCAGCTGGACCGGCGCGCTGCTGCTGCTCCTGACCACCGTGGTCGTCGTCCTCGTCGGGCGGCGGCTCCTGGGCCACCCCTGGCTGGTGGGGGCCTGCCTGGTGGCGTTTCTGCTGGTGGTGGTGCAGCCGCCGCCGCTGACCAGGGTGATCACGGGATGGCCGCCGCCGGGCTGGCGCTTCGTGATGTGCGATGTGGGGCAGGGGGACGCGACCGTTCTCGCGGTGGGGGACGGTGCCGGGGTGGTCGTGGACGCCGGTCCCGATCCGGTGCTGGTCGACCGCTGTCTCACCTCGCTCGGCATCACCAGGGTCCCGCTCGTGGTCCTCACCCACTTCCACGCCGACCATGTGGTGGGGTTGCCGGGAGTGCTACGGGGGCGTTCGGTGGGAGCGATCGCGGCGACGGGGTTCGAGGAACCGGCGGACCAGGCCGCTTTCGTGCGCAGGGAGGCGGCGGCCCGGCGGATCCCGCTGACCCGGGCCGCGGCCGGGGAGGAGCGGCGCACGGGAAGCCTGTCGTGGCGGGTGCTGTGGCCGCCGGGTGACGCCGTCGCACCCGACGGGCCGAACGACGCCAGCGTGACCATGCTGGTCCGCTCGGCCGGGCTGACCCTGCTGCTCCTGGGCGATCTGGAACCACCCGGCCAGCGGGAACTGGCGAGATCACCGGAGGCGGCGGCCCTGGGAACCGTGGACGTGGTGAAGGTCGCCCACCATGGCTCGGCCTACCAGGATCCGGGGCTGATACGGGCGATGACCCCGCGGCTGGCCCTCATCTCGGTGGGCGCGGACAACCCGTACGGCCACCCGGCCCCCAGTACGGTCGCGGCGTTGCGGGCCGGGGGTGCCACGGTGCTGCGTACGGACGAGGACGGCGCGATCGCCGTCGCGGGTACGACGAAGGAGTTGCTCGTGGCGAGAGACTGATGTCATGGAAACCGCAGAGCTTGACGCCTACCTTCGCCGCCTCGGAGCCGAGCAGCCGGCCTGGCCCACTGTCGATGTGCTGCGAGAACTGCATCTGCGCCATCTGCGGGCGGTGCCGTTCGAGAATCTGTCGATCCACCTCGGAGAGGAGATCGTCCTGGAGGAGAAGCGGCTGCTGGACAAGGTGGTCGGGGAGCACAGGGGAGGCTTCTGCTTCGAACTGAACGGACTGTTCGGGGCGTTGCTCGCGGCGCTCGGATTCGATGTGACGCTGCTCGCGGCACGGGTGTACGGGGAGGAGGGGCGGCTGGGCATCCCGTACGACCATCTCGTGCTGCGGGTGCGGACGGTGGACGGGGGTGACTGGCTGGCCGATGTCGGGTTCGGGGCGAACAGCCACTATCCGTTGGAGTTCGGGGACCGGGGGGAGCAGGCGGATCCGGGTGGGGCGTTCCGGGTGGCCGAGGCGGACCGGGAGAGCGGGGGGCGGGAGTTCGGGGACCTGGACGTGTTCCGGGACGGCCAGCCCCAGTACCGGCTGGAGACACGGCCGAGGGTGCTCGGGGACTTCGTGGCCGGGGCCTGGTGGCACAGCACCTCACCGGCCTCCCACTTCACCCAGTCCCTCGTCTGCTCCCGGGTCACCGAGGACGGCGGCCGCGTCACCCTCAGCGGACGCACCCTGACGCTCACCTCGGCGGGAGGCGACCGGGAGACGACCGAGCTGTCGACGGACACGGAGGTACTGGCGGCGTACCGGGAGCGATTCGGAATGGATCTGGGACGGGTGCCGGAGGTGGGGGCGGGGCGGCGGGGGCGTTGAGCGGGGTGGGGAGGGAGGGGGAGGGGGAGGGGTGCCCCCTTGCCCTATGTCAAGGGAAACGGGGGTGCGTTGGGTCGGCGACCCGGGCAGCATGGCGGGGTGAGCGGCCTGCTGTGGGATGACGTGAAGCGCTTCTTCGACCTGGACCTGATGGGGTCGTTGCCCGACGTGCGTGTCCCGAACGCCTCGGTGGAGGACTGGCAGGCGGTCCTCGACCTTGTCGTGGAGAAGGGCTGGAAGTGCCAGTACTCCGAGGGAGAGACGGTGCTTCCGATGCCCCGGGCGGAGGCCGTGCTGTCCCGCTCGGCGGATGCCGAGTGCCCGGACCTGCGGGTCTGGCCGAGCGCCGATGTGTTGGCGATCTTCCGTTTTCATGCCGACGACGAAGTCGACTTCGACGTTGACCTGCGGGAGTTGCGGGGCCAGGACCGACTTGATGTGCTCTGTGGCTTCCTTGGGGAGATCGGGCGGCGTTTGGGCAAGCCGGTGCTAATGGACCCGGAGGGCGAGTACGGCAATCCGGTGCTCGGCTTCGACGTCGAGGCTGATCGGGTCGTTGTCCTTGCAGACCCGCAGGTCAGGTGACTGGGACTGACGAGGACGTCGGCCCGGTGTCTGGCGAGGCGGAGCAGGGCCTGGGTGTGGTGCTTGCCCTGGGCGATCTTCTTGTCGTAGTAGGCCCGGGAGGCCGGGTCACTGAGCGCCGCGAACGCCGATAGGAAGAAGGCTCGCTTGAGCTGCTTGTTCCCTCTCCGGGATGGCTGTTCGCCGCGGATCGATGAGCCCGAACTCCGGGTCGCCGGGGCGAGACCCGCGTAGGCGGCCAAGTGGCCGGCGGTCGGGAAGGTGCTGCCGTCGCCGGCCTCGATCAGGGTGCGTGCTCCGGTCCTGACGCCGACTCCCGGCGTAGACGTCAGGACCTTGGAAAGAGAGTGTGCCGCCAGCAGTTCCTCGATCCGTCCGGCAAGCAGTTTCCGCTGGTCGAGCGCGGCCGTCAGCGACGTGGCGAGGCTCGGGCTCGATCAGAGAGGCCGCCTCGGTGCCGGGAACGGTAAGGGTCTGCTCGTCGAGGGCAGCGAAGAGCCCCTCATCAGCGATCCGTCGATGCCTCCGGGCCCGGTGACGCCACCCCCCGGACCATGAACAACAAGGGGGGAAGCCATGCCGGACCCGAAGGCCGGAGGCCCCATTGCGGAGCCACGAAGCAGGTAACGGGGGGAGGGGGCAGCCCCCCTGGGGAGGGGGGCGGGTAAGCGCGGTGGGGGGCGGAGAGCTCAACCCCGACGAGACCGGGCCGCCCGTGCGATCGTTACGACTGCCTTTTCCAACGCGTACTCGGGATCGTCCCCTCCGCCCTTGACCCCGGCATCGGCCTCGGCCACCGCCCGCAATGCCACGGCCACCCCGTCCGGCGTCCACCCCCGCATCTGCTGTCGTACCCGATCGATCTTCCACGGCGGCATCCCCAGCTCCCGCGCCAGATCCGCCGGCCGTCCGCCCCGGGCCGACGACAGCTTTCCGATCGCCCGCACCGCCTGCGCCAGCGCACTGGTGATCAGTACCGGCGCCACTCCGGTCGCCAACGACCACCGCAGCGCCTCCAGCGCCTCCGCCGCCCGTCCCTCGACGGCCCGATCGGCCACCTCGAAGCTCGACGCCTCGGCCCGCCCGGTGTAGTACCGCCCGACCACCGCCTCGTCGATCGTCCCCTCGACATCCGCGACCAGCTGCGACGCCGCGGACGCCAGCTCCCGCAGATCACTGCCGATCGCGTCGACGAGCGCCTGGCACGCCTCGGGCGTCGCGGACCGCCCCAGCGTCCGGAACTCCCCCCGCACGAACGCCAGCCGATCCGCCGGCTTCGTCATCTTGGGGCACGCCACCTCCCGCGCCCCCGCCTTGCGCGCGGCGTCCAGCAGCGCTTTGCCCTTGGCGCCGCCCGCGTGCAGCAGCACCAGGGTGATCTCCTCGGCGGGAGCGCCCAGATACGCCTTCACGTCCTTGACCGTGTCGGCCGACAGATCCTGCGCGTTGCGTACGACCACGACCTTTCGCTCCGCGAAGAGCGACGGACTCGTCAGCTCGGCGAGCGTGCCGGGCTGCAGCTGGTCCGAGGCCAGGTCCCGCACATCCGTGTCGGCGTCGGAGGCCTTCGCCGCGGCCACCACCACCTGCACAGCCCGGTCGAGCAGCAGTTCCTCCTGCCCCACAGCCAATGTCACGGGAGCGAGAGGATCATCATTCACAGTCTTCTTGGCCATCCGGGACAGCATCCCACGCCCCACTGACAACCCACTCCGCGGCAACCACGCCCGGCCAAGGGGCGCGGGGAACTGCGAGAGCGCTCCCCGCGGATCCGCACCCGCCTACGACCCGCGGGACATCACCCGGCCCCGGCGGAGCCCTACGGCTCCTCCCGCCACCCGTCCCACTCCCTCACGAACTCGTCCAACGCCACCGGATCGAACCGCGCCCGCTCATCCCGCAGCACCACCAACCACTGCGCGTCCTCGGCGTCGTCCTCCCCCGCCAGCGCGTCCCGCACCAACTGCGGTTCCTCATCGAGCCCGAACCGCTGCCCGAGCGCCTCCAAGGCCTGCTCGGCCGCATCACGATCGGGCAACACCAGTACATGCCTCACATCACTCACACCCCTATGTTCTTCGACGTGGCCATTGGTCGGCGCTTCCGCAGCCGGAGCGCCGGGCTCCCGTGTTCGTGGGCGGACACAGCAATGCCCCCGAAGTGGGTCCGGGGGCATTGAACGTGGCGTGGCGACCACGAAGGTCTGTCCGCGAGTCGAGGTAGAGGGCTCGACGTCCCTCGCGGGAGGGTTGGAAGTCCGGTCGGCTTGCGAACGCAGGCCGCGTACGGGTCCGGGGTGCCGGGTGCGAGCGGATAAGAGAGAGTCCGCTCCGGGTTCAGCCGGCGGTCAGATCAGAGGTGGAGCTCAGCCCTGGAGGGAAGCGACCTTGGAAGCAAGCGCCGACTTCTTGTTGGCGGCCTGGTTCTTGTGGATGACGCCCTTCGAGACGGCCTTGTCGAGCTGACGCGCGGCAGCGCGCTGGTACTCGGTGGCCTTCTCGGCGTCACCCGCGGCAGCGGCCTCGCGGGCCTTGCGGATAGCGGTCTTGAGCGACGACTTGACGGCCTTGTTGCGAAGGCGCGCCTTCTCGTTGGTCTTGTTCCGCTTGATCTGGGACTTGATGTTCGCCACGAATGAGCCTTTTCAGCTTCAGATGATTTTCTTGGGATGTGCCTCCTGCTGAGAGGGCATGAGACACAGCCGCCCACGCTACCAGCCGCCCATGGGTCGGCCCAAACCGGTCGCAGTACCCCGCCCGTGGGACCATGGTGCCTACATAGCAGAACGACCTACGTACCAACCGCCCCCGTACCAGTACCGCCAGATCCGACCCGAGACCGCAGACGCTGCGGACACCTCAAGAATCAGGACCCTGCGTGCCCGCGATCCCCAGCCATGTGCCCGAGCCGAGCCGTACCGACCCGGCTCAGATCCGCAATTTCTGCATCATCGCGCACATCGACCACGGCAAGTCCACGCTCGCCGACCGGATGCTCCAGCTGACCGGTGTGGTCGACCAGCGGCAGATGCGTGCTCAGTACCTCGACCGCATGGACATCGAGCGTGAGCGCGGTATCACGATCAAGTCCCAGGCGGTGCGTCTGCCCTGGGCGCCGACCGACGATCCGGGCAACACGCACATCCTCAACATGATCGACACCCCCGGGCACGTCGACTTCACGTACGAGGTGTCACGGTCGCTGGCGGCCTGTGAGGGGACCGTCCTCCTCGTCGACGCGGCCCAGGGCATCGAGGCGCAGACCCTCGCCAACCTGTACCTGGCGATGGAGAACGAGCTCACGATCATCCCCGTACTGAACAAGATCGACCTGCCGGCCGCGCAGCCCGAGAAGTTCGCCGAGGAGCTCGCCAACCTCGTCGGGTGCGACCCGTCCGACGTGCTCAAGGTCTCCGCCAAGACCGGCCTCGGGGTCGACGCGCTGCTGGACCGGGTGGTCAAGGAGGTCCCGGCGCCCGTCGGCGTCAAGGACGCCCCCGCCCGCGCCATGATCTTCGACTCGGTCTACGACTCCTACCGGGGCGTGGTCACCTACGTCCGTGTCATCGACGGGCAGCTCAACAAGCGTGAGCGCATCAAGATGATGTCGACGGGCGCCACGCACGAGCTGCTGGAGATCGGTACGAACTCGCCCGAGATGCTCGGTGCCGACGGCCTCGGTGTCGGTGAGGTGGGTTACCTCATCACCGGTGTGAAGGACGTCCGCCAGTCCAAGGTCGGTGACACCGTCACCAGCCAGCAGAAGGGGGCGACCGAGGCGCTCGGCGGGTACAAGGACCCGAAGCCCATGGTCTTCTCCGGGCTCTATCCGCTGGACGGCTCCGACTACCCGGAGCTGCGCGAGGCCCTCGACAAGCTGCAGCTCAACGATGCCGCGCTCGTCTACGAGCCGGAGACCTCGGCGGCGCTGGGCTTCGGCTTCCGGGTCGGCTTCCTCGGGCTGCTGCACCTGGACGTCATCCGGGAGCGGCTGGAGCGCGAGTTCGGGCTCGACCTCATCGCCACCGCGCCCAACGTGGTCTACCGGGTGGTCATGGAGGACGGCGCCGAGCACACCGTCACCAACCCGAGCGAGTTCCCCGAGGGGAAGATCGCGGAGGTGTACGAGCCCGTCGTACGCGCCACGATCCTGGCGCCGAGCGAGTTCATCGGGTCGATCATGGAGCTGTGCCAGACCCGGCGCGGGGTGCTGCTCGGGATGGACTATCTGTCCGAGGACCGGGTCGAGATCCGGTACACACTGCCGCTCGCGGAGATCGTCTTCGACTTCTTCGACCAGCTGAAGTCGAAGACCCGCGGCTACGCCTCGCTGGACTACGAGCCCACCGGCGAGCAGACCTCCAGCCTGGTCAAGGTCGACATCCTGCTGCACGGCGACAAGGTGGACGCGTTCTCGGCGATCACGCACAAGGACGCGGCGTACGCGTACGGGGTGCGGCTCGTCGCCAAGCTGCGCGAGCTGATCCCGCGGCAGGCCTTCGAGGTGCCGATCCAGGCGGCCATCGGGTCGCGGGTCATCGCCCGCGAGACCATCCGCGCCATCCGCAAGGACGTCCTCGCCAAGTGCTACGGCGGTGACATCTCCCGTAAGCGGAAGCTGCTGGAGAAGCAGAAGGAAGGCAAGAAGCGGATGAAGATGGTGGGCTCTGTGGAGGTTCCGCAGGAGGCCTTCATCGCCGTTCTGTCCAGCGACGACAGCGGCGGCGGAGGCAAGGGCAAGAAGTAGCCAACGGCGGCGGCCGTCGCCGACCGCCGGGGGAGTCGCTGTTACCCCCGGGAACTCGGGCACAATGCGGGCCCGTCGCGTTTCGGCGCGACGGGCCCGCAGGTCGTCCGGGTGACGGCGGTACGTGTCCGTACGGTCGTTCTCGGTGGAAAGTGACTGCCCGCCGCCCCTTACGAACCGGCCAACCGCGCTCTACCCTGATCACCACTCGATAGTTACTCGCGAGTTAAACAACAGCCGCTTTGAGCCAGCCGCACAGTCCATGAGCCAGCCGCACTGTCGCGTGCCCCGGAGGATGTCGTGAGCGACACACAGACCCTGATCGAGAACCGTCCGCCCTCGGTGGCGGCCCTCTTCCTGGAGCGCGTGGCGGCGACGCCCGACGGCGAGGCCTACCGCTATCCGGTGCCGCCGGCCTCCGGCGAGGGGCCCTCCGACTGGAAGTCGCTGAGCTGGGCGCAGTCGGCCGAGCGGGTGTACGCCGTCGCGGCCGGGCTGATCGAGCTGGGCGTGCAGCCGGAGCAGCGCGTCGCCCTCGCCTCGTCGACGCGCATCGAGTGGATCCTCGCCGACCTCGGCATCATGTGCGCCGGTGCCGCCACCACGACCGTCTATCCGCAGACCAACGCGGAGGAGTCGGCGTACATCCTTTCGGACTCCGCCAGCCGGGTCCTCATCGCCGAGGACGCGGCGCAGCTCGCGAAGGCCCGGGAGAAGAAGGCCGAGCTGCCCGACCTGACGCATGTCGTCGTCATCGACACCGAGGGCGCGGACCTCTCCGAGGACTGGGTGCTCTCGCTGGCCGAGCTGGAGAAGCGCGGCGCCGCGTATCTGGAGAAGAAGCCCGACCTGATCAAGGAGAAGGTCGGCGCGATCACCAAGGACCAGCTGGCCACCCTCATCTACACCTCGGGCACCACCGGGCGCCCCAAGGGTGTCCGCCTCCCGCACGACAACTGGTCGTACATGGCGAAGGCGATCGCCGCGACCGGGCTGGTCAGCGCCGAGGACGTGCAGTACCTGTGGCTACCGCTCGCGCACGTGTTCGGCAAGGTGCTTACCAGCGGTCAGATCGAGGTCGGGCACGTCACCGCCGTGGACGGCCGGATCGACAAGATCATCGAGAATCTGCCGGTCGTGCAGCCGACGTACATGGCGGCCGTGCCCCGTATCTTCGAGAAGGTCTACAACGGCGTGGTCGCCAAGGCCCGTGCGGGCGGCCCGGCCAAGTACAAGATCTTCCAGTGGGCGGCCGGGGTCTCCCGCGAGTACGCCAAGGTCAGCCAGGACAACTTCCGGCGCACCGGTACCGCCTCGGTGCCGTTCGCGCTCGGCGCGAAGCACAAGGTCGCCGACACGCTGGTGTACGCCAAGCTCCGCGAGGCGTTCGGCGGGCGGCTGCGGGCCTGTGTCTCCGGCTCGGTCGCGCTGGCGCCCGAGATCGGGTTCTTCTTCGCCGGCGCCGGCATCCACATCCTGGAGGGCTACGGACTCACCGAGACCTCGGCGGCGTCCTTCGTGAACCCCGGCGAGGCGTACCGCACCGGTACGGTCGGCAAGCCGCTGCCCGGCTGCGAGGTGCGGATCGCGGACGACGGCGAGATCCTGCTGCGCGGGCCCGGTGTCATGGAGGGCTACCACGGGCTGCCGGAGAAGACGGCGGAGGTGCTGGAGGCCGACGGCTGGTTCCACACCGGCGACATCGGGGAGCTGTCGCCCGACGGGTATCTGCGGATCACCGACCGGAAGAAGGACCTGTTCAAGACCTCGGGCGGCAAGTACATCGCGCCGACCGAGATCGAGGGGCAGTTCAAGGCGCTGTGCCCCTTCACCTCCAACGTGATGGTGATCGGCGCGGACCGTAACTTCTGCACGGCCCTCATCGCGCTCGACGAGCTGTCCCTCCAGGCGTGGGCCGCGGAGAACGGGCTGGCCGGGAAGTCGTACGAGGAGATCATCTCGGCGCCGGCGACGGTGGAGATGGTGCAGGGGCATGTCGCGCAGCTCAACGAGGGGTTGCAGCGGTGGCAGACGATCAAGAAGTTCCGGTTGCTGCCGCGGGATCTCGATGTCGAGCACGGGGAGTTGACGCCGAGTCTGAAGTTGAAGCGACCGGTGGTGGAGAAGGAGTATCAGCACCTCATCGATGAGATGTATGCGGGCTCTCGTGAGGCGTAGCGCCTATTGAAGGGGGCTGCGGGGGCTGGGTGGCGGCTGCGGGTTCGTTGTGGCTTGTCGCGCAGTTCCCCGCGCCCTTTACGGGGCTCGGTTGCTCTCCACCAGGGTTTGAAGGTCGCGTATTTGTATGCGTAACTCGGTCACGTCCGGTGCGGGCGTGGCCAGTTGCTTTTCCAGGGTCGTCAGGCGGGCGTTGATCTGTTCCGTCTGTTCGCGTTGGCTCGCCAGCAGGGTCTCCAGTTCCCGGGTCTTGCGGTGCAGGTCGAGGAAGACGCTGACCTTGGCTCGGAGGACCCAGGGGTCGAAGGGCTTGGTGAGGTAGTCGGCGGCGCCGGTGGCGTAGCCGCGGAAGGCGTAGCCGGTGTCGGCGTCCGTGCCGGTGAGGAAGATGATCGGGACGTCCTTGGTCTGGTCGAGGCGCTTGATGTGGGCGGCGGTCTCGAAGCCGTCCATGCCGGGCATGCGGATGTCGAGGAGGACGACGGCGAACCGCTGCCGGAGCAGGGCCTTCATCGCCTCCTCGCCCGAACGGGCGCGTACGAGCGGCTCGTTGAGGGATGCCAGGACGGCCTCCAGGGCGATCAGGTTGTCCTCCATGTCGTCGACGAGGAGGATGCCCGCGCTTCCGTCGGTCCGGTCCTGAGTGGTCATGGTGAGGGTGCCTCGTTCTCTTCGGTGCGTTTCCCGGGGGACGGCTCGGCGCTCTCCGGGCTTTCCGCGGCCTCCGGGTCCAGGACCGCGCAGACGACCGTCAGCAGCTGGTCGACGTCCACCGGCTTCGGTACGTAGTCGTTGGCGCCGCGGACGATGGACTTCTCGCGGTCGCCGGGCATCGCCTTGGCGGTGAGGGCGACGATGGGCAGGCCCGCCCAGCGCGGGGTGCGGCGGATGGCGGAGATCGTCTCGTAGCCGTCCATCTCCGGCATCATGATGTCCATCAGGACGAGTTCGACGTCCGGGTTGCGCTCCAGGGTCTCGATGCCCTCGCGGCCGTTCTCCGCGTAGAGGACGGGCATGCCGACGCGGCCCAGGACATGGGTGAGCGCGAAGACGTTGCGGATGTCGTCGTCCACGATCAACACCCGGCGGCCGGGCAGCACTTGACCGGCGCGGCCCGCCTTCCACGCCTCCAGCTTGGTGGGCGCGGGCCAGGTGTCGTCGCTGTCGTGCCCGTCGCCGTCGAGGGCGGCCGGGTACGGCGTGGTGGTCAGCTGTTCGGGTACGAGGCTGCCGGGCTCCTCGGCCGCGTGGCCGGTCACCCCGTGGCCGGGGCTGAAGACGGGCACGTACAGCGTGAAGGTGGAGCCCTGGCCGGGGATGCTCTCGGCGATGATCCGGCCGCCGAGCAGACCGGCGATCTCCCGGCTGATGGAGAGACCGAGGCCGGTGCCGCCGTACTTGCGGTTGGTGGTGCCGTCGGCCTGCTGGAACGCCTCGAAGATCACCGGGAGTTTCTCGGCCGCGATGCCGATCCCGGTGTCGGAGACCGCGAAGGCGATCACCTCGGCGGCCGCGGAGTCGTGGTCCTCACGGGTGAAGCGGCGGTCGGGGTCCTTGACGCGGTTCACGGTCAGTTCGACGCGGCCGGACGCGGTGAACTTGATCGCGTTGGAGAGGAGGTTGCGCAGGATCTGCTGGAGGCGCTGCTCGTCGGAGTACATCTCGCGCGGTACGTCCTCGCCGACCGTCACCTCGAAGGCCAGGCCCCGGTCGAGGGTGAGCGGGCGGAACGTGGCGTGGACGTAGTCCAGGAGCTTGATGAGCGGGAGGCGTTTGGGGCGTACGTCCATCCGGCCGGCCTCGATCTTCGACAGGTCGAGGATGTCGTTGATCAGCTGGAGGAGGTCCGAGCCGGAGCGGTGGATCGTGGTCGCGAACTGCACCTCCTGGTCGGTGAGATGGCCGTCCGGGTTGTCGGAGAGCAGCCGGGCCAGGATGAGCAGGGAGTTCAGCGGGGTGCGCAGTTCATGGGACATGTTCGCCAGGAACTCCGACTTGTACTGCGAGGAGGTGGCCAACAGGGCTGCCTTCTCCTCCAGTTCGGCGTTGGAACGCTGCAACTCCGCCTGCTGCATCTGGAGTTCGTCGGAGCGCTCCTGGAGCTGCATGGCCAGGCGCTGGGACTCGCCGAGGAGGGACTCCGTACGGGAGTTGGCGATGATGGTGTTGATGGCGACGCCGATGGTGTTCACGAACTGGTCGAAGAACGCCAGGTGGACATCGGAGAAGCGGGAGAAGGAGGCCAGCTCGATCACGCCGAGGAGCTTGTCCTCGAAGAGGATCGGGATGATCACGACGCTGGACGGGGAAGCCTCGCCGAGGCCGCTGTTGATCTTGATGTAGTCCGGTGGGGCCTCCTCCACCAGGATCCGCTTCTTCTCGCGGGCCGCCTGCGCGACCAGGCCGTGCACGGGCAGGCCGCCGGTCTCCACGGTCGCGCCCTGCGCCGCACCGTAGCCCGCGATGAAGGCGAGACCCTTGGTGGGCGCCACCGGCAGCGGGGCCGCGCCGTCCTCGTCCGGGTCGGCCAGATAGAACGCGCCGTACTGGGCGTTCACCAGCGGGGTCAGCTCGCGCAGGATCAGGTCGGCGACCTCCATCAGATCGCGGTGGCCCTGCATCAGGGCGGCGAGCCGGGCGAGGTTGGACTCCAGCCAGTCCTTCGCCCGGGTGGTCTCGCGGAGGTTGGCCACCATCAGGTTGATGTTGTCCTTCAGCTCGGCGACCTCGCCCTGCGTCTCCACCGTGATCGAGCGCGACATGTCGCCCTGCGCCACGGCGGAGGCGACCTCGGCGATCGCGCGGACCTGGGTGGTCAGGTTCGACGCGAGCTCGTTCACGTTCGTCGTCAGCCGCTTCCACGTGCCGTACACACCCTCCACCCGTGCCTGGCCGCCGAGTTGGCCCTCGGAGCCGACCTCGCGGGCGACCCTCGTCACCTCGGAGGAGAAGGAGGAGAGGGTGTCGACCATCGTGTTGATGGCGGTCTTCAGCTCCAGGATCTCGCCGCGCGCGTCCACGTCGATCTTCTTGGAGAGGTCGCCGTTCGCCACGGCCGTGGTCACCTGGGCGATGTTGCGGACCTGCGAAGTGAGGTTGTCCGCCATGTAGTTGACGTTGTCGGTCAGGTCTCGCCAGACACCCGACACGCCCAGCACCTGGGCCCGGCCGCCGAGCGCGCCGTCGGTGCCGACCTCGCGGGCCACCCTCGTCACCTCGTCGGCGAAGGCCCGCAGCTGCTCCACCATCGTGTTGACGGTGTCCTTCAACTCCAGGATCTCGCCGCGCGCATCGACGGTGATCTTCTTGGAGAGGTCGCCGTTGGCGACGGCCGTGGTCACCTGGGCGATGTTGCGGACCTGCGAAGTCAGGTTCAGGGCCATGAAGTTGACGTTGTCGGTGAGGTCCTTCCACACCCCGGAGACGCCCCGCACCTGCGCCTGGCCGCCGAGGTTGCCTTCGGTGCCGACCTCGCGGGCGACGCGGGTGACCTCGTCGGCGAAGGCGGAGAGCTGGTCGACCATCGTGTTGATCGTCGATTTCAGCTCCAGGATCTCGCCCTTCGCCTCGACCGTGATCTTCTTGCCGAGGTCGCCCTGGGCGACCGCCGTGGAGACGAGGGCGATGTTCCTGACCTGTGAAGTCAGGTTGTCCGCCATGAAGTTGACGTTGTCGGTGAGGTCTTTCCAGACGCCGGAGACGCCGCGCACCTGGGCCCGGCCGCCGAGGTTGCCTTCGGTGCCGACCTCGCGGGCGACGCGGGTGACCTCGTCGGCGAAGGCGGAGAGCTGGTCGACCATCGTGTTGATCGTGGACTTCAGCTCCAGGATCTCGCCCTGCGCGTCGACCATGATCTTCTGCGAGAGGTCGCCGTTCGCCACGGCCGTCGTCACCTGGGCGATGTTGCGGACCTGCGACGTCAGGTTGGACGCCATGAAGTTGACGTTGTCCGTGAGGTCCTTCCACACCCCGGAGACGCCCCGCACCTGGGCCCGGCCGCCGAGCTGGCCCTCGGTGCCGACCTCGCGGGCCACCCTGGTCACCTCGTCGGCGAACGCGGACAGCTGATCGACCATCGTGTTCACGGTGAGCTTCAGTTCGAGCAACTCGCCGGTCGCCTCGACCGTCACCGTACGGGTGAGGTCGCCGCGCGCCACCGACGTCGTCACCAGCGCGATGTCCCGCACCTGAGCGGTCAGCCGGGCGGCCATGGTGTTGACCGCCTCCGTCACGTCCCGCCAACTCCCGGACAGGCCACGGACCTTCGCCCGGCCGCCGAGCCGCCCCTCGGTGCCGACCTCGCGGGCGACCCGAGTCACCTCGCCCGTGAACAGCGACAACTGGTCGACCATCTTGTTCACGGCCCGGCCCAACCGCCGTAGATCGCCCCGGAGTTGCCGATTGCCGTCGTGCAGGTCGACGCGTTGGGTCAGATCGCCGCCGGCCACCGCGTCCAGTACCCGGGTGGCGTTCGCGGCGGGGGCGACCAGGGCGTCGAGCGTCTGGTTGACGTCGTCGACCCGGGTCGCCCAGGCGCCCTGGCCGGGGGAGGCCGAGAGTCGCTCGTCGAGGCGGCCGTGCCGGACCAACTCCCGCCGTACGCGCTGCACTTCGCCGCCGAAGTGGGTACTGCGGTCGATGATCTGGTTGAAGAGGGCGCACAGCTCCGCCACCGGCGCGGGACCCGCCTCCGGGATCTTCGTGAAGCTTCCGTCGCGGGCGGCGGTCATGGCCGCGGTCAGCGCGCGGAGATCGGACGCCCGGATCGATCCGTCCGTTCGGCTGTCGTTCTGGCCGTCGTTCTGGCCGTTCTTCTGGCCGTTTTCGAGCACCCGCGTAGCACTGTTCTCACTCATGGTGGCCCACTTCGGTAACTCGGCGCTTATGGGCGTGGTCAGTCTGTCACTCTGTCCGTGCCGCCTGAGGCCTATTCGTCCGAACTTTCTCAGGGAGCCGCTCAGTGGGGGCCATTCCGACGCAACGGGATCTCGTGTCCTGTGCTTCCGATACGCCGGCGCGCGTCGGACCCGAGTCCCTGTACGCCGCGCCGTCCGACCTGTCGTCCGCCGCGCCCGCGTACGCGGGCGTCGACCGGCGCGCGATGGCGCATGTCTCGCTGCCCGGGGGTCCGCTCGCGCCCGGAGCCGCCCGGCGCTTCGTGGGCGCCGCGTTCGCGGAGTGGACGGAACTCGATCTGCCGGGCGCCGCCGCGCTCTCCGCCCGCCTCGTCGAGGACGCGCTCGTCGTGGTCAGCGAGCTGGTCACCAACGCGGTCGTCCACGCGGGCACGGACGTCGACCTCCTCTGCCGGCTCGGCCGCGACGACCCGACCGCCGCCGGGTGGCTGCTCGTCGAGGTCTCGGACCACCATCCCTCCCGGGCGGTACGGGAGGAGGGCGCCGAGCGTCCCTACCTCGTCGAACGGCCTTACGGGGACGCCGAGTACGGGCGCGGCCTGCGCCTCGTCGCCGCGCTCGCCGAGGCGTGGGGGATCACCTACCGGACCGGCATGAAGACCGTGTGGGCGCGGTTGTCGGTGGACGGGGCGCTCGCGGTCGACGGGGCGATGGCTGTGGACGGTTCGCTGGCCGTGGAGGGTGCGTTCGAGGCGTACGGCGGTGATGTGGCCGGCGTGGGGGAGGAGGGGCGTGAAAGGGGCGGGCACGGCGAGGAGGACGCGGGGGCCCGGGGCTGGGATGCGCGGGCGTACGCCGGTAGCTCCGGCCACGCCGGGGAGCCCGGCCATGGGCACCGCGCGAACCCGGCCGATCTGGTCGCCCCCGCGCCCCGGCGTGCGGGGGAGCATGACCGGGAGTGGCTGAACCGGGGTGCGCTCTCCTTCCTCGCCGAGGCGTCCGATCTGCTCGCCGGGCAACTGGACGAGGACCTGGTCGCCGCGCTCGCCGGGCAGCTGCTGGTGCCGAGGCTCGCCGACTGGTGCGCGGTGTGGCTGGAGGACGAGGGGCTCGGCTGGCGCGGCGGCGACGGTGCGTTCGGCCCCGCGCCACGGCTCGCCCGCGTCTGGCACGGCAGCGAGAACCGCATCGAGGAACTCCGCCGGGCCTTGGAACAGGCCCCCCCGAGACTGCCGGAGTCGGTGCGGTCGCGGGCGGTGCCGGTGCCGTGGCCGGGGATGGGCGCGGGGGCCGCTGCGGAGGTGGGCGCCGAGGGGGGTGCGGCGGGCTCCGGGTCACGAGCGGGTGCGGGTGCTGACTTGGGCGCGGGCGCGGGCTCCGGTTCGCGAGCGGGCGCAGACCTGGGCACGGAAGCTGGACCGGCCCCGGAGACCGGCGTGGCGGGTGGGACCGGCGCTGCGCGTGAGCCCGGGGGCGGGACGGAGCCCCGGCCGGCCGGAGGTGGGGCAGTCGACGCGACGGCGCCTCGTACGGCCGGAGGTGGGGCAGTCGACGCGACGGCGCCTCGTACGGCCGGAGGCCGGACAGCCGCCGCGACAGAGCCCCGTGCAGCCGGAGGCGGGACCCGGTCTGGTCCCGGGCCCGTGGAAAGCGGCGAGGTCGCGGCTGAAGGTGAAGGCGGGGCCGCGCTCGCGTATCGGCTGATTGCCGGTGGGCGGCCCCTCGGCACCCTGGTCATCGGCCGGGCCGGACTGCTCCGCTTCCCGGACGAGGTGACCGGGCTGGTGGAGGACCTCAGCCGGCGGATCGCGCTGTCCATCGGCGCGGCCCGCCAGTACGCCCGTCAGGCCACCATCAGCCGGGTGCTGCAGCGCGGCCTGCTGCCGGGCGCGGTCGCCGAGATCCCCGGGGTGTCCAGCGCACTGGTGTACGAGCCGTGCGACAAGGGCGGCCCCAGCGGCGACTTCTACGACCTCTTCCCGGCGGGCCGGGGCCGCTGGTGCTTCGCGATCGGCGACGTCCAGGGCAAGGGCCCCGAGGCGGCCGTGGTCATCGGCCTCGCCCGGCCCTGGCTGCGGCTGCTCGCCCGCGAGGGATACGGCGTCGCCGACGTGCTCGACCGCCTCAACCAGCTCCTCCTCGACGACGCGACCGAGGCCGCGGACGCCGCCGCCCGCGCCCTGGTCACGGCGGGCGACCCCGGCCTCGTCGACCCCGACGGCCCGCAGACCCGCTTCCTCTCCCTCCTCTACGGCGAACTCGTCCCCGTCGCCGGCGGCGTCCGCTGCACCCTCGCCTCCGCCGGGCACCCGCTGCCGCTGCTCCTCGGCCCCGACGGCGACGTACGGGCCGTGGCCGAGCCGCAGACGCTGCTCGGGGTGATCGAGGACACGGAGTACGTCTCCGAGACGTTCGAGCTGCGCTGCGGCGACACGCTGCTGTGTGTGACCGACGGGGTCACCGAGCGACGCAGCGGCCCGCACATGTTCGACGACGGGGACGGCCTCGCCGCCGCGCTCTCCGGCTGCGCCGGACTCGACGCCCAGCTGATCGCCGAACGCATCCGCCGACTCGTGCACGAGTTCGGGGAACGGCCACCGGACGACGACCTGGCGCTGCTCGTACTGCGGGCGGAATGAGGGCGGAACGATGACCGGCCGGGTGCTGGACAATGGAGGACATGCCTTCCGCACTCCCCGACGGTGAGCCCGTCCCCGACGACGGGGCGCTGCCCGCGCACGCCCTGGCCGACGCGGCCGAGCGGCCCCTCGGGTTCTATCTGCACGTTCCGTACTGCGCGACGCGTTGCGGCTACTGCGACTTCAACACCTACACCGCGACCGAGCTGCGCTCCACCGGCGGCGTCCTCGCCTCCCGCGACAACTACGCGGACACGGTCGTCGACGAGATCCGCCTCGCCCGCAAGGTCCTCGGCGACGACCCGCGCCCCGTCCGTACGGTCTTCGTCGGCGGCGGCACCCCCACGCTGCTGGCCGCCGGCGATCTCGTACGGATGCTGGGGGCGATCCGGGACGAGTTCGGGCTCGCGGACGACGCGGAGGTGACGACGGAGGCGAACCCGGAGTCGGTCGACCCCGCGTATCTGGAGACCCTGCGCGCCGGCGGCTTCAACCGGCTCTCCTTTGGGATGCAGAGCGCGCGGCAGCATGTGCTGAAGATCCTCGACCGTACGCACACGCCGGGGCGCCCGGAGGCGTGCGTGGCGGAGGCGCGCGCCGCCGGCTTCGACCACGTCAACCTGGACCTGATCTACGGCACGCCCGGCGAGTCCGACGACGACTGGCGGGCCTCCCTGGACGCCGCGCTCGGCGCCGGGCCGGACCACGTCTCGGCGTACGCGCTGATCGTGGAGGAGGGCACGCAGCTCGCGCGGCGGATCCGGCGGGGCGAGGTGCCGATGACCGACGACGATGTGCATGCCGACCGGTATCTGATCGCCGAGGAGATGCTCTCGGCCGCCGGGTTCGACTGGTACGAGGTCTCCAACTGGGCCACCTCCGACGCCGGGCGCTGTCTCCACAACGAGTTGTACTGGCGCGGCGCGGACTGGTGGGGCGCGGGGCCGGGCGCCCACAGCCACGTCGGTGGCGTCCGCTGGTGGAACGTCAAGCACCCCGGCGCGTACGCGGGCGCGCTGGCCGCCGGGCGCTCCCCTGGCGCCGGGCGCGAGCTCCTGGCGGACGAGGACCGCCGGGTCGAACGCATCTTGCTGGAGCTGCGGCTCCGGGAGGGGTGCCCCTTGTCGCTGCTGCGGCAGGACGGCCGCGCCGCCGCCGAGCGCGCCCTCTCCGACGGGCTGCTGGAGACGGGGCCGTACGCGGAGGGGCGCGCGGTGCTCACCCTGCGGGGGCGGCTGCTGGCGGACGCGGTGGTGCGGGACCTGGTGGACTGATCACTTGGGTGGGTGAATCCGTGCGGAACGGGGGTTCGGTACCTAACCTGGTTCGTAGGCTGCCGCTAAAAGTACGCGGCGGATGTGGAGGGCCACGGAGATGACCGCTGTGGACGAGCGTGACATGACCAAGTTCTTCGAGGAGTTCGAGCCCCCGGAGGGCGTCAGGGTCGAGCTTCTCCGGGGGGAAATCGTGATGATGGCCAGCCCTGACCTTGTGCACAACATGATCGTGGAGGACGTGCTGGACCAGATCCCGCGTACGCGGTGGTCTCGCTTGCAGACCCAGGATGTCGACATCGTTGATGAGGCCAGTGAGCCCGTACCGGACCTGGTGGTCCTTGAACGCGACGTGATGCCCACCTCGGGACGCCTGCTGCCGTGCCGTCTCATCACCCTGGTCGTCGAGGTTGTCTCCAAGACCAGCGTCCAGCGGGACTACGAGATCAAGCGGTCGATCTATGCGGCGGGGAATGTGCCTTCCTACCTCATCGTGGATCCGGTCATGGCGCAGTGCGTGCTGTTGACACGGCCCACGGGAAGGGGCGAGAACGCCGACTACCAGCGGCAGCAGATCACTAAGTTCGGAGCGCCGCTACCGTTGGAGGAGCTGGGGCTCGAACTGGACACGAGCGAGTTCGGTATCTTCCCCGGCGTCAGGCCCCACCGCTATCCGTGACGAAGTCGATCAACTCCTCCACCCTCCCCAACAACTCCGGTTCCAGGTCCTTGTAGGACCCCACCCGCCCCAGGATCGCCTGCCACACCGCCCCGGTGTTGTCCGCGGGCCATCCCAGCGCCCGGCACACCCCCGTCTTCCAGTCCTGTCCGCGCGGTACGCGCGGCCACGCCGCGATGCCCACCGACGACGGCTTCACGGCCTCCCAGATGTCGATGTACGGGTGGCCGACGACGAGCGCGTGCTCGCTGGTCACGGACGCGGCGATACGGGACTCCTTGCTCCCCGGGACCAGGTGGTCGACCAGGACGCCGAGGCGCGCGTCGGGCCCGGGGGCGAAGTCCGCGACGATCGACGGCAGGTCGTCCACGCCCTCCAGGTACTCCACCACCACGCCCTCGACGCGCAGGTCGTCGCCCCACACCTTCTCGACGAGTTCGGCGTCGTGGCGGCCCTCGACGTAGATGCGCCCGGCGCGGGCGACCCGCGCGCGGGCGCCCGGGACGGCCACCGAGCCGGAGGCCGTGCGGGAGGGACGGGCGGGGGCCGGCGACGAGGGGCGAACCAGGGTCACCACGCGACCCTCCAGCAGGAAGCCCCGGGGCTCCAACGGGAACACCCGGTGCTTGCCGAAGCGGTCCTCCAGCGTCACCGTGCCCGCCTCGCAGCGGATGACCGCCCCACAGAACCCGGTGGTGGGCTCCTCGACGACCAGACCGGGGTCGGCCGGGACCTCGGGGGCCGACTGGGACTTCTTCCAGGGAGGGGTCAGGTCGGGTGAGTACTGGCGCATTCGGATGACGATAGGAGAAGCGGCGCCCGGATGCCCCGTACTCAGTCCGACACGCCGAAGCGGCGTGCCAGCGCGTCGCGTTGGGCCCGGACGAACGCCGCGTCCACCACCGCCCCGTGCCCGGGGACGTACAGCGCGTCCTCGCCGCCGAGGGCCAGCAGCCGGTCCAGGGCGGCCGGCCAGCGGGACGGGATCGCGTCCGGGCCCGCCTGCGGTTCACCGGACTCCTCGACCAGGTCCCCGCAGAACACCACCTCCCGAGCGCCCTCCGACACCAGGACCGCCAGGTCGTGGCCGGTGTGCCCGGGGCCCACGTTCGCCAGGAGCCCCCGGACACCGTCGCCCAGGTCGAGCGTCCACTCGCCGGAGACCAGATGGCGGGGGAGGACGAGGAGGTCGGCGGCCTCCGTGGCGTCCGCCGGGGGCAGGCCGTGGTGCACGGCGTCCGCGTGCAGGGCGTCGCGGTCACGGGCCAGGACGCCGTCGACGCCCACCGCGCCGAAGACCTCCACCCCGGAGAACGCCGCCGCCCCGAAGACATGGTCGAAATGAGGGTGGGTGAGCGCGAGATGTGTCACACGGGCGCCGCCGAGCAGCCGGCACGCCTCGCCGCGCAACCGCGCGCCCTCCCGCAGACTCGACCCCGCGTCGATCATGAGGGCCGCACCGCCCCCGGCCACCAGCCCCACCGTGCAGTCCCAGCCGGGCAGGCGGCACCGTCCGACCCGGGGCGTCAATTCCTGCCACCCGCACTCTTCCCAAGTCACCGTCATGCGCCGACGCTAGCGGTAGCTCGCGCTGTGGCTCGCGGGACGGCGTGGTCGCGTACTCCCCAGTAGGAAAGTGGCTCCGCCGGAGCCCGGCCTTGCCGGGGGCGTACCCCACCGCCGTACACTGGGCGGGGAGTGCTGGCACTCGCCCGGGGTGAGTGCCAAGGGGGAGTCGCACGAGAGAGACGAGCTGGAGGTGTGCGCGAGTGCTCAGTGAACGCAGGCTGCAGGTGCTGCGCGCCATCGTCCAGGACTATGTGGGCACCGAGGAACCGGTCGGTTCCAAGGCGCTCACCGAGCGGCACAACCTCGGCGTCTCCCCGGCGACCGTCCGCAACGACATGGCGGCGCTGGAGGACGAGGGCTTCATCGCCCAGCCCCACACCAGCGCGGGCCGCATCCCCACCGACAAGGGGTACCGGCTCTTCGTCGACAAGCTGGCGGGCGTCAAGCCGATGACCCCGCCCGAGCGGCGCGCCATCCAGAACTTCCTGGACGGCGCGGTCGATCTGGACGACGTCGTGGCGCGGACCGTACGGCTGCTCGCGCAGCTGACGCGGCAGGTCGCCGTCGTGCAGTATCCGTCGCTCACACGGTCGACGGTGCGGCATGTGGAGCTGCTGTCGCTGGCCCCCGCCCGGCTGATGCTCGTGCTGATCACGGACACGGGACGGGTGGAACAGCGGCTGGTGGACTGTCCGGCGCCGTTCGGAGAAACGTCACTCGCGGATCTTCGCGCCCGGCTGAACAGCAAGGTCGCGGGCCGCCGGTTCACCGACGTGCCCCGGCTGGTGGAGGACCTGCCGGAGGCGTTCGACGTCGAGGACCGGGGCACGGTCGCGACGGTGCTCTCCACCCTCCTCGAAGCACTCGTCGAGGAGAGCGAGGAGCGGCTGATGATCGGCGGAACCGCCAATCTCACCCGCTTCGGACATGACTTCCCCCTCACGATCCGGCCCGTTCTGGAAGCCTTGGAGGAACAGGTCGTCCTCCTCAAGTTGCTTGGCGAGGCCGGGGATTCGGGCATGACCGTACGGATCGGTCATGAGAACGCCTATGAGGGACTCAACTCCACGTCCGTCGTCTCCGTCGGCTACGGTTCGGGCGGCGAGGCAGTAGCGAAACTGGGCGTGGTCGGACCTACGCGCATGGACTATCCGGGAACGATGGGAGCGGTACGAGCGGTGGCACGGTACGTCGGACAGATCCTGGCGGAGTCTTAAGTGGCCACGGACTACTACGCCGTGCTCGGCGTGCGCCGCGACGCGTCCCAGGACGAGATCAAGAAGGCGTTCCGGAGGCTCGCTCGCGAGCTGCACCCGGACGTCAATCCCGATCCGAAGACCCAGGAGCGGTTCAAGGAGATCAACGCCGCCTACGAGGTGTTGTCGGACCCGCAGAAGAAGCAGGTCTACGACCTCGGCGGCGACCCGTTGTCCCAGGCGGGCGGCGGAGGCGCGGGCGGCTTCGGCGCCGGTGGCTTCGGCAACTTCTCGGACATCATGGACGCGTTCTTCGGTACGGCGTCCCAGCGTGGCCCGCGGTCGCGTACGCGCCGGGGCCAGGACGCGATGATCCGGCTGGAGATCGACCTCGACGAGGCGGCCTTCGGTACGACGAAGGACATCCAGGTCGACACGGCCGTCGTCTGTACGACGTGCAGCGGCGAGGGCGCGGCCCCGGGTACGACCGCCCAGACCTGTGACATGTGCCGCGGCCGCGGTGAGGTCTCGCAGGTCACGCGGTCCTTCCTCGGTCAGGTCATGACCTCCCGGCCCTGCCCGCAGTGCCAGGGGTTCGGCACGATCGTCCCCAACCCGTGCCCCGAGTGCGCGGGCGACGGGCGGGTGCGGTCGCGGCGGACGCTCACGGTCAAGATCCCGGCCGGTGTCGACAACGGCACGCGGATCCAGCTCGCCGGTGAGGGCGAGGTCGGGCCCGGTGGCGGTCCCGCCGGTGACCTCTACGTCGAGATCCACGAGCTGCCGCACTCCACGTTCCAGCGGCGCGGCGACGATCTGCACTGCACGGTGACGATCCCGATGACGGCGGCGTCCCTCGGCACGAAGGTGCCGCTGGAGACGCTGGACGGGCTGGAGGAGGTCGACATCCGGCCCGGCACGCAGTCCGGGCAGTCGATCCCGCTGCACGGGCGCGGTGTCACGCATCTGCGCGGTGGTGGGCGTGGGGATCTGATCGTCCACGTCGAGGTGCAGACGCCGACGAAGCTGGATCCCGAGCAGGAGGCGCTGCTGCGGCAGCTGGCCGCGCTGCGGGGTGAGGAACGGCCCACGGGGCAGTTCCAGCCCGGGCAGCAGGGGCTGTTCTCCCGGCTGAAGGACGCGTTCAACGGGCGCTGAGTGGGTTCGTTGTCGGGTGCGGGTCCGGTGGGGCTTCTCGCGCAGTTCCCCGCGCCCCTAAAAACAAAAAGCACGGGGCGCAGCCCCTGCTTTTTGAGGGGCGCGGGGAACTGCGCGACCAGCCACGACGCACCCGCACCCGAACAACCGTCCGTACCCGATTCGGCTACACCCGGAGGGCATGGCACCATGCCGTCATGTCCTCCGCACTGACCGATCTCGTCCCGCTCCCGATCGTGCAGGCCCCCATGGCGGGCGGTGTCTCCGTGCCGCGGTTGGCCGCCGCCGTGTCCGAGGCGGGCGGGCTGGGGTTCCTCGCCGCCGGGTACAAGACCGCCGACGGGATGTACCAGGAGATCAAGGCGCTCCGGGCGCTGACGTCCCGCCCGTTCGGCGTGAACCTCTTCATGCCGCAGCCCGAGTACGCCGAGCCCGCCGCCGTCGAGGTGTACGCGGAGCAGCTCGCCGGGGAGGCCACCTGGTACGACGCCGAGCTGGGCGATCCCGACAGCGGGCGTGACGACGGCTACGAGGCCAAGCTCGCCGTGCTGCTCGACAACCCGGTGCCCGTGGTGTCGTTCCACTTCGGCTGCCCGACCCCCGAGGTCATCGAGTCCCTCGCCCGCAAGGGCACCCTCACCCTGGTCACCGCGACCTCGGCGGAGGAGGCCCAGGCCGTGGAGCGGTCCGGGGCCCACGCCGTGATCGTGCAGGGCGTGGAGGCGGGCGGCCACCAGGGCACCCACCGGGACGACCCCGAGCGGGACCGTGCTGGTGTCGGCCTGCTCTCGCTCGTCGCCCAGGTCCGGGAGGCCGTGGCCCTGCCGATGGTCGCGGCCGGCGGCATCATGCGCGGCGGCCAGATCGCCGCCCTCCTCACCGCGGGTGTGAGCGCGGCCCAGCTCGGCACGGCGTTCCTCGCCACCGCCGAGTCCGGCGCGCACGCCGTGCACAAGCAGGCGCTCACCGACCCCCTCTTCGTCCGCACCGAGCTGACCCGCGCCTTCTCCGGGCGCCCGGCCCGCGGGCTGGTCAACCGGTTCCTGCGCGAGCACGGCCCGTACGCGCCCGTCGCCTACCCCGAGGTCCACCACCTCACCTCGCCGCTGCGCAAGGCCGCCGCCAAAGCCGGGGACGCCCAGGGCATGGCGCTGTGGGCCGGGCAGGGCCACCGGATGGCCCGCGAGCTGTCCGCCGGGGAACTGGTCGAACTGCTGGCCACCGAGATCACCACCGCGCAGGCGGCGCAGGCCTCCGCCCAGGTCGGCAGCCAGGGTGGCGGCCAGGCCGGTCAGGCCGGTGCTCGGGCCGGGAGTGAGGGGCGATGACTGCACCCGTGTTCGTGGTCGACTCGTTGGACCTGCCTGACGGCTGTGGCGGCGAGCTGGTGCTCGGCGGGCCCGAGGGGCGGCATGCCGTCTCCGTGAAGCGGTTGCGGGCCGGTGAGGACGTGGTCCTGACCGACGGGCGCGGACGCTGGGCGGAGGGGATCGTCAAGGCGGCCGAGGGCAAGGACCGGCTCGTGGTCATGGACCTGGAGACCGTGCACGAGGAGGCCCCGGCCGAGCCCCGGATCACCGTCGTCCAGGCGCTGCCCAAGGGCGACCGGGGCGAACTGGCCGTCGAGACCATGACCGAGGTCGGCGTCGACGCGATCGTGCCCTGGGCCGCCGCCCGCTGCATCACCCAGTGGAAGGGCGACCGGGGACTGAAGGCCCTCGCCAAGTGGCGGGCCACCGCACGGGAGGCGGGCAAGCAGTCCCGCCGGGTCCGGTTCCCCGAGATCGCCGAGGTGGCCACCGGCAAGCAGGTCGCGGCGCTGCTGGCGAAGGCCGACTTCGCCGCCGTCCTGCACGAGAGCGGTGACGAGACCCTGGCCACGGCCGAGCTGCCGGCGGCCGGGGAGATCGTGCTCGTCGTGGGGCCCGAGGGGGGCGTGTCGCCGGAGGAGCTGGCGCTCTTCGGCGAGGCGGGCGCGGGGGCGTATCGACTCGGGCCCAGCGTGCTGCGTACCTCGACCGCCGGGACGGCGGCCGGGGCGCTGTTGCTGGGCCGCACCGGACGCTGGTCCTGACCGCCCCGGTCCCGACCGGCTTCCCCGACCCTGGGAGCATCGTGGAACTCGCCCAAGTAAGGCTGCTCGTCTCCGACTTCGCCGCGTGTTACCGCTTCTACGCCGATGTCCTCGGACTGAAACCGCAGTCCGGGGCGGTCGACGGGCCGTACGAGAAGTTCAGCCCAGCAGTCGGGTCCGCGGGGATCGCCCTGCAGGACCGGGCGATGATGGCCGAGGTGCTCGGGGAGCTGGCAGGCGCGGCCAACGGGCACCGGTCGCTGGTCGTGCTGCGGGTCGACGATCTGGACGCCTACTGCGAAGGGATCGTGGAGCGCGGCGCCACCCTCCTCCACGGACCCGCACTGATGACCGACCGCATGCGGGTGGCCCATCTCAAGGATCCCGAGGGGAACTTGGTGGAGCTGCAGGAATGGCTGCTGATGGGCGGCTGACGTCCGCCGCCCGCGTCCACCGGTCCCGGCAGCATGGCCGCATGCGGTCTTCCCCGGCGCGGCGGGCGGTGGCAGGCTGCCGTGCATGGGGGCATGGAGGCGGATCAGGGCGTACCGGGCCGGCGGGCGCCGGCTCCTGCTGGGAGTCGGGCTCGGCATCGGCGCGGTCGCCGGCCTGGTGGCCTGCGAGGGCGGCGCACTCAACACCGGCGCGGTCGCGTTCACCACGGACCAACTCGCCACCAAGGAACTGGAGCGGGAGGGCCTCGACGTCCAGTGGCTCACCTGCACGGCGTCGTACGACGGCGACGGGGGCGGGGACGGCGAGAAGTCGGAGGGGCCGTCCGCGTCCGTCGCCACCGTCGCGAACGTCGACTGCCAGGGCGAGGACAAGGAAGGCCGGAAGATCACCGTCACCGGGAAGGTGACCAAAGAGGTCAACGGCCGGTGCGTACGCGGTGATCTGACCGCGAAGGTCGGCGGCAAGGAGTGGTTCCACGTCGAGGGGCTGGGCAACTGCGACGCCCCCGAGTCCGACCCGCCGGGCGGGCCCGGTCAGCCGGGACCGACCGTGACGGTCACCGTCACCCAGACCATCTGGTGCCAGAAGGACCCGGCCTGCGTACCCGAGGGCAAGTGAGGCCCGGCACGGAGCAAGTGGGGCCCGGCACGGGGGACATGATCCAAACCCCTCCCCATCGGACCGAAACGCTGCTTACAGTGACCGGGTGACTCAGCTCGCGTATTTCCGGTATCCGCACCTGCACGGCGACCTGGTCGCCTTCACCGCCGAGGACGACGTGTGGGTCGCGCCTCTGGACGGCGGCCGTGCCTGGCGGGTCAGCGCGGACAACGTGCCCGTGAACCATCCCCGGATCTCCCCGGACGGCACCACCGTCGCGTGGACCTCCACCCGGGACGGCGCCCCCGAGGTGCATATCGCGCCCGTCGACGGCGGTTCCGCCAAGCGCCTGACGTACTGGGGGAGTTGGCGCACCCAGGTGCGCGGCTGGACGCCCGACGGCCAGGTCCTCGCGCTCAGCACCCACGGCCAGGCCAGCCTCCGGCGCAGCTGGGCGCGGGCGATCCCGCTCGACGGCGGCCCGGCCACCACCCTGCCGTACGGGCCGGTCGGTGATGTCGCCCACGGGCCCGCCACCGTGCTGCTGTCCGCCCCCATGGGCCGCGAGGCCGCCTGGTGGAAGCGGTACCGGGGCGGCACGGCGGGCAAGCTGTGGATCGACCGGGCCGACGCCGACCACGACGGCACCGGGGAATTCGCGCGGCTGCACGCCGAGTTGGACGGGAACATCGAGTATCCGCTCTGGGTCGGCGACCGGATCGCGTTCCTCTCCGACCACGAGGGCGTCGGCGCGCTGTACTCCTCCCTCGCCGACGGCTCCGACCTGCGCCGCCACACCCCGACCGAAGGCTTCTACGCCCGGCACGCGGCCACCGACGGCACCCGCGTCGTGTACGCCTCCGCCGGTGAACTGTGGCTGCTGGACGACCTGGACGGCGCCGAGCCGCGCAGGCTGGACATCCGGCTCGGCGGACAGCGCGCCGACCTCCAGCCCTTCCCGGTGAACGCCTCCCGCTGGTTCGGCTCCGCCTCGCCCGACCACACGGCCCGGGGCAGCGCCGTCTCCGTACGCGGCTCGATCCACTGGATCACCCACCGCTCCGGCCCCGCCCGCGCGCTCGCCGCCGAGGACGGCGTACGGGCCCGGCTGCCGCGCACCTTCCGGGTGGACGGCGAGGAGTGGGTGGTGTGGGTGACGGACGCGGAGGGCGACGACGCGCTGGAGTTCGCGCCGTCGACCGGCGTCGGCCCCGGCGCCACCCCGCGCCGGCTCGCCGCCGGACAGCTGGGCCGCGTCCTCGGACTTGCCATGGCCCCCGACGGCAGCCGGGTCGCCGTCGCCGCGCACGACGGCCGGGTGCTGCTCGTCGAGCGCGAGACCGGCGAGGTACGGGAGGTCGACCGCAGCGAGGACGGCGAGGTCTCCGGCCTCGCCTTCTCGCCCGACTCCGCCTGGCTCGCCTGGTCGCACCCCGGGGCGCGCCCGCTGCGTCAGCTCAAGCTCGCCAACACCGCCGACCTGTCCGTCACCGAGGCGACCCCGCTCCGCTTCCAGGACTTCTCGCCGACGTTCACCCTCGACGGCAAACACCTCGCGTTCCTCTCCGCGCGCGCCTTCGACCCGGTCTACGACGAACACGTCTTCGACCTCCACTTCGTCAGCGGCGCCCGCCCGCACCTCATCACGCTCGCCGCGACCACCCCGTCCCCCTTCGGACCGCAGCGGCACGGCCGCCCGTTCGAGGCGCCCGACAAGGACGAGACCCCGGACAGCGAGGGCGCCCCCGCGACCCGGATCGACCTCGAAGGGCTCGCCGACCGGATCGTCCCCTTCCCGGTCGAGGCCGCCCGCTACTCCACGCTCCGGGCCGCCAAGGACGGTGTGCTCTGGCTGCGCCACCCGGTCACCGGCGTCCTCGGCCACTCCCGGGCCACGCCCGACGACCCGGACCCCAAGACCTCGCTGGAGCGGTACGACCTCGCCCAGCGGCGCCTGGAGTATCTCGCCTCCGACGCCGACCACTTCTCCGTCAGCGGCGACGGCAAACGGGTCCTGCTGTGGACCGACGGCAAGCTCAAGGTCGTCCCCAGCGACCGGCGCGCCTCGGGCGACGACGAGAGCGACACCAACATCACCGTCGACCTCTCCCGCGTACGGCGGACCGTCGACCCGGCCGCCGAGTGGCGCCAGATGTTCGACGAGACCGGCCGGCTGATGCGCGACAACTTCTGGCGCCCGGACCTCGGCGGCGTCGACTGGGACGCCGTCCTGGACCGCTACCGCCCCGTCCTGGAGCGGGTCGCCACCCACGACGACCTCGTGGACCTCCTCTGGGAGGTCCACGGCGAGTTGGGCACGTCCCACGCCTACGTCACCCCGCGCGGCCGGGGCGGCTCCGGCGACCGCCGGCAGGGGCTGCTGGGGGCGGACGTCTCCCGGCACGAGGACGGCCCGCAGGGATCGCCGCTGTGGCGCATCGACCGGGTGCTGCCGTCGGAGACCTCCGACCCGGACGCGCACGCGCCGCTCGCCGCGCCCGGGGTGGCCGTACGGGCCGGGGACGCGATCGTCGCCGTCGGCGGGCAGCCGGTCGATCCCGTGGCGGGGCCCGGGCCGCTGCTCGTGGGGACGGCGGGCAAGGCGGTCGAACTGACCGTGCTGCCGGCCGGGGGCGGCGACCTCCGGCATCCCGTGGTGGTGCCCATCTCCGACGAGGAGCCGCTGCGGTACCACGCGTGGGTCGCGGACCGGCGGGCGTACGTCCACGAGAAGTCCGGCGGGCGGCTCGGCTATCTGCACGTGCCCGACATGGTCGGGTCCGGGTGGGCCCAGCTCCACCGTGATCTGCGGATCGAGGTGGCGCGGGAGGGGCTGGTCGTGGACGTCCGGGAGAACCGGGGCGGGCACACCTCCCAGCTCGTCGTGGAGAAGCTGGCCCGGCGGATCGTGGGATGGGATCTGCCGCGCGGGATGCGGGCGACCAGCTATCCCGACGACGCGCCCCGGGGGCCCGTCGTCGCCGTCGCCAACGAGTTCTCCGGGTCCGACGGGGACATCGTGAACGCGGCGATCAAGGCGCTCGGCATCGGGCCGGTGGTGGGGACGCGGACGTGGGGTGGGGTCGTCGGGATCGACAGCCGGTACCGGTTGGTGGACGGGACGCTGGTGACCCAGCCGAAGTACGCGTTCTGGCTGGAGGGGTACGGGTGGGGCGTGGAGAACCACGGGGTCGATCCCGATGTGGAGGTCGTCCAGGCGCCGCAGGACCACGCGGCCGGGCGTGATCCCCAGCTGGACGAGGCGATTCGTCTGGCGCTGGAGGGGCTGGAGTCGACGCCGGCGAAGGTGGCACCGCCGCTGCCGGAGGGTTAGCGCCGGGTGGGGTGAGTTGTCGGGTGCGGGTCCGGTGGGGGCTGGTCGCGCAGTTCCCCGCGCCCCTGAAAAGCAGGGGCTGCGCCCCGTGCTTTTCGGCCCGGAAGGGCCGTAGGCCCTTAAGGGGCGCGGGGAACTGCGCGAGAAGCCCCACCGGACCCGCACCCGACAACGCACCCTGGCGATAGCATGCCCCGGTAGGCGATCACCGGTGGCTGGGAGGCAATACATGGCTGGGGAGCCGCAGGACGACTGTCTGTTCTGCAAGATCGTCGCGGGGCACGTGCCCGCGACGATCGTGAGGGAGACGGAGACGACGGTCGCGTTCAGGGACATCAACCCCCAGGCACCGACCCACGTCCTGGTCATCCCGAAGGCGCACTACGCGGACGCCGCGACACTCGCCACCGCCGCCCCCGACCTCGCCGCGGACGTCCTCCGCGAGACCCAGGCCGTCGCGGACGAGGACAAGCTGGAGAGCTACCGCATCGTCTTCAACACCGGCACCGGCGCCGGCCAGACCGTGTTCCACGCGCACGCCCACGTCGTCGGCGGCCGCGGCCTGCAGTGGCCCCCCGGCTGACCAGCCGTGTCCGTACGTGAACTGGTGGTCCTCGGCACCGCCAGCCAGGTCCCGACCCGGCACCGCAACCACAACGGCTATCTGCTGCGCTGGGACGCCGAGGGCCTCCTCTTCGACCCCGGCGAGGGCACCCAGCGCCAGATGCTGCGCGCCGGGGTCGCCGCGCACGACCTGAACCGGCTGTGCGTCACCCACTTCCACGGGGATCACTCGCTGGGGCTCGCCGGAGTCATCCAGCGCATCAACCTCGACCGGGTCCCGCACGACGTCACCGCCCACTACCCGCGCTCCGGACAGCGGTTCTTCGACCGGCTGCGGTACGCCACCGCGTACCGGGAGACGGTCCAGCTGATCGAGGCCCCGGTGGAGGGGGAGGGCGCGGTGCTGGCCGTGACCGACGCCTACACGCTCGACTCCCGCAGGCTGTCCCACCCCGTCGAGTCCTACGGCTACCGGCTCGTCGAGCCCGACGGCCGCCGGATGCTGCCCGAGCGGCTCGCCGAGCGCGGGATCAAGGGTCCGGACATCGGACGCATACAGCGGGAGGGCGCGATCGGCGGTGTCTCCCTGGACGACGTGAGCGAGGTGCGGCGCGGCCAGCGGTTCGCGTTCGTCATGGACACCCGCCTGTGCGACGGGGTCTACGCCCTCGCCGACGCGGCCGACATGCTCGTCATCGAGTCCACCTTTCTCGACGAGGACGTTCAACTCGCGGTCGACCATGGTCATTTGACGGCCGGTCAGGCCGCCTCCGTCGCCCGTGACTGCGGCGTACGGCATCTCGTGCTCACCCACTTCAGCCAGCGCTACTCCGAACCCGCCGAGTTCGAACGGCAGGCGCGGGCCGCCGGGTTCGAGGGCGAGCTGACCGTGGCCCAGGACCTGATGAGGGTGGCGCTTCCGAAACGGCGCTAGGGCGGCTGTTTTACGAAGGGCGACAGGACCGCCGTACGATGCTTCGATGTCCCTCCCCAAAGCTGAACTGCACCTGCACATCGAAGGCACCCTGGAGCCGGAGCTGGCGTTCGCGCTGGCCGCGCGGAACGGGGTCGCGCTGCCGTACGCGGACACGGACGCGCTCCGCAAGGCGTACGAGTTCGAGGATCTGCAGTCCTTTCTGAACCTGTACTACGAGCTGATGGCGGTCCTGCGCACCGAGCAGGACTTCGCCGACCTCGCGGACGCCTATCTCGCCCGCGCCGCCGCCCAGGGCGTTCGGCACGCCGAGATCTTCTTCGACCCGCAGGCCCACATCGCCCGGGGCGTGGGCATGGGGACGGTCGTCGAGGGGCTGTGGCGGGCGCTGGGGCGGAGCGAGGAGACCCACGGCATCTCCACCCAGCTGATCCTCTGCTTCCTGCGGGACGAGTCCGCCGAGTCGGCCCTGGCCACCCTGGAGGCCGCGAAGCCGTATCTCGACCGGATCGTCGGGATCGGGCTGGACTCCGCCGAGGTCGGGCATCCGCCGGTGAAGTTCCGCGAGGTGTACGAGGCCGCCGCCGCGCTCGGGCTGCGCCGGGTCGCGCACGCCGGGGAGGAGGGCCCGCCGGAGTACATCACCGAGGCCCTCGACATCCTCGGGGTCGAGCGCGTCGACCACGGGCTGCGCTGCATGGAGGACCCGGCGCTCGTGGAGCGGCTGGTGCGCGAGCGGGTGCCGCTGACCCTGTGCCCGCTGTCCAACGTACGGCTGCGGACCGTCGACACCCTCGCCGACCACCCCCTGCCCGCCATGCTCGACGCGGGCCTGCTCTGCACGGTCAACTCCGACGACCCGGCCTACTTCGGCGGCTACGCCGGCGACAACTTCGACGCCGTACGCCGGACCCTCGGCCTGAGCGAGGACCGGCTGCGCGAGCTGGCCCGCAACTCCTTCACGGCCTCCTTCCTGGAGCACGACGAGGAGCGGCGGGCCCGGTATCTCGCGGAGGTGGAGGCGTACGAGTTCGGGTGACCGGTGACCGGTGACCGGTGACCCGTGACCGGCGACTGGTGACTGGTGAGTGGGCTCAGGCCGCCGGGCGGTATTCAGCGTGCCCGGCGGTCGCCTGCTCCTGGTAGCGGGCGTGTTCCGTGGTGGCCGTATGGGTGCGCAGGGCGACCCGGGTCATCGGGGCCGCGATGACGAGGAGGCCCACGGCGAGGATCGCGCCCATCGCCGGATAGCCGGCGTGGGCGGAGAGCAGGCTGCCGACGAGCGGACCGGCGGCCGTGCCCAGTGAGGACGCGGAGCCGATCAGGACCGCCCAACGGCCGCGCGGGTCGAGGGAGGCGGCGAGGCCGATGAGATACGACAGGACGACCGGGTAGAGCGCGTTCCAGGCGATCTCGCCCGTCGCGAAGGTCGGCAGGTCGGTGGCGTTGGCGCTGAGCGCGATACAGCCGGCGATGAGCGCGGTGCCGCCCCCTATGGGGAGCGCGCGGCCGAAGCGTGCGCCCAGCGCACTCGCCCCGATGACCCCGAGCAGGCCCGCGCCGAGCGCCGTCGCGAACACCGCCCCGACGGTGACTTCGGACAGCCCCGCCTGGGTGGTGCCGATCCGGCCGCTGACCCCCCAGAGGGAGTTCTGCGCCAGGGACCACAGCAGGAGTGTGACGGCGAGGGTCAGGCCGTGGCGGAGATGGGGCAACGGGCCCCGCTCCCGGGCGACCCGGTCGGTGGCCACCGGGGCGGCGAGCCGGGTGGTCGCCGGGAGGGTGAGCAGGGCGGTGAGGGCGAGGGCGGCGAGCGGGAGGCCGTGGCCGGGGCCGAGCCGGGGGATCGTCAGATACAGCGCGCCGGCCAGCGCCGAGACGCTCAACAGGCCCGCCGTCGACACCCGGTGCGGGTCGCGCTGCGCGGCGATCCCGGTCGCGGCTACGGCGGTCGCCGTACCCGAGCCGAAGCCGCCGAGGACCGCGCCGGTGACCACGGCGGGCAGGGCGGTGGTGAGCGCGGCGGTGCCGTAGCCGACTGCGGCGAGCAGCAGGCCGGCGCGGGCGAGGCGGCGGGGGCCGAGGCGTTCCACGTGGGCGGCGAGCGTGAAGCCGGCCGTGGCCGAGCCCAGCAGCAGGGCGCTGCCGACGGCTCCGGCGCCGGTGGTGGTGAGGGGGAGGGCCGCGTCGAGTCTGCCGACCGTGGTGGGCAGGAGGTAGGCGGCGAGATACCCGGCCGTGAAAAGGGCGACGAGGGGCCAGGGCGGGGTGGTGGTGCGGGGGGACACGGGCGTTCCTGGACGTGCGAAGGTGCGGCTCGAATGAGCTCGATGAGGGGAGTTGGGCGGCTGGCTGTCGACGGACAGGGACGCGCGGAGAATTTGTATCACGGCGCGTTTGGGGTGAACGGGGTTGGGTAGGCGCGTTGGGCTCGGGGTGGGTGGGGTGCGTTGGCGGGTGCGGGTGAGTGGGGCTTCTCGCGCAGTTCCCCGCGCCCCTGAAAAGCAGGGGCTGCGCCCCATGCTTTTTCGGCCCGAAAGGGCCGGAGGCCCTTAAGGGGCGCGGGGAACTGCGCGAGAAGCCCCACCGGAGCCGCACTCGCCGGACGAACCCGCACCCCCGAGCTATTGGGCGCCCCGGCTCAAGCCGAGCGGCGGAAGCCGATCGTCGGGACGGCACGGCGCAGGGGCCACGGGCTGACGTGGTCCTTGGGGAGGAGGCCCTCCAGGAAGGCGTACCGACGCAGCGCGGCGGGATCCTGACGGTCCGGGTCCAACGACCGCACCCGCCGCCACCACGCGGCGACCTCGGCCCAGCCGGGCGCCGACAGCGACCCCCCGAACTCCTGCACCGACAGCGCCGCCGTCAGCCCCGCGAAGGCCAGCCGGTCCGCGAGCGGCCAGTCCGCCAGCGTGCCGGTGACGAAACCGGCCACGAACACATCACCCGCACCCGTCGGGTCCAGGGCCTCCACCGCGATGGCCGGCACCTCCGCCGTCTCACCGCTCCGCCCGTCCACCGCGTACGCGCCCTCCGCGCCCAGCGTCACCACGGCCACCGGGACATGCTCGGTGAGGGCGCGGGCGGCGGCCCGGGGGCACTCGGCGCCGGTGTACCGCATCGCCTCGGCCGCGTTGGGCAGGAACGCCTCGCAGTGGGCCAGATCGGGGAGCCCGGCCAGATCCCAGGCGCCGGTCTCGTCCCAGCCGACGTCCGCGAAGATCAGGGTGCCCTCGCCGGCCGCCTTCGCGATCCAGGGGGCGCGTACGCCGGGCGTGAGCGAGGCGACGGCGGCGCGGGCGGAGGGCGGGCACTCCGGCTCGGACTGCTCCGGGGGCGCCGCGTGGCCGTGCGAGACCATCGTGCGTTCGCCCTCGTACGCCATGGAGACGGTGACCGGGGAGTGCCAGTCGAGGACCGTGCGGGAGGTGGAGAGGTCGATGCCCTCGCCCTGCTCCAGGGCGTCCCAGCAGTACTCGCCGTAGTGGTCGTCGCCGAAGGCCGCCGCGAGGGAGGTTTTCAGGCCGAGCCGGGCCAGGGCCGTGGCCATGTTCGCCACGCCGCCGGGGCTCGATCCCATGCCGCGGGCCCAGGACTCGGTTCCGCGTACCGGGGCGGAGTCGAGGCCGGTGAAGATGATGTCGAGGAAGACGGTGCCTGTCAGATAGACGTCCCAGGGCGGGTCTCCGGCCGTTCTCAGGTCCCTCAGCGGGTCGACCTGGGGCCGGTGCGGACGTTCTCCCTTGAACGCGGTCACGATGTGCTCCCTGGCGTGGTGCGGATCCAGCCAGTCTGCCGCAACGCTCCGCTGGGTGGGGCGAGTGTGGTGGTGGGGGGCTTCGGTGTGTTGTCGGGTGCGGGTGCGTGGGGGCTGGTCGCGCAGTTCCCCGCGCCCCTGAAAAGCAGGGGCTGCGCCCCGTGCTTTTCCCCACCCCCACCCACACTCGACAACGCACCCACACTCGGCAGCGCACCCGCTACCAGCGAGGCACCCCCGGTGTCACCCACCCCGCGTCGGCGACCCGCATCGCCGCGGCGTCGTCCCGGTCCCTCGAAGAACCGTCGTCGTCCAGCCAGCGCTGATGGAGGAGCCGCAGCCGGTCGCGGTCGAGGTCGACGCCGAGGCCGGGCGCGTCGGACACGCGTACCGCGCCGTTCTCGAAGGTGAGCCGGGTGGTGAGGACGTCCTCCGACTGCCAGGGGTAGTGGGAGTCGCAGGCGTGGTGCAGATCGGGCACGGTGGACGCCACGTGGGTCATCGCGGCGAGGCTGATCCCCAGATGCGTGTTGGAGTGCATGGACACCCCGACCCCGAACGTCCGGCAGATCGCGGCCAGTTCGCGCGTGTTGCGCAGCCCGCCCCAGTAGTGGTGGTCGGAGAGGACGACCTGCACGGCGCCCTTTGTGAAGGCCTCCTGGATCTCCGCGAAGGTCGTCACGCACATGTTGGTGGCGAGCGGTACGGACGTCCGCGCCGCCACCTCCGCCATCGCGGGCGTGCCCAGCGCCGGGTCCTCCAGATATTCGAGGACGTCACCCAACTCGTCCGCGACCTTCAGCGAAGTCTCCACCGACCAGGCCCCGTTGGGGTCCAGCCGCAGCGGATGCCCGGGGAACGCCTCCGCCAGCGCGCGGATCGCGGCGATCTCCTCCTCCGGCGGGAAGACACCCCCCTTCAGCTTGAACGACGTGAACCCGTACCGCTCCTTGAACCTCCGGGCCTGCTCCACCACCCCGGCCGGGTCCAGGGCCGCGCCCCAGTCGTCCTTCTCGGCGGTGACACCCTCCGGATGGTCCGCCCACTTGTAGAAGAGGTACGCGCTGTACTCCACGGTGTCCCGCACCTTGCCGCCGAGCAGCGCGTGCACGGGCAGCCCCAGCGCCTTGCCGAGCGCGTCGAGACAGGCGACCTCGAACCCCGAGACCACCGACAGCCGCAGCTTGTCGGCGGTCTGGACCCCGCGCAGCCCGCCCACGTCGACCTGCCCGGCGACCCGTGACCCGTCGACCGCCACCTCGTCGGCGAGGGTGAACAGCCCGTTCAGGTCACTGACTTGACGACCCACCAGCTTCTCCGCGAACGGGCGGGCCAGCTCCAGGTACTTGGTGTCGCCGTACGTCTCGCCGACGCCCGTGATCCCGTCGGCGGTCACCACCTCCACGATCAGCCGGGGGGTGTACGGCTGGTGCACACCCTGCGTGTTCAGCAGCGGTGGGTCGGCGACCAGGATCGGGGTCAGCCGGACCTCGGTGACGGTCAGATCGCGGGTCGCGGTCACAGGGCGGCTCCTACGGCGGAGGTGAGGGACTCGGCGGGGGCGAGCGCGGCGGCCAGGTCGAGACCCGTGGCCAGCAGCGCCTCCAGATCGGCGAGGTCACTCCCGCCGGGGTCCGTGAGCGGGGCGCGTACGGGGCCGACGGGGCGTCCCCGCAGCCGGGCCGCCGCCTTGACCAGCGAGACGGCGTACCCGGGCCGCCGGTCGCGCAGCTCGACGAGGGGGACGTAGAACTCCCGGAGCAGCCGCTCCACCGCCGGGTCGTCGCCGCGCCGCAGCGCGCCGAAGAAGGCGCCGGCGATCTCGGGGGCGAAGGCGTGGACGGCGGAGGAGTAGGCGGGGACGCCGACGGTGGCGTAGGCGCGGGCCTGGATCTCGGCGGTGGCGGCGCCGTTGAAGAAGAGGAAGCCCTCGGGGGCGGCGAGGGTGAGGCGCTGGAGGCGGTCGAGGTCGCTGTGGCCGTCCTTGAGGCCGACGACGTTCGGGATTCGGGCGACCCGGCGCAGGGACTCGGCGGTGAAGGCGACCTGGCCGCGCTGGTAGGCGATCAGCGGCAGCCGGGTGCGGGCGGCGATCTCCTCCAGCTGCCGGACCAGCCCGTCCTGCGGGGCGGCGACCAGGTAGTGCGGCAGGACCAGCAGGGCGTCGGCGCCGGCCTCCTCGGCGATGCGGGCGAACCGTACGGCCTGCGCCCAGCCGTAGCCGATACCCGCGACGACGGGCACCCGGCCCGCCGTGACCTCCACTGCGGCGGTCACGACCTGCCGGTACTCGTCCTCGTCCAGCGAGAAGAACTCCCCGGTGCCACAGGCCGGGAAGACGGCGCCGGGGCCGGTGGCGACCTGGGCGTCGAGGTGGGCGCGGAAGCCGTCGAGGTCGAGGGAGCCGTCGGCGCCGAAGCTGGTGAGGGGGAACGACAGGACGCCGTTCGCCATGCCGTGCCGCAGCCGCCGGACCGTGTCCGTACCGGGACTCACTGCCAGCCATCTCCCTATGTAGACGTCATCTATGTATGGAGATGGAGGTTAGATAGGCGAACAAGGAGCGTCAAGGGGACGAGCCGCCCCGATTACGATCGGCGCATGGCGGAGACGGAAAGCGCAGGTGGCACGGCCGGCGCCGGGGGCGTACGCGAGGTGAAGTCGGCGGCGCGCACCGTCGACCTGCTGGAACTGCTGGCCGCGCGCGGCGACCGCCCCGCCCGCCTCCAGGAACTGGCGGACGAACTCCGGGTCCCGCGCAGCTCGATGTACGCCCTGCTCCAGACCCTGATCGGCCGCGGCTGGGTCCGCACGGACACCACCGGTTCGCTGTACGGCATCGGCATCCGCGCCCTGCTCACCGGCACCAGCTATCTGGACTCCGACCCGCGCGTGCGCGCCGTACGGCCGTACCTCGACGAGGCGTCCGAGGCGCTCGGCGAGACCATCCACCTCGCCCGCCTCGACGGCATGGACGTCGCCTATCTCGCCACCCGCGAGTCCCACGAGTACCTGCGCACCATCAGCCGCGTCGGCCGCCGCCTGCCCGCCCACGCCGGCGCTCTCGGCAAGGCCCTCCTCGCCGAACGCCCCGACACGGACCTCCCCGAGGGCCCCTACGAGGCGCTCACCCCGCACACCCGCACCACCCGCGCCGCCCTCACCGCCGACCTCGCCGCTGTCCGCGCCCGCGGCTACGCCGTCGACCGCGAGGAAGGCGTCCCGGGCATCATCGGCTTCGGCTTCGCCCTCCGCACCGACACCCCCGCCACCGACGCCATCAGCTGCTCGGTCCCGGCCACCCGCCTGACCCCGGATCACGAGAGACAGATCGTGACGGTGATGAGCGAGATCCGAACAAGGATCGAGAGCACGGCAACGGGAGCGGCGGGCGCGCCGGCCTGGCGCTGAAAGGCAGGGGGGCGCAGCCCCCGCCTTTCAGGGGCGCGGGGAACTGCGCGAGAAGCCCCACCGACCCGCATCCCGCGACGCACAGCCACCCCCCGAGCTCCCCCCGTAAAAGCCCTACGGCACTGTCACCCCCGCGTCGTACCCTGGAAAAGGGCAACACGAGCCCCACGGCCAAGAGGAGGACCCGCGGCCTACAGAGCCGGCCCATGACTCAGACACGCACAGCTCACACCCCCGCGCAGGGCAAGGCGAGAGCGCAGTTCACCGTCCCCGCGGCGCACCCCATGGTGACCGTGCTGGGCTCCGGCGACTCCCTCCTGCGCGTGATCGAGAAGGCCTTCCCGGCGGTCGACATCCATGTCCGGGGCAATGAGATCAGCGCGGTCGGCGACGCTCCCGAAGTCGCTCTCGTCCAGCGCCTGTTCGACGAGATGATGCTGGTGCTGCGCACCGGACAGCCGATGACGGAGGATGCGGTGGAACGCTCGATCGCCATGCTGAGGGCGAGCGAGAACGGGAAGAGCGACGGCCAGGAGACCCCGGCCGAGGTGCTGACACAGAACATCCTGTCCTCGCGCGGCCGCACGATCCGCCCCAAGACCCTCAACCAGAAGCGGTACGTCGACGCCATCGACAAGCACACGATCGTCTTCGGCATCGGCCCGGCCGGCACCGGCAAGACGTACCTCGCCATGGCCAAGGCCGTCCAGGCCCTCCAGGCCAAGCAGTGCAACCGCATCATCCTGACCCGCCCCGCGGTCGAGGCCGGCGAACGCCTGGGCTTCCTCCCCGGCACCCTCTACGAGAAGATCGACCCCTACCTGCGCCCCCTGTACGACGCGCTGCACGACATGCTCGACCCCGACTCGATCCCCCGGCTGATGGCGGCGGGGACGATCGAGGTCGCGCCGCTGGCGTACATGCGCGGCCGTACGCTCAACGACGCCTTCATCATTCTCGACGAGGCGCAGAACACCTCGCCCGAGCAGATGAAGATGTTCCTCACCCGGCTCGGGTTCGACTCGAAGATCGTGATCACGGGTGATGTGACGCAGGTCGACCTGCCGAACGGCACGAAGTCCGGGCTGCGTCAGGTGCAGGACATCCTGGAGGGGCTCGATGACGTGCACTTCTCCCGGCTGTCGTCGCAGGATGTCGTCCGGCACAAGCTCGTCGGCCGTATCGTCGACGCGTACGAGAAGTACGACAGCGAGCACGGCACCGAGAACGGCGGTCACAAGGGTGGCGGCCGGGGCCGGCAGTCCGGGCCCAAGGGGAAGTAGACAGACACCGCACCATGTCGATCGACGTCAACAACGAGTCCGGAACCGAGGTCGACGAGCAGGCGATCCTCGACATCGCCCGCTACGCGCTGACACGGATGCGCATCCACCCCCTCTCCGAGCTGTCGGTGATCGTGGTGGACGCGGACGCCATGGAGCAGCTGCACATCCAGTGGATGGACCTCCCCGGTCCGACCGACGTCATGTCCTTCCCGATGGACGAGCTGCGTCCGCCGTCGAAGGACGACGACGAGCCGCCGCAGGGGCTGCTCGGTGACATCGTGCTCTGCCCCGAGGTCGCCGAGAAGCAGGGCAAGGAAGCCGACACGCAGCACTCCATGGACGAGGAGCTCCAGCTCCTCACCGTCCACGGGGTGCTGCACCTGCTCGGCTACGACCACGAGGAGCCGGACGAGAAGGCCGAGATGTTCGGTCTGCAGGCCGCCATCGTGGACGGCTGGCGCGCGGAGAAGGGCTTCACCGGCCCCTCCCCGGCACCGACCGTTTCATGAGCGTGACCCTGATCGGCGGTGCCGTCGCCCTGGTCGTCGTCGCCTGGCTCGCCGCCTGCGCGGAGGCGGGCCTCGCGCGCGTCTCCAGCTTCCGCGCCGAGGAGGCCGTACGGTCCGGGCGGCGCGGCAGCGCGGGCCTCGCCCAGATCTCGGCCGACCCGACCCGCTATCTGAACGTCGCGCTGCTGTTGCGTGTGGTCTGCGAGATGGCCGCCGCCGCGCTCGTCACGTACGCCTGCCTGAAGCAGTTCGACGCGACCTGGGAGGCGCTGGTCGTCGCCATCGGGGTGATGGTCCTCGTGAGTTACGTGGCCGTCGGCGTCTCCCCGCGCACCATCGGCCGCCAGCACCCCCTGAACACGGCCACGGCGGCGGCGTACGTGCTGCTGCCGCTGGCCCGGATCATGGGCCCGATCCCGAACCTGCTGATCCTCATCGGTAACGCGCTCACGCCCGGCAAGGGCTTCCGCCGGGGCCCGTTCGCCTCCGAGGCCGAGCTGCGGGCGATGGTCGACCTGGCCGAGAAGGAGTCCCTGATCGAGGCCGAGGAACGCCGGATGGTGCACTCGGTCTTCGAGCTGGGCGACACCCTCGTCCGTGAGGTGATGGTCCCGCGCACCGACCTGGTCGCCATCGAGCGGTACAAGACCATCCGGCAGGCCCTCACCCTCGCCCTGCGCTCCGGGTTCTCGCGGATACCCGTCACGGGCGAGAACGAGGACGACATCGTCGGGATCGTGTACCTCAAGGACCTGGCCCGCAAGACGCACATCAGCCGGGACGCCGAGAGCGAACTGGTCTCCACGGCCATGCGCCCGGCCGTCTTCGTACCCGACACCAAGAACGCCGGCGATCTGCTCCGCGAGATGCAGCAGGAGCGCAACCACGTCGCCGTCGTCATCGACGAGTACGGCGGCACCGCCGGCATCGTCACCATCGAGGACATCCTGGAGGAGATCGTCGGCGAGATCACCGACGAGTACGACCGGGAACTGCCGCCGGTGGAGGAGCTGGGCGACGACCGCTACCGCGTCACCGCCCGCCTCGACATCACCGACCTCGGCGAGCTGTACGGGCTCGACGCCTACGACGACGAGGACGTGGAGACCGTCGGCGGCCTCCTCGCCAAGGCCCTGGGCCGCGTCCCCATCGCCGGTGCCTCCTCGGTGGTCGCCCTGCCGGACGAGCGCGAGCTGCGCCTGACGGCGGAGGCCGCGGCCGGCCGCCGGAACAAGATCGTCACGGTGCTGGTGGAGCCGATCGGCCCCGCCGGGCCGCCGGAGGAGGAGACGAAGTCCGAGTGACCCCACAGGAGTTGCGTGCCTTCTGCCTCTCCTTCAACGAGGCCGTCGAGGACTTCCCCTTCCGCCCCGAGATCTCCGTCTTCAAGGTCCTCGGCAAGATGTTCGCCCTGAGCTGGATCGACGAACGCCCCCTGAAGGTCAACCTCAAGTGCGACCCCGAGGACGCACTCCGGCTCCGCGCCGACCACCCGGGCCTGATCGCCCCCGGCTATCACATGAACAAGCGCCACTGGAACACGGTGACCCTGGCCGGCGACCTCCCCGAGCCCCTGATCAGGGAGCTGATCGAGGACTCGTACGACCTGGTCGTGGCGGGTCTGCCCCGGGCGGACCGGCTCCGGCTCGACCGGGCGTGAAACGTATGCTCGGGGCATGACCGACAGCAGCGCGCCCGACCTCGATCCCGAGGACCGCAAGATCGTCACGCTGGCCCGTTCCGCGCGGGCCCGGAACGGGGTGCCCGAGGGGGCCGCCGTGCGCGACGAGAACGGCCGTACCTACGTGGCCGGAACCGTGGCCCTCGACTCCCTCCGGCTCAGCGCCCTGCGCACCGCCGTGGCCATGGCGGTGGCCTCCGGCGCCAAGTCCCTTGAGGCGGCGGCCGTGGTGACCGACGCGGAGGCCGTCGCCGACGAGGACCGGGCGGCCGTACGGGACCTCGGCGGGCCGGAGACACCGGTGCTGCTGGCCGGGCCGGACGGCTCGGTGCGGGCGACGGTGACGGCGGGCTGAGCCTCGCTCGACCTCCGCGGGGTCAGTTCTTCTGCAGCGTGCGGGTCACCCCCGCGATGACGGCCGTCGTCAGGATCCAGCCGAGGGCGACGAGGGTGTAGGCCAGCCACTGGAGGGTGCTGTCCCCCCAGTACCAGGCGGTGCGCTGGCCCAGGCCGCCGATGGGGACCAGCAGGTCGAGGGTGATCCGCGCACCGGCCAGCCGCAGGCAGGGGAGGGCGCCCGGCTGTGCGGTGCCCGCGCCCAGGGCCAGCGCCGCGACGGCCGCCGCCCGCACCGTCCGCCCCGGCCCCCAGACCGCGCCCCCGGCGACCCGGTCCTCCGCGTCCCGGCCGGTCCGGAGATCCACCCGCCGCCCCTCCGGAAACGCGTTCCACACTTCCCGCTCGGGCGGCGTCAACTCGTCGTAGGAGAGCACGCCTACAGGTTAGTGATCTACGCTCCCGGCGTAGTGTTACGGCCGGTAACAGCCATCCGAGCTGCGTGAAAATCATGCCCGCGCGAGTGGACGCCCGAGCCGGGCGTCCGGCGAAACCGTGCGGCCCGGGACAGATCGACTCAACGGCCCGACCCCGCCGGCGCGTTGACCCGCACCCCCGGCGATCACCTTCGGCCACTTTCGCCGACCCTTGGCGCAACCGGCGGAAGAGCCTTGCAATCTCAGCCCGCGCACGTCTCAATGGAGCCGTTCTCCTGGCGGACCGTCATATTCCGCCGCGCGGCCGCGCATTGCATCGCCCCCACATGGCAACGCCCGTACCGGGACGTACGGGGCGTCCCCAGGCCCCGTGCAAGTCCCGTACCAGGGAAGGGAATTCGCTCGATGACACGCAAACGACTCGGTGTCGGCGCGGCGCTCGCCGCCGGAACACTGGCCGTCACCGGCCTGGCGTTCGCGCCGACCGCCCTCGCGGTCACCCCCGCGACCGCGACCATCAACGCCAGCTGCACGATCGGCGGTTCCGGTGTGGCCACGCTCACGGCCACCCAGAGCGGCACGTCCGCCACGGTCACCCTCTCGTCCGAGGAGATCACCGCCCCGATCGGCCTCGCCGAGGACTCCATCCAGTCCACGCTCACCTTCGTCAAGGCGAGCGGCGGCACGACGTCCTTCACCGGCACCGAGAACCCGGCCCTGGCCGCCGGTGACGGCATGGTCGTGGGCCCGCTCACGGGCACCGTCGCCCCCGGCGACAGCCTGGAGGCGTACGGCGGCTCCTTGCAGATGGTGGTCTTCGGCATCACCGTGAGCTGCACGGCGAGCGGACCGCAGTCGCCGGGCCCGTTCGTCTTCGACTGACGGACCCGGGCGGGTAGTTGACGTGTGAGGGGGTGCCGCCTCGAAGGCGGCACCCCCTCATGCCGGAACTCCGCGTGCCGGAATCCCGCCGGCTCAGAGCGCGTCGGGCCCCCGCTCGCCTGTCCGCACCCGGACGACCGTCTCCACCGGCAGCGCCCACACCTTGCCGTCGCCGATCTTGCCGGTCTGGGCGGCCTTCACGATCGTCTCGATCACGGCGTCCGCGTCGGCGTCCTCGACGATGATCTCGATCCGGACCTTGGGAACGAGGTCGACCTGGTACTCGGCGCCCCGGTACACCTCGGTGTGACCGCGCTGCCGGCCGTAGCCGCTGGCCTCGCTGACGGTCAGACCGTGCACGCCCGACTCCTGCAGGGCGGTCTTGACCGCGTCGAGGCGGTACGGCTTGACGATCGCGGTGATGAGCTTCATGCCTTAGGCCTTGGCCTTCTGCGAGGAGGGGACGGAGGACGTGACGGACGCGCCGACCGGGGCGCCATGGCCCAGGACGCCGTGATCGTATGCCGTCTCGGCGTGCACCGTAAGGTCCAGGCCGGTGTGCTCGTGGTCCTCTTCCGCGCGGAAGCCCAGCACCTTGTCGATCAGCTTCCCGATGCCGTACGTGACGCCGAACGCGTACGCCCCGACGGCGACCACGGCCACCAGCTGCCTGCCGAGCTGGGCGAGCCCGCCGCCGTAGAGGAGGCCCTCGGCGCCGCCGGTCATCGACTCGACGGCGAAGACCCCGATCAGGACCGTGCCGATGACCCCGCCGACCAGGTGGACACCCACGACGTCGAGGGAGTCGTCGTAGTTCAGCCTGAACTTCCAGCCCACGGCGTACGAGCAGACGACACCGGCGGCCAGGCCGATGACCAGCGCGCCGAGCAGCGAGACCGAGCCGCAGGACGGGGTGATGGCGACCAGGCCCGCGACCGCGCCGGAGGCCGCGCCCAGCGTCGTCGGGTGGCCGTCGCGCTTCTGCTCGACGAAGAGCCAGCCGAGCAGACCGGTGCAGCCGGCGGCGAGGGTGTTGAGGAACGCGGCGGCGGCCAGCCCGTTGGCGCCGAGCGCGGAGCCGGCGTTGAAGCCGAACCAGCCGAACCAGAGCAGACCGGCGCCCAGCATGACCATCGGCAGGTTGTGCGGCCGCATCGCGTCTTTTTTGAAGCCCAGGCGGGGACCGAGGACCAGGCAGAGGGCCAGTCCGGAGGCGCCCGAGGTGATCTCGACCGGCAGACCGCCCGCGAAGTCGAGGGCGCCGAGATCGTCGAGGATCCAGCCGCCCGGCCCCCACACCCAGTGCGCGACCGGAACGTATACGAGCAGCGCCCACACCGGGACGAAGACCAGCCAGGCCCCGAACTTGGCGCGGTCCGCGATCGCGCCGCTGATCAGCGCGGCCGTGATGACCGCGAACGTCAGCTGGAAGGTGGCGAAGAGGAGGGTGGGGACGGTGCCGTGGACGCTCGCCGGACCGAGGTCGGCCATCCCGAGGTGGTCCAGGCCGCCGATGAGACCGCCGAAGGCGTCGTCCCCGAAGGCCAGGGAGTAGCCGGCGGCCAGCCAGACGACCGTGACCAGGGCGATCGACACGAAGCTCATCATCAGCATGTTGAGGACGCTCTTCGTCCTGACCATGCCGCCGTAGAACAGGGCCAGGCCCGGGGTCATCAGCAGGACGAGGGCGGTGGCGGCGAGCAGCCAGGCGGTGTCGCCGGTGTCGATGCCCTGTGCGGCAAGGGTCACGATGGTCTCCAACGGGTGCGGGGGCTCGTCAGAGGGTGATCGGCGTGCGTTTCCGGACGTGTACGGGTGTGTTTCCGTGACGTTTCGTTGCGTGAGGGTTTCGGAAAGCTCACGCTCGGTGCCGAGTGCGGTGGGGCTCTGTCGATCAGGGAGAATGGGCGCCATGAGCGTGCGTACCCAGTCATCCGAGCAGCCGGCCGAGGCCCCCCACCGTGCGGGCTTCGCCTGCTTCGTGGGCCGCCCCAACGCGGGCAAGTCCACCCTCACGAACGCTCTGGTCGGCCAGAAGGTGGCGATCACGGCGGACCAGCCGCAGACCACGCGGCACACGGTGCGGGGCATCGTGCACCGGCCGGACGCCCAGCTGATCCTGGTCGACACCCCCGGCCTCCACAAGCCGCGCACACTGCTCGGCCAGCGTCTCAACGACGTCGTCCGCACGACGTGGGCCGAGGTCGACGTGATCGGCTTCTGCCTGCCGGCGAACGAGAAGCTCGGCCCGGGTGACCGGTTCATCGCGAAGGAACTGGCGTCCATCAAGAAGACGCCGAAGATCGCGATCGTCACCAAGACCGACCTGGTGGACAGCAAGGCGCTCGCCGAGCAGCTGATCGCCATCGACCAGCTCGGCAAGGAGCTGGGCTTCGAGTGGGCCGAGATCGTGCCCGTCTCGGCGGTCGCCGACAAGCAGGTGGACCTGCTGGCCGATCTGCTCGTCCCGCTGCTCCCGGAGGGCCCCGCCCTCTACCCGGAGGGCGACCTCACGGACGAGCCCGAGCAGGTCATGATCGCCGAGCTGATCCGTGAGGCGGCCCTGGAGGGCGTCCGCGACGAACTCCCGCACTCCATCGCCGTCGTCGTCGAGGAGATGCTGCCGCGCGAGGACCGCCCCGCCGACCGGCCCCTCCTCGACATCCACGCCTTCGTCTACATCGAGCGCCCCAGCCAGAAGGGCATCATCATCGGCCCCAAGGGCAAGCGCCTGAAGGAGGTCGGCATCAAGTCCCGCAAGCAGATCGAGGCGCTGCTCGGCACACCGGTCTTCCTGGACCTCCATGTGAAGGTCGCCAAGGACTGGCAGCGGGACCCCCGCCAGCTGCGGAAGCTGGGATTCTGAGCGGCCGGTGACCGCCGTGGAGTCGGCTTGTCCTTAATCGCTCGCCCCCTCTGGTCAAGTTTGACTAGGGTCGGGGTATGGGCGAGAAGACGATTCCGATCCTTCCCTGTCAGAGCCTTCCACATCTCCTCGACTTCTACGAGGCCCTCGGCTTCGAGGTCGCCTTCCAGCAGCGCAGCCCCAACCCGTACGCCGTGGTCGTGCGGGACGGCATCGAGCTGCAGTTCTTCGGACTGAAGCGGTACGACCCGGAGCAGTCCTTCAGTACCTGTTACGTGCGCACGGACGATGTCGACGGGCTGTACGCGGCGTTCCGGGCCGGGCTCAAGGAGACCTACGGGCGGATACCGACGCGGGGGCTGCCGCGTCTCGGGCCGCTGAAGGACATGTCGTACGGCATGCGGCAGTTCCTGATGACCGACCCGGGCGGCAACTGCGTCCGGGTCGGGCAGCCGACCAGCGAGGACCAGAGCCACCGGCCCGCCCCCGAGGAACCCTTCGCGCGGGCCCTGCACCTCGCGTCCCTGCTGGCGGACTCGAAGAACGACCCGGCGGGCGCGGCCCGGGCCGTCGACCGGGCGCTGGGACAGGACGCCGAGCGGCCTCCCGGCGTACTGCTGCTGCACCTCCTCGTGCTGCGTGCGGATGTGGCCCTCCGGCTCGGGGACGAGGAGACGGCGACGAGCGCGCTGGCGCGTGCGGCGGCCGTCCCCCTCACCGACGGCGAACGGGAGACGGCACACGACGCCCTCGTACGCCTGGAGGATCTGCGGGGCCGGGAGCGGGCATGAGAGAGCCGCCGCCCCGGAGTTCCGGGGCGGCGGCGGTCATGCCACGTGAGGCCAGGTCAGGCGGTGGCCGGGGTCAGCGGGTCCACCAGGCCGCCGACGTGTTCCGCAGGGTGTTGGTGCCGCAGTGGATCTCGCCCATGCCCAGGTGGTACGTCTCCCAGTCGTCCAGGTAGGACACCTTCATGCCGGCGCCGCTGTACGCGGCCGTCACGGCCTCGGTGAAGATGTCCTTGCCGCCGATGACGGGACCCCACTGGCGCGGGGCGAGGTAGTGGGTACGGCTGAGGACGATGCCGTTGACGGCGCCGGGGACGTAGGCGCTGGTCATGACCGGGGGAGCCGGTGCCGCGGGGGAGGCGGTGGTCATGCCTTCCCTCGACGCCGGGCCCTCGTCCAGACGGCGCTGCTGGCCGTACTCCCGTGCCACCTCCGGGAGTTCGGCGCCCGCGCCGAGGCGGGTCAGCCGGGGGAGGCGGGTCTTGGCGTCCTCGCCGGACCGGGTCTCGCCCACCATCTCCCGGCCCTGGGTGTAGAGCGCCGGGACCCGGACGACCTCGGCGTCCGTCACGCCCGTCTCGCGCTTGAGGACCGCGAGGTTGGCCTCGATGCGGCGCGTGGCGAGGTTGTTGTCGGAGACCAGGTTCTTGGAGGCGAGGGCCTCCGAGATGGACTCCCAGGGGACGTTCGGGAGGGAGAACATCGGCTTCGCGCCATGACCGGCGGCCTTCGCGTCCCGCAGCAGCTTGAGCCCCGCCTCGGGGTCGGCGATCGCGATCTTCCAGCCGCGCGGGGTGTCGGCGGGCAGGAACTGCACGAACTCGTCGACATGGCCCACGTGCAGCCAGGACGTGTCCAGGAACAGCGGGTCCTGCAGCCCCTGGGACTTGAGGAACGTCCGCATCACCTTGGCCGGCTTGGAGCCCAGGTCCGGGCGCTGGCCCATGATGATCCGGCCCGCCGGGAACGAACGCTCGCCGTGGGCGTAGGGCGGAATGGTCTCCAGGTTGCCCATGGAGTTGAGCGTCCACTCCTCCGAGTCCTTGGCGCCCGTCACCTGCACGGCACCGATGTTCGGGCCGCGCATCTTCTCGAACAGCTCCCGGCCGGACTCGCGGTCCAGCTGGGCGGAGCGCAGCATGACCCGCATGGCCTGCCGCTTGCCGTTGGAGCCGGTCATGCTGACGTACGCGGGCTCCACGAAGTCCTGCGCCCAGATGTCGCCGTACTTGGTGAAGTTCACCGTCGGCTGGGTGATGCCGGCGTTCTTGGCCGCCTTGTCCAGGCCCTCGCGGAAGGCGCGGTTGAGCTTGCCGTAGTTGCCGCCGGTGACCTTGGTGACCAGCAACTGCTGGGCGTTCTGCAGATGGTGGTGGGTCAGGAGAGGGGCGACGCGCAGGGTGACCGAGTCGGCGGTGGTGCCCTGGGAGGACTTCACCGTCAGCCGGACCCGGGCCGTCCCGTCCCACTTCGCCGTGTCCCGGATGACGTCCTTCGCCTCGACGCCGAACTCGACGCCGGCCTTCAACTCGGCCCGCGACAGCCGGGTCTTCGCCGTGACCGGCTCCCACTTCTTGCCGCGCTTGACGAACACGCGGGTCTGCCGGTCGCCCGCGGTGATCTTCACGGTGCCCTGCGCGCCGGCGGGCACGCTCCGCGGTACGGACCGTACGCGGGCCAGGTCGGCGGCGTCCGCGGTGCCGTTCACCTTGGTGTCGGAGGCGTCGTTGCAGGCGGCCAGCTGGGCGTCGGTGAGGGGCTTGCCCTTCGGGCCCGTGACCGGGCAACGGCGGGTGTCGTCGTCGATGTTGGGGAGCATCAGGGCGCCGCGGGAGAGGGTCCAGCCGTTCTCGCCCGCGGTGTCCGTGGTGCCTGTGACGTCGACCTTGCCGTCCCGGTTGGTGTCCACGCGGAGGTCGGTGGGGGGTGGGCCGGCGGCGAAGGCGGTGGGGGTGGTGAGGGTGGGGGTGGCGAGGAGGGTGCCCGAGACGGCGAGTACGGCTATCGCTCTGCGGGTGGGGGTGGCTGGACGCGGGGGCACGGGGTGTCCCTTCAGTGGTGAGGGTGGTCAACACTGAAGAGGGGGGTGGGTGGTGAAGCGTTCCCTGTGGGTTCGCTGTGATTTTTTCGCCCCCGCCGCCCCTACCCGTCCCATCCTCAAGGGGCGGTGCCCCTTTGACCCCCTTTCGCGCTTCGCGCGGGGTGGGTGGGTAGGTGCGGGTCGGTGGGGGCTTGTCGCGCAGTTCCCCGCGCCCCTGAAAAGCAGGGGCTGCGCCCCGTGCTTTTCGGCCCGAAAGGGCCGTAGGCCCTTAAGGGGCGCGGGGAACTGCGCGAGAAGCCCCACTCACCCGCAGCCGCTTCCCGACCCCAGTTACCCCCGACCCTGCGCCCTCAGTACCTCCCGGTACCACGCGTAGGACGCCTTCGGGGTCCGCTCAAGGGTCTCGAAGTCGACGTGGACCAGGCCGAAGCGGCGGGCGTAGCCCTCTGCCCATTCGAAGTTGTCCAGGAGGGACCAGACGAAGTAGCCGCGGATGTCGACGCCCGCCTCGGACGCGCGGTGCAGTGCGCGGATGTGGGTGTCGAGGTAGGTGATGCGCTGCTGGTCGTCGAGGCCCTCGTAGGCGCAGCCGTTCTCGGTGATGACGACGGGGGGCAGACGGTCGCCGTAGCGGGTGTGGAAGTCCGTCAACAGCTCGGTGAGGGCCTCGGGGACGACCGGCCAGCCGAAGTCCGTGGTGGGGACGTTCTCGATCTGCTTGACGGTGAAGGGGAGTTCCGCCGGGATGGAGACGCCGCCGAACTCGATGTCCTCGCCCTCGGGCGCGCCGACGCGGGTCGGGGCGTAGTAGTTGACGCCGTACCAGTCGATCGGCTCGGAGATGGTTTTGAGGTCGGAGTCGATGTCCGTGCCCGGCATCAACTCGCCGATCCCCTCCGGGTATTCGCCCAGCAGGATCGGCTCCGCGAACAGGCGGTTCAGGAGGAGGTCGTAGAAGCCGGCCGCCTCCACGTCCTGCTGGGCCTCCGACGCCGCCCAGGTCGGCCCGTGCGAGTTGGCGACGCCGATGTCCGTGACTCCGGCCGCGCGCAGGGCCCGTACGGCGAGGCCGTGGCCCAACAGCTGGTGGTGGGCGGCCGGGAGGGCGTCGAACATCAGCTGCTTGCCCGGGGCGTGGGTGCCGAGGGCGTGGCCCAGCAGTGTGTGCTCGGCGGGCTCGTTGATGGTGATCCACTTGGTGACGCGGTCGCCGAGCCGCGCGGCCACCAGGGCGGCGTACTCCGCGAACCGCTCGGCGGTGTCCCGGTTGAGCCAGCCGCCCGCCTCCTCCAGCGACGACGGCAGGTCCCAGTGGAAGAGGGTCGGGACGGGGCGTACGCCCGCGCTCACGAGTTCGTCCACCAGGCGGTCGTAGAAGTCCAGGCCGTTCGGGGTGTTCACCCTCGGCCAGGAGATCGAGAAGCGGTACGCGCCGACGCCCAGGTCGCGCAGCAGGGCCACGTCCTCGGGGTAGCGGTGGACGTGGTCGCAGGCCACCGCCGCCGTCGAGCCGTCCTTGATATGACCCGCCCCGGCCGAGAAGGCGTCCCACACGGACGGCTCGCGCTCGCCCGAGGCCCCCTCGATCTGATGCGCGGAGGTCGAGACGCCCCACAGGAAGCCTGCCGGGAACTGGGGTATCGGGTTCGTCGAGTCCGTTGGGTTCGTCGCCATGAGCGGATCATCCGTACCACTGGTAACGGAAGTCAACGCCCGAGGGGGAAGGCGGGGCGAAGGAGGGGGAAGTGCCCGTTTACGCGCCCCGGGCCCGGACCCGGTGCCCGCTCACGCCCCCTCCTTGAGCACCTTTCTGATCAGCTCCCGCTGGTCCTCCGACAGCCCGGGGTCCGCGCAGTGCACGACCCTGCCGTCCACCGTGATCTCGTACGAGAAGCCGTCCGGCACCCCGAGCGGCGGTGAGCCGCGGCCGGTGGTGAGGGCCCGTTCGGCCAGGGCGTGCCAGACGGGGGCGTCGGGCCGCCCGGTGGTGTCCACCACCGCGTGCCGCTCGATGCCCGCGAAACCGCCCGTGCGCCGCACTTGAATACGCATGGGTCCTGTCTAGTACGGAACTACAGCGTCCGCACGCCCACCTGCTCCCAGGCCTTCAGGACGGCCGTCAGCTCGTCGCCCTCGCCGTAACGTGCCCGCGCCGCCTTCACCGTGAGCGTGGCGAAGTCCACGAAGAGCGCCTGCTCGCTCAGTTCGCCGCCGGTGAGGACGTCGTACCAGATCCGGCCGGCCCGCTCCCAGGCGTGGCCGCCCAGCGCCGTGGCCGCGAGGTAGAACGCGTGGTTGGGGATACCGGAGTTGATGTGCACGCCGCCGTTGTCGCGGCCCGTGCGGACGAAGTCGTCCATGGTCGCCGGCTGCGGGTCCTTGCCGAGGACGTCGTCGTCGTACGCCGTGCCCGGGGCCTTCATCGAGCGCAGCGCGACCCCGGTGACGCGGGGTGCCAGCAGGCCGGCGCCGATCAGCCAGTCCGCCTCGGCGGCGGTCTGGCCGAGGGTGAACTGCTTGATGAGGGCGCCGAAGACGTCCGACATCGACTCGTTGAGCGCGCCCGGCTGGCCGAAGTACGTGAGGTTCGCCGTGTACTGGGTGACGCCGTGGCTCAGTTCGTGGCCGATGACGTCGATCGGGATGGTGAAGTCGAGGAAGATCTCGCCGTCGCCGTCGCCGAACACCATCTGCTCGCCGTTCCAGAACGCGTTGTTGTAGTCGCGGTCGTAGTGCACGGTCGCGTTGAGCGGCAGTCCGCCGCCGTCGATCGAGTCCCGTGCGAAGGACTTCCAGAACAGCTCGTACGTGGCACCCAGGCCCGCGTACGCGCGGTTGACCGTGGCGTCCTTGCCGGGCTCCTCGCCCTCGCCGCGCACCTTGCGGCCGGGCAGGTCCGTGCCGTGGCGGGCGTCGTGGATGGTGCGGTGCGGTGTGCCCGCCTCGGCGCCGGCCGGCGCGGCGATGCTCGGGGCGCCGATGACCGTGGTCAGCCGGCGGTGGGTGCGCTCGAAGGCGTCGCGCTCCAGGGTTTTGCGCGCGGCGCGGGCGAGTGCCGGGTCCTCGGCCCGGGAGAGCTTGTCGAGGACGTGTGGTGGTACGACGGTGCAGAAGACGGGCTCGTGGCCCCCGTTGGTCGTCATGGTTCTCACGGTTGCACTCCGTTGGGGACGTGTCACTGGGGGCAACCATGATTGGTGAAATGTGGCTGTATGGGTTGCGTTTCGTCAGCGCCGTGTTACTGAGGGTTGAGTTCGAGCTTTCCGTGGGTGGGGCTTCTCGCGCAGTTCCCCGCGCCCCTGAAGGGCGCGCTGTCGTGCCCGGTGTGGGCTTGCGCACCTTTTGTCCCCCTATTCGCCTCGGTCCCGCATACTGATACGGCCCCCCGCACCCGGCAGGACTCGGCTAGGCTGCGCAGCATCATGCGTTTCGGGCTGCTTCTCCTTAGCTGCCGCGGCGAGGGCCTGTAATAGAGGCCGACCCCCTCCCCGCGGTGCTTTGGCGTTGTGTCGTCGGCCGTCCTTTCCGGTAGTGACCGGACCACCGAGGAGCCCACGCATCATGGCGAACCGCCAGCAGCCCACGTCCATGCCGATCCACAAGTACGGGCAGTACGACCAGGTCGACATCCCGGACCGCACGTGGCCGAACAACCGGATCACCGCCGCCCCCCGCTGGCTCTCCACCGACCTGCGCGACGGCAACCAGTCCCTGATCGACCCGATGTCGCCCGAGCGCAAGCGCCGGATGTTCGACCAGCTGGTCAAGATGGGCTACAAGGAGATCGAGGTCGGCTTCCCGGCCTCCGGCCAGACCGACTTCGACTTCGTACGGTCGATCATCGAAGAGCCCGGTGCCATCCCGGACGACGTCACCATCTCCGTACTGACCCAGGCCCGTGAGGATCTGATCGAGCGGACCGTGGAGTCGCTGAAGGGCGCCAAGCGGGCCACCGTGCACCTGTACAACGCCACCGCGCCCGTCTTCCGCCGGGTCGTCTTCCGCGGCTCCAAGGACGACATCAAGCAGATCGCCGTGGACGGTACGCGGCTGGTGATGGAGTACGCGGAGAAGCTGCTGGGTCCGGAGACGGAGTTCGGCTACCAGTACAGCCCCGAGATCTTCACCGACACCGAGCTGGACTTCGCGCTGGAGGTCTGTGAGGCGGTGATGGACGTCTACCAGCCCGGTCCGGGCCGCGAGATCATCCTCAACCTGCCCGCCACCGTGGAGCGTTCCACCCCCTCGACCCACGCGGACCGCTTCGAGTGGATGAGCCGCAACCTCTCCCGCCGCGAGCACGTCGTCATCTCCGTCCACCCGCACAACGACCGCGGTACGGCCGTCGCGGCGGCCGAGCTGGCGCTGATGGCCGGCGCCGACCGCGTCGAGGGCTGTCTGTTCGGGCAGGGCGAGCGCACCGGCAACGTCGACCTGGTCACCCTGGGCATGAACCTGTTCTCGCAGGGCGTCGACCCGCAGATCGACTTCTCCGACATCGACGAGATCCGTCGCACGTGGGAGTACTGCAACCAGATGGAGGTCCACCCGCGCCACCCGTACGTGGGCGACCTGGTCTACACGTCCTTCTCCGGCTCCCACCAGGACGCCATCAAGAAGGGCTTCGACGCCATGGAGGCGTCCGCCGCCGAGCAGGGCAAGACGGTCGACGACATCGAGTGGGCCGTCCCGTACCTGCCGATCGACCCCAAGGACGTCGGCCGTTCCTACGAGGCCGTCATCCGGGTCAACTCGCAGTCCGGCAAGGGCGGTATCGCCTACGTCCTGAAGAACGACCACAAGCTGGACCTGCCGCGCCGGATGCAGATCGAGTTCTCCAAGCTGATCCAGGCCAAGACGGACGCCGAGGGCGGCGAGGTCACCGGCGGCGACATCTGGGCCGTCTTCCAGGACGAGTACCTGCCGAACCCGGACAACCCGTGGGGCCGCGTCCAGGTCCGCAACAACCAGTCGACGACCGACAAGGACGGCGTGGACACGCTGACCGTGGAGGCCGAGGTCGACGGCGCCGAGACCACCCTGGTCGGTACCGGCAACGGCCCGATCTCCGCGTTCTTCCACGCGCTGCAGGGCATCGGCATCGACGCGCGGCTGCTGGACTACCAGGAGCACACGATGAGCGAGGGCGCCTCCGCGCAGGCCGCCTCGTACATCGAGGTCGCCATCGAGGACAAGGTCCTGTGGGGCATCGGGATCGACGCGAACACGACGCGTGCCTCGCTGAAGGCGGTCGTCTCGGCCGTCAACCGCGCGGCCCGCTGACCAGCCGGACCGGCGGTTTAAATTCCGTTGAGGGCCCCCGTCCACCGGAATCCGGTGGACGGGGGCCGTCGTCCGGCCGTCGTTTACCGGCCAAACCCGGTGATCGTCGGGGGTAGGCCTCGTCCGGGGTACTGACTGCGCCTCACCAATGTGGCTAACATCACGCAAGCGCGGCGATGATGCCGAGAGGGCACCTCCCGCGCCCAGGGGCCGTGTGTGGGGGAGTGACGGAGGTGCGACGTGCTGCCAGGACGGGACCCGATCGGCGATGCCGCCGCGCTCGCCCGCGTCGGGTACACCAGCCGAGTCACCGGTCTGTCCCGCGTGATGGGCACCCGGATCGCGTGGACGGGCGTCGGTGACGGTGAGTTCTTCTGTCCGGGCTGCGGAGGCGACCGCAACTACCAGCGCCTCACCGGCCGCCGCCGCTTCACCCTCCTCGGCGTCCCCGTCCTGCCGCGCGGCGTGACCGGGCCCGTGGTGGAGTGCGCGGCCTGCCGCCACCACTACGCCACCGACGTCCTCGACCACCCCACCACCACCCGCTTCTCCGCGATGCTCCGCGACGCCGTCCACACGGTGGCCCTGGCCGTCCTCGCGGCCAGCGGCACCTGCTCCCGCACCTCGCTGACCGTCGCCGCGAGCGCCGTCCGCTCGGCCGGGTTCGACGACTGCACCGAGGACCAACTCGGCGCCCTCGTCGAGGCGCTGGCCGCCGACACGGGCCGTGTCTTCGGCGAACCCTGCGGCCCCGGTCTGGCCATAGAGCTGCACGAGGCCCTGGACCCGCTGGCCCCCCACCTCGCCCCGACCGGCCGCGAGGCCATTCTGCTCCAGGGCGCCCGCATCGCCCTCGCGGACGGCCCGTACACCCCGGCCGAGCGGGACGCGCTGGCCACGGTCGGCGCGGCCCTCACGATCTGCTCGGACGACGTCACCCGCCTGCTGGCAGCGGCCCGCACCCCGTCGTAACGTTCCGCACCCCGTCGTAACGTTCCTCCGCCCGCCCCGTACGGCCGCCTCGCACCCCTGCGCCGGCCGTCGCCCCCCCCGCCGTACTCCCCAGGGAGTAACGCGACCCCCGGGTCACCCCTCGCAGTACCCCGCAACTCGCCCTGCCGTCCGACGAATCGGGGCGCTCGCGCCGGGAGTCTGGTGAACGTCCAGACGCACCCGGCGAGGGAGGGGGACCCGTCATGGGGTCCGGAGAGAAAGACGTACGTGGGCGACGGCGGGCCGTGCCCTGGCTGGTGCTCGGGTTGTGGGTGGTGCTGCTCGCGGTGGTCTCGCCCTTTGCGGCGAAGCTGTCGGAGGTGCAGAACGACCGGGCCGTGGACTATCTCCCGGCGAGCGCCGACTCCACCCAGGTCGCCGAGATCCAGGACCGGTTGCCCGGCGGCGAGACCACCGAGCTGGTGCTCGTCTACCACCGGGACGGCGGGCTGACGGCCGCCGACCGGACCGCCGCCGAGGCCCAGGTCGCCGAGATCGGGCAGCGGGACCGGCTGGCCGCCGCCCCGGAGGGCGTGCCCTCGGCGGACGGGACCACGCTCATGTACCCGGTCGCGAGCAACGGGCCCGGAACCGACGAGAAGCTGCGGGACGCGTTCGTCGAGCGGGTACGCGAAGTCGCCCACAGCGAGGGCGGGTTGACCGTCGAGGTGGGCGGGTCGGGCGCCCTCGCCACCGACGCGGGCAAAGTCTACGATTCGCTCGGCGGGCCCCTGCTGTACACCACCGTCGCGGTCGTCGCCGTCCTGTTGATCGTCATCTACCGCAGCCCGGTGCTGTGGCTGGTGCCGCTCGTCGTCGCCGGGATCGCGGACTTCCTGTCGATGGGTGTCGCCTACGGGCTGAACCAGGCCTTCGGCACGACGGTGTCCGGGCAGAGCTCGGGCGTGATGACGATCCTCGTCTTCGGCGCGGGCACCGACTACGCCCTGCTGCTCGTCTCCCGCTACCGCGAGGAACTCCGCCGTATCGAGCGGCCGTACGAGGCGATGAGGGTCGCCCTGCGCGGCTGCGGGCCCGCCGTGCTCGCCTCCTCCGGGACGGTCGCCGCCGGGCTGCTCTGCCTGCTCGCCGCCGACCTCAACAGCAGCCGGGGCATGGGCCCGCTCGGCACGGTGGGCGTGCTGTGTGCCCTGCTCGCCATGCTCACCCTGCTGCCGGCCCTCCTCGTCCTGCTGGGGCGGCGGGTGTTCTGGCCGCTCGTCCCGGCGTTCGGCAGCGCGCCCAAGCAGCGGCGGAGCCTGTTCTCGGCCATGGGCTCGTCCGCCGGGCGGCGCCCCCTGGTCGTGCTGGCGGGCGGCGCCGTCCTGCTCGGCGCGCTCGCGCTCGGCACCCTCAACCTGCCGGGCTCGCTGAAGCAGGAGGACTCCTTCGTCGACCAGCCCGAGTCGGTCGCGGCCATGGAGACCCTGGGCCGGGCCTTCCCCGGCCAGGGCACCCAGCCCATCTCGGTCATCACCCCGACCGGACGGGCCGACGCCACGATCACCGCGATCGAGGGGCAGCAGGGGGTCGCGGCGGTCGAGCGGGGCCGTACGGGCGGAGGCTGGACCGAGATCTCCGTCATCGCGAAGAGCGCGCCGCAGTCGGCCGCCGAGACCGCCACCATCGAGGCGCTGCGCGACCGGCTCCCCGGGTCCTACGTCGGCGGGCCCAGCGCCGAACAGCTCGACCTGAAGGACACCAACGCCCGGGACCGGCTCGTCGTCGTACCGATCGTGCTCGTGTCCGTGCTGCTGATCCTCGTGGCGCTGCTGCGGAGCCTGGTCGCTCCGCTGCTGCTCGTCGCCGCCGTGGTCGCGGTGTGGGCGGCCTCGCTCGGCATCGGCGGGCTGGTCTTCGGGCCGGTCCTCGGCTTCGAGGGCACCGACCCCGGACTCGGACTGCTCTCGTTCGTCTTCCTCGTCGCCCTCGGCGTCGACTACGGCATCTTCCTCATGCACCGGATGCGCGAGGACTCCCTGGCGGGCGCCGAACCGGCCGCCGCCGCGCTCACCGCGCTGCGCACCACCGGCGGGGTCATCGCCTCCGCCGGGCTCGTCCTGGCCGCCACCTTCGCCGTGCTGCTCAACATGGGCCTCGTCCAACTGGTCCAGCTGGGCTTCGTCATCGCGGTCGGCGTCCTCCTCGACACCTTCCTGGTCCGCACCTACCTCGTGACCAGCGCGAGCGTGGCGCTCGGCCGCAGGGTGTGGTGGCCCGGACCGCTGTCCAAAGCCCCCGCGCACCCGGTGGAGCCGCCACCGGGTGATGCGACGGACCGGGAACGCGTGGCGGTCGGCCGCTAGAGCCCCAGGTCCGATGGTGACGACCCCAAGGGCGCCCTTCCCTCCCGGAAGGGCGCCCTCCTGACGGAGGATGAGCGCGTGACGGCAATCATGGGCACCACGAGGATCGGACCGGGGCTCGTCGAACGGCTGCGGACGGCCACCGGGGCCGAGGCCCTGCGGTACGACGCGTACCTCGCCGCCGTCCTCGCCGTCGTCGACTGCGTGACGGCCGTGGTGATCAAGGGGGACGGACGGGTCCCGGACCCGCTCGGGTTCGCGCTGCTGCTCGCCGTCCATGTGCCGCTGGTCTGGCGCAGGCGCCGGCCCGTGCTCACGCTCTGGCTGCTGGTGGCGCTGGTCGCCCCCTACCACGCGCTCGACAACAACCATCCCGCCGCCGTGGCCCCGGCCATGCTCGCGCTCTACACGGTCGCGGTGAGCGGCACGGCCCGGCGCACCCTGCTCAACGGCGCCGCCGTGGTGGGCTTGACCCTGGTCGTCAACGCGCTGTTCACCCCCCACCAGCTTCCGGAGTTCCTGCGGATCTCCGGCTGGATCGTCTCCGTCCTGATCTTCGGCGGATACGTCCGCGTCCACACCCAGTACGTCGCCTCCGTCGTCGAACGCGCCGAGCGCGCGGAGCGCACCCGGGAGGAGGAGGCGCGGCGGCGGGTCGCGGAGGAGCGGCTGCGCATCGCCCGCGATCTGCACGATCTGCTCGCCCACAGCATCACGCTCGTCGGTGTGCAGACCTCCGTCGCCGCGCATGTCCTGGCCGCCGACCCCGACCGTCTCGACCGTGCCGCCGTCGCCAAGGCCCTCGACGACATCGCCGAGACCTGCCGGACCGCACGCGGCGAACTGCGCGGCACCCTGGAGGTGTTGCGCGAGTCCGACCACGCGGGCACCGGCGACCGGGGCCCGCTGCCGGGCCTCGACGGCCTCGCCGACCTCGTGGACGCGGCCCGTACGGCGGGCGCCCGCGTGCGGATCGCGGTCGCGGCGGACGGGGTGCCGTCCGGGGTGGGCGCCGCCGCCTACCGCATCGTCCAGGAGGCACTGACCAACGCCGTACGGCACGGGGGAGCGGACCTGTCGATACGGGTGGAGCTGCGGGCCGGGGAGGGCGCGCTCCGGGTGCGGGTGACGGACGACGGGGTCGGAGGAGCGGTCGGAGGAGCCGTGGCGGGTGCGGTGGCGGGCGCGGTGGGGACACCGGTGACGGGAGGCTCCGGCTTCGGGATCCTCGGGATGCGTGAGCGGGCCCGCAGCGTGGGCGGCACGCTGGAGGCCGGGCCCCGGGCGGGCGGCGGCTTCGAGGTGGAGGCCGTGCTGCCGCTGGGCGGACCGGGGGAGCGGCCCGTGGTCGTCGTGGCCGCCGAGCGGAAGGCGGACCGATGACCGAGCGCACGATCCGCGTCCTCCTCGCCGACGACCAGACCCTCGTGCGGGCCGCGTTCGCCATGCTCGTGGAGTCGGCGCGGGACATGGAGGTGGTCGGGCAGGCCGGGACCGGCCGGGAGGCGGTGGAGCTGGCGCGGACCGCGCGGGCCGACCTCGTCGTCATGGATCTGCGCATGCCCGACCTGGACGGCATCGAGGCGACCCGGCTCATCGCGGCGGACGAGGACCTCGCGGGCGTACGGGTCCTGGTGCTCACCACGTACGACACGGACGAGCACGTCGTGGAGGCCCTGCGGGCCGGTGCCTCCGGCTTCCTCGTCAAGGACATGCGGCCGGCCGAACTCCTCGACGCCATCCGCACGGTCGCCGCCGGCGAGGCCCTCCTCTCCCCGGGCCCCACGGCCCGCCTCATCGCCCGGCTGCTCCGGAGCCCCACCGCGCCGCCGCCCCTGCCCGCCGGCGGCCCCGAGGACCTCTCCGACCGCGAGAAGGAGGTCCTCACCCTCGTGGCACGCGGCCTCAACAACACCGAGATCGCCGACACCCTCGGCCTCAGCCCGCTGACTGCCAAGACCCACGTCAGCCGCATCATGGGCAAACTGGGCGCCCGCGACCGCGCCCAGCTGGTGATCGTGGCGTACGAGTCGGGGATGGTGACACCGGGCGGTGCCTGACGGCGCGTCAACAGCCGTCGGGGCGACGGTGACTACAACAACCCCGCCGCCGCCAGGTACTTGCCCACCTGCTCGGTCTCCGCCTCCGACAGGGGGATCTGGGGGTCCGCCGTGGCCGGGCAGGCGATGACGCCGCGCAGGTGGAGGGCGGCCTTGAAGGCGCCGAGGGCGGAGGAACCGGGGCCCATGCGGGTGGGGTCGCCGACGCCGACGAGGGCGAACAGGGCGCACAGGCGGTCCTGTTCGGCGCGGGCGCGGTCCCAGTCGCCGGCACGGCAGAGGCGGTCGAGACGGACGTAGCCGACGGGGTCGACGTTCGCCAGCCCCGGCACCGCGCCGTCCGCGCCCAGGGCCATCGCGGAGTCGACGACGAGTTCGGAGCCGGTGAGGACGGTGAAGCCGGTGAGGGCGGAGTCGGCGCGGGCGCCCGTGAGGACCGTACGGAAGGCGGCCAGGTCCCCGCTGGAGTCCTTCAGCCCCGCGACGGCCCCCTCCGCCGCCAGCTCCAGGACCAGGTCGGCGGGCAGCTTGGAGTGGACGGAGACCGGGATGTCGTAGGCGAAGACGGGGACGGGGGAGGCGGCGGCGAGCAGCCGGTAGTGGCGGGCGATCTCCGCCGGATGGGTGCGGGCGTAGAAGGGGGCGGTGGCCACGACGGCCGCGGCGCCGGCGGCCGTCACCGCGCGGACGTGGTCCAGGACCCGGGGGGTGGTCATGTCGATCACCCCGGCGAGCACTGGGAGTTGGCCGCCGACGTGCCCGACGACCGTCTCCACGACCCGCCGCCGCTGCGCGTCCGTCAGATACGCCGCCTCCGACGTCGAGCCGAGCACGAACAACCCGTCCACACCGCCCGCCACGAGATGGTCGACCAGCCGGACCAGCGAGGCGACGTCCACCTCGCGGTCCGGTGTCAGGGGCGTGCAGACGGGCGGGACGACACCGGTCAGCGGGGCGGGGACGGGGACGGTCATGACGGCTCCCTCGTGCTAGATGTGCTGGCTACCTCGTACGGCGGCGTCGGGCGCGGGCCCGCTCACCGCCTGGGCGACCAGGTCACGCGTCGACTCCGTCTCCTGCACAGGATGGTGGCAGCGGAAACGGTGTCCGGCGGCCGACGCGGCCGTGAACTCCGGCATGATCTCCGCGCAGTCGTCGTCGGCCTTCCAACAGCGGGTACGGAACGGACAGCCGCTCGGCGGCCGGGTCGCCGAGGGGACGGGGCCCACCAGCGGGATCGGGTCGATCGGGTCCAGCAGACCGGGCGTCGCCGAGAACAGCGCGCGGGTGTACGGGTGCCGGGCGCGGTCGGTGACCAGGGTCGCCGGGGTCTCCTCCACGATCCGGCCCAGATACATGGTGATCACCCGGTCGCTCATCCGCCGTACCGTCTGGATGTCGTGCGAGACGAACACCAGCGCGAGGCCGAGGCGTTCCTTGAGGTCCAGCAGGAGGTTGAGGATCTGGGCGCGGACCGAGACGTCCAGCGCGCTCGTCGGCTCGTCCGCCACCACCAGCTCGGGGTCCAGCGCCAACGCCCGCGCGATCGCCACGCGTTGCCGCTGACCGCCGGAGAGTTGGCCGGGCAGCCCGTCCGCGAGCGCCGGGGGCAGACCGACCAGGGCCATCAACTCCCTTACCCGGTCCTCCCGTTCGGCCGGGGTGCCGCGCCGGTGCACATCGAGCGGGTCGCGCAGGATCCGGCGGACGGTCAGCCGGCGGTTCAGGGCCGTCGACGGGTCCTGGAAGATCATGCCCGTGCCGCCGCCGACGGCCGTCCGGCGCTCGGCGGGCGACATGGACCACAGGTCCCGCCCCCGGAAGGAGACCGTCCCGGCCGTCGGCCGGTCCACCCCCACCAGCAGCTTCGCCAGCGTCGACTTGCCGCACCCCGACTCGCCCACCACACCCACCGTCTCACCGGGCGCGATCACCAGATCGGCACCGGTCAGCGCGTACACCCGGTCCCGGGTGAACACCCCGCCGCTGCGCGCCCGGTGGACGACATGGGCGCCGGAGACCTCCACGAGCGCGCTCACCGGTTCACCTCCGTGCTCTCCATGAGGTCCACCGCCGGGTGGTGGCAGGCCGCCGTGTGCGTACGGGTGCCCAGCAGGGCCGGGGCCGTCGTACGGCAGACCTCGCTCGCCCGGGGGCAGCGGCCGGCGAAGCGGCAGCCCGCCGGGAAGTCGGCGGGGGAGGGGACGACGCCCCTGATCTGGGTCATCCGCTCGGCCGCCGACTCCAGCGACAGGACACTGCCGAGCAGTCCGCGGGTGTAGGGGTGGGCGGGGAGTTCCACCAGGTCCGCCGTGACACCCGTCTCGACGATCTGCCCGCCGTACATCACCACCACCCGGTCGGTGACGTCCGCGACCAGCGCCAGATCGTGCGAGACGAGGATCAGCGCGAAGCCCAGCTCCTCCCGCAGCCGCAGCAGCAGTTCGATGATCTGCGCCTGCACGGTCACGTCGAGCGCGGTCGTCGGCTCGTCGGCCACGATCAGCCGAGGGTCGCGGGACAGGGCCATCGCGATGAGGACGCGCTGCCGCTGGCCGCCGGAGAGTTCGTGCGGATAGCTGCGCAGGGTGCGGTCGGGGTCCAGGCCGACCAGGCGCAGCAGTTCGGGCGCGGGGCGGCTGCCGCCCCGGCGCACGACCTGCTTCAGCTGGGCGCGGATCGTCATCGCCGGGTTCAGGGAGGACAGGGCGTCCTGGTAGATCATCGCCATCTCGTGGCCGAGCAGCCGGCGCCGTACCCGCATCGGCTCGCCCACCAACTGCCGCTCGTCGAACCGGACCCGGCCGCGCACCCGGGCGCCCTTCGGCTCCAGGCCCATCACCGTCAGCGCGGTCAGCGACTTGCCGCAGCCCGACTCGCCCACCAGACCCAGCACCTCACCGGGCCGGACCTCGAAGCTGATGCCGTCGACGATGTCCACGCCCCGGTGGCGCTCCGCGAAGCCGACGGTCAGCTCCTCGACGGACAGCACCGGCCGCCCGGACGGCAACGGGCGGGCCCGGGTCCGCAGCCGCGCCGCCGCCTCGGTCAGACCGGGCAGCTCGACGGCCCCGAGGCCCGCCCCGGAGCCGCCGCCCGGCTCGGGGGCCTCCAGCGGGTCCTCCGTCTCCCGCGACGCCCCCGGTTCCGTCTCCCGCGCGGCCGGCGCGGCCCACGCGTCGGAGACGCCCTCGGAGAGGATGTTCAGGGAGAGGACCGTGACCAGCATCAGCAGCCCGGGGAAGACGGTCGCCCACCAGCCGCCGGTCAGCACCATGTTCTTGCCGTCGGCGATGACACTGCCCCAGGACGGGTCCGGCGGCCGTACACCCGCGCCGATGAAGGACAGCGACGCCTCGAAGACGATGGCCTCGGCGACCTGGACCGTGCAGAACACCAGCACCGGGGCGGCGCAGTTGACCGCCACGTGCCGGAGCACGATGTGCGGCGTACGGGCCCCCAGCACGCGCTCGGCGGTTACATAGTCCTCGCCGTACTGGTCGAGGACGTTGGCCCGGACGACCCGGGCCACCGGCGGGGTGAACAGGAACGCGATGGCGCAGATCAGGACGGTGATCCCCCCGCCGAAGACGGCCACCAGGACGGCGGCCAGCGCGATGCCGGGGAACGCCATGACGACGTCCAGACAGCGCATCAGCGTCTCGTCGACCGCCTTGCGGGAGGTCGCCGCCACGGCCCCGATCAGCGCGCCCACGACCAGGGCCAGTGCGGTCGCGCCGAGCCCGATCGCCAGCGACCAGCGCGCCCCGTACATCAGCCGGCTCAGGATGTCCCGGCCGAGGCTGTCCTGCCCCATCCAGTGCTCGGCGGAGGGCGCGCCGGTGCCGCCGACCAGGGTCTGCTGGTCCAGCGGGTCGTCCGGGGCGAGCCAGGGCGCGAGCAGGGCGGTGAGGACCACGACCGCGAGGAAGCAGACCGCGATCCGGGACAGCGGCGGCAGCCGGCGCCAGGAGCGCAGCCGGACACCGGGCCGTGACAGGGCCTCGGTCAGGCGCTTGCGCGTGGTGACCATCAGGCCGAACATCGGGATCCCTCCGCCTTCGCCGATGCCTTCGTCGACGTCCTCGTCAACGTCTTCGCCAACGTCTTCGTCAACTCGCTTCCCTCAGCCGTGGGTTCACCAGCAGATACAGGACGTCGATGACGAGGTTCACGACCACGAAGCCCGCCGCCGTGGTGAGGACGACGCCCTGGACGACCGCCGGATCCCCGTTCTTCACGGCGTCGATCATCAGCTTCCCCATCCCGGGCAGCGAGAAGATCGTCTCGATGACGACCGCGCCGCCGAGCAGATAGCCGACCCGCAGCCCCAGCACGGTCAGCGGGTTGATCAGCGCGTTCCGCAGGACGTTCCGGCCGACGACCACCCTCGGTGGCAGCCCGCTCCCGATCGCCGTGCGGACGTAGTCTTTGTCCAGCTCCTCCACCATCGCGGTCCGTACGATCCGGGTGAGCTGCGCGGCCACCGGCAGGGAGAGCGCGAACGCCGGCAGCGTCATCGTCTTCAGCCAGCCGGTGAAGGAGTCCGCCGGGTTGACGTAGCCGCCGGTCGGGAACCAGCCCAGGTCCACCGCCAGGTACTGGATCATCAGCAGCGCCAGCCAGAACCCGGGCGCCGCGACCCCGGTCAGCGACACCACCCGGATGATCTGGTCCGGCAGCCGGTCCCGGTAGATCGCCGCGGTGATCCCGCCGAGCAGCGCCAGCACGACCGCGATGCCCAGCCCCAGGAAGGTCAGCTGGAGGGTGAGCGGCAGCGCGGTCATCACCTGGTCGACGACGGGCGCCCGGGTGAGCGCGCTGATCCCCATGTCCCCGTGCAGCAGATCGCCGATGAAGCCGGCGTAGCGGACGGGCAGCGGATCCAGCAGGCCGTTCTCCTCCCGGAAGTCGTGCAGTTGCTGCGGTGTCGGATTGGCGCCCTGGAAGAACGCGGATGCCGGGTCGACGTCCGAGAACCGCATGACGACGAACACGAACAGCACGATTCCGAGCAGCAGCGGAACGAGCAGGGCGACCCGCCGGATCAGAATGCGCAGGACAGCGACCACGCTAGACCCACTTGGCCTGGAGCAGATTGATCCCCGGATACGGCTGTGCCCTTATCCCCGACAGCCGCTTCGGATTCCACGCCGTCATCAGCTCGTTGTGCACCACCGGATAGAGCACGGCCTGTTCGGCGACGATGTCGATGTAGTCCTGGACCATCGTCTTCTTCTTGTCGGCGTCCGGTTCGCGGGTGGCCAGGTCCATGTCCCGGAACAGCCCCTTGGCCACCGAGTTGTCCGCCCATCGGGCGTACTGCATCCACAGGTTCTGCGGCCCGTAGTTGTAATGCATGATCAGATCGGCGTCGAGGCCGAACTGGTTGGGATTCGAGGCGGCGGCGACCACCTGGTAGTCCTGCTTCTGGTCCATCTTCGTGAACACGGCCGTGGTCTCCTGCGGAGAGAGGGTCGTCTCGACCCCGATCGCGTCCCAGGACGCCTTGATCGTCGGCAGACAGTCCACGATCCAGCTGACGTTCACCGCCAGGATCTCGATCCTCAGCCCCTTCACCCCGGCGTCCGCCAGCAGTTCCTTCGCCTTGTCGGGGTCGTACGCGTACACGCTCTTCGCCGGCCGATAGCTCGGATTCTGCTCGTTCAGAAAGGAACTCGCCGGTTTTCCGTGCCCTTTCAGAGCCACCTCGATCATCTTGTCCCGGTCGATCGCGCTATGCAGCGCCTGCCGGACCCGGACGTCGTCGAAGGGTTTGCGTGCGGTGTTGAACATCAGGAAAAGGTTGTTCATCCCGGAGCCGCCCTGGACGGACATTCCGCCGTTCTCCAGCTGTCCGATATTGGCGTACGGGATGTTGTCGGCGATCTGCGCGCCGGCACTCGCACCGGAGATCTTCGCGACGCGCGGGGCCGCGTCCACGATGGTCAGCCAGTTCATCTTCTTGAACGCGGCCGGGCGGGGCCCGTTGTAGTCGGCGTACGCCTCGAAGGTGGTGTTGGACTTCGGGTGGTGCGCGGTCTGCCGGTACGGCCCCGAACCGATCGCCTTGCCCTTGATGGCGTCCTCCCAGGCCCCCGGCTGCGAGAAGACGTGCTTCGGCATGATCTTCGCCAGCGTCAGCCGGGACATGCCGTCCGGGAACGGGAACTTGAGCACCAGCTCGACGTTGCGCGCGTCGATCTTCCGGACCTCCTTCAGCCAGCTCGCGAAGAAGCCCTTGGCGAGGGTCTGGATGCCGGGGTCGAGGATGCGCTCGTAGACGAAGACGACGTCGTCGGCGGTGACCGGCTTGCCGTCGTGGAAGGTAGCGCCGGGCCGCAGTTCGAACTTCCACGAGGTGCCGGAGGTGTCGCCCGGCACGGCCGTCGCGAGCGCCGCGTAGGGCTCGCGGGAGATGGGGTCCGTGTCGAGGAGGCCCTCGTAGATGTGGTTGTTCGCGGCCATGCAGAAGGCGGACGCCGTCTGGGTCGGGTCCCAGCTGCCGTCGTTGCCGTAGCCGATGACGGCGGTCAGGGTGCTGTTCTTCCCGGTCCCGCCACCGCCGGTGTCGTTGGTGGACTCCGGTCCGGCCGAGCAGGCGGCCAGCGACGAGGAGACGGCGGCGGCCGCGCCCAGCGCGCCGGAGTACTTCAGGAGTGACCGGCGGGTCGGCGCCGGGGCGTCACGGATCACGTCGCGCACGGTTCCTCCAGGGAGGGGAGATACGACGTCCTACGTCCTGTAGGGGCAGCGTGACCTTAAAAGCACCGTTGAGGGCGGTCAAGTGATCGCACACGAATGGCGTACCTGCCAAAGGTGCGACCAATGGCGGATCATTGTCGGCGCGAAGTCCGGTATGAAAGAAGGACAGTTGAGGGCCCGTTAGGAAAGAATTTCCCGGTCTCGCCACAGGGAGTTAACCTGACGTTCCCCTGGCCAGTTCACGCGGTTACCGTCCGGAGGTGGGACGTCGGATGTCCGGCGAGCGTACGATGCGGCGCATGTCTCAGGAGAGCGGGAGCCGGCGCCGGCCCGAGCGGCGGGTGAGCAGCCAGATCCAGCACGAGGTCATGCAGCTCATCCTCGACCGCAAGCTCCAGGCGGGCGCGCCCCTGCCCACCGAGACCGAGCTGATGGAGGACCTCGGCGTCAGCCGCAACTCCGTCCGTGAGGCCCTCAAGGCCCTCCAGGCCCTCGACATAGTCGACATCCGGCACGGCTACGGCACCTATGTCGGCGAGGCTTCCCTCACCCCCCTCGTCGACGGCCTCACCTTCCGCGCCCTCGCCCGGCCCGACGGCGACACCGCCGCGCTCGCCGAGATCCTGCAGATCCGCGAGGTCCTGGAGGACGGCCTCGTACGACGGGTCGCGGCCACCCTCACGGACGAGGAACTGGACGGTCTCGCGGCCGTCGTCGACCGGATGGAGGCGGCCCAGAAGGCGGGTGAGCCCGTTGCCGAACTCGACCGCGACTTCCATGAACTCCTCTACGCCTCCCTCGGCAACACCCTCGTCCCCCAGCTCCTCGGCGCCTTCTGGACCGTCTTCCTGCGCGTCGCCGGCGCCCGTGGCTGGACCGACGACCCCACCCCCGAGCTGACCATCCGCCGCCACCGCGACATCGTCGCCGCCCTGCGCGCCCACGACGTCGAGGGCGCGCAACGGGCGATGGCCGACCACTTCCGGGGCATCGAGACGAGAGCGGCGCAGGCGTCGCGCGGGGTCGGCTAGGCCCCATGGGGGAGACGGGCGTGGAGGAGACGAGCGTGGAGGGGACGGGCATGGAAGAGACGGGCGCGGAGGGGACCGGCATGGAAGAGACGGCCAGGGAAGAGACGGGCAGGGAGCCCTGGGACCCGGCGGACCCCGGTGTGCTGCGGCTGCCCTCCGGGCGGCTGGTGCGCGGCCGTGGGCTCCGCCACCCGCTCCCGGAGGGGAAGGTCCCCACCTACGCCGTGTACTGCCTCGGCAAGCAGCCGCCCGAAGTGCCCTGGGCCGCCCGCTGGTTGCGCTGGCCCGACTTCCGGCTGCCCGGCGACCGGGCGGAGGCCGCCGAGATGCTGCGCGACGCCTGGCACCGGGCGGCCACAGGCCGCGTCGAACTCGCCTGCGGCGGCGGCCGAGGCCGCACCGGCACCGCCCTGGCCTGCCTGGCCGTGCTGGACGGCGTACCCGCCGAGGAGGCCGTGGCGTACGTCCGCCGGCACTACGACCGGCACGCGGTGGAGACGCCGTGGCAGCGGCGCTACGTACGCCGGTTCGAGGCCTGACGGACGGGAGCGGGTGCCGGGCACCCGGAAAGCCGGGGCCGACCCCGCCGCCCCTGCCCGTCCCATCCGCAGGGTGCTGCCCTTGACCCCCGCTACGGGGTTGCCGCCGAGGCGGCACGGAGGACGGGGTGCAGCCCTCGGGGATGGGACGGGCAGGGACGGCGGGGGAAGAGGACGGCACCCCGGGCGTCCGGTGGTGGGTCAGGGGCCGGTGGTCGCGGGCCCGTACAGCGCGTGGGGCGCGCCCGTCATCAGGGCCCAGTACCGGTCCCCGTACGACCAGTGCCACCACTCGGTGGGGTAGTTGACCAGCCCGGCCGTGGTGAGCGCCGCGCTCAGCGTGCGGCGGTTGCGGCGGGCGGCCTCGGAGATGTTCGGCGCGTCGGTGTAGCAGGCGTCGTCGCTCTCCTCGGGGCTGGCGTCGAGCCGTGTGCCCATGTCGAGTTCCTCCCCGGCGGCCGTGCACAGGGTGAGGTCGACTGCGGCGCCGGCGACATGCGGGCCGATCTCCGGCGGCGACAGGGAACGGCTGGTCTGGACGTGGAGGTACTCCTCGGACCAGTCCGGGTTGGCCTCGCGCAGTTCGGCGGCGTACCGCTGGAAGTACTCGATCTGCAGGGTCAGCGGCCGGTACCCCTCGGTGACCAGCAGCCGCAGCCCGTCGGGCAGCAGCCGGGCGGCGCGGGCGAGACGCCAGGCGACGCCCTCGCGCAGATGCGCGTACGAACCCTCGGGGTCGGCCTGGCGGGAGTCGACCACGACGAAGGGCAGATCCCTCAGATCGACGAGGGGCTCACCGCACTCCTGGACCGGGACACCGGCGACCTCGGGGTCGCTCATCAGGATGATCGAAGGCATGCGTCGTCTTCCACCGGGCGGGAGGGGCGATGCGGCGGGGGGTGCGGCAGCACCCCGGGGAGGGACCTGATCCCCTGATGTCCCTCCCCGGGGGCTTCCCCCCTTGAGTGGTGGTTCGTGGCCGGGCTCCGGGCGTCCCCCGAGCCCGTCCTGCGCGTGCGATTCCACTGTTGTCACGTTCCCACCGGTCCGTCCCCTGTGCGCTCCGGTGGGCCGACCGGCCGGGCGGTGGTCGCCCGGCCGATCCGTTGTTCCCCCGAGAACAACGAGAATGGCGCACTCCGCTGGAAGTTCTCTGCAAGTCCGCCGCAAGCGGGTTTCGGCCTGCCCGAGGGGCCGGAACGCGCCTACGCCGCCCGCGCCGAGAGGGTCACACCCACGGCCACGGCTCGTCCCGCTCGCGGGCCTCGCAGGCGTCGAACACCGCCATCGCCTCGGCCCGCAGCGTCTCGGCGCCGGCCCGGTCGCCGAGCGCCGCCCGGACGACGGAGAGGTTGCGCAGGGCGCGGGCCCGGGGGAGGGGCAGCGCGAGCACCTCCCAGAGCGCGGCGGAGGCGGTCAACAGGCCCTCCGCGTCCGGCAGTCGCCCCTCGGCGAGCGCGCACTCGCCGAGCGTGCGCAGGGTCAGTGCCTCGCCGAAGCGGTCCTCGTGGACCCGGCAGACCTCCAGGATCTCGTGCAGCTCCGCCTCCGCCTCCCGGGTGTGCCCCAGCCGCATCCGGGCCTTGGCACGGGCCCGCAGTGCGTACGCCGCCATGTGCGGGTCGCCGAGGGCGCGCAGGATCTCCAGCGCCTGTTCGGCCACCCGCGCGGCCTCCTCGTACGCGCCGAGCGAGCGGTGCACCAGGCTGAGCGTGCGCAGCGCCAGCGCCTCGCCGCGCCGACTGCCGAGCCGCCGGTAGGCCCGCAGCGACTCGTCGAGCAGCGGGAACGCGCCCTCCTGGTCGCCGAGTTCGAGGCGTACGGAACCGCCGTACCGGCAGGCGACGCCGACGCCGGTGTCGTCGCCGATCCGGCGGAAGCCGTCGGCGGCGTCGGTCAACGCGCGTTCCGCGTCGCGGAGTTCACCGACTTCGCGGCAGGCGCTGCCTAGGCCGGCGAGGGCGGCGGAACGGCCGCGTACGTCGCCGAGTTCGGTGCAGACGCGTTCCGCCGTGCGGAAGTACTCCTGGGACTCGGCGATGCGGTCCTGTTCGTAGCGGAGCTGGCCGAGGCCGATGATCAGCAGGGCCTCGCCCGAGCGGTCCTCCGCGCGGCGGGCGGCGGCGAGGGCGGCGTCGTGGCTGCGCCACCAGGCGTCGAAGCGGTTCTTGATGGCGAAGGAGGAGGAGCAGAGTGCGGCCGCGGCTTCGCAGGCGAGGGTGTGCAGGCCCATGGCTGCCGCCCGCTCGACCGCGTTGGTGAGGGTGTCCGCTTCCGCGTCGAACCAGGCGAAGGGGTCTGCCAGGGCTCGGCGGGTTGTCTGTGCGCCTACGGGGGAGGGTTGTTCGGTCGGTTCGCGGCTTTCGGTCCGGTGGGGCTTCTCGCGCAGTTCCCCGCGCCCCTTGGGGGCGAACCCCTGTCTCAAAGTGACCGCGCCCGATGGGGATTTCTCCGTCACCCGGTCCATCAGCCACAGGCCGGCCGAGAGTGCCCTGCCGATCGCCGCCGTGCGGTCGTCCACCGGGTCCTCGGTCTCGGCGCGTTCGCCGGCGTAGACGCGGACCAGGTCGTGCAGGCGGTAGCGGGGCTGGCCGACCTGGTCGGTGCCGGGGCAGGTGATGAGCTGGGCGTCGAGGAGGCGTTCGAGGATTTCCTCGGCCTCGTCCTCGGAGGTGCCGGAGAGCGCGGCGACGGTCCACAGGGCGACGTCGGCCGAGCCGAGGCCGGCGATACGGCGCAGGACGCGGCGGGCGCAGCCGTCGAGGGCCTGGTAGCTGAGGCCGAGGCCGGCCCGGACCTCCAGGTCGCCCACGGACAGCTCGTCGAGGCGGCGGTGTTCGTCGGCGAGGCGCTCGGCGAGGATGCTGGGCGTCCAGTGGCGGCGGGTGGCGAGGCGGGCGCCCGCGATCCGCAGGGCCAGGGGCAGCCCGCCGCACAGCTCGACGATGCGGCGGGCGGCGGCCTGTTCCCGGGGGTCGTCCGGGGTGCGGTCGGGGCCGGTGACCCGGGTGAGCAGTTCCAGGCCGCGGGCGTCGTCCAGGACGTCCAGGTCGGTGCGCCGGGCCCCGACGAGCCCGCCGAGCCGGGCCCGGGAGGTCACCAGGACCCCGCAGGTGGCGCTGCCCGGCAGCAGCGGCCGTACCTGGGCCTCGCCGTTCGCGTCGTCCAGGACCAGCAGGATCCGCCGCCCGGCGACCAGGCTGCGGAACAGGTCGCCGCGCTCGGCCGTGTCCTCCGGCGGGTCCGCGCCGAGCGCCCGCAGCAGCCGGCCCAGCACCTCGGCGGGCGGTACGGGCTCGCTGAAGCCGTGCAGTTCGGCGTAGAGCTGCCCGTCGGGATAGTCCTCGGCGACCCGGTGCGCGGCCTGCACGGCGAGCGCGGACTTGCCCACCCCGGCGGCCCCCGAGACCACGACCACCGGCATCGCCTCCCGGGCGCCGGTGAGCCCCGCGACGACCGTCGCGAGTTCCTCCTCGCGGCCGGTGAAGTCGCCGATGGCGGGCGGGAGCAGGGACACCGGCCGGGGCACGGCCGCCGGCCGCCGGGGCGCGGCGGCGGTCGTGGCCGCGGGGGCGAGCAGCGCCGGGTCGGCGCGCAGGATGGCCTCGTACAGCCGGGTCAGCTCCGGGCCCGGATCGAGCCCCAGCTCCTCGGCGAGCACGGCCCGGCCCTCCGCGTGCACGGCCAGCGCGTCGGCCTGCCGGCCCAGCCGGTACAGCGCCAGCATCAGCTGACCACGGGGCCGCTCCCGCGCCGGATGGTCCTCGACCAGCGCGGTCAGCTCGGTGACCAGCTCCGCCTCGTGCCCGCCGGCCTCCAGCTCCGCGGCGATACGTTCCTCCAGGGCTGCCTGCCGGGCCTCCTCCAGCCGGCCCGCCTCACCCCGCAGCGCGTCCCCGACGCCGCCGAGCGCGGGCCCGTGCCACAGCTCCAGGGACTCCCGCAGCAGCCGGGCGGCCTCCGCGTGGTCGCCGTCGGCGGAGGCCCGCCGGGCGTCGGCCGTACGCGCCTCGAACTCCGCCAGGTCGACCCGGCCCACGCCGGGCCGCAGCACATAGCCCGGGGGGCGGGTCTCGATCGCCTCCGCCGCCTCGGGGGGCAGGGCCCGCCGCAGCGCCGACACATACGTCTGCACCAGGGCCCGCGCGGTGTCCGGCGGCTCGTCCCCCCAGATCACGTCCACCAGCGCGTCCGCGGGCACCACCTGTCCGGCCCGGAGCAGCAGCACGGCCAGCAGTGCGCGTGGTTTCGGGCCGCCCAGCCGCAGGGGTCTGTCACCGTGCCACGCCTCGACCGGGCCGAGCAGTCGGAATTCCAGCTCCACGGGTCCCCATCTTCCGTGCCGTCGGACCGCCGGGACAGCGGTTGCTCACGCAACGTTCGACGCTCATGCACGCCGAGTGGTTTCCCAGGACGCGTGATGCGCCAGTGAGTTGTCGGAAAACGGGGGAACCGAAGGGAATCTTAGGTGGACGACGCGGAGATTCCCCACGTAGGTGAGGACCAACTGTGACGATGCTGTGAGGGAGCCCAGAGGTCCGCGAACCGCCGGCCGCCGGGGCTACGGGTGGACGGGGTAGGCCGCCTGGAAGGCCAGCCGCCGGTCCGCGTCGGCGCCGAGCCGCTCCAACTGGTCGTCGAGCGAGAGGAACTCCTCCCAGGCGGGCCTGCCGCTCACCGCGACCAGCCGCCCGACGACGAGATCCTCCAGCTCCCGGACCCGTTTGTTCTTCCACACCTTGTCCGCCAGCGCCACCAGCAGATCCTCGACCCCGGCCCCGGGCTCCGCCCACGCCGCGTGCGTCCCCGCGAACCTAGCCCACTCCGGCTCGACCCCGTGCTCCAGCAGCAGCCGGCGCCCGGCCTCCTCGTGCGCGGAACCGGGGCCCGACAGCTCCCCGAGGTGTGTGATCTTCCCGATGTCGTGCGTGGCCGCGCCGAAGAGCACACCCGCGCGGTCGAACGGCAGCTCCGGGTGGTGCCGCTCCGTCCAGTCGGCCAGCTCGTACGCCACGTCGTGCACGAGCCGCAGATGCGCCGCGAGCCGGGGCGGGGCACCGAGGCCGCGCAGCAGCGCGACGGCCCGCTCCGGCAGGGGGCGCAGCGGCGGGTCGGTGACGGCGGTCAGCGGATCGGACGGGTGCGAGGACGAATTCACGGGATGTGTATACCGGGCCCGCCGGATCCATGGGGTGCGGCCCAACGCTTTTGTGCCGTCCCGAAGTTGTAAGGGACAGACTCCCGCCGAGTTTAGACACAGCAGGTCACCGATGGGATGCGAAGAGTGAAATTCGGTGACGCAGGGGAGCACCGTGAAGGCAGTGGGAGAAGGGCCCGGGGGACGACACTCGGCGGGCGCGTCGAAGAGGCGGAGGAATCGGTGGAGGAATTGCGGCGGACAACCGGGAAGGCGGGAATTGTTCTGCCGGTACCGGGTAATTCGGCGGCGGCCCTGCGGTGAACGGTAACGGGAAGAAGCCGGCGATCGGCACCTACGCCGTCGACACCCGCACCGGCAAGGTCGGCCGGGTCATGGGCCACGAGGGACCGTACGTCCAGCTGCGGCCGGTCGGCGGAGGACGGGAGTGGGACTGCGCCCCCGAGGCCGTCCGGGCCGCCACGACCATAGAACGACTCCGCGCCGCGACCGCGTACGAGAACGCCCGCAGCCGGGGCGAGGTCCCTTGAAGGGGCGCCCACGACCCGAGGCCCCGCCATGGGGCGGTTCGGGCCGAGGTCCCGCCCAGGGGCGCCCGTAGGCGAGAATGGGCGGCATGAGCCTGTTCCGCGACGACGGCGTCGTCCTGCGCACCCAGAAGCTGGGTGAAGCGGACCGGATCATCACGCTGCTCACTCGTGGACATGGGCGGGTGCGGGCGGTGGCCCGGGGGGTGCGGCGGACGAAGTCGAAGTTCGGGGCGCGGCTCGAACCCTTCTCGCATGTGGACGTGCAGTTCTTCGCCCGGGGCAGCGAGCTGATCGGCCGCGGGCTGCCCCTGTGCACCCAGAGCGAGACCATCGCCCCGTACGGCGGCGGCATCGTCAGCGACTACGCCCGCTACACCGCCGGGACGGCCATGCTGGAGACGGCCGAGCGGTTCACGGACCACGAGGGCGAGCCCGCCGTGCAGCAGTATCTGCTGCTCGTCGGCGGGCTGCGCACCCTCGCCCGCGGCGAACACGCCCCGCACCTCGTCCTCGACGCCTTCCTGCTGCGCTCGCTCGCCGTCAACGGCTACGCCCCCACCTTCAGCGACTGCGCCAAGTGTGGGATGCCCGGCCCGAACCGCTTCTTCTCCGTCGCCGCCGGAGGCTCCGTCTGCGTGGACTGCCGGGTGCCCGGCAGCGTCGTACCCTCGCCGCAGACGCTGGCTCTGCTCGCCGCGCTTCTTACGGGAGACTGGGAGACCGCGGACGCGAGCGAGCCGCGGCACGTGCGGGAGGGCAGCGGGCTGGTGTCCGCCTATCTGCACTGGCATCTGGAGCGCGGCCTGCGCTCCCTCCGGTACGTGGAAAAGTCGTAAGCGGTACAAGTCGTCAGCGGTACAAGCCGTCAGTGGTACAAGCGGTACAAGCGGTATAGAGGAGACGAGAAGCACATGGTGGTACGCGGGTTCCTGGGGCGTCAGCGCCGCGAGTACGAGGCACCGACACCGCACCCGTCCGGCGCCCGCGCGCCCAAGCTCCCCGGCGAGCTGGTCCCCAGGCATGTGGCGATCGTCATGGACGGCAACGGCCGCTGGGCCAAGGAGCGCGGGCTGCCGCGCACCGAGGGCCACAAGGTCGGCGCCGAGCGGGTGCTCGACGTCCTCCAGGGCTCGATCGAGATCGGCGTCCGCAACATCTCCCTCTACGCCTTCTCCACCGAGAACTGGAAGCGCTCGCCCGACGAGGTCCGCTTCCTGATGAACTTCAACCGCGACTTCATCCGCAAGACCCGCGACCAGCTCGACGAACTGGGCATCCGGGTCCGCTGGGTGGGCCGGATGCCCAAGCTGTGGAAGTCGGTCGCCAAGGAACTCCAGGTCGCCCAGGAGCAGACCAAGGACAACGACCTGCTCACCCTGTACTTCTGCATGAACTACGGCGGCCGCGCCGAGATCGCCGACGCCGCCCAGGCCCTCGCCGAGGACATCCGCGCGGGCCGCCTCGACCCCTCCAAGGTCACCGAGAAGACCTTCGCGAAGTACCTCTACTACCCGGACATGCCGGACGTCGACCTCTTCCTGCGCCCCAGCGGCGAGCAGCGCACCTCCAACTACCTGCTCTGGCAGAGCGCCTACGCCGAGATGGTCTTCCAGGACGTGCTCTGGCCGGACTTCGACCGCCGCGACCTGTGGCGGGCCTGCGTGGAGTTCGCCTCCCGCGACCGCCGCTTCGGCGGCGCCGTCCCGAACGAGGAGCTGCTCGCGATGGAGGCCGCGATGAAGGGCCGGACGGAGGGCTGACGGTTGGCGGACACGGGCGGGGAGAGCGTCGAGCTGGAGTACCGGATGACCGCCGACGACCACCGCGAGGCCATGCGGGCGGTCGCCCGGGTCTCGTCCGTCGGCCGGTGGGGGTGGTGGCTCCTGTGGTTCGCCCTCGGGGCGAGTCTGTTCGTCGTGGTGACGGCGCTGATGTCCGGCGGTACGCCTGACGCCCAGGTCCTGGTGATGCTGGTGCTGGCGTCCGCCGGGCTTTGCCTGCCCCGCCTCCAGGGCCGTCTCCTCCATCGGCGGGCGGCGGCCCGAGGAGTGCACCGCACGGTGCTGGACCTGTGGGGTGTGGTCGTCGAGCACGACCAGGGGGCCGAGCGCCGGGTCACCTGGTCCCAGATGGCCCGGTACGCGGAGACCGAGCACACCTTCGTCCTGCTGGGCGGCGGTCAGGCGCCCCACGCCATCGTGCTGCCCAAACGCGGCCTGCGGACCCCCGCCGACGCCGACCGGGTCCGCGGTGTCCTCGCCCGGCAGGGCCTGGCCCGGGTGTAGGGCACGCCGCACCGCTTGGTGTGGGCCTGTGCGGCGCTTGGGGCGGACCATACGTTTCAGCCATGGCGCGTTCATGTCGTCCGCGAAGCATGGGAGAGATCCATGAGCTCCATGAGCTCCATGAGCTCCATGAGCTCCATGAACTCCCCGCACATCCATGACGGAACGGTCCCACCATGAGACGCACCACCCCCGCCGTGGCCCTCGGACTCGGCGCCCTGCTGCTCGCCCCGCTGTCCGCGCAGGCCGCCTCCGGACACACCTCGGCCACCACCCTCTCCTACGGCACGAAGGCCACGTACGCGCCGCGGCAGAACGCCCACACCTACCAGAGCGCGCCCAAGGGCTTCGTCCCGGTGTTCACGGAGAACGTCTCCCGGCACGGCTCGCGCTCCGCCACCGACAGCTCGGACGGCGACCTGATCCTCGCCCTGTGGGACAAAGCCGAGAGCGAGGGCCAACTGACCTCGCGCGGACGGGAGTTCGGCCCCAAGGTGCGCGCTCTCGAAGTCGCCATGGCGAAGGTCGGCTACGGCAACCTCAGCGGGCGCGGCAAGCAGGAGATGCGGGACACGGCCGCCCGGCTGGAGAAGCGGCTGCCGGGGCTGTTCCAGCGGATCGCCCAGGGCTCCGAGAAGATCGACGTGGTCAGCTCCGGTCAGGGCCGGGCCGTCGACAGCGGCACCACCTTCGCCGGCGCCCTCGGCGACGCCGCCCCGGCCGTCAAGCCGCTCATCGGCCCGACCCGCACCGACAAGGACCTGCTGTACTTCCACAAGTCCTCGGGCGGCGCCGCCTACCAGGACTGGCTGGCGAACGACCAGCGCCTCGCGGACACGCTGACCGGCATCAAGGACCAGCCGGCCACCGCCCGTGCCGCCGGCGACGTCCTGAGGAAGATCTTCGAGCCGGCCTTCGTGCAGCGGATCCAGGCCGGTGAGTTCGCCTCGACCGGCAGCGCCGTCGACGCCGCCGAGGCGGTCTACAACCTCTACGCCATCGCCCCCGCGATGAGCGAGGAGAGCCCCGGCGGCAAGGGCTGGGGGATGAACCGGTACATCGCGCAGCGCGACGCCGCCTGGTTCGGCTACCTCGGCGATGTCGAGGACTTCTACGAGAAGGGCCCGAGCTTCGCCGACAGCGACATCACCTACAAGATGGCCGGTGTCCTGCTCGACGACTTCTTCCAGCAGGTCGAGGCCAAGCGGGACGGCACCAGCAAGCTGGGCGCGGAGCTGCGGTTCACCCACGCCGAGGAGATCATCCCGCTCGCCGCGCTGATGGGCCTGCCCGGCAGCACGAAGGGCGTCACCGCAGGTCAGCCGTACACCTACGCCGACAACGCCTGGCGTGGCGCGGACGTGGCACCGCTGGGCGCGAACATCCAGTGGGACGTCTTCAAGAAGGGCTCCACCTACGTCGTCCGCATGCTCTACAACGAGAAGGAGACCGCCTTCAAGACCGGCTGCCGACCGGTGTCGAAGAACAGCTCCTTCTACGAACTGAACGAGCTGGAGCGCTGCTTCGGCCGCAAGGCCCAGGTGGCCCAGGTGGCCCAGGTGGCCTAGGAGGTCTTCGCCGCGCAGTCCACGCAGGTGCCGAAGATCTCCACCGTGTGGGCGACGTTCACGAAGCCGTGTTCCGCGGCGATCGCGTCGGCCCACTTCTCGACCGCCGGGCCCTCGACCTCCACGGCCTTGCCGCAGACCCGGCAGACCAGGTGGTGGTGGTGCTCGCCGGTCGAGCAGCGGCGGTACACGGACTCGCCGTCGGAGGTGCGCAGGACATCGACCTCGCCCGCGTCGGCGAGGGACTGGAGCGTGCGGTAGACGGTGGTGAGCCCCACCGAGTCGCCCTTGTGCTTGAGCATGTCGTGGAGTTCCTGCGCGCTGCGGAACTCGTCGACCTCGTCGAGTGCCGCGGCCACGGCCGCCCGCTGACGGGTGGAACGACCTCGTACGGGTCCGGCGGTCGTCACCGTTGCCTCCTCACGTAGCGGTCTTGCGGGGGCCATTGTGCCAGCCCCCGCGCACCCGGGTCGGCCGCCGGTCAACCCGCGGACCCCTCCACGGGACCCCGGGCGGCCGGAACCGTGTCCCTGGCGACCCCCGCCCCGGCGGCCTCGCGGGCCCCCGGGATCACACACTCCGCCGGGTCGCCGGCCGCCGCCTCCAGGGCCTTCGCCCGCCTCCTGGCCAGCGGTGTCGCCAGCGCGGTGAGCACCATGAACGCGGCGATCGCGAGCAGCACGATCGTCGCGCCGGGCGGCACGTCCTGGTAGTACGAGGTGACCGTGCCGCCGATCGTCACGGAGACCCCGAGGGCCACGGCGATCGCGAAGGTCGCCGCGAAACTGCGGGTGAGCTGCTGCGCGGCGGCGACCGGGACCACCATCAGCGCGGACACCAGCAGCAGCCCGACGACCCGCATGGCGACCGTCACGGTCACCGCCGCCGTGACCGCCGTCAGCAGGTTCAGCGCCCGCACCGGCAGCCCGGTGACCCGGGCGAACTCCTCGTCCTGGCTGACCGCGAACAGCTGCCGGCGCAGCGCCAGCGTCATCACGATCACGAACGCGGCGAGCACGCAGATCGCGGTGATGTCCTCCTGTGACACGGTCGACAGCGAGCCGAAGAGGAAGGACATCAGGTTGGCGTTCGTCCCGCCGGGCGCGAGGTTGATGAGCATCACACCGCCGGCCATGCCGCCGTAGAAGAGCATGGCGAGCGCGATGTCGCCGCGGGTCTTCCCGTACCAGCGGATCAGCTCCATGATCACCGCGCCGACCACGGACACCAGCGTCGCCATCCACACCGGCGACCAGGAGAGCATGAAGCCGAGGCCGACGCCCGTCATCGCGACATGGCCGATGCCGTCGCCCATGAGGGCCTGGCGGCGCTGGACGAGGTAGATGCCGATCGCGGGGGCGGTGATGCCGACGAGGACGGCGGCGAGCAGGGCCCGCTGCATGAAGGCGTAGTCGAGGATTTCCATCAGGGGCGCCTTCTCAGCTCAGCAGGCCCGTGCGGAGGGGCTCGGTGCCCGGTGCCGCGTGCGGGTGGACGTGGTCGTGGCCGGGCAGGGCGTGCTGGCCGACCGCCTTCGGGGGCGGGCCGTCGTGGGTGACGCAGCCGTCGCGGAGGACCACCGCCCGGTCGATCAGCGGCTCCAGCGGGCCCAGTTCATGCAGGACCAGCAGCACGGTCGTCCCCTTCGCCACCTGCTCGCGCAGGGTCGCGGCCAGCACCTCCTGGCTGGCCAGGTCGACGCCCGCCATCGGCTCGTCCATGATCAGCAGCTCGGGTTCGGAGGCGAGCGCGCGGGCGATCAGGACGCGCTGGTGCTGGCCGCCGGAGAGGGCGTTCACCGAGTCCTTGGCGCGGTCCGCCATGCCGACCATCTCCAGGGCGTGCCGGATCGCCGCGTGGTCGGCCTTGCGGAGGATGCCGAGACGGGTGCGGGAGAGCCGGCCCGAGGCCACGATCTCCGTCACCGTCGCCGGGACACCGCCCGCCGCCGTGGTGCGCTGCGGCACGTACCCGAGGCGCCGCCAGTCGCGGAAGCGGCGCCGGTCCGTGCCGAACAGCTCGATCTCGCCGTCACTGAGCGGTACTTGGCCGATCACCGTGCGTACGGCGGTGGACTTGCCGGAGCCGTTGGCGCCGAGCAGCGCGACGACCTCACCGCGGTGCACGGTGAGGTCGATGCCGCGCAGGACGGTGCGCGAGCCCAGTTCGGCACGGACGCCGCGCAACGAGATGACGGGCTCGCTCATGCCTGCTGCCTCCGGATGATCGACAAGGGCGTCGACAAGGTCATGTGGCTCCCAGGGCGCTCTGGAGCGCCTTGAGGTTGGCTTCCTGGACCGAGAAGTAGTCCTTGCCGCGCGACTTCTCGGTGATGCCCTCGATCGGGTCGAGGACGTCGGTCTTGAGATCGGCGTCGGCGGCGATGGTCTTCGCGGTCTTGTCGCTGACGAGTGTCTCGTAGAACACCGTGGTCACACCGTCGGCCTTGGCCATCTTCTCAAGTGCCTTGACCCGGGCGGCACTCGGCTCCGACTCGGGGTCGAGGCCGGAGATGGCCTCCTCGGTGAGACCGTAGCGCTCGGCGAGGTAGCCGAAGGCGGCGTGGGTGGTGATGAAGGTCTTGGTCCTGGTGTCCTTCAGGCCGTTCTCGAACTGGTCGTTGAGCGCGCCCAGCTTCTCGACCAGGGCCTCGGTGTTCGTCTTGTAGGTGTCCGCGTGGTCCGGGTCGGCCTTCTCGAAGGCGGCGCCGACACCCTTGGCGACCTCGGCGTACTTCACGGGGTCGAGCCAGACGTGGGGGTCGTTGCCCTCCAGCTCCTCGTTCTCGTGGTCGTCGTGCTCGGCCGAGTGGCCGCCGACCTCGTTGCCGTGGTGCTCCATGGTGGTCAGCGTCGCGGCGTCGATCTTCGTCTTGAGTTCGGACTGGGCGACCGCGTCGTCCACGGAGGGCTGCAGGCCCTTGAGGTAGAGCACGGCGTCCGACTCCTGGAGCGCGGCGGTCTGCTTGGCGCTGATCTCCAGGTCGTGCGGTTCCTGGCCGGGCTCGGTCAGACTGGTGACGTTCACGTACTTCCCGCCGATCTGCTCGGCGAGGAAGGCCATCGGGTAGAACGACGCGACGACGTCGAACTTGTCGGTGTTGCCCGCGGCGGCGCTGTCGCCGCCGCACGCCGTGAGAGTGGTGAGACCGAGGGCGGCCGCCGCGGTCGCCGCCGCGGGTATCAGGAACCGTCGGCGGAGTCGTCGTCGTACTGCGTTCATGACAGTCATTTTCATCTTATCTGGAAACGATTGTCAACAAGCCAGGTGGTAAGCCCTTGGTAAGGCCTTTGTCCGGCTCTCGGCAGTCTCCCGCCGTCTCCTTCTCCGAACCGATTTGATTGGAGGGGAGGCCCCGCCGGTAATCTGAAGCATTCGCTCTGAAGCGCGTTCGCTTCCCTCCAGGGGCGCATCGCTTCGTCGCCCGTCGTCGTAATGAAGAGAGCACCGTGGCCGCCGACAAGATCGACACCATCGTCAGCCTGAGCAAGCGCCGTGGCTTCGTATTCCCGTGCAGCGAGATCTACGGCGGCCAGCGTGCCGCCTGGGACTACGGACCGCTGGGTGTCGAGCTCAAGGAGAACATCAAGCGTCAGTGGTGGCGCTACATGGTGACGTCGCGCGAGGACGTGGTCGGTATCGACTCGTCCGTCATCCTGGCCCCCGAGGTCTGGGTCGCCTCCGGCCACGTCGCCACCTTCTCCGACCCGCTCACCGAGTGCACCTCCTGCCACAAGCGGTTCCGCGCGGACCACCTGGAGGAGGCGTACGAGGCGAAGAAGGGCCGCCTGCCGGAGAACGGCCTCGCGGACGTCAACTGCCCCAACTGCGGTACCAAGGGCCAGTTCACCGAGCCCAAGCAGTTCTCGGGTCTGCTCTCCACGCACCTCGGCCCCACCCAGGACACCGGCTCCATCGCCTACCTGCGGCCCGAGACCGCCCAGGGCATCTTCACCAACTTCGCCCAGGTGCAGACCACCTCGCGCCGCAAGCCGCCGTTCGGCATCGCGCAGATGGGCAAGTCCTTCCGCAACGAGATCACGCCCGGCAACTTCATCTTCCGCACCCGCGAGTTCGAGCAGATGGAGATGGAGTTCTTCGTCAAGCCGGGCGAGGACGAGAAGTGGCAGGAGTACTGGATGCAGGAGCGGTGGAACTGGTACACCGGCCTGGGCCTGCGCGAGGAGAACATGCGGTGGTACGACCACCCGCAGGAGAAGCTCTCCCACTACTCCAAGCGCACCGCCGACATCGAGTACCGCTTCCAGTTCGGCGGCAACGAGTGGGGTGAGCTGGAGGGCGTCGCCAACCGCACCGACTACGACCTCGGCGCGCACTCCAAGGCCTCCGGTCAGGACCTGTCGTACTACGACCAGGAGTCGAGCGAGCGGTACACGCCGTACGTCATCGAGCCGGCCGCCGGTGTCGGCCGCACGATGCTGGCCTTCCTCCTCGACGCGTACACCGAGGACGAGGCGCCCAACGCCAAGGGCAAGCTGGAGAAGCGGACGGTGCTGCGCCTGGACCACCGCATCGCGCCGGTCAAGGTCGCGGTGCTCCCGCTCTCCCGCAACCCCGAGCTGTCCCCGAAGGCCAAGGGTCTGGCGCAGGCGCTGCGGCAGAACTGGAACATCGACTTCGACGACGCGGGTGCGATCGGGCGCCGTTACCGTCGTCAGGACGAGATCGGTACGCCGTACTGCGTGACCGTCGACTTCGACACGCTCGACGACAACGCGGTGACCGTGCGGGAGCGGGACTCGATGAAGCAGGAGCGGGTGTCGTTGGACCAGATCGAGGGTTACCTCGCGGGTCGGTTGGTCGGCGCCTGAGCGTCCGCCTCGCTTGAGTGATGGAGCGGCCGCGCGTTCGTCGTGGCCGGTCGCGCAGTTCCCCGCGCCCCTTATGGGGCCGGGGAACTCGGCGTTTCACAGGCTGAACAAGCCGGCGGCTGCCCGCGTTCGAGTCGTGCGCGTCGTGCTTCACGGAGAGCGGACGAATCGTGCCCAACGGAATGACAGGGAGGCTTGGTCCGTTCCCGGTCCGTTCCGGGAAATTTCTCGTACGACCCACCAATCCGGACCCGTCCCCGCGCCGAAGGAGAGGGCAGACGGCCCGCACGGGGCGGGCCGCTCGGCTTCACGGGGGCGTACATGCGCAAGCAAGCGATCATCGGCGTACTCACGATGGCGGTGGCGATCGGGACGGTCGGCGCGGTCGGGGCGGGGGCGCTGGGCGGATCGTCCGCGTCGGCGGGTTCGCGGGCGGCGGGTTCCGGGTCGGGTTCGGGTTCGGGTTCCGGGGCCCCGTCGGACGGCGGCTCGGGTCTCGGGGCGGACGTCGAGTCCAAGGGCGGCGGCCTCGGTGCCGGCGGGGCGAAGGTGCCCGGCGGGCTGAAGGCCATCGGTCTCACCACCGACCAGCGGCTCGTCGTCTTCCGCGTCGACAAGCCGGGTGCCGTCGTCCCGCTGGGCAAGGTCGGCGGCCTCAAGGGCGACACGAAGCTCGTCGGCATCGACTACCGCGTCCAGAACAACAAGCTGTACGGCGTCGGCGACCGGGGTGGCATCTACACGATCCGCGAGGTGGGCGCCAAGGCCACCAAGGTCTCCCAGCTCACCGTCGCACTCCAAGGCAAGGCGTACGGCGTGGACTTCAACCCCGCCGCCAACCGCCTCCGGGTGATCAGTGACACCGGCCAGAACCTCCGCCACAACCTCGACGACCCCCAGGGCGCCCCGGCCGCCGGCACCACGGCCGTCGACGGCACCCTGACCAACCCGCCGGTCCCGCCCGCCACGGCCGGCCTCACGGCCCAGGAGGTGACCGGGGCGGCGTACACGAACAACGACCTCGACACCACGACGGCGACCACGCTCTTCGACCTCGACACCGCCCAGGACCGGGTCTCGCTCCAGTCCCCGGCCAACGCGGGCAGCCTCGCGCCCACCGGCAACCTCGGCGTCGACGCCCCGCTCGATTCCGGGTTCGACATCTACAGCTCCACGAGCGGCGGGGTGAACGCCGGGTACGCGGTGACGGGGACGCGGCTGTTCGGCGTCAACCTGCTGACGGGGAAGGCGAGTTCGGCGGGAGCCTTCCCGAAGAGCCGACAGGTGGTGGACCTGGCGATACCGCTGCGACAGGGCTGACGGGCGGGGCGGATACCCCGACGAGCGACATGTGACAGATGGCAGCTGACGGCTGACAGCTGACAGATATTGAAATCTGTCAGCTGTCATGTCATCGTGGAGTCATGACCAAGACCACCACGATGCAGACCCGCACCCTCGGCTCCACCGGCCCCCAGGTCTCCGCCCTCGGCCTCGGCTGTATGGGCATGTCCGCGCTGTACGGCGAGGCCGACCGGGCCGAGTCGATCGCGACGATCCACGCGGCCCTCGAAGCCGGTGTGACCCTGCTGGACACGGGCGACTTCTACGGCATGGGCCACAACGAACTGCTGATCGGCGAGGCCCTGCGCGCCGCGCCCGCCGCCCGCCGGGAGCAGGCGCTGACCAGCGTCAAGTTCGGGGCGCTGCGTGACCCGGACGGGGCCTGGTCCGGGTACGACGGCCGCCCGGCGGCGGTGCGGAACTTCGCCGCGTACTCCCTCCAGCGCCTCGGCACCGACCACATCGACGTCTACCGGATCGCGCGGGTCGACCCCGACGTGCCGATCGAGGAGACGGTCGGCGCGATCGCGGAACTGGTCGAGAAGGGGTACGTCCGCCACATCGGCCTGAGCGAGGTGGGCGCGGAGACGATCCGCCGGGCCGCCGCCACGGCGCCGATCACGGACCTCCAGATCGAGTACTCCCTGATCTCGCGCGGCATCGAGGACGAGATCCTGCCGGTCACGCGGGAGCTGGGCATCGCGGTCACGGCGTACGGAGTGCTCTCCCGGGGCCTGATCTCGGGCCACTTCACCCGCGACCGGCAGCTGGCGGCGGGGGACTTCCGGACCTTCTCGCCCCGCTTCCAAGGGGAGAACCTCCAGCACAACCTGGACCTGGTCGACGCCCTGCGGAAGATCGCCGAGCAGAAGGGGGCGTCGGTCGCGCAGATCGCGATCGCCTGGGTGCTGTCCCGCGGGGAGGACATCGTCCCGCTCGTCGGCGCCCGCCGCCGGGACAGGCTGGCCGAGGCGCTGGGCGCGCTGGAGGTGACCCTGGACGCGGCCGACCTGGCGGCGATCGAGGGTGCCGTACCGGCCGACGCGGCGGCGGGCGAGCGTTACCCGGCGGCCCAGATGGCACACCTCGACAGCGAACGCTGATCGCCTCCCCGGTTACGGTTCCCCCCATGTCACCTTCACCGACCTCCGAGACCCTGACCGCCGAGCGCATCCTCGAAGCGACCGAGGAGGTGCTGCGCCGCCACGGGCCCGCCAAGGCCACCGTGGTCGACGTGGCCCGCGCGCTCGGCGTCAGCCACGGCAGCGTCTACCGCCACTTCCGTACGAAGGCGGTGCTGCGGGGGGCGGTGACCAAGCGCTGGCTGGACCGTACGACGGCGACCCTGACCGCGATCGCCGCCGAGGACGGCGACCCCGAGGCCCGGCTGCGCGCCTGGCTCGCGGCCCTCTTCGACGCGAAGCGCCGCAAGGCGGGCGACGACCCGGAACTCTTCGCGACCTACCAGGTCCTGACCGAGGAGAACGGCGAGGTGGTCGGCGCCCACATCGCCGACCTGACGGGCCAGTTGACCCACATCGTCCGCTCCGGTGTCGACACCGGCACCTTCACCCCCACCGACCCGGCAGCCACCGCCCGAGCCGTCTTCCACGCCACGGCCCGCTTCCACGACCCCTCCTACGCCCCCGTCTGGCAACAGCCGGACATCGAGGAACAGTTCGAGGCGGTGGTGGAACTGGTGGTACGGGGCCTGCGGACCTGACGGGGGCACGACTCCGGGGGCCACCGTCCTTCAGCCGTCGGCGTCCAACCCCTCCCGGATCAACCGCACTTCCCTCCGCCACGCGAGGCCGTCACCACCGTCCACCCAGCCTCGCGCGAGTTCGGACCCGTCCCCTGCGACGCGCCGAAGCGCTTCACGAGCCAGCGCCCGCAGGGAGACGGGCAGCGGAGGCAGCGGTCCCTTCGGCCCGTCATCAGGGTCGATCACCACCCCACTGCCGGGAACCTGAGCGGCGACCAGAGCGGCAGCGGCCACGGCTTCCGCCCCGTCTCCACCGTCCACCCGGTCGCCGGAGTCCACCGCACGCCGGAGTGCCCTCCGCAGCACCTCGACGACCTGCTCGGAGGACAGCCCCTCCAACGCGTCGACAAAATCCGCGGCGAGATCACTGTCGAACGGCCCGGTTCCCCACGTTCCCATGGTCGTCGATCATCTCTGGAGCCCGTCTTCCCGGTCGACGCCTACGCCGCGCAGAACTCGTTCCCCTCCGGATCCCGCATCACCCACCAGTGTCCCGCCGGGCCCCGGTCGAACTCCTCGACGCGGGTGGCGCCGAGGGTTTCCAGGCGGGTGGTGAGGGCTTCCAGGCCGTCGGGGCCCGCGTGGATGTCGATATGGAGGCGGTTCTTGACCGTCTTGGGTTCGGGGACGTCCTGGAAGAGGAGCCGGCGCCCCTTGCCGATGCCGGTGAAGGGGTCGTACGGGTCGTCGGGGTGACGGACGGCGGCGTAGCCGCGGAAGACGTGGTGGCCGTTGTGCTCGGCGACGGCGGCCTCCGGGAGGTCGCCCGTGGCGAGGAGATGGGTGATGAGGGTGCTCGGGTCCTCCACCTCGTAGCCCAGCGCCGCGGCCCAGAAGTCGGCCAGGGGCTGGGCGTCCCGGGTGTCGATGACCAGTTTCCAGTTCAGTGCGGTGGTCGTAGCCATGTAACCGGTTATATTGGTTACATGGCTACGGCGTCCAGCGCATCGGCGGCGAAGGGGGTGTCGGGAGTGTCGGCAGCGCACGGCATCCGGCTCCGGTCCTACTCCGGGAACGTCTACCGGTTCGATCCGGGCGCCCTGTGCCTGGAGCTGCTGGTCACCGGCGGCCCCGGCGCCCTCGCCCGCTACGAGGTGCTGCACACCCCGGCCGACCTGGCCGAATGGGCCGAACAGTCCCGGCTCACCCCCACGCCCCCAGCCCTCCACATCACGGCGGACGACGTGGCGTACGCCCGGCGGCTGCGCGACGCGCTGACCCGTACGGCCGTCTCCCGTGTCGTCGGCGCCGCCGGGCTCCCCGAGCTGGGCATAGCCGCGGCGGACACCGCCGACCTCGACGTCGTCAACGAGGCCGCGGCCCGCCCCCCGCTCGCCCCGGCGATCGGCGCGGACGGCAGCCGGGGCTGGGCCGCCGGTACGGCGACCGGCGCGCAGCTCCTCTCCACCGTCGCCCGCGACGCCGTCGACCTCCTCACCGGGCCGTACGCGGAACGCGTCCGGATGTGCGCCGGCGACCGCTGCCACCTCCTCTACGTCGACACCTCACGCCCCGGCCGCCGCCGCTGGTGCTCGATGGAGCACTGCGGCAACCGCCACAAGGTCCGCGCCCACCGCGTACGGCAGAAGTCCTAGAGAAAGGGAAAGGGTGATCCTCATGTCCGCTCGATCCACCGGACTCACCAAAGACGCCGGATGGCAGGTCGGTGTCTCCCGCACACTGCCCCAATCGCCCGCCGCCGTATGGGAGTTCATCAGCGGGCCGCGCGGGCTGGAGCTGTGGCTCGGGGCCGGGGCGCGGCTCACCCCCGAGTACGGGGCCGCGTACGAGACCGACGCGGGCGCCACGGGCGAGGTGCGCGGCTACCGGCCCGGTGACCGTATCCGCGTCACGTACGGCGATACGACCGTCCAGGTCGCCGTCTCGGCGGCCGGCGGCGGCCGGTCGGTGCTCGTCTTCCACCAGGAGCGCATGGCGGGCCCCGAGGAGCGGGAGCGCCAACGGGCGCACTGGCAGGGCGTGATGGACCAGGTCACCGAGGCGCTCGACCAACTGGCCTGAGGGCGCGGGGCCGCGGGCCCACGGCGGTCACGAGTCCGTCGGGTCCACCGTCGCCTGGTGGGCCTCGGCGAGGTGTTCCTCCGCCTTCAGCCATGGCAGGAACTGCGCGCCCTTGCGCCAGCCGCAGGTGTCGCATCTGATCGTGCGCTGCACTCCCGAGCGCTGGACCCGCACGGTGTGTTCCCGCCCGTGCTGGTCCCAGCGTCTCACCTTGCTCGTGTTGATCTGCTGCACGACGTCTCCAGCCGTATGGTCCGTGAGGTCCGTGAGGTCTGCGAAGCCCGTGAGGAGTGTGCGGCAGGACGAACATCAACGGGGAGGTTCGCACAAGGAGTTGTCCCAGGTGTTACCTCAGGCGTCACCTCAGTTGTCATCCCACCACGCGCGGCAGCCTGCGGCTCAGCCCCACCGTCAGTGCCACCCCGGCCAGTTGGACGAGCAGGGTCGTCACCAGGGCGTCCCGCATGCCCATCCCCGGGGCCAGCCCCAGGAAGAGCGAGCCGAGCGTGGCCACGCCCAGCGCCAGCGCCGACTGCTGGGTGGTGATCATGACGCCGCTGCCGACACCGGCCCGCTCGGGCGGCACCTCGGACAGGACGATCCGGAAGACGATGGGCAGTTGGAGGGCCTGACCGCCGCCCGCGACCGCCACACCCGTGAGCAGCAGCGGCCAGTGCGGCTCGGGCCAGGACCGCCAGACGCCGAGCGCGATGAGGGCGAGGCCGACGCCCTGCACCAGTCCGCCGACGGTGACGACGCGGGTGCCGTACCGCGTGACCAGGCGCGGCCCGGCCAGCGAGACGACGAAGAACACCACCGCCATCGGGGACAGCGCGAGCCCCGCCGCCGTCGGCCCGAGCCGCGCGCCCTCCTGCAGCGCCACCGCGACGACGAACATGAACCCGGCGAACCCGATCGAGAACGGCAGGATCATCACCAGCCCGCGCCGCAGCGAGACCAGCCGGAACAGGCTCGGCGGCACCAGCGGCGTACGGCCGAGGCGGTCGGCGCGTCGCTCGACGAGGTAGAACGCGGTCGCGGCGAACGGGAACGCGGCCAGCGCCGCCCAGGTCCACAGGGGCCACCCCGAGGCCCGGCCCTCGGTGAGCGGGAGCAGGAGGGTGAGCAGGGAGACGGCCAGCAGGACCGTGCCGGGGCCGTCCAGCGGTTCCGGGCGGGCGGAGCGGGTCTCGGGCACGGAACGGGTGGTCAGGAGGAGGCCGAGGACGACCACGGGGACGTTGACCAGGAAGATCGAGCGCCAGCCGGTGCCGGCGAGGTCGGCGGAGACCGGGACGCCGCCCAGGATCTGCCCGGCCACCATGGAGAGTCCGGCCGTGGCGCCGTACAGGCTCATCGCGCGGGCCCGGCGGGGGCCGGCCGTCGCCGACTGGATCGTGGCGAGCACCTGCGGCAGCATCGCGGCGGACGCGGCGCCCTGCGCGACCCGGGCCGCGACGAGCGTCCAGGCGTCCGGCGCGAGCCCGCACGCCAGCGAGGTCACACCGAACGCGGCCATGCCCCACAGGAACAGCCGCCGCCGGCCGAACAGATCGCCCAGCCGGCCGCCGAGCACCAGCAGCACGGCGTACGAGACTCCGTATCCGGCGACGACCAGTTCCAGCACGGCCTCGCTCGCGGCGAGATCGCGGCCGATCGTCGGCAGGGCGACGTTGACGATGAAGAAGTCGATGAGCGGGAGCGCCGCGCCGAGCAGGACCGCGAGGAGACCGAGGTCGCCCAGGACGGGCGGGGAAGCGGACGTGGTCGTGATGGAGGCGGAGGCGGAGGTCGGGGAACGGGTGGGCGTCGGAGTTGTCGGGCTTTCGGTCACGGAAGCCAGGTTCGCGCGCCGCTCAGACTGGTACCAGAGTCTCTTCATCCTGGTACTGGCGGTACCTGGCAACAGGATCCGCGAGGGGGCACCCTGGGCGCATGACGACGACCACGGCGTCGGTGATCCGGCGGAACGAACTCGCCGCCTTCCTGCGGCACCGGCGTGAACACATCGCTCCCGAGCAGGTCGGTCTGCCCCGGGGCCGCCGCCGGCGTACGCCGGGACTGCGCCGTGAGGAGGTCGCGCACCTCTCCGCGGTCGGCGTCACCTGGTACACGTGGCTGGAGCAGGCGCGCGACATCCATGTCTCCGGCCAGGTCCTCGACGCCCTGGCCCGTGCCCTGCTCCTGGACACCAGCGAGCGCGCCCATCTCTTCAACCTGGCCGGGGCCGCCGACCCGGCGCCGGGGGCGCGCTGCCATGCGATCAGTGACGCCCAGTACGCGCTGCTGGAGCAGTTGGAGCCGATCCCGGCCTCCATCCAGAACAGCCGGTACGACATCCTGGCCCACAACCGCACGTTCGGGCTGCTCTTCTGCGACCTCTCCGAGGTGCCGCCGGAGGACATGAACTGCATGATCCTCGCCTACACCAACTCCCAATGGCGTTCCTCCATGGTCCAGTTGGAGGAGACCACCCGCTTCCTCGCGGCCAAGCTGCGCGCCGCGATGGCCGACCACCTCACCGACCCCGCCTGGAAGACCCTGCTGAAGCGGCTGCGTACCGAGTCCGCCGAGTTCCGCGCGGCCTGGGAGCGGCACGAGGTCGTCGAGAACTTCAACAAGCGCAAGCGGTACCGCAACGCCCACGTCGGCCTCCTCGACGTGGACCACACCGACCTCTGGCTCGGCCCCCGCCCCGGCCCCCGCATGGTCACGTACGTCCCGGTCGACGAGCAGACCCGCAGCCGCCTGGAGCGACTGCACGCGCTGGCGCTGGAGAGGGAGCAGCAGGTGTGACGCAGTGCACTCTCGTCGGCCGATGACTCCGTTCGCGCCCGTCGGTCGTACCGGCGACGACATCGAAGCAGCGCAACGGACAGACGGGATGGCCCACATGACCGACATGACCGCCAAGGTGAAGGGTCCTGCCAGCTACTTCCCTTCCATCGAGAAGAAGTACGGTCGCCCGATCGCGGAGTGGAAGGACCTCATTCGCTCCTCGCCCCTGACCAAGCACATGGAACTCGTGACCTGGCTCAAGACCGAGCACGGGCTGGGCCATGGCCACGCCAATGCCCTCGTCGCGCACACCCTCGCCGAGCGGTCCGGCAACTGACTCCGGGCAGCGGTGCTCACGACCGCACCCCCGCCGCATCCCGCACTTCCACCGACTCCAGGCGTTCGGCCGCCCGGGCGGCGGTGCCCCGGGCCCACGCCCCCGTGGTGAGCGCGCCCAGGACGAGGACGGCGAAGCCGCAGGCCGTGAGGATCCACCAGGCGGGGCGGGCGGCGGAGACGAAGGCGTCGGCGTAGGAGGAGGCGCCGATGCCCGCCGCCAGGACCGCGCCGATGACCGCGACGCCCAGGGTCTGGCCGATCTGGCGGCTGGTGGAGGCGACCGCGGCGGCCACCCCGGCCTGGGTGCGGGGCATGCCGGAGACGGCCGTGTTGGTGATGGGCGCGTTGACGAAGCCGAAGCCGAGGCCGAAGAGGACGTAGCCGATGACGAGGGTGACGTTCTCGGTCTCGGCCTCGAACGCGGCGAAGAGCACCCCGCTCGCGGTCATCGCGACCCCGGCGATGAGAAGGGGCAGCCGCGGACCCCGGCTGCCGACCAGCCGCCCGGCGACCGGCGCGCAGACGAAGCACAGCACCGCCATGGGGAGCATCCACAGACCGGCGTGCAGGGCGTCGAGGCCGCGGACGTTCTGGAGGTACAGCGTCGACAGGAAGAGGAAACCGCCGAGCGCGGCGAACGCGCTGACCGCGATCACCGTCGCCCCGCTGAACGGCGCCGAACGGAAGAAGCGCAGGTCGATGAGGGGTTCGGCGCGGCGCGGCTCGTAGCGCAGGAGGGCGAGCAGCGCGGCCAGGGAGACCGCGCCGAGGGCGAGGGTCTCGGCGAGCGGCGCTGTCGGCGCCTCGATGATCGCGTACGTGAGGGAGCCGAGCAGCGCGATGACGAGGAGCTGTCCGACGGGGTCGGGGCGGCGGGCCTTCGGCGCGCGGGACTCGGGGACGTACCGCCAGGTCAGCAGCAGCGCGGCCAGACCGACCGGCAGGTTGATCCAGAAGATCGAGCGCCAGCCGACCGACTCGACGAGCAGCCCGCCGATGATCGGTCCCGCGGCCATCGAGATGCCCACCACCGCGCCCCACGCGCCGATCGCCCGCGCCCGCTCGCGCGGGTCCGTGAACGTGTTGGTGATGATCGACATCGCGACCGGGTTCAGCATGGAGCCGCCGACCGCCTGCACCATCCGGAAGGCGACGAGCGATTCGAGGTTCGGGGCGAGGGAGCACAGCAGCGAGCCGATCGCGAAGACGACCAGGCCCGCCATGAAGACCCGCTTGCGGCCGATCCGGTCCGCCGTGGACCCGGCCAGCATCAGCAGCGCCGCGAGGACGAGGGTGTAGGCGTCGATGGTCCACTGGAGCCCGGCGAGGCTCGCGTTCAGATCGCGCTGCATCGCGGGCAGGGCGACGTTCAGGACGGTGTTGTCCAGGCTCACGATCAGGAGGCTGGTGCAGCAGATCGCGAGCACGAGCAGACGGTGGCGGCGGCTGAGCTCGGGCATGCGGCCCATCGTACGCCTACTCAATAGTGCGCCTAACTAATGAATGGCGGTGCGCTCGCCCGGATGCGTGACGGGCTCCCGCCCGCGTGCGTGCCGGGCTCCCGCCCGCGTGCGTGACAATGGGGAGATGTCCACGCCCTCGAACGCGCCCGCCGCGCCGCTCCGGATCGGTCCGCACATCGTCTCCCCGCCCGTCGTCCTGGCCCCCATGGCCGGGATCACGAACGCGCCCTTCCGCACCCTGTGCAGGGAGTTCAGTGGGGGCAAGGGGCTGTTCGTCAGCGAGATGATCACCACGCGGGCGCTGGTCGAGCGCAACGAGAAGACCATGCAGCTGATCCACTTCGACGCGACCGAGAAGCCGCGCTCGATCCAGCTCTACGGCGTGGACCCGGCGACCGTCGGCAAGGCCGTCCGCATGATCGCGGAGGAGGGCCTCGCCGACCACATCGACCTCAACTTCGGCTGCCCGGTCCCCAAGGTGACCCGCAAGGGCGGCGGCTCGGCCCTCCCGTACAAGCGGCACCTGCTCCGGGCCATCCTCCGCGAGGCCGTGAGCGGCGCGGGCGACCTCCCGGTCACCATGAAGATGCGCAAGGGCATCGACGACGATCACATCACCTACCTCGACGCCGGCCGCATCGCCGTCGAGGAGGGGGTGACGGCCATCGCCCTGCACGGCCGCACCGCCGCCCAGCACTACGGCGGCACGGCCGACTGGGACGCCATCGCCCGCCTCAAGGAGCACGTCCCCGAGATCCCGGTCCTCGGCAACGGCGACATCTGGTCCGCCGAGGACGCGCTGCGGATGGTGCGGGAGACCGGCTGCGACGGCGTCGTGGTCGGGCGCGGCTGCCTCGGCCGGCCCTGGCTGTTCGCGGACCTGGTGGCGGCCTTCGAGGGCCGGACGTCGTACGCCCGCCCCGTCCTCCGTGAGGTCGCGGAGATCATGGTCCGGCACGCCACGCTCCTCGGCGAGTGGAGTGGCGACGAGACCAAGGGCGTCGTCGACTTCCGCAAGCATGTGGCCTGGTACCTCAAGGGGTTCGCCGTCGGCTCCGAGATGCGCAAGCGCCTCGCCATCACCTCTTCCCTCGCCGAACTCCGCGCTGGACTGGACGAGTTGGACCTCGACCAGCCCTGGCCCACCGGCGCGGACGGGCCGCGCGGCCGTACCTCCGGCAACAACCGCGTCGTCCTGCCCGACGGCTGGCTCAAGGACCCGTACGACTGCGCGGGCGTGAGCGAGGACGCCGAACTGGACACGTCCGGAGGGTAGTTGGCCGGGGGTGCCGGGGGCGCCGAACTGGACGCGCCCGGGGGAGCAGTTCCTCATGGCTGGTGACCGTTCTGTCGGCTTTCCGGTCGTTGTGAGGCCGGTTTCCGTCATCTCGGACTAGGTGAGGAAATGTCCGGGTATCGCCTCTTGGTGTGCCTCCCGCCTACGTCCCCCACTGCGCCCACCACGTCTCGTACGTCCTCACCGTCCTGGACCGGCTGGTCCCGGCCGGCACCCGGTGCGCGGTCATCGGCGCCCCGCTGAACTCCAACGTCGGCGACAGCGCGATCTGGCTCGGCCAGCGCGCGCTGCTCGGCGCGCTCGGGGCCGATGTCCGCTACGCCTGCGACCTGATGTCGTACGACGCCGGGCAGTTGGCGGCCTGTCTCCCGGACGGCCCGATCATGCTGACGGGCGGCGGCAACCTCGGCGATCTGTGGGAGGACAGCCAACTCCTGCGCGAACAGGTGCTACGGGACTTCCCGGACCGCCGGATCGTCCAGCTGCCCCAGTCCGTGCACTTCACGGACCACACCAACCTCACCCGCGCCCGCCGCGTCTTCGACGCCCACCCCGACCTCACGCTGCTGCTGCGCGACCGGCACAGCCTGCACCGCTGCCGCACCGTCTTCGAGGCCCCCGCCCTCCTCGCCCCCGACCTGGCCTTCGCCGTCCCACCGGACGCGCTCACCGGCGGCACGGCCGCCCATGACGTGGTCTGGCTGGCCAGGGAGGACAAGGAGTCCGCGAAGGGCCCGCCCGCCGGCCGGGGCGCGGCACGCGAGGACCACTCCGGCCCGTACGTCTTCGACTGGACCCGGGAGGGCGCCGACCTCGACTGGCGCCGGGCCAAGGAGGCCCTGTGGCGGAGCCGGGCCCGCGCCCTGTGCCGAGCGGGCTCCGGCGACCCGCCCGGCGCCGTCCCCGCCCTCCTCGCCGCCTACGACGGTCTCGCCCGCCTCCAACTCGCGCGCGGCTGCCGCCTGTTGACCGCCGGCCGGGTCGCCGTCACCGACCGCCTCCACGGCCACGTCCTCGCCCTCCTCCTGGGCCTCCCCCACGTCCTCGTCGCCGACCGCTACGGCAAGGCCCGCAGCCACTGGGACACCTGGACCACCCACCGCCCCCCGACCACGAAGTGGGCCTGGACGGAGGCGGAGGCGAGGCAGCGGGCGGGAAGGCTGTTGGCGGCTCTGCGGGCCGAAAGGCAGGGGGCGTAGCCCCCGCCTTTCAGGGGCGCGGGGAACTGCGCGAGAAGCCCCACCGGACCCGCACCCGCCAACGCACCCGAACCCCCGAGCGACTAGGCGCCCCCCACCGCGGTCAGCAGCGCCAACGGAGCCGCCGCAGACCGCGCCTCCCGCACACACGCATGCGGATACGGCACCGGCTCCGGATGCGTATCCCTCCCGTACCCCGCAAGAACCTCCGGCAGCCGATGCCCCACCGCCGTCGCCGCGTCCACCATCCCGGAGGCCACCGCCCGCGCCTCGTCGTGCAGCCCGTACCGCGCCAGCCCCAACGTGATCAGCGCGTTGTCGTGCGGCCACACCGACCCCCGGTGGTACGACAGCGGGTGGTACGCGGGCTGCCCGGCGGCCAGCGTCCGCACGCCCCACCCGGAGAAGAAGTCGGGCTCCAGCAGCCGCCGCCCCACCACCTTCCCGTACTCCTTGTCCAGCAGCCCCGACCACAGCAGATGCCCCGCGTCCGAGGCGAGCGCGTCGACCTGCCGTCCCTCGCCGTCCAACGCCAGCGCGGGGAAGTCGTGTTCGGCCATCCAGAAGTCCCGCTGGAAGCGGTCCCGGAGGTCACCGGCGGCCTGTTCCAGGAGCGCCGCGTACACCTCGTCCTCCCACACCGTGCGGGCCAGTACGGCGGTGCGGCGCAGCGCGTCGTACGCGTAGCCCTGCGCGCCCGCGGCCATCACCGGCCCGGCGGCGGGCCGGCTGCCGTCGGCGGAGCAGATCGAGCCGGGGGAGTCCTTCCAGTTCTGGTTGGCGAGGCCGCCCTGGTCGGCGCGGTAGACGAGGTAGCCGCGCGAGGTGAGGCCGCCGTGGTCGAGCATCCAGCCGACCGCCGCCCGTGCGTGGGGTTCCAGACGGCGGGCCAGGGTCACGTCCCCGGTCTGCTCGACGTACGCGCCGAGGAGGACGAGGAAGAGCGGGGTCGCGTCCACCGAGCCGTAGTAACGGCCGTACGGCACCTGCCCGAAGTGCGCGAGTTCGCCGTGCCGCATCTCGTGCACGATCTTGCCGGGCTGGGCCACCGAGCCGACGCCGACCTCGGTGGCCTGGGCGGCGGCGAGCGCGAGCAGGGTGGCGGCGGCCGGCTCGGGCCGGTAGGGGAGGGTGAACAGGGAGGTCAGCAGGGCGTCACGGCCGAGGAGGGTGAGGAACCAGGGCGCCCCGGCCGCCGGCACCCGCAGGGTCTCGCCGTCCGGTCCGGTCGCCGCGACCTGGAGCGCGGCGAGATCGGCGAGGCCCCGCGCACAGGCGGCCGCCAGCTCGGGCCAGCCGGTGGGGAAGGCCACGCCTTCCATGAACTCGCCCTCCAGGGCGAGGAGTTGATCGTTCACGGCAGCCGGGGAGCGCGGTACCCGGATGGCCCGCCGGTCGCCGTGCGGCCGTGCCATCACCCGCAGGGTCAGCTCCGCCGAACCGTGCGGCGCGACATCGAGGGCCCAGACCAGGCGCCGCGCCCCCGTCCCGGTCTCCTCCACACTGTCCGGCGCGGGCTCGGCCGTCACCGTCGTACAGGACCGCCACTCACCGCGCCGGTAGCTGAACTCCACACCGTCGGCGAGGACTTCGCGTTTCCGCACGACACCGCTCTTGGCGTACGTACGGAAGTCGGAGCGCAGCTCGAACTGGTCGGTGAAGTCGGCGTCCGCGGTGATCGCGATCCGGACCGTGCTCGCCACCGGGCGGTTGCTGGTGACCCGCAGCGTCTCCACGAACGCGCTGTCGGAGACGGCCTGTTCACGGAAGAGCGTGTACGCGGCCGGTTCCCCGCGCCCGCCCCGGGGCACGAGCACACAGCGCGCGGTGTCGCCGCCGGTGACCGGGGTGAGCGTCTCGGGAACCGCGCCGTCGACGGTCAGCTGCCACCGGCTCAGATGCCGGGCGTCCCGGACGAACAGCCCGTCCGGTGAACTGCCGCCCCGTACCCCGCTGATGTCGCCGCCGTCGCCCACGGCGGCGAACGTCCCGCCGCGCACGAGCAGGTGATGCCGGTCCGTCATCCTCGGTCCCCTCCCTGGTCACGCATGCCGAACACGACGTCGTCGTCGTGGTGTCGTCCTTCGTGCCGCTCATGTCCGTCGTCGTGCAGCAGATCGAGGGCGAGCGCGGCGGTCCAGCCGAAGCCGAGCGCTCCGCACGCCTCACCGGTGTACGGGTCCACGTACTCGGCGAACCCCGACGACCCCGCCGTCTCCAGCAGCGCCGCCCGCAGCGCGTCGGCCCGCTCCCGCTCCCCGTGCACCCTGAGCCCGCGCTCCAGCAGCCAGTTGGTGTTGAACCACGCGGGGCCGCGCCAGTAGCGGTGCGGGTCGAAGGCCTCGCCGGTGAGGTCGTACGAGGGCACGAGCCGGGTGGTGTCGCCGAGCCCGAAGCGCGGGCCGTGCAGGGTCCGTACGAGCGCGGCCGTGATGTCGCGGGGCAGGTCCGGGAGCAGGAGGGGGACGAGGCCGGAGACACCGCGCTCGGGGACGAGGGTGTCCGTGACGACGTCCCGGCAGAAGAACATGCCCTCGGCCGGGTCCCACAGCCGCTCCACCAGGGCCGCCGTCAGCCGTTCCGCGCGGGCGTGGCGGGCCGTGCCCGGGGCGCCCAGCTCCTTCGCGATCCGGGCGAGGGCGTGCTCGGAGGCGATGAGCAGGGCGTTGAACGCCGGGTCCTCGACGGCGAACCCGCCCTCACCGGCCCGGCCTCTCCCACCCGGCCCACCTTGCCCACGCGGCCCACCCGCCCGGTCCCGGTACCCGGCGTCTGCGTACCCACCGTCCGCGTACCCGGCGTCGCGGTAGTCCGTCGCCAGCCGTACGTACCGTCCGTAGTCCAGATCCGTCGGCCGGTCCTCGGCCGCGCCGTGGTCGAGGTCGGCGCGGCGGAAGGAGCGGGCCGGGGCCGGGGTGATCCGGGCGAGGGGCGCGTCCCAGGCGGGGCTGTTGTCCATGCCCTGCTCCCAGGGGTGGACGACCGAGGCCAGCCCGCCGCCGCCCAGGTCGCGGCGGTGCAGCAGATAGCGGTGCCAGGCGGCCAGGCCCGGATAGACGCGGGCCAGGAAGCCGCGCGCCCGGGACAGTTCGGGGTCGGCCAGGTGCACCAGCCACGCCGCCAGCGCGTGCACCGGCGGCTGCACGATGCCCGAGGTCTGGGTGGTGCGCGGGGCGCCCGCGGCGCGTCCGGCGGTGGAGGAGCGCCAGAAGTCGGGGCTCGGGAAGTACGCGTCGAGCGGCACGGACGGGTTGAAGACGATGTGCGGGATCCGTCCGTCGCCCCACTGCGCCGCGAGCAGCGTCTCCAGCTCGGTCTGCGCCCGCGGCGGCGACAGATGCCGCAGCCCGATCGCGATGAACGCCGAGTCCCACGACCACTGGTGCGGATACAGCTTGCGCGACGGCACCGTGGACCGGCCCGTCCAGTTGTCGGCCAGCACCTGGGCCGCCGCGCGGCGCAGCGGAGGCGACAGCGCGGCCGGATCGTATACATCGCGTCCGGCGTGCCCACCCGTGCCGGACGGACGGGCGGTGAGCTGGGTTGTGCGGTCCACGCAGGGCTCCCCGAGGACAAGGTGCCGACCGGTTCGGCGGTAGCTACCGTAGGGTTACGTCTACTTAACACGCAAAACTCAATATGTAATGCAGAGTTGGTGAACGCAAGAGGGTGAGCGGGAACGGGATGAGCCGGGGCCGCGACAATGGCGGCACGACGAGGCACGACGAGAACGACGACCTGGGGCCGCCCGGGGCGACATGAGCGAAGGGCCGTGAAGGTGGGCAGTCACGCCGGTGCCGGAGATCTGCTGGAGCTGGTCCGCAGCGGCCGGGCCACCACCCGTGGCGCGCTCCAGCAGGCCACGGGCCTGTCCCGGGCCACGGTCGGCCAGCGCCTGGACCGGCTGTTCCGCGCGGGCTGGCTCCGCGAGGGCGCCGGCGGCCCCGTCGGCTCACCGCTGGGCGGACGCCCCTCCATCACCCTGGAGTTCGACGACGAGCACGCGGTCGTCCTCACCGCCGACTTCGACACCCGCCATGCCCGCGCCGCCGTCCTCTCGCTCACCGGCGAGATCCAGGCCGAGCACACCGGTGTCCTGGTGATCGAGGAGGGCCCCGACGCCGTCCTGGACGAACTCGGGCGCTGGTTCGCCGAGTTGCTGGAGAAGGCGGGCCGTCCGGCCGACGCGGTCTGCGGCATCGGCCTCGCGGTGCCCGGCCCGGTGGACACCGAGACCGGCCGGGTCGTCCAGCCGCCGATCATGCCCGGTTGGGACGGCTACGACATAAGGGGCCGCCTGGCCCGCGCCTTCACCGACCACGCGGGCGGCCCGGCCGCCGTCCCGGTCCTCGTCGACAACGACGCCAACCTCATGGCGTACGGCGAACAGCGCACCGGATACCCCGGCTGCTCGGCGTTCGCGCTGGTCAAGGTGTCCACCGGGATCGGCGCGGGGGTGGTGGTCGGCGGCGCGATATACCGGGGCGTGGACGGCGGCGCCGGCGACATCGGCCACATCCGGGTCCCGCAGGGTGCGGACGCGCTGTGCAAGTGCGGCTCGTACGGCTGTCTGGCGGCGGTCGCGAGCGGGGGCGCCGTGGCCCGGCGGCTCGCGGAGGCCGGGGTTCCGGCGGCCTCGGGATCGGATGTACGGGATCTGCTGACCGCCGGGCATCCCGGCGCGACGGCGCTCGCGCGGGAGGCGGGCCGGACCGTCGGGGACGTCCTGGCGACGGTCGTGACCCTGCTGAACCCGGGCGTCCTGATGATCGCCGGAGATTTGGCCGGAACCCCCTTCCTCACCGGCGTACGCGAACTGCTCTACCAGCGCGCCCTGCCCCGCTCCACCGCTCATCTGGACGTGGTGACCTCGAAGCTGGGGGAGCGGGCGGCGCTGGTGGGGGCGGGTGCGCTGGTCGTCGAGCATCTGTACGCGCCGGAGCGGGCCGAGGCGCGGTTGGCGGCGCTGGGGGTGTGAGCCGGGCGTGCGCCTCCTCCGCAGGCCCGGCCGTGTGGTGTGACAGGGGTGTTTCCGTCCCGAGGCCGTCCCGTGGAGCGGTCCGCATGGTGAAATCCGGACCCCTCGAACTGCGTGATTCTCGCCACCCCTGATAGGGGTTGCGCTCAGATGAGCGAATCGGGGGCGGCTCTGCGACTTCAAGGGGTGGCACTGGGTGCCACCCTTTGATCGTTCATCGAGCGAACTCAGGCGTGCCGATAGCCGCTCAAGTGAGCGAAATGGCGGCCGGATGAGGCAGGTCGCCTTCAAGAAGTGAACACATGGGGGCGCGGTTCCTTGCCAAGCCTTGACTTTCGATCTCCTGGCGGACGGGTGGTTACAGGCGCATGACGCGCAAGTGGACGTACCCAGGTGCCTTCGATCTGGGTATGTTCCTCGCCGTCAGGGCAGCCACCGCGTCCTCAAGGAGTTGGGACCTGTGTCGGAAAACAAAGATCCCCACGTAGGCCACGTAGCTCAGAGCGTTGAGGGCGTGAAGTTTGTTTATGACTTCACCGAAGGCAACAAGGACCTCAAGGACCTGCTCGGCGGCAAGGGCGCGAACCTCGCCGAGATGACCAACCTCGGTCTTCCCGTGCCACCCGGCTTCACCATCACCACCGAGGCCTGCAAGGTCTACCTCGACAGCGGCGACGAGCCGGCGGCACTCCGTGACGAGGTCACCGCCCACCTGGCCGCCCTCGAAGAGCGCATGGGCAAGAAGCTCGGCCAGGCCGACGACCCGCTCCTCGTCTCGGTCCGCTCCGGCGCGAAGTTCTCGATGCCGGGCATGATGGACACGGTCCTGAACATCGGACTGTCGGACAAGTCGGTCCAGGGCCTGGCCAAGCAGGCCGGCGACGACCGCTTCGCCTGGGACTCCTACCGCCGCCTCATCCAGATGTTCGGCAAGACGGTCCTCGGCGTCGACGGCGACCTCTTCGAGGAGGCGCTGGAGGCGGCGAAGACGGCCAAGAAGGTCGTCGTCGACACCGAGCTGGAGGCGGCCGACCTCAAGAAGCTCGTCACCAAGTTCAAGAAGATCGTCAAGACCGAGGCCGGCCGGGACTTCCCGCAGGACCCGCGCGAGCAGATGGACCTCGCCATCCACGCCGTCTTCGACTCCTGGAACACGGACCGGGCGAAGCTGTACCGCCGCCAGGAGCGCATCCCGGGCGACCTGGGCACGGCCGTCAACGTCTGTTCGATGGTCTTCGGCAACCTCGGCCCCGACTCCGGCACGGGCGTCGCCTTCACCCGCGACCCCGCCTCCGGCCACCAGGGCGTCTACGGCGACTACCTGCAGAACGCCCAGGGCGAGGACGTCGTCGCGGGCATCCGCAACACCGTCCCCCTGGCCGAGCTGGAGTCGATCGACAAGAAGTCGTACGACCAGCTGATGCAGATCATGGAGACCCTGGAGAACCACTACAAGGATCTCTGCGACATCGAGTTCACCATCGAGCGCGGCCAGCTGTGGATGCTCCAGACGCGCGTGGGCAAGCGCACGGCGGGCGCGGCCTTCCGCATCGCCACGCAACTCGTCGACCAGGGCCTGATCGACGAGGCGGAGGCCCTCCAGCGGGTCACCGGCGCCCAACTCGCCCAGCTGATGTTCCCCCGCTTCGACGAGGACGCGAAGGTCGCGCAGGTCGGACGCGGTATCGCCGCCTCCCCGGGCGCGGCGGTCGGCAAGGCGGTCTTCGACTCGTACACGGCCGTGAAGTGGTCGCGTTCGGGCGAGAAGGTCATCCTGGTCCGCCGCGAGACCAACCCGGACGACCTCGACGGCATGATCGCGGCCGAGGGCATCCTGACCTCGCGCGGCGGCAAGACCTCCCACGCGGCCGTGGTCGCGCGCGGCATGGGCAAGACCTGTGTGTGCGGCGCGGAGGAGCTGGAGGTCGACACCAAGCGCCGCCGGATGACGGTCCCGGGCGGCCATGTGGTGGAGGAGGGCGACCTCATCTCCATCGACGGCTCGTCCGGCAAGGTCTACCTGGGCGAGGTCCCGGTCGTACCGTCCCCCGTGGTGGAGTACTTCGAGGGCCGGATGCACGCGGGCGCCCAGGACGCCGACGAACTGGTCGAGGCCGTCCACCGCATCATGGCCTTCGCAGACCGCAAGCGCCGGCTGCGCGTGCGCGCCAACGCCGACAACGCCGAGGACGCGCTGCGCGCCCGCCGCTTCGGCGCCCAGGGCATCGGCCTGTGCCGTACGGAACACATGTTCCTCGGCGACCGCCGTGAACTGGTCGAACGCCTGATCCTGGCCGACACGGAGCTGGAGCGCGAGGAGTCCCTGAAGGCCCTGCTGCCGCTGCAGAAGCAGGACTTCGTGGAGTTGTTCTCCGCGATGGACGGCCTCCCGGTGACGGTCCGTCTCCTCGACCCGCCCCTGCACGAGTTCCTCCCCGACATCACGGAACTGTCGGTCCGCGTGGCCCTGGCGGAGTCCCGCCAGGAGCCGCACGAGAACGAACTCCGTCTTCTCCAGGCCGTCCACCGCCTGCACGAGGCGAACCCGATGCTGGGCCTGCGCGGCGTACGCCTCGGCCTGGTCATCCCCGGCCTGTTCACCATGCAGGTCCGGGCGATCGCGGAGGCGGCGGCCGAGCGCAAGAACGCGAAGGGCGACCCGCGCGCCGAGATCATGATCCCGCTCGTCGGCACGGTCCAGGAGCTGGAGATCGTCCGCGAGGAGGCGGACGCGGTGATCGCGGAGGTGGAGGCGGCGACGGGGACGAACCTGAAGCTCTCCATCGGCACGATGATCGAGCTCCCGCGGGCGGCTCTGACGGCGGGCCAGATCGCGGAGGCGGCGGAGTTCTTCAGCTTCGGCACGAACGACCTCACGCAGACGGTGTGGGGCTTCAGCCGGGACGACGTGGAGGCCTCGTTCTTCACGGCGTACCTGGAGAAGGGCATCTTCGGGGTGTCGCCGTTCGAGACGATCGACAAGGACGGCGTCGGCTCCCTGGTGAAGCTGGCCGCGGAGGCCGGCCGTGCCACCCGGCCCGACCTCAAGCTCGGTGTCTGCGGTGAGCACGGCGGTGACCCCGAGTCCGTCCACTTCTTCCACGAGGTCGGACTCGACTACGTCTCCTGCTCCCCGTTCCGGATCCCGGTGGCCCGCCTCGAAGCGGGGCGTGCGGCCTCGCAGTCGGCGGGCAGCGACCACCGCTGAGCCCTCCGTCCCACCCTGGCCCCGGAACCGCCGCTTGTCCCCGACCGACCCTCACCGATGGGCGGCGGTTCCGGCTCACGAAGAGAAGGCGGCATCCCGTGCGGGGGGTGCCGTCTTCTTGGTTTGTGGGGGTGTGTGCGCTTCGGTGCCTCTGTGCTTCAAGATCACCTGATTCGGTGGTGATGGGGTTGGGCGATCGTTTCTCTATGTGCGCATACCGCTACAGTCCGTAATTCGAGGCGGTTGCTGAGGCTGCCGGTCGATACGGAGGTGCGTATGAAGCGGGCGATGGTCGGTGTAGTGGCTGCCGGGTTGGTTCTTACGGGAGCGGGGGTCGCACTCGCTGCACAACAGGGGAACATCCCGACGATCACGACACGGGGTGCCGAATTCCTACAGGGGCACTACAAGTTCAATCCCCCGGGGACCAAGCATGGGTCCTTCGAGTGGTCCGGGTTTCTGAGGGACGCCAACGCCGGTGACGGTCACAACGTCTACTTGCAGGTCAGGGTCGAGGGGCATGGCTGGGCCCGGTACTACGGGAAGCAGCGGAGCACGGTGCGTGTGCACCACGCGGACTGGAGCGGGGCGCAGCAATACACGGACAACGCGGAACTCAGGCTGTGCCGTGACCGAGGTTCCCTGCGACCGGACAACTGTTCACCCATCAAGAGTTTCTCGTACAAGCTCCACTGAGCCCACCCGGCATTCACAGCCCAGGCGTCCTCGCCTGGGCTCGTGCTCTTCTTAGGGGAATGAGATCAAGACATCAGAAGTCCTGTTCGCCAAGGGAGTCGACCTTCTCTACGGTGAGACCCCCGCAGTCAGGAACGCCGACATCACCCTGAGCCGGGGGGAGGTCGCGGCGATCACCGGGCAGAGCGGTTCGGGAAAGTCCTCACTGCTGTACTGCCTGGCCGGGGTGTTGCCGGTGGCCAGCGGTGAAGTCCGGTTCGAGGGACGTCGCCTCGGTGACCTCGACGACGAGGAACTCAGCGAGTTGCGCCGGGAACGCTTCGGGTTCATCTTCCAATACGGCGAATTGCTGCCGGAGTTGACGGTCGAGGAGAACACCGCGCTTCCTCTGCGGCTCGCCGGACAACGCAAGAAAGAGGCGCATGCCGCTGCCGGAGAGGTGCTTGGCCGCCTCGGGCTGGCGGATCTGCGCGAGCGACGGCCCTCACAGGTCTCAGGGGGCCAGAGTCAGCGGATCGCGGTGGCTCGTGCGCTGGTGCACCGTCCCGCCGTGGTCTTCGCCGACGAGCCGACGGGATCGCTCGACAGCGGCAACGCCGCGGCCGTACTCGACGAGTTCCTGACGCTTGCCCGCTCGCAGGGAACGGCGGTGGTGCTGGTGACACACGACTCCGAGGTGGCGGCCCGCGCGGACAGCCGCTACGCGATGCGCGACGGCGTCCTCTCGGCTCAGGTGAGGGAGGTGTCGTGAGGGAACTCGTCCTGGGGCTCCGGCTGCTGATGGGGGCGGGACGGGGCAACCGGGTGCGTTTCCTGCTCATGATCGCGGGAGGCGCGGTTGGGGTGGGCTGTCTGGCCATGGTCCTGACCATTCCCGGAATTCTGGCTGCGCAGGACGGGCGTAAGGCGGCGCGTGAGCCGGGTTGCGTCAAGGATCCGAAACGGTTCGCCTGTCTTGTGTCCGAGGGCGACTCCTACGAACTCATCAGGACGGATCCCTTTGGTTCGGAGCCGCTCACCCGAGTCTTTCTGGCGCGCGGAGACGGACGTGTCGTGCTGCCGCCGGGCCTGAGGGAACTCCCTGCCCCCGGTGAGCTGTTCCTCTCTCCCCGGCTGAGCGGGGTATTGCAGAAGGAGCCTGGCCTGGCTCAACTTCTGCCGGGTGAGGTGCGAGGAACCATTGCCCCCCAAGGACTGGCTCACCCTGCCGAGTTGTACGCCTATGTCGGCGTTGGTCGAGAAGAGCTGGAAGGCGGTGGCGATCCTGTGGCGTTCTTCGGCAGAGAGTTCGCCGACTCGCCCACGATGGACCCGTCGACTCTCGACATCGTCCGCTTCACCCTCGCGGGTGTGGTTCTACTGCCCTTGGCCGTGTTTCTCTCTGTCTGCGCCCGGCTCTCTGCAGCTGCTCGCACCCGGCGACTGGCCGCACTGCGGCTATTGGGGCTGAGCCGGAAGGGTACCCAGAGAGTCAACGCTGCCGAGACTGTGGCAGCGGCCTTGCTGGGCGCCGTCCTCGGCTTGGGTATCTACGAGTTCTCCAACCAGCTCGTTTCGCGAGTGGGAGTGCCGGGTTTCAAGTGGTACCCCTCGGACGGGTCGTTGTCCCTGTCCACAGCCGTCATCTGTCTCCTCGGCTGTCCGACCCTCGCATGGTTCGTGGGCCGGGCGAGCGCGAGGAAGGCTGCGGCGAACCCGCTGGCCGTTCGGCGGAGCGCGGTGGAAAGGGCACCTCGAAAGTGGGGGCTGCTCCCATTGGTTCCGGGACTGGGCATCGTGGCCGGCTACTGCGTAGCGGGTGCTACTGGCCACCCACCCAGGGACACCGCGCTCTCCTCGGTCCTCATGCCACTCGCCGTTGTTCTGGTCGGCATCGGGCTTGTGGCGCTGCTGCCAGCTTTCTCACGGAGCGTTGCCCAGAAGGTAGCCCACTCCACCCAATCGGTCTCCCTCGGCCTGGCCATGCGGCGTAACGAGACCGAACCCGGCGGCGCGCTGCGGGTGGCGACCGGGCTGGTGATTCTGGTTTTCGCGGCGTCGCTGGTGCAGGGAGTGTTGATCGAGCTGGATCAGGTCTCCAAGAACACGTCCCCGGTCCAGATGTACCGCATCTCGCTCGCGGGCACCACGGCCGACCGGCAGCGGGCCTGGGAGGAGGTGGAGGGCGTTCGGGGGCATGCGGTCGTCATGCAATCGCGGTCGCGTTCCGATGTCGACGACTGGGTTCCGAGCCTGGAAGCGGTGGTCGCCACGTGCGAGCAGCTGCGCAGGCTGGTGAGGAAGGTCGACGGCTGTGTGGAGGGTCGGCCCATGCGGTTGTGGGACCCGAAGCAGGTCGCGTCGGAGGTCCCGGAGCCAGGGGCACGCTTCCGCTTCGATCTGCGGCACGAGGGGCATCAGCGCGTCATGGACGTCAAGGTGCCACGAGCGGTTCTTCGGTACGGCGATGACGTCGGACTACCGGTTATCGACAGCGGCTCCGTCCTGTTGCCCCCGTCGGCCGTTCCCGCCGGACATCGCCCCGACTCCGCCACCCTCACCCTCCTCAGCAGCTCCGCCCCCGAGACCGTGCGGCAGGTACTCGACGGCATCGGGGGTGTGGACCCCACCACGGAGGTGGACACGCCAGGGGTGGTGGTGACGTCGTTGCAGCAGATCACCGTGGTGAGGAGTCTGCTGGGTATCGGTATGGTCCTGGGCCTGATCATCGGCGTAGCCGCCTACCTCGTCGCCGCCACCGACCGGGCCGTGGAGCGGAAGCCCCAAGTCACCGCGCTGTCCCTGTTGGGGGCCAGGCCGCGGACGCTGCGGGCGGTGCAAGTGGCGCAGGTGGTGGTCCCGTTGGCCGTGGGGCTGGCGCTGGCCGTGGTCGCGGGGAAGCTGGCCGAGTCCAGCTATCTCGTGACCGGGGGCGGCGCCGTCTACTGGGACGGCGCCGGAATCCCCCTGCTGCTGGCCTGCGCACTCGGCGCGGTGGCCGTCGCGGCCGTCGGCGCGCTGCCGCTCGTCGGCCGCCGGATCGACCCGGAGCTGATCCGGCGGGACTGAGCGGCGGAACGGAGCAGGAAAGGGGCGGCGTCCCGCACGGGGCGCCGCCCCTTCGTGCCGGGCCCGGCACGAAGGGGCGGCAAACCCGGTGGCTGCCGCGCCGATTCCGTGGATACCGTCGGCTTTCCCGGCCGGCCGAACCCGCGGTCGCCGTGCAGAGAAGGTGGACCGATCCGTGAAGACGCAGCGTGGTGGGCGGGGTGCGACGACGACGTTGTGGCGGCCCACCGGTCCCGTGGAACTGGAGTTGGTGCGGGAGTCGGGGTGGCGGGCCTGGCCGCCGCGGCTGCCCGAGCAGCCGATCTTCTACCCGGTGCTCAACGAGGCGTACGCGGTGAAGATCGCCCGGGACTGGAACGTGAAGCACGACGGCGCGGGGTTCGTCACACGGTTCGAGGTCGACGCGGAGTTCCTGCGGCGGTATCCGGTGCGGCAGGCCGGCGGGGAGACGATCCTCGAACTGTGGGTGCCGGCGGAGGAGCTGGAGGAGTTCAACGCGCACCTCGTGGGACGGATCGAGGTCGTCCACGAGTTCCGGTGAGGGGGAGGCGAGGGGAGGCGGCCCGGGGGTGTGTCGGGGCCGCCGCCCCCTCATCGTGGGTCAGTTCCGTGCCGTCGTCGTCTCTCGGGACGGCCTGGGGATGGACACCGGTCGTCCCGCGTTCCGGTCGCCCGCGATCTCCAGCAGCACCCGTACGAGTTCGTCGTGGAGGGCGTCGCTGATCTCGTGTGCTTGGGGTGTGTCGACGTGCAGCAGGTTGACGTGGAGGCCGGTGGCGGTGCGGTGGAACCAGTGGCTGATGCCGTTGCCCCGGGCCGCCCAGACGTGCAACTTCGGGTTCCAGAGCGGGTGTTGAGGTCCGCCGGGGGTCCGCCGGAAGTCGATGTAGGAGAAGAAGTTCACCGGGTACGGCCAGTGGTGGAGGGAGAAGGTCTCCGGCGCCAGCAGCTCCCACGCCCGCACGAAGGGGACACCGGCGTGCCGCTGCATCTCCCCGTACGCCGTGCGCGCCCGCGCGATGGTGGTGGCGTGGTCCGTGCCGCCGCCCTCACCCACCCGGAACTCGATCGGCATCGTGTTCACGAACCAGCCGATGGAGTGCTGCCACGGGTTCGGGGCTCCCCCCACCTCCCTCTCCGAAGCCCTCTCCGACCGTTCGCTGATGGGCAGCAGGCCCCGGTAGACCCCCGGCCCCCCGAAACGGTGCTGGGCCGTCGCCGCGGCCGCCAGTACGGCCGTGAAGACGCTGCCCCCGGACGCGCGGGCGCCGGCCGCCAGCGCGTCGGTGCGCAGGGGGTCGAGGAGGGGGAGGGCCCGGTTCACCAGGGGGTACAGCTGGTTCTCCGGGACGCCCAGGTCGAAGGGGAACCTGGGGAAGAAGCCGCCGTTGCCGCGGATGAAGTCCTTCCAGTACGTCAGGCGGTCGTCGTCGGCGCCGAGGGCGGCGTAGCGACGGCGCTGTTCGTCGCCGAAGGTCAAGTAGCTTTCCGTGGGCGGGAGTTCGGGGGTGCGCCGGGTGGTGAGGGCGGCGTACGCGGTCTGGAGTTCGTTCACGACGACGGGCATGGACAGGCCGTCGCACACGATGTGGTCGAAGCAGAGATAGACGGTCGCGCTCGTCTCGCGGACCACCGCGCCCATGAGGAACAGCGGCCAGGAGAGCGTGTCGATGCTCTTGAACGTCTTGTCCAGGTGGATGTGCAGATCGTCCGCGGTGTGGAAGCGACCGGCCTCCTCCGCCTCCAGGACCATCAACTCGGGTGCCAGAGCTGTGCAGTTCAGGTCACCGGCCAGGCGTCGGAACTCGCTGCGCAGCACCTCGTGGCGCCGTACGAGCAGCAGCAGCGCCGATTCCAGCGCCGTGGTGTCCAGTGGTCCCTCGATCTCGAAGGTGACCGTGATCGAGCTGGCGATTCCGTCACTCGTGCTCCGGGACGCCTCGGATGACGAATGATGCTTGTCCTGATTGAACGAGGCCGACGCGGAAGCGGAAGGGGGAGAGGAAGGGGAATCTGAAGAGGGAGGGGCAATCTTTTCTTCTTGAGGGGAGTTCCTTGTTCGCAGGGACCAGGAGATTACGGTCCCGGGTTCGACGATGGCTTCTGAGAACGGGATTTGCAGCACTCGGGGCCTTCTGTTCGCGGCTTGTGGGGGGATCAGGTGAGGTGAGCCAGGAGGGAATTCACCGCTGTGTTCACGCCGTCCTCGGCCTGGACGAGGGGAGCGATTTCACCGGCCCGGTGGGCCAGGTGCCGGTCGGTCACCGCCGTGGTGATCGTCTCCGCGAGCCCGTGTGCGGTGAGGGTGCGGGCGGCGAGCGGGTCGGGGGCGACGCCCAGTGCTCGCATCCGGGCGGACCAGTGGGTCTGGTCGCCCATGTGGGGACAGAGGACCTGGGGGCGCCCCGCGGCGAGGGCGGCGCCGACGGTGCCGGGGCCGCCGTGGTGGACGACCGCGGCCGTACGGGGGAAGAGCCAGTCGTGGGGGGCCTGTTCGATCGCCAGGATGTTCGATGGTGTGGGGGTGGTGCGGGTGGAGGGCGTTCCGGGGGAGGCGGGGCCGCCCGCCGCGTCGATGCCGCCCCAGCCGGTCGCGATCACCGCCCGTACGCCGGCGAGGCGGACCGCCTCGGTGACCAGCGCGTTGTTCCGCTGTCCCCGGGTGCCGGCCATGCTGCCGAAGCCGAGGTAGACGGGGGGCGGCCCCTCGTCCAGGAAGCGGGCCAGCTCCGGGGGCGGGGTCCAGTCGGGGCGGGCCGGGAGGTACCAGAAACCCGTGGTGCGTACGGCGTCGCCCCACGCCGGGTCGACCGGGGTGACATGCCTGCTGAACGACTGCAGCACCGGGCGCCGCCGCCCCTCGGGGTCCCGCAGCCACCGCCGGGCGCCGTGCCGGCGTGCGGTCAGGCCCAGTTCGGTGGTCCGCCAGCGCTCCACCTCGCGGGACCGCTGGGCCGCCACGACCACGGCGTACGTGCTCCGGTTGAGGAAACGCGGTACGCGCGGGAGCGGCATCAGCGGGCAGGGGAACGAGTCGGTGGGGATCCAGCCGGGTTGCAGCGCCACGACGACGGCGGGTACGTCCAGCATGTCGGCGACATGCTGGGCGGGGAACGCCGCCGAATGCACCACCGCCGCGATGTCGCCGTGGTCGTGGGCGATGGCGGCGACATCGCGCAGCGGGGCGATCAGCAACCGCTTGAGACGGGCGACGGTCCGCGCGGCGGCGATCTTCCCGCGCACACCCGTCAGGCCTCTGTCGATGATTCTGCGGGTCGCCGTCTCGTCGAGGATCCGGGTCGGGCCGTCGTCGATCGCGGCGAAATCGACGCCATATGCGGCCGCGTCGGACGCATATGAGGAAGGGGCGGCCAATAACGGGTGATGGCCGTGGCGACGGAGCGCCACGGCCAATGCGAGAAAGGGTTGTACATCCCCGCGAGTACCGCATGCCGCCAGGAGAACCCTGCGCGGGCGAGCGCCGATTCCGAGGCTTTCCGGGAGGCTCTCCGGCCCCGATTCATTGGGCATGACCACCCGCTGAACCTAGCAGAAGCGGAATCGAACAAGTATGGCGTGATGATGAGTTCGAAAACGCGGTATTCGATAACGTGGTAGCGAATTCCGCGTCAGCCGCGGAACGGGCCCGTCACCTCGTACGTGATGCCGCCCGACGAACTGCCGCTCGTGCCGCGCTGGCTGGAGAAGTAGAGGCGGCGGCCGTCGGGGGAGAAGGCGGGGCCGGTGATCTCGGAGCCGGACTGGCCGTCGATGCGGAGGAAGGGGGCGATGGTGTCGTTCGGGGTGATGAGGCAGATCTCCATGGTGCCGCCGTCCTCGGCGACATAGAGGTCACCGGAGGCGGTGCCGGTGATGTTGTCGACGCCCGTGAGGGGGGCCGTACCGGAGGTGACCAGGGAGTCGTCGTACGCCAACTCGTAGGTGCCGACGGCGAGGTTGAGCTGCCAGACGCGGTTGTCGCCCTTGGTGGTGAACCACACCGTGTCGTCGGCGTAGTAGCAGCCTTCGCCGCCGTTGAAGGACTTCGAGCCGGAGACCTGGGTGCGGGTACTGGTGGGGGAGCCGTCCGGGTCGGGGACGTTCGCCCAGGTGTAGGAGCCGGAGGTGGCGGTGCCGGCGACCATGACCTGGAGGGTGCCGGAGGACAGGTCGCCCCAGGTGGTGGGGACGAAGCGGTAGAAGCGGCCGTTCGTCTCGTCCTCCGTCAGATAGATCGCCCGGCGGACCGGGTCGGCCGCCGCCGCCTCGTGCTTGAAACGGCCCATCGCGTCCCGCCGGACCGCCGCGTCCGTGCCCCACGGGTCGGTCTCGTAGACATAGCCGCGGTCCACCTCCTCGCACGACAGCCAGGTGTTCCACGGGGTTTTGCCGCCGGCGCAGTTCTGGCGGGTGCCGGACAGCACGCGGTACGCCGAGGTCACCGTGCCCGTCGACGAGAACCGCACCGCGCTCGCGCCGCCGGAGGGGTTGATCTCCGAGTTGGAGACATAGATCCAGCCGGTGCCGTCCGCGTAACAGGCGCCGCCGTCCGGGGCGTTGTGCCAGGTGTACGACGTACCGGCGACCGTCTGGCCGGAACGGGCGATCACCCGGCTGGTGAAGCCGCTCGGCAGCCGGATGCCGTTGGCGTCCGCCGAACCGAGCGCCCCGTACGGGCCCGTGCCGGGCTGGGCGGGCGCGGCGTACGCGGCGCCGCGCCACAGGGTCCCGCCGAAAGCGGTCGATGTGCCGCCGAGTACGGCCGCGCGCAGGAGAGTACGACGTTCCACTGTCGCTCCAAGGGGGTGCTGTGACCGGCCCGCCTGCCGGTCGGCGGCGGGGTCGCGCGCTCATGGAACTTAGGGGAGTGTGGTTGACAGGGCATGGACAAGCAATGGCGCCGAGGCGGACGGGCACCCGAGGATCGGGGCGCGCGACAGCGCCCGTCAGGGGCGCGGGGAACTGCGCGATCAGCCACGTACCACCTGCGGCCGCCGTACGACACCGATCACCCGAGTTCTTGGGCGACGCTCTTGGACACGCTTTTGGGTGACGGTCGGCTCAGGCCGGCAGCGGCGGAGCCTCCCGGCGACGCTGCCCCGGCCGCCCCCCGAACCCATGGCCGTGTGGCGGAGCCGGCGGCTCCGCCGACGGAAGGCGCACCACGGCGTCCAACCCACCCGTGGCCGCCTCGTGGAGCGCCACCGCGCCCCCACTGGCGTGCGCCAGGCGCTGCACGAGGGAGAGACCGAGACCGGTGCCGCCCTTGGGCGCGCCGGGGGCGCGCCAGAAACGGTCGAACGCGCGGGCGCGCTGCTCGGGCGTCATCCCGGGCCCCTCGTCGGTGACATGGAGGTCGACCCAGCTGGGCCGGGCGTCGCGCAGCGCCCGCTTGGCGGGCACGAGGAGCCGTAGCTCCATGGTGACCGTGCTGCACGCGGGCGAGGCGCGCAGCGCGTTGGAGAGGAGGTTGTCGAGGATCTGCTCCACCGCCCCGGGGACGGCCGTCACCGGGCCGACCACACCGGCGAAGAGGACCAGCGAGACCCCCTCCCGTTCGAACAACGGCGCCCAGGTACGGTGCCGTTCCGCGCAGATGCCGCCCAGGTCGACCTGGGCGGGGATGGCCGCCGCCTCCTCCAGGCGGGCCATCGCCAGCAGCCCCTCGACCATCCGGGCCAGCCGGTCCGTCTCGGTGACGGCGGCGTCGAGGCTCGGCCGGGCGCGCCGGGCGATGTCCGGCTCCAGGTTCTCCAGCCGGAGCCGCAGCGCCGCCAACGGGGTCTTCAGCTGGTGCGAGGCCTCACCGGCGAAGGCCCGCTGGGAAGCCAGCAGATGTTCGAGGCGGGCGGCGGTCGTGTTGAAGGCCGCCGCGAGACTCCGTACCTCCGGCGGGCCCGAGGTGACCACCACACTGGTCGCCGCACCGCCCTCGGCCAGCCGGTGCGTCGCCTCCTCCAACTGCCTGATGGGGCGCCCCGTCCAGCGCGCGAACGCGAACGCCACCGCCGCGACCCCGGTGAGCACCGCGAGCCCGGCCAGCGCGAGCAGCAGCCAGACCGCGAACACGCGGGCGTGCACCATGGTTGTGGGGAGCGTGATGCGCACGGCGCCTTGCGCCAGTGCCGCCCCCGAGGCCGTCTCCGTGTCGGCGGCTGTACGGGTTTCTGTGCGGGTGGCCGTGATCGATTCGGATCCCGCGCGGTCCGGAGTGGTGCCTGTGTCGGCCGTCGCGTGGCCGACCGGGGCGGCCACGGACAGGTAGTGCACCCCACCGGTCGTCGTCGTCCGGACGTCCGTGGTGGCGCGGCCCCGGAGCGCGGCGGAGATCTCGGGCTGGGAGGAGAGCGTCTTCTCCTCGTCGTCGGACAGGGAGTGGGAGGAGGCCAGCAGCTTTCCGTCCGCGTCGACGATGACGACTTTCCCGCCGATGCGCTCGGCGCAGTGCCGGGCGCGTTCGACGAGTTCGTCCCGGCGGCCGGCGGCGAGGGACAGTGCGGCGTACGCGGCCACCGACTCGGCCTCGTCGTTGGCGGAGTTGACGATCCGCTCGCGTTCGGCCCGTGAGTAGACGAAGCCCAGCGGGATCTCCAGGCCGAGCAGGACCAGGGCGGCGAGGCTGAGATAGCTGAGCAGCAGGCGTCGGGTCATGAGGCCCTGGCCTCGCGGGTGCGATGCCTGCCGGGTCCCCGGCCGAGCGCCGGGCCCTGTCCGCGCCCGTGCCCCTTGGGTTGCCCCTGCCCCTGCCCCTGGCTCTGGCTCTGTCCCGGTCCCGGTGCTCGGCCGGGGGTGCGTACGGCCAGGCGGAAGCCGACACCGCGCAGAGTCTGGATCCACGCCGGGTCGCCCAACTTGCGCCGGAGTGTGGCGACATGGACGTCCAGGGTCTTGGTCGGGCCCTGGTAGTGGTCGTCCCAGACGCGGTTGAGGATCTCCTGCCGGGAGTAGACCGCGCCGGGGTCCTCGGTGAGCAGCGCCAGCAGTTCGAACTCCTTCGGCGTCAGCGCGACCGGCGTCTCGCCCACCCACACCTGTCGCGTCCGCCGGTCCACGACCAGGGGGCCTGGCGGCGGAGTGGCGGAACCGTCGTCGGTCGCGGCCGCACCGGAGGAGTTCCGGGTCTCGGGCGGGGCCTGCTCGTACATGGGCGGTTCGTAGACAGGGGGTACGTATGCGGAGGGCTCGTATACCGGGCTGCCGTGTGCGGGAGTGCCGTACGCCTGGCCTCCGTAGGCGGGGGTGCCGTAGCCGGCGTTGCCGGGGGTCGGGGTGCCGTACATCGGCGAGCCGTGCGGGGGCGTGCCCTGCGTGGGGGCTCCGCCGAACGGGGCCTGGCCGCTGCCGAATGAGCCCTGGCTGCCGCCGTACGCGGGCTGGGCGCCGCCGAAGACCGGATTTCCGAGTGGTGGGTTCCCCGACGGTGGGTTGTCGAAGGGCGAGTTGTCGAAGGGCGAGTTGTCGAAGTGGGGGTCGCCGATGGGTGGGTTGTCGGACGCTGGGTTGCCGAAGGCCTCGCCGAAGACCGGGGTGCCTGGGACGGCGGGGGTCCCGTGCGCGGGGGTGCCGTCGAAGGGCGTACCGCGTGAGGGGGTTCGCTGTGGCTGGGCGCCGAAGTCTGATGCGTCGTGGGTCGATGCGGGATGGGTCGAGGCGTTGTGGGCCGACGCGTTGTGGAGCGGACCGCCGTACGCCGGACCGCCGTGGGACGGACCGCCGTGGGCCGAGGTGCCGAAGGCCAGTGCGTCCTGGGCCGACGCTTCGCGGGTCGAGCTGCCATGGGGCGATGAGTGACGGGGCGGCGTGCCGCGGGTTGACGGGCCATGGGGCGATGTCCTGCGCGCCGAGGACTCGTGGGCCGACGACTCGTGGGGTGACGTCCCCCGTACCGACGTCTCCCGCGCCGAAGTCCCCTGTACCGAAGTCTCCCGCGCCGAAGTCCCCTCGGCCCGCGCCTCGTCACCGGCGGACCAGTCGTACTCGGACCCGCCGAGCCCCGCGCCGGAGCCGGGCCTGAAGCCCGGACTGAAGCCGGGGCCGGTCCCACGGCGGCCGGTGTCTCCGCCGTCGGAGCCGGTCCGGCGGCGGCCGGAGTCTCCGTCGCCGGGGTCGATCCCCCGGCGGTCGATGTCACCGTCGCCGAAGCCGGCCCGGCGACCAGCCGTGTCTCGGACGCCACCGTCCCCGTCACCGCCGACACCGCTCCCGAGCCCCGAGTCTCCGGCGTCGGAGACGGCCCGGCTCCTGCGCCTCCCGCCCCCAAGCCGGGCTCGACCCCGACCCGCACGCGCCCCCGTACCGGCACTGGACTCCGTACCGGCGTTGGAACCCGTACCAGTGCTGGACTCCGTACCGGCACTGGACTCCCTACGGGCGTTGGCACCCGTACCGGCGCTGGACCCTGTAGCGGCACTGGAACCCGTCGCGGCTCCCGTATCCCCACCGGCGTTGGACCCCGTCCCGGCACGCGCCCCCGTACCGGCTCCCGAATACCCACCGGCACCCGCGTATCCACCGGCACTCACGTACTCACCGGCACCCAGGTACTCACCGGCACCCGCGTACTCACCGGCACTCACGTACCCACCGGCACCCGAGCCCGCAGCCGCCGCCCCCGCGTCTCCGTCGCGGAGTGAGCCCCCGGCCCCGAAATCACTCCCGGCGGCCCCGAAATCACTCCCGGCGGAGCCGAAGCCGTGCGTGTCCGTGAAGTCGCTCCCACCCCGGAAACCACCCCCGGCCCGGCGGCCCGCACCGACACCGGCCCCAACGCCTACACCGGCACCAGCCCCGCCATCGAAACCGGCACCGCCCCCGCCATCGAAACCCTCACCGGCACCGGCCCCGCCATCGAAACCGGGACCGGCCCCCATCGCCGGCCCCCGCCCCCGCACCCCCAACTCCTCCGCAGATGCCCCCCGTTGGTCGTAAGCCGCCCTCCCGGCCCCGGCCCCGACCCCGGCCATCGCGAAGCCGCTCCCGGCCCCGGTGTGGACATCGGTCCGCCCGACCCCCGCCTCAGCCACCACGACCCCGGCCACCACCTCGCCCCCGCCCCCGAACCCGGCGCCGCCGGTCCCCGGGCGCAGGTGGCGTCGTGACACCGCCCTGATCCGGGCGACCAGTTCGCGGATGCTGAACGGTTTCGCCAGGTAGTCGTCGGCGCCGAGTTCGAGGCCCAGGACGCGGTCGGCCTCCTCGCCGCGCGCGCTGAGGATGATGATGGGGACGTCGGAGGTCCGGCGGATGCCGCGGCAGACGTCGATGCCGTCCATGTCGGGCAGCCCGAGGTCCAGCAGGACGACATCGCCGTGCGGACCTCTCAACCCGTCCGTGCCGGTGGCCACATGGTGGACCGTCAGGCCGAAGTGCCGCAGCCCGTCGGCGAGCGGTTCGGCGATCGTCTCGTCGTCCTCGATGAGCAGCACTCGTACGCCCATGGCCGCCTGTCTCTCCAGAAAGTCGGGACAACACGAGACCCGTGCTGTGGGGCGCCACGCTACAAGACGCCGAACAAGAACGTGCAGGGAATCCGGAGCATTGTGAAATGACCCTCAGAAACCGCTTGTATTCGGTCGCCCCGAGACGGCTGGACCTGCGGTGAAGTGGGCCTGGCTGAAATCTGTGGAAAATCTGGCGGCGTTTTAGTGTTCGCTTAACCTTCCTCTGGTCATCGCCCCTCTACGGTCGTAAGAGCAGGTCAGCACGGGTTGTCACCAGTTCAGGGAGGCACGATGAAGGCGTTGCTGGATCGCGCCCGGTCGTTCAAGCGACGGGTCGACTTCGAGAGCGACGAATACCGGAAACTCGCCGTCGGGCAATTTCCCGAGGCGCTGTTCATTACCTGCTCGGACTCGCGGGTGATTCCCGCCCTGATCACCGGGGCGCGGCCCGGCGAGATATTCGAGCTACGGAATGCGGGCAACATCGTGCCGCCGCACGACGCACACGACGCGCACGGGGCCGCCTCCGGTGAGGCCGCCACCATCGAGTACGCGCTGGAGGTGCTCGGCGTTCAGGACCTCGTGGTGTGTGGTCATTCCCACTGTGGCGCGATGGGGGCGCTGAAGTACGGCGCCGACCTGTCCGGCCTGCCCCGGGTGGACGCCTGGCTCGACTACGCCCGCCCCGCGCTCGAACCGGTCCTCGGGGACACGGGCACCGCCCGGGACACCGCGTCGTCCGAGGATCCCGCCCTGCGCGAGGTCGTCCAGCTCAACATCCGCAACCAGCTCGCCGTCCTCCGCGAGTACCCGGTCGCCCGGCAGCAACTCGACGCCGGACGGCTGCGGTTGCACGGCTGGTACTACGAGATCGACACCGGCAAGATCCACGAACTGGACGCGGACGGCGGCTTCCAGGTGCACGGCTCATGAGCGGCGCCCACGGACGACGACCCACGCACGGCACCCCGGGGCCCGCCGCCGACGCCCCCCGCCACACCCTCGGCATCCCAGACATCCCCGACATGCCTGGCTTCGCACCCGACGCACCCCCCTACGCCCCCAACTCCCCCTACGCCCCCAAGGGCTCCGACGGCCCGGGTGCCCCCGGAGACGGCCGTACCGGCGGCAAGGACCGTACCGGCCGTATCGACTTCGGCACCGAGATCACCGCCTCCCTCGTCGTCTTCCTCGTCGCCCTGCCGCTCTGTATCGGTGTGGCCGTTGCCTCCGGCGTGCCGGCCGAACTGGGCATCATCTCCGGGGTGATCGGCGGCCTGGTGGTCGGCGCGGTGCGCGGCAGCACCCTCCAGGTCAGCGGCCCGGCGGCCGGACTCGCGGCGCTGGTCGCGGAGACGGTCATGGAGTTCGGCGTCGCGATGCTCGGCGTGATCGTCCTCTTCTCCGGCATCCTCCAGATCGTGCTGGGCCTGGTGAAGCTCGGCCGGATGTTCCAGGCGATCTCTCTCGCCGTAGTCCAGGGCATGCTGGCCGGTATCGGCCTGCCGCTGATGTTCAGCCAGCTCTACCCGATGTCCGACTCCAAGGCGCCGGGCACCCCCCTGGAGAACATGGCCGGCGTCCCCGGGCTGATCGCCGACACCGTGACCGACCCGCAGGCGCTCATCGCCGCCGGGCTGGGCATCGTCACGATCGTGCTGAGCTTCGTGTGGAAGGAGGTGCCCGGGCCGGTCAAGAAGGTCCCGGCCGCGCTCGTGGCCGTCGGGATCGGGATCGCGGTCGCCGCGTTGCCGGGCGTCGAGGTGAAGACGCTCCAGGTCGGCAATCTGCTGGCGGCCGTGGACGTGCCGGGGCCGGGGCAGTTGTCCGGGCTGGCCAGTGCCGGGATCATCACGGCGATCCTCACCTTCACGGTCATCGCCTCGGCGGAGAGCCTGTTCACCGCCGCCGCCGTGGACCGGATGCACAACGGCCCGCGCACCCGCTACAACACCGAGCTGATCGCCCAGGGCGCGGGCAACACCATCGCCGGGCTCCTCGGCGCACTGCCCATCACCGCCGTCGTCGCGCGCAGCTCGGCCAACGTCCAGGCCGGGGCCAAGACCCGCCTCTCCCGTACGCTGCACGGCCTGTGGCTGCTCGCCTTCGCGCTGCTGCTGCCGCAGGTGCTGGCGCTGATCCCGATCTCGGTGCTCGCGGGTGTCCTCGTGCACAGCGGGTGGAAACTGTTCGCGCCGGACCAGTTCCCGAAGATGTGGCGGCAGGACCGGGGCGAGTTCGCGGTGATGACGCTGACGACCCTGGTCATCACGGCGACCGCGCTCCTCGAAGGGGTGCTGTTCGGGCTGGCGGCCGGTGTGGTGCTGGCCGCGCTGCGGATGTCGCAGACCGTCATCCGGCAGCACATCGAGGACGACACGGCGAAGGTCGTCATGGCGGGCAACGCGACGTTCCTGCGGCTGCCGAAGCTGATCGACGCGCTGGAGAACGCGGCGGCCTCCGGCAAGCCGCGCATCCGTCTCGACCTGCTCGGCGTGACCCACCTCGACCACGCCTGCCGCAGCCAGATCGAGGAGTTCGTGGCGCAGCAGCGGGGGTTGGGACTGCGGGTGGAGCTTCTGATGCCGGACCTGACGAAGGTGCCTGCGGCGGCTGAGCAGATACCGGATGCCGACGTCGATGTCGATGTCGATGCGGATGTGCGGCCGGCGTCGACGGAGGTGTGGGACTACGCGACGGTCGGGACGGCGGCGGTCGGCGGCATGGGACAGCCACCGTCCGGCCCCGGGCCCACCGCCGAGTGGTTCTACCTCGACACCCGTCCGATGCCACCCGCGGACGAGTGGGGCTTCTCGCACAGTTCCCCGCGCCCCTGAAAGACACGGCCCCCGCAGGCCTGAAAGGCGACCGGCGCCGTGCGTGCCTGAAAGGCAGGGGGCGCAGCCCCCGCTTTTCAGGGGCGCGGGGAACTGCGCGACCAGCCCCCACCGGACCCGCAGCCGACACACCTCCCGCAACACCCCCCACCGGTCTACGCTGAAACCGGCCCAGGAGACACCCCGGGAAGGCGGCGCCATGGCCAAGTGGAACGCGCACGACATCCCCGACCAACGTGGCCGCTCCGCCCTCGTCACCGGTGCCAACAGCGGCATCGGGTACGTCACCGCCCGGGAACTGGCCCGCCGCGGCGCCCACGTCGTCCTCGCCTGCCGCAGCGAGGAGCGGGGCGCCGCCGCGCTGGAGCGGCTGAGCACCGAAGTCCCGGACGGCAGCGTGGAGTTGATCCGGCTCGACCTGGGGGACCTGCGCTCCGTACGGGACTTCGCGCAGACGTACGCCCGCGCGCGCGACCGGCTGGACCTGCTCGTCAACAACGCGGGGGTGATGGCCGTGGCCGAGGGCCGCACCGCCGACGGCTTCGAGAAGCAGTTCGGGATCAACCACCTCGGCCACTTCGCACTGACCGGCCTGCTCCTGCCCCTGCTCCTCGGCACCCCCGGCGCCCGCGTCGTGACCGTCTCCAGCGGTATGCACCTGCGGGCGAACATCGACATCGACGACCTCAACAGCGAGCGGAAGTACGGCCGTTGGCTCGCCTACGGCCGCTCCAAGACCGCCAACCTGCTCTTCACCCACGAGCTGGCCCGGCGGCTGTCCAGCCATGGCTCGGAGGTCGTGGCCGCCGCCGCGCACCCCGGGTACGCGGCGACCAACCTCCAGACGGCCGGCCCCACCGCCGAGGGCCGCAAGGGCGTCGAACGCTTCATGCGCGTCGGCAACAGCGTCTTCGCCCAGTCCGCCGAGGGGGGCGCCCTGCCCACCCTGTACGCGGCGACGGCCCCCGCCGTACGCCCCGACTCCTTCACCGGCCCGGCCTTCGGGATGTGGGGCGCCCCGCGTCCGTCGCCCCGGGCCCCGTGGACCCTCGACGACCGGGCGAGCGAACGCCTGTGGAACGCCTCCGAGCACCTGACCGGTGTCAGATGCTCGGAGTTGAAGGCGTAACGGGCGTAACGGGTGTGACGGGCGGGCACGGTCACCCGCCAGGGGTCGGTGACCCGCCAGGGCACGGTCACCCGCCAGGGGCTACGCCGCCCGCACCTCGTACGCCGTGATCCGTACCGTCTCGTCGTCCAGGCACTGCCCGCTCTCCAGGTCGAAGCGCTGCTTCAGGAGGGGGGAGGCCACGAACGGGCGGCCCTGGTGGCTGCCGGTGAGGCCGCGGGAGAGGACGGCGGCGCCGCCGAAGGGGTCGCGGTTGTCGATGGCGTACAGCTTGCCCGCGCGGTCGAGGAACAGCGCGGCCTGCTCGCCGTCGGGCAGGAGGGCGGCCACGCCGCGGCCGGGGATCAGCAGGGTCAGGTCGCAGACCGTGAACCAGCCGTCCGCCAGCCGCAGTTGGACCTTCACATCGGTCTTCTCGGGAGCGAGGGTCATCGCTGGGCGCTTCCTTCCAGGACTTCTTCGGCCGCGGCGGGCCGCAGACCGATGGACAGCAGCGGCAGGTCGGGCTTGATCTGCTCGCGCTCGGGGACGAAGCCGACAACCGGGTCCGGGGTGTCGGGGGCGTTGACGAAGGACACGAACCGGGCGAGCTTCTCGGGGTCGTTGATGGTGGAGGCCCACTCGTCGGCGTAGTGCGCGACGTGGTCCGTCATCAGGGACTCCAGCTCCTCGCAGATACCGAGGGAGTCCTCCACGACCACGTCGCGGACGTGGTCCAGGCCGCCGGGGATGCGCTCCAGCCAGGTCGAGGTGCGCTCCAGGCGGTCGGCGGTGCGGATGTAGAACATCAGGAACCGGTCGATGAGCTTGATCAGTTCGGTGTCGTCGAGGTCCTGGGCGAGGAGGTCCGCGTGGCGCGGGGTGGCGCCGCCGTTCCCGCCGACGTAGAGGTTCCAGCCGTTCGACGTGGCGATGATGCCGAAGTCCTTCGACTGGGCCTCGGCGCACTCGCGGGCGCACCCGGAGACCGCCGACTTCAGCTTGTGCGGGGACCTGAGCCCCCGGTAGCGCAGCTCCAGATCGATCGCCATGCGGACCGAGTCCTGGACGCCGTAGCGGCACCAGGTCTGCCCGACGCAGGACTTCACCGTGCGCAGCGACTTGCCGTAGGCGTGGCCGGACTCGAAGCCGGCGTCCACCAACCGGGTCCAGATCAGCGGGAGTTGTTCGACGCGGGCGCCGAACATGTCGATCCGCTGGCCACCCGTGATCTTCGTGTAGAGACCGAAGTCGCGGGCGATCTCCCCGATCACGATCAGGCCCTCGGGGGTGATCTCACCGCCGGGGATGCGCGGGACGACGGAGTACGAGCCGTTCTTCTGGAGGTTGGCGAGGAAGTGGTCGTTGCTGTCCTGCAACGACGCCTGCTCGCCCTCCAGGACATAGCCGCTCGCGCCGATGGTCGGGGCGAGGGAGGCGATGATCGAGCCGACCGCCGGCTTGCAGATCTCGCAGCCGTCGCCGCCCTTGGCCCCGTCGCGGCCGTAACGGTCCAGCAGATCCTGGTAGGTGTTGATGCGCAGGGCGAGGACGATCTCGTACAGCTCCTCGCGGGTCTGCCCGAAGCAGCCGCACAGGCCCTTGTCGACGACCACACCGCCGGCCTCCAGCTCGGCGGTGACCAGCTGGCCGAGGACCTTGACGCAACTGCCGCAGCCCGTACCGGCCTTGGTGCACTTCTTGACCTCGGGCACGGTGGTGCAGGAGTGCTCCGTCACCGCGCCGCGGATCGCGCCCTTGGACACGTTGTGGCAGGAGCAGATGATCGCGTCGTCCGGCAGCGCGGACGGGCCGAGCTGGGCGCCGCCGCCGGAGCCCGCCGGGAGGACCAGCGACTCGGGGGAGACGGGCGGGACCGACCCGGTGAAGGCCTTCAGCGTGCCGTACGCCTCCGCGTCGCCGACCAGGATGCCGCCGAGCAGCTCGCCGCCCCGGCCGATGACCAGCTTCTTGTAGACGCCCGAGCGGGAGTCGGAGTACACGACGTCCAGGCAGTCGGCGGTCGCGCCGTGCGCGTCACCGAAGGAGGCGACGTCCACGCCGAGCAGCTTGAGCTTGGTGGACAGGTCGGCGCCGGTGAACGCGGCCTCGTCGGCGGCGATCGTCGCGGCGGCCGTCTCGGCCTGCTCGTAGCCGGGGGCCACCAGGCCGTACACCCGGCCGTCGGAGGCGAGCGCGCACTCGCCGATGGCGAAGACATGCGGGTCGTTGACGGTCCGGCACTGCTCGTCGACGCTGATGCCGCCGCGCTCGCCGACCGTCAGACCGCAGTCGCGGGCGAGCTGGTCGCGGGGGCGGACACCGGCGCTGAACACGACCAGGTCGGTGGCGAGTTCGGAGCCGTCGGACAGCTTCATCCCGGTGACGGCACCGGCCTCGTCGACCACGATCTCCTGGGTGCCGACACCCGTGTGCACGCTCAGACCCATGTCCTCGATGGTCCGCAGCAGCGCGGCGCCACCGCCGTCGTCCACCTGCACCGGCATCAGCCGGGGCGCGAACTCCACGATGTGCGAGGTGAGTCCGAGGCCCTTCAGCGCACCCGCCGCCTCCAGTCCCAGCAGACCGCCGCCGACCACGGCACCGGTCTCGGCCGTCTTCGCGTACTCCTCGATCGCGAGCAGGTCCTCGATCGTGCGGTAGACGAAGCAGCCCGTGGCGTCCTTGTTGGGGACCGGCGGCACGAAGGGGAACGAGCCGGTGGCGAGGACGAGGATGTCGTACTCGAAGACCTGCCCGGAGCGGGCCGTGACCTTCTTCGCCTCACGGTCGACCGTCTCGGCCGGGTCGCCGACGAACAGCTCGATGCCGTGCGTCTCGATGAACTCCATGTCGGTCATCGACAGGTCCTCGGGCGTCTTGCCCGCGAAGTACGAGGTGAGCGCCACGCGGTCGTACGCCGGGCGGGGCTCCTCACAGAGCACGACCACGCGGTGCGTGGCGGTCAGGCCGCGCTCGGCGAGCGCTTCGAGGAAGCGCTGGCCGACCATGCCGTGGCCGACGAGCACGATCGTGGGGGTGGCCCCCAGGGTGGCGGACATTCAGGAGCCTCCATCGTTGGTGAGCAGGTGGAGCAGGGGGGCGCCGTTCGCGGGGAGCGGCTCGGCTCCCTCCCAGGCGCGGGCGAGCGCGCCGACGGTGCCGAGTTCGCCGACGAGCACTCCGCCGACCAGGCGGTCGTCGCGGACGACGACCTTGCGGTAGGTGCCGCGCGTGGCGTCGGCCAGCTGGATGACGTCGTCACCGGGCAGCGGCTCGGGCTCGCCGAACGCGGCGAGGTCGAGGAAGTCCGCACCGGCGAGCGTCAGCCGGGTCAGGGCGCGGGTGCCGGAGTAGCGGGAGTTCACGTCTCCCGCGAGCAACTCGGCCAGGACATCGGCCTGTTCGAGCGCGGGGGTGGCGAGCCCGTACACCGTGCCCTCGAACTGGGCGCAGTCGCCGATCGCGTGGATGTGCGGGTCGGAGGTGCGCAGCTCCTCGTCGACGATGACGCCCTTGTGCACCGCGAGCCCCGCCTCCTGGGCGAGACCGGCCCGGGGGTGGACCCCGCAGGCGATGACCACGAGATCCGCGTCGAGCGCGTACCCGTCCGCCATCGACACCGACCGCACGGTCCCGCCGACGCTGCGCACGGCCCGTACCCGGGTCTCCGTGTGCACCTCGACGCCGAGGTCGGTGAGATGCCGGCGGACCAACTTCGAGGCGGACGGGTCCAGTTGACGTTCCATCAGCCGCTCGCCCTGCTGGGCGAGGACCACCTGCGCGCCGCGCAGGGCGAGCGCGCGGGAGGCGGAGACCCCGAGGAGCCCGCCCCCGATGACGACGGCCCGCGCCCCCGGCCGTACGGCCTCGGACAGCCGCAGGCAGTCGTCCATGGTCCGGAAGGCGTGCACCCCGTCGGGGAACTCGTGCCGCTCCGGGTCCCACAGACCGCGCAGCGGCGGCAGCACCGGGTTGGATCCGGTCGCGAGGACCAGCTTGTCGTACGCGATCTCCGTACCGTCCGCGAGATGTACGGCTCGCATCTCGCGGTCGATCCGGACCACCCGGCCGCGCGTCAGCCGGGTCGGCTCGGCGGGGGCGGGCAACGCGATGACCTCCGGCGCGTACCGTCCGGCGAGGACTTCGGCGAGCAGCACCCGGTTGTACGGTGTGTGCTCCTCCTCGCCCACCAGCGTGGCGGGCATGCCCAGCTCGCCGAGCCGCCGGGCCAGACGTACGCCCGCGAGGCCGGAGCCGATCACCACCACACGCTCATTCGAGGTCATGCCCTTGAGCGTGCGGTGCCGGTGTTACCCGACCGCATCGCGTCTGTTTCCCACGAGGAACGCTGCCCTCCCCGCGGCCCCGACCGGGGTGTGAGGGGTTTCCGGAAGAGCCGGGTGGGGTGTGAGGACGGCCCCGATCACGCTGCTGACCTGCCGATACGGCGGTCATGCGGGCGTATACGGAGGGCGGGCGGGGCTATTTGGAGGGCGCGCGGGCGTATGCGGAGGGCGTGCCGGGGGTGGCGGCACGCGGGCGCGGACCCGAACCTCAGAAGATCCTCAGGTCGATGGACGGCACACCTATCCGGCCGCATAGGGTCGCGCTCGTGCCCGACATATCGCTGACCATGGTCGTCGTCCTCTGCCTCGCCGCGCTCGCCGCCGGCTGGATCGACGCCGTGGTGGGCGGCGGCGGGCTCCTGCTCCTCCCCACCCTCCTCCTGGGCCTGCCGAACGGCGCCTCGGCCGCGCAGTACGCGCTCGGCACCAACAAGGCGGTCGCCATCGTCGGCACGACGGGCGCGGCGGTGACCTACGCCCGCCGCACCCCGGTCGACGTGAAGATCGCCGTACGGATCGGCCTGGCGGCGCTGGCGGGCTCGACGGCCGGCGCGTTCGTGGCCGCCGGTATGAGCACCGAGATCCTGAAGCCGGTGGTCATGGTGGTGCTCGTCGCCGTGGGCGCCTTCGTGATCCTGCGCCCCTCCTTCGGCACGACGGCCCCCGCCACCGGTCCGGTCTCCGCCCGCCGGGTGCTCGCCGCGATCGGTCTCGCGGGCGTCGGCATCGGCTTCTACGACGGTCTCGTCGGCCCCGGCACCGGTACGTTCCTCGTCCTCGCCCTCACCGCCGTCCTCCACCTCGACCTGGTTACCGCCTCCGCCACCGCGAAGATCGTCAACTGCTGCACCAACGCGGGCGCGCTCGCGACGTTCGCCTGGAAGGGCACGGTGTACTGGCAGTTGGCGGCCCTGATGGCGGTCTTCAACCTCGTCGGCGGCACGGTGGGGGCGCGTACGGCCCTCAAGAAGGGCAGCGGGTTCGTCCGGGTGGTCCTGCTGACGGTGGTGTTCACGTTGGTGGCGAAGATGGGGTACGAGCAGTGGGTGGCGTGAAGGGGGGCGTCCAGCGGGGAGCGGTGATCAGGCGGGGCGGCTGTCCGTGAGGTGGGCGAAGACGACCACGTTGCCCTGGTAGCCGGTCGCCCGGGAGTAGCCGCCGCCGCAGGTGATGATCCGCAACTCCGGTCGCGCCGCCGCCCCGTACACCTTCGCGTCGGGGAAGTCCCGGGCGTCGTACACCTCCACCGCGTCCACCGTGAACACCGCGGTCCCGCCGTCCCGCCGGTCCACCTCGACGGTGTCGCCCCGCCGCAGCGCGCCGAGGCGGAAGAAGACGGCCGGCCCGTCGGCGTTGTCCACATGCCCCGCGACGATCGAGGTGCCCCGCTCACCCGGGGTGGTGCCGGCCTCGTACCAGCCCGCGAGATTCTCCTTCTCGGCGGGCGGCACGTCGAGGCTCCCGGCAGACGTGAGCCCCAGCCCCGTCAGCGGCGCGTCCACACGGATGGAAGGGATCCGGATGCGGTCGGGCGGCGAGGGCGGCAACGGCACGGCGGCGGCCGCGCCGGGGGCCGCCGGGCCGGACGGGTTCGCCGGGGCGGCCGGATTCGCGGGGCCCGGCGGAACATGGGCCTGCGCGGCCGACGGCTGCGGCGGTGCGTGCGACGCGGTGCCGCTGTGCAGCAGCCACACGCCGGAACAGAGGGCCACGGCGGTGACCCCGGCTATGACGGAGTTGGCGACCCGACGCACGAGAACCTCCCTTTGCCTGTTCCTCCCCTCCGGGCCGCGAGGGGCGTCGGGCCCGGAGGGGAGGGGGGACGGCGGTACCGGCGGACGGACGGCGGAGGGTGTCCGTCAGATCCCGTCGCCTCTCGCCCGGCGATGCAGGAGCCAGGTACCGCCCGCGGCGGCGACGGCCAGCGCCGCCACACCCGCCGCGGTCTGCACGGGGTCGGGACCGAGTGCGCCACCGACCCCCGTCTTCACGCTTCCCCTCGGATACGCCGGCGGCGCGGTCCGCGTGCCGGTGAGCGAGACCACCAGGTCGCCGGTGACCCGACGGCCATCGTTCGCGCAGGTCGCGACGATCTCGTACGTCCCCGGTTGCGCGCTCGGCGGTACCTCGAACCGCCCGTCGAGCCGCTCCTCCCCGTCGCCGGGGGCGAGGGCGAAGGAGCCGGCGCCGACCGCGCTGGCGTCCCCCGTCGCCGTACCGCCCGCGCCGCAGGCGGCTGTGCGGACGGTGACCTCGTCGCCGGGGACGACACCGGTGGGGGACAGGTCGAGCCGCCCGGTGCTCGCACCGCCGTACGCGGGGGCGGCGGCGAAGGCCGCGAGAGTGAGGGCGAGGGCGATTGCGGTCAGCGGCCGGGCGGTACGTCGCATCGTGCTGCCTCCTCCGAGAGTCCTCCGTTCCCTTCCGAGGTAAGTGGCTGAACGGCCCGAGCGCTTGCTGATGAACCGTCAGAAGGGTGGTGGGAAGGTGCCGGGGACGGGGGACGTGTGCGGATGAGGGAGACGTTTGGGCAGGTCACGGGGTTGGGGTGGGTGCGACGGGGACGAGGAACGCGATGGTCGGACGGCAGGGGTGTGAACGGGTGATGGGTACCGGGGGCGGGGGAGATGGGGGCCGGTGTCCGGCTGACCGCTTGACCTCAAGCAAAGTCGAGGTACGAGGGTGGTGGGCATGAAGACCGACACGCACACTCTTGCCACCACCGAAGCACCCGCCCAGGTCGACGCCCCGGTGCGGGTGACGCTGGTCATCGGGAGCAATCGCACGGGCCGTTTCGGCTCGGTGATCGCCGAGTGGTTGTTGGGCCGGGTGCGGGAGCACGACGGTTTCGAGGTCGACGTGGTGGATGTCGCGGAGGCTGACCTGCCGACGACGTTCGCGCCGACGCCCGAGGCCACGGCGCGGCTGGCCGAGATCACGCCGAGGCTGGCGGCGGCCGAGGCGTTCATCGTGCTGACCCCCGAGTACAACCACTCGTATCCCGCGGGCCTCAAGAACCTCGTCGACTGGCACTTCCACGAATGGCGTGCCAAGCCGGTCGCGCTCGTCTCCTACGGTGGCATGTCGGGAGGGCTGCGTGCGGCGGAGCATCTCCGGCAGGTGTTCGCCGAGCTGCACGCCACCACCGTCCGCGACACGGTCTCCTTCCACAACGCCCACGCCGCGTTCGACGACTCCGGCCACCTCAAGGAGCCGGCCGCGGCCGACTCCGCCGCGCGTCTGATGCTGAACCAACTCTCCTGGTGGGCCCAGTCCCTCCGCGATGCGAAACGGCGCCGGCCGTACGGGGGGTAAGGGGGGCGTGGCGCGTACGTCGCCGGGTGCGGGTCCGGTGGGCCTTCTCGCGCAGTTCCCCGCGCCCCTAAAACCCAGGCCCTCCGGGCCTGGCCAGCGACGCTCCGGTGGGCGGGTGCGGGCCCGGTGGGGCTTCTCGCGCAGTTCCCCGCGCCCCTGAAAGCGCAGGCCCTGCGGGCCTGGCGACCGGCGACGGTTCGGTAGGGGTTTCTCGCGCAGTTCCTCGCGCCCCTGAAAAAGGGGCCTGCGCCCCGTAAGGGGCGCGGGGAACTGCGCGACCAGCCCCCACCGAACCCGCACGTGCCCACCCACCCCGAACCACCCGTCGCAAAGGGGGTCGAAGGGGCGCAGCCCCTGGGGATGGGACGGGTAGGGGCGGCGGGGGCGAGAAAACCATGGGCCCGCCACCCCAACCCGGAAGTCAGCAGTCGCCCCCGGGAACAGGCACCTCCGCCCCAGGCTCAACAACCTCCGGCGGAACCGACACTTCACCCCCAGGAACTTCCTCAACGGGCGGCACCTCAACAGGAGCCTCCTCGACGGGAGTCTCCTCGACCGGTGTCTCTTCGACGGGTGTCTCTTCGACGGGAGTCTCTTCGACGGGAGTCTCTTCGCCCGGAGCCTCCTCAACAGGCGGAACCTCCACAGGACTCTCCACCACCGGCGGCTCTTCCACAGGGGGCTCCACCACAGGCGGCTCCTCCACCGGAGGTTCCACCACAGGCGGCTCCTCTACAGGCGGCTCCACCACCGGAGGTTCCACCACCGGAGGTTCCCCCACCGGCGGCACCTCTACAGGCCCCTCCACCACAGGAACAGACGGCTCCCCAGAACCGGGCCCCTCAACCCCCGGCTCCTCACCATGCGGCCCCTCACCCCCTGGCTCCTCCACCCCCGGATAACCACCCCCAGGCTCCTCACCCCCCGGCTCCACACCCCCGGGTTCCTCAGCCGAAGGCCCCTCCACCTCCGGCCCCTCCACCGAAGGCCCCTCCACCTCCGGCTCCTCCACCGAAGGCCCCTCAACCCCCGGCCCCGCAGGCACAGTCACCCCCGGCTGCCGCGCCCCCGCGTCACGACCGCCCCCGCCCCCGGAACCCCCCGTACCCCCACCACCGTCGTCCCCCACCCGAACCCCCACCACGTCGTCCCCCACCGAACGCCCCACCCCCCGAGGCGAAACCACCGCATCCGTCACCGCACTCCGCCGCTCCACGACCTCGGGCGACCGCGCCTCGGGCGCCCGCGGCCCCGGCGCCTGGGCGACCGGCTCCCGCCGCGCGGGCACCGCACCGGAGTCGAGCGGCCCGAGCACGATCCCGGCCACGACGGCGGCGGCAGCCGCGGCCGCCCCGACCGCGGCGACGGCGGGCACCTTCACCCCACCCGCCCCACCCCCCACGGCCTGCCGCACCGCATGCAGCAGTTGCCCCCCGGCACCACCCGCACCACCCGCACCACCCACACCACCGGCACCACCTACGGCCCCGGCACCCCCCACCCCACCAAGCGCCGCAGCCGTACCCGCGGAGCCCGCCGTGAGGGAGAGCAGCAGCTTCCCCCCGCCGCCACCCACCACGAACACCAGCAGCGCCGGCCCGACGAGCGCGGGCAGCCGGTCGTTCGTACGCATCAGCACCGCGAGCCGTGCCCGGCAGTCGTCGCACGCGTCCACATGGCTGAGCAACTGCTCGGACTGACGCGAGGTCGCCGTACCGCGCACATACGCCGGCATGCGCCCCCAACGCACCTGGCACGCCGGATCGATCGGCGCACCGGGCTGCTCGCGCAGAAACGCCTGGCGCATCCCCTCACGCGCCCGGTGCAACAGCACCGCCGTCGCGCCCTGCTTGGCCCCGATGCGCTGTCCGACCGTCTCCAGCGGCTCCCCCTCCGCCTCGGCCAGCCACAGCGCCTGGACCCACCGTTCGGGCAGCTGGCCCAGTACCCGGACCAACAGATCGACGGAGGAGACCTGTTCGGCCGGGTCGGCGGCGTCGGCCGACCGGGGGCCGACCACCCGGACGTCGGCCTCGACCCGCTCGGGAGCGGTCGGATCCAACGGCGTCTCCCGCGTGGCCGTGGTGCCCACCGTCGTCGCGAGATGCCGCACCGTCGTCATCAGGTACGCCGGTACGTTGTCGATCTCGTGCCCCCCGGACAGCCGCCGCCACACGCGGAAGTGAGCCTCGGCGACGAGGTCCTCGGCGGTCCAGGAGTTCCGGGTGAGGGAGCGCGCGTACGCGACCAGGCGCGGGTGCTGTTCCTCGTAGATCCGGGTGTACGCGGCGGTCGCGGACCCGGACAGGCCGTCGGTCATGGCGGGAACGCTCTCCAGTTGCCTGCTGATGGGATGAGGACGATTTTGTATGTCGAGATGACAAAAATCTCAAGTAATCACACAAAGTGATGCGTGTCACAGCGGGTGACTTCGAAAACGGCGTAATACAGGGGGTCTTGGCGCGGTCGAGGGGGTGGGTCGTCCGAAGAGGTCGACCGAAGAAACATCCGACGCACACATGAACCCGCAACATCCGAGCATCCGAAGAGCCCGAACCCCATGAAGAAGTCGAAGCGCCCGAAGCAGCTCAAGCACCCGAAGCAGCTCAAGCAGCCGAAGCAACTCACGTGGCTGCGGCAGCTCACGCGCCCGAAGTACCTGAAGTGCCCGAACTGGAGACCGCTCATGCACCCCGCGCAGCCCACCCGGCCCACGCCCCCCGCTCTCGAACAACGCGCCCGCGCCCGCCTCATCACCCCCGACTACGAGGAGATCCCGGTACGCACCACCCTGCGCTACACCCCCGCCGACCCCTTGGCCGTGCACATCGACTTCCCGGCCGGCGCCTCCACCGACGACGCGGAGGTGACCTGGACGTTCGCCCGTACCCTGCTGGCGGAGGGACTGGCCGCCCCGGCCGGCATCGGCGACGTACACCTGTGGCCCTGCGGCCCGTCCCACACCGTCGTGGAACTCCACTCCCCGCACGGCATGGCCATGATCCGCTTCGACACGCCCTCGCTCCGCCGCTTCCTGCGCCGCTCGTACGCCGTCGTCGCGCTCGGCGGCGAGGACCTGGAACCGGCCCTCGATGACGGCCTCGCCTCCCTACTGGACGGGGTCTGAGACGGGGCCTGAGACGGGGCCTGAAACGTCCGCCCGGAGCGACCGCTATGTTCGATCCGATCATCCGGATATTCGGAGTTGGCATGCAGAAGACAGATGAACCGGCCGACGGGGCGGTGACGGCCGAGTCGGAGGAGACGGCGGCGGAGCCCGAGAGAGCGGGGGAGCAGCCGGAGAGGGCGGCGGCGGAGCCGGAGCTGGCCGTGGTGGTCCACAAAGCCTCCCGCCGCGAAGCCTCCCTCGGCGAAGCCGCCCACGGCGAACACCGCGCCCCCGACGGCGACCCCGACCCCGACCCCGACCCCGACGCGGACGCCACCCCCGACCACAGCTGGCCCCGGCACTGGCCCCTGCTGCTGCTCGGCGCGGCCGTCGTCCCCGGTGTCGTGCTGTTCGCGGTCGGGCGGTGGATGGAGGAACCGGCCGTTCAGGCGTGGCGGACCGTCTGTCTCTCCATCACCGTGCAGGCGCTGCCGTTCCTGCTGCTCGGCACGGCCCTCTCGGGTGCCATCAACGCGTTCGTGCCGGCCCGGGTGTTCACCCGGGTCCTGCCCCGCAGGCCCGCGCTCGCGGTCCCGGTCGCCGGTGCCGCCGGGGTCGTCCTGCCGGGCTGCGAGTGCGCGTCGGTACCGGTCGCGCACAGTCTGATCCGCCGGGGCGTCAACCCGGCCGCCGCCTTCGCGTTCCTGCTCTCCGCCCCCGCCATCAACCCGATCGTGCTGACCGCCACGGCCATCGCCTTCCCCGGCAGCCCCGCCATGGTGCTGGCCCGGCTGCTCGCCTCCCTCGTCACCGCCGCGGCGATGGGCTGGCTCTGGCTCTGGCTGGGCCGCGCGGAATGGCTCAAGCCGGTCGCCCGGCACACGGGACACCGCCCCGGGGGGAGCCGCTGGAACGAGTTCCGCACCGGCTTCCAGCACGACTTCCTGCACGCGGGCGGCTTCCTCGTCGTCGGCGCGATGGCCGCGGCCACCTTCAACGTCCTCGTCCCGCGCACCGTGCTCGACACCTTCGCCGACTCGCCCTGGCTGTCGGTCCTGTTCCTCGCCGCGCTCGCCATCCTCCTGTCGGTCTGCTCCGAGGCGGACGCCTTCGTCGCCGCGTCCCTCACCGGCTTCTCACCCACCGCGCGGTTGACCTTCATGGTGGTCGGCCCGATGGTCGACCTGAAGCTGATCGCCCTGCAGACGGGCACCTTCGGCCGGGCCTTCGCGGTCCGCTTCTCCGCCGCGACGGTCGTCGTCGCGATCCTGTGCAGCGTCCTGATCGGAGCCGTACTCCTGTGAAACGCCCCCTCCAGGCGCTCCTGCTCCTCCTCAGCGGCCTCGGCCTGCTGCACGCCACCGTCCTCACCGACCACTACCTGCGCTACGTCAAGGAGGGCATGCACCCCCTCCTCATCGCCTCGGGCGTCCTGCTGCTGGCCCTGGGCACGGCGGAGGCATGGTCCCTCTGGAGACCGGGACGCGACGGGACCGACGAGCGGGACGGCGACGACCGTCACGACGACGCCCCCGGCGCCACCGACGTCCACGGCCACGACCACTCCACCCCGCCCCGAGTCGCCTGGCTGCTGCTCCTCCCCGCCCTGAGCCTGCTCTTCTACGCCCCGCCGGCCATCGGCGCGTACACCGCCTCCCGCGAGGCCCCCAAGGCGGTGACGGTCACCGACCAGGACGACTTCGACCCCCTGCCGGCGACCTCACCCCTCCCGATGACGCTCACCGACTTCACCCGCCGCGTGCAGCAGGACCGCGACCGGGCCATCGACGGCCGCCTCGTCCAGCTGACCGGCTTCGTCACCCCCGACAAGAAGACCTCCGGCGACGACGGAACCGCCGGCTGGTACCTGACCCGCGTCATCTTCAGCTGCTGCGCCGCGGACGCCCAGTTCGTGAAGGTACGTGTCCACGGCACCCCGCCCCCGCCCGCCGACACCTGGGTCACCCTCACCGGCACCTGGCACCCCGCCGGCACCCTCGGCACGACCTCCGCCGAGGCCGCCCTCGACGCCCGCGGCCTCAAAAAGATCACCCGCCCCTCCAACGGCTACACGGACGCCCTCCCCGTCCCCGCACCCTGACCCACGGGAACGCCACCATGCCTTTCAGACTCAGGCCCCGGCCCGCGCCCACCGATGCCGATGCCGATGCCCACGCCGACGCCGACGCCGAAGAACACGAGACGCTCACCTACAAGTCGGGCCGGCTCCAATCCGTCCTGCCCGTCCTGCTGGGCTTCCTGGCCGGCACCGCGCTGCTGTACGCGGGCCTCGCCCTGGCCTCCGACCCGATGAGCCCCGACACGCTGCGGCAGTGCCTCTCGGGGGTGTTGACGGCCACCGTGGTCGTCGCGGTCCTGCGGCGCCGGGACGAGCTGACCCTGACCGAGGACGCCCTCGTGGTACGCGGCGTCCGGAGCCGGCGGATTCCCTGGACCGCCGTCCGGCGCCTCGAAGTCCGGCGCGTCCTCGGCGTACGTCAGATCACCGTGCACACCACGGACGGCCGCCGCACCACGCTGCACACCCCGACGTCCTTCCTCGACAAGGAGTTCGACCTGAAGGCCGAGATCCTCACCCGCTGGTGGCAGCGGCGCCGCTGAACTCCGAGCCAGGGTGCGCTTTCTGACGGTAGGTCAGGCTTTCTGACGGTAGGTCAGACGACGGACACCGCACTCCACGTCGCCGCCACCGCGTCGTACTCCGTGCTGCCCGCCCCGTACAGATCCCGCGCCGCGTTCAGGGTCGCCGTGCGGGCGCCCGCGTAGTTCGTGGACGAGGTCATGTAGACGGTCAGGGCGCGGTACCAGAGGGCGCCCAGCTTGTCCTTGCCGATGCCGGTCAGCGTGGAGCCGTCGCACGTGGTGCCGGAGTGCTCGACACCGCCGATGGTCTTCGTGCCGCTGCCCTCCGCGAGGAGGTACGCGAAGTGATTGGCGACGCCCGAGGAGTAGTGGACGTCCAACTCGCCGACCGAGGAACTCCAGCAGTCCGCCGAGGAGCCGTCCTTGCTGGGCCGGTCCATGAACCGGAGCGCCGGTTCGCCGAGACCCGGGCGGACGACCTTCTCGCCGACGAGCCAGTCACCGGGGTCGGAGGCGTTGTCGGCGTAGAACTCGACCAGGGTGCCGAAGATGTCCGACGTGGCCTCGTTCAGCCCGCCCGGCTCGCCCGAGTACGTCAGATCGGCCGTCGCGGAGGTCACGCCGTGGCTCATCTCATGACCGGCCACGTCCAGCGAGACGAGCGGGCCGAGCAGGTTCCCGTCACCGTCGCCGTACGTCATGCAGAAGCAACTGTCGTCCCAGAAGGCGTTGTTGTAGGCGTTGCCGTAGTGGACGCGGTTGTACGAGCCGCGGCCGTCGTTCGCGATGCCGTTCCGGCCGTGGACGTTCTTGTAGTAGTCCCAGGTGGTGTCGGTGCCGTACTGCGCGTCGACGGCGGCGGTGGCGCGGTCCGTGCCCGCACCCGTCCCCCAGTGGTTGTCGGCGTCCGTGAAGAGCGTCGCGGGGGCCCGCCGGACGCAGATGCCGAGGAGGCAGAGGTCGGTCTGGTTCGCCGCGTCACCGGTGTACGTGCCGCCGCGGGTCGGGTCCTTGAGCTGGTACGTCGACCCGGAGACGGTGGTCTCCAGGGGGACCGTGCCGCCGTAGAGGGACTCGCCGTCGCCGGTCGCGGTCTCCAGCGCGTCCCAGGCGTCGATCTGCCTGCCCGTGCCGGCGTCCGTGACGACGGTACGGGCGACCGGGTTGCCCGCCTCGTCCTGGGCCAGCGCGTCCGTCCGCCAGGCCAGCTTCGGGGCGCCGTGCAGGGCGTCGACGACCAGCCGTGGCTTGGACGTCAGCCTGCGGAGCGTCTCGCCGACGTTCGCGGCACGCAGCGCCGCCGCGGCGAGATCGGCGGCCCTGGGCGCCTTCACGGCCGGCGAGACGGTGGGGACGGTGATGTCCCGGGCCGTCGCCCGGTCGACGCTCCGGTACTCGCCGCCGGGACCGAGATGGACGACGAAGTCCCCGCCCAGCACCGGGAGTTCGCGGTACGTCCGGTCGTAGCGGACGTGCCGCGCGCCGTCCGCGTCCACGATCACGTCCCGTACGGTGGTGCCCTGCGCGGCGGTGAGCCCCAGAGCCGTGGCGCGGTCCCGCAGGACGTCGGCGGCGTCGGCGATCGCGGTGTTCCGGGTCGGGCGGTCGGCGGCCCCCGCGGTGGGGGTGAGCGTCGCCGCCAGCAGCGCGGCGGCCGCGACGGCGGTGCCGGTGGTGGCGGGATGCGGGCGTCGGAGCGGCCGTATGCGGCTCATCTGTCTCCCAGGGACGGTGGCCGGCCGGTGGCCCGGCCACGGATGTCGTCCGATTTAAGTGGGCATGACAGGTAGGCGTCCAGGGAGCCGATGGGGAGATGTGTGAGGGGTGCGAACCGTTTCTGCGAAGAGCCCCGATTCCGCAGGTCGGAGGGCCGGCGAGCGGGAGCGCATCGAGGCCGACGCGGCGACCGTGTGCCTCGGCCTCACCTACTCTGGACACCGGTCGCGCCCGGCAGGCTCGGGAGAGGAGAACGGTGCTTCCCTTCTTCGTCTACGGCACCCTCCGCCCCGGCGAGCCCAACCACGACCTCTTCCTGCGCGGCCGCACCAGCGCCGAGGAGCCGGCCCGGATGCGCGGCATGACGCTGTACGACGGCCCCGGGTACCCGTACGCGGTGGAGGAGACCGGCGGGGGTGAGGGCTGGGTGAGTGGCGAGGTGGTCACCGCGCGGCCGGAGTCCTACGCCGAACTCCTGCGCACGCTCGACGAGTTGGAGGAGTACGCCCCGGGCGACCCCGCCAACCTCTACGAGCGCGTGGCCCGCGAGGCGACCCTCGCCGACGGCACGGCCGTACGGGCCTGGGTCTACATCGCCGCCCCGGCCGTCGCCGCCGGGCTGCGCACCAGGGGCAAGCTGATCGAGGGCGGCGACTGGCACACACGCGGCTGAGCCGCCCGGGGTGCGCGGACCGCCCGGGGTGGCGGGGCATCACGTCCTGCTCCTCGGACTCGGACTCGGACTCCGACTCCGAACCCACATCGACGTCATGGTCTACGCCGGGGGCGGCGTGAAGGACGGGGCCGGTCCCGCCCAGGCCAGCCGCAGCAGCAGGACCGCCGGGGCCTCGGGCAGTCTCACCCGGAGCCCCGCACCGTCCCACTCGGCCGCCCCCGTCGTCGCCCTCGGATGCAGCACGTCCACCCGTACGTCGCCCAGGCCGGCGCCGGGCAGGGGGAGGGACCGTTCGCCGGGCCCGCCGCGCCGCCAGACCGTCACGTACACCGGGGCCGTACCCGCGACCGGCGGTCTCAGCCCCAGCGCGATCCAGTCGTCCGTCCAGCCCGGCAGGCCCAGCGGCCAGAAGGGCAGCGCGGAGCGCAGGTCGGAGCGGATGGACTTGTAGGTCGTCAAGGCATCTCGCACCAAGCCGAGTTGACGAGACGTCATGCGATCCAGATGGCCGGAGAGATGGATACGGCCGAGAAGCGCGGCGCCGAGGGTGAGGGTGATCAGGTCGTCGTCGTACTCGGGCTGGGGGTAGGCCCAGACGGCGCCTTGTTCCGGGGGTACGGCGGTGGGGGCGGAGGCGGCGATCGGGGGGTAGCGGAGGGGGTCCTGCTGGTCGCTGGTGGACTGGAGCTGGGCCACGGCCAGGGAGGCGCCGTCCATGCGCATACCGCCGGAGGCGCAGTTCTCGACGACGAGGCCGGGGTGGCGGTCCAGCACCGAGGAGAGCCAGTCGAGCCAGGCCCGGGAGTGGGCGAGATGGGCCGGGGCGGCGGTGGTGATGTTGTAGTCGAGCTTGAGGTAGCCCACGCCCCACTCGCCCACGATCCGGTCGACCGTGCCATCGAGGTGGGCGCGGGCCGCCGGATGGGTCAGGTCCAGCTGGTGACGGCCCTGCTCGGTCACCCGAGTGCCGTCCTCGTGCCGAAGGAACGCCTCCACGGGCAACACCTCGGCGAGCACACTACGCACCCCGACCACCTCCGGCTCCAACCACAACCCCGGCACCATCCCCCGCTCCCGAATCCGATCGAAAACGACCTGAACCCCAACCCGGGACCCACCACCGGACCCGAAACCGGGTTCACGACCGGGGTGGTCGCCGGGTTGCTCGCCACGCTCGCGGCCGGGCTGTTTGCTGGCATGGCTGCCGCGCTCACGACCGCGCTGGCCCCCGCGCTCACGATCAGGCTGGTCGCCAGCCTCACGACAGGACCGGCCACCGGGGTCACGACTGGCGTGGCTGCCGGGGTGGTTGCCGGGTTCACGACCGCACTGGCCACCGGGCTCATGATCGGGCTGGTCGCCGGGGTCACGACCGGCCTGGTCGCCGGGTTCACGACCGGGCTGGCCACCGGGGTGGTCGCCAGCCTCACGACGGGGCCGGCCACCGGGGTCACGACCGGCGTGGCTGCCGCGGTGGTCGCCGGGCCGGCCCCCACGCTCACGACCGGCCTGGCCCCCACGCTCACGACCGCTCTGGCCGCCGGCGAGGTCCCCGCGCTCACGACCGGCCCCGTCGCGCGCACTGCGGGCCCCGTCCTCGGTGTCGCCAGGGGCCTCCCCGTCGGACCCGCCGTCGGATCCGACGCGCGGCTCGCCGGTGGGAAAGCGGCGCTTCGACGGGAGCCAGGTGCCGACGCTGTCCCACCAGCCGCCGGGTGAGTCGCCGTTCTCGACGACGCCCCCGAACTCTCCGGCAGCGGCACTCTCCCCGCCTCCCGGGCCCTCCCCGTCGTCGTACCAGCCCGCGTCCACGCAGAAGTACTCCGCGCCCACCTCCGCCGCCGCGTCGATCAGGGGCAGCAGTTTCTCGGTGGTCGGGTCGCCCATCAGGGTGTTCATGTAGTCGTTGAAGATCACCGGGAGTCGGGTGTGGTCCGGGTGCGGGCGGCGGACCACGCGGCGGTAGGCGGTGAGCGCGGCCAGGGCGCCGTCGAAGCCGGTGCCGAGGGCGAGGGCGGCCCACTCGGTGGTGAACTCGGCCCCCGGCGCCAGGACTTCACGCCACTGGTGCTCGTCGTGGGTCGGACCGCCGAGCGCCAGATACGTCCGGCCCGCCGACTCGCCGGCCTCCCAGACCCAGCTGGACGCCGACTCGATCTGCCACAGCCAGCCGCGCCCGTCGTCACGGTGCTGGAGCGCGCCCATCGCGAGATGCCCGTCGGTGGGCCAACTGCCGCGCCCGGCAAGGCGAACCGCCGCGTGCCCGGTACCGCCGTGCACCTCGTGGTTGATGTCGGGGACGGAGTCCCGCAGCGGCTCGGAGTACCAACGGCACTCCGCGAGCCAGTCGTTGCGCGCCCGGAGGACGGACAGCTCGTCGGGGGAGGGCAGCCCGCCGAGGAGCAGACTGCCGACCGAGCGCACGGTGAGCGCCCCGGTGCCGTCGTTGCGCAGCCGGACCCGGGAGCGCAGCACGGGAATGCCGTCCGGTGAGGCGTACTCGACGAAGGCGGTCAACCCCGTTGCCGGATCGTGGAGTTCGAAGGTCAGCCGATGCCAGCCCGGACTGCCGACGGGACCGGACGCGGAGCCGATCGCGGGACCGGACGCGGAGCCGAACGCGGGGCCTGACGCGGAGCCGGGCGCGCTGCCGTCGTAGGCGGAGTGGTGTGCCCGGTAGACGAGCCGGCGGCCGATCGCCGTGCCGGTGAAGCGCGGTCTCGCCCAGCCGGTGCCCTCGCCGAGGAGAACCAGGTCGACCAGGGGCAGGGGAGCGTCGGTCTTGCTCTCCTCGGGGCCCGGTTCCGGTTCGCCGGGGCGGCGGACGCGCAGCAGCGCGGGAGTGTCACCGCTCAGGTCGAAGTCGGCGGTGAGGGCGGAGTGACCCCAGCGGTACGCGAGGCTCCATGGGAACGAGTCGGTCCACTGGTGAGTGTCGTGCTGCGGCATGCGATCCCCCCGGGTCTGCTGTGCTCCCAAGTGTTCACGGCGAGCTGTGCGTCCGCTGTCCCCATCCTCGGTGAAACGTCGGCATAACCACACGGGATCCACGTATCAGAAAGCATGAATGTTCAAGCGAGTGGGGTATCGATGCTGTTCACGACAGCGCAGCCCGAGCTGTGAGCACGAGGAGCCCCCCATGAACGCCGTCGCCCTCAACGAGACCGTCCTGAAGAACGCCCGCCCCGAAGTCGACGTGTGGCTCGCGGAGTTCGTGGAACGGAACGGCGGTTTCGCCGGCTCCGTCCATCTCTCCGAGCCGGCCGAGGAGGGCGAGATCGTCCTCGTCGCCTCGTACAACCTGCCGGTGTCGGTGCGCAACGGCACCGCCGTCATCCCGATCGGCAAGGGCATGGCGGGGACGGCCGCGCAGCGCCGGGAGGCGGTCGCCATCTCCGACTTCCAGACCGACACGACCGGCGTCGCCGTCCGCGCGGGCCGGGCCGCCGGCGCCAAGGGCTCGCTCACCCTTCCCGTCTTCGCCCCGGGCGACGACACCCACCTCGTCGCCGTCGTCGGCCTGGGCTTCCCGGAAACGCGGGACTTCACCCCGGAGGAGATGACGAAGTACACGGAGGACGCGACGACCGTATCGACCGTCCTCTGACTCCACGGCCCCGCCCCCCTGCCTCCGCCCTCCCCGGCCCCTACTCCCGCACCGCCTCCACCCGCACCGCGCACGTCTTGAACTCCGGCATGCGGGAGGTGGGGTCGAGGGCGGGGTTGGTGAGGGTGTTGGCGCGGCCCTCGCCCGGCCAGTGGAACGGCATGAAGACCGTGTCGGGGCGGATGCCGGTCGTGATGCGGGCGGGGGCCACGGCCCGGCCCCGCCGGGAGACCACGGCCAGCGGGTCGCCCTCCGCCGCGCCGAGCCGCTCGGCCAGCCGGGGGTGCAGCTCCACGAAGGGCCCGGGCGCGGCGGCGTTCAGCTCGTCGACCCGCCGGGTCTGGGCCCCCGACTGGTACTGCGCGACCACCCGCCCGGTGGTCAACAGCACGGGATACTCGGCATCCGGCTCCTCCGCGGCCGCCCGATGCGACACCGGCACGAACCGCGCCCGCCCGTCCTCGGTGGCGAACCGGTCGAGGAAGAGCCGAGGCGTACCGGGGTGCACGTCGGCAGCAGCGGTGGCGTGCGCCTCGCGGGGCCTAAGGGTGCCCGCGTCGGCGGCGGTGGAGGCACGCGTTCCGGCGCCCGGAACCGTCCGCACCTCGCCGGACCGGAGGGCGTCCGCCTCGGCGCCCGACCGGGCGCGAGCGTCGACGACCTCGGCGGATCGCGCGCGGGCGGATCGCGTGCCGACGGTCACGACGGGCTGCGAGCCGGCGTGCACAGAGGCCTCGACCCCCGCAGCGGCAGAGGCCTCCACCCCCGCAGCGGCAGCGGCCCCGGCAGCGGCATCGGCACTGACCCCGGCGGCGACCACGGCCCCCACCCCAGCAGCCTCAACGCCCCCCACCCCGTCGGCCCCCACCCCGTCCGCCACCGTCGGGCAAGGCCAGAACACCCCGTTCTCCTCCGCGAGGCGGCGGTAGGTGATCCCCGAGTAGTCGGCGGGCCCGCCCGCGCTCGCTCGGCGCAGCTCCTCGAAGACCTCCTCGGGATCGGTCGGGAAGCCCTTCTCGACGCCCAGCCGGTCGGCCAGCTCGTGCATGACCTCCAGGTCGCTGCGGACCCCGTCCGGCGGGGTGATCGCCTGCCGCCGCAGCAGCACCCGCCCCTCCAGGTTGGTCGTCGTGCCGGTCTCCTCCGCCCACTGCGTCACCGGCAGCACCACATCCGCCAGCGCCGCCGTCTCCGACAGCACGACATCGCAGACCGCGAGGAAGTCCAGCGACTTGATCCGGTCCTCGATGTGCGCGGCGCGCGGCGCCGACACCACCGGGTTGGACCCCATCAACAGCAGCGACCTGATGTCCGTACCCAGCGCGTCCAGCAGCTCGTACGCGCTCCGCCCGGGCCCCGGCAGCGAGTCCGGGTCGACGCCCCACACCTCGGCGACATGCCGCCGCGCCTCGGGGTCGACCAGCTTGCGGTACCCGGGCAACTGGTCGGCCTTCTGCCCGTGTTCGCGCCCGCCCTGCCCGTTGCCCTGCCCGGTGAGACAGCCGTACCCGGACAGCGGCCGCCCGGCCCGGCCCGTCGCCAACGTGAGGTTGATCCACGCGCCGACCGTGTCCGTACCCTTGGACTGCTGCTCGGGCCCGCGCGCGGTGAGCACCATCGCGTGCTCCGGCGCGCAGAACAGCCGTACCGCCTCCCGCAGTTCGGGAACGGACACCCCCGTGATCCGCTCCACGTACTCCGGCCAGTGCGCCATCGCCGCGGCCCGCGCCTCCTCCCACCCGACGGTCCGCTCCCGGATGTACTCCTCGTCCGTCCGCCCCTCCGCCACGATCAGATGCAACAGCCCGAGGGCCAGGGCGAGATCGGTGCCGGGGCGCGGCGCCAGATGCAGATCGGCCTGCTCGGCCGTACGGGTGCGGCGCGGATCGATGACGATCAACGTGCCGCCGTTCTCGCGCAGTTCCGTCAGATACCGCAGCGCCGGCGGCATGGTCTCCGCGAGATTGGAGCCGACGAGGATCACACACCCCGTCCGCGGGATGTCCTCCAGCGGGAACGGCAGCCCCCGGTCCAGCCCGAACGCCTTCATCCCGGCGGCGGCCGCCGAGGACATGCAGAAACGGCCGTTGTAGTCGATCTGCGAGGTGCCGAGCACCACCCGCGCGAACTTCCCGAGCGCGTACGCCTTCTCGTTCGTCAACCCGCCGCCGCCGAACACTCCGCACGCGTCCGGACCATGTTCCGTACGCGTGCGGGTGAGACCCTCGGCGATCCGGTCGAGTGCCTCGTCCCAGGAGGCGGGTTCCAGGTTGCCCGCCCTTCTGACCAAGGGACTGGTCAGCCTGACCCGGGACGAGAGCACAGCCGGGGCCGTACGGCCCTTGCCGCACAGTGCTCCCCGGTTGACCGGGAAGTCCGCGCGTTCCGTCACCACTACGACACCGTCGGACCCGTCCGCACCGGGCGTCAGGTTCATTCCGCACTGCAGGGCGCAGTACGGGCAGTGGGTGGGCGTCGCGGAGTTCGGCATACCGCCCAGCGTGCGTCGGACGTGTTACGCGCCGGGACGCTCCCCGTTACGCGACCGGCACGGGGACCTCCCGGCGCGCCCGGGGCCGACGTGAGGAGCGCGGTGAACGTAGGGGGTTCCCGTGTCCCGGTTCTGTCACCGTAGGGGGCCGTTCAAGCGCTTGCCGTCCACTTGTTCGGCATCCGCGTGCTAAGAACTACGGGCGTCGCAGACAACGGGGGTCGTGCCGTGATCCCCGTGCGGCGTACGTCCTGTCACGTGGCCCGTGCGAGGGCCGTAGGGGGAAGAGGAACCACCACCGTGAACCGTATGCGCACCACCGTCGCCGTCCTCGGAGCCGCCGGGGCGCTCACCGCCGCCCAGCTGGGCCTGGCCGGTGCCGCGTCCGCCGCGTCCACCGACACGCGGCCCAGCGTCGCGACGCAGGCCGCCGCGAGCTGCCCGATCAAGATCACCTACCTGAAGAAGTTCTACGTCGACCAGAACAACTGGGTGACCAACGGCGGCCTCCGGTTCGGGCTGACGAACTCCAGCAAGAAGGTGACGTTCAAGGACGTCAGCCTCAAGGTGACCAACACCAAGAGCCTCCGCTTCGGCAAGGCCACGGTGACGACCAAGGGCGCCCGCATCACCCAGAAGACCAACCAGATCGTCAAGGTCGCCGCCAAGACCCTGAAGCCCGGCAAGAGCGCCGCGTTCAAGGTCAGCACCCGCATGCTGCGCACCGACCTCTACGAGGTGAAGTTCGCCGTCTACGGCAAGACCACGGACGGCAAGAAGTGGGGCTGCGCCGTGGACCAGGGCACCTGGGGCACCGTCAAGCACTGACGCGCTACCCCGCCGACGCGAGCGCCGTCTCGACCCCCGTTTCCTCCGGCCCGAGGAAGCGGGGGTCCGGCTCGAAGAGCGCGTCCAGCGAGGCCTTGCCCGCCGCGAACAGCTCCCGGGTCGCCCCGTAGTACCAGGTCCCGTCGTGCCGGTCCTGCACCCCGACGCCGTACGACTCGACGCCCGCCTCCTGGCACAGCGCGACCGCCCGGCGTATGTGGAAGCCCTGGCTGATGAGCACCGCGCGGTCCACCCCGAATATCTTCTTGGCGCGGACGCAGGAGTCCCAGGTGTCGAACCCGGCGTAGTCACTGACGATGCGGTCGTCCGGCACCCCGTGCTCGGTCAGATAGCCGCGCATCGCGTCCGGCTCGTCGTACTCCACCCGGCTGTTGTCCCCGGTCACCAGCACCACCTTGATCCGGCCCGACCGGTACAGCTCGGCCGCCGCGTCCAGCCGCCGCGCGAGATACGGCGACGGCTCGCCCTGCCACAGCCCCGCGCCGAAGACCACCGCGACCTCGGTGCGCGGCGCGTCGGCCGTGGTCCGCAGCCGGTCACCGGCCGCCGTGAACATCCACGTCGAGGGCAGCAGCGCCAGCACGCACAGCACCATCACCGCCTGCACGGCCCGCCGCCGCCCGGTTCGCGTACGCGGCAGCCGCATCCCGCGCGGCAGCCGTATCCCGCGCGGCAGCCGCGCACCGCGCACCCTCCGCAAGACCCGCACCGCCCCGCCCCCCGTCCCGTCGGACCCGCGGGGTGCCCCCACCGGTCCTATGTGTCCTGCTTGTTTCCGACAGGCCCGACCGCACCCGTCATCCCGCCCAACGAAGACGTCATCCGCATCGCTCCGGTTCACCGCCCGGCGTGACAATCTTCACTCGAACGAGGAGAAGCGCCAGGTCACAGGGGTTCACACAGCCGCACCCCGCACGGTGAACTACCGGAAAAGACCCGTGACCACCGCGCAACGGCCAGGCAACCTCCCCCCGGCACCATCGAGTCATGACGGCGACGACGAACCAGTCGAACGCGGACCTCGACAGTACGGCGCACATCATGAACCTGATCACCGACCAGCTGGCCACCCAGCTCCGCCGTGTCTCCCGCGACGGAACCCGGCGCCGCACCCCACCGGCACTCGTCCTGGTGGCGCACGGCAGCCGCGACCCGCGCGCCCTGGCGACCGTGCGCGCCCTCGTGGAGCGCGTCCGCGCACAGCGCCCCGGCCTCTCCGTGCACCTCGGCCACATCGAGCTGAACGAGCCCCTGCTCCCCGACACCCTCGCCGCGCTCGGCGACCGGGAAGCCGTCCTCGTCCCCCTCCTCCTCAGCCGCGGCTACCACGTCAAGCAGGACATCCCCGAGATGGCCGCCGCATCGGGGGCCCGCACCCGCCTGGCCGCCCCCCTGGGCCCGCACCCCCTCCTGGTGGAGACCCTGCACACCCGTCTCGTCGAGGCCGGCTGGCCCACCCGCATGGACGCCGCCACCCGCCGCACGAGCGCCGTCGTCCTGGCCGCCGCCGGCTCCCGCGACCCCGACGCCGCCGAGGACACCGGCCGCACGGCCCGCCTGCTCGCCGACCGCCTCGGCGTCCCCGTCCTCCCCGCCTACGCCTCCGCCGCCACCCCCACGGTCGCCGAAGCCGTCCACACCCTCACCACCGCCGGCCGCCCCCGCATAGCCCTCGCCTCCTACTTCACGGCCCCCGGCCGCTTCGCCACGGAGTGCGCACAGGCGGCCCCATGGATCGCGTCGGCCCCGTTGGGCGCCCACCCGACCATGGCGAACCTGATCCTCCACCGCTACGACGAGTCCCTGACGACCAGCACGAGGCCACTGCCGGCGCTGGCATTGGCATAGGAGGCCGCAGAACCCCCGGCCGACAGGAGCGCCCCTTCAGGGGCGCGGGGAACTGCGCGACCAGCCACAAACCAACCCGCACCCGCCAAACAACCCCACCCGGCAGACGAGTAGGCCCCCCTTTGTCACACCCTCCCCGTACTGTCGAACCATGGAAGGCACCACACCCCCCGCCCACACCACCCCCGCCACCCACGACACCCCGCCCCCCTACGACCCGCCCTCCGCGGAGCGCTACGCCCCCGAGCCCGACAAACGCCCCGGCCGCACCGCCTTCCAACGCGACCGCGCCCGCGTCCTCCACTCCTCGGCCCTGCGCAGACTCGCCGGCAAGACCCAGGTCGTCACCCCCGGCACCCGGACCCACACCTGGGACGCCAGCCCCCGCACCCGCCTGACCCACTCCCTGGAGTGCGCCCAGGTCGGCCGCGAGCTGGGCGCCGCCCTCGGCTGCGACCCCGACCTCGTGGAGGCCGCCTGCCTCTCCCACGACCTCGGCCACCCCCCGTTCGGCCACAACGGCGAACAGGCGCTGAACGAGTTCGCCGAGGACTGCGGCGGCTTCGAGGGCAACGCCCAGTCCCTGCGCCTGCTCACCCGCATCGAACCCAAGCGCTTCGTACCGTCCCCGGAGTCCGGCGACCTGATCAGCGTCGGCCTCAACCTCACCCGCGCCGCCCTGGACGCCGCCACCAAGTACCCCTGGCCGCGCGGCGGTCACCCCGCCGACCCCGCGTCCCCCAAGTTCGGTGTGTACGACGACGACCGCGCGGTCTTCGACTGGGTCCGCAAGGACGCCCCCGGCACCCGCACCACCTTCGAGGCCCAGGTGATGGACTGGTCCGACGACGTGGCGTACTCCGTGCACGACGTCGAGGACGGCCTGCACGCGGGCCACATCGACCCCAACTGCCTGCACGCGGAGCCCGAACGCCAGGCGGTGTTCGAGGTCGCCCGCGGCCGGTACGCGCCCGCAGACACCGACCCCGCCGAACTCGCGGGCGCCCTCGACCGTCTCCTCGACCAGGAGTGGTGGCCGCACGGCTACGACGGAACGGCCGTCGCCCAGGCCCGGTTGAAGGACGCCACCAGCCAGCTCATCGGCCGCTTCTGCCTCGCCGCCGAGGGCGCCACCCGGCAGGCGTACGGCAGCGGCCCCCTCACCCGGTACGCCGCCGAACTGGTCGTCCCGCGCGAGGCACGGCTGGAGTGCGCGGTCCTCAAGGCCGTCGCCGACCGCTATGTGATGCAGCGGGCCGAGCAGGAGCGGCTCCGCGCCGACCAGCGGATCGTCGTCGCCGAACTGGCCGAGGCGCTCACCGCCCGCGCGCCGGAGGGCCTCGAACCCCAGTTCCGCGCGCAGTTCGACACGGCACCGGACGACCGTGCCCGCAAGCGGGTGATCGTCGACCAGATCGCCTCGCTCACCGACCCCTCCGCCCGCACCCTGCACGCGAGACTGACAGGACGGAACTGACGGGACGGATGTGACAGGGATATACGGGAAGTGCGGGATATGACTGACACGTGACCCTGCGTGGCCTGATCGGGTCACTACCTCTTCCCGCATCACGCTGTGTGCGGGACGCTCGCATGTGGACGCACCCTTAAGAGGAGGCATCAAGTGGTCGACGCGGATCAGACATTCGTCATCGTCGGAGGCGGTCTCGCCGGCGCGAAGGCGGCCGAGACGCTCCGAGCGGAGGGCTTCACCGGCCGCGTGATACTGATCTGCGACGAACGGGACCACCCCTACGAGCGCCCGCCGCTCTCCAAGGGCTATCTGCTCGGCAAGGAGGAGCGCGACAGCGTCTTCGTCCACGAACCGTCCTGGTACGCGCGCAACGACATCGAGCTGCACCTCGGCCAGACCGTCGACGCGATCGACCGTACGGCGAAGACCGTCCGCTTCGGCGACGACGGCACCCTCGTCCACTACGACAAGCTGCTGATCGCCACCGGCGCCGAACCCCGCCGCCTGGACATCCCGGGCACCGACCTCGCGGGCGTCCACCACTTGCGCCGCCTCGCCCACGCCGAGCGCCTCAAGGGCGTCCTCGCCGCGCTCGGCCGCGACAACGGCCACCTGGTCATCGCGGGCGCCGGCTGGATCGGCCTGGAGGTGGCGGCGGCGGCCCGCGAGTACGGCGCGGAGGTCACCGTCGTCGAGCCCGAGCCGACCCCGCTGCACGGCGTCCTCGGCCCCGAGCTGGGCAACCTCTTCGCCGAGTTGCACCGCGAGCACGGCGTCCGCTTCCACTTCGGCGCGAAGCTCACCGAGATCGTCGGCCAGGACGGCATGGTCCTCGCGGCCCGCACGGACACGGGGGAGGAGCACCCGGCGCACGACGTCCTCGCGGCCATCGGCGCGGGTCCGCGCACGGGCCTGGCCGAAGCGGCGGGGCTGGAGGTGGCCGACCGGTCCCAGGGCGGCGGCATCCTGGTGGACGCGGGGCTCCGCACGTCCGATCCCTCCATCTACGCCGCCGGTGACGTCGTCTCCTTCCCGCACGCCCTCTTCGACACCCGGCTCCGCGTCGAGCACTGGGCCAACGCGCTCAACGGCGGCCCGGCCGCCGCGCGCTCGATGCTCGGCAAGGACGTCACCTACGACCGGGTGCCCTACTTCTTCTCCGACCAGTACGACCTGGGGATGGAGTACTCGGGGTGGGCGCCGCCCGGCTCGTACGACCAGGTGCTGATCCGGGGCGACGCGGGGAAGCGGGAGTTCATCGCGTTCTGGGTGAAGGCGGGGCGGGTGCTGGCCGGGATGAACGTCAACGTGTGGGATGTCACCGAGCCGATCCAGCAGCTCATCCGGTCCCGGGTTCGGGTCGACACGGACGCGCTCCTGAACCCTCAGGTGCCGTTGGAAAGCTTGACCGCCTAGGGGCGCCGGGTTCGGTGGCGGGGCGACTGCGGGCCGCCGTGGGCCGGTCGCGCAGTTCCCCGCGCCCCCTTCGGGGCGCTGCCCGTGCCCCATCGCTGTCAGTGGACCACCGTAGAATCTCCGCGTGGCAGGACGGATCAACGACGAGGACGTGAAGGCGGTTCGGGACGCGGTCCCGATCGACGCCGTGGTGTCCGAGTACCTCCAGCTGCGCAACGCGGGCGGCGGGAACCTCAAGGGACTCTGCCCGTTCCACGACGAGAAGTCGCCGTCGTTCCAGGTCAGCCCGAGCAAGGGACTCTTCCACTGCTTCGGCTGCCAGGAGGGCGGCGACACCATCACGTTCGTGATGAAGGTCGACCACCTCTCCTTCTCGGAGGCCGTCGAGCGCCTCGCCGGCCAGGCGGGCATCACCCTCCGCTACGAGGAGGGCGGGTACAACCCCTCCCACCAGCGCGGTGAGCGCATCCGCCTGGTCGAGGCGCACAAGATCGCCGCCGAGTGGTACGCGGAGCAGCTGGCCACCAGCCCCGAGGCCGACACCGGCCGGATCTTCCTCGCCGAGCGCGGCTTCGACCAGGCCGCCGCCGTCCACTTCGGCGTCGGCTACAGCCCGCAGGGCTGGGACCACCTCACCCGCTTCCTGCGCGGCAAGGGCTTCACCGACAAGGAACTGCTCCTGTCCGGGCTGTCGCAGGAGAGCCGCCGCAACCCCATCGACCGCTTCCGGGGCCGCCTGATGTGGCCCATCCGCGACATCGGCGGCGACGTGGTCGGCTTCGGCGCCCGCAAGCTCTACGAGGCGGACACCGGCCCGAAGTACCTCAACACCCCCGACACGGCGATCTACCGCAAGTCCCAGGTCCTGTACGGCATCGACCTCGCCAAGAAGGACATCGCCAAGGCCAGCCGGGCCGTCGTCGTCGAGGGCTACACGGACGTCATGGCCTGCCACCTCGCCGGGGTCACCACGGCCATCGCCACCTGCGGTACGGCCTTCGGCGGCGAGCACATCAAGATCCTCCGCCGGCTGCTGATGGACAACGGCAGCGCCCGCGTGATCTTCACCTTCGACGGCGACGCGGCCGGCCAGAAGGCGGCCCTGCGCGCCTTCGAGGACGACCAGAAGTTCGCCGCCGAGACCTACATCGCGATCGCCCCGGACGGCATGGACCCCTGCGAACTGCGCCTGGCGAAGGGCGACGACGCGGTGGTCGAGCTGACCGAACCCCGCACCCCGCTCTTCGAGTTCGCGCTGCGCCAGATCGTCGCCCGCTACGACCTGGAGACCCCCGCAGGGCGGGCCGCCGCCCTCGACGAGGCCGCGCCGATCGTGGCCCGCATCAAGAACAGCGGCGCGCAGCACGAGGTCGCCGTGCAGCTCGCCGGCATGCTCGGCATCCTCGACACCCAGTTCGTCGTCAAGCGCGTCGCCCAGCTGGCCCGCTGGGCCCGCGACCGGGGCGGCCAGGGCCCGGCCCCGTCCGCCCAACGCCAGGCCCAGCCGTACGAGTCCACCGCCCGGCCCCCCTCCGGCCCCGCCCTCACCCTCCGCAACCCGGTCTACGCCACCGAACGCGAACTCCTCAAACTCGCCCTCCAGCGCCCCGAGTTGGTGGCCCCCGCGTTCGACGCGTACGGGGTCGACGAGTTCACCGCCGCCCCGTACGCGTCCGTCCGCGAGGCGATCATCGAGGCGGGCGGTGTCGAGTACGGCGCCGAGGACCCGCAGGAGTATCTGATCCGGGTCCGTGAGGCGGCACCGGACGACACCGTGCGGGCCATGGTGACCGAGCTGGCCGTCGAGGCGATCATGCGCAAGACGGTCGACGACGTGTACGCGGGCGCACAACTGGTGACCGTGCGCCGCCGGGCCGTCGAGCGCCGGGTCCGCGATGTCCAGGGCAGCCTGGCGCGGGCCGCCGCCCAGGGCGACCCGGCCCAGCTGGCCGCCGTACAGAACGAGTTGTGGGTGCTGCAGCAGTACGACCAGGCGTTGCGGGAGCGGGGCGCGGAGGCGCTCTGAGCCCGGGGCGCGAAGGCGCTCCGGGACCGGACCGGTGCGCGCCCCCGGGGTGAACGTCCCCGGCGCACTTGCCAATCCACGCCGGAGCCACCCCGCTCCGTACGGCCTTCAAGCTGTTTACGGCCAGCCCAGCGGCGCACTCGTACGGCACAGTAACCGTGAGGTCACGGGCCGGACGCAAAAAGTCACCGCACGCCCCTCGTAGCGGCTGTGTGTCGTACTCCACACTGGGTTCCGGTGCCTGAGTCCTCGGAGCGCGGCCGACCCGTCCCCCATGGGTCCGAGATCCCCGCGGTTCCGCTCGATGAGTACGGGATGGACGGCGGAGAGGCCGCCCGCGCCATCCCAGACGTACCGCTGCCGTACGCCCTGGCAGCGACATTCCTGGAGGTCGCCCCCGTGCAGACCCAGACCCTCGTACAGAACGACACCAGTACGGCCGGTACGACCATCGGAACCGACGGCGCGGAGCCGGACACGGAGACCGATGTCATCACCGCGGTGCCCGCCCAGAGCCGCGCCGCGCACCACCCGGAGGGGGCCCCGGACGGCCCGCCCGAGCTGGACGAACCGCCGGCCGCGGTGGTGGACGCGGAGACGGCCGAGCCCCCCGAGCCCGTGCAACTGCCGCGCACCCGCCCGGACACCAGCGGCCCGTCCTCCGACCTCTTCCGCCAGTACCTGCGCGAGATCGGCCGCATCCCTCTGCTGACGGCCGTGGAGGAGGTGGAACTGGCCCGCCGCGTCGAGGCCGGCCTCTTCGCCGAGGAGCGGCTCGGCAACGCCCGCGACCTCGACACCCGGCTCGCCCTGGACCTCGACCGGCTGGTCGTCATGGGCCGCATGGCCAAGCGCCGCCTCATCGAGGCGAACCTGCGGCTGGTGGTGTCCGTGGCCAAGCGTTACGTCGGCCGCGGCCTGACCATGCTCGACCTGGTCCAGGAGGGAAACCTGGGCCTCATCCGCGCCGTCGAGAAATTCGACTACGCCCGCGGCTACAAGTTCTCCACCTACGCGACCTGGTGGATCCGCCAGGCCATGTCCCGCGCGCTCGCCGACCAGGCCCGCACGATCCGCGTCCCGGTCCACGTCGTCGAGTTGATCAACCGAGTCGTCCGCGTCCAGCGCCGCATGCTCCAGGAACGCGGCTACGAGCCCACGCCGGACGAGGTGGCCGCGCACCTCGACCTGGCCCCCGAACGCGTCAGCGAGGTCCTCCGCCTCGCCCAGGAACCGGTCTCCCTCCACGCCCCCGTCGGCGAGGAGGACGACGTGGCCCTCGGCGACCTCATCGAGGACGGCGACGCGACGAGCCCCGTGGAGTCGGCCGCGTTCCTGCTGCTGCGCGAACACCTGGAAGCGGTCCTCTCCACCCTCGGCGAACGCGAACGCAAGGTCGTCCAACTCCGCTACGGCCTCGCCGACGGCCGCCCCCGCACGCTGGAGGAGATCGGCCGCATCTTCGGCGTCACCCGCGAACGCATCAGGCAGATCGAGTCCAAAACCCTCAACAAACTCCGCGACCACGCCTTCGCGGACCAGCTGAGGGGGTACTTGGACTGACGGTTCGTCGTCGGGCGCGGGCCCGGTGGGGCTTCTCGCGCAGTTCCCCGCGCCCCTGAAAAGCCGGGGCTGCGCCCCGTGCTTTTCAGACCGGACCCGCACCCGACAACGCGCCCCCTCAGTCCACCTCCGCAACCGCCTCCGCGAACTGCGCCTTGTACAGCCGCGCATAAGCCCCATCCGCCGCCAACAACTCCTCGTGCGCCCCCTGCTCCACGATGGACCCGCTCTCCATCACCAGAATCGTGTCCGCGTCCCGGATCGTCGACAGCCGATGCGCGATCACGAACGACGTCCGCCCGTGCGCCAGCTTCGCCATCGCCTTCTGGATCAACACCTCGGTCCGCGTGTCCACCGAGGACGTCGCCTCGTCCAGCACCAGGATCACCGGATCCGACAGGAACGCCCGGGCGATCGTGATGAGCTGCTTCTCACCCGCGCTCACCCCGGTCCCCTCGTCGTCGATCACGGTGTCGTACCCGTCCGGCAGCGTCCGGATGAACCGGTCCGCGTGCGCGGCCCGAGCCGCCTCCTCGACCTCCCCGCGCGTCACCTTCCGCGACGCGGACGCCCCGTACGCGATGTTCTCCGCGATGGTCCCCCCGAACAGCCAGGTGTCCTGGAGCACCATCCCTATCCCGTCCCGCAGTTCGTCCCGGGACATGGACGCGACATCGACCCCGTCGAGCGTGATCCGCCCACCGGTGACCTCGTAGAACCGCATCAGCAGATTGACCAGCGTGGTCTTCCCCGCGCCCGTCGGCCCCACGATCGCGACCGTGTGCCCCGGCTCGACGACCAGCGACAGATCCTCGATCAGCGGCTTGTCGGCCTCGTACCGGAAGGACACCCCCTCCAGCGCCACCCGCCCCCGCAGCTCCTCCGGCCGTACCCCGGGCACCGCGTCAGCGGCCTGCTCCTCCGCGTCCAGCAGTTCGAAGATCCGCTCGGCCGAGGCGACCCCCGACTGCACCAGGTTCGCCATCGACGCCACCTGCGTCAGTGGCATCGAGAACTGCCGCGAGTACTGGATGAAGGCCTGCACATCACCGATGGACAACGACCCCGTGGCGACCCGCAGTCCACCCACCACGGCCACCAGCACATAGTTGATGTTCGACACGAAGAACATCAGCGGCTGCATGATCCCGCTGTTGAACTGGGCCTTGAACCCGGCCTCGTACAGCCGCTCGTTCTCCTCGGCGAACTGCTTCGCCGACTCCTCCTGCCGCCCGAACACCTTCACGAGCGTGTGCCCGGTGTACATCTCCTCGATATGGGCGTTGAGCTTGCCCGTCACCCGCCACTGCGCGACGAAGTGCGGCTGCGACCGCTTGCCGACCCGCGTGGCCACCAGGAACGACACCGGCACGGTCACCAGCGCGACCAGCGCCAGCAGCGGCGACACCCAGAACATCATCACCAGCACACCGATGATGGTGAGCAGCGAGTTCACGAGCTGCCCCATCGACTGCTGGAGCGTCTGGCCGATGTTGTCGATGTCGTTGGTCGCCCGGCTCAGCACCTCACCGCGCTGCCGCTTGTCGAAGTACGACAGAGGCAGCCGCGACAGCTTCGCCTGGAGCTCCTCGCGCATGTGGAAGACGGTCCGGTTGATCGCCCGGTTGGAGAGCCGGGTGGCCGCCGCCATCAGCAGCCCCGCGACCAGGAAGATGCCGAGGGCAACCAGCAGCACCGCGCCGACGGCGTCGAAATCGATGCCCTTGCCCGGCGTGAAGTCGGTGCCCGCCAGCATGTCGGCGACCCCGCCGTCCCCGCGCTCGCGCATGGACTCCAGGACCTCGGCCTTGGTCGCGCCCGCCGGCATGTCCCGCCCGACGACGCCCGCGAACACCAGGTCGGTGGCCTTGCCGAGGATCCACGGCCCGAGCACCGAGAGCCCGACGCTGAGCACGGCGCACACGATCATCGCGTACATCGTGAACCGCTCGGGCCTGAACTGCGCGAGCAGCCGTTTCCCGGACCCCTTGAAGTCCATGGAGTGCTGGTCGGGGGCCCCGGCCCCCGCCATCCGTGCCAACGGCCCGGCCATCAGGCTGCCTCCGCTTCCGTGAGCTGGGAGAGGACGATCTCCCGGTAGGTCTCGTTGTCCGCCATCAGCTCGTGATGCCGGCCCGTGCCGACGACCCGGCCCTCGTCGAGGACGACGATCCGGTCGGCGTCCCGGATGGTCGCCACCCGCTGGGCCACGATCACCACGGTCGCCTCGGCGGTCTCCCGCCCCAGCGCGGCCCGCAGCGCGGCATCGGTCGCGTAGTCGAGCGCGGAGAACGAGTCGTCGAACAGATAGATCTCCGGCCGCTGCACCAGCGTCCGCGCGATCGCGAGCCGCTGCCGCTGCCCGCCGGACACATTCGTCCCGCCCTGCGCGATGGGGGAGTCGAGCCCGTTCTCCAGCCGCTCGACGAACTCCTTGGCCTGCGCCACCTCCAGCGCGTGCCACAACTCCTCGTCGGTGGCGTCCGGATTGCCGTACCGCAGGTTCGTCGCCACGGTCCCGGAGAACAGGTACGGCTTCTGCGGCACCAGACCCACCGTCTTCGCCAGCAGCTTCGGATCGAGCGTCCGTACGTCGACGCCGTCCACCAGCACCTCGCCCTCGGTGACGTCGAACAGCCGGGGCACCAGCCCGAGCAGCGTCGACTTCCCGCTGCCCGTGGACCCGATGACGGCGGTCGTCTCACCCGGCCGCGCCACGACCTCGATCGACCGGAGCACCGGCTCCTCGGCACCCGGATAGCGGAAGCCCGCGCCCCGGACCTCCAGGAACCCGTGGCGCCGTAGCTCCCGGACCGGCTCGACCGGCGGCACCACGCTCGTGTCGGTGTCCAGCACCTCCTGGATGCGCTCGGCGCACACCTCGGCGCGCGGCATCATCATGAACATGAACGTGGCCATCATCACGGCCATGACGATCTGCATCAGATAGGCGAGGAACGCGGTGAGCGCGCCGATCTCCATCCCACCGCTGTCGATCCGGTGGGCGCCGAACCACACCACCGCGATCGACGACAGATTGATGACCGTCATCACGATCGGGAACATCAGCGCGAGCATCCGCCCGGTTCCCAAGGACACTTCCGTCAGTTCGGCGTTCGCCTTCCGGAACCGGTCCTTCTCGTAGTCGTCCCGTACGAAGGCCCGGATGACCCGGTTGCCGGTGATCTGCTCCCGCAGCACCCGGTTCACGGTGTCCAGCCGCTCCTGCATCGCGCGGAACAGGGGGCGCAACCGGCGCACGATCAGGCTGACGGAGATACCGAGCACCGGTACGACGGCGAGCAGCACCCCCGACAACGGCACGTCCAGCCCGAGCGCCAGCACGATGCCGCCGACACACATGATCGGCGCCGACACCACCAGCGTGAACGTCATGAGCACCAGCATCTGCACCTGCTGGACGTCGTTCGTGGTCCGCGTGATCAGCGACGGGGCCCCGAAGTGACCGAGCTCACGCGCCGAGAACGACTGCACCCGGTCGAACACGGCGGCCCGGATGTCCCGGCCGACCGCCGAGGCGGTGCGGGCGCCGTAGTACACGGCCCCGATGTTGCAGACGACCTGCACCAGCGAGATACCGACCATCAGCGCGCCGAAGGACAGGATGTAACCCGTGTCCCCCTCCACCACGCCCTGGTCGATGATGTCCGCGTTCAGCGTGGGCAGGTAGAGCGTGGCGCAGGTCTGCACGAACTGCAGCAGCACCAGCAGGGCGATCGGTGTCCGGTACGGACGGAGATGACTTCTCAGCAATCGTATGAGCACGCGAGATCTCTCGGGGTCGAAGACGGGGTCCGAAGACGGGGTCCGAAGACGGGGTTCAGGGACGGGGTTCGAAGGCGGGTGCGGGACGCACCACCCCCCATCGTCGAACACTCCACCCGCGTTACCTCAACCGAATTAACCCAACGGTGAGGGTTCGATGCCCGAACTTTGCAGATGGGGCGCGCCGCGGCCGTGCTCAGGCCCGAAAGGCCCCCGGATGCGTCTGCTCCCGAACCGAGACGTACTGCTGCCGCACCGCCTGCCCCACGGCCAACTCGTCCCCGGGATCCAGCACCTGCGCCGCCGCCCCCGGCCACATCGGGGGCGTACGCGGATCGAGCGCCCCCTGCGAGACCCCGAGCGCCCACGCGGCCTGCCGCGCGGCACCCACCGCCGCGTAGTCCGCCGGCTGCGGCACCACCACCTGCACCCCGAACAGCGCCGGCGCCGCCGCCTGCACGGCCGGCAGCTCCGCCGCCGCGCCCAGCAGGAAGATCCGCCGTACGTCGACACCGCGCCCGCGCAGTACGTCCAGCGCGTCGGCGAGCCCGCAGAGCATCCCCTCGAACGCGGCCCGCGCGAAGTGCTCCGGCTTCATCGACTCCCGGCGCAGCCCGGCCAGCGTCCCCGCCGTGTGCGGCAGGTTCGGCGTCCGCTCGCCCTCCAGATACGGCAGCATCACCAGCCCGTGCGACCCCGGCGTCGACTTCATCGCCAGGTCGGACAGCGCCTCCAGATCGGCCACGCCCAGCAGCTCGGTGGCCCCACGCAGGGTCCGTACGGCGTTCAGCGTGGTGACGACCGGCAGATGCATCCCCGTGGCGTCGGCCAGCGAGGTGATCATCCCGGAGGAGTCGACGAGGGCCTGGGTGTGAACGGCCATGACGGACCCGGAGGCCCCCAGCGACACCACCGCGTCCCCGAGCCCGATGCCCAGCCCGAACGCGGCGGCCATGGTCTCCCCGGTGCCGGCGGAGATGAGGAGCCCCTCCGGCGTCGTACCGGCGGCGTCCGAAGGGCCCAGCACCTCGGGAAGCATGACCTGATGCCCGAGCGCCATCTCGACCAGATCGGTCCGGTACTGCCCGGTCGCCGCGTTCCAGTACCCCGTCCCGGACGCCCCGCCCCGGTCGGTGGTCCTCCTGACGGGCCGCCCCAGCAACTGCCAGACCAGCCAGTCGTGCGCCTGCAGCAGTACGGCCGTCCGCATCGCGGCATCCGGTTCCGTACGGCTCATCCAGCGCAGCTTGGTCACCGGCTGAGCGGCCCCCGGTACGCACCCGACGGCCTCCGCCCAAGCCCCCCGCCCGCCGAGCGCGTCCACGAGGTCGGCCGCCGCGACCTGGGTCCGCTTGTCGCCGCCGACCATCGCCGGGCGCACGGTGTTGCCCTGTGCGTCCAGCGCGATCAGCCCGTTCTGCTGGGACGAGACCCCGATCGCCTGCACACCCTCCAGCAGCCCGCCGCCGGCCGCCTCCCCCAGGGACAGCAGCCAGGCCTGCGGATCGACGTCCGACGGACGCCCTCCGCTCTCCGCCGGCTCCAACGGGTGCGGGGCATACCCCTGCCTGAGCACGGCCCCTGTGTCCGAGTCACAGACGACAATGCGCGTAAATTCGGGCGAACTGTCCAGCCCGGCGACTATCCCCATGGCAGAAATTCTGCCGCACGGGGAGGGGTGGGAGCGCCGCGAGTCGGTCCGGCCGACGTGATGTGGTCCCTAGGTATTGCTGGTACCCCAGTCGTCTCCGGCGGAGCCGTTCGCGTTGCGTTCGCGCAGTGAGCGGACCCGCTCGGCGACCAGATCGGGCATCCGGTCCCCGACCCGTTCGCTCACCACGTGGAACGCCTTGCCCGCGTAGACGCGCCCCTGCTGGGCGGCCGACTCGGCGGTGTTGCGCACGGCGGGGTTCTGCGCGACCTGCCGTGCGGACTTCTTCAACTGCTCGTAGCGTTCGCGACCGGCCTTCGTGCCGAGCACGTAACCCAGGGCCAGTCCGGCAAAGAACGTGAGCCGATAGCGCATGGCGGCCACCCTTCCCTCATGTCTGCGTCGGTGCCTTGCGTTGCCCTGCGGGGGCGACGGGCGCGGGGGATACCGATTGGCGGAGCACCCCCCTGCTTGCGCTAATGTATGTGTCGCAGCGAGCGCACGCCCCCTGGCGAATACCCAGGGAGATACGTTCGATGCGGCGAGGCAATCCTCCGTAGCTCAATTGGCAGAGCAGCCGGCTGTTAACCGGCAGGTTACTGGTTCGAGTCCAGTCGGGGGAGCTTCGATCTTCCGTAGCTCAATTGGCAGAGCAGCCGGCTGTTAACCGGCAGGTTACTGGTTCGAGTCCAGTCGGGAGAGCAGACGAAGAAGGACCCCGTCGGGGTCCTTTTTCATGTCCGGGGGAACCGCGTGCACCGCCCCGAAGTCCTCAAGGTCAAGAAGCGCATGCGAAGGCCGACCATCCGAAGCAGGAGATCGTATGAGCGGCTATGCTGCGGCAGACGGCGCGCACACATGTACGCGACACGCCGTACGGGGCGGTAGCTCAGCCGGTTAGAGCAGCGGACTCATAATCCGTCGGCCGTGGGTTCGAGTCCCACCCGCCCCACTAGCAGTTACCCGTGTAGAAACGTTCTGACCTGCGGAAACATGGTTTTCGAGGCTACGTGGCGTACAGCGAATCCTGCTTCGCGCACCTCCAGGGTGACGCATGCGCCGCTGTGACCTGCGGTTTCCCTTCGTGTCCTGCGGAGTGTTGTGCCGTGGTCGGTCTGCGCCGTACTGACCGCGACACCCTGATCCAGGTCAGCCAGGCTGTCACCGCACTTCAGGCGGAAGGTCCTGCGCTGCCCAACCTCAAGGAGTTGCGCCCCGGTTCGGCTGGGGCCGTTCGACCCGGACCGTCAGGCCGTGATCCTGGTCGGTGGTGACAAGGCGGGCAACTGGTCCGACTGGTACCGCGTCGCGGTGCCGCAGGCGGAGCAGGCGTACGCGGAGCATCTGAAGCGAATCGATGGAGAGGCCGGGGAACGATGACAGATCACCTCAAGGACCCGCAGGCCGTCTCCTGGGAAGCCCTGGCCGAGGACTTCAGTTGCGCAAGCGGCAGCACACCGCACTGGAGCGCAGTGACGTCGACACCCTGACCGCCTACGTCGGCCACTTCCTCGCACAGACCGTACTGTCCACATCCGCCGGAACCGGTACCCAGCAGTCCTGGCTGCCCCTGATCCTGTACGTCCTCGGAGCCATCGTGTTCGCCGCGGTCTGGTCCCGCTTCTTCCGCCGAGGCCCCCTGGAGTGCCTGCTCAACGCCGCCACCATGCCGGCGAAGCACATCCGATGAGAGAGACCGGCCTCTTGCGGGAGTCGGGCCGCGGCCCCGTTCGCCGACGATCCGGCCGTCGGCCCTGTAGGGGAAGCTCATGGCCTGCGCCGAGAGCTTGTTGCCGGGTGTCACCTGGTGACCATCGGGTGACCGCCACCCGCGGGGCGTTTTGTCGGATCCCGGGAAACGATGGAAGACGTCACCGCGAGCAACCAGCCGCCGTAGCACCGCGCGAACGCTCGAACCGCGTTGAAAGGACATTGTCATGACCGCCATCGCTGCCAAGGCTCCGACTGCTCCAGGGGTGCGGTCCTGGTGGGGGATCCCGTACGCCACCGCCGAGCGGTACCGCCGTCCCGTGGTCGCGGACTTCGATCCGGACCGCCCCTACGACCGTAAGGGCGTCGTCTCCGTCCAGCCCGACAGCGGCGACTGGCTCGAAGCGGACGGCGGGATGGGCGAGGACTGTCTGAACCTGAACGTGTGGGCCCCCGAGCAGCCGGCCGACAAGGCGCTGCCGGTGGCCGTGTACATCCACGGCGGCGGGTTCGAGTACGGCGCGAACACGCAGATCACCTCGAACGCCTCCGGTCTCGCCGCGACGGGTCGCGTGGTGGGCGTGTCGGTCAACTACCGGCTCGGCGCCCTGGGCGCGCTCTCGCTCGCGCAGTACGGTGGGCGGCTCGCCGAGGCCGGAAACCTCTGTCTGCAGGACGTCATCGCCGCGCTGACCTGGGTCAAGCGGAACATCGCCCACTTCGGCGGCGACCCCGAGAACGTCACCGTCTACGGCCACAGCGGCGGCGCCTATGCCACCTTCGGGCTGCTGGGCGCCTCCTCCGCCGACGGCCTGTACCGGCGGCTGGCCGGGTTCTCCGCCGGGCCCTCGCGTCTTCAGCCGGCCTGGTGGGCCGAGGAACTCGCGCACCGGTTCGTCACCGAACTCGGTGTCGCGGACAACCCCGAGAAGCTGCTCGACCTTGATACGGCCTCCCTGGTGGCCGCCCTGCACAAGGTCACCCCGACGGACCTCGGAGTCCGTGGCGGGATGGACAGCAAGAGCCTCGGCGTCGTCCTGGACACCCGACAGCCCGGCGCGGTGCTGCACTCCCACCCCATGGACGTCCTCGCCTCGGGCGCACAGCGTGATGTCGACGTGCTGCTGAGCATGGCCAGTGACGACATGGGCTGGTGGGTGGCGAACGACCTCGACCGGTTCGACCCGGGCACCGTCGACCGCGTCGTCGAGGAGGTCGTGGGGTGGCGCGTTCCCCGCTCCCACGCCAAGAAGATCGTCGACGCCTACGACCAGGGCGGCCGCACCCCTGCCGAGGTCCGCGCCGCACTCCTGTCGGACTACATCTTCGGGCTCCCCGCGGCTCGCGGCGCCCTGGCGCACGCCGCGGCGGGCGGCAACGCCCATCTCCTGATGATCGGGCCCGCCGAGGGCGCGCCGGCCGTACACGGCACCGAGATGTACGCCTTGGTCGGCCAGGAAAAGCCGGGCCGCAGCGCGGAGCAGGCCGAGCGTGACAGCCGTGTCCGCGACATCGTGCTGGACTTCGCCACCGGTGAGCGGTCCCGTCTGTGGCCCGCCGTCACGGACAAGCCGACCTCGGAAACCGTCGGCAACTCTCCCTTCGAGGGCACCGCCCACTACCAGCAGGTCCTCGACCTGTGGGAGGGCATCGACCGCCCCTGACGGTCGGCGGGCGACACGGAACAACGCACGGGCGACACGGAACAACGCACGGGTGAAACGGAACAAGGCAGGGGGCAACGCGGAGTGAGGTACTCGGTATGAGCCAACCGACAGCAGCCGGCGGTGCCGCCCCGGTGACGATGCGGGCCGTGGTCGTCACCCGGCCCGGTGGCCTCGACGTGCTGGAGATCAAGGACGTGCCGGTGCCGGTCCGCAAGCCCGGCTGGGTGCGGGTCCGGGTGAAGGCGTTCGGCGTCAACGAGTCCGAGGTCACCACCCGCAAGGGTGAGTCGGATGCGGAGGTCACCTACCCGCGGGTGCCCGGCATCGAGGGCGTCGGCGTGGTCGATGAGGCCGACGAGGACAGCGGGCTGCGGCCGGGACAGCAGGTGGCCACGATGATGGGCGGCATGGGCCGCTCGTACGAGGGCGCGTACGCCCAGTACGTGACCGTGCCCGCGGCGCAGGTCATTCCGTTCGAGACCGGCCTGCCGTGGGAGGTCGTCGGTGCGCTGCCGGAGATGTTCCAGACCGCCTACGGATCGCTGACCACCGGCCTGGACCTCAGGGCCGGGCAGACGCTGCTGATCCGCGGCGGCACCTCCACGGTCGGGCTGAGCGCGGCCACGCTCGCGAAGGATCTCGGAGCCACCGTGCTGTCCACCACCCGCAGCCCGGAGCGGGCCGGGGAACTGCGGGCCGCGGGCGTCGACCATCCCCTCGTCGACAGCGGCACCCTCGCCGACCAGGTGCGCGAGCTGATGCCGGACGGTGTCGACGCCGTACTGGAGCTGGTGGGCTGCTCGGTCCTCGCCGACACCCTGCGCACCGTCCGCCGGCACGGCACGGTCTGTTTCACCGGAGCCTTGGCGGGCCGGTGGACGATCCCCGACTTCTCCCCGTTCATGATCCCGGGCGGGGTGCGGCTGACCAGCTACGCGGGCGAGGCCGCCGACCTCCCGGCCGACGTCCTCGCCCACCAACTCCAGGCCATCGCCGCAGGACGCCTCAACGTCCCGGTCGCGAAGGTCTACCACGGACTGGAAGAGGTCCGTGACGCCCAGGCCGACGTCGAGTCCGTCACCACACCGGGCAAACACGTCGTCGTCCTGCACGACTGAGACCTGGGCAACCGAGAGACGACAACCAACCACCGGGTTGTCGACAACCGCGGCCCCCTCGACAACTACGCCGAGGGGGCCAGCTACCCGCACATCGTGCACTCCCGTGGGGCGTTCACGCGGACCGCGAAGGGAGTCCTCGCCTCCGGACGGGCACGGGGCCTCCGCCGCCGGGCCTCCGTCACGCGTCGGCTTTCGCTGCGCGGGCCGCGAAGGCGGCCGGGGTGAGGCCGGTGCGGTCGCGGAAGAAGCGGCCGAAGTTCGCGGGATCACTGAAGCCGAGATGGACGGCCACAGCCCGGGCGTCCCACCGGGCACCTCCCAGCAGGCGCCGGGCTTCCAGGAGGCGCCGCTCGTCGATGAGTTCACGCACCCCCTTGCCGGTGGCGTCCCGGGCGGCACGGCTGAGGGTGCGGACAGAGCAGCCGAGCAGCTCGGCGTAGTCCGCGGCCTGGTGCAGCTCCCGGAAGTGCAGCTCCAGGGCGTCCAGGAAGCGTCCGTACCTGTCGGCACGGCCCCTGCCGGCCGTGGCCGTGCTGACGGGGACGATGCCCGGGGAGTTGGCCAGGCGCAGCAACAGCGATTCGAGCAGGCTGCGGCGCAGGGCGTGGTGGACGTCGAGGGGGCGGCGGCCGAGTGCGCGGTGTTCGTCCAGGAGCTGGAGTGCCGTCTGCTGGAGCCAGGCGGTGTCGTCGGGGTGCGGGCTGAGCACGGCAGGGGCTTCGTGTGCGGTGAGCGGGGCCAGGAGACGGGCGATGTCGGGTCGCAGCACGTCGGGTTCGAACAGGATGAACGGGCCGCGGGCCGCGCCGGGCGGATGCCAGCACTGCGCGTGCCCGGGACGCACCCACAGCCACTGGCCGGGGGCGACGGTCCGCGTGACGTGGTCGACGTCGTGCAGTAGCTCACCTTCGGTCACGCCGATGAGGTAGTGGAAGGTGGCGCGGCCCGGACGGGGCGGGTTCCACGGCCAGTCGTCGTGCTGGACGAAGAAGTCCTCGACGGTGCTCACCTCAAGGCCGTAGGGAGTACCGACCGGGGGCTGGAAACCGTAGAGCGGAACCGCGCCCGGTCCAGCCTGCCTGCTCCTGCTCGGCCCGGAGTGTCGCTTGTCGACCATCACGTGTCCGCAGCCTACGCCCTTTTGGTCGGCTGCGACGGAAGGATGGGACGTGCGCCGCGCCCGCGCGGCACGCCCTCCGCTCCTTCGATGCCACCGTCCGTCACCACCTGGGAAGGCTCACCACCCATGAACGGACCGACCCTGCACAAGACCGCCGCCGACTGCGCGGAGGAACTCCCCGGAGCCCGGCTGGAGCATCCCTTCGGCCCCGACTGGGAGGTCTTCAAGGTGCGCGGCAAGGTGTTCATGCTGATGACCGAGGTCCCGGGGCGTCCCGTCGTGATCCTCAAGGCGGACCCCGAGGAGGCCCACGCCCTGCGGGAGCAGTACAGCCACATCACCCCGGGCTACCACATGAACAAGAAGCACTGGATCACCCTGGAGAGCGGGGAGGGCGTCGACAGGAAGCTGGTCGAGGAACTCGTCACCGATTCCTACCGGCTCGTGGTCGCCCGCCTGCCGAAGGCCGAGCGGCCCGTCGACCCGCACACCTACGGCACCGAATCGCGGGCGGACCGGTGAGCGCGGCCGGTGACCGGCTCCAGGACACCGCCCGCCAAGCGGCCCTCGCCCTCCCCGACGTCAGCCACGGCTACCCCTTCACCCCGGGACTCGACGTGTACAAGGTCGCGGGCAAGGTGTTCCTGATCGTCACCGACGACCCGGACGACCAGATCATCACGGTCAAGTGCGAACCCGAACACGCCCGCGCGCACGTGCGCGACCACGCCTCGATCTCACCGGGCCGCTACCTCGACAAACGCCACTGGATCTCCCTGGGGCCAGGCCCGGGCGTCACCGAGCGACTGGTCGCCGACGCGGTCGAGGACTCCTACGACCTGGTCGCCGAGCGGCTGCCGCGACGCGACCGCCCCGGGGCTCGATGAGCACCGCGAGCCTCCCCGCGAACGGCTGAGCCCTCGCTCGTCCATTACGCCCGGCTCGCCAGTGGGCCGATGGTAAGTGGACCGACTTGCCTCAAGGGTGACGTGAGGCTATCTTCGATGGTGAGTCCATTGACTTACCTAACGACTCGGCAAGGAACAAGGAACAAGGAACATGAATCGTCTTGCGGGCAAGCGCGCACTCATCACCGGCGGCACCAGTGGGATCGGCCTGGAGACCGCGCAGCGTTTTGTGGCAGAGGGGGCCGATGTGCTGGTCACGGGGGTCACCCCGGCCAGCATCGAGAAGGCGCGGCGGATTCTCGGGGACAAGGTGCCGGTGGTGCAGGCCGATGCGCGCGATCTCGACGCGCAGCGCGGCCTGGCGGAGCGGGTGCGGGAGCACTTCGGGGAGCTGGACGTGGCGTTCCTGAACGCCGGTGTGTCGGACTGGCGGCCGTTCGAGGACCACACGGAGGACAGTTTCGACCGGCTCTTCGACATCAACGTCAAGAGCGTCTTCTTCCTCACCCAGGCCCTGGTGCCCGTGCTGGCCAATCCGTCCTCGGTCGTCCTCAACGCGTCCAACAGTGCGCACGGCGGTTACGGTCACGCGAACGCCTACGCCGCGACCAAGGCGGCTGTCGGCTCCCTGATGCGGTCGTGGAACGCGGATCTGCTCAGGTCGCACGGCATCCGGTTCAACGCGGTCAGCCCCGGTCCGGTGGACACCCCGCTGTACTCCGGCTCCAAGCTCGGGATCGAGGATCCCGCGCAGCAGAAGGCGGTTCTGGAGGCGATCAGCTCCGGCATCCCCCTGGGGCGCATGGGTCTGCCTGAGGAGGTCGCAGAAGCCGTCGTGTACCTGGCCTCCGACGCCTCCGCCTTCGCTGTGGGCCAGGACCTTATCCTGGACGGCGGCCAGACCGTCCTCTGACAGCGAGGACGCGGCTGCGAGACGGGCGAGGGGCGTGGGCATGACGGCGGCGGACCGTGACCGAGCGGAATCCGGTGGCGATTCGTGCCAGGCCGGGTATCACGCGCAGATCAAGGCGGAGAACCGCGCGCGCATCATCCGCGCCGCCCGCGACCTCTTCCTCGCCCGGGGATACGACAAGACCTCCCTGGCCCAGATCGCCAGGGAGGCCCGCGTCTCCACCGGCACCCTCTTCAAGCGGTACCCCTCCAAGGCCGCGCTGTTCGCGGCCGTCACCTCCGAACAGTGGCAGCTGGACGTGCAGTACGCCGCGCCGCCCCCGCCCGGTGACCCCCGGTACGGTCTTGACCACATCGGCCGCGACTACGCCTGCCTGGTCTCGCGCCCCGGGACGGCGGCGCTGTGCCGCCTGATCATCACCGAACTTCCGCAGATGCCGGAACTCGCCGACATCGTCGGCACCGGCTTCGCCATCGACCGCGGACCCTTCTTCGACCGGCTCCGCGACTACCTGGACGCCGAAGCGCAGGCCGGCACACTCGACTTCCGTTCGGCCGACGGACAGACACAGCCGACATCCGCAGTGGCCGAACAGTTCCTCGGCATGATCTGCGGCCAGCTCCTGTGGCCCCAACTCGTACGGACCGACTTCATCCCGCCCGACCCCACCGACACCACGATCGTGGACGAAGCCGTCGCGCTCATGCTCACCCGCTACCGCACCGGGTCCTGAACGCAAGGTGGCGGTCTGCACTCGAGTCGGCGGACCCGGAGCAGTCCTCACTCCCCGGCGATCGGCTGACCCGATCGAAACGCCGCGCCAGGTCTGCCCGCAGGTTCGAGTCCCGCCCGTCCCACCGCGCGCTCCTGGGTCGTTCCGCGTGGTCCGCGAGGTGTCTTGCGGTCGTTCTCTCGCCGTCCGGGGCCGCGTGACAAAATGGGGACCGCTGTTCGTCGTTGTCTCTGTTGCTGTCCCTGACTCTGCGTCTTCGCACCGATCCCTCCGAGGTTGTCCGTGACCAAGCCCGTGGCTCGCGAGCCGATGCGCCGTAACTCGCGGTCCAACCGGGCGCGCATCCTGGCCACGGCCCGTGAGGAGCTGGGGCGCAACCCCGACATCACGCTGGAGGAGCTGGCGCGGGCCGCCGGGGTCGTACGCCGGACGCTCTTCGGTCACTTCCCGGGGCGGGCGGCGCTGTTGGAGGCGCTCGCCGAGGAGGCCGCGGAGACGCTGCGGAACGCGGTGGCGGCGGGGCCGGGGCCCACGGAGCAGGCCGAGCGGGCGCTGGCGCGGTTCGTGTTCACCATGTGGCCGGTGGGCGACCGCTACCGGATGCTCCTGGCGCTGGCCCGGCGGGACCTCGGCTCCGAGCGCGTCGCCGAGGTGCTGCGGCCGGCCCGTGAGGCGGTCGCGGCCATCCTCGCGCGCGGGCAGCGGGACGGCGTCTTCCACTCCCATCTGCCGCCCGCCGTGCAGAGCGCGGGCCTGGAGGCGATGCATGTCGCCCTCCTGGAGGCCGTCAACACCGGTGCGCTGGAGGACGACGACGGGCACCGGATCGCCACCACCACCCTCATCGCCGCCGGCGTGCCCGAGAAGCGGGCGGGCGCGGTGGTCGAGGAGGTCGCGGCCGTGATGGGCGAGGCGGCCACTCCGGCCGACGACGCCTGAGGGCAACTGGCAGAGCCTGGCGGCGACTGACAGTCCGCCGGGAGCTGTGCCCGTCCTATGCGGCGTCGGGGTGGAAGGTGACCGACCTGCCGGAGAGGCGGGCGGTGAGGCCCTGGGCGGTGGGGGTGACCGAGCGCAGGTGGAGGCCCTCGGGGATGTTGTGTAGGGCGATCGGCCGGGAGAAGACCTTGTCGAGCAGCTTCTCGCCGGCCTCGGGCAGGGCGACGCGGCCCGCGACCTTGAAGTCCTTGAAGGCGACGCGGTTGCCGGAGGCCACCGAGACGGTCGTCGTCGCGGTCGCCTCGAAGCCGAGCGGTGTCAGCAGACGTGCCCGGATCCGGTCCGCGCCGTAGCCCCGGGAGATCTCCAGGCCGAGGGCGTCCGAGAGGTCCGCGTACGACAGGAAGGCGGTCGCCTCCGCCGTGCGGGCGCGGGCCTCGCTGTCGTCGTCCGACTTGGTCAACCCGTCCAGTTCCAGGGTGAGTTCGGTCACCGGCAGCGGGCGGTCCGAGCCCTCGGCGGGGATGTCGCGCGCCGTGATGTCCACCCGGTCCAGCGTGCCGGAGGCCGCCTGCGCCAGCACGGGGAAGCCGTGGACCTCGACCTCCGGCCGGGCGGGGGTGTCCATGCCCTCCTGGAACGCCTGCGCCGTACGTGACTCGATGCGCGCGGCCACGGCCCGGTCGACCGCGACGGGGGTGAGGACCAGGGCGGCCAGCGAGGCGGCGGCGATGACGAGGGGGCGCCGGCGCCAACGGCGGGTGCGGGGAGCGGAGTCGGTGCCCCAGGTGGCCCGGCGGGCGCGGGGTGGCGGGGCCTGCGGTTCGTACGCCGAGCCGTCGGCGGGCTCGTAGGAGTAGTCGTACGTGGAGGTGTTGTCGTGGAAGTCGTCGTAGGTGTGGTCGAGGTCGTCTTCGTGGTCGGCGTTGCGGCGGGACCGGTTCACGGGTGCTCCTTCGGGGGCGGGTTACTCCGGGGATTCCAGAGGGGGTCGGGGACTTTTCGGGGGATCGGGTTTCACCGGGGCTCCGGGGGCGACCCGGTTCCCCGCAGGCCGTCGACCTTCGTGGCGGCGGTGTCGGGGGCGACTCCGGCGGCGATCAGGGCGGCGGTGGCGGCGCGGGTGCCGTCGTCGGACCAGATGCCGTGGTTGACGCAGTCGAGCAGGGTCAGCAGATGGGCCTCGATGGCGCGGCTGAGCGGGTCGGGCGGGACCGTGGTCTGGAAGGTGCCCTGCCGCTGGCCGTGGGCGAGGACCCTGGTGACCAGGTCGCGGGTCGGGGCCAGCAGTGCGTTGACGCGGTCGGGGCCGAGGTCCTGGCGGGCCAGCCGGATGAGGGTGCGGAAGCGGTCGCCGACCGGCCACACGGTGAGGACGAGACGCGCCAGCTCGGTCGCCGCGTCGGAATCGGCCGCCGCGTCGCAGGTCGCGGCGGGGGCGGCCGTGACCGCGAGCCGGATCGCCTCCGCGGCCTCGGCGGCCAGGCCCTCGACGAGCGCGGCCCGGCCGGCGAAGTGGACGTAGACCGTGCGCCGGGCCACACCGGCGGCTCCGGCGATGTCCTCCAGTCGGCTGTCGGGGTCGCGGGTCAGCTCCTGCCGGGCCGCCTCCAGGATCCGGGCGCGGGTGGCGCGCGCGTCGCGGCGCAGGGGTGGACCCGGCGGGACGTACGGCCTCGGGTGCGGAGGTGTGGCGTACGGCGGCGGAGGGGGTGTCCGTGCTGGTCGGGTGGTCATACCGGCACCTCGGGATCGGGATCGGGATCGGGGGAGGGGAGGGGGACAACGCGATAGTTGCACACCGATGGGCAATAAACTAGTCTGCACATCGATGGGCAATTAAGTGCTGCTGCTCGTCGTACTCGTCCCTTTAGGAGCTTCCGATGCCCTTCCTCGCGAACACCCCCGTGGAGAAGATGACCGGGCCGTACGCACGGCGCTGGTGGGCGCTGCTCGTGCTGTGCCTGAGCTTGCTGATCGTGGTGATGGCGAACACGTCACTGATCGTCGCCGCCCCCGACATGACCACCGACCTGGGCCTGACCAGCAGCGATCTGCAGTGGGTCGTCGACGGCTACACCGTCCCGTACGCGGCGCTGATGCTGGTGCTGGGCTCGATCGGCGACAAGTACAGCCGGCGTGGCGCGCTGGTCCTGGGGCTGCTGATCTTCGCCGGTGGTTCGGTGATGGGGAGCCTGGTCGACGAGACCTCGCTGGTCATCGCGGCCCGCGCGATCATGGGTGTCGGCGCCGCGGTCGTGATGCCCGCCACGCTGTCGCTGCTGGTCGCGACCTTCCCCCGGAGCGAGCGGGTCAAGGCGATCACCGCCTGGACCGCGACCTCGGGGCTGGCCATCGCGGTCGGTCCGCTGGTGGCCGGCTGGCTCCTGGAGGACCACGCCTGGGGCTCGACCTTCCTGATCAACGTGCCCATCGCGCTCGTCGCCGTCGTCGGCGCGCTCGCCCTGGTGCCGCCGTCGAAGGCGGCGGGCATGGGCCGGATCGACTACGTCGGTGGTCTGCTGTCGATCGTCTCCGTCGGCTCCCTGGTCTACGCGGCCATCGAGGGCCCGCACTTCGGCTGGGGCGCCGGCCCCGTCACCGCGGCCGTGGTGGCCGGTGTCGGTCTGCTCGCCTTCGTCGTCTGGGAGCTGCGGCACCCGCACCCGATGCTGGACGTCCGCAAGTTCGCGCTGCGGCCCTTCAGTGGCTCGATGCTGGCGGTGCTGTTCTTCTTCTTCGGTACGTTCGGCGCGATCTACTACTCGACCCAGTTCCTGCAGTTCGTCCTCGGCTACGACGCGCTGGACACGGGTGTACGGCTGCTGCCGCTGGCCGGTGCGGTGTTCCTCGGGGCCGTGGTGACCGGGAAGCTGACGCCGCGGCTGGGTGTGAAGGCGATGGTCGTGACCGGCATGGTCGTCGGCACGGCGGGGGTGTTCCTGCTCACCCAGGTCGACAAGGGTTCGACATACGCCGACTTCCTGGCGCCGATGATGATGCTGGGCTTCGCCATCGGGCTGAGCGTCTCCCCGGCCACCGACACGATCATGGACTCCTTCCCCGAGTCCGAGCTGGGTGTCGGCGGCGGCGCCAACGACACCGCGCTGGAGCTGGGCGGTGCGCTGGGTATCGCGGTGCTGGGCTCGCTGCTGGGTACCGCCTACCGGGACGAGCTGACCGATCTGGTCGGCAACCAGTTGCCGGCGGCCGCGATGGAGACGGCCAAGGACTCCGTCGGTGGTGGGCTGGCCGTCGCCGAGCGCGTCGCCCAGGATCCGTCCGCCGGTCCCCAGCAGGCCCAGGCGGTCGTGGACGCCGTCCACCAGGCCTTCGCCCATGGCGTCGCCCAGACCAGCCTGATCGGCGGCATCATCATGGCCGCCGGGACGCTGATCGTCCTCGCGGTCCTGCCGGGACGGCGTGGTTTCGCGAAGAAGAGTGCCGAGGGGGAGGCCGCCCCGTCGGACCCGAGCCGCGTCGAGGCCCACGCCGACTCGCCGACTCGCTGAGCCGGCCCGCGCGAGCCTCGACGACGGGGCCCGGGATCACCCTGCGAGGGTGCCTGGGCCCCTCGTGCGGCATGGGTGGGCTTCTCGCGCGGCGAGGGGGAGGGGGCGCATGTCGGTGGGGGTGTCGGGGGTGTCGGGGGTGCCGGGGTGCCTGGGGGCGTCGAGCGTGGGGTCTGGGGTTCGAGTCTGGCTCCGGGGTGCGGGGTTTGAGCCGGGGGCCGGGTTCGAGTCTGGCTCAGGGGCCGGGCCTGGGCCTGGGCCTGGGGTTCGGGCCCGGGGCCTGGGGAGGGGCGGCTGCGAGGATCGCTCCCGGTCGGCCGGGAGGGGCGGGCCGAGGGCCGGGAGGGGTGCACGCCCCCCCGGGGGCGGGGCCTCTGCCCCGGGGCGCCCCCTCGTGATGACGCCCTCTGGTGTCGCCGTCCTGCGATTCCGCGGACGTCGTCCGGCGTCGCCGTGCTGCGGCCGCAGGAACGAGCTGCGGCCCCGCAGGGGGAGGCGTCCGGGGATCAAGCCGTCGCGGAGCGACGGTCGAGCGCCGTGGATCCCCGCTTCGGCTCCCGTCCCGCGCTGATCGGCGCGGTCGGTGAGGCCCGGTAGGGGGCGGCGGCGGGAGATGGCGTGGCGTGGGCGGGCCTGCGACCAGCTTCGCTGGGTCGTCGATCCCGGTCTCACCGGTCTCACCGTTCTCCGTCGGCGGCGGTACGGACATCGTGTCCGGCTTCGCGGGCGGGGCGCCCAACACCCCTGTCGGGCCAGGGGAGTTGGGCGCACCCCCTCTGGGGGTGGCGCTGGCCGCGTACGACGCCGGGGGCGCGGCGGTGGTGGGGTGGGTGGAGGGGTGAGTTGACGGGTGCGGGTTTCGTCGGGGTTCTCGCGCAGTTCCCCGCGCCCCTTCAGGGCGCGGGTGTGAGGCCCAGGTTCAGAGCGGACTGTTGGAGGGCCTGGACCAGGGCCGCGGTGCGGGGCTGGGGGCCCGAGGGGGAGGCCGGCCAGACCGCTGCGATGCGGCGGTGGCCCGCTACCCGGACCGTGGGGAGGGCCACGGTGTCGGGCGGGGTGTCGGTGAGGGCGAGGGTGGGGACGACGGCCGCGCCGAGGCCGGCCCGGACCAGGGCCAGCGTGGTCGGAAACTCCGCGGCGGTGTGGGCGCGCTGCGGGGCGAAGCCGTACTGGGCGGAGATCCGGGCCAGGGCACGGCCGCACGCCGTGCCGGGCGGGGCGGTGACCCAGGGGCGGTCGGCCAGATCGCGGACCGAGCGGGGCGCCGGCGACCAGTCGGCAGGGGTGACCACGCGGTACTCGTCGTCGGCGACCGGCGCGGACGCCAGGTCCCGCCCCTGCTCGTGCGGCTCGGGGTCGGCGGCGTCGTACTCCACGACCAGCAGGTCCAGGCCGCCGGTGCGCAGCTCGCGCAGGGCTTCCGGGCCCTCGGCCTCCACCACCCTAGGCTCCAGACCGGGGTGGCCGTGGGCGAGGGCGGCGAGGGCCGGGACGAGGAGATGACAGACCGCCGAGGAGAACGCGGCGACCGTCACCGGTCCGGTCGAACGGCCGGTCAGCTCGGCGAGTTCACGGCGGGCCTCCGTCAGTTCGTGCTCGATCCGCTCGGCCCGCGCCGCGAGGAGCCGGCCCGCCGGGGTCAGCCCCGCCCGGCGCCGCGAACGGTCCACCAGCGGCTGGCCCACCTCCCGCTCCAGCTGAGCGAGGTGCTGCGACACGGCCGACGGCGTCAGATGCAGCACCTTCGCCGCGTCCACGACACCGCCGCGCAGGGCCACGGCGCGCAGGACGCGCAGTCGGCGGGGGTCCAGTTCCATAGGCCGCACTGTAAGCCTTACTGCAGTGCCGCTTCAGTAAATCTTGCTTGTGGTGCAGTGGCACTGCAGAGAGGATCGGGGCATGAGCACCAAGCAGCGGCGGATCGTCGACCTCAGCCACCCCATCCGGCACGGGATGATCACCTACCCCGGCCTCCCCGGGCCCGAGATCGGCGAGCACCTCACCCGGGAGGCGTCCCGGGAGATCTACGCGCCCGGCACCGAGTTCGCCATGGGCCGTATCTCGATGGTGTCCAACACCGGTACCTACGTCGACAGCCCGCACCACCGCTTCGACGACGGCCAGGACCTCTCCGGTCTCCCGCTCGACCGGCTGACCGACCTCGACGGGGTCGTCGTCCGGGTCGAGGGCATCGCCGACCGGGGCCGGGCCGTGGACCCGGACGCGCTGCTGCCGTACGACGTGACCGGCCGGGCGGTGCTGATCCACACCGGCTGGGCCCGGCACTGGGGCACCGAGCGGTACGGCCACGGCCACCCCTACCTCACCGCCGACGCCGTCGCCTGGCTGGTGGACCAGGGTGCCGTCCTCGTCGGCATGGACACCCTCAACATCGACGACACCGACGACGGCACCCGCCCCGCCCACACGGGCCTGCTCGCCGCGGGCATCCCCGTCGTCGAACACCTGCGGGGCCTGGAGCAACTGCCCCCGGAGGGCTTCCGTTTCCACGCCGCGCCACCGGCCGTCGAGGGCATGGGCACGTTTCCCGTACGGGCGTACGCGCTGCTGGACGCATAGACGCATAGACGCATAGGCACACAGGCACACAGGCACACAGGCACACCAGTGATGTCTAGGCTGACGCCGTGAGCGATCTCGACATCAGACACGTGGACGGTACGGCCGGGGACGAGGAACTCGAAGCCTGGCGGCACGTCCACAACACGGTCATCCCGACCCACCTCCTCTCCCTCGACGACGTCCGCGAGCGCGCCGTACGCAACCATCTGGAACTCGCGTACGCCGACGGCGTCCTCGTCGGCAACTCCACGGTGCGTCCGCCTGAGGGGGAGACGGCCACGGCGACGGTGATCGCCCGGGTGCTCGCCGAACACCGGCGGCGCGGGTTCGGCGAGCAGTTGTACGAGCGGGCGGTGCGGCGGGCGCGGGAGCTGGGCGCCCGGGTGATCGAGACTTGCGTCCTGGAGTCGAACGGGGACGGACTGCGGTTCGCGCTCGACCACGGCTTCGTGGAGGTCGAGCGCTACGTGCTGGACGGCGACACGATCCCGTACATCGACCTGAGGCTCGACGGAACCGGGGACTCCGCGGCTGACCCGGCCTAGAGTTTTCCGGCGAGGTCCAGTGCCGCCACGTAGCCGAAGGTCATCGCGGGTCCGATCGTCGATCCGGCGCCCGCGTAACTGCGGCCCATCACGGCGGCGCTGGCGTTGCCCGCCGCGTACAGGCCGGGGATCACCGAGCCGTCCGGGCGGAGGACGCGGGCGCGGGCGTCGGTGAGGAGGCCGCCCTTGGTGCCCAGGTCGCCCGGGACGATGCGCAGGGCGTAGTAGGGCGGCAACCACAGGGGCGCGAGGCAGGAGTTGGGGGCGACGGACGGGTCCGTGTAGTAGTGGTCGTAGGCGCTGTCGCCGCGCCCGAAGTCCGTGTCGTCGCCTTGCCGGGCAAGGGAGTTGAAGCGGTCGACGGTGGAGCGCAGGGCGGCTGCGGGGACCCCGATGGCACCGGCGAGCGCGTCGATCGACCAGGCCTTGTGGACGGCCCCGGCGTCGTACCAGGCGTCGGGGAACGGGAAGGTCGGCGCGATGTCCTTGAAGAGGTACCGGTTGCGGTAGTTCTGGTCGACGATCAGCCAGGCCGGGATGTGCGCGGCGGACGCGGTGTCCTTCTCGTACATCGTGTGGACGACATCGCTGTACGGCCCCGCCTCGTTGACGAACCGCGCACCGGCGCCGTTGACTAACAGCCCACCGGGCAGGGTGCGTTCGGCGAGACAGAACCAGGCCTCGCCCGGGGTGTCGACGGCCGGGCCCCACCAGGCGTCGTCCATCAGCGCGAGATCGGCGCCGGCCCGCTGACCGGCCCGGATCCCGTCCCCGGTGTTCTCCTTCGCCCCCACCGACCACTGGGTGCCTACGGGCTGTTCCTGGTACTGCGCCCGCATGGCCGCGTTGTGCTCGAAGCCGCCGGAGCCGACGACGACGCCGCGACGGGCGCGGACGAGTCCGGCGGAACCGTTCCTGGTGACGACCGCGCCCGTCACCGCCTCGTTCTCCAAGTACAGGTCCGTCAAAGGGGTGTTGAGCCACACGGGGACATTCGCGCCGAGCAGCCCCGCCCGCAGCCCGCCCGCCAGCGCCTGGCCCATGGTGAGCGGCTTCTGCCCGAGCAGCGCGGCCTTGGTCCCCCGGGCGAGGCACTCCGTGGCGACGGCCAGCCCCTTCACGCTCACGGCGGTCAGCGCGAGCCACTTGTAGTCGGCGCTGAACACCACCATCCCGGCCGGCGTGGCCAGATACGCGGGATTCAGCCGGGCCAGTTCGTCGCCCAGCAGATTCCCGTCGAACTGGTCCGGCTCGATGGACCGCCCGCCCGGCAACCCGCCCGGCAGTTCGGGGTAGTAGTCGCTGTACCCCTCCATCCACCGGAACCTCAGCGGGCTGTTCGCCATGACGAACGACAGCATGGCGGGCCCGTGGTCCAGGAACGCCTTCTGCCGGTCGACGGGCACCGCGTCCCCGACCACCGCCGCGAGGTACCTCGCCGCCTTGGCCGGGGTGTCCGGCACCCCCGCCGCCTTGATCACGCTGTTGTTCGGCAGCCAGATCCCGGCCCCCGACCGCGCCGCCGACCCCCCGAACGTCGGCGCCTTCTCCACGACCACACAACTCAGGCCCTGCTTCGCGGCGGTGAGCGCGGCGGTCATCCCGGCCGCGCCGGAGCCGATGACGACGACGTCGTAGGTGCCGAGGAGGGGAGGGGCGGCGGCCGCCGAGGCCGGGCTCCCCGCGACCCCACCGGCCGCGACCGCGACACCCGCCCCGGCGGCCGCACCGATCACCCGCCGCCGACTGGGGCCGGCCTCCGCCCCCGTACGTCTCTCGGATTCCGCGCTCTTGCCCATGCCGGACACTCCAGCCTCACGAAGGGACCCTGACCGTGCTGCTCCCCGGCCACGACGGAACTCCTGTGCGGGCGGGGTGGGGTGCGGAGCCTCGAATCTGACGTGAAGGAGTGGTGAAGTCAAGCCATAACTGACGCTGAATCAGGTCGCTTTGTTTAGAGCCCATTTGACCTGCGTATTCGTTTCGCGGGGTAGGCGTGCGGGAAATCTTCGGGCAGCGTGGTCCCGGTCCGCGGACCGAGGGAGGGGGAACGCTGTGCATGACCTCGTACGGACGCCGGACCATGTCCGGACGGCCGACGGGCGGCGGTTGCGGGTCGAGTGCGCGGGGGATCCGGACGGACGGCCGGTGTTCCTGCTGCACGGGATGCCGGGGAGCAGGGTGGGGCCGAGACCCCGGTCCATGTTCCTCTACCACCGCGGCGCTCAGCTGATCAGCTACGACCGGCCCGGGTACGGAGGGTCGGACCGGCGTCCGGGGCGGCGGGTCGTGGATGTCGTGGCGGACGTCGAAGTCGTCGCGGACGCCCTGGGGTTGGACCGCTTCGCGGTGGTGGGCCGGTCCGGTGGGGCCCCGCACGCGCTGGCCTGTGCCGCGCTGCTGCCGCACCGGGTGACCAGGGCCGCCGCGCTCGTCACGCTCGCGCCGCAGGACGCGGAGGGACTCGACTGGTTCGCGGGGATGGCGCCGCACAATGTCCGGGAGTTCCGCTCGGTGCTGACCGATCCCCGGGGATTCGTCGCCCAGTTGATTCCACGGTCGGCCGCGATCCGCTCCGACCCAGCCCGGCTGCTCGACGAACTGCGCGGTGACCTCACGGACGAGGACCGGTTGATCGTCTCGGACAACGGCATCCGGTCGATGCTGCTGCGCAACTACCACGAGGCGCTGCGGACCTCACCGTACGGCTGGATCGACGACGCGCTAGCCCTCACCGGCCCCTGGGGGTTCGACCCCACGGAGATCAAGGTTCCGGTGCTGCTCTGGCACGCCGGAAAGGACGTCTTCACCCCCTCCGCCCACTCCTCCTGGCTCGCCGACCGTATCCCCGGCGCGGTCACCGTCTATGAACCCGCCGCCGCGCACTTCGCCGCGATTCGGGCTCTGCCGGACGTGTTGAGCTGGCTCCTTGTCGCGACGGAGCCTGCGGCGGCTTGAGCGGAGGGGGCGTTTTTCGGCTGCGGGTGAGTGGGGGCTGGTCGCGCAGTTCCCCGCGCCCCTCAGAAGCCCCAGGGTTCCAAGGGGCGCGGGGAACTGCGCGAGCAACCACACGCCAGCCGCACCCGCCGACGAATCCGCACCCCACCCCCTCACGCGCCCCTCACACCGCCAGCGGCTCCAGGTCCCGGTAGACCCGCCGCCGCTGCCCCACCAACCGCGTGATCCCGTTGCCCTCACCCAGCTTCTGCCCGAGCCGGCGCAGCTCGGAGAGGGTCGCCTCGTGCAGCCGCTGGGCCTCCTCCTCGCGGCCCAGCGAGCGCAGCGTCAACGCCGAGTTGCTGATGACGGCCAGCGTCTCCGGATGCTGTGGGCCGAGGACGGACCTGAGGACGTCGCGGGCCGGTTCCTCCAGGGCCCAGGCCTCCTCCGGCCGGCCCTTCTCCGCCAGGACGTTGGCGTGGTTGGCGCGGGCGAAGAGCGTGTGCGGATGCTTCTTGCCGAGCCCCGCCGCCATCCGCTCCGTCACCTGCCGGAACACCTCCTCGGCCTCCTCGGCGTCCCCGCAGGCCCAGAGATAGATGCCGAGGTTGTTGAGCGCGGCCTGGGTGTAGGGGTGTTCCCGGCCCGGGACCTTCACATAGTGCTCCAGCACACCCCGGACGGTCTCCCGGGCCCGGTCGGGTTCGTCGGCGGCGTACAGGTCGGCCGCCAGGTTCAGTTCACAGGCGAGCGAGTCCGGGATCGGGTCCGGGTATTTGTCCCGGGTGTACTGGGTCCGGTACTGCGCGAGCGTCGCCTGGGTCAGTCGGCGCGCGTCGACGAACTGGCCCGCCCGCCGCAGTGACACCGCGAGCGACTTGGCGCAGCTGAGCGTGCCGGGGAAGTCCTTGCCGAGAGCCCGCTTGTGGCTGTCGTACGCCTCCGACAGGACCGCCACCGAGTCGGTGTAGCGGCCCACTTCACGCAGGTCACGGCCGAGCCCCTGGGCGGAGATCAGCGTGTAGGGGTGGTCCTGTCCGAGGACCTCGCGGCGGCGGGTGTACGTGTCCTGGTCGACGTCGTGCGCCTCGTCGTAGTGGCCGACCATGCGCAGCGCCAGCGCGAGGTTGTTCGCGGCGTTGAGCGTACGGCTGTTGGACTCGTCGAAGAGCTGGCTGAACCCCTGGTGGGCCTCGCGGGCCAGTTCCACGGCCTTGGTGTACTCGCCCAGGGCGGCGAGGTCGCTGGCAAGGCTGGAGGTGGTGACGTAGGTGTGCGGATGGGTGGGGCCCAGCACCCGCAGCTGCCGCTCGCGCACCTCCTCGTCGATGTCGCGCGCCTCCACGAAACGCCCCTGGGTGCGCAGCACGTTGGCGAGCTGCCCGCGCAGGTACATGTACTGCATGTCGTCCTCGCCGAGCGACTTTTTCCAGTGCGCCAGCAGGTCCTCGGCGAGTTTCCGGGCGCCCGGGAAGTCACCGCGCTTCCACAGGTAGCGGACCCGGTCGATCAGCAGCCGGCGGGGCTCGACCTCATGGCAGTTGCGCAGCTCGGAGGCGTTCAGATGCGGCCAGATGATGGCGAAGCGGGGCCAGGTGTCGGCGTTGTCGATGGGTTCGTCGCCGGGCGGCCGGGCACCCACGAGCAGGGTGTGGACGACATGCCGGGCCTGCCGCTGCTCCTCCTCGGAGAGCCGCGAGCGGATCACGGCCTGCACCAGCCGGTGGACCTGGATGCTGGCGCTGGCCTGGTCGACCTTGGCGAGGGCGAAGCGGCCGATCTCCCGGATGACCCGGCCCAGCATCAGGCCTTCCTGGAGGCTCGGGTCGACCTTCTTCAGCTCGTCGAGCATCTCCCGGCTGTACAGCAGGTGCGAGGAGATCGGCTCGGGGGCCATGAAGGCGCACAGCTGCAGCAGCCGCACCGAGGCGGGGGAGCGTTCCCGCAGCCGGGCGATCGAGATGTTCCAGGTCGCCGCCACCGTCTCCGGGTAGTCGGCGGGCTGGTTGAGGTCCAGCACGCCGGCGGTCTGCTCGTTCAGCTGCCGCAGGTACTCCTCGATGGGCGTGGCGGTCTCGGCGAGCCAGGCCGCCGCCTGCTCCACGGCCAGCGGCAGGTCGCCCACCGCCTCCGCGACCCGGTCGGCCTCGTCGGCGCTCAGTCCGGGCGCCCGGCGTGACAGGTGCTCGACGCTCTCGTGCCGGGGGAAGACGTCGACGGGCAGCGAGGTGCCCCGCTGCTCCCAGGTCTGGTTGCGGGAGGTGACGAGGACGTGCCCGCCGCCCTGAGGGAAGAACCGGGTCAGCTCCTCGGGGTTGTCGGCGTTGTCGAAGACCAGGATCCAGCGCTTGGTCGGCACGCCCTCGGCGAGCATCCGCACGGTTTCCTGGCTGACCTGGGCCATGTCGTCGCCGCCGGGGGCGCCGATCCGGGCGCCGAGTTCGGCGAGGGCGGAGGTGACGCCGTCGCCGCGCTCGGCGGAGATCCACCACACCAGGTCGTAGTCGGCCATGAACCGGTGCACGTACTCCAGGGCGACCTGGGTCTTGCCGACGCCGCCGAGGCCGAACAGTGTCTTGGGCTGGGTGCCCACGGCCGACGCCCCGCCGCGCAGCTGTTCGCGCAGCTCGTCGAGGAGCCGGCCGCGGCCGGTGAAGGTGGCGTTGCGCTGCGGCGCGTTCCACACGGTGGGGGCGCTGCCCGGGAAGCGGGGCTCCACGGCGGCGAGGTCGTCGGGCCGCTCCGGCAGTTTCAGCGCGCCGAGCAGGGCGGCGACGCACTGGGTGGCGTCGTACCGGTACAGGTCCACCGGCTCGTGGTCCACGGACACGTCGGGGAGTCTGACCTCGTCGACGCGCAGCGGCACCGTCGTGGCGCGCGGAACCGCCAGGGCGGAGTCGGTCAGGGAGCGCAGAACCGTCTGCGCGTGCCGGGACTTCTGGAAGGCGTGGGACAGCAGCAGAAGGGCGCGCGACGCCGGGTCCAGCCGCTCCGGCGGGCCGGTGGACACGTCGTGCAGGGTGACGTTGCAGCCGGTCTGCCGGAGGACGGCCTCCACCCAGTCCGCCCACATCCGGTTCTCCGCCGCGTACACCACGACGATGTCCGTCATCGGCTGCCGCCGGGTGAACGCCTCCAGACAGCGCTGCCGTACCGGCTCGGGCACCGGTGGCAGTGCGGTGATCTCGCCGTCGGAGATCACTTTCGTCAGCCGCTCGAAGGCGGACAGCAGGGAGTTGGCGATGTTGCTCTTGTCGCCGACCGTCGCGAGCGTCTCCTCGTACGCGTAAAACGGCACATAGGGTATTTCCATGGCGCCCCAGTAGGCGTCCTGTTGTTCGGCGCCGAGTTCCTCGCCGTCGACGCCGCGGGGCAGCCCCTCGAACCGCAGCCGGGCCAGCGCCCGCCCCGCGTCCACCTTGCGCTTCTCGCCCTCGTCGATGCGCATCAGGACCGGGAGCACCCTGATCCGCCGCTTGTGCTGTCCCCCCTCGACGCTGCGGGCCACCGCGGCGGCCCCGTCCAGCGACTGGCCGCTGAGCGTGAAACAGTCGACGAGGACGTCCGGCATCTGAATGGTGCAGATGTCCGCGCTGTCCGACAGGCCCGTGCGGCTGTCGATGAGGATGTAGTCGTACGACGCCTTCATGTCCTCCCGCAGCGCGTCCAGGAACTGCCCGCCGCCCAGCCGCTCGTAGAAGTTGTCCCACTCGAACGACGACACCGTCGCCGAGTACTCCCGGTTACGGCGGCCGGCGGACAGGAAGTCCAGCGAGCCGCCCTCGGGGAAGGACAGCCCGAGCCGTTCCGGGCCGAGGGACACGGCGTGCTGCTCGACGCGGGCGTAGTCGCGGTGCCAGGGGCCGCTGCGCGGGCCGCCGGTGGTCGCCGCCCAGCAGTACTCGGTGATCATGTCGATGACGCCGGTGGTGGACGCGAGGACGCTCGGATCGAGGAAGGGCTGGAAGAAACGGTCGAGGCCCGGGGCCTCCAGATCCCAGTCGACGGCCAGGACCCGCTTGCCGTTGGCGGCCAGGATCCACGCCGCGTTGGCCAGGGCCATCGTGCGGCCCGTACCACCCTTGTACGAGTAGAAGGTGATGATGCGTCCGTCCTTGCGGGCCGTCATGCCTGTCCTCCGTGGTCGGAATCCGCATCGGGGTGGGTGGGGTCGGCGAGACTCAGCCGTGGCCGGGGCATGACCTGGCCGGACGGCGGATGGGCCTTGGCGTGCTTCAGGAACTGCCGGGTCGCCTGGGCCACGACCACCGGCAGGATCTCGGTGAACTGCTTCAGGGTGGGTACGCCGTTGACCGCCGCCCAGCACTTGGCGCGGCGCCCCCGCTCCAGGATCAGCGGCAGGGTGTCCTCCAGGTCCTCCCGCAGCCGCTCGCCCTGTTCACCGCGGCACTGGAGGTCGAGGCGGTTCCAGGGGACGATCGCGCCGACCCAGGGGTGCGCGGACGAGTCGAACGTCTTGAGCCGGTGTCGCCGCTCCCGGTCGAGCAGGGCCCACCGGTCGAGCAGCAGGATCCCCGGGTGCGGTTCGGGCGGCTGCCCGGTCCCGTCGGCCTCGGACGCGACCGCGGTGAGGTTGTCGGTGCCGGGGTCCGGGAGGTCGAAGTCCGAGACGGTGATGCGGTAGTCGAGGGACCGGATCAGCTCCTCCGCCAGCGCGGACAGGGGGCGCCTCGACTCGCCGTGGTACGGATTCCACTCCGTGGCGTCCTCCCCGTAGGGGACGGCGTCCCGGCCCTCCGGCACGGAACTCCGGTTGGGCGCCACCACGGTGAGGTGGATACGGCGCGGCCCCTCACCGTGCGGCCGGAACGCGCTGTGCGTGGACTCGTACGGCCGGGGCCTGCTCGACGGCAGCGGTGTGTTCTCGGCTACCTGCACGATCCGCTGGGCGAGCCCGTACACGGTCTCCTCGTACTCGTCGCGCAGCCGCTTGAGTTTGATCAGCCCGTAGATCCCGTACGACGAGTAACGCTCGCCGAACTTGCTGCGCTCGACCTGGATCTGCCGCACGGACTCGGGAAGTCCTTCGAGGTCCATGCCCGTCCACAGCACCGGGACGATGGCCGGGATGTCGCCGAGGCCGGCGTTGCGCGCCTCGCGGATGCGCTCGTCGAAGGCGAACCACTCGCGCCCGCAGTTGTCGCTGGAGAAATAGCGGGGCGAATACAGCGGGACGAACACTCGGCAGTGCGCGAGATTCTCACTGAGCCGGTCCGGCCAGCCCTCCCCGGACCGCATCTCCCGGTCCAGGAATCCCGCGGGCGTCCCCCGCGGATGAGCGGTGAGGGCCAGGACGTCCGCGCACAGATCCTTGTACAGCGTGTGCACCCAGTGGTCGGGATCGCCGCTGTCGGGCCCGGAGGGCGGAGTGTGCGCGTAACTGAGAAAGAAGTACGGCCGATTGTCCGGAGCCCGCCCCCGCGCAGCTGTGTCCACACGCCCCCGCCTTTCGATGCCTCGTGCCCCCGCCCAGGCGCCCCTCCAGCCGGAACCAACAATGTGCCCGATCAACACCCCTGACACATGGCTCGTTTCACGTCATTTCAGAGCGATATCCGGACATCAGGTGTCGCGCCGCGTCGACAGCATCGCGCATCCCGAACACATACGTCGGTTTTCCCGCGAACTCCCTTTCCGTGAACAAACCATGAGGTAAGCGAGCCCCGATCTCGCCGAAGTCACCGTCGTACAGGGAGAGATCCTCGTACTCGATCCAGTTGCCCTTGTCCTCCACCACGCAGCGGTACGTCCGGGTCGGGGGCGGCGGGGTCATCCGGTACTCGGCGAGATGGAATGCGGTGCACACCTCGAAGCCGACCCGCAGCAGCAGCACCTGGGCGTCGGCCTCGTACAGCGCCGCCATCGGGGACCGCTCACCGAGGTGGCAGTGCGGATCGTGGTCGGAGAGGAGCTCCTCCGCGCGACGCCCGATCGCGGCGAACGAGGTCTGCGGATGTGCGCTGCGGACCGCACCGGGAGTTGTCCGTACACACTCGGCCAGCGCGCCCATCGTGGTGCAGGGGGTGGCGTTCGGCTCGAAGGGCAGCATCGACGCGCGGAAGGCGGTCTTCTCCCGCTCGGTCATCCCCTCGGTACGGCTGTGGTACGCGGGAGAGGTGTCCGAGTTCTCCGGCGTGAAGGCCGGCACGACGAGCGTCCCGTCGGGGCCGAGCGTGTCGAGCAGGGCGTTGCGGACCTCGGTCGGGCTCCATCCGGTGCCGTGCAGCGAGGAGTGCACCATCAGAACACCACCGGGCCGGACACCCAACCGGCCCAGCACGTCGGGGAGTCGGGTGGTATCAGTCATGGGCAACCGCCAGTTCCGTACGCAGTTCGTCCGCCAAGTGGGCTCCACTCGCTGTGAGTCGATGTCCGGGGGCGGAGGTGAGGGCGTCCAGCGCGGCCCGTGCCCGCCGCCGCGGCGAGTCGGCACTGTCGTCCGAGGCCGCGCCGATGGCGCCCACACACTCGCTGGCCTCGTCGAGCAACCGCCCCGCGTCACCGCCCGGCACATGGAGATCCGTGATCTCCCGCAGCGCGGCGAGCCTGGATCTGCGCCCCAGAAGCGGCAGTTCGCGGACGAAGTCCTCGGGCTCGAAGTCGACGGCCACCCCGAGCGCGCCGAAGGCGTGCGTGCCCAGCCGCAGCCCCGAGCCCGGGGCGAGGGGGGTGACCGTGGTGACGACGAGCGCGTTGGCTCCCTTGCGCCAGCCGGGCTCCCGTGCGTCCAGCGCCTCATGGGCCGCGCGCAGTCGCTTCCCGAAGAGCGCCAGGTCGCTCGGGGACAGCGGAGCCGCGGCCGGCGCCCCGAAGCGGTCACGGTACGGGTCGGCGTCGTCGAGAAGCAGGGTCGGTCCGTCGGTGAGTTCCACCGTCTCCAACGGCCGCCAATCGACGCCGAGTTCGGTGCCGTCGTCGGTCGTGCCGGTCACCCGGAGGCCGTTCGCCGTGACCGCGCATTCGACCCGTCCGGGCGCCGAGAGCCGCAGGGTGCCGAGGGTCGGGAGGTGGAGGTCCCGGCCGGGCTGCCGCCAGGTCAGGGTGGCGTCCGTCTCCGCCAGGACGGCGGCCGCCGTGACCGCCGCCATCAGGTGGGGGAGGTCGGGGCTGTGCAGGGAGCGGCGGAGTGCGGCCCGCAGATACGGGTGGGTGAGGACGGTGTTGAGGTGCGCGGCGCCGGCGGCCTCGGAGTCCAGCTCGACCAGCACCCGCCAGGCCGCCTCCCACTCGGGGTGATCGGGGTGATCCGTCAGCGCGGCGTTCGCCCGGGCCAGCAGGCTCCGGTCCAACTCCAGCTGGGACAGGCGGAGTTCCTCGGCATCCTTGACGGCCGGGTGCAGTGCGCGCTCGGTGATCCGCTCGGCGATCCCCTCCACCAGGCCCCGCAGGTCGGCGCAGAACACCGAGGGGTTGTCGAAGCCGTTCTCGCGGCTGTAGCGGTGGGTGTAGAGGCCGCCGCCGCAGGACTCCACGACCGGGCAGCGGCGGCAGGTCTCGCTGACTCCGGCGATGCCCAGTTGCCGGGCCCGGACACCGGGGTGCTCGGCGAACTCCGCGAAGCCGTGCCGGAAGACGTCGTAGCCGGTCGCGGGGGCGCCCTCGTACGCGGTCTTGAGCGAGTCCGCCTGCTCGAAGGTGCCGTCGGTCTCGATCACCGCCAGGTCGGAGGGCACTAGCCCCAGCGCCTCGGTGAGGCTGGGCCCGCCGCGCAGGGTGCTCAGCACCGACTCGAAGGTGCGCACCGGCATGGGGCGACCCTGTTCCTCCCACCGGTCGAAGACCTTCAGCAGCCAGTCGGCGTACGGTGTCGCCGGCCCGCCGGGCGCATGTCCGGGGGGCGGGGTGTCCCAGGTGGAGTGCGGGAGCAGATAGTCGATCCGGGGCGGATCGAGCGAGACCAGCGCGTCGTGCACGGCGACCGGGTCGTTGGCCACGTCCACGGTGCACAGCAGCCCCTGGTACAGATGCCGGTGCTCAGGGAGACGCAGGAGTTCGACGGCCCGCAGGACCCGGTCGTAGCTGCTGCGACCCCGGCGGTCGAGCCGGTGGCGGTCGTTGGCGACCCGGTCCCCGTCGAGCGAGATTCCGACCTTCACCCGGAATTCGTCGAAGATCCGCAGGTGATCTCTGTTCAGCCGCACCGCATTGGTGTGAATACGCAGATCGAGCGCGGTGACGGGGGCGAGAGCGCGGGTGAGTTCCGCGCAGATTCGTCTCAGTCGGGCAGGGCCGGCAAGGAGGGGTTCGCCGCCGTGCAGAATGACGGTGACGGAATCCAGATTCTTCGCGAGCACGTACTCGGTGAGACGACGGGCCACCTGATCGAGGGTTTCCTCGGCGATGACGGTGGGGCGTGAGCGCCACGACTGGTCGGATGCCTCGTACACATAACAGTGGTCGCAGGCCAGATCGCACCGACTGTGGATCTTGAGCACCAGTTGCTGGATCGCGGGGTCCCTCACTTCGGCAGTGTAAGCCCTCGCGCCACTCGGGGATGACAGGACGACGGGGCCCAACTTCCTTGATCAAAAAGGAGGTTGAGGCCCCGGCCGGCTCTGTGTCAGATGCTGGAGGTGAACCCCGGCCCGGCGACGTGCGGGTCACGAGCGTCCGTCACCCGTCCGGTGGAGCGCTGGGTGCGGGGCCCGTGTGCGGCGACCGCCGTGAGCGGGGCGAGCCTCGTGTGAGCTGACCGGGCGGTGTCCGATCCACGCGTCGTCTTGGGAAAGGAAAGGTTCATCTCGTCGCTCCAGTTCGAAAGGGATTGCTGTCATCGGCCCCTTGCCGACGAGGTCCTTTTCGGCCGACGCTCGGACATGGGTTTGGACGACAGGGTCCAGACTTTCGCGTTTTTATCACGAGCCGCTAGGTGTTCGCTGCCCGGATGTCAAGAGGGCGCCCTTCAGGGGCCCACTGGCGCAGGCTCAAGATTGACGAGAGCATGACCATTCCGTCGAGTCCGGTATCCGTACGAGGTGCGTATGGCTGCGATGCCCGGCCCTAGTACCACGGTGAGTGATCGAGATCTGCCTCCGTTGTTCGTGGTGTGTGATGAGCGGGCGGTAGCCCGTCAGGGGGAGTCGTTCAAGGTTGTTCGGACGCAGTTGGTGGTGCTGCTGCTCGCGACCGCGACCGCTTCGTTGGCGGAGCGGGTGGGGAGTCGGGTGCCGTCGGGTGTGGCGGCGGTGCTGTACGGGTTGACGATCGTGATCGGGCTCTACGCGTCACGGCGCCGGGCCCGGGCCCAGTGGCAGGCGCATCGGGCGGCGGCCGAGGTGGTGAAGTCGCTGGCGTGGCAGTTCATGGTGCACGGGGGGCCGTTTCCGACGCGGCTGGTCAATCCCGAGGCGATGTTCGCCGAGCGGCTGGAGGAGCGGCTCAGCGAGCTGCGGAAGGTGGGGTGGGAGGACCCGAGGGAGAGTCCCCGCGAGCGGGGGCTCGGGCAGATCACGCCGGCGATGCGGGCGGTGCGGGCCAAGGGGTTCGCGGCGCGGCGGGACATCTACCTGCGGGACCGGGTCTCGGAACAGCTCGCCTGGTACGGCAACAAGGCCGGGCAGGCGCACCGGGCGTCCGTGCGCTGGTCGGGGATGACCACCTTTCTGACGCTGTTGGCGCTGCTCGCCGCCGTGCTCAGGGCGCTCGGGGTGATCGAGGGGCGCTGGGATCCGACCGGTGTGCTGAGTGCCGCCGCCGCGGCCGGTGTCGCCTGGCAGGAGGTCCGGCGGCACCGGCCGCTCACCTACGCGCACAAGCTCGTCGAACAGGACCTGGACACCCTGCGCGTCGCCATGAGCACCACCGTCAAGGAGGACGGGTGGGCCGACGCCGTCGCCGAGGCGGAGCGGGTGGTCTCGCCCCAGCACACGGACTGGCTCGTTCGGTTCGGGTCTTGACGGACCGGCCGAGGGGAGGGGGAGGAGGAGGGGGAGGGGTGCGGTTGCGTGCGTCAGGTGCGGCGGACCCCGGGGTTCCACAGGACCGTCACCGGGACGCCGGTGACGTGGGCGTAGTCGACGATGTCGGCCGTGCCGCCGAGGCCGCGGGACGGGGCGCCGTCCCAGACGGCGATCATGCGGTCGGCGTGGTCGACGATGTAGCGGCCGGCCGCGTAGTACGCCTCCTCGTGCGTGCGTTCGTACGGCAGTTGCACGCGGTCGGCGCAGCACTTGAGGAGGCGGCGGTAGGTGGCCCGGACCTCGTCGTCGCCGAGGTGGGACTCGTAGTCCATGCCCGGGATGACGGCGGTCAGCTGCATTCCGCTTTCGAGGGCGAGTTCCGCGAAGAGCTGGTCGGCGCCCGCGGCGAGGCTGCTGAGGGCCCGGGTGGTGGAGGGCCGGTTCCGTAACTCCGCCCGGATGCCCGCGCGGACGGCCGACAGGGCGGCTTCCGGGATCTCCCGGTGTCCGGTGATACCGATCCGGGTCACGGGCCCTGGCATCCGTGCGCTCACCTCCGTGGCCGGGTTCCTCCAAGTAACCCTAGCGGCGGGGGACTTCGGCGAGAACGACGCGTACGGGCGTTCGGTGGGGCGTCGTCGGGAGCACGGGGCGGCCGTCGGGGGAGCGCCGTGGTGCCCGACCGCCCCCGCGTGCTCAGGATGCCGCCGGTCGGAGAGGGCCCGGAGGCATGGTCGGAGGAATGTTCGGGGAGTCAGTCGCCCACCGGGTCCAGACTGATGGGTGCGATGCGGCCCTCCAGCATGGCGCCGATGCCCAGGGCGGCGCAGACGTCGGGGCGTTCGGCGATGTGGACCGGCATGCCCGTGGCGTGGCGGAGCATCTGGTCGAAACCGGGCAGGAGGGCACTGCCGCCGACCATCATGATGCCGCGGTCGGCCAGGTCGGCCACCAGGTCGGGCGGGCAGTCGCGGAGCACCTTGCCGATGCCGTCGACCACGGCGGTGAGGGGGGTCTGGATGGCGTCGCGCACGGCCGCCGTGTCCACCTGGACGCAGCGGGCGAGCCCCGTCGCCACGTCGAGGCCGTGGATCTCGGTCGACTCGGGGCCGTGCGGGGTGAGGCCGTTGCCGGAGAGGGCGAGCTGCAGCGGCCGTACGGACTGACTCGGCAGCGTCAGCTCATGACGCAGCCGCAGATGCTGCACGATCGCGTGGTCGATGGCCTCGCCGCCGACGGGGATGCGTACGGCGCTGACGACCGCGCCGAGGGAGAGGACGGCCAGCTCGGTGGCGCCCGCGCCACAGACCATGATCATGGTGGCTTCGGGCTGCTCGACCGGGAGGCCGCAGCCGACGGCCGCCGCGATGAGCGTGTCCACCATCTCCACCCGGCGCGCCCCGAGACCCACCAGGGTCTCGATCGTGGCGCGCTGGGCGAGCGGGTCCGCGCCGTGCGGCGTGCACGCGGCGGCGCGCAGCACGGGCTTGCGGCGCAGATTGCGGCGGACCCGGTCGCCCAGCAGCTGACGCAGCATGCGCTGGGCCATCTCGATGTCGACGATCGTGCCGCTGGAGACGGGCCGCACGACCCGGATGTAGTCGGGCGTACGCCCCATCATCTTCTCCGCGAACTCCCCGACCGCGATCAGCGCGCCCGTACGGGTGTTCACGGCGGCGACACTCGGCTGGTCCACCACCAGACCCGCGCCCTTCACAAACACCCGGGTCCGCGCGGCACCCAGATCGACGCCGAAGTGGCAGCGGCGCAGCTGCTCCAGACTGGCGGTCATCGCGGTCATTGCGGATCCTCCCGAGAGCACGGACCGAACGGACCGCCGCCGGTCGGCGGTTCCCTGGTTCCTTGGTTCCCTTTGCATCGTGCGGGGGGTGGGGGGTGGGGTGCCTGTTGGGGTGGGCCGGGTGGGGGTGCGGCCGGACGGGTGGTTCGGGGCCCGAGGGCGGGGTGGCGTGTGGCGGAGGGGCGGTCCGACCGTCAGTCGGGTGGGTGGTCGGGTGGGTGGTCTGATGGGTGGTCGGGTGGGTGGGGGTGCGGCGTCGCCGGTTCGACGATTCCCCGTACGACGCCCAGCTCCACCAGGTCCTGTGGGCGCAACCGGAGTTCGTCCGCCGTGGCGGGGGCCCGGTCCGCGGGGCGCTTGAGGATGGCGGCCGCCAGTTCCGGGGCGATCACCGAGAAGTAGCTGTCCGGGGTGGCCCAGGTGTTGCCGGGGGCGGCGAGGGCGAGGGCGCCGCCGGAGCCGCCCTCGCCGATGAGGAGGGTGGTGAGGGGGGTGCGGGCGGTGGCGACGGTGGTGAAGAGGTCGGCGATGGCGGGGCCCGCGCCCTGGCGTTCGGCCTCGGCGTCGTTCGCGGCGCCGGGGGTGTCGATCAGGGTCAGGACGGGGATGCCGAGGCGGTCGGCGAGGCGGATGAGGCGGGTGGCGGTGCGGTAGCCCGCCGGGCGGGTGGGGGTGCCGCACTGGGCCGCGTAGGCGATGGTGCGGCCCTCGTGGTCGCCGAAGCCGCAGAGTATGCCGGGGTCGGTGCCGCCGGAGCGGTCCCCTTGCAACGGGGCTCGGCGGGTGAAGTAGGTGTTCAGGTAGGTCTCGGCGTGGGGGCGGTGGGGGGAGCGGGCGCGTTGTACGGCTTCCCAGCCGGTGGTGGGGGGTGCCATGTGGGGTGGGGGGTTCGGTTGGGTGGCGGCTGCGGGTGGGTGGGGGCTGGTCGCGCAGTTCCCCGCGCCCCTGAAAGGCAGGGGCTGCGCCCCATGCTTTTCAGGCTGCGGGGGAGTGCGGGGTGGGAGGGCTCGGGGTGGGGGTGCTGGGGCTGTGGAGGGGGTGGTCAGGAGGGTGAGGTAGAGGGTCAGGGTGGGGCGTAGGGATGTTGGGGGGATTACCGCGTCGATCGAGCCTGCCTTGAGTTGGGCTTCCGCCGTGTACGCCGTGGGGTCGGCGTCCGGGGGGCGGACTCGGGAGCCGGCGAAGCCGATCTGGGTGGTGGGGAGGGCCAGGGTGATGTCGGCGCCGGCGCCGAGGGTGGCCCAGCCGCCGCCGGTGGTGGGGTCGCGGAGGACCGCGATCTGGGGCAGGCCGGCCGCCCTCGTCAGGGCCGACTCGCGGGCCACGCGCTGGAGTTGGGTGAGGGCGCGCATGCCCTCCTGCATACGGCTGCCGCCGGTCGCCACGAGGGAGACGACCGGCAGACGGTGGGCGCGGGCGTAGGTGTGCGCCGCCTCCAGCCGGTCGCCGGTGCGTTCGCCGAGCGAGCCCCCGAGGAAGCCGAACTCGAAGGAGATCAGTACGGCGGGGACGGCCGGTGAGGTGCCGATCGTGGCTCGGCCCCACACCACCGACTCGTCCTCGCCGGTGCGCTCGGTGGCGCGGGCGCGGGCGGTGTCGTAGCCCGGCCAGGCGAGGGGGCCGTCGGGGGCGTACTCCCGCCCTGGGGTGGGGAGTTCGGTGAAGTCGTCCGTCAGGGAGGCGATGGCCTCGCGGGCCGAGCCGCGCCGGTCGCTCATCCGCCTCAGCCTTCGGCCTTCAGTGCTCGCTTCATGATCTTTCCCATGTCGTTGCGGGGGAGGGTGGCGAGGTAGTGGACGGTTCGGGGGCGCTTGTGGGGGGAGAGGTGGGTGGCGACATGGGAGGCCAATTCCTGGGGCGAGGGCGGGGATTGGGGATCCGTCGGGACGATCCAGGCGACGACGCGTTCGCCCAGGTCGGGGTCCGGTGCGCCGGTGACGGCCGCCTCCCGTACCCCCGGGTGCTCCAGGAGTGCGTTCTCGATCTCGCCCGCGCCGATCTTGTAGCCGCCGCTCTTGATGAGGTCGGTGGCCTTGCGGCCGACGATGCGGACATAGCCGTCGGGGTCGCGGACGGCCATGTCACCGGTGCGGAACCAGCCGTCGGAGGTGAACGCGGCGGCGGTCGCGTCGGGGCGGTTGAGGTACTCGGTGAAGAGGTTCGGGCCGCGCACCTGGATCTCGCCGACCGACTCTCCGTCGTACGCGGTGAGGGGGGTGCCGTTGTCCTCGACCAGCCTCAACTCCACGCCCGGCAGCGGGACTCCGACTGTACCGGCGCGGGGCTCGCCGTCCGCGCGGACGCTGGTGTTCATCAGGGTCTCCGTCATGCCGTACCGCTCGATGACCCGGCGGCCGGTGGCCGCCGCGATCCGTTCGTGGTCGTGCACGGGCAGCGCGGCCGAGCCGGAGACGAGGAGGCGGGCGCGGCCGAGTGCGTTCGCCAGGTCCGGGTCGGTGGGCAGGGTTTCGGCGATGCGGTGGTACATCGTCGGCACGCCGAACAGCATCGTCGCGCCGGACGACAGTTCCCGGGCCACGGCCGTCGTGTCGAACCTGCCGAGGTGGCGGACCGCGCCGCCGCGCCGCAGCGGGCCCAGGATGCCCAGGATCAGGCCGTGGACGTGGAAGAGGGGGAGGGCGTGGACCAGTACGTCGTCGGCGGTCCATCCCCAGGCGTCGGCCAGCGCGTCCAGGGTGGTCGCGATCGCGCGGCGGGGGATGACGGCGCCCTTGGGGGGGCCGGTGGTGCCGGAGGTGTAGACGATCAGGGCGGGGGAGTCGTCGGTGTCCTGTGCGTCTGCCTCTGCCTCTGGCTCTGCCTCTGCCTCTGCCTCTGTGTCGGTGTTGGTGTCGGCGTTGACGTTGACATTGACGCGGTCCAACTTGTCCAAGGGAGGCGGGAGTTCGTCGGACGGGGCGGTGAGGACCAGGGCCGGTGTGCTGTCGGAGAGGATGTGGCCGAGTTCCTTCTCCCCGGACTTCGGGTTCAGGGGTACGGCGGGGACGCCCGCGCGGAGCGCCGCCACCACGGCCACGGCGGTCTCCAGCGTGGGGGTCGCCCAGACGGCCACCCGGTCGGCGCCCCCTAGCCGGGCGGCCAGGGTGTCGGTGACGGCCGTGAGTTCCGCGTACGACAGGGAACGGTCGCCGAAGCGCAGGGCGGGCCGGTCGGGCCGGTCGGGGGTGCGGGCTTCGCCGGTGAGGGCCGGGAAGAGAGGGGACACGTCTCGTACTCCTTGGTTGTCGCCGTTCGAGGTACCGGGTGTGGCGCTGTCGGTGTACCGCTTCCGGTGCACCGCTTTCGGTGTACCGCTTCCGCATGGGTGACTACCCGAAGCCCGGGACCACCAGCACCAGCCACACCACCGCGGGGACCACTGCCACCACGATGCCTCCGTAGATCATCAGCTGGCGGAACGCGCTCGCGGTCGACGTCCGGCGCGGCGGCCAGGACGAGTGCGCCGTTCGTGGAGAAGGGGCTCACGTCGACGACCGTCGCGGAGACGGCGAGGGCGGCGATCATGCCGACCGCGCCGATCTCGCCCTGCGCCAGGAACGGTACGGCCAGGGGGATCAGGGCGCCCATGATGCCGACGGAGGAGGCGAAGGCGGAGACGATCGCGCCGATGTAGCAGAGGAGTACGGCGGCGAGGAGGGGGATGCCGATGTCGCTGACGCCCTCGCCGGCCCAGGTGATGGTGCCCATCTCGTCGAGTACGCCCACGTAGGTGAGGACGCCGCAGATGAGGAGGACCGTGGACCAGGCGATCTGGGTGACGGCCTTGCGGCTGTCGTCGGGCCAGATGGCGCTGAGGAGGGCGGCGAGGGTGACTGCGGTGAGGCCGGCGTCCAGGTCGAAGGCGAGGACGGCGATGACCAGGGCGAGGAGGGAGGTGAGGGTGGCTGTGCGGGCGGGGGTGAGGGTGGGGGTGGTTTCGGTGCGGCTGGCTTCGGAGCTGTCGGATTCCGGGTGCTCGGGGGTGGTGTCGGCCTCGGGGGGTTTCCGCTGCTCGGCGGTGCGAGGTGCCGCTGCGCCCACCCTCCCCCACTCTCGGCTTCGCTCGAGCGGGGGGACCCCCATCGCCCCAGCGGCACGATTGCCCGCAGCTACGCGGGTTGGCTGTCTCCACAGTTTCAGGCCGCCGAACAGGACGAACACCACTGCCGCGATCACGAGGTTGGCGGTGAGGGAGGTCAGGAAGAGGGCTATCTCGTTGCCGGGGAGGTTCTCGCGTTCGACGATGCCGTTGACGATCGTGCCGTAGATGCTGATGGGGGAGAAGCCGCCGCCCTGGGCGCCGTGGACGACCATGGCGCCCATGAGGAGGGGGCTGATGGCGTAGCGCGCGGCGAAGCTGAGGGCGATGGGGGCGACGATCGCGACCGCGGCGGGGCTGACCGCGCCGATCGCCGTGAGCGCGCCCGTGATGAAGAACATCACCCAGGGGATCAGCGCCACCCGGCCCCGGACGAGCCGGATCGAGGCGTGCACCAGCCAGTCGGTGGTGCCGTTGGCGCGGGCGATCGCGAAGAGATAGGTGACGCCGACGAGGACGACGAACAGGTCGCCCGGGAAGCCGGCGAAGATGCCGTCCGCGTCCAGGTCGGCGACGAGTTCGCCCACACCGAAGGCGGCGGCGAAGGCGAGCGCGCCCATGTTCACGGAACGGGTCGTCGCGATGACGAACACCACGGCGAGGACGAGGATCGAGATCAGTTCGGGGGACATACGGGCTCCCGTCGAGGGGCACGTGGGGGGAGGGGGAGTGGTCGAGTGGCTCAGCCACTTCTGGGTGGTCAGCGTGGAGGCGTACGGCCATGGAGTCAAGGGGTCGCGCGGGAATTGGCTCAGCCACTCGTCCACCGGGCCACTGGCGTGGGCCGGTGTTACGCTCTCGACGAGCGGCGCCGGACGATTGGGGGAACCGTGAGCGACGCCCTGCGCCCCATGGCCAAACAGCGGCTCTACGAGCAGGTCCTCGACCGGCTGCGGCAGTACGTCACCGAGGGCGGGCTGAAGGCCGGGGACCGGCTGCCGCCCGAACGGGACCTGGCCCAGCGGCTGGGGGTCAGCCGCGCCTCGGTCAAGCAGGCCATCGTGGTGCTGGAGGTCCAGGGCCTGGTGGAGGCGCGGCACGGCGGCGGCACATATCTCGTCCGGGACAGCCTCGACGTCGAGCCGGTCGAGGAGATGGTCGAACGGCGCCGGCGGCTGCCCGATGTGCTGGAGGCCCGCGAGGCGTTGGAGACGAAGCTCGCCGAACTGGCCGCCGAGCGCCGCACGGAGGACGACCTCACCGCGATGCGGGACGCCCTCGCGTACATGGCCGGGGAGATCGAGCGGGACGGGCACGGCATCGAGGGCGACCGGCTGTTCCACGCGGCGGTCACGGCCGCCGCGCACAGCAGTCTGCTCGCCGAGTTCATGCGCTCCATCGCCGACCAGATCGCCGAGAGCCGCACCGAGTCGCTGCGCCAGCCGGGGCGGCCCGACCGTTCCCTCGCCCAGCATCAGGCGATCCTCGACGCCATCGCCGCCGGGCAGCCCCGGCAGGCGGCCACCGCGATGCGCCGCCATGTCCGCACGGTCGCCAAGGTCCGCCTGCTGGACTGGGACCCGGGCGACCCGCCCGCCTGAGCGCCGCCCCCGTCCCAGTCCCCGTCCCGCCCCCGCCGCCGTTGTCAGTGGCGGTCAGTACAGTCGGCTTCCGATGAACGGGCTGGTGGGCGCGGGGGAATGCGGGGCGGCGGTGCGGGAGTTCGCGGGGGAGTTCGAGATCCATCTGACGGTGGCGCCCGGCTCGGGGGCCGGGCCGGGTGACGGGGCCGTGGCCGTGGTCGGTGATGACAGCCGGATACGTCGCTGGGCCGAGCGCCACGGGGCGAAGTACACGCGGATCGTGCTCGACCGGGGCACGACCCCCGACCAGCCGATGCTGACCGTGCGCGGTGAGGGTCTCCTGTCGGCGCGGCGCGCCGTGGCGGAGGACTGGGCCGAGCGGCTGGCCGGGGAAGGGTTCCGCGTCGCCCGGGTGAAGATCGAGGCGGCACCCTGGAACGAGGACGTGCCCCGGACCGCCGCCGAGGCCCGCGCCCTCCCTCCCGGCTGCTACTTCGAACACCACGTCAAGCTCGCCCTCGCCGACGACACCGAGGTGGCCGCCGTGCGCTCCCTCGCCGAGCGGCACCGCGCCCATGTCTCGCGCAACGCCCGCCGTGCGCTGGGCGGAAGCGGCCACGAGCGGTTCGTGACCCAGCGCTGCCGTGACGTCGGCCGCCCCGAGGCCCGCCGCCGTCTCGACGCCCTCCTCGACGCCCTCGCGGCGGCGGGGTTCAAGGCCGTCGAGGTGGAGGAGGAGTTCGTCGTGCAAGACGACCGCCCGGCCCTGGACGACGGATGGATCGACGAGGGGACGGACGAAAGCATCACGAACGAAAGCACGGACGAAAACACGGACGAAAGCACGGACGAAAGCACGGACGAAAGCACGGACGAAAGCACGGACGAAGGGATCGACGAAGACACGGACGAACGGATGGGCGTCCGGTGACCCCGGCCTCCGTGGACGGCGACCCGTGGCGCGTCGCCCACCGCGCCGTCCTCGACCACCTGCTTCACCTCGTCGCCGGCTCCCCCTTGGGCGCCGACCTCGTGCTGCGCGGGAGCATGGTCATGCCGGCCTGGGTGGGGGCCGGGGCACGGGAGCCCGCCGACCTCGACTGGATCGTGCCCCGGCCGCCGCTCGTCCCGGTGGACGCCGGGCACCCGTATCCGTACGTGGAGGCGCTGGACGTCGTACAGCAGTGGCCGGAGGCGGCCGACGGTGCCGACGGGTACGAGATCTGGAAGTTCGAGGAGTTCGACACCGGGGGCCGGCGGCCGGTGGTGCCGCCCGAGGGGCTGCACTGGATCACCGAGGTGGAACCGCAGGAGTGCCCGCCGCACGAGGAGTTGCTCGACCTGGTACGGGAACGGCCGGTGGCGGCACCCGGGGTGGTGCTCGACCCGGACGCCGCCCGGCCCGACGACACCTGGACCTACGCGGAGTACGAGACGCCCGGCATCCGTGTGACCATCCCGTGGTCGGCGGAAGGCCTCCCGCCGGGCGAGGCGCGGATGGACTTCGCCCGTGACGAACGGCTCCCGGAGGCCCCCGTGTGGACGGCGATACCGCGCGCCGACGGCTCCGGCCGGACCGTCGTCCGCACCCCGGGCCCCGGACTCTCCCTCGCCTGGAAGCTCCTCTGGCTGCACGCGGACTGCGCCACCGAGGGCCGCGCCCAGGCCAAGGACCTCTACGACGCCGTACTCCTGGCGGAGGCGGAGGTCACCCGCCTGTCGCCCCGGCTGCTGCGGGAGGTGTTCCGCCGCGAACCGGGCGGCCCGGGGGACCCGGGTGGCACGGCCCCCGGCGACCCCTCGACCGTGCTGGGAGTGGACACGCTCGCCGTGTCCCCAGAGGCCTGGGCGGAGTTCCGCGCGGAACACCCCCGGGTGCGGGGCACGGCCGAGGAGTGGCTGGGACGCCTGGACCGGGCCCTGGACCGGACGTTGGAGCGGATGCCGGGGGAGGCGCCGCCGACCGGCCGACGCCGCCGCCCCTGAGGCCAGGGCTCAGGGCTCCCGGTGCGGCTCCGTCTCCCCGCTCACCACATCCGCCACCACGCAGCTGACGTTGTCCGGGCCGCCCGCCGCGTTCGCCTCGCCGACGAGGGCGTGTACGGCGGCCTCGGGGGTCGGGGCGGTGGACAGGGTGTGCTGGACGGCCGGGTCGGGGACGACCGTGGACAGACCGTCGGAGCAGAGGAGGTAGCGGTCGCCGGGGTGCGCGTCGTGGAGGCGCAGATCGGGGGTGGCGATGGAGTCGTCGGTGGTCAACGCCTTGAGGAGCAGGGCGGGTTGGGGGTGCGTGGTGGCCTCCTCGGGGGTCAGCCGGCCCTCGTCGATCAGTGACTGGACGACGGTGTGGTCGTGGGTGATACGGAACAGTTCGCCGTCGCGCAGCAGATACGCGCGGGAGTCGCCGATGTGCACGAGGGCGAGCCGGGAGCCGGTCCAGAGCATGGCGGTCAGGGTCGTGCCGTCGTCGCCGCCCTCCACGGCGTCCCGTACGGCGGCGGTCGCGCCCCGCACGGCGTCCTCCAGCAGGTTCAGCACACTGCCCGCCGGGAGGCTGTCGTGCTCCTCCAGGGTCTTCAGCGCCTCCACGGCTGCGCTGCTCGCGGGCGCTCCGGCCGGTCCGAAGCCGTCGGCGACCGCGAGGACGCGGGTGCCGGCGTAGGCGGTGTCCTGGTTGGCGGTGCGGACCAGGCCGGTGTCGGAGAGCGCGGCGTAACGGAGTTCCAGCATGTCGGTGTCCTCCTGGGACTCGGACTCGGATGTGTGGGTGAGGTGGTCCACGAGGAAGGCCGCCAGGTCGCGGCGGGTCGCCGTCTCGGCCTCGACGCCGGCCCAGTACGCCCGGATCTCCCGGGCCGCCGGACCCGGCTCCAGCGCGCACACCGTACGGATACGGGCGAGCGGCATGCCGAGCCGGCGCAGCCAGGCCACCAGCCGGGCCTGTTCCAACTGCTCGGCGGTGTAGTGGCGGTAGCCGGTGTCCGGGTCGACCCGGGCGGGCCGGAGGAGATCCAGCTCGTCGTAGAGCCGGAGCGCCTTCGGTGACAGTCGGCTGGCCTTCGCGAAGGCCCCGATCGTCAGCGTCTTCCGTGGCGTCTTCCGTGGCGAATTCCGTGGCGAATTCCGTTTCATGCCCCTCCCTCGGGTTCATGTCCCTCCCCCGTGCCGTTCTCGATGCTGGGGCTTCACCGAAGGGCAAGGTCAAGCGGTCCGGCCTTGTCGCGCCGATCATCCGTTATCGTTTCGTGACTGAGTCGGCCACATCCGATCACATACCGATCACACTCTGAAGGAACATGACCGCGCACAAGGCACCACGAGCCCGTACCCGCAGCCGCCGCCGGAGGAGGAAGGAGCCCGCGCGGCAACGGACGGGGCCGCTGTGGGGCGGGCTCGGGGCCGTGGCGGTGGTCGGCGTCGCCGGGTTCGCCGCGGTGGGGTGGATGAACGGCGGCACGGGCGAGTTAGCCGGGGAGCGGGAGGTCGGCGCGTCCGTCGAACCCTCGCCCGAGCGCTCCCGGCGCTCACCGAGCGCGAGCGCGAGCGCGAGCGCCGGTGCTGATGCCGGTGCCGGTGCTTCCGGCGGCAGCCCGTCCTCCTCGCCCAGTTCGTCACCGAGCAAGTCGGCGTCGGCGTCGGCTTCGGCGTCGTCGTCCGCGTCGCCCAGCGAGTCGTCGGTCACCATCCCCCGGACCGGGCCCGGCACGTTCACCACGGCTCCGGGCGGCAGCGGCAAGGTGGGCAAGGGCACGCCCCTGCGCTACCGGGTCGAGATAGAGAAGGGGCTGTCGCTGTCACCCGCCCAGGTCGCCGAAGAGGTGGAGGCCGTCCTCGCCGACCCGCGCGGCTGGACCACGGACGGGAAGTCGGCCTTCCAGCGGGTCTCCGGCGGCGCCACCGACTTCGTCGTCAAGGTCGCGACCCCCGGCACCGTGGACGACGTCTGTGGCCGGTTCGGGCTGAACACCCGCGGCGAGTTCAACTGCAACGTCGACGACGACGTCATGGTCAACCTCGAACGCTGGGAACTGGCGACCCCCGTCTACGCCGACGACGTCAAGGCCTACCGCGCCCTGATCATCAACCACGAGGTCGGCCACTTCCTCGGCCAGGGCCATGTGACCTGTCCCGGCAAGGGCAAGCCGGCCCCGGCGATGATGCAGCAGATCAAGGGCATGAAGGGCTGCGTCCCCAACGTCTGGCCCTACGACGACCAGGGCCGCCTCATCACGGGGCCGTCCGTACCCTGAGGGGGACAGGCACAGGAACGGACCAACGAGATCGGAGCGCCCCCGTGGCCCGCACAGCCGCCTCCAGTACCGCCGCCCCCGGCACCGCCGCCCCGCGGATAGCCCTCGCGACCTACGACCCCGGGCCGGAGCCGAACCGCGACCGGGATCTGCCGGTGCTGGTGGAGGCGCTGCGGGACGCCGGGGCCGACGCGGCGGCCGTGCACTGGGACGACCCGGCGGCCGACTGGGCCGGGTACGACCTCGTCGTCCTCCGCTCCACGTGGGACTACAGCTGGCGCGCGGCCGAGTTCGTGGCCTGGGCCGAGAAGGTGGGCGCGGTCACCCGGCTCGCCAACCCGGCCGAGGTGGTGCGCTGGAACACCGACAAGCGGTACCTCGGGGAGCTGGCGCGGGCCGGGGTGCCCGTCGTGCCGACCGACTATCTCGCGCCGGGCGACCCCGTGACGCTGCCCGGGGCGCACGAGGCGCACGAGTACGTCGTGAAGCCCACCTCCGGCGCGGGCGCCCGGTTCGCCGCCCGCTACGCCCCCGGGCAGCGGGAGACCGCCGTACGGCATGTCGAGCGGATGCACGGCGAGGGGTTCACCGCGATGGTGCAGCCGTTCATGACCCGCATCGACAGCGAGGGGGAGCGGGCCCTGCAGTTCTTCGGCGGGCGGCTGCTGCACGCGAGCCGCAAGGGCGCGGTGCTCGCGCCCGGCACCGCGTACGACGCCGACAAGATCGCCCACCCCGGCCTGGAGCCCTGGACCCCGACCGAGGCCGAACTCGCCGTCGCCGAGCGGGCGTTGGCCGCCGTACCGGGCGAGCCCGAGCTGCTGTACGCGCGCGTCGACCTCGTCACCGGCGACGACGGGCGGCCGTGTGTGATGGAGCTGGAGCTCGTCGAGCCCAACCTCTTCCTGTGGCTCCACCCGGAGTCGCTGACCCGGGTCGTGGACGCCGTGCTGGCCGCCGCCACCCCCTGACCGCGAGCCCCTCACCCGCAAGTCCCCCTCACCCGATGAGGCGGGAAATCCACGAAGCGCGCGTCCCGCCCGTGCCCGCTGCCTACCCTTCGGGGTTACAACAGCGCGTACGGGAACCACAACTGAGGGCGTGACCAGCATCGTGGGCGGATCGGAGTCGCGGCGCACTTCCGGTTTCCCGGCGGAGCTGACGAGCTTCGTGGGGCGACGGGACGAGGCGGCCGATGTCAGACGGTTGTTGTCGGCGGGCCGACTGCTGACACTGACGGGCCCCGGCGGGGTGGGCAAGACCCGCCTCGCCGGACATGTGGCCGGACAGGTCGCACGGGCGTTCCCGGACGGCGTGTGGCTCGTCCCGCTGGCCGCGCTGAGCGACGAGGCGTTCGTCCCGCACGCCGTCAACGACGCGCTCGGCGTCCGCAACGAGACCGTACGGCCCCCGCTGGAGATCCTCGTCGACCATCTGCGCGAGCGGCGGTTACTGATCGTCCTCGACAACTGCGAGCATCTGCTGCGTAGTTGCGCGGTCCTCGCCCAGGCCGTGCTGGCGGCCACCGAGGGCGTACGCATCCTCGCCACCAGCAGACACCGGCTCGGGCTCGCCGGGGAACAGCTCTTCGAGGTGCCGCCGCTGCCCGCGCCCGCGCCGGAGGAGCTGAGCCCGTCCACGAGTGCGTCGGCGGGTTCGGCGGCGAGTTCGTCGGCGGTCGAGTCCTTCCCCGCGCTCAGGCTGTTCGCCGACCGGGCGGCGGCCGTGGTCCCCGGCTTCACCGTCGGTGAGGCGAACCAGCAGGCCGTGGCCCGGCTCTGCCGCCGCCTCGACGGGCTGCCGCTCGCCATCGAACTCGCGGCGGTCCGGGTGCGCGCCCTCGGTGTGGACCAGCTCGTCGAACGCCTCGACGACCGCTACCAGCTCCTCACCTGCGGCAGCCCCACCTCCGCGCCCCGCCACCGCACGCTGCGCTCCGCCGTCGACTGGAGCCATGAACTGTGCACCCCGCAGGAGCAGTTGGTGTGGGCGTGGCTGTCCGTGTTCGTCGGCGGCTTCGATCTGGCCGCCGCCGAGGCCGTCTGCGCCGGGGAGGACACCGGCACCGGGGAGCGGATCGCCCCGTGTGCCGTGCTGGACGCCGTCGCCGGGCTCGTCGACAAGTCGGTGCTCGTCCGCGAGGAGCACGCCGGGCAGGTCCGCTACCGGCTGCTGGTCTCGCTGCGCGACTACGGCCTGGAGAAACTGCACGACCTGGGGGAGGCGACCGACACCCGGCGCCGCCACCGCGACCACTTCGCCCGGCTCGGCGCCGAGTACGAACAGGCCTGGTTCGGCCCCGACCAGGCGGAGATCACCGAACGCATCCGCATCGACCAGGACAACTTCCGGGCCGCCCTCGACTTCTGCCTCACCACCCCCGGCGAGGCCCAGCACGGGCTGCGGCTGGCCGCCGGACTGTGGTTCCACTGGGTCGCGGGCGGTATCTGGGGCGAGGGCCGGCACTGGATGGACGGCGCCCTGCGCGCCGGGGCCCGGCCCGACGCGGGACTGACCCGCGCCATGTGGGCGGGCGCCCTGACCTCCCTGGTGCACAGCCGCTCCGCCGCCGTCCTGGCCGGCCTCGACCCGGTACGGACCGCGGCCGCCGCCGACGCGGAACTCCCGGTGCCCGCGCCCCCGCCCGTCCCCGCCGGTGCCCTCGCCCCGGGCCGGGCCCGCGCCTCCACCGCCTTCGTCGTCCTCACCCGCGTCGAGCTGGCCTGCACCCTCGTCAGCCGGGGCCGCGCCGCGGAGGCGATCCCGCTGTGCGCCGACGCCGTCGCCCTGTGCGAGGCCCACGGCGAACAGTGGGCCCGCTCCTGGGCGCTGCGCACCCTCGCCCTCGCGTACTGGTCGGCCGGGCAGTACACCCGCGCCGCCGAGCACGCCCGCGCCTGTCTGCGGCTGCCGTACACCGTGCGCCAGCACCAGAGCCTCGCCCGCACCCTCGATCTGCTCGCCGCCGCCGAGGCGCTGGCGGGCGACGCCGAGCGGGCCGGGGTGCTGCGCGGTGCCGTCGACCGCATCTGGCACGACATCGGCGGCAACCCCATGGACGACCGCCGGCCGGGCAGCCCCCGCGCCGCCGAACACCACGCCCGGCGTGTGCTCGGCGACCAGGCCTACGCCCTGGCCCAGCGCCGGGGCGGCCGGCTGACCCCGGAGCAGGCGGTCGCGTACGCGCTGGGCGAGCCGGGGGAGGGCACGGCCGCCGGCGCGCGGACGGGCGGGCGGCGGGAGGGCGCGGCCCCGGGCCCGCGCACGGGCGGACGGCGTGCCGTGTCCGCCGCCGCGCCGGGGACGCAGGGCCGGCACGACGGCTCGGCCTCCGGTGCGGGCGAGGGGTCCGCCGTGGCCGGGGACTCCCGGTACGTCGTCCCGGGCGCCCGGGACGGCTCCCTCCCGGTGGGCAGCGCGGCCCATGCCCTGGCGTCGGTGAAGAGCCCGGCCCCCGTGACCGCCCCGGTCGTCGATCCGGTGCCGCTGACCCGCCGGGAACTCCAGGTCGCCGCCCTCGTCGCCCAGGGCCGTACCAACAAGCAGATCGCCGATCATCTGGTCATCGCCCGCCGCACCGCCGAGGGCCATGTCGAACGCATCCTCGTGAAGCTGGGTTTCCACAATCGCAGTCAGGTGGCCGCCTGGTTCAGCGCGCGGGCGGGGCTGTAGCGGACAGGCGGACCGGGACGGGGGGTGTCCGGCCCCGGGTCGGCAGCGGGGCCGACAGTGTGACCGTGGTGCCCCGGGGCGTGCGGTGGACGCTGATACGGCCGGGGGTGCCGAGGCCGGCGATCAGCGACTCGGCGAGCCGCAGACCGTGCCCGTCGTACCGCCCCGCGGCGGGCACGGCCCCGTCGTACGCCACCTCGCACCGCAACTCGCCGTCCAGCAGCCGGAGTTCGACGGCCCCCGCACCACTGCCGTGCAGCACCGCGTTCGTGACGATCTCCAACGCGGCCTGCGTGAAAGCACCCTTGGCGGCGGCCGGGAAACCCGCCCGCAGTGCCGCCTCCTCGACCAGTGCGCGCACCAGGGGGAGTTCGGCGCAGTCGAACTCCGTCCGCAGCCGCAGTCCCCCGCTCACCCGGCCTCACCCCCGTGCCCCTCGCCCTCCACGCTGACCAGCAGCTGGGGCACCTCGCCGGCGCCCAACTGCTCCAGCACCAGCCCCAGCAGCTCACCGCAGCGCACGGTGACCTCGCTGCCGGCCGGGAGCGAGGCGGCCAGGCTGATGAGCTGCCAGGCGCAGTGGGCCTCCATGAAGCACAGGTCACGCAGGTCGAGGACGAAATGGCTGGGGCCGCCGGAGTCGCCCCGCCGCTCCAGCGCCTCGCGCAGGGCCTCGACGAACTCGGTGCGGGTGCTCAGCTCGGCCGTACCGGCGATCCGCCCGCCCTCCGGGGTCTCGGTGACCTCCAGGGAGTCGAGGCGTTCCATGACCCGCATCGGGTGGACCTTCCCGACCCGGGCCGTCAGCTCGTCGTCGAACCGCTGGCGGTCGTACCAGCAGATCGCGGTGAACAGCGGGTCCGCGAACAGCGGTGCCACCGAGGCCTCGTAGTCGAGCAGCCGGTCGTGGCCCAGCTTCATCCGGGGCGCCCAGCTCATGTCGGCCGTGACCCGCAGCCCCGACCAGCCCTCGTCGCAGGCCCGGTCGACCTCGGAGGCGTACGTGTCGATCGTGCGCCGCTCCTCGAAGCGGCCGTCGGGGGCGTAGATCTCCGTGTTCCGCTTGAGCGACAGCTGGCCGCCGGCCCGCGCCGCCACGACCTGTCCGCTGCCCCGGTCCAGCAGTGCGACCACCTCGTCGTCGCTCAGGTCGTCCGGGTCCATGACCAGCAGGACCTTCTCCCCGCGCGCCAGACTCGTCCGGGTGTACGCGGTGAACACCTTCCACGGCGACTCACCGGCGCCCTCGATGTCCGCCGGTCCCATACACGCGTGGTCCCCCAGCCGCAGCCGCTCGACGGGCACGGTTCGCTCCGCGCGGTGCTGGGTCGCCATGGCACAGCCTTCCCGTGAGGATCAGGACTCTGCACGGACAGTAGGCCCAGCGGCGTCCGAGACGGCCGGATGATCGTCAATCTTCTACTTGCGAGGATTTCGGGGGCATTTGGGAGCGGTTGGTGCATTGGCTGATCGATAGCGTGCGGGACCTGACAGCCTGCGATCGGATGTCGCTTTGTGTCTGGCTGCGGCCCGGTGGGGGCTGATCGCGCAGTTCCCCGCGCCCCTTAAAAGCATGGGGTGAGCCCGGGTTACCAAGGGGCGCGGGGAACTGCGCGAGAAGCCCCACCGGGCCGCACCCGCCGACGAACCCGCACCCCCGAGCCCTCAGGCGACCCTCTGCAACAACCCCCAGGTGAACTCGGCGACACACTCCCGCACCACCCCCGCCCCGTCGGGCGCCGAGAACCGCAACCCCCACCGCGTGGGCGCCGTCCCCTCCAACGGCCGCGCCGGCGCGAACGCCCGCGCCACCTCGTCCACCGTGCAGGACCACGGCGTCAGGTCACCGACAGCGCGCAGGTCGGGACCCGCCGCCCCCGGCGCCCGCACCAGCCACTCGTTCCACACCGCCCCGTTCGGCGCGAGCAGGATCTCGAAGCGGAGGTCGGCCCAGAGCGGGACCGGCCAGAGCCACGCCTCGCACTCCAGGTCGCCGATCCTCCGCGCGGTGACCGACTCCGGCGCCCCGAGGACCGACCGGTACCGGGAGGCCGACCCCCGGCCCCGGGGCGAGCGCACCATCGCCTGCCAGCGCCGGTTCGCCTCCCGCATCCGCGCGATCGAGACGCCGAGCGCACGCCGGGCGTCCTCCACCAGCTCCGGATTGTGGTCGGCCATCCGGCGCAGCAGAACGAGCTGGAAGTCGAGCGGGGTGAACGGACCGGAGGGCCTATCGGGACCGGGGCGCTTCGCGGAGGACATACCGTCCATGGTCGCGTACGGCACCGGAAGCGGAGGCCGGCTCACCCGGGCGGCGCCCGTCCGGCAGGAACAGCACCGAGTTGACGTACCGGGTCCCGGCGAACGGCAGGACGCGCCGCAGCAGCCCCTGGGACGCCAGATACGACGTACGCGCCTGGTGGGCCTCCAGGGCGGCCGGGACCAGGGGGAGCCAGGTCGCGGAGGGGAGGACCCAGCCGGCGTAGCCGAGGCCGGCGAGGTGGTCGACGACCGGGGCGATCGGCTGGATACGGGCCTCCAGTTCGACGAAGAGGGCCGGGCGGTCGCGGGCCAGGAGGCCGGCCGCGCCACGCAGGACGGCCAGCTCGTTGCCGTCGACGTCGATCTTGACGAACCCGACGTCGGTGAGACCGAGGCCGTCGAGGGTGACGCAGCTGACGTCGAGCGCCCGGCCGTGGACGTCCCGGCGGACCAGGGAGGACAGCCCCCGTCCGCCGTCGTCGCCCGGCGGCAGCCAGAGCCGGGCGGTGCCCGGCCGGTCGGAGGCGGCGGCCTGGACGACCCGGACGTTGGCGGGAACCGACGAGACGAGCAGGCGGGCCAGCCGGGGCACCGGTTCGACGGTCACCACCCGCCCGGCGCGTCCCGCCAGCCGCCGGGTCCAGGGGCCGTACCAGCCGCCGACGTCCACCGCCGTGCCGCAGTCCGGTGGGCACAGGTCGTCGAGGCGGGCCAGCTCCGGTTCGAAGCGCGGGTAGACGAGCCGGGCGGTGGCGGCGACCAGCCGGTCCGGGAGAAGCGGCGCGAGCCGCGCGGCGAGGGTCGTCATGAGTCCAACTTCCGCAGGAGCGCCTCGTGTTCGTCCTCCGTCACCTGCTCGCCCGACGACGGCAGCAGCTGCGGAATGCCGTCGACGATCGGGTAACGGCGGTGCAGCCGGGGGTTGTAGAGCGACTCCGGGGCCCGAGCGGTGTCGGCAGCGGCGGCAGCGGCGGCAGCGGCGGAGGCGTCGGTGTCGTCGGGGCGCTCCTCCTCGTGGACCACCAGGTGCAGCGGGCCCTTGTCCAGCGGGCACGCCAGGATCTGGAGCAACGGGTCATCGGGGTTCATGGAGGGGTCAACTCCTTGGCCGGTGAGGGAGGTTGGGGCGCCGGGGGCGCGGGAGTGTCGTGCTTGGGCATGCTCAGCAGGACGCCGACCGCGAGCACCGTGCCCGACAGCCGCAGCGCCAGCCGCAGCGGATCGTCGGGCAGCGACTCACCGAACGACAGCGTGCCGAGCACGGCCGTGAACAGGCAGGTCACCGTCGTACAGACCGGCACGATCAGCGAGGCCCGGCAGCGCTGCAGCGCCGCCTGCGACATCACCAGCCCGAACGCGCCGGTGAAGAGCAGGAGATAGGGATAGGGGGAGCGCAGCAGCCCGACGACCGCGTCCCCGAGGCCACCGGCGGTCAGATAGCTCGACACCCCCTTGATCGCGAGCGAGCTGACGCCGTACAGCAGGCCCACGGCCACGCCGTACTCCACCCCCGTGGTCGGCAGCCGGTGCCGGTGCCGGGCGCGCCGCTCGGCCGACCGGTACAGGCCGACCCCGGCCGCGAGCGCGGGCAGGCAGATCGTCAGGACCAGCGCGTACGGCGCCCCGCCACTGACCGTGTCGGTGCCCTCGTCCAGCGACAGCACCACCATCAGCAGCGCGGCGAGGATGGCCCCGAGGGCGTACCGCTCCCGGCCGGTGGTCTCCTCGCCGAGCAGCCGCGCGGACAGCAGGACGAGCAGGACCAGCCCGGAGACGAAGATGCCCTGGGCGGCGGCGATCGGCAGCGTCCGGTACACCGCCAGCTGGGCGCCGAACCCGGCGGCCAGCGACAGCGAGCCCGCGATCCACAGCGGGCTGCCGACGACCTGCCGCAGCAGCTTCAACGGCTCGCGGACCGTCACCTGCGGCATCGCGGTGAGGGCCCGTTTCTCCAGGACGAATCCGGTGCTGTACAGCGCGTTCGCCAGCAGGGCCGCGGCCACTCCCCACCACATCGGCTACGTCCTCCGTGCGTGCAGCAGCAGGATCGACGCGGCCGACGGGGCCGCGCAGGCCAGCCGGTCCAGCGGACGCAACGGGCGCGGTACGCCGTGGAAGGGCGCCCCGCGCAGCCGTACGACCTCGAAGCCGGACGCGGCCACGAACTCCCGCAGCGCGCGGGCGGTGTAGAGCCGCAGATGCCCCACGACCTCCGTCCCCGGGCGGCCGTGGATGCCCCGCAGGCTCACCTCCGAGAACACCGGCTGGACGCCCGCGAGGAGCAGGGCGCGGTTGTACCAGGCGGCCAGGTTGGGGGTCGACAGCATCAGATGGCCGCCGGGGCGCAGGACGCGGCGGATCTCGTCGAGCGCGGAGTCCGGGTCCACGAGGTGCTCGATGACCTCGCTGAACAGCACGGCATCGGCGGACTCCGACCTCAACGGCAGCCCGCCGTCGGCCAGTTCGCCCCGGATCGCGTACGGGACGCGGGTGCGCGCGCGGCGCAGGGCGTCCTGGGACCAGTCGACGCCGATGATGCGGTGGCCGGGGAGGAGGGGTGCGGCGGTGGCGGCGGCCGTGCCGTCGCCGCAGCCGATGTCGAGGATCGTGCGGGGGCCGGTACGGGTGGCAGGGCCGAGGGCGGCCGCGAGCATGCGGGCCTGGGCGAGGCTGCGGGGGGTGCCGGAGGCGACGGGGACGGAGGGGTCCTCGTAGAAGTCGCGAAGTCCTGTGCCGCGGGGGGCTGTTGTCGGGTCGGTGGGTGAGGTGGTGGTCGGCATCACTCGATGTCCTCCTCCGTCGCGTGCAGATAGTGCTCGAAGAGGTCGCGGAGGTGGGCGCCGTCGCCGTGGCTGAGCAGGGCGCGGGACCAGCGCAGGGCCAGATGGAGGCGGCCTGCCGTCGAGGCGGTCGTGACGGTGAGGCCGCGCGGCATCCGGGCGGGGGCCGAGAACCAGACGGCGTGGGCGCGGCCGGCCTCCTCGCCGAAGTCCAGGGCGTAGGGGATGCGGCCGATGTTGCTGAGGAGGGTGGTCGAGGTCCAGGGGGCGGCGGCCCGGCGCAGGCCCCGGGTGAGGGCGGCGCGCCAGGACACGGGAACCACCGGGGCGGTCAACAGGGAGGCGCCGTGGCCCAGTTGGGGGCGGGGGGCGGACTTCAGGGCGCGGGTGCGGTCCGCCGTGCGGCGCAGGAGGGTGGCGAGGGGGGTGTGGGACTGGTTCAACTCGGCCGGTGCGAAGGGGACTTCGACCAGGCGGGTGCCGTTGCCGATCGGCATGTCCGTGTCCCTCGGGCGGTCGTCCACGGGCATGGTGATGCGCAGGGGGCGGGGGTGGGCGCCGTGTTCCCGGTTCCAGTGGGCGAGCATCAGGGCCGTGGTGACCATCAGCTGGTCGTTCACGGTGTAGGGGGCGGACTTCGGGCGGCGGGGGACCGGGAGTTCGGTGACGAGGAGGCCGTTGCCGGGGGAGGGTTCGGGGGTGCCCTGGGCCACGCGGGCGGGGCGGGACCAGTGGGAGGGGGTGTCCGTCTCGGCGGGGGGCGGTTCGGCCTGGGTGAGGGTGGGGCGGATGGGTGGGGCCGTGGGGGCGTTGTCCTGTCCGCCGTACAGCTCCGCTGCGGTGGCCAGGATGCGGAGGCAGGCGGGGCCGTCCAGTGCGGTGTGGTTGATGGTGAGGAAGAGGACGGTGCCGGGGGTTGTTGGGCGGCCGGGGGTGATGTCGGTGCCGGTGCCGGTGGCTTTCGGGCGCCCGGGGGTGGTGTGGGCCTCGGGGGGTTTCCGCTGCTCGGCGGTACGAGGTGCCGCTGCGCCCACCCGTGCCGCCCCAGCGGCACGATTGCCCGCAGCTACGGGGGAGGGGCAGGGGGCGGCGCGGCTGCCCGACGCTGTGCCCACCGCGTGGCCCACGTCGTCGCTTGCCTCGCTGCCTATCGCCGGGCCCGCGCCCTCGACCACCTCCAGGCGGATCGGTGGGGACAGGGTCAGTGGTGGGGCTTCGATCAGGGCCCGCGTTCGGGCGTCGCGGAGGGCGTGGGGGCCTGCCGGGAGGAAGGCCACCACCTCGACCTCGGGCTCCGCCGTCAGCTCCCACTCGTAGCGGCGCCGGTACCACCGCCCCGGAGCCTCCCGCATGAGGATCCGGGGATGACGGCGGAGTGCGGCGGTGAACGCGGTCCGCAGGCGCTCGGGGTCGAGGCGGCCCGGGAGGTGGACCTCGATGTGGACGGTCTCGGGCTCCTCCTCCTGGAGACAGTGCCGGGACACCTCGTCGACCACCGGGAAGGGGATCCGCACGGGACCGTGGGCGGCGTCGTCCCGCGCGGGGTGGTCCAGCGCCGTCATGCCGGGCCTCCCTTACCCGTACCGCCGCCCGGGCCGTCACCCGGCGGTGTCGCCCCCGGCTTCGGCTTGGTGAGCGGGATCCGCCGGGTCGGGGTGTCCTGGTCGGCCGGGCCGTCCGGATCGCCGTGCGGGGAACCCGGCCCCCGCGCGGAGATCGTCGGACTCGCCACCGACCCGCCACCACCTCCCCCTTCGGGCCCTCCGGGCCCTCCGGACCGTCCGCTCCCCGGCCCGCCGGCCGGCGTCCTGCGGCTCACCCGCAGCCGCTGCGGCAGCGGCTCCGTGGGCGCGTGCGCACCCGGCGGTATCGCGAACTCCCGTGTGGCGCCCGGCCGTTCCGGGGAGGCCGCCACGTCCGCGCCCACACTCACCAGCGCCGCGAACAGCCCGATGAGCGCGAGGAGTTGGGCCACCGGCCCGAACGCGCCCTCGTCCGCCGCGACCGGCTCGCCCGCCCCGAAGGCGGCGGCGAGACCGGCCCCGGCCAGCGCGAGGAAGGCGATCGGTACGAGCAGGGTGTGCCGTTTCGAGGCGAGGAGGGCCAGCAGCGGGACGAGGAGGGCGAAGAAGCCCGCGATGACGACGCCGACGAGGGTGAGGGCGACCACGCCGAGCCAGAGGCCGGGGCCCGGCGGCGTCGGCTGCGGCGCGTCGGGGTTGGGCTCCCGGCGGCGCCAGAGGGCCAGCCCGACCAGGGCCGCGAGGCCCACTCCCGCACCGATCAGCCCGGCCTCGTACGTCACCGACGGCTCGTACGACAGCTTGACCGTGCCGCCCGCGCCGCCGGGGATCCGCCAGCCCTGCTGCCAGCCGTCGAGCCGGACCGGGGTCAGCTCACGGCCGCCGAGCGTGGCCTTCCAGCCGTCGTTGAAGTTCTCGTACGTCGTCAGATAGGAGGCCGCGCCGTCGCCGACGGTGACCTCGCGCCGGTCGCCGAGCCAGTCCCGGATGCCCAACTCCCGTCCGGAGGCGGAGGGTTCGGTGACCGTTCCGCGCGTGAGCGTCACCGTGGTGACGGCCAGGGCGCCGGTGTCCTCGGACTCGAAGGTGTGCCGGTCCGCCGCGTCCAGCTCCAACCCGCCGCCCGCCTCACCGTTCTGGCAGAGCGTCAGATCGATCGGCCGCCGCTCCACCAGGTCCCGTACGGTCCCCTGCGCGCTCGTCTCGTACAGCGTCCCGTCGACCTCGACCACCGGCCCCTTGCCGCAACTCAGCTCGAAGTCCCGGGTCGGGGCGGGCTGCGGGGTGCGGTACTGGTCGAGGGCCGGGATGTAGGCCTCGGTGAGGCCGACCGGGAGCTGCAGGTCGTCGTCGGCGACCGGGTTGTGGACGGTCATCGGGGCCGTCTCGGTGACGGTGATGTCGAGCTGGTCGGTGTTGATCGGGTCGAAGCGCACCCAGCCGTTCTCGTCGACACCGGCGATGACCGCGCCGTCCGGGGAGCTGATCTCGACCTGCGTAGGCCGGGCCGAGAGCCCGCCCGCCGGGGCCAGGACCAGCGAGCCCACCGGCCACCTGTCCTTCCAGCTCAGGTGGATCGTCGGGTCGTCGCCCGCGATCCACGCCGTGGTCAGGTCGCCGTCGGTGAGGTTGCGTGGCGAGAGCCCCGCCCCCAGGGAGGCCGTGGACTCGGCGGTCGCCGTCATCCGGGTCTGCTGGTCGGGGGCCACCTCGTACAGCAGCTTGTCCAGCTCCTCGCCCGGTACGGGTACGGCCGTGGCCTTCATCTCGTACGTGCCGGCCGTGGTGGTGGCGAAGGTGCGGTGCAGTCCGGGCTCGGTGCCCGTGGGGGAGAGGCCGGTCGGGTCGGCGGCCCGCTGGAGCGAGATCACCTCGGCGGAGGCGTCGGCGTCCTTGGCGTCGGTCGGCAGCCGCAGCATCCGGGTGACCTTGACGCCCGGGATGTCGACCTCGGCGAAGCCGGCGCCGACCAGCCCGGTGTGCCGTTCCGCCGAGTCCAGGATCGTGATCTTCAGCCAACTCGTCTCACCGGCACGGGCGTTGACCGTCTGCGTCGAGCCGTCGGCCTGGAGGTTCGTGGAGCGCGAGCCCCGCTCGGTCTCCACCTTGATCCGGGTGGGCGCCGATCGCACCCCGTCCTGCGGCAGCGGGGTGACCTCGAAGGTCTCCGGGATGTCCTGGGCCTCCTCGAAGTCGATCCGCAGCCACTGACCGTCCGCCGACCCGGCCGCGCCCTCCGCCCAGGCGGTGTCCCGGTCGCCGTCGAAGGCGTTCACCGGGTCGTACTGCGGCAGATGGAACAGCCAGTTGCCGCTCGTGGACGCGGTCACCGACTTGGCGCCGCGCAGCTCGGCCACCGTCTGATGGTCGAGCCCCGACACTGGCAGGATCTGCTTCGGCGCTTCACCGGCGTCCTGCACGCTCCCGCTCGGGTTCCGCTCCTTCGCCGTATACGTGTACGAGGTGTTGGCGTTGACCAGGCCGAACCGGGTGTCCGCCCGCCGCAGCCCGTCACCGATCACCTGGACGGCGGGGGTGCCGAGGCCGGGGTGGTTGTCGCCGGTCAACACGGTGGCCCGGTCGCGCAGCTCCGGGTCGGCGGCCAGCGGCAGCAGCGACTCGGGCCCGCCGGAGACGACGGCCGTGTCCGCGATCGCCTTCAGCCCGGCCTGCCCGGGACGCGGTACGTCCTCGGCGGGCCGGTAGATCTCCACGGCCCGCTGCCGCGCGTACAAGCCCTCGACCTGGAGGGGGGTGCCCTCGGCGATCCGCCCGCCGGTCATCGTCGGCCCGAGGCCGGTGACCCGCTCGTACCCGGACTGCTCCAGGGTCCGCTTCACGGTCGTCGTCGGCACCGCGCCGATCTGGTCGGGGTCCAGGTCGTTGCGTACGACCACGTAGTACAGCCCCGCCCGGCTCAAGTAGTCGGCCAGGCCCGGGACTTCGGCGCCCGTCAGCAACGCCTGCTCGACGGCGTCCATCGCGCGCCGGTTGCCGGCGGTGCCGAAGGGGACGTAGTCGCGCTGCGCCCAGCGGGACTCGGCGAGCACGTCGAGCGGCTGGTCGACGGTGGTGCCCCAGGTGTAGATGCCGTGCGCGGTGGCCGGTACGACCAGTGCCCGCGAGTCCGGCGAGTACTTCTTCAGCCAATCGGCCGTGGAATGCCAGTACTTGGGCAGCTCCTGGAACGAACCCGGCTGCAGCACCGCCCCGTTGAGATACGGCCACAGCAGCCCCGGTATCACCAACACGGCGGCGATCAGCGGGGCGAACCGCCGCCCCCGCACCCGGCGGGCCCCGCGCTCCCGCACGGCCACCCCCACCAGATGCGCGAGCCCGAGGACCAGCGCGAGTGCCAGCCCGGTCTGGAACTTGTAGATGTTCCGGAAGGGCGCGAGGCCCCCGTTCAGCCAGTCCTGGACCACCCCGTGGAAGGGTGCCCCGAACACCCCGCCGTACCCGGCGAGCGTGACCAGCGCGACCACCAGCACGGTCAGCACCAGCCAGCGCCGCTCGGGCATGTCCCGCCGCGCCAGCCCCGCGAGGCCCAGCCCCGCCGCCAGCGCCGACGACAGGATCACGATCACCGAGGCGGCGACGGCCCACCCGGCGGGCAGCCAGGCCTCACCGAAGTGCAGATACCCCACCCAGTTGCCGGCGCCCCGCAGCGCCTCGGTGGCCGACATCGTGGCCGTCGTCGTCTGCGAACTCTCCACGTACGGAAGGAAGTTCTCCCCGTAGAAGCCGAGCAGCAACAGCGGCACCACCCACCAGGCGGTCGCCAGGATCACCCCCGGCACCCACCAGGTGATCAGCCTCCGCATACGGGGCCCCGGCGGCCGGGTGAGCAGATACAGCCCGACGGGCAGCAGCGAGGCCAGCGTGGCGGACGCGTTGACCCCGCCCATGAACGGGATGACGAGCGCCGACCGCAGCGCCGCCACCCGCGCGCTGTACCGCTCGTCCGTCAGCGGCAGCAGCACCCACGGCAGGAAGGCACCGGGTAGCGCGGCGGCCGAGGTCGACCCCACGACGGTGGTGAACACCGGCCACAGCGCATAGGCGGACGCGGCCAGCAGCCGGGACGCGGAACTCCCGATCCCCAGCCGCTCCGCCAGCCGCAGCGCACCCCAGAACGCCACCGACACGATCAGCGACAGCCACAGCCGCTCCGCCAGCCACACCGGCAGCGCGACCAGATCGGTCAGGCCGTAGTACGGCAGCATCGGCCACAGATAGCCGACGTACTGGTCCTGGATCCCGCCGAACCCGGCCCGGTCGTGCCAGAGCTGCCCGAGATCGGAGACGAACTGCCAGGGATCGGTGGTGACCCCGAGCTTGGTGTCGAAGGTCTGCCGCCCCGGCTGCGCCGCGACCAGCAGCACGAACACCACGGCCCAGAACCCCAGCAGCCAGCGCCGCGACCGAGGGCCCTCAGGAGGGGGACCCTCGGTCGTGCCCGGCGGCCGAACCGGCGCGGGAGGTGGAGCCTGGACCGTGCTCGTCATGGTGGACACCGCCGGAGGATGAGGAGAAGGTTCCAGGTGGCGAACTCACGCAGACCCGGCGCCTTCACGACGGTCTCCGCGAGAAACGGCCAGTAGCGGGAGCGCGCCGACACGACCGTCACGTCGTCCCGGCCGCGCACCTGCCGCAAAGTGCGTCCGATGTGCACGGCGAAGAGGTTCTCGCCGAGAGTGTGCTTGGCGTCCTTACCCGTACGGCGCCGATAGCGGGCCCGCGCCCGCTCCGCCCCCAGGTAGTGCCAGGGCGCCCACTCGTGCCCGCCCCACGGGGACAGCCAGTTCGTGAACGACACATAGATCAGCCCGCCGGGCCGCGTGACCCGGACCAGCTCACTGATGAACGTCGGCGGATCCGCCACATGCTCCAGCACATTGGAGCTGAACGTGACATCCGCGACCCCGTCGGCCAACGGCAACAGATACCCGTCGGCGACGACCGCCCCGTCCGGAGGCTTCGCCCCCAACTCCCGCAGATCCGGCTCGAAGAGATACGCCTGCGCACCCCGCCGCCGGAACTCCTCGGTGAAGTACCCGCTCCCGCCCCCGACATCGACGACGGTCAGCCCGTCGACGGACCCACCCCCGTACGCCTCCACCTGATCGACGGCATCCCGGGCGAGCAGCGCATAGCAGTACTCGGGATCGTCCTGCTCCCGCATGAAGGCCCGAAAGAGGGTGATGGAGCGACGCAGAGAGGGGTCTTTCAACGCTGCCGGTCCACTGAAGGGGCGCGGGGAACTGCGCGACAAGCCACGACGCACCCGCACCCGCCAACGCACCCTCGCGGCACCCCATTTGGCGCTCACCGCTCGAAACCCCGAACCGCCTCCGCAGCCACCGCCCCGAACTGCCGCACAGTCCGATCCCACCGATAGTGCGCGGCCCGCTCCCGCGCCGCCTTCCCCATCAGCACCCGCCGATCGGTCGACAACGCCAGCGCACACCAGGCCGCCGCAAAAGACGACTCCCCCCGCGCCAACACCCCCGTCTCCCCGTCGACGACGGAATCCCGCAGCCCCGGCACATCGAAGGCCACCGACGGCGTCTCCCGTACGGCCGCCTCCGTGACGACCAGCCCCCATCCCTCCACGGCCGACGGATGCAGCAGCAGCCACGCCGCACACAGCAGCCGGTGCTTCTCCTCCTCGGTCACATGCCCGGCGAACTCGACGCCCGCCCCGGCCATCGCCTCCAGCCGCGCCCGCTCGGGCCCGTCGCCGATGATCACGAGCCGTCCGCCGGTGACCGGCCGCACCCGCTCCCAGAGCCGCAGCAGCAGATCGATCCGCTTGTACTCGACGAGCCGTCCCACCGCCACGAACAGCGGCTCGGGCGAGCGTTCGGCCCGCGGCCCGGGTTCCTCGACGCCGTTGTGCACGACGCGGATCCGTTCCCGGTCCACCCCGATCGCGCGGAGCGCGCCGGCCGTGGAGGAGGAGACCGCGACCACGAGGTTGCGACGCTGCGCGGCCGTCAGCGACCAGTGTTCGAGTCTTCGGCCGAGCCGCGCGGCCGGCGCCAGCGCGCCGCCGAACCGCAACTGCCACAGATCCGTGTGCACATGGTTGACCAGGCACATCGTCGGACCCTGATGCCAGAGCGGGGCGAGATAGGGCATGCCGTTGCACACCTCGACGAGCAGGTCGCAGTCGCCGATCTGCCGGGCGAAGGCCGACTTGGCGCGCAGATGGTGGCTCAGGTCGCCGCCGGCCGACACGACCCGGTAGTCGCGGTTGGCCGCCGGGCCACCGCACAGCAGGGTGACCTGGTGGCCGAGCCGGGTCAGGCCGTCGGCGAGCCGGTCGACGAGGAGCTCGGAGCCCCCCGCTGCCGGATTACCGAGGTCACGGCGGGCGAGAAAGACGATCCGGCGCGGCTGTGGGGGGCCTGCCGGCCGATGCTGGTCAAGGCGCGGAAACACCTCGACCAGCGAGAACGGCACGTGCTGGGGCATGGGTGCTCCAACTCGTCTCGGGGTGCGGAACTCAGCGGGGAGAAGGACGTTCGCTGTGGGGGATGTTCCGGTGGGCGGGGGGTCCGGGTGGGGCTTGCGGGGCTCTCGTTCCTGGGAGGGGGTGGTGGACGGGGTGTGGGTGGGCTGTGCTCAGGTGGGGTGGACAGTTTTCGCCCAGCGGTTCGAAGCTGCTACTCACCGGCGTGACAATTTCCGGGGTTTATTGAACTGACGCCCTGTCACATCGTGATCGGTTCCTGGGAGGACTCGGACGTATCGGGGCGCCGCCTGCCGCGCACGACCAAAACGGCACCCACCGCGGCGAGGACGAACCCGGCCACAGCGCCACCGATCGGCACCGTCCGCCCCACCAGCCGCAGCAGTCCGCTGTCCTTCTCCGCCTGGTCCACCGCGAACTTCTGTGTGGCCGTGGTGAACGCGAGCTTCTCGCTGTCGAGCAGCACCGCCGCGTCCTCGTCGCCGCCGGGTGCCCTGAGGGTCCGGCGCGGCCCGGTCTGGGCGTAGAGCACCCGGCCCGTGCTCTGGTCCACGACCAGTTCGAGACCGTGGTTGGCGTACCACTCCTCCGCCAGCACCTGCGGCCGGCTCGGCTCGTCGACGAGGGCGCCGGGGACCAGCCGTGTGCCGGTCTTGGTGGCCGGAACCTTCGCCGTGAAGCGCAGTCCCTCATAGCCGCGGATCTTCTTGCGGCCCTCGTAGTGGAGCGTCACCGTCGCGCCGAGCGTGTTGTCCCACCAGCGGTAGGAGCGCTGCTGCACGTCGAAGGGGAACTTCAGGTACGCCTCGCCCTCGATGTACGGCTTCTCGTCGCAGCAGTGCACCGGCCGGTTGGTCTTCCGGTCGCTCACCCAGCGGTGCGGGGTGAAGTCCAGCGCGTCGTGCGGATCGGCCGCCGGCAGCGACTTCTCCGTGTCGACCGAGGTGATCACGTCCCACACCGCGGCGCCGCTGCGCTCACTTTCGGCCACATCGCCGCGTACCCGCTGGGTCACGGTGATCTCCTGGTCCGGCACGGTCTTCACCTGCTCCACGTCGAAGACGCTGCCCGTGCCGGTGTAGACGGCGGTCGTGTCGATGTCGATCGGATTCACCGCCGCCCGTGGCTCCACGTACCAGGCGAGCAGCGGCGCGAGGACCAGCAGAAAGGTGCCGAGGCCCAGCAGGACCAGGGACAACGGTGAGGCGGTACGGCGCATCCGGGCACTCCAGGGGGCGTTGGGAGGTGCGGCTCGGGCGGGCGCGCGGCAGAGGCGACGCCCAGGGGAACGTGCGCGTGCGGAGGGGGCGGGCAGGGGTGCGGAACACGGGCTGCGCATCGTGCTACCGACGGGTTGCGTATGGGCCGGGAACCGTAGGCGGAGTCTTGACGCAGTGTCAATGCATTGCTGACACTGGGCCGGAGTCGACGGCCTGGACGGGCCGTCGGCCGGGGGCCGCCCGCCGGTCCCGTCGAAGTGTGCGTGCGGTGCGCGTGCGGGGTGCCCTGGGTGGGGACGACCTGTCGACCGAGAGGCTGCCCTGCCATGTCCAGACTGCTCGCCGCCGCGCTGACCATGGTGGCCGCCGCCGCTCTCGCCGTGGGCGCCGCGCTCGGCATCGTCGCGTCGCTGGACGCGACCCCCGACCAGCCGAACAGCCCGCTCATCACGTACGAGAACGCCGGCCAGGAGCGCTGAGGGGTGACCTCGGGCCCGGGAACCGTCACCGTCCGCTCCGCCTGGCACGACGTACCGCGGCTCCAGGTACGCGAGTTCGCCGCGATCGCCATGGCCGAGGCGCCCGCCCTCGCCGAGGAGATCCTGGGCGAGATCCGCCGCGAGTACCCGCAGCTGCCCGTCGTCCTCGACGACTCCGGCGAGCCGATGGCCCTCATCGGCATCCGCCGCGCGATCGAGGTCTTCGTCCAGCACCTGGAGACCGCCGAGGGCCGCCCGCGCGTCCCTCCCGGTGTCTTCCAGGAGTTCGGCCGCGGCGAGGGTCTCAACGGCCGCAGCCTCGACTCGCTCCAGGCGATCTACCGCCTCGGCGTACGCCTCGCCTGGCGCCGCTTCGCGGAGATCGGCCAGCGCGTGGAGATCCCACCGCCCGCGATGTACGAACTCGTCGACGCCGGATACGAGTACCTGGACGGCCTGGTGGACCAGTCGGTGCGCGGCTACGCGGAGGCGGCGGCGAGACAGGCGGGCGAACGGCTGCGACTGCAACGCCGGTTGATGGAGCTGCTGTTGGCCGAGCACCACCGGGGCGACCCGGCCGACGCGCTCGCCGAACGCGCCGCGCGCATCGGCTGGACGCTGCCGGAGAAGGTCGCGGTCGGGGTCCTGTTACGCCCCGCCCGCGAGGCCATGGCACCCGCCGTCGGCCAGGGCGTCCTGCTCGACATGGAGTACGAGCAGCCCCGGATGGTCGTCCCCGAACCGGACGCGGCCGGCCGCCCCGAACTCCTCCACCGCGCCCTGACCGGCTGGTCCGGCGCGATCGGCCCCCCGGTGCCGCTCACCGACGCGGCGAAGTCGCTGCGCTGGGCGGAGGCGGCGGTACGGCTCATGGAACGCCGGCTGCTGCCCGGCGGTGAGGTGCTGCACTGCACCGAGCACACCGAGGCACTCGTCCTCCTCCAGCCCGAGGAACTGATCGACGACCTCGCCCTGCGCTGCCTCGCCCCCCTCGCCCACTGCGGGCCCACCCACGGCCGCCGGCTCGCCGAGACGCTCCTCGCCTGGCTGGAGACCCGCGGCGGCGCGCCCGAAATCGCGACGCGCCTCGGTGTGCATCCGCAAACCGTCCGCTATCGCCTCCGCCAGATCCGTGAGCTGTGGGGCGACGAGATCGATGATCCCGATCGCCGCTTCGAGTTGGAGCTGGTGCTTCGGGCGCAGCGGCTGCGGGGGGAGCTGGGGGATCCGCGCGGGCGGAGGTGAGTGGTACGGATTCGTCGGCGGCCGCGGGTGAGTGGGGCTTCTCGCGCAGTTCCCCGCGCCCCTGAAAAGCGGGGGCTGCGCCCCAGGCTTTTCAGGCCCGCCGCCGGTCGCCTTTCAGGTCGCCGGATTCCCGGGGTGTTCCCGGCCATTGCCCGGTCAGGGGCACTATGACTAGCCTGTGTTCGTTATGCCGATCGACAGTTGAAATTTCGAACACTCGCCGCAGTCAGACCACGCGGACAGAACAGAGGAAGGGGGCCGACCGTGGGACGCCTAGTACCTGCCGTGACCCGGGCGCTCGACATATTGGAGCTCTTCCTGGACGGGGACGGCACACTCTCCGCCCCCGACATCGTGCGCAGACTCCAGCTGCCCCGTACCACCGTGCACGAGCTGGTCACCACGCTCGCCGCCCGGGGGTACATCGTCCAGGTCCAGGGCCAGCCGGGCCGCTACCGCCTGGGCGTCCGCCCGTACCAGCTGGGCAGCCGCTACGCCGAGCAGCTGGACCTCGCCGCCGAGGGCCAGCAGGTGGCCAGATCCGTCGCCGAGACCTGCGACGAGACGGTGCACGTGGCGATCCTGGAGTACACGGACGTCATCTACATCGCCAAGGTCGACTCCACGCACGCCGTGCGCATGGTCTCCGCCGCGGGCCGCCGCCTCCCGGCGCACTGCACCTCCGTGGGCAAGATGCTCCTCGCCTCCCTTCCCGACATCGAGCTGAACGCCCGTATCCCGGACGACGCCGATCTGGTCGCCATGACGCCCAACAGCATCACCGACCCGGCCGCCCTGCGCGAGACCCTGGCCCGGATCCGTGAGCGGGGTCTCGCCGTGGAGAACCGCGAGTCCAACCCGGACGTGTCCTGCGTGGCCGCGCCGGTCCGCGACCGCACCGGCAAGGTCGTCGCCGCGCTCTCCATCTCCGTGCCGATGATCCGCTGGAGCGACGAGCGCCGGATCGAGCTGGAGCAGCTAGCCGCCAAGGGCGCGGCGGAGCTGTCGGAGCGCCTCGGCCACCGGAGCGTGGCATGAGCGCGTACGCCGGTTTCGAGGTCGCGGTCCGGGAGTACGCGGCCCTCGGCGAGGGTCCCACCTGGGACGCCGCCGCCCAGCGCCTGATCTGGATCGACATCCTCGGGTCGCGGGTCCACACCTACGACCCGGCCTCCGGGCGCCGTACGGTCCTCGTCACCGAGCAGCACGTCGGCGCGGTCAAGCCCCGCGCCGGCGGGGGCCTCGTCCTGAACCTCCGGGACGGCGTCGGCCTCACCGACCCCGACGGCACGTTCCGCTGGCTGTACCACGAGCCGGTCCCCGGCCGCCGCGCCAACGACGCCGCCGTGGCCCCCGACGGCTCGCTCTTCGCCGGCACCATGCGCTACGACGAGGCCCCGGGCGGCGGCACCCTGGCCCGCTTCACCTCCGGGGGCCTGGCCTCGACGGTCCTGGACGACGTGGCCGTGAGCAACGGCACGGGCTGGAGCCCGGACAGCCGGCTCATGTACTACATCGACTCCCCGACCCGCCGGATCGACGTCTTCGACTACACGGAGTCGGGCACGGAGTCGGAGACGGGCTCGGCCGCGGCCACGGGCTCCGGGGGCGGGGGCGTCCGCCTGCCCGTCAACCGGCGTCCCTTCGTCACCATCGAGGACGGCGTCGGCTACCCCGACGGCCTCACCGTCGACGCCGAGGGCTGTGTTTGGGTCGCCCTCTGGGAAGGTGCCGCGGTCCGCCGCTACACTCCCACCGGCACCCTCGACCGCACCGTCTCCCTCCCCACCCCCCGTCCGACCGCCTGCGCCTTCGGCGGCCCCGATCTCACCGACCTCTACATCACGACGGCCCGTACGGGCACGGACACCCCGCACCCCCTCTCGGGCTCCCTCCTGGTGGTACCGGGCGCGGGCAAGGGCCTGCCCCAGCCGGCCTTCGCGGGCTGACCCGGGGTCCGGCCTCGCCGGCACCGCCGCCCGGGGCGCGCCCCAACACGCAGGATGCGCCGCTCCCCTCCCGCGCCGACGGGGGAGGGGGGCTCACTCATGCGCGGACGCACCCCTCTCCGCCGAGGACGCGGCGGCAGCACCGGCAGCACCGGCAGCACCGGCACCCCCGGCAGCACCGGCGCCACCCGCCTCTCCACCGGCAGCGGCGAGCGCACGTACCGCCTCGACCTCGGCGGGTTCACGCAGCGCCAGTGACAGGGCCTCGATGTCCTGCAGCAGTTCGGCGGGCCCGGAGGAGACCGTGAACTCGGGAAGGGCCGCCGGAGCCGCGAGCCCCAGAACGAGCGGCCCGGCGGCGAGGGACCCCACGGGCAGCGGTCCCGTGACGGTCGCCCCCGAAGCCCCCGCCTCTGCCGCCCCCGCCCCCGTCGCCCCCGGGGCTCCCGCCCCCCTGCCCGGCGACCGCCTCCGCGCGGCCACCGCCTCCTGGACGGCGACCGCCGCGGCGAGGGCCTTCGCCCGGCCCGGCTCGTGCCCGAGGTCCAGCGCGGCCTCGTACGCGCGGCGCCGCAGGTCCTCGTCGAGGTGACGGGTCAGCCGGAGCAGGGCGTCCCGGATGAACGTCTCCCGGCGGGTGAGCCGCAGCTCGGGGGTGGCGCGCAGCGCGAAGGGGACCCGGGAGTCGTCGACGGTCCGGGTCAGCAGATACAGGGGCCGCAGCCGCCGGTGCACGGCCCGCACCCGCCAGCGGTCCTGAAGGTACTGGCCCCCGTGCGGCAGGATGAACCCCACCGCGATACAGATGGCCGCCACGGCGACGACCGGCGGCGCCACATGCGTGCTCAGCCAGTCCAGATCGTGCCCCGTCCACCGGGCCACCACCGCCGTGAACTTCAAGGCGTCGAACACCAGATTGAGCACGCAGCCGAGGCTCAGCGCCTTCAGCCCACCGCGCAGCCACCCGTCGAGGCCGTCCGCGCGCACCCAGTTCCGTATCAGCCGGTAGGTGATCAGACAGGCCGCCGTGTGCGCGACGAGATAGAGCAGGATCTCCTCGCGCATGAAGGGCGTGGTCGCGTAGTACGTGTCGAGGTCGCGCAGCCGTTCGCGGGGGACGTCCGCCAGCGCGAACAGCACCCACAGGCCGACGATCACCCCCGCGTACACGCCGACCACCCACCGCATGAGCCGGCGGGTCGCGGGGGAGCGGACGGCGGGGCCGTTGCGCCAGGCGACGATCAGCAGCAGACAGCACGCGCAGAACGCGGTGATCAGCGAGTACACCCAGGGCGCGGCGATGTTCGGCACGCCCATGATCCGGTTGGTCCAGGCGATGACCGAGGGCACCGCGAACACGAAGACGCAGGCGGCGAGCAGCAGCAGCCCGCCGACCGCCCGCAGCAGCGAGTCCCGCCACAGCTTCACGATGCTGGGCAGCTTGATCACCAGGGCGGCGGTCAGGACGGCCGTGGGGATCCAGAACGAGATGTACAGATCACCGAAGAAGTCGGCGGGACTCGTGGGGCTGAGCGCCCCGGTCGTCGTCGCGGGCACGGCCGTCCCCCTCATCTGCGGTGTTTGCGATAGCCCAGGGACGCCTGGATGGCCTGCCCGACGGGGTCCACGGAGGCGGCCTGCCCCACGGGGTCCCCGGAGGCCGCCGGCCCGGTGTCCACCCAGGACCGGAAGGCGGTGGCGAGCCGGTGCCCGAAGTCCTCGGCCTCCTGCTCGTCCGACTCGTGCGAGCCGTTGCGGGCCGCGATGGGCGTGCCGCCCTGCCCGAGCGCGGCGGACAACTCGGGGGAGAGCGACGGCAGCGCGGCCGTGGACCCGGCCGTGGACCCGGCCGTGGACCCGGACGTGGACCCGGACGCGGGCGCGCAGGTGTCCGGCAGATGGTGATGACAGTGCCCGGCGTGCATGTGCCACAACTCATGGCCCAGGATGACCAGTTGCTGCACGGTCTCCGCCCGCTCCTCGACGATGACCAGGTCGAAGTCGGGGAACTCCATCCACAGCCCGGTCACCCCGATCCCGTCCGGGAACCGCTCGAACCGCAGCTTCACCGGCCGCCCGCCCCGCCGCGCGCTCATCTCCGCACACAGCGCGGCGCCCAACTCCCGTACGTCGACGGGTGCTTCGAGCCGCCCCCGGACCGCCTTGCTGAGCCCGGCGGTCAACTTCCGCATCTCGGCGGCGGACCGGGAGGGCAGCAGCGCGGCCCGCACCCGGCCGACCGCCCGGCGCAGCCGGGGGAACCGCACGCCCCGCCCGGGAAACGCCATGTCCCGCCCGGTCTCCGCGCGTCGTTCGCCACGGCTCATCACCGGGCCTCCTCGTCGTCGGCGAGCAGCCCTTCGAGCATGACAGCGAGGGCCTCCTGCTTGCGACGGGTGAGCCGTTGGCCGCGCAGCGCGAGCGTGACCACCCCGTGCCGGGTGGCGAACTCGACCAGCGGCCCGTCGTCGTCCGGGTGCCGGGTGCCCGCGTCGCCCGCCAACTCCGCCAGTACGCGCCCGAGTTCCCGGCCGAGGACGGTCGCGGCCGGATCGGTGAAGAACCGGATGCCGTCCTCGACCCCGAAGAACCCGGCGAGTTCGGCCAGGTCGGGCACGTTCGGCGTCTTCTTGCCGAGCAGCAGCTGCCGGGCCCACTCGGGACTGATCGCCAGCCGCTCCGCGACCTCCCGGCAGACCTCCCCGGCCCGCTTCCCGCTCCGCGCGACATACGCCCCGTGCAGCGCCCGCACCCGCCCCCGCACCCGGTCGTCGACCCGGTCCAGCACCGGCACGGTCCCACCGAGGAGGGCCCGCACCTCGTCCTCGCCGAGCGCGGTACGGTCCGCCAGCGCCCGTACGTCGAGAATCCGACCCCGGTCGACACCGGCCTCCGCGATACGCGCGTCCAGTCGCGTCAGGGTCTCGGCCAGGGAATCGGGAAGCGCAGACACGCGCCGACCCTACGTGCCCCCGCCCACCGACACCACGAGAATCCAACGATCGTTGAATTCCGACCAACGATGGTTGCGCTACCTGGAACCACCCGGGAAGAGCCCGGCACGAGCGCCCCGTAAGGGGCGCGGGGAACTGCGCGAGCAACCACGACGAACCCGCACCCGCCCGACAACCGCCCCTCGGTAGACGCGAAGGCGCACGCCCCGCCGCCCACGAGACCCCATTGACTGACCCCGACTTCGACCATAGCGTCCCGTTCGACGCCACGAGCACCATCCGTAATACCGAACAGCGCACGCCGAGCACCGCGCACCCCGTACTGAAGGGCCGCCCAGAAATGACCCGCACCGCCCGCTTCACCCTCGACCCCGCTTTCAAGGTCGGCGAGGTCAACCCTCGACTCTTCGGCTCCTTCGTCGAACACCTCGGCCGCTGCGTCTACACCGGCATCCACGAACCGGAGCACCCCGCGGCCGACGAGGCGGGCCTGCGCACCGACGTCCTGGACCTGGTCCGGGAGCTGGGCGTCACCACGATCCGCTACCCCGGCGGCAACTTCGTCTCCGGCTACAAGTGGGAGGACTCCGTCGGCCCCGCCGAGGACCGCCCCCGCCGCCTCGACCTCGCCTGGCGCTCCACCGAGACCAACCGCTTCGGCCTCTCCGAGTTCATCGCCTTCCTGAAGAAGGTCGGCCCCCAGGCCGAGCCCATGATGGCCCTCAACCTCGGCACCCGCGGCGTCGCCGAGGCCCTGGAACTCCAGGAGTACGCCAACCACCCCTCCGGCACGGCCCTGTCGGAGCAGCGGATCGCCCACGGCGACAAGGACCCCTTCGGCATCAAGCTCTGGTGCCTGGGCAACGAGATGGACGGCCCCTGGCAGACCGGCCACAAGACGGCGACGGAGTACGGCCGTATCGCCGCCGAGACGGCCCGCGCGATGCGCCAGATCGACCCGGCCGTCGAACTGGTCGCCTGCGGCTCCTCCAGCCAGTCCATGGAGACGTTCGCCGAGTGGGAGGCGACGGTCCTGGCGGAGACGTACGACCTGGTCGACTACATCTCCCTGCACGCCTACTACCAGCCCGAGGACGGGGACATCGACTCCTTCCTGGCCTCCGCCGTGGACATGGAGTCGTTCATCGACAACGTGGTCGCGACCTGTGACCACGTCGGCGCCCGCCTCAAGTCGAAGAAGAAGATCAACCTCTCCTTCGACGAGTGGAACGTCTGGTACATCTCGGAGTGGCACGCGATCGAGAACTCCGGCGCACGGGACTGGGCGGTGGCCCCCCGCCTGTTGGAGGACAGCTACAGCGTCACCGACGCGGTCGTCTTCGGCTCCCTCCTCATCGCCCTCCTCCGCCACGCCGACCGCGTCACCGTCGCCTGCCTCGCCCAGCTGGTCAACGTCATCGCCCCGATCATGACCGAGCCGGGCGGCCCGGCCTGGCGCCAGACGACGTTCTTCCCGTTCGCCCAGGCCGCGAAGTACGGGCGGGGCGAGGTCCTCGACGTACGGGTGGACTCACCGACGTACGAGACGAAGAAGTACGGCGAGGCCGACCTCCTGCACGCGACGGCGGTGCGCGCGGAGGACGGCTCGGTGACCGTCTTCGCGGTCAACCGCGGCCGTACGGAGGCGCTGCCGCTCGAAGTGGCCCTGAACGGCCTGGACTTGACCCGGATCGTCGAGCACGGCGTGCTGGCCGACGCGGACCCCGACGCCCGGAACACCCTCACCGACCCCGAGCGGGTCGCGCCGCACGCGGGGGAGGGGGCGACGCTGGAGGACGGCGTCCTGCACGCGGTCCTCGAACCGCTGTCGTGGAACGTGATCCGGCTCGGCTGAGCGCCCGGGCAGGGACCCGCGCCCCCGGCTTTCGGGGTGCGGGTGCCGTGGGCCGGCGGTGACACGGTGTCGGCGTGGCCGACAATGTTGGCCATGAGGATCTCGGCACGGGCGGACTACGCCGTACGCGCGGTACTGGAAGTGGCCGTACGGCAGGACGGCGGCCCGGTGAAGACGGAAGTCATCGCGACCGTGCAGGAGATCCCGCACAAGTTCCTGGAGGGCATCCTCGGGGACCTGCGACGCGGCGGCCTGGTCACCAGCCGGCGGGGCGGCAGCGGCGGCTACCAGCTGGCCCGGGCCGCCGACACGATCACCGTCGCGGATGTGATCCGCGCCGTGGACGGCCCGATCGTGTCGGTACGCGGCGAACGCCCCACCGGCCTGACGTACACCGGATCCGCCGAACCGCTCCTGCCCCTCTGGATCGCCCTGCGCGCCAACGTCCGCCGCATCCTGGAGGGCGTCACGGTGGCCGACATCGCGGCGGGCGCGCTCCCCGACCCGGTCAAGGACCTGGCGGCGGAGCCGACGGCATGGGAGAACCCGTAGGCCCGGGCCGCGGGCCACGGCCGTACGGGCTGCTCCACAGGATCGTTACCGCGTCCTAAGCCTTTCCTCAGCTTGCTCTCCTACCCTTGCCGTTCGCTCCATCCCTATCTACCCGGTGGGAAAGGCAGGAAAGAGAAGAGATGCGGACGCTGGTACTGCTCGCGCTGGCGGGCCTGGGCGCCCAGCTCGTGGACGGCAGCCTGGGCATGGCCTACGGCGTGACCTCGACGACCCTGCTCCTGGCCCTGGGCACCAACCCGGCAGCCGCCTCGGCCACGGTGCACCTCGCCGAGATCGGTACGACGCTGATGTCGGGCGCCTCGCACTGGCGGTTCGGCAACGTGGACTGGAAGGTCGTCGCCAGGATCGGCGTACCCGGCGCGGTGGGCGCGTTCCTGGGCGCGACGGTCCTGTCCTCCCTGTCGACCGAGGTCGCGGGCCCCCTGATGTCGCTGATCCTCCTCGGCCTCGGCCTCTACGTCCTCTCCCGCTTCACCCTGCGCGGCCTCCCCAAGGAACGCCTCGGCCAGCCCCTGCGGAAGCGGTTCCTGTCCCCGCTGGGCCTGGTCGCCGGCTTCCTCGACGCGACCGGGGGAGGCGGCTGGGGCCCGGTCGGCACACCCGCGCTCCTCGCGAGCGGCCGCATGGAACCCCGTAAGGTCATCGGCTCCATCGACACCAGCGAGTTCCTGGTCGCCGTCTCCGCCAGCCTCGGCTTCCTCCTCTCCCTCGGCTCCCAGGCCCTCGACTGGACCTGGGTCACCGCCTTCCTCCTCGGCGGCCTGATAGCCGCCCCCGTCGCCGCCTGGCTCGTCCGCCTGGTCCCCCCGAGGGTCCTCGGCTCGGCGGTAGGCGGAGTCATCATCGCGACCAACGCCCGCACCCTCCTCAACAGCGACTGGATCGCGGCGTCGGGCGCGGTCACCACGGCCGTCTACATCGCGGTCTACGCCCTGTGGGCAGCGGCGCTGACGTATTCGATCCGGGAGCATGTGAGGGAGCGGGCGGAGGAGGCGGCGACCCCCGCGTGCGCGACCAGCCAGGACACGCGGGAGGCCGCCGAACCGACTCCGTCAGGCACCCTCTGACGCGGGCTCTCTGACGCGCACCGCCGACTGACTCACGCGCTGTCGACACCCACGGTGATCGTCGCCTTGTACCCGTCGGAGACACTGCTCCCCAACGCGGTCAGCGTCAGCAGCCCACTGGAGGCACCTCCGTCGTCATAGATGCCGTCGTTGGACAGCGTCGTCTCGCGTGTCGTGTTGTCCGAGTACGGCGAGGTCGCCTGGATCTCGGCGTTGATGTCCTCGTCGAAGAAGAGCTGCCCGGTGTGGATGATCTCGCCGCCGGTGTACGAGTCGTCGGTGAGGGTCACATCCGTGTGCACTCGCATATGGACGTGCACGGCGCGGGAGACGTAGTGCCCCGGCCAGATGGACGTGATGTTGCACTGCCCGTTCTCGTCGGTCATCTGGCCACCGCGCAGGAAGGTCCCGTTGTCCTCGTAGTCGTGCCCGTTCCCGCCGACGAACCCGGAGTACTCGCCGAGGTGGTCGCAGTGCCAGATCTCCAGCAGCGCGTCGGCGAGCGGCGCGCAGTCGTTCGCCACGTCGACCACGGTGAAGGTGTACTGGACCTCGAACCCCTCGGTCTCCTCCCGGATGTCCTCCCGGACGAGCGCCCCTTCGAGCGAGTACGGCCCCTCGGTGACCTCGGCGTTCAGCACGCACACGCCGGCGGTGGAGGCGGACCCGGAGCTGCTGCTCTCGGTGTCGCTGCTCTTCGCCGTCGTGCTCTCGGTGGTGGTGGTCGCCGCCGCGAGCCCGGCCGCCGCGAGCCCGCCCGCCGCCGCGACCGAAGCCCCACCGATGAGCACCCGCCGCCGCCGGACACTCTTGTCCCGCCGGTGTTTCCCTCCGGCGTCCTGCGCCGAATCCTGCTGTACGTCCTGGTGGTTGTTCGTGTTCTCCGTCATGCCCAAGAAGCTAGAAGCGCACCTGAGGAACTCCTTAATGTGCGGCTGTGAATGCGCTGGGGATGTAGTTCTCAACGGACGTTGTTTCAGGGTCAGTTGGGACACACGTACCCATCCCGCCGAGGCGGCCGGGCCCGCGATGCCCGCTTGGCGAACCCCTGGTCCCGCCCCCGAAGTCACCGCTCGAACCGAGCGGCCAGGAAGACAGCCGCCACCGAGGGCAGAAGAGGGGACAGCGCCGCGCAGAGCCTTGCTGGCGAGCTCCGTACAGTGGATCTCCCGGCAGGGCTGCGGAGCAGGTAATCGAATAACTTCCGTGCCTGGTGCGCCAGTTCATCCAGAGACGCAGCAGCGCGCCCCAGGTACGCGGGCCCCCACTCCGGGCCACCATGCCCCTCTCCACCCGAGCGTTCGGCCCACCACGCACATCGGCCTCAGCCACGGACACCGTCATATCCGCGCCCACGCGCGGCCTTTGAGGACCCCTTCTGTCCCGATGCCCCGATGCCTCGTCGCTTCCCTCCCATGAGCAACCCGCCGCTGCCGCGGCATAGGGTCGGGTTCACCATGACCGATCGCCACACCTACGGCACCAGCACCCACACCGCCGCAGAGCTGGTCCGGCTCGTCAGGGCCCGCCTCCCGCTCGCCTTCACCGAGCGAGACAGCGACTACCGGGGCACCTACCACCTCGCCGACAGCCCCACCGGACGGATCGAGATCCAGCCCAACACGATCCCCGGCGATGACGACCTCTACGCTCCCGAACACCCGGTGGCCCAAGTGCTTCTGCTCACCACCACCCCGACTCCGAACCCCGCGTGGCACGCTCGACTGGGTTCCATCGAAGGCCTCGTCCACCTGAACCACGAACGATCTGCATAGCTACTGGTCCACAGCCTCCGTCGGACCATCCGGCCGTACGTCATCCGCCGGCATCAACGACGGTGGACGCAGGCGCCCTTGAGCGAGGTGCGGCGGGACCCAGTCGTGGTGCCGGAGGATCATGCGTACGGCGAGGCGGGAGGGTGTCAGCCGCATCGCCGTGTTGCGCAGGGCGACGGCCAGTGGGTGGGAGAGCCGGTGGCCCATCCGCCCGGCCTGCCGGGCGGCTCGTGCGACGGCCTGGCTACGGGGTCGGCGCTCGGTGTCGTACCGGGTGAGCGCGGCGTCGACCGTGGGCTCGGCGGCGAGTGCGGCGACCAGGGTGACCGCGTCCTCCAGTGCCTGGCAGGCGCCCTGCCCCAGGTTGGGGGTCATCGCGTGCGCCGCGTCGCCGAGCAGTGCGATCCGACCGGCTGTGTACGAAGGGAGCGGTGTGCGGAGTTCGTCGATGTCGTGGTGGAGCACGGCGTCGGCCCGGGTCGCGTCGAGCAGGGCGGGGATCGGATCGTGCCAGTCGCGAAACCGTAGGCGCAGTTCGGCCAGCGGGTCGGCGAACCGTGTCCCGGCGGGAAAGTCGAGAACCGCGTGCCACTCGGCCCGCCCGTCAGGGAAGGCGATGTGCCCGAACTCGACGCCGTGCCCCCAGGTCAGCTCGAAGTCGTCAGCCGGTTCGACCACTTGCTCGGTGATGGCGCGCAGCACCGTCGAGCCGCTGTAGACCGGTCCGGGGTGGGCCGGGAAGAGCAGGCCGCGGACCCTGCTGCCGACACCGTCGGCCGCGACCGCGAGTTCGGCTTCCAGCACCTTGTCGCCGCAGCTGACCCGAACCGTCCCGGGGTCGATCTGCTGCACCGAGCGTGCCTCGCGTCCGATCATCAGCGTCCCGGCGGGCAGTGAGTCGCGCAGCAGTCGGTGCAGGGTGGCGCGGCGGATACCCATGATCGGTGTGCCCACCGCCTTCTCCAGCGCCCCGCCGTCCAGTCGGGTCAACCAGCCGCCCCGCGGCGTGCGGGTGCCGCCGCTGTACTGACCCCGAGAGGCCGCCCGCACCGCCTGGCCGACGCCGAGTTCGTCCAGTGCCCGAAGGCCGTTGGCGGCCAGCGAGATGCCCGCCCCCGCGTCGCCGAGCACGGACGTCCGCTCGACGACCGTCACGTCCCAGCCGATGTGGCGCAGGCCGATCGCGGCGGCCAGCCCGCCGATGCCTCCTCCGACGACCACCGCTGTGCTGCCCACGCCGAACCCCCGTTTCTTCTACACCTGTAGAAGAATGACCTTAAGGGAAGCTCTACAGGTGTAGAAAGGGGTCATGGCTTCGGACCGGCGAACACTCCTCGCGGACGCGGCTCTCGACGTACTCGGCGACGAAGGGATCCGTGGCCTCACGCACCGCGCGGTCGACCGCAGAGCGGACATGCCGCCCGGCACCACATCGGCGTACTTCCGTACCCGGGCCGCGCTGCTCACCGCGCTCGTCACCCGCCTGGTCCAGCTCGACCAGGCGGAACTGCGGACGACGGCCGAGCGGCTCCCGTCCCTGCGCACCGTCGAGGAGTTGGTGGACGGAATGGCGCTGCTCACCCGGCAGCGACTCACCGGCGAGGGCCGCCGCCGCTCGCTCGCCCGCTATGCCTGCGCCGTCGAGAGCGTGCGCGACCCGGAACTGCGCGAGATCCTCGTACCTCGCGAGAACGCCGGCCGCGAGGCCGTGCGCTCGTTCCTCGCCGGACACGGCGTGACGGACGTCGAGAGCCGTACCCACACACTGCTGAGCTGCATCGACGGACTGATCTTCGACCGCCTGGTGAGCGGAGGCGAAGTCCCCCGCGAAGCCCTCGAAGGCCTCGCCGCCGCCGCGCTGCGCGGGCCGGGCGATGATCCTGACGTACCCGCGCCCTCATGACAACGGCCACCCTGGACGAGGCCGAAGCGCACAGTCGGCGCATCTGCGGCCGCTCTGAAATCGACCACGAACGGCTCCCGGCTCCCAACGCGAGAATCTCCGCCAACTCCTCATCACCACACACCCAGAACGGTACGCAGCGCCCTTGTGGCAGATCACATGACGAACGATGCGACCTCTGGCGATGCCGAGAGCAAGCCATCGGACAGGCTTGACGTCTGCACGGGACACCGTGGCTTACTTGCTGCCATGACAGACCGTTTCCCCGAGATCACCTCCGTGGAGGAGTTCATCCGGCTGAGGCAGAGCGAGGACCCGGCGGAGTACAACCGCTCGGCGCATGCGTCCATGCCGCTGCCCGTCTGGTGGGAGCTGGTCCGCGACCATCCCGACATGCGTGTCTGGGCCGCGCACAACAGAACGGCGCCGTCGGAGATCCTCGCCGCCCTGATCAAGGACCCGGACTGGCGAGTCCGAGACCGCGTGGCCGGCACACGCCGCTGCCCACCCGAACTACTGGAACGCCTGGTCGACGACCCCCACGACGCCGTACGCAGAACCGTCGCCGGCCACCGCCACACACCACGCTCGGCGGTGACACGCTTGCTCGACGACCCCTGGCCGGTCATCGCCGAGGAGGCCCGCGCCCGCCTGGCCGACTGGCCGTCCGAGCAGTCGTCCGGAGAGGCCTGACGCGGCGATCTCTCGGCCTCCCGTTCGCCGGTCACCGGTTACCGGTTGCCGGCAGGAGCTGACAGCCACCAGTCGGACTTTGCCGCCACATGCAGGAGCAGCAGGTTGTACCCCGGGCCGTCGTACGTCTTGCGGTAGGGCCCGCGTACTCGTGGCCGAGTCGGGCGCACAGGTACTGGCCGCGATGGTTGGAGGGCAGGGCGAGGACGCCCTCGGGCACTTGGTCGACGAGGTCGGCGCCGCGGCCCGTGCCTCCACGCTGCTGAGCCATACGCTCGTCGTGCCGCGCAGGTCTGGGTATTCGGCGGCTCCCGTGCACCGCAAGCCCAGGTCAGCCGTAGGGTGAGGTGTGCGAAACGACCGACACGACGAAGTCCTCTCCAGCGAGGAACTGGAGCTTTTCTTGCAGTACTTCCACCGCTTCGCCAACCACCATGTCGATCTGTTCGTGCTCATGGAGGTGGGTGACCCCGACTATCCGTGCTACGTGGACCTGTCCCGGAGCCCGGCACCCGGAACCGATCGTGCTGCCTACCATCGGCCGTAGGCGAAAGCCGCGGGCCTCAGTCCAAGCCTCGCGGCGGTAAGTACGCCTACTCGAAGGCCGGAGCGACGGCCACCAGCATGTTGGTCGGTGAGCCCGCATCGGCGGCCGTTGTGGTGGGGTCGATGCTGCATTCCTCCGCGACCGTCGTTGCCCAACAGTCTCCCCACGTCGCGGCCCAATCACTGGCGAGGTCGCTGCTCGGGTCGAGGTCCTCGGGCCTGCCCGGGATGCCGTAGGCGTCGAGGAGTCGTCGCTCGACTCCGAAGGGTTCGCCCAGGGCGAGCGTCGGAGACTCGCTGATCCAACGTCTGAGGATCCGCCCGCGCTCCGCGATCAGCCATGCCTCTCCGTCGTTCTGCTCGCTGTGGAAGAAGAGTTGGGCTTTGCCGAAGCGCGCGCTCAACTCACGGCACAGGTCGGTCAGATGCGCGGTCTGCTGCGGATAGGGCAGACCGAAGTACGGTCCGACGACCAGGGTCCACCCCTGCATGGGCGGGACGACGACCACAGTCGAGAACGGCTCCTCCTCTTCGTGGGCCACCTCGTCGATGAGTTCCACGCCGTCAGCCCACGTGGTCTCCCGCACATCGGCCAAGCCGAGGGCCTTCACCACCTCTGCCTGATCGACGGTCTCGACCGCGAGCCATGAGAGCCAGCAGGCGCGTATGAGTGGTGCGGAGTCGACGTTTCCCATGGCACGGATCGTAGGTGTCGCGTCGTGGGACCCGTTCAAGCGTGCCCGGTCCGAGAACGTCTCTCCGTCTCGCGACCTAGTTCCGACGCCCGATGTGACCGGGCGGCGCAGGTCATAGCCTCGCCGCATGACGGTAGTTGACTCTCAGCCCAGTGGGCCCCGCAGTCCTGAGCGGCGTAAGCGTGAGGCGCTCGATCGGCTGGGGCGGGACAAGGACGTATGGGTCGCCACGGCGGATGCCGGTGGGGAGCCGTGTCTTGTTCCGCTGGCCTTCTGGTGGGATGGGGAAGCGGTGTGGCTGGCCACGCGCGACACCAATCCGACGGGGCGCAACCTGTGTGCGTCGGGCCGGGTCCGGCTCTCCTTCGGGCATACCCGGGACGTGGTCCTGGCCCACGGGACGGCGCGGATGCTGACCCGCGAGGAGCTTCCGGCCGAGGTGGGCGACGCCTTCGCCGCCAAGGACGGCTGGGACCCCCGCGAGGACCACCCCTCGTACGTCTTCTTCCAGGTCACCTTGCAGGTGCTCCAGGCGTGGGGAACGGTCCCCGAGATGGCCGGACGGACCCTGATGCGCGACGGGAAGTGGCTGGTCTAGCGCCGATCCGGGGCGTGTGCAGGAACGTGGTGGTGGGGTCAGGGAGCGAAGTACCAGCAGTACAGGCTCAAGGCTTCCTCTGCCCGGCTGTTGGCCAGAGCGGACAGGCGCTCGAGGAGGGCCACCGCTCTGGCCGGTGAGATCTCATGGTCCGGCTCGGAGGCACTGGCGGCCCACGCCATGGCTGCCGTACGGAGTCGATCCCTTTCCGCGCCCGCCAGAGCCGCGCACAGAGGTTCCGGGACAGCGAAGACGGTGAAGCCGTCGTTGGTCATGGGCATCACGTCTCGGAGCGGGCTCGCCGGCGCGCCCGTCAGCAGGGTCTCCCAGCTGAGAACCGCGTCATCCGGATAGATGCCGTCACATGACACGGCCGGAAAGGCGTGCTTCTCGCGCGGGCCCACCCGCGCCGCGGACGCATCGTCCGCGGCCAGGAAGAACTCACCTGTGAGCACCATCTGCCGATCCTGTCACGCTCCGGTGGTCGGCACGCATCATGGGCGCATGAGGCTGGAAGGCGAACCGGTGGTGGTGGGCAGGGCGTTGCTGTTGAACGGGCTGCGGTTCGATCCGGATGCCGTGTATGAGTTGGCGCGGCCCCTGCTGCTTCTTCCCGGGGATGAGGTGCACCGCCAGGGGCGGTGTGTGGTCGTCAGGCGTGCGGCCGGACGCGTGGAGGGGCTGGACGGGCACTGGGAGCCGTGGTGCTGGGAGTGGCGGCTCCTCTAGACCAGCGGCGGCTCCTCTAGCCCAGCGGCCGCGGCGTCGAAGCTGCTGCCGCTCCTCACCCCAACCGCATCGCCAACGTCACCTCCGCCCCCGCCCCCTCCCCCCGCAGGTCCGACGTCACCGTGAGGCGGTCCGTGACCAGGTGGGCGAGCCAGAGGCCGCGGCCGGGGGAGGTGTCGGTGAGGCCGGGGAGGAGGTCGGGGATGGTGGGGGTGAAGCCGGGGCCGTTGTCGGTGATGCGGCATTCGAGTTCGTGGGGGAGGCGGCGGAGTTCGAGGCGGCCCTGGCCGCCGGCGTGTTCGACGGCGTTCGCGGCGATCTCGCTCACCGCGAGCGTGAACTCGCCGAGGCGGACCCCGCCGAGCCCCGCCGCTGCCGCCGTGTCCTCCACCTGGGCGCGTACCTGGGGGAGGTTCTCGCCTGTGAAGTGGCGTTTCAGCAAGAGCGTTTCGGGGGTGGGGCCGGGGGCGTCGTCGCCACCTGTACCGCCGGTCGCTCCGGCCTCGCTCTCGGTCTTCCCGCCCGGCATCACGGTCGCCTCCGCTCGATGGGGGGTTTGGAGCTGCTGTCGCTGGAGTGTGTTCAAGAACGTTCTGGTGAGTGGGAGTGAGTGCTGGAGTTCGGTGGCGTGTCGCGTGCCTCGGTCGTGGGGCCGGTTCTAGCCCGGGAACTGACGTTCTCTCATCGAATGCGTGACCTTCATGGGAGGTGCTCGTTGTCCATGGCGACAGGGTTCTTCGGGTGGGGCCGGACGGGGGTGACGGGAATGGGTGAGCTGCGGAGTGCGGTGGCGCCGTTCGTCGCGTCCGGCCCCAGCGGTGTGGCTGTCCGGACCCGCCTCAAGCACCTGACGCCGGGCGATGAGGAGGTGCTGCGTCTGGTGGGTGCGCATCTGGGGTCGCTGGCGGCGAAGGACCTCAAGGTGCGCTGCCGGGACGGCGTGGACCACTCCGGCGAGTTGTGGGCGGTGCGTAAGCGGGAGCTGACGCCGCTGTCGTCGTCGCGGTGGGCGGGCAGTATCACCAAAGCCACGCACGACCAGTGGGCGCTGGCCCGCCGGTGCCAGCTGGCGCACATCCAGAACCTGGAAGCCGGCGTCCGCACCATCGAGGACCGACTGTCGCTGCCGGTCGGGCAGAAGGGGACGAGGAACGCACCCGGGGGTTACCGGTCCGCGCAGGAATGGCATGCCAAGTCGCGGCGCCTGCGGGTGCTGGAAGACCGGCTGACCGCCGCGCGGGCCGACCGTGAGGCGGGCATCGTGCATGTGGTGCGTGGCGGCAAGCGTCTGGCCCGTACCCGCCACCACCTGGAGGCGGCCGGGCTGACGGAGTCCGCGTGGCGGGGGCGTTGGGAGGCGGAGCGCTGGTTCTGCCAGGCGGACGGGGAATCCGGCAAGCGCTACGGCAACGAGACCATCCGCATCAGCCCCGATGGCGAGGTGAGCATCAAACTCCCCGTCCCGCTGGCGTATCTGGCGAATGCCCCGCACGGCCGCTACGACCTGGCCTGCAGGGTCGTGTTCGCGCACCGGGGCGGCGAGTGGGCGGACCGCGTCGCGGCCGACCGGGCCGTCGCCTACCGCATCCACCACGACACCGGCCGCAACCGCTGGTATGCGACCGCGTCCTGGCAGATCCCGCCCACCCCCACCCTCCCGATCGAGGCCGCGCTCGCGCACGGTGTGATCGGCGTCGACATGAACGCCGATCACCTTGCCGCCTGGCACCTGGACACTCACGGCAACCCGACCGGCAGCCCGCGCCGCTTCTCCTACGACCTGACCGGCACCGCCGAACACCGTGACGCCCAGGTCCGCCACGCCCTCACCCGCCTCCTGCACTGGGCCAGAGCGTGCGGCGTCAAGGCGGTCGCGGTGGAGGACCTGGACTTCGCCGGGGAGAAGACCCGGGAGAAGCACGGCCGCCGTAAGCGGTTCCGGCAGCTTGTTTCCGGTATGCCCACCGGCAAGCTCCGCGCCCGGCTGGCGTCGATGGCGGATCAGACGGGGATCGCGGTCATCGCCGTCGATCCGGCCTACACCTCGAAGTGGGGCGCCCAGCACTGGCAGAAGCCCCTCACCACCACGACACGTAGGACCACTCGCCACGATGCTGCTGCCGTGGCGATCGGAAGGCGCGCCCAGGGACACCCGATCCGGCGACGGACGGCACCGCCCCCACCGCACCGGAGTGATGCGGTGGGGCATCGGACCGTCCAGGCCGAACCAGGCGTCCTCGGGCGTGAGGGACCCCGCCCCCGCATCCCCGGACCACGGACACGATCCGTGCCGCCCGGACGCGGAGCGAACGCGGGCAACCAGAACGCCCAACACCGTCCGGGGCGTTCGGCCGAGCATGAGAACTGGCAACAGGACTCACTCCCGCTCAGTCTCTAGGAACGGTCGATGGGTGTGGGCGCGGTCGCTGGGCGTCAAAGGTGAACTGCCGCACCTCGCCCAAGCTAGCCGTGCTCGCCTCATGAGTACCCAGGGGATCGAGAGGGCATTGTGCCTGGTCGGAAGCTTGTGAATTCGATCGGTTCGCGATCGTATTCGCCCGGCTTCGGTTGATCGGTTTACGTCCGGTTACGTCCGGCGATCGGCCGCAGCGCCCCCGGACCGACAGCACTGCCGAGCAGCGCCGCCCCCCTCCCGCACGGTCTGGGAGGGAGCCGGCGCCGTGTCTGTGCGGTGGGCCGGTCGGTTCAGCTCAGCTGGACTCCACCCCCACCGTCAGCGCCCCCGCGTACCCGGCCGTCGGGGACGTGCCCAGGGCCGTCAGGGTGAGGAGGCCGGACGCGGCGCCTCCCTCGTCGTAGATGGAGTCCTGGGCGAGGGTGGTGCGGGTGACCGTGTTCGCCGAGTACGGGGAGAGGGCCGCGACCCGGGCCGTGACGGTCTCGTCGAAGAAGAGCTGGCCGGTGTGGAGTTCCTGGCCGCCCTCGAACGAGCCGTCGGAGGTGAGCGTGACGTCCGTGTGGACCTTGAGGTGGATGTGGATGCAGCGGCCCCGGTACCAGCCGGGGTAGACCGTCGTGATCTTCGCGACGCCGCTGGAGTTCGACAGGACGGCGCCGCGCAGGAACGTACCGTTGTCGGGCTCGTCGTGGCCGTTGTTGCCGACGAAGCCGGAGTACTCGCCGAGCGCGTCGCAGTGCCAGATCTCCACCAGGGCGTTCGCGAGCGGGGCGCAGGTGTCGTCGTCCACGACCGTGAGGGTGAGCACCAGCGGGAAGCCGGTCTTGTCCTCTCTGATGTCGGCGCGGACCAGTTGTCCGTCGAGGTAGTAGGGGCCTTCGGTCATCTCCTTCGTGAGGGTGCAGACGGCCGCGGCGGCCACGGGGACGGTGTTCCCCGTGTCGGCCGCCCCGGGTGTGGGGGCTTCAGGCGTGGCGGCGGCGCCGACGGCCAGCGTGGCGGCCGTCGCGCCGGTGGCGAGCAGTACGATCCGGCGGCCGACACGGGATGCCGATGTCGCCGAGGTGGCCGAAGTCGCCACCACCGTCGCCTCTGCCGTCTCTGTCGCCTCTGTTGCCTCGGGGGGCACTGAAGTGTCTGTCATGGACACGGCACCGTAGGAGTGGACTCTGTCCGTCAGCTGTCAGTTCGGCAAAGTGACGGCCCGTCAAGTTTCTACTCCGCCACCTTCGCGATCGACTCCAGCTCCTCCCGCGGATCCCCCTCCGGGGCCACCGCCTTGCCGATCCGCTTGCGGATCTCGGCCTTCACCTCGACCCAGTTGGTCTCCGCGACCGGGTAGAGGCGCAGGTTCGGGAGGGTGTCGAGGCCGTCCCACAGGGGCTTGTGGCTCTTGTCGGCGCGCATGTCGTGGGCGGCGGTCGTGGTGACGGGGAGCAGCTCGTACTGGGCGGCGTGCTCGATCACGTACTTGTCGGAGTAGAGGACGTCGAGGAACTGGCCGATGGCGGTGCGGTGGTCGTCGTTGCGGAAGGCGACGACCCAGTCCGCGGTGCCCATCGTGGGGGTCTGCTCGCCGTCATGGCTCGGCAGCGGCACGGCGCCGTAGGGCACGGACGCGGAGGAGTCCTCGATCTGGCGGGTCAGCGACAGCGGGCCGTTGAGCATGGCCGCGTCACCGGTGAGGAAGGCGGCGACGGCCTCGCCCCGGTTCAGCTCACCGGGTGCGACCGGGCCGGTCAGACCCCCGCCGATCAGGTCGTCCCGCAGCCAGGTCAGCGTCGACACATTGGCGGCGGAGGCGATGTCGTAACGGTTCGAGGAGTCGGTGTAGCCGCCGTCTCCGGCCAGCAGCCACATCAGCGTCTCGGCCTCCGCCTCCTCCGGGCCGAGCGGCACGGCGATCGGGTACTTCACCCCCTGTGCCTTCAACGCCCTTGCGTCCGCGAGGAGTTCGTCCCAGGACGTCGGCGGCTGCACGCCCGCCCGTGCGAACAGGTCCTTGTTGTAGTAGAGCAGCCGGGTGCTCGCGGTGAACGGCAGGCCGTACTGCGCGCGGTCCATCTCTCCGGCGTTCGCGAGGCCCTGGACGAAGTGGGCCTGGACCGGGACCGACAGCACCTCGTCGGCGCTGTAGAGGAGGTCCCGCGCGGCGTATTCGGAGTAGCTGTCCGTCTGCACGATGTCGGGTGCCTCGCCCCGCTCGACCATTTCGGCGATCTTCGCGTCCGCCTCGTTCGGGGTGTAGATCCGCACGTCCACGTCGATGCCCGGGTGTTTCGCGCCGAACGCCAGGACGACCCGGTCCCAGTAGCCCTCGGAGTTCTTGCGGACGCTGTCGCCGTAGTTGGTCGCGATGACCGTCAGGGAGACCCTCGCCGACTCCGCGTCCGCGTCGCCGCCGCAGGCGGACAGCGCTGCCGCGAGCCCCAGCGCGGCCGCGGCCGCCACCAAGGTCCGAAGCCTGCGGCTTCTTCGAACCTTGCCGCCGCTCCGGGCCTCGCGCTTCGTCCGGGCCTCGCGCTTCATCCGGGCCTTGTGACGCACGGTCCGTCCACCCACTTCCGGCTCTCCAGTCGAACGGGTCGGGCGCGGCCGGGGTGTCCCACCCGCGACAGGACGTACGGAATCGGCGCGGCTGTCGTTCACTGGATCCGGGACGGCCGGATACGGAGGGTGGCCGAGGAGTGAACTCCGGGGCTTCTGCGGGGATACGCCGGATGAAACAGGCCCTGTGCGTGTTCGGGAGGGTACTTCCGTACAACCCCTGCTTCCGGAGCCGTGTCGTAACGGGTACTCATCCCACCGCCCCGCGAAGAGGTACCTCGCCATGTCCAGACGCAGAGCCGTCACCACACTCACCATGACCGGCTGCGTCTACAACTGCCACGGCGGCGCCGACCAGGACACCCTCAGCGGCGGCGCCAACTCCAACGGCCTGTACGGCGACTCCGGCAACGACACCCTGTACGGCCGGGCCGCAACAAGCTGTACCAGAAACTGACCACGGGGTCCGTGACAAGGCGACGCCCCCAACAGCGGCCCGTACCAGGGCTGTTGGGGGCGTCGCCTCATGAGCTCGGGGAGCTCGGCGAGATCGGCGAGCTCGGGGAGGTCGGGGAGGTCGGCCGGGGAAACCCCGGGCCTCACCCCACCTGGTTGTACACCGCCCCCGCCGCCGGCCACCCCTGCGGCTCCTCCAGCGGCTCCGGCTGGGTACGGCCGCGCACCTGCGCGGCGGTGAGGCCCTGGGCCGCACCGTTGGCGCGGCGCCCGCCCTGGGCCGCGGCCGCGAGGCCGGGCATGCCGGTCTGGGAGACGGGCTGGAGGCCGGGGGCCGGCATGGCGGCGGCCGGTGCGGCGGGCATCGGGGCGGGCGCGGGGACCGGCATCGGCATCGGGGCCGGCGCGGGAGCCGGGGACGGGAACTGCATCGACGACTGCATCGACGGCTGCATGGACTGCATCGACGACTGCATGGGCGGCTGCATCGACGTCTGCATGGACGCGGCGGCGGGCACGGGTGCGGGCGCCGGGGACGCGAACTGCATGGAGGACGCGGGCGCCGGGGCCGGCATGCTCATGGCCTGCGCGGCGAGGTTGTGCATCCCGGTGCCGCTGGTCTCGCCCATCAGCCGGTCCACGGCCGCCGTACCCGAGCTGTAGCTGGTCCCGGTGCCCAGCTCGGGTACGGCGGCTCCCCTCCTGGACCCGTAGAGAACCGACTCCAGACCGGACACCAGGCGACGGACGTCCACCTGGGGCCGGACCACGAGTCGCAGGAAGCGACTGGACGAGCCGACCTTGTTGCCGCACTCGCGGACCAGGACCCGGTGCTCGGTGAGCAGCCGGTCGCGGACCACGGTGCCCTCGGCGCCCACGGGCAGGCGCACGAAGAGGAAGTTCCCCTGGGACGGGTAGACCGTCAGCCCGGGGAGGGCGGAGAGCTGGCGGGCCATGTCGAGGCGGTCGCGGCGGACCTGGTGCAGGCTCTCCATGTACTCGGCGCCGTGGTTCTTCAGCATGAACACCACGTGCTCGGCGAAGGAGTTGAGGTTCCACTTCGGCAGCATCCCGCGGACCTTGCCGGCGAGCGCCGGGTTGGCGACCAGGTAGCCGAAGCGGATGCCGTGCAGCCCGAAGTTCTTGCCGAGGCTGCGCAGCACGACCACGTTGGGCCGCATGACGGCGTCCTGGACCGTGGACGGTTCGGACTCGGCGTCGGCGAACTCCAGGAACGACTCGTCGATGACGATCAGGTCCAGGTCGGCCATCGCGTCCATGAACTGCACCAGCGCGTGCCGGTGCAGGAAGCCGCCGTCGGGGTTGTTCGGGTTGCAGATGACGGCGACCCGGGTGCCGCGGGCGCGGATGAACTCGGCGTACTGCGCGAGGTCCAGGGCGAAGCCGCTGGACTCCTGCAGCGGGTACATGTCGACCCGCTTGCCGGTCTCCATCGGCTGGTCGGTCCAGCGGCCGAAGGTGGGGACGGGGACGGCGAGGGACTCACGGACCATCAAGTGGTCGAGCCAGGTGATGAGTTCGGTCGAGCCGTTGCCCATCGCCACGCACTGCGGCGGGAGTTGGAGCAGATTGCACAGCTCGGCCGTGATGGTGTCGGCGCTGCTCGGGTAGTACGTGATGATGTCGCGCAGCTTGCCCGCCATGTCGTCGAACATGGCGGGGGTGGGGAAGTAGGGGTTGCACGGGATACAGAAGTCCACCGGACCCACCCCGTCGCCGCCTTCGCGCGTCAGCGCCGCCATAGACGGGCTGTGTGCCGCGGTGCTGCGGAACAACGAGGTGACGTTGTCGGCCATGGAACCTCCGTAGGGGGCGGACCCGCTGGGGACGACCGGGTCCGACGACTAAGGGCGGCCCGTGCGGGGGAGCACGGGCCGCCCTTACATACGCATGCTGGGATGGCGCTGTTCAACCACTGAGGATTCCGTGGGAAATTGTGAGCGCGCTGTGAAGATAGTACTTCACTCGAATGTATGCACGGTGACCGACCGGTAGGTCTCGCCGGGCCGCAGCACCGTCGACGGGTACGACGGCTGGTTCGGCGAGTCGGGGAAGTGCTGGGTCTCCAGGCACAGCGCGTCCCCCTGCCGGTAGCTCCTCCCGGAGGTTCCTACGAGTGTGCCGTCCAGGAAGTTCCCGGAGTAGAACTGCAGCCCCGGCTCGGTCGTGGAGATCTTCAGCGTGCGCCCGGACGCCGGGTCCACCAGGGTCGCGGCCCACTCCGGCCCGTCCGTGACGCCCTTGTCCAGCGCCCAGTTGTGGTCGAACCCCTTGGCGTGCAGCAGCTGCGGATCGGCCGCTCGGAGGTCCGCGCCGACCGTCTTGCCCGCCCGGAAGTCGAAGGGGGTGCCCGTGACGTCGGCCGGTTCCCCGGTGGGGATCAGGCCCGGGCCGACCGGGGTGTAGCGGCCCGCGGCGATCGTCAGCTCATGGCCGTGGACCGGGCCGCTGCCCTCGCCGGCGAGGTTCCAGTACACATGGTTGGTGAGGTTGACGACCGTGGTCCGGTCCGTGGTCGCCTCGTAGTCGATCCGCCACGCGCCCCGCCCGGTGAGCGTGTAGCGGACCCGGACGCTCAGCGTGCCGGGGTAGCCCATCTCGCCGTCGGGACTGGTGCGGGAGAGCAGCAGGCCGACGTCCGGGCCGTCGGTGAACGGCTCGACGTCCCACACGGCCCGGTCGAAGCCGCTCGTACCGCCGTGCAGGCTGTTCTCGCCGTCGTTGAGCGGCAGCCGGTGCACCGAGCCGTCCAGGGTGAAGCGGCCCGCGCCGATCCGGTTGCCGTAGCGGCCGATCAGCGCGCCGAAGTAGGGCGAGCCGGCGACGTACTCGTCGAGGGTGTCGAAGCCCAGCGACACATTGGCGTACCGGCCGTCGCGGTCCGGGATCTCCAGGGACTGCACGATCCCGCCGTACGACAGGACCTTCAGCCGGGTGCCGCCGTTCTCCAGCGACCAGCGGTGGACCTCGGTGCCGTCGGCGAGCTTGCCGAAGAGTTCCTGCACCGGTCTGCCTCCTCTCGGGAAAAGCCGTCGGGCCCCGCGGGCTCGTGGCACGCGGGACCCGACGACACTCGAAGTGCTCTCCTACGAACCGGACTTGCGCTTGTTCCACACGTCGAACCCGACGGCCGCCAGCAGGGCGAGGCCCTTGATGACCTGCTTCCAGTCGGAGCCGACGCCGAGGAGGTTCATGCCGTTGTTCAGCACACCGAGGACGAGGCCGCCGATGATCGCGCCGAGGACGGTACCGACACCGCCGCTCATGGACGCGCCACCGATGAACGCGGAGGCGATCGCCTCCAGTTCGTAGTTCAGACCCGCCTTCGGTCCGGCCGCGTCGAGCCGGCCGGCGACCACCAGACCCGCCAGGGCCGCGAGCACGCCCATGTTCAGGAAGACGTAGAACGTGACCCGCTTGTCCTTGACGCCGGACAGCTTGGCCGCCGGCAGGTTGCCGCCGATCGCGTAGATGTGCCGCCCGAAGACGGAGTTGCGCATGACGTAGCCGTAACCGACCACCAGCAGGCCGAGGATGATCAGCACGATGGGCGCGCCGTTGTAGCTGGCGAGCAGCAGGGTGACGACCGTCAGGGCGGCGACGATCGCGAGGAGCTTCAGCATGAAGAGGTTGGTCGGCAGCTGGTCGAGCGAGAACTCCTGCTGGCGCTTCCGGCCCCGGACCTCCTGGATCACGATGAAGGTGATCAGGACGAGGCCGAGCAGCAGGGTGAGGTTGTGGTAGTTGGTCTCCGGGCCGACCGCCGGGAGGAAGCCGTTGCCCATCTTGTTGAGCCCCTCCGGGAAGGGACCGAGGGTCTGCCCCTCCAGGAGGATCTCCGTCACACCGCGGAAGGTCAGCATCCCGGCGAGGGTGACGATGAACGACGGTATGCCGAGATACGCGATGAAGAAACCTTGGATCGCGCCCGCCACCGCGCCCGCGAGGAGGCAGAGAACCAGGGCGACGGGCCACGCGATGTCGTACTGCACGGTCAGTACGGCCGCGAGGGCGCCGACGAACGCGGTCAACGAGCCGACCGACAGGTCGATATGGCCCGCGACGATGACCAGCATCATGCCGATCGCGAGGACCAGGACATAGCTGTTCTGCAGCACCAGGTTGGAGACGTTGCGCGGCAGCAGCGAGTCGCCGTCGGTCATCACGGCGAAGAACGCCACGATCAGGCCGAGCGCGATCAGCATGCCGTACTGCCGCATGTTGCGCTGCATGCCGTCCAGCATCAGCCGGAGCAGACCTCCGCCCGCCGCACCTCCGCTCTTGCCGGGCGGCGCGGGGGCCGGGCTCTTGGCGGTCACATCCGTGCTCATCGGGTTACCTCTTTGTCCTTCGTCATCTGACGCATCAGCGATTCCTGCGTGGCCTCGGCACGCGGGAACTCGCCGGTCAGCCGCCCTGCGGCCATCGTGTAGATGCGGTCGCACATCCCGAGCAGTTCCGGCAGCTCGGAGGAGATGAAGACGACCGCCTTGCCCTCAGCGGCCAGCTTGTCGATGACCGTGTAGATCTCGTACTTGGCGCCGACGTCGATACCGCGGGTCGGCTCGTCCAGGATCAGCACATCGGGACCCGTGAAGATCCACTTGCTGAGGACGACCTTCTGCTGGTTGCCGCCGGACAGTTTGCCCACAGGCTCGAACACCGTCGGCGCCTTGATGTTCATGGACTTGCGGTACCGCTCGGCGACCTGCCGCTCCTCGTGCTCGTCGACCACACCGCGCCGGGAGACCTTGTTCAGGGCGGTCAGCGAGATGTTCCGGTTGATGGTGTCGATGAGGTTGAGGCCGTAGTGCTTGCGGTCCTCGGTGACGTACGCGATGCCGTGTCCGATCGCCTCGGCGACCGACTTGGTACGGATCTCCGTGCCGTCCTTGAGGACCGTGCCGCCCGCGTACTGGCCGTAGGTCCGCCCGAAGACGCTCATCGCGAGTTCGGTGCGGCCGGCGCCCATCAGGCCCGCGATACCGACGATCTCCCCGCGCCTGACGTCGATCGACACATCGTCGACGACCTTGCGCTGCTGGTCGATCGGGTGGTTCACGGTCCAGCCGCGGATCTCCAGGGCCGGCGCCGAGCCCGCTTCCGGCTCGTGCGGGGTGCGCTCGGGGAAGCGGTGGTCGAGGTCGCGGCCGACCATGCCGGAGATGATCCGGTCCTCGGTGGTCTCTGCGGCCTTCACGTCGAGGGTCTCGATCGACTTCCCGTCGCGGATGATCGTCACCGAGTCGGCGACCTTCCGGATCTCGTTGAGCTTGTGGGAGATGATGATCGAGGTGATGCCCTGGTTCTTCAACTCCAGGATCAGATCGAGGAGTTTGCCGCTGTCCTCGTCGTTCAGCGCCGCGGTCGGCTCATCGAGGATGAGCAGTTTCACCTTCTTCGACAGCGCCTTGGCGATCTCCACGAGCTGCTGCTTGCCCACGCCGATGTCGGCGACGCGGGTCTCCGGGTGGTCGTCGAGACCCACCCGGCGCAGCAGTTCACTGGCGTGCCGCAGGGTGTCGTTCCAGTTGATGACTCCGCGCGTGGCGTGCTCGTTGCCGAGGAAGATGTTCTCCGCGAGCGACAGGAACGGCACCAGCGCCAGCTCCTGGTGGATGATGACGATGCCGCGGTGCTCGCTGGCCCGGATGTCCTTGAACTCGCAGGCCGCACCCTCGAAGAGGATGTCGCCCGTGTAGCTGCCGTGCGGATGGACGCCGGAGAGCACCTTCATCAAGGTCGACTTTCCGGCGCCGTTCTCACCGCAGATGGCGTGGACCTCGCCCTGACGGACGGTCAGTGTGACGTCCGACAGCGCTTTGACACCAGGAAAGGTCTTGACGATCGAGCGCATTTCCAGGACGGGTCCCGCCATGGTCGTGCCTTCCAATCCGTGAGGGTTGACGCTTACTTGAGCTGGTCGGCCGTGTAGTAGCCGCCGTCGACGAGGACCTTCTCGTAGTTGGCCTTGTCGACGCTCACCGGCTCCAGCAGGTAGGCCGGGACGACCTTCGCGCCGTTGTCGTACGTCTTGGTGTCGTTGGTCTCGACCTTCTTGTCGTTCAGCACGGCGTCGACCATGTTCGAGGTGACCTTGGCCAGCTCACGCAGGTCCTTGTAGACGGTCTGCGTCTGGTCGCCCGCGATGATCGACTTCACCGAGGCCAGCTCGGCGTCCTGGCCGGTGAGGACCGGCAGCGGCTTGCTCTTGGTGCCGTAGCCGTCGGACTTCAGTGCCGACAGGATGCCGATGGAGATGCCGTCGTACGGCGAGAGCACCGCGTCGACCTTCTCGGTCTTGTACGAGGCGGTGAGGATGTCGTCCATGCGGCCCTGGGCGGTGGCGCCGTCCCAGCGCAGGGTGGTGACCTGGGTGAGCTTGGTCTGCTGGGACTGGACGACGAGCTTCTTGTCGTCGATGTACGGCTGGAGCACGCTCATCGCGCCGTTGAAGAAGTACTTGGTGTTGTTGTCGTCGTTGGAGCCGGCGAACAGCTCTATGTTGAAGGGGCCCTTCTTGGAGCCGTCCGCGAGGCCCAGCTTCTCGACGATGTAGTTGGCCTGGAGCTCGCCGACCTTGGTGTTGTCGAAGGAGGCGTAGTAGTCGACGTTCTCGCTGCCGAGGATCAGCCGGTCGTAGGAGATGACCGGGATGTTCGCTTCCTTGGCCTGCTGGAGCACGTTTTCGAGCGACTTGTTGTCGATCGCCGCGATGATCAATGCCTTGACGTTCTGGGAGATCAGGGTCTCGATCTGCGAGACCTGGGTCTCGGGCTGGTCCTCGCCGTAGACCAGCTGCGTCTTGTAGCCCTTGGCCTCCAGGTTCTCGACGACGTTCTTGCCGTCGGAGATCCAGCGCTCGGAGGACTTGGTCGGCATCGCGATACCGATGGTGGCGCCCTTGGTGCCGCCCGAGGACTTCTCCTCGCTGCCGCCCTCCCCGCTCTGGCCACAGGCGGACAGAGTCAGGGCGAGGGAGGCCGCGGAGGCTATGGCGGCGAGTGCGGCTCGGCGAGTGCGCATGATCATCATCCTTGATGTCTTGAAGGCCTGGAACGTTCTGGCGGGAACGGCGCTTCATGAGCCGAAAGGACGCCAGAGAAGATGTGGGGGATTCTGTGTGACCGTGTGTTGGTCTGTGAAGTCAGTTGTCCGGAACGTTATGCGGGCGTGTTACGCGGGTGTTCCGAACCGCTTCAAAGCGCCCGGCAGCCGCGTGCCGAGCGGCGCCATGTCGCCGTCCGCCCCGTGCCGCGCGAGCAGGTCCAGGGCCAGCCGGCCGCGCCGGACGCGTTCCTTGGCCGTGGACAGCGTGAGGTCCCGCATGTGGTGCCCGTAGGGGTAGATCCCGGGGGCCTTCGACAGGCCGAACTTCAGATAGATCGGCGCGCCGCGCCGGATCAGCTCGGCGACCTCGTACATCCGCACATAGCCGCCGAGGTCGTCGGGCGCCTCGATGTACATGTCCATGGGAGCCCCGGACACCCGCCGGATCTCCGTGAGGTGGTCGAGCGTGAGGTCGCTGGGCACGTTGATCGAGTCGCCGCCGAGGTTCTCGTACACGGCGTACGCGGTCGGGTTGACCGGTCCGATCAGCGCCGAGACCTTGAAGGTCGTGTCGGCGGGCAGGATGCCCTCCACGCGGGCCCTGTGCAGGGTCCACAGCACGCCCTCGTCGGCGACGAGCAGGCACTTCACGCCCAGCTCGGTGGCGCGTACGGCGTCCTCCACACAGCCGGCGACCGCGTCGTGGCCGCGGGCCCGCAGACCGGCGCCCTTGGAGTCGGTACGGGTGGAGCCGCCGATGTCCCAGGTGCCGCGCGGGCCGGTGAAGAGGCAGAGTTCGATGTCGCGCTCGGCCGTCGCCTCCACCATCTCGGTGATCTCGGCGTCGGTGAGCATCCAGACACCGCTGCCCTGGCTGATCCGGTGGATCGGTACGTCGAGCCGCGAGGCCTCCTTGAGGACCACGCCGAGCGCCTCGGGCCCCTCCACGGAGGGCACCTCGGTGCGCCAGCGCCCGCCTTCGGGGAAGGTGTGCGGGGAGGCGTCGGAAGGGTCGAGGGCGGGTGCGTTCAGTCCGAGCGCGGCGAGGGCCTGCTCGCCGGGTCGGCGCGGCGCCGGAGCGGTGGTGTCGGTCACAAGCTGTCCTCTGCTGCGATCTGATGCGATCAGGTTCGGTATTTCGGACGAGGTTCGCGGCTCTTGGTGCACAAAGCTCTTGGGTGTACGCCGGTACGAAGTCGTCAGGTACCCCGTACCGGCGTACGGCTCAGGGGTGTGTCATGGCCGCAACAGGACCTTTCCGACGGTCGGGTCACCGGACCCCACCAGCTCGATGGCGCGCGGGAACTCCGCCAGCGGCAGCTCGTGCGTGACGAGCGGCAGCGGGTCCAGCAGTCCGGCCCCGAAGACCCGCACGGTGTGTGCCCAGGCGTCCGGCGCCGCGCCGAACACCGTGTGCACCTCCAGCTGCCGTACGACGAGGTCCGTCGGGTCGAGCCCGTCCGCGCCCGGCGCCGGGATGCCCGTGAGGACCAGCCGCCCGCCGCGCCGCAGCAGGGCGGCGGCCGTACGCGCCGCGTCCGCGGACCCGGCGGTCTCGATGACGACGTCGAAGTCGCCCGGGAGCTCCTGGTCCTTGGTACGGAAGTCCGTCGCGCCGAAGCGCTTCGACAGCTCCGCCCGGTCCGGCCGGGTGCCCACGACGAGCAGCTCGGCCGGGGACGCCGCCTTCAAGAACTGAACGGCGAACATCCCGAGCGTCCCGGTGCCCACCACGGCGACCCGCTCGCCCGGGACGGCGTTCGCCTTGAGCGCGGCGGCCGCGATGCACGCGGCCGGCTCCAGGAGTGCCGCCGCCGTCAGATCCGCGTCGTCCGGCAGGACGTGCAGCAGACGGGCGGGCAGGGTGAGGGTCGTGGCCATCGCGCCGGGCTGGGTGAACCCGGTCTCCTCGTACCCGGCCGAGCACAGCGTGGTCTCGCCCGCATGGCAGCGGTCGCACACCTGGCAGTTGCGGAATCCCTCGCCAACTACCTTGCGCCCTACAAGACTTGAAGGAACACCGTCACCCACGGCAGTGACCGTACCGGACCACTCGTGGCCCGGCACGAGCGGGTAACGGACGTACCCCTCGGGCCGGTTGCCCTGGAAGACCTCGCGGTCGCTGCCGCAGATCCCGGAGGCGTGCACCCGGACCAGAGCCTCACCGGCCGCCGGCTGCCGCGCCTCGTGCGGGACGAGCCGGTGCTCGCCCGGCGCCTCGATCACGACCGCGGCCGCCGGGGTGCCGGCGCCGGCCGCGTCGGGCGAGGCGCTCACGCGGTCCCCTTGGGCTTGCGCTGCTCCCAGCCCTCGGCCCACAGATCGAAGCGCGCCTGCTGCTGCGGGAACTCCGCCGCCGCGTCCACGTCCAGCTCGACCCCGAGGCCGGGCTTGTCGGAGAGGTGGAAGTAGCCGTCCACGACCTCCGGGGCACCCGAGACGACCTTCTTGATCTCCGCGTCCGCGAAGTCGTTGAAGTGCTCCAGGATCTTGAAGTTCGGCGAGGTGAAGCCGACCTGGAGGGAGGCCGCGGTGAGCACCGGACCGCCCACGTTGTGCGGGGCGACCAGCGTGTAGTGGGTCTCGGCGGTCGCGGCCAGCTTGCGGGTCTCCCAGATGCCGCCGATGTGGCCGACATCGGGCTGGATGATGTCCACGGCCTGGCTCTCGAAGAGCTCCCGGAACTCGATCCGGTCGTGGATCCGCTCACCCGTGGCCACCGGGATGTCGACCTTGGCGGCGACCTTCTCCAGCGCCTTCAGGTTCTCCGGCGGGCACGGCTCCTCCAGCCACGCGGGCTTGAAGGGCGCCAGGTCCTTGGCGAGCCGCACGGCCGTCGAGGGCGAGAACCGGCCGTGCATCTCCAGCATCAGCTCGGCGTCCGGCCCGATGGCGTCGCGCACGGCCTCGATCAGGGAGACGGCGTACAGGCTCTGCTCGTGGTCCAGCTCGAAGTGGCCGGTGCCGAAGGGGTCGATCTTGAGCGCCTTGTACCCGCGCTCCATGACGCCCTGCGCCGCCTTGTGGTACGCCTCCGGCGTGCGCTCGGTGGTGTACCAGCCGTTGGCGTACGCCTTGACCTTGTCGGTGACCTTGCCGCCGAGCAGCTGCCAGACGGGGACGCCGAGGGCCTTGCCCTTGATGTCCCAGCAGGCCATCTCGATGACGGCGATGCCCGACATCACGATCTCGCCGGCCCGGCCGTAGTCGCCGTACTTCATCCGCTTGACCAGATCCTCGACAGCGAACGGGTCGGAGCCGAGAATGTGGTTGGTCTTCGCCTCGTGCAGATAGCCGAGCAGCGCGTCGGTGTGGCCCAGCATGCGGGTCTCGCCGACGCCGGTGAGCCCCTCGTCGGTGTGCACCAGGACGTAGGTCAGGTTTCGCCACGGCGTCCCGACCACGTGCGTGCTGATTCCCGTGATGCGCACGGTACTCCCTGTCCTCTGTGGTCTGTTCGAAATTTCGTCGCTCGTTCGAAATGCTGGTCGCGACAGTAAGGACGACCCGGTCGGAGTGTCAATGGGTCGAACCCACAACGGTTTCGCGTCGATGGCGGCGATGGCCGGGATCGCGCGCAAATGATCCGGACCGTACCCGCCCCGGAGGCCTGGTACACCAGGCCCCTACACAACCTTCACGGGCCGACCCGGGAACGTCACCGCTGCGGAACATAATCTTCCGGCGTCATGGATTACTGCCACCCGTGCCAACGGCACCTCAATGGCGCCCTCTCCTGCTCGGGGTGCGGCGCGTCGGCCGAAGAGTGCCGGACCCACGCCGACGCGTCGGCGGCCCGGGACGCCATGGCCGCGGACGGACACGACGGCCCGGCCGGGGGTGATGCCGGCGACGCCCCCGAGGCCCCCGGCGCCTTCGGTGCGCCGCGTGGCGGGCGCCGCGCCCGAGGCCGCGGCCGGGGCCGGGGCGCACGGGCGGAGCGGGCCGACCGGGGCGGTGCGGCCGAGGGCGCCGACGCCCTCGACGAGTCCGACACCTCCGACTCGCCCGACACCCCCGACGCCTCCGAGGTCACGGGCGGTGGGCGCCGGTCCCGCTCCCGGTCCCAGGGCCGTGGCCGGGGCGCGCGGGCCGGCCGCCGTGACCGCAAGGCCGCGGCGCACCGCCGCCGACGCCGGCGGGTGCTGCTGGCCGGAGCCGGTCTGCTGCTCGCCGTGGGCGGGCTGAGCCTCGCCGAACTCGGCATGGAGGCACCGCCGCGGGAGCCCCGCGCGGCCGTGGTGGACGACGTCTCCGACGTCTCCCCGTCGGCCACGGCCGGCGACGCCGAGGGGGCCGGCGAGGGCTCCGGCACCGCCGACGACGCCGGGAAGGACGGGAAGAAGCCGGACAAGTCGGCCTCCCCGTCGGCCTCCGAGTCCGAGAAGTCCGAGGACGAGGACGCCGCCGAGGACGAGGACCGGCCCAAGGATCGCTCGGCCTCCGACGCCTCGGCGACCCCGGTCCCTTCGGCCCAGGACCCCACCGCCGACCCCGAGGAGACCGACGCCCCGACCGCCGAACCGACCGCGGACGACCCCGCTCCGGAACCCAGCCCCTCGGAGACGTGCAAGCAGTTCCTGTGGTGGTGCTCCTAGGGCGCGCCACCGGCCATCACCGCAGGTCGAAGCCCCCGGGCAGGGGTCCTTGCCCGGGGGCTTCGCCGTGCCCGGGCCCGCCGCCCACCGCCCCGCACGGGCCCCCGCGTTATGGAACCGTGACGACGAGCCTGCCGCAGCCCTCTTGACCGCCATGAATTGTTAGCGCTCACAATGACCTCCGCATTCACCAGTCGACGCCGCAGGGCATCCGAGGAGGTACGAGCGTCGTGCAGGCAGCGCTCCAACTCGCCTTACCAGCGGCCGACCTGGGGCTTTCCGGAATCCCGGCGTGAAGCCGACGGCGCGGAACCATCCGCCGACCGCACCGGACTCGCCCACAACCGGCGAGTTATCGGCACCACGGGACCCGTCAGCACCACCGAACCGTCCGTCGTCGACCACCGAGGAGGTGTGGCCGTGACCCACTCGCAGCTCCGGCCGCCCACCATGGCCGACGTGGCACGCCAGGCCGGTGTCTCCCACCAGACCGTCTCCCGCGTCCTGGGGGACCACCCCAACGTGAAGCACGAGACCCGGGCCAGGGTGCAGCGCGCGATCGAGGAGATGGGCTACCGCCGCAACTCCTCCGCACGGGCCCTGGTGACCCGGCGCACCCAGACCCTGGGCGTGGTCGCCTCCAACACCACGCTCTACGGCCCCGCCAGCACGCTGTTCGCGCTGGAGGAGGCGGCCCGCGCCGAGGGGTATCTCGTCTCGACGGTCAGCTTGCGCGAACTGACCGTGGAGACCCTCTCCGAGGCCGTCGACCGCCTCAGCGACGGCGGTGTGGAGGGGGTGATCGCCCTCGCCCCGCAGCGCTCGGCGGTCGCGGCCCTCGCCGAACTCCGCCACCCCTTCCCGGTGGTGGCCGTCGGCACCGGCTCCGGTTCCGAGATCCCCAGCGTCAACGTGGACCAGGAACTGGGCGCGCGGCTGGCCACCGGCCATCTGCTCGCCGCGGGGCACCGCAGGGTCTGGCACCTCGCCGGACCCGAGGACTGGCAGGAGGCGGCGGACCGTACGGCCGGCTGGCGGGCCACCCTCGAAGAGGCGGGCGTCGAACCGCCGCAGCCGCTGCGGGGGGACTGGAGTCCGCTGTCGGGCTACCGGGCGGGCCAGGAACTGGCCGGCTGGGTGGGCCGCGGTCTGACCGCCGTCTTCGTCGCCAACGACCAGATGGCACTGGGGGTGTTGCGCGCGCTGCGGGAGGCGGGCGTCCGTACGCCCCAGGACGTCGCGGTGGTCGGCTTCGACGACATCCCGGAGTCGGAGTTCTTCGCCCCGCCGCTCACCACCGTCCGGCAGGACTTCACCACGGTGGGCCGGCGCGGTATCGCCCTCCTGCTCGACCTGATCGAGGGCCGGACCCCTGCCGGGCCGTCCCGTATCGCCATCGAACCCCAACTCGTCGTCCGCGCCAGCACCTTCCCGTACCTTCCCCAGCCGGGGACCCCTCCGGGCTGACGCGGCACCGAACACCCCAGCGTTTTTCATCCCTCAGCGTGGCCGACATTTCGAACGATGATCGACAGGTTGGACGTAGTCCGACAGGTTGGACGCAGTGCGGCCGGTCCACCACGAGTACCAGCGGTCCGTCCCCGGACCGGCTCTTCAAAGGAGAAGACATGCTCAACAGACGAAACTTCCTCTTCGCGGCGGTCGGCGTGGCGGCCGCGACGGGTCTGACGGCCTGCGCCAAGGAAGACGAAGGCTCCACCGGTTCGGACTCCGCCGGCGGCGGCAGCAAGAAGATCACCCTCGGCTTCTCCCAGGTCGGCTCGGAGAGCGGCTGGCGCAGCGCCAACACCGACTCGGTGAAGTCCGCGGCCAAGGAGGCGGGTTACACCCTCAAGTTCTCCGACGCGCAGCAGAAGCAGGAGAACCAGATCTCCGCGATCCGCAGCTACATCGCGCAGAAGGTCGACGTCATCGCCTTCTCGCCGGTGGTCGTCACCGGCTGGGACGCGGTGCTCAAGGAGGCCAAGGCCGCGAAGATCCCGGTCGTCCTCACCGACCGCTCGGTCGAGACCTCCGACGACTCCCTGTTCGTCACCCTGGTCGGCTCCGACTTCACCGACGAGGGCCGCCGCGCCGCCAAGATCCTGGAGAAGGTCCTGGAGACGGCCGGCCACAAGGGCAAGGTGAAGATCGCCCAGCTGGAGGGCACCACCGGTGCCGCCCCCGCGATCGAGCGCGCCAAGGGCTTCAAGGAGGTCATGGACGCCGAGCACAAGGACGACTGGGAGATCGTCGTCAGCCAGACCGGCGACTTCACCCGCGCCGGCGGCAAGCAGGTCATGGCCGCCTTCCTGCAGTCCAACCCGGACATCAACGTCCTGTACGCCCACAACGACGACATGGGCATCGGCGCCATCCAGGCCATCGAGGCGGCCGGCAAGAAGCCCGGCAAGGACATCCTCATCGTCACGGTCGACGGTGTGAAGGACGGCTTCGTGGCCATGTCCGAGGGCAAGATCAACGCCATCGTCGAGTGCAACCCGCTGCTCGGCCCCCAGCTGATGGAGGTCGTCCAGACGGTCCACGACGGCGGCACGGTCGAGCGCTGGATCAAGACCAAGGAGAGCGACTTCATGCAGGACCAGGCCAAGGACGCCCTCCCCACCCGCAAGTACTGACCGACCGCACCCTCCGGTGGGGAGCCCCCGCGCGACCGGCCCGACGGCCGGTCCCGGGGCTCCCCGCGGGGCTGAACGAATCCACGCATTCTGAGGAGCGCTGCCATGGCAGAGCCGCGGCCCGTCCTGGAAATGACGGGCATAGTCAAGGAGTTTCCGGGGGTACGGGCTCTGTCCGGCGTCGACTTCCGGCTCTTCCCCGGCGAGATACACGCTCTGATGGGCGAGAACGGCGCCGGAAAATCAACGTTGATCAAGGTGCTGACCGGGGTGTACACCCTGGACGGCGGCACGATCACCCTGGACGGCGAGTCCGTACGCTTCGCCAGCCCCCTCCAGGCGCAGCAGGCCGGGATCAACACGGTCTACCAGGAGGTCAACCTCTGCCCCAACCTCTCGGTGGCGGAGAACATCTTCATCGGCCGTGAGCCCACCCGCTTCGGCCGCATCCAGTGGAAGCGGCTGCGCAAGGAGGCCGCCGAGCTGGTCGACCGCCTCGGCCTCGACATCGACGTGACGGCCCCGCTGTCCTCGTACCCGCTGGCCGTGCAGCAACTGGTCGCGATCGTACGGTCGGTGGGCACCGGCGGCGAGGAGGGCAAGGGCACCAAGGTGCTCGTCCTCGACGAGCCGACCTCCAGCCTCGACCGCGACGAGGTCCTCGAACTCTTCCGGCTGATGCGGCGGTTGAAGGACGAGGGCGTGGCGATCCTCTTCGTCTCGCACTTCCTCGACCAGATCTACGAGATCTGCGACCGCATGACCGTGCTGCGCAACGGCACCCTCGTCGGCGAGCACCTGGTCAGCGAACTCGACCAGGTCGGTCTGATCCAGCTGATGATCGGCAAGGACCTGGACCAGCTGGAGGAACTGCACGAGCAGCAGCTGCACGCCGACGTCGGCGAGACCCTGCTGCACGCGGACGGCCTCGGCCGCACCGGCGGTATCGCCCCCTTCGACCTGGACATCAAGAAGGGCGAGGTCGTGGGCCTCGCCGGTCTGCTCGGTTCGGGCCGCACCGAACTCGCCCGGCTGCTCTTCGGCGCCGACCAGCCCGACAGCGGCAAGGTCACCGTGGGCGGCAAGCAGGTCCCGATGCACGCCCCGAACGACGCCATCGCCGCCGGGGTCGCGTTCTGCTCGGAGAACCGCAAGACCGAGGGCCTCGTCCCCGATCTGACGGTCCGGGAGAACATCATCCTGGCCCTCCAGGCGTCCCGCGGCTGGACCCGGCCCATCCCGGCCGCCCAGCGCGACGAACTGGTCGCCAAGTACATCAAGGCCCTCGACATCCGGCCCGCCAACCCCGAGGCCCGCGTAGGGCAGTTGAGCGGCGGCAACCAGCAGAAGGTGCTGCTCGCCCGCTGGCTGATCACCCAGCCGAAGCTGCTGATCCTCGACGAGCCGACCCGCGGCATCGACGTCGGCGCCAAGGCCGAGATCCAGAAACTGGTCGTCTCCCTCTCCGAGGACGGCATGTCCGTCCTCTACATCGCGGCCGAGCTGGAGGAGGTCCTGCGCCTCAGCCACACCATCGGCGTGCTGCGCGACCGCAAGCTCGTGGCGAAGCTGACCAACGGGCCGGAGATCACCACCAGCAGGATCCTGGAGACCATCGCGAGCGGCGAACACGGAGAGAACCAGTGAGCACCCCACCTGTGGCGACGACGGCCACGACCGGCACGGCATCCCGCTGGCGGGCGCTGACACACCACCATCTGTTCTGGCCCGTCGCGGTCCTGGTGGCCCTGCTGCTGATCAACGTCCCGTTCACCCCCGACTTCTTCTCGATCAAGATGACGGACGGCCACCTCTACGGCAGCCTCGTCTCGATCGTGCTCTTCGGCTCGCCCCTGATCCTGGTGGCCGTCGGCATGACCCTGGTCATCGCCACCGGCGGCATCGACCTCTCGGTCGGCGCGGTCGTCGCCATCACCGGCGCCCTGACCTGCTCGTACATCAGCGACCAGGCCGACCAGAACGCGCTGGCCGGAGTCTTCCTGGCCATGGGCATCGGCCTGGTCGCGGCGGTGCTCTGCGGTCTGTGGAACGGCTTCCTGGTCGCCCGGATGGGCATCCAGCCCATCATCGCCACGCTGATCATCATGGTCGCGGGCCGGGGCGTCGCCCAGCTGATCACCGACGGCCAGATCATCACCATCAACAGCGAGCCGTACAAGCTGATCGGCGGCGGCTACTGGCTGACGCTGCCCTTCTCCATCTTCGTGGTCGCGGCCGTCGTCGCCGTCACCGTGGCCCTCACCCGCAAGACCGCCCTCGGCCTGCTCGTCGAGTCCGTCGGCGGCAACGCCGAGGCCAGCCGCCTGGTCGGCATCCGCTCCCGCCGCATCAAGATCATGGTGTACGTCTTCTGCGCCCTGTGCGCGGGCATCGCGGGCCTGATGATCAGCTCCAACACCTCGGCCGCGGACGGCAACAACGCCGGCCTGTGGATCGAGCTGGACGCGATCCTCGCCGTGGTGATCGGCGGCACGTCCCTGCTCGGCGGCCGTTTCTCCATCGGCGGCACGGTGATCGGCGCTCTGGTCATCCAGACCCTCACCACCACGATCTACACGATCGGCGTGCCCACCCAGACCAACCTGGTCTTCAAGGCCGCCGTCGTCATCGTCGTCTGCCTGCTGCAGTCCCCGAAGTTCCGCGCGAAGGTCTTCGGCGCCCGCTTCGGCCCCAAGTCCGGTACGCGGAGCGGCGGCACGGGCACGTCGCCCGCCGCCCCGGCGAAGACCGTCACGACGCCCGCCGACGCGGCCCCCAAGATGGAGGTGTCGTGATGACCGCGACCACCAAGACCCCCGCGGCCCCGGACAGCCGTACGCCGTCGACGACGTCGAAGGTCGCGCAGGTGCTCGGCGACCGGCGCCTGCCCGTGCTGGTCACCGCCGCGCTGTTCCTCACGATGTACATCGCGGGCCTCAGCCGCTACCAGAACTACGGTTTCGGCGAACCGCAGGTCTTCCTCAACCTCTTCATCGACAACGGCTATCTGCTGGTCGCGGCCGTCGGTGTCACCTTCGTCATCCTGTCCGGCGGCATCGACCTGTCCGTCGGCTCGGTGATCGGCTTCACCACGATGTTCACGGCCTGGCTGGTGGAGCGCCAGGGGGTGCCGCTGCCGCTCGCCGTCCTCCTCGCGCTCGGCGTCGGCGCGTTCGGCGGGTTCCTGATGGGCTATGTGATCCAGAACTTCGAGATCCAGCCGTTCATCGTCACCCTCGCCGGACTCTTCCTCTTCCGCGGTCTGTGCCTGGTCATCAGCAAGGAGTCGATCTCGATCAGCGACTCCTCGGTGAGCAGCCTGGCCCAGACCCGGGTCTCGCTGGGCCTCGGCGACCTGTCGATCGGCGCGGTCGCGGCCCTGGTCGTCATCGGCATCGCGTTCTACGTGCTGCACTACACCCGCTTCGGCCGCCGGGTGTACGCCATCGGCGGCAACGAGCAGTCGGCGATGCTGATGGGTCTCCCGCAGGGCGGCACCAAGATCGCCGTGTACACGGTGAGCGGCTTCTGCTCGGCCCTGGCCGGCCTGCTGTTCATGCTGTACATCCAGTCCGGCGACCCGCTGCACGCGGTCGGCATGGAACTCGACGCGATCGCCGCGACCGTCATCGGCGGCACGCTCCTCACGGGCGGCTCCGGCTACGTCCTCGGCACCCTCTTCGGCGTCCTCGTCCTCGGCCTCATCAAGAGCATCATCCAGTTCGAGGGCACCCTCAGCTCCTGGTGGACGAAGATCGCCACGGGTGTGCTGCTGTGCGCGTTCATCCTGATCCAGCGGGCGATGACGGCCCGCAAACAGACATGACGGCGCTCCGGCAGGCCTGAACGAACCTGAACGGACTTGAGCCGACCTGATCGGCTCTGTACGGAAGGGGACGCTCGCCCTCGCGGGGGCGGGCGTCCCCTTTCCTGTTTCCTGCTTCTCCCGCTCTCTCAGTCCAGGAACCCGGCGACGGTCGCCACGAACCGGCCCCCGTCGTCCAGCCACGGATGATGCCCGGCCCCCGGCTGTACGACGAACTCCGCGCCCTTGGCGAACAGCGCGGCGTACTCGGCCATCGCGCCGGGCGGCGAGTTGAGGTCGACCTCCCCGGCGAGCACGAGCACGGGCGCCCCGAACCGGCCGAACGCGGCCCGCGTCCCCTCCGGGTCGAAGGCCCCCTCGCTCCCGAAGATCCCGGCCGCCTCCGGATTGCGCTGCTCGGCGTCGGCGGCGTCGAGCGCCCGCGCCGCCTCGTCCCAACGCCCGTGCAGGAACGGCGAGATGGCCTCCCAGGACCGCTCGTCCCCCCGCCCCGCCACGACCTCCTCCAGCGCGGCGTACCCCTCCTCGAACCACGGCTCCCCCTCCCGCAGCCGAGCCACGGCGAGCCGCTCCGCACCCCCGATCGCGATCCCGACCCCGAGCGGACTGGGCGTCACGAGCACCAGCCGCCCCACCCGCTCGGGATACGCCCGCACATACGCGGCCGCGAGATTGGCCCCGGCACAGTGCGCGAGCAGATCCAGCCGCTCCACCCCGAGATGCTCCCGCAGCGCCTCCACGTCCCCCACGAGCCGGTCGCACCGGTACGACGAGGTGTCCTCCGGCACCGCCGACTCCCCGGTACCCCGCAGATTCAGCCGCACCACCCGCCGGTACGCCCCCAGCCCACCGAGATCCCCGAGATAGGCGGAGGCCCGCATGGGCCCGCCGGGCAGACAGACGACCGGCGGCCCGCCCCCGACCACGTGGTGGGCGAGCAGGGTGCCGTCGGGGGCGCGAAAGGTGGTCATACGGCCGAGCCTCACAGCCGCTTCCCGGCAGGGCAACCGCAATTCGCCGCGCCCGGCGCCACCGCTATGCCTCGGCCCGCGCCCCGCTGCTCCCCGAACTCCCCTTCATCACCCGGTACATGCCGATCGAGTCGTGCGTGGCGGTGTCGGCGAAGCCGAACTGCTCGTAGAGGAAGCGGGCGGGGCCGTCGGCGATGAGGGAGACGTAGGCGGTGGCGGGGGCCCGGCGTTCCAGTTCGCCGGTGAGCGCGGCCATGATGCGCTTGCCGAGGCCGCGGCCCTGGTGGGCGGGGTGCACGCAGATGTCGACGATCTGGAACGCGGTACCGCCGTCGCCGATGACCCGGCCCATCCCGATGGGCTGCCCCGCGTGCCGGAGTATCACCCCGTGCCAGGTGTGGGGGAGCGCGAGCGCCACCGCTTCGGGGTCCTTGTCGGAGAGACCGGCGTCCGTGCGCAGCCGGCGGAAGACCTCGACGGAGGGCACGCCCACACTCAACTCGTAAGGGTCAGTGTCGTTAATCATGTATTACATGCTAGTGGGCGGGGAGGGGGAGCGGGAGCGGGTGTCCGCCCCCTCCCCGCCGCACGGCCGTCAGTTCGTGCCGGACTTCCCGAGCAGCTCGTTCATCTCGGTGATCTCGGCGGTCTGCGCGGTGACGATGGCGTCGGCCATGGCCGTGGCGGGCCCGTACGCGCCCTTGTCCTTCTCGGTGGTGGCCATCTCGACGGCGCCTTCGTGGTGTTCGACCATCATGGTCAGGAACAGGGTGTCGAAGGCGGTGCCGGACGCCTTCTCCAGTGCGGCCATGTCCTGGTCGGCCATCATCCCGGGCATCCCGGACTCCCCGGCCCCGCCCGAGTGCTCCATGCCCGGCATCGAGGTTCCGCTCGGGACCTCCTCGCCCCAGGCCTTCAGCCAGCCGGTCATGGTCTCGATCTCCGGGTCCTGCGCCTTCTCCACGCGCGCGGCGAGGTCCTTGACGGCGGCCGAGGACGCCCGGTCGGCGGCCAGTTGGGCCATGTCCAGCGCCTGCCGGTGGTGGGGGATCATGCCCTGCGCGAAGGTCACGTCCTGGGCGTTGTGGGTGCCGGCATCGGCGTCGGCACCCGCCGATGCCGACGCCGACCTGGAGCCGTGGCCGCCTCCGTCGTGACCGCTCCCGCCGTCACCACCGCAGGCGGTGAGCACGAGGGCGGCGGTGACGGACACGGCCGTCACGGCGGTGAGGCGGGCCAAGGCACGGGTTCGAGTGGTGCGCATGCTGAAACTCCTGCTGTCGCTGTGCGAAAGGGATCCGGATCCGGACGTGCCGAAGCGCACCGTGTCGCCGGGCCTGGCCTGCTCGGGCCGGGGACGCGGTGCGGGGTGGTGTCTAGATCCGCAGGAGTTGGAGTTCCGCCAGCGACGGGGGAGCGCGGGCGCCGTCCGGGGGTGCGACCGCGTACGCGCACAAGGCGTCGGCGGTCACGGGTACGGCCACCGGGTCGGGCACGAGGCCGGGCAGGGTCGGCCCGTCCTTCACCGCGCTCGACGCGCAGGTCGGGTCGGCGTGCTGGGCGTGCTCCGTGCCGCAGCCGCCGGGACAGCCCTCGTGAGCCTCGGTCGTGGTCGTGGTCGCAGCCTCGGCCATCACCCCGTGCCGTGGCTCGGCGTGTTCGCCGCCGACGCCACCGGGCGCCAGCGCGTGCATCCCGAACAGCCCGGCCAGCAGCCCGAGCACGAGCACCACCCGCCACCGCCCGCGAGGCGGTCGCGCGCGATGTTCCTGTGCGCGGACTGTCATGGCCGTGATCCTACGGAAGCGGTCCGACTCCACGGCGGGCGGGCCGAGTTGATACGCCACCCGCGCCCCCGCACCGTGCCCGGCCTCAGTGGTGGGCGTGGACGACGGCGTGCCCCTTGCCCCGGCCGATCATCCACTTGTTGATGGGCGTGGTGACCAGGAAGGCCACCGCGAAGCCGCCGAACAGGGCCGACCAGAACAGCCCGTCCGACAGCTCGGCGTCCATCGCCCCCGGGGTGAGGGCGATGATGCCGTTGTCGACCAGTTCCATCACGGCGATCGACACGGTGTCGGCGGCCAGCGCCACCTTCACCGCCCCCCTGAGGTCCAGCCCCGCCCGGCGCACCGCGAACAGCGTGAACGAGTACCCGAACACGAACGCGAGCGTGATCGCCAGCACCATGGTCGGCACGTTCCCCCACCCCAGAGCCGTCCCCACCACCATCCCGAGCACTTCCCCGACGACACACCCGCTCAGACAGTGCACCGTCGCCCGCACGGCCGTCCCCCAGGAGGCCGCCCCTCGCCCATGACCGCCGCCGCCCTGACCACCGTGCCCGCCATGACCGCCGTGGACTCCCTGCTCGCCGTAGTCCATGGGTCTCCTCCCGGGTCCGAGTCCTCGCCCTTGCGGCACGCCCTCGACTATACCCCCTAGGGGTATGCCTCGCAGGGTTCGTCACCCCCGCGCCCGCTCCGCGTTCCACCCCGCCATCGCCCCTACGCCGAGGCCCACCACCCCGCGCCCCGGCGGCCAGCTCCACCCGTCCCCCCGTCTACGCCCCCAGCATCCGCCGCAACAGATCCCGCAGCGACTCCCGCTCGCCGGCGCTCAGCCCGGCCAGCGGCTCGCGGGCGAAGTCCAGGGAGTCGCGGAGGCTGCCGGCCACCCGGCGGCCCTCGGCCGTGGCGGCGGCCAGCTTCACGCGGCGGTCGTTGGGGTCGGGGCGCCGTTCGACCAGTCCCCGGGCCTCCAGCCGGTCCACGATCCCGGTCACGTTCGACGGTTCGCAGCGGAGTTTCTGGGCCAGGCGGCGCATGGGAAGCGGTTCCAGGGAAAGAAGGCCGAGGAGGCGGGCCTGGGCGCCGGTGAGCGTGTGTTCGGCGGCGGCGTCCTCGTACTCCTCGTGGTAGCGGGCCACCACCGTGCCGATGAGTTCGACGACCTCCATGGTCAGCGGGTCGATGCGGGGGGTCGTCTTCTGGGTGGGCATGGCTTCGAGGCTACCTCTTTACTTGACAACATGAAATATTCAAGCGCATGGTTGTTTCAGGTAGTGAAGTAACCGCACGGTATGCACCGCCGCATGCGACAGCGCATGGACCACCGCATGCCCCCGCACCCGCAGGAAGGCCCACCCCCATGTCCGAGACCCCCGCCCTCCCCGCCACCAGCCGTGAATGGCACCTGCTGAGCCGCCCCGTCGGCTGGCCCAAGGACGAGGACTTCGCCCTGGTCGAGGCGGAGATCCGGCAGCCCGGCGCGGGTGAGGTCCTCGTACGGAACAAGTACCTCTCCGTGGACCCGTACATGCGCGGTCGGATGAGCGACGCGAAGTCGTACGTCGCCCCGTTCGAGCTGGGCAAGGTCATGCAGGGCGGGGCCGTGGGCGAGGTCGTCGCCTCGGCGGCGGACGGCATCGCCGTCGGCGACCACGTGCTGCACTTCGGCGGCTGGCGCGAGTACGCCACCTTCGACGCCAAGCAGGCCGTGAAGGTCGACCCGGACGCCGCGCCGCTCTCCACCTACCTCGGCGTCCTCGGCATGACCGGCCTCACCGCCTACGCGGGCCTGCTGCGGGTCGGCTCCTTCAAGGAGGGCGACGCGGTCTTCGTCTCCGGCGCGGCCGGTGCCGTCGGCAGCCAGGTCGGCCAGATCGCCAAGCTCAAGGGCGCCTCCCGCGTCATCGGCTCCGCCGGCTCCGACGAGAAGGTCAAGCTCCTGGTCGAGGAGTACGGCTTCGACGCCGCCTTCAACTACAAGAACGGCCCGGTCTGGGAGCAGCTCAAGGCGGCCGCCCCCAACGGCATCGACGTCTACTTCGACAACGTCGGCGGTGAGCACCTGGAGGCCGCGATCGGCGCGCTCAACCTGCGCGGCCGGGCCGTGATCTGCGGCATGATCTCCCAGTACAACTCGACCGAGCCGACCCCCGGCCCCCGCAACATGGTCAAGATCCTCCAGAACCGCCTCCGCGTCGAGGGCGTCCTCGTCGGCGACCACTACGACTTCCAGCCCCAGTTCGTCCAGGAAGTCGGCCCCTGGGTCGCCTCGGGCGCCCTCAAGTACCGCGAGACCGTCGTCGAGGGCATCGAGAACAACCTGGAGGCCTTCCTCGGCGTCCTGCGCGGCGACAACACGGGCAAGATGATCGTCAAGCTCTGATCCGGCGCTGGTCTCAGCTCTGACCCGGCTCCGATCCCGAGCCACCCGTGACGAACGCCCGCTCACGTTCGTTGCACACGACGGAGTCCGCACCCCTGGACGTGGGGTGCGGACTCCGTTCGTGTGTGCGGGGCCCTCAGAGGGCCAGTGCCAGCGCCGCGCTGTGGACCGCCCGTACGAAACCGGCGTTCTCCGGCGCCGACCCGCCCGGGAACGCCATACGGCGGCGGGTGTAGCCGTAGGCGAGACCCGCGCGGGGGTCGGCGAAAGCCTGGGAGCCGCCCGCGCCGCTGTGGCCGAAGGTGCCGGCGCCGAGGAAGGGATGGACGAGTTCGGCGGTGGCCTGGAAGCCGAGGCCGAACGCCTTGGGGGCACGGGAGACCAGGTCGTGGCCGAGGGAGTGGACCTGGCCGACCTCGCCGATGGTGTCGGGCTTGAGGAGCGGCGGGCGCCCGTCCACCTCGCTGACGGCCGCCGCGTACATCCCGGCGAGCCCGCGCGCCGAGCCGACCCCGCCCGCCGACGACTGCCCGCTCGCGCGCACGATCCGGGCGTTGGGGAAGTCCGTCAACTCGCCCGGCTCCGGCACCTGCTGGTTGAACGCGATCGACGCCAGCGTGTGTGGCCCGCGCTCCACCGCGTCCAGCTCGGCCTGCTGGGCGGGCGTCGGCGTCATCGGCAGCACGGTCCGGTAGCGCGGCTCGTGCTCGTCCGGCAGCCCCAGGAAGAGGTCCAGTCCGTACGGGGCGCGCACCCGCTCCTCGTAGACCTCCTGGAGCGTACGGCCCGTGGCCCGCCGTACGACCTCTCCGGTGAGCGCGCCGATGACGAGCGCGTGGTAGCCGAAGGCGGCGCCCGGACGCCAGAACGGGCGCTGGACGGCGAGGCGTTCGGCGAGGACACGGTCGTCCGCCAGCTCCTCCAGGGTGAACCCGGCGTCGGTGCCGACGAGCCCGGCCCGGTGCGCGAGCAGCTCCCGCAGGGTCAGCGTGCCCTTGCCCTCGGCCGCGAACTCCGGCCAGTAGTGGGCGACTTCACGGTCCAGCTCCAGGACACCGTCCTGGACGAGAAGCGCGACGACGAGATGGGCGGCACCCTTGGTGGAGGAGAACACGCCGTGCAGCGTGTCGCCGCCCGTCGCCGCCACCTCCTCGGGGCCCGCCCACAGGTCCACGACCCGCCGTCCGTGCACATACGCGGCCAACTGCCCCTCGTAGTCGGCCCGTTCCCCGGCCACGAACACGGCGAACTCCTCGCGCACCGCCTCGAAGCCGTCGGCGACCGTGCCGTGGACGCCGGCCGTCCGGTTTCCCTCGGTCATGCGCGCTCCCGTTTCCTTGACACCCGCTACTTGATCACTGTTAGCAACGCCCGCCCCACCTGCGGGAATTCCCCCTTCGGATGGTCACGGAAGAGAGGTTCCGTGCCGAAGAGGACCGCGTTCGGCCCGCTGACCACGGAGGGCCGGCCCGCAGCCGCCGCCGGGCCGCCGGAGCCGTCGTCCAGCGGCCGCCAGTGCCCGGAGACCAGCGGGTTCCCGGCGCCGTACGACTGCTCGACGCTGACGCCGGCGCCGAGATCGGTGAACCACACGGGCGCGTAGACGAAGCTGTGGTCCGGCGCGCCGCCGGTCACGGCGCCGCCCGAATTCACCACGCGCACCACGCCGTTGGCGTCCCCGTTGCCCTGAACGGCCGTCGCCTTCAGCTGCCCGGTGGCCGAGGCGAGCGCCGCGCCCGTCGCACCCCGGCCGACCAGCCCGTGCCCGGCGAGGAACCCGGCCAGCGCCGTACGCGCGGACGCGCTCAGCCCGCCGTACGACAGCCCCGACGACACGAACAGCACATCGGCCCTCGACTTCGACCAGTCGAAGCCCGCGTTGAGGATCGCCGTCGACACGGGGACGACCTCGAAGTTCATCTCCCGCAGCGCGAACAGCTCACCGGCCGTGACGGCGGCGGCGACGCGGACCTGACGCAAGGGCGTGCCACTCAGGCTCCTCGTCCCGTCGAAGGCCACGTCGTACGACCGGGCCAGCGCCTCGGCCCTCCGCCGCGCGGACGCCGGTACGAGGGCGCTGCCGTCGGCCGCCTGCCGTACCGAAACCCCGTCCGCGAGAAGGGAGTTGAGGGCGGCGATCTCCTGCGGGGTGTCGAGGCGCAGCCGCAGGTCGCCGTGCGGGGCGACATACCCGACACGGGCGGCGGCCGTCACCGGCCGGGCGGGTACGGCCGCCGGACGCCCGCTCCGCGCCTCCGCCACGGTGGCGCCCCACAGCCGCCCCAGGCTCCAGCCGGAGATGTCGTACATCACCGAGACCTTGTCGCTGATGTCCCGCCCGTCGGCGAGCAGCACATTGGCCATGCCGCGCTTGGGCTGGCGCATGTCGACGACGTACGAGCCCTTCGCGTACGACCGCCCGTCGAGCCGGAAGGAGCGGGTCGCCCGGGTCACCCGGACGTCGTTGGCGAGGAGATGGTCGACGAGGCGCGCGGCGGCCGTGGCGGACCGCTGGGCGCCGCCCGCCGGAACGACGTACGCGCTCGGGAACTCGGTCGTGTACACGTCCTCGGGTCCGATGCCGGGCACGCCGGGGACGGTCGCCTCGGAGACCGGGACCTGGGCGGCGCCCGCTCCACCGCGCCGGAACACCTCGATCTGGTCGGCGATCAGCGAACTCCGCCGCTCCCGCACGAAGTCGAGGGTCGCGCGCAGCGCAGCGCCCGCCACATCGACATTGATCGCGGACCGGCGACGAAGCTCCTCGACCGGCAACGACTCGTACGCCGCGTTGTTCACCTGGAGCGGGATCTCCACGGTGTGCGCGGCGACCGTGCCGTGGAAGGCCGCGTACTGCGGGGTGAAGATCGGCGGCCAGTCGTCCCAGCCCTCCGCCGAGTCCCGGAACGGGATCTGGGCCGGGTCGACACCGTCCTTCGCGGGCGTGTAGCCGAGGCCGTTGACGGCGGACTCCATGCGCAGCGCGTTGGCGTAGGTGTTCTTCAGGAAGAGGTCGTACTCGTAGTTCTCGCCGTGCGGGGGAGTGGTCGGCTCGATGAGGGTGCCGTTGACGTACCCGTGCAGATCGAGCATCACGGCCGGCTGCTTGTCGATCTGGATCTGCCGCATCGCCCGCACTTCGGGCTGCGAGGCGGTGACGAAGTCCCGGTTCATGTCGAACCCGGCCGCGTTGGTGCGCGTTCCCGCGATCCGGCCGTCCGGGTTGGCGGTGATGTTGAAGTACAGCCGGGAGCGGGCGAGAAGCTCCTTCGTCCGCGCGTCACCCGCGGTCGCCAGCCGCTCGATGAGCTTCAGGGAGGCGTCCGTGCCCTCCCACTCGTTGCCGTGGATGTTGTTGTTGAAGAAGACGGGCGTCTTGTACGACTTGGCGATGCTCCGGTCCTTGGCCGCCGACCTCGGCGCGCTCTCGATCAGTTCACGCATCCGCGTCTGCTCGCGCGTCTGCCGCGCGGTCTCCGGCGCGGTCACGGTGACGAGGTACAGCCGGTGCCCGCCGGCCGACCGCCCCGCGATCTCCACGCTCACCCGGTCCCCGAGCTTCTGCAGGGCGTTCAGCTTCGGCGCGATGGCGTGATACGGCGTCAGCCCGAGCTTGATGGACTTGTCGGCCGGGTTCTCCGGCTCGGGGGAGAGGACCTGCTCACGCGGATAGCCGCGACGGGAACCGGCCGTGTCGGCGAGCCGCGCGACCGGAGCCGTGAGGGCCCGCTCAGCCGCGCTCGCCGGGGCCAGCGCGGCGCCCTGCGGCAGCGCGGAGCCCTCGCGGACGAGCGGTGCGGGGGGCTTGGGGTCGGCACCCGCGGGATGCGGGGCGACCAGGACCGTACCGGCCGCTGTGGCGGCGACGGTGACGGCGGTCACGGCGAACAGTGCGGGTCTCGGGCCGGGTCTCGGCGGACGCACGCTACCTCCTGGAGTGGGGTTCCTTCTGGAGCGGTTCCTTGGACGTGCCGGTGCGGATGTCGACCACAGGTGGTCTACCTGTTCGACTCACGGGCAACAAGAGGGCACGGCGGCCACGAGGGCATCGAAGGAACGTGAGCGAGGGCCGCCCCACGACCCGACCGCCCCCACCGGCCTACTCCTCGACACGGTCGGGAACCACCCCAGACGGCGGACCCTGGTCCAGCCCACTCCTTCGAACCCGGCTGAACATGATGTCGATCAAGCCCAGGCGGCCGAGAATCGACGGCCGAGAATCGACGGCCGGGAATCGGAGGCGTAGAACCGACGGCCGGGGACCGTCGGCGGCTGCGGTCCTCGGGTGTCAGGCATCAGTGATGATCTCTCCCAACCGCCGGTCTGACCGCCTACCTTGCTTGTCGGGCAGGGCGCTTGGCCCTTCAGGGGCGGGGGAATGCCCACTCCCGCGTAGCGGAGCAGGGGGAGCCGAATCGCTGTCAGTACGATTCGGCGTCTCTCGGGAGAATGCGGTGGGGGCGGCCTCAAGCCGTTCGTGGCGCCGATACGTTGAGGTCCCTGTGGTCGGGGTTGCCTTGAAAGGCGAGGGCGTGTCGGTCACTCTCACGGGTGATGTTGATCGAAGGCGTGCGCAGGTGGGGAACGGGGTGTCTAGGTTCGTGGCATGTCACGTTTCCGGATGTATCCGTCGCCCGCGCAGGCTGAGCAGATGCTCACGCACTGCGCGCACGCGCGGTACGTGTGGAATCTCGCTGTCGAGCAGCACGATCACTGGCAGCGGTGGCGTAAGCGTCCGCCTGGTTTCGCGGAGCAGTGTCGTCAGCTCACCGAGGCCCGGCGGGAGAACGAATGGCTGGGCTCGGGGAACGCGGACGTACAGCAGCAGGCGTTGAAGGACTTCGCCCAGGCCAAGAACGCCCGGTTCGCGTCCGGGTTCGGTGAGCCGACCTGGCGCAGGAAACGTGTGCACGAGGGTTTCCGGGTCATCGGCACCGTCCGCGTTCCGGAACATCAGGCGGATGGGTCGGCGAAGCTGAACGCGAAGACCGGCAGGCAGGTCCTGGGCCGCTCAGTGGTCGTGCACAGGCTCAACCGGCGGTGGGCGCAGGTCAGGGTGCCAGGCTGCGGCTGGGTCCGCTTCCGCCTCAGCGCAAAGGGCAAGGGTGCGAAGTTGCCCGCCGCGAAGACGTTCCGGGTCACCTTCCGCAACGGGCAGTGGCACATCGCCTTCGCCGTCATCCCTGATCCGGCCCCGGCGCCCGGCACGGAGACGGTGATCGGCATCGACCGGGGTGTCACCATCACTGCCGCCCTCTCCGACGGCCGGACACTGAACTGCCCCCAGTTCACGGTCAAGGAACGCGCCCAGATCCGCAAACACCAGCGGCGCGCGGCCCGGGCAAAGAAAGACAGCCCCCAAAAGGCAGCCGACCACGCGAACGTGGCCAGACTCAAGGCACGGGAGGTGAACCGGCGCAAGGACTGGTGCGAGAAGACCAGCACCATGCTCGCCCGCTCCTATGACCTGATCCGGTTCGAGAAACTGAACATCAAGAACATGACCCGCTCGGCGAAGGGAACTGTGGAGCAGCCCGGCAGGAACGTGGCGCAGAAGTCGGGCCTGAACCGGGCAATCCTCGCCCAGGGCTGGGGTCTGCTGCGCCAGCGCACCGAGCACAAGGCCCCCGGCCGGGTCGAAGACGTGCCCGCCCCCTACACAAGTCTGCGGTGCAGTGTCTGTGGATGGATCGACAAGAACTCGCGCAAGAGCCAAGCCGGGTTCGTCTGTTCCTCCTGCGGCTTCAGCTGCAACGCGGACACCAACGCAGCAATCAACGTCGCGGCAGGACAGGGCGGGATCCCCCGCCCCCGGCGCACAGCCGGTGCCGGAGGGACGACACCGCCCACCAAGCGGTCGAGCGTCCGTGAACCTCAGCCCACCTGGGTTGGAATCCCCCTCTTTTAAGAGGGGGAGGATGTCAATCCACGGCGAACCTGTTCGAACTGCCCCTCTCCTGCCGATACGGCGTCGGTGCCATCGGCGGCCCGGCTTCGCTGGCGGGAGCTGGCCGTCCACGAGTGGCTGGGCGACCGCCCGGTGCCGCGACCGCGGACCGGGCCTGCGCCCCGCGAGAGACGGCCTTCTACGACCGCCACCAGGACTACAACCGCCGATACGCCCAGGGCGAGCGCCCCACCGGAATCCCGGACACGGCCGCAGCGCTGATCACCCGCTACGCCCCCCTCGCCAAGGAGATGGCGGACTTCTTCCGCAGCCTGGAAGCCTCCGATGCCTAATAGGTAATCCCAGTTGCCTAACACTTTTAGGAAACTGCATAATCGACGCGTCCGAACGAGAGGATGACCATGGCGCGCGCAGGCCTCACCCCGGAGCGACTGGCCCGGGCGGGCGCGGAGTTGGCCGATGAGATCGGCTTCGACGAGGTGACCGTCTCCGAGTTGGCCCGGCGCTTCGAGGTGAAGGTCGCGAGCCTGTACTCGCATGTGCGGAACTCCCAGGACCTGAAGACCCGGATCGCCCTGCTGGCCCTGGAGGAACTGGCCGACCGGGGCGCCACCGCACTCGCCGGCCGGGCCGGGAAGGACGCGCTCGCGGCGCTCGGGAACGTGTACCGCGACTACGCCCGCGCACACCCCGGCCGGTACGCGGCGGCCCAGCTGAGACTGGACCCGGCGGCGGCAGCGGCCAGCGCGGGCGCCCGGCACTCACAGATGACCAGGGCGATCCTGCGCGGCTACGACCTCACCGAGCCGGACCAGACCCACGCCGTCCGGCTCCTCGGCAGCGTCTTCCACGGCTACGTCAGCCTGGAGGCGTCCGGCGGCTTCAGCCACAGCGCCCCCGACTCGCAGCAGAGCTGGGACCGCGTCCTCGACGCCCTCGACGCCCTGCTGCGCAACTGGCCTGCGGCGCCGACCGGTTGACCGCAGCAACCGCCCCGTCCGCCCCCGTCCGCCCCCCACCGATCGTCAGGTTGAGCCATGCCCACGAACCCGCACCGGACCACCACCCCCGCCACCACGTCCAGCACCACGCCCGGCACCACGTCCATCTCCACCCCCCTCACCGCCGACCTCCTGCGCGGCGCCCTGGAGCTGGAACACACCGAGCGCGGCGGCGTCCTGCCGCACCGTCTCCCGGCCAGGGCCCGCGCCCAGTGCACCGACCCCCAGCTCGCCATGGTCGAGTCCCAGCCCTCCGGCGTACGTCTGCTCTTCCGCACCCGCGCCACCACGATCGAACTCGACGCCCTGCGTACCAAACGGACCTACGTCGGCGCCCCGCCCCGCCCGGACGGCCTCTACGACCTCGTGGTCGACGGCAGCCTGACCGCCCAGGCGAGCGTGCCGGACGGCAACATCATCACCGTCGACATGACGGCCGGAACGGCGGAGCACCGGCCGGGGCCACCCGGCACCGTGACCTTCACGGACCTCCCCGACACCCTCAAGACCGTCGAGATCTGGCTCCCGCACAACGAGACCACCGAACTTCTCGCCCTGCGCACCGACGCCCCCGTCGAACCGGTCACCGACCGGGGCCGCCGGGTCTGGCTGCACCACGGCAGCTCCATCAGCCATGGCTCCGACGCGGCGAGTCCCACCGCCATCTGGCCCGCCCACGCGGCCTCCCTGGCCGGGGTCGACCTCATCAACCTGGGCCTCGGCGGCAGCGCCCTCCTCGACCCCTTCACCGCCCGTGCCATGCGCGACACCCCCGCCGACCTGATCAGCGTCAAGATCGGCATCAACCTCGTCAACCACGACGTGATGCGGCTGCGCGCCTTCACCTCGGCCGTCCACGGCTTCCTCGACACGATCCGCGACGGCCACCCCACCACCCCGCTGCTCGTAGTCTCCCCGATCCTCTGCCCCATCCACGAGGACACCCCCGGCCCCAGCGCCCCCGACTTCACCGACCTCACCGAGGGCCGCCTCCGCTTCCGCGCCATGGGCGACCCGGACGACCCCACCCCCGGCAAACTCACCCTCCGCCTCATCCGCGACGAGCTCAAGGCGATCGTGGCCCAGCGCACCCCGGAAGACCCCCACCTCCACCACCTCGACGGCCTCACCCTCTACGGCGAGCCGGACGCCCCCACCCACCCCCTCCCGGACGACCTCCACCCCGACGCCGAAACCCACCACCTCATCGGAGAACGCTTCGCGGCCCAGGCCTTCACAGCAGAGGGGGTATTCGCGCCCTAAAGGGCCGCAGGCCCTAAAGGGGCGCGGGGAACTGCGCGAGCAACCACACACAACCCGCAGCCGCCCACCAACCCCACCCCCCGAGCTCTCCTGCGCAAAGTGGCCGAACGATAAAGTTCGCCCCATGCGCGATCTAGGGGTGGGTTTCCAGTACCTCGTCCAGGGCCAACGATGGGTGGCCAGGCACGGGAAGCAGTACGGCTTCGGCCTGATCCCGGGCCTCATCACCCTCGTCCTCTACATAGCCGCCCTCGTGGCCCTGGCCGCCTGGGGCCCGGACTTCGTCACCTGGGCCACCCCCTTCGCCGACGACTGGTCCAGCCCCTGGCTGGGCCTCTTCCGCGGCCTGCTCACCGCCGTCCTGTTCGCCCTCGCCCTGGCCCTCGCGGTGATCACCTTCACCGCCGTCACGCTCCTCATCGGCCAGCCCTTCTACGAGAACCTCTCGGAGAAGGTCGACCGCGACGTCTCCCCGGACGGCACCGCACCCGAGTCCGACCTGCCGCTGTGGCGGGAGCTGTGGATCTCGGCCCGGGACAGCCTCCGCGTCCTCGCACGGGCGCTCGTCTGGGCCGTCCTGCTCTTCGGCCTCGGCTTCGTCCCGTTCATCGGCCAGACCGTCGTCCCGGTGATCGGCTTCTTCGTGACCGGCTTCTTCCTCACCGAGGAACTGACCGCCGTCGCCCTCCAGCGCCGCGGCGTGCAACTCCGCGACCGCCTCGCCCTCCTCCGCTCCCGCAAGACGCTGATCTGGGGCTTCGGCACCCCGCTGGGCCTCGCCTTCCTGGTGCCGTTCGTCGCCGTGTTCCTGATGCCGGGCGCGGTCGCGGGCGCCACCCTCATGGCCCGCGACCTGCTGGGCGAGGAGACCACCGACGAGGACGAGCGCAACCGCGTCCCCGCCGCCACCCACCCCGCGCCCAACCACCCCGCCACCCCGCCCGCGTTCGGCAAGCCGGAGATCGGCGCGTGAACGAGATCCTCGCCGTCGCGGTCATCACCGCCCTCGCGGTCATCGCCCCCGGCGCCGACTTCGCCATGGTGATCCGCAACAGCTACCTCTACGGCCGTACGACCGGCCTGCTCTCCGCGACCGGCGTCGCGGCCGGTGTCCTCGTGCACGTCACCTACACGATGCTCGGCGTGGGCCTGCTGATCGCCTCCTCCACCTTCCTGTTCACGGTGATCAAGCTGGTCGGCGCGGCCTACCTCGTCTACATCGGCGTCCGTACCTTCCGCACCCGCGACGAGGTCACCGTGGACCTGGCGGAGACGACGGCGACCGTGACCCCGCTCGCCGCCCTGCGCACCGGCTTCCTGACGAACGTCCTCAACCCGAAGACGACCCTCTTCGTCGTCTCGACGTTCGCCCAGGTCGTCAGCCCCGGCACACCGCTGGTCCAGCAGGCGGGCTACGGCCTGTTCATGGCCCTCGCCCACCTGCTGTGGTTCGGTGTCGTCGCTGTGTTCTTCTCGCACGACCGGATGCGTGCCGTGATGCTGCGCGGCCAGAAGGTCCTGAACAAGGCCATCGGTTCCGTCCTGGCCGGCCTCGGCATCAGCCTCGCGTTCGCCCCGTCGCACTGACGGAGGCGTCACCCGAGGAGCCCGCCGCGGACCCCGCCCCGGACCCCGCCTCGGTACCCGCCGAGGCCTCCAGCCCCACCCGCACGATCTCCCGCACCTGGGCCACGATGTCCAACCGGTTCCGTACGAACTCGGGATCGGTCACCGCCCCGGTCACCGGATCGGTGTTGCCCGCCCCGAACTGCAGGACCGGCGTGTGCACATGCCCGCCCGGCAGGCCGGCGCCGAGCCCCAGTCGGTCGCGCAGCAGGGTCGCCCGGTAGGCGATCTCGTTGGAGAGGTAGTCGCCGCCGCCCCCGGCCCGCGCGGTCGACCCCGGGGTCGGTCCGTCCGGCCGGACCACCGCGGCCGTGCCGCCCGCCGGGATCTCGGTCACGCTCGTGTTGTCGTACACCGGGAAGCGGCCGGTGTTCGCGGCGACGATATCCGCGTACGGCAGCGTCGTGGACGTCCACTGGGGCTGGGTGGCGGGGTCGGTCACCGGGACGGTCCCGGTGACGCCGATGTTGTCGTTGTCGCCGAAGCCGCCGCGCCAGGCCCCGTTGGTCCGCTCGACGTCGAAACGGCCCACCCGGCCCTGGCTGACGGTCGCGAAGAGATCCACCTGGGGCAGCTTCCCCCGCAGCGTGCGCTCGACCGTCCCCTCCGCGAAGTCCTGCCAGCGGACGGGGAACACGGCGGTCTCGACGCGGGCGAGCCCGTCGGCGGTCCTGATCACCGTCCCGTCGAGCGCGAGGGCCGTCGCCCCGGACGGATTGGAGATCCGCACGTCCCGGTCCAGCGTGAACGGATCGAACCCGGTGACGAGCACCCGCTTCACGCCACCCTTCGGGTACCGCAGGGAGTCCTGCCCACGCGAAGTCCGCTCCAACGCACCTATCAAATCAGCTCTCTGACGGTCACTTAGCCCGAACTCCGGCTCCCACCCCCGCACTTCCCGCGTCATCCCCAACCGAGCCCAGTACAACGGCCGGTCGTCGTCCCGGCTCAGATCCCCGCCCGCCGGCCCCCGCCCCTGCACCCGGTCCACGGCCCGCGTCCACAACCGCGCCCCCTGCCGTACGACGATCCGCTCGGCCTGCGCGTACGACCGCGCCCCGTCCAGCGCCCGCGCGAACTCCGGTGCCACGACATCGAATCCGGACCGCCGCAGAATCTCCTGCGGCACGGCCCGATCGAGCCGCTGCTCCTCGACGGTGGGGGCCGCCGCCGTACCGGCCGGGGGCGAGGCGGAAGCGGGCGAGCCGGAGACGCAGAGACCGGCCAACAGGACCGCCAGCCCCGTCGTCGCTCCGCGCCCTCGCCGGGAAGTCAGTAGGGAAGTCAAGGGAGTTCGGTTCCTTCCGTCGCTGTTCGTACCGTGGGGGTGTCGCTCCGGACGGCGGCAGTATCGCGTGACGGAAGGGGCCTACGCCATGCCGCGCGCCGCGAGGGGGCAGGACACCCCCGGCTCAGCCGACCCCACCCCGCGCCACCGGAATGCGCGCCGCGGCCTCCCGCAGCGCCCCCAGGAACGCGTGCGCGGCGGGCGTGGGGGCCACCCCACGAGCCGTCGCCGCGTACACCACCCGCCCCGGCGCCTCCTCGTCCACCACCGGCACCAGCACGACGTCCGGCCGCACGGACCCGGCGGCGAGCGCGGGCACCAGGGTGACCCCGAGCCCGGCCGCCACATACCCCAGCTTGGCGATCCACTCCACGACGACATGCGCGACCCGCGGCCGGAAGCCGTGCCGCAGCGCCGCGTCGAGGAGGGTCCCCTCGGGCCGGGCGTCGCCGGATATCCAGTCGGCGTCGGCTAGTTGGGGGAGCCGAACCGCACTCCGGCCCGCCAGCGGATGACTGGCGGCGACGGCGACGTACAGGGACTCGTCGAGGAGGTGATGGAGGTCGTACGCGTCCAGGGGTGCCCGCCCGGTCGTCGACACGATCGCCAAGTCCAGCTCCCCGGCGTCGAGTTGAGCCAGCAGCGCGGGGGTGAAGCCCTCCTCCCGGGTCAGCCGCACCCCCGGGTGCCGGACGCGGAACGCGGCCATCGCGTACGGCACGAGCGCCGCGTCCGCCGTGGCGAAGGCGCCGATCCGCAGCCGCCCGCCCGCCGCCTCGCGCAGTGCGGTCAACTCCCGCTCCGCCCGCCCCAGTCGCTCCACGACGGCTTCGGCATGCGGGACGAGGGCCCGCCCCGCCTCTGTGAGCCGTACCCCGCGCGGCAGCCGGTCGAAGAGCGCCGATCCGCCCAACGCCCCCTCCAGCGAGGCGACTTGACGCGACACAGCCGACTGGGTCCACCCCAGCGACCGCGCGGCCACGGTGAACGACCCGTGCCGCGCCACCTCCAGGAAGACCCGCAGCCAGAAGGCGGAGAGATCGGGCACGTCGCCGCCCTCCGCCCCCGGTGAGCCATGCGATGTGAGCATGCCGGCCATGCTAGACATTCGCTGGTCGCATCGCTCCGGCGGCTCTACCGTCGAATCCATGGAGATCACCCTCGGCAACCCGCCCTCCGCGCCCCAGCCCCTCAGCCCGTACTACTCCCAGGTCGCCCGCATCCAACTGGCCGACGGCAGCGCCCTGTTGTACCTCTCCGGCCAGATCGCCGAGGGCGACACCCTGGCCGAGCAGAGCCGAGGCGTCTTCGAGACCATCGCCGCCCTCCTCGCGGCCCACGGCGCGACCCTCGCCGACATCGTCAACATCCGCACCTACCTCACCGACATCACCAAGCTCCAGGAGTACGGCGCCGTACGCCGCCGGTTCCTCCCGGGCACACCCCCGACCAGCATGACCATGGAGGTTCCGAAGCTCTTCAGGCCGGAGGCCCAGGTGGAAGTGGAGGTCGTGGCGGCCGTACCGGCGGAACGCTGACTCGGCCGTGCCGGCGGAACGCTGATGTCAGTCCGTGTCCTCTCCCAGCAGGGCCAGGAAGTCACGGAACGCCTCCGCCATGTCCACGCCCGCCGGATCCAGCAGCCACTGGTACTGCAACCCGTCCATCACGGCCACCAGCAGCGGCGCCGCCCGCTCCGGGGTGAGCCCGCTCGGCAGCCGGTCGCCGTACTCGGCGCGCAGCACCTCGGCCATGGCCCCCCGCACCCGCCCGTACCGCCGTGTGAAGAAGTCCCGTGCGGGGTGCCCCTCGGTGACGCTCTCGCCGAGCAGCGCGGAGAAGGTCTGGACGATGCCGGGCCGCATGGCGTTGTACTCGACCAGGGAGCCCAGCAGGTCGAGCCGCAGCGGGCTGTCGGGCACGGCGTCCCACCGGTCCCGCTCCTCCAGGACGGCGACGAGCAGCGCGTCCTTGGTCGGGAAGTAGTGCAGCAGCCCCTGCTGGGTGAGCCCGACGCGCTCGGCGACCGAGGCCAGGCTCGCCCCCCGGTAGCCGCGCTCGGCGATCACCTCCAGGGCCGCCAGCACGATCTCCTCGCGCCGCTCCGCACTCCGGACGCCCCTGGTCCCGCTGGTACCGCTCATGCCGAAAACCGTACGGCATCCGACCCCATCCATCCGCCCATAATATAACGGCAAGATAACGAAACCTACCGCTCTACAGGTAATGCATGCACGATGGGGAGGCAGCACGGACAGCACGGACAGCGGACAGTACGGACTCGACGAGGAGGCACCGCGATGGCGGCAACCCCGGGCACCAACCCCACCCCGGCCGACGAGGCCCGCGAAGCGGCCGTGGAGAAGGCCCTCGCCAGGCTGGACCTCGACGCCAAGGCGAGGCTGCTCTCCGGCCAGGACATGTGGACCCTGCCCGCGCTCCCCGAGATCGGCCTGGCCTCCCTCGTCATGTCCGACGGCCCGATCGGGGTACGCGGGGTGCGCTGGACCTCCGACGACCCCTCCGTCGCCCTGCCCTCCCCGACCGCCCTCGCCGCCACCTGGGACCCCGAACTCGCGCGCCGCGCAGGGGTGTTGCTGGCCCAGGAGGCCCGCCGCAAGGGCGTCCACGTCCTCCTCGCCCCCACGGTCAACCTGCACCGCTCCCCGCTCGGCGGCCGCCACTTCGAGGCCTACAGCGAGGACCCGTACCTCACCGGCGAGATCGGCTCGGGCTATGTGACCGGCGTCCAGTCGGGCGGCGTCGGCACCACGGTCAAGCACTTCGTCGCCAACGACGCCGAGACCGACCGCTTCACCGTGAACAACCTGGTCTCCGAGCGCGCCCTGCGCGAGCTGTACCTGGCCCCCTTCGAGGCGATCGTGGCCAACGCCCACCCCTGGGGCATCATGACCGCCTACAACCAGGTCAACGGCACCACCATGACCGAACACCGCTACCTCGTGAACGAGGTCCTGCGCGGCGAGTGGGGCTTCGACGGCTTCAACGTCTCCGACTGGCTGGCCGCCCGCTCGACGACCGACGCCCTCACCGGCGGCCTCGACGTCGCCATGCCCGGCCCCGTCACCGTCTACGGCGAGGCCCTCGCCACCGCCGTCCGCGCCGGCGAGATCGAGGAGACCGAGGTCGACGAGGCGGTCCGCCGCGTCCTGCGCCTGGCCGCCCGCGTCGGCATCCTGGAGGGCGCCGACCCGGTGGTCACCGAACTCCCGGCCCCCGTCGACGGCGAGACCCTGGCCCGCGAGATCGCCCGCCGCTCCTTCGTCCTGGTCCGCAACGAGGTCCGGGACGGCCGGGCGGCCCTGCCCCTGAAGCCGGGCGCCACGGTGGCCCTGATCGGCGCCGCCGCCCGCGACGCCCGTGTCCTCGGCGGCGGCTCCGCCACCGTCTTCCCCTCCCGGATCGTCTCCCCCCTCGACGGCCTCACCGCCGCCCTCCCCGAAGGCACCCTGACCTACGCCGTCGGCGCGGACCCCAACGAGGAACTCGCCGTCGCCGACCGGGGATTCACCCTCCGAGCCGTCTGCCGTGACAGCTCCGGCACGGTCATCGGCACCGGCTCCGCCCCCAACGGCCACATCCAGTGGATGGGCTCGGACCTCCCCGACGGCGTCACCCACACCACCCTGCACACCGTCGAGGTGACCGGCACCCTCGTCCCGCGCGCGAGCGGCACGCACACCTTCGGCATCAAGGGCCTCGGCGCCTACACCCTCACCGTCGACGGCACGACCCACTTCGACGACGTCCACACCACCGACACGGACGATCCCTTCGTGTCGTTCTTCGGCGCCCCCGTCCCCCGGGCCCGCGTCGAACTCACCGAGGGCACACCGGTGCAGGTCTCCCTCACCCACGTCGTGGACCTGCCCGTCGACGCCCCGATCACGATGCTCGCCTTCTCCCTGTGCCACCAGGAGCCGCAGCGCGACCCCGACGAGCTGATCGCCGAGGCCGTCGAGGCCGCCCGCGCCGCCGACACGGCCGTCGTGGTGGTCGCCACCACCGACCGTGTCGAGTCCGAGGGCTTCGACCGCAAGGACCTCCATCTCCCCGGCCGCCAGAACGACCTGGTCCGCGCGGTGGCCGCCGCCAACCCCGACACGATCGTGATCGTCAACTCGGGCTCCCCGGTGGAACTCCCCTGGCGCGACGACGTCGCCGCCGTCCTCCTCACCTGGTTCCCCGGCCAGGAGGGCGGCGCCGCCCTCGCCGACGTTCTCACCGGCACCCACGAGCCCGGCGGCCGCCTCCCCACCACCTGGGGCACCCTGACCGACGCCCCCGTCACCCGGGTCACCCCCGCCTCCGGTGAACTCCTCTACGACGAGGACGTGTTCATCGGCTACCGAGCCTGGGCCAAGGAGGGGCGGACCCCCACCTACCCCTTCGGCCACGGCCTCGGCTACACCGACTGGACCTACGAGTCCCTCGACATCACCGGCACGACGGCGACGGTACGGATCCGCAACTCCGGCACCCGCGAGGGCCGCGAAACCATCCAGCTCTACCTGGCCCCCACGACCCCGGACGCCAACCGCCCACCCCGCTGGCTGGCAGCCTTCACGACGATCGAGGCAGCCCCGGGCGAGACGAAGGAGGCCACCGTCCAACTCCCGCCCCGAGCCTTCGAGATCTGGGACGAGACGACCAACTCATGGACATACATGAGCGGTTCGTACGAGCTGACGGCAGCCCACTCCCTGGCAGACCTCCGCGTCACGGCACGGATCCAGGCGTAGGGCACCCCATCTTTATTAGGGGCGCGGGGCTGTGTCGATATGCGGCTCCGCCGCGTGGGCGCGAGAAGCCCCACCCACCCGCACCCGACAGACTACGAACGCACCCCGAACCCATAAACCGTCTCCGACCGATACACGCCGCCCGGCCGCAACTCCGTACTGGGAAACCGCGGCCGGTTCGGCGAATCCGGAAAGTGCTGCGTCTCCAACGCGACCCCGTCCCCGGGCCCAAAAGCCCCCTCCAGATGATCCGCCGTATAAAGCTGCATCCCCGGCTCGGTCGTAGCCACGCTCAACACCCGCCCCGCCCCCGCCTCCCACAGCTCGGCAACCACCTCCGCACTGGCCGTGACCCCCTTGTCCAGCACGAAGTTGTGGTCGTACGCACTCCCCACCTTCCGCGCCGACCGGAAGTCGAACCGGCTCCCCTCCACCCCCGCCAGCTCACCCGTCGGAATCAGCGACGCGTCCACCGGCGTCACCCGCGACGCGGCGATCCGCAGCTCATGCCCACCCGCGCTCCCACTGCCGGCCCCCGCGAGATTCCAGTACGAGTGATTGGTGAGGTTCACGACGGTCGGCGCGTCGGTGACCGCCTCGTACGCGATCCGCAGGGCACTGCCGTCCTCGTCCAGCGTGTACGTCGCGGACACCTCCAGCCGCCCGGGGAAGCCCTCCTCCCCGTCCGGGCTCACCCGCGACAGCCGCACCCCGGCGCCGCCGCCGACACCCTCCGCCTCCCACACCCGCTTGTCATAGCCGAGCGGACCCCCGTGCAGGGAGTTCGGCGGGTTGTTGCGCGCCAACTCGTACACCCGCCCGTCGAGCGTGAACCGCCCCTGGGCGATCCGGTTGGCGTACCGGCCGATGAGCGCGCCGAAGAACGGCCCCGGATTCCGCAGGTACCCGTCGAGATCGGCGAACCCCAGCACCACGTCCGCCACGCGCCCGTCCCGGTCGGGCAGCTCCACGGACTGCACGATCCCGCCGTACGTCAGAATCCGCACCCGGGTGCCGCCCCGCTCCAGCGTCCACCGGTGAACGGGCGTGCCGTCGGAAAGTGTGCCGAAAAGTTCGCTCATGCGCGGAACCCTAGGTCACGACTCCTTGGCGCTGACGATCCGGTAGGCGATCTCCGCCAGCCGTGCCTGCCCGTTCACGCTCGGATGGAACCAGTCCCACTGGCTGAGCTGGGTCTGCCCGAAGCGGTAGTCGAAGACGGCGTCCTCGTCGTACCGGCAGTGGCGGTCCTTCTCGCACACCTCGCGCAGGACGTCGTTGTACGCCTCCACCCGGTCCTGGACGGCGTCCCGCCGCTCCCCGGCGGCCGTGGTCAGCGCGTCGGGGTCGGCCAGCATGGACGGGCAGATGCCCAGCTTCCAGACCTGCTTGCCCATCGGACTCTTGCGGCCCTCGGACCACAGCCGCTTCAGATCCGGCACGCTCGCCACGAACACCTGCGCCTTCGGCAGGGAGTCCCGCAGGGTGGCCATCGAGTCCTCGAAGTCGGAGCGGAAGTCGGCGACCGGCGTCATGTCGGCGGCGGTCGCACGGCACGCGTCGTTCGCGCCGACCATCACCGTGACCAACTCGGGCTTACGCGTCACCGCCCGCGCCACCTGACTCGGCAGGTCGGCCATCCGGGCCCCGGTCACCGCGTAGTTCCAGCTCCGCGACGCCGCGCCGGACGCGCCCAGCAGCCGTACGGCGAGAGAGTCGACCGAGGCGTCGGTGCCGGTCGCCCACGACACCTCGGGGCAGTCGGAGAGCACCTTGCACGCGTCGAAGCCACGGGTGATGGAGTCACCGACGGCGACCAGCGATTCGGGGGTGGTGTCCCAGGCGGGGGTGGGCGACACGGAGGGCTTGGCCCGCGAACCCGTCCCCTCGGGGCCGGGGGAGTCACCGCCGGTGGCGTCACAGCCGGTCACGGCCAGCAGGACCGCCGCCGACACGACCGCCGAGACCGCGCCGAACACCGCCCTCGAACGGTGGCGTCGCTTCCGCATCCCCTGGTCCCCTCGTCGGTCGTACACGTGCCAGTTCCCACCCATGACAACGCACGGGAGTTCCCGGTGAGGGAAAGCCTCGAGGGCGATGCGACAGAAGGTGCAACTGTTCCATCCGCACAGGCGTCCCCTCGGGTGAAACCCGCGTTCATCCTGGCGCTTGCTCCGACGGTACGTCACACTCCTTGGCCCGCCGCACGGTAGCCTCGCCACGTGGCCGCGTCGCCACTGCCGATCCGTCTATTCGCGAACCGTCCTGCTCTGTGGAGGCCCCGGTGACGACACGTGGAGTCCTGTACGTGCACTCCGCGCCGCGTGCGCTGTGCCCGCACGTCGAGTGGGCCGTCGCGGGTGTCCTCGGGACCCGGGTGAACCTCGACTGGATCCGGCAGCCGGCCGCCCCGGGCACCTGGCGCTCCGAGTTCTCCTGGCAGGGCCAGGCCGGTACCGCCTCCAAGCTGGCGTCCGCGCTGCGCGGCTGGCACCTCCTCCGCTTCGAGGTCACCGCCGAGCCCTGCGCCACCGCCGAGGGCGAGCGCTACAGCTGCACCCCCGACCTCGGCATCTTCCACGCCGTCACCGGCATCCACGGCGACATCCTCATCCCCGAGGACCGCCTCCGAGCGGCCCTGCTCCGCAGCCAACGAGGCGAGACCGACCTGGAGTCCGACCTCTCCAAGCTCCTCGGCAAGCCCTGGGACGACGAGTTGGAGCCGTTCAGATACGCGGGCGAGGGCGCCCCGGTCCGCTGGCTGCACCAGGTGGTGTAGGGCTCCTTTCGGGCCGCCGGGCAACCCCCGATCTTTTAGGGGCGCGGGGAACTGCGCGACAAGCCCCCACCGGTCGGCACTCGGCCGACAACGGACGCACAACGGCGAGTGGCCCGTCCCCAAACCCGGGGTACGGGCCACTCACAGTTCACGGCGGGAAAATCAGACCGTCCGGAACGCCAGCACCACGTTGTGCCCGCCGAACCCGAACGAGTCGTTGAGGGCGGCGATGCGGCCCTCCACGGGCAGCTTGCGGGCCTCGCCGCGGACGATGTCCGCGTTGGCCTCCGCCTCCGGGTCCAGGTCGTTCACATTGATCGTCGGCGGAGCCACCCGGTGGTACAGCGCCAGCACCGTCGCCACCGTCTCGACACCACCGGCGCCACCGAGCAGATGCCCGGTCATCGACTTCGTCGCCGACACCGCGAAGTGGTCGGTGTCGTCACCGAACACCTTCCGCAGCGCCTTCAGCTCGGCGATGTCACCGGCCGGCGTCGACGTCCCGTGCGCGTTGACGTGCACGATCTCCGCCGGGTCCAGATCGGTGCGGTCCAGCAGGTTCTGCAGGGCGTGGGCGATGCCCCGCCCCTCCGGCTCCGGCTGCACGATGTCGTGGCCGTCGGCGGAGATGCCCTGGCCCACGGCCTCGGCGTAGACCCGGGCACCCCGCGCCGCCGCGTGCTCGGCCGACTCCAGGACGACGACACCGGCACCCTCGCCGAGGACGAAGCCGTCACGGCCGGTGTCGTACGGACGGGAGGCGCCCTGCGGGTCCTCGTTGTTCTTGGACATCGCCATCATGTTGCCGAACGCGGCGATCGGCAGCGGGTGGATGGCGGCCTCGGTACCACCGGCGATCACGACATCGGCGCGGCCGGTGCGGATCATCTCGATGGCGTAGCCGATGGCCTCGGCGCCCGACGCGCAGGCGGAGACCGGGGTGTGCACACCGGCGCGCGCGCCGACGTACAGACCGACGTTGGCGGACGGGCCGTTGGGCATCAGCATGGGCACGGTGTGCGGGGAGACACGGCGTACGCCCTTCTCCTTCAGCACGTCGTACTGGTCGAGCAGCGTCGTCACACCACCGATACCGGAGGCGATGACCGCGCCGACACGGTCCGCGTCGACGGTGCCGTCGTCGGCCGAGGTCTCCGCGTAACCGGCGTCGGCCCACGCCTCCTTGGCCGCGATCAGCGCGAACTGCGCCGAGCGGTCCAGGCGGCGGGCCTGCGGCCTGGGGATGACCTCGGACGGCTCCACGGCGATCTGCGCGGCGATACGGACCGCCTGGTCGGCGGCCCACTCCTGCTCCAGGGGACCGACGCCGGACCTGCCGGCGACCAGTCCCTCCCAGGTGGAAGTCGCGTCGCCACCCAGCGGTGTGGTTGCGCCGATACCGGTGACGACCACGGTGCGATTGGTCGAGCTCACGGGAATGTTCTCCAACGGTTACGAGGATTCAGCGGCGCCACCGCCGGGTGGCGGGGCAAACGGACTGCTCCGCGGGGGATCGGGCCGGACCCGATCCGCCGGATCAGCCCTGGTTCTTGAGGATGTAGTCGGTCGCGTCGCCGACCGTCTTGAGGTTCTTGACGTCGTCGTCCGGGATCTTGACGTCGAAGCGCTCTTCGGCGGCGACGACGACCTCGACCATGGACAGGGAGTCGACGTCCAGGTCGTCGGTGAAGGACTTGTCCAGCTGGACGTCCTCGACCGGGATGCCGGCGATCTCGTTCACGATGTCGGCGAGACCGGCGACGATCTCTTCCTGGGTGGCGGCCATGTCAGGCGCTCCTTCTTAGTTTTCCAGAGGGTTGGCGGCCCGTCGCGTCAGCGGCGGGTTGTGCGTTTTCCCGCGCCGGACCACAAGATCCGGCAGCGGTGCCTAGGGGAGGGTAACGACCGTCGCGGCGTACACGAGACCCGCCCCGAAGCCGATGACGAGCGCGGTGTCGCCGCTCTTCGCCTCACCGGTCGCCAGGAGCCGCTCCATCGCGAGCGGGATCGAGGCGGCCGAGGTGTTGCCGGTGGTGCGCACGTCACGCGCGACCGTGACGTGCTCCGGCAGCTTGAGTGTCTTCACCATCGAGTCGATGATCCGCTCGTTGGCCTGGTGCGGAATGAAGACGTCCAGGTCGTCCGAGGAGATCCCGGCCGCGTCCAGCGCCTGCTGGGCGACCTTCGCCATCTCGAACACGGCCCAGCGGAACACCGCCTGGCCCTCCTGCGTGATCGCGGGGAACTTGACGTTGCCCTCGCTGTCCAGCGGAAGCTTCTCCAGATCACCGACCCGGTACTCGTTCCACGGGATCGTCTGCTTGATCGTCGCGGACTTGTCGCCCTCGGAACCCCACACCGTCGGGCCGATGTGCGGCTCCTGGGAGGGGCCGACGACGACCGCGCCGGCACCGTCGCCGAAGAGGAAGGCCGTGGCCCGGTCCTCCAGGTCGGTCAGGTCCGACAGCCGCTCGACACCGATGACGAGGACGTACTCCGCGGAGCCCTCGACGACCATGCCCTTGGCGAGGGTCAGGCCGTAACCGAAGCCCGCGCAGCCGGCCGAGATGTCGAAGGCGGCGGCCTTCGCCGTACCGAGCTTGTCGGCGATCTCGGTGGCGACGGCCGGGGTCTGGCTGAAGTGGGAGACGGTGGAGACGACGACCGCGCCGATCTGCTCGGCGGAGATCCCGGCGTCGGCGATCGCCTTGCCGGACGCCTCGACGGACATGGCGGCGACGGTCTCCTCGTCGTTCGCCCAGTGCCGGGTCTCGATACCGGAGCGCGAGCGGATCCACTCGTCGGACGAGTCGATCTTCTCCAGGATGACGTCGTTGGGCACCACCCGGACCGGGCGGTAGCCGCCCACGCCGAGGATGCGTGCGTACGGGGCGCCCTTGCTCGGCCTGATCTTCGACATGCTCCAGGGCTCCTAGTTCTGGTGCTCGGCGATGAGCGCGCGAGCGGCGTCGAGGTCGTCGGGTGTCTTGAGCGCCACCGTCGCCACGCCCGGCAGGGCGCGCTTGGCGAGACCGGTGAGCGTGCCGCCGGGGCAGACCTCGACGAGCGCGGTCACGCCCAGCTCCTTGAAGGTCTCCATGCACAGGTCCCAGCGGACCGGGTTGGCGACCTGGCCGACGAGACGGGAGAGCACCTCGGCGCCGGTGGCGACGGCCTGCCCGTCCTTGTTCGAGACATAGGTGAGCTTCGGGTCCCCGGGGGTCAGTTCCTCGGCGCCCTTGGCGAGGGTCTCCACGGCGGGGGCCATGTGGGGCGTGTGGAAGGCACCGGCCACCTTGAGCGCCACCACGCGGCGGACGCCCTCGGGCTTGTCCGCCTCCAGGGCGGCCAGCTGCTCCAGGGTGCCGGCGGCGACGATCTGGCCCGCGCCGTTCACGTTCGCCGGGGTCAGCCCCAGCTTCTCCAGGTGCGGAATCGTCACCTCGGGGTCGCCGCCGAGCAGCGCGGACATCCCGGTCCCGGTGATCGCGGCGGCCTCGGCCATGGCCAGGCCCCGCTTGCGTACGAGGGTCAGCGCGGCGGTTTCGTCCAGGACCTCGGCGAACACGGCGGCGGTGATCTCGCCGACGCTGTGCCCGGCGACCGCGCCGGGGGTCACGTCACCGAGGACGGTCTTTCCGAGGGCGGCGGCGGACAGCAGTCCGGCCGCCACGAGCAGCGGCTGGGCCACGGCGGTGTCGCGGATCGCGTCGGCGTCGGCCTCGGTCCCGTAGTGGGCGAGGTCCAGCCCGATGGCGTCCGACCACGCGCCGAGGCGGTCGGCGGCACCGGGGAGGTCGAGCCAAGGAGTCAGGAAGCCGGGCGTCTGGGCGCCCTGGCCGGGAGCGACGAGTACGAGCACTCTCACACTCTCTCTTGGGGACGGCTCAGGCCGCCCGTGAGGACAGGGACGAAGAACACGAGGGGGTTTTGTAGCCCTCCGACAAAACCCTAGAGCTGGGGTTCCCCATCCACCAGACGCCCCAGGATCAGTGCGATCCGCAAGGTGAAGGCAGAGCGTACATCGGAGGGCGACCAGCCGGTGACGTCAGTCACACGTCGAAGCCGGTAGCGCACGGTGTTGGGGTGGACGAACAGCATGCGGGCCGCGCCTTCGAGGCTCGATGCCTGTTCGAGATAGACGCTGAGCGTCTCCAGAAGTGCGGACCCGGCCTCCTCCAGCGGTCTGTAGATCTCCTCCACCAGTTGCTCGCGCGCACTGGGATCACCGGCGATCGCGCGTTCCGGAAGCAGATCGTCCGCCAGAACGGGGCGCGGCGCGTCCTGCCACGCCGAGCAGGCCTTGAGTCCGGCCGCCGCCGCCTGCGCGGACCGGGTCGCGGCCAGCAGGTCGGGCACGATCGGCCCGGCCACCACCGGCCCCGCCGCATACGGCCCGATCAGCGACTTCGCGACCTGCAACGGGTCGTTGCTGCCGCCGGCGATCACCACGAGGCGGTCGCCCAGCACACCGGTGAGCACCTGGAGCTTGGCGTGCCGGGCCGCGCGCCGGATGGCCTCCACGGTCAGCTCGCTGTCGCCGTCCGGGGCGGTGCCGAGGACCACACAGACATGGTCGGGGGAGTTCCAGCCGAGTGCGGCGGCCCGGCTCACGGCGCCCTCGTCGGCCTCGCCGCTGAGCACCGCGTTCACCACCAGGGACTCCAGCCGGGCGTCCCAGGCGCCGCGTGCCTCGGCGGCCTGCGCGTACACCTGCGCGGTGGCGAAGGCGATCTCCCGCGCGTAGACGAGCAGGGCCTCGCGGAGCACGCTCTCGTCGCCGGGGGCGGCGACCTCGTCGATGGCGGACTCCATGACCTCGATGGTCGTGCGCACCATCTCCACGGTCTGCCGGAGCGTGATCGCCCGGGTCAGTTCACGCGGCGCGGTCCCGAAGACGTCGGTGGAGATGGCCTGCGGGGCGTCCGGATGCCGGAACCACTCCGTGAACGCGGCGATACCGGCCTGGGCGACCAGCCCGATCCACGACCGGTTCTCGGGCGGCATCGCCCGGTACCAGGGCAGCGTCTCGTCCATCCGCGCGATGGCCTGCGCGGCGAGGCTCCCGGACGACTTCTCCAGCCGCTTCAACGTCGCGACGTGCGGGTGGGCGGGCGGTGCGGACTCGGGTTTGCTGGTTTCGGGTTCGGGCACGGGTCCAAGCCTGCCTTATCGCTGCGCTCGCCTGCGCCGGAGGGGGTGTGGGCCGGGAGTGAGTCTGCGCCCGGGGGTGCGCCCCGTCCGGGGGCTGCCGCCCCCGCGCCCCCGCGTATCGGCCTGGACGGCCTCGTCCTCAAACGCCGGACGGGCTGGGTGGTGCCGGGCCGGACTGGGTGGTGCCGGACGGGCTGGGTGGTGCTGGACCGGGCTGGGTGGTGCCGGGCCGGTCTGGGTGGTGTCGGACGGCTGGGTGGTGCGACCGGGCCGGGCTGGAGAAGGGACCGGCACTGGGGGCTTCGGAGGGGTTGGGAGGGGTTCAGCGGGCTACCGTGGGCGGGTGATGGATGTACGGCGCGCCGGGGCGCGCTATCCGGGTGGGGATCCGGCGGCCGGGATCGCCTCCCTGCATGCCTTCTCCTTCGGGGCGCACTACGACCCCGACAATCTGCGGTTCGGTGCGGTGATCGCCTGCAACGAGGAGCGGCTCGCGCCCGGGGCCGGGTTCGACGAGCATCCGCACAGCCATACCGAGATCGTCACCTGGGTCGTCCAGGGCGAGCTGACCCATCGCGACACCGCCGGGCACGAGACGGTCGTCCGGGCCGGTGACGTGCAGCGGCTCAGCTCGGCCGGCGGGGTGCGGCACGTCGAGCGCAACGACGGCTCCGGGCCGCTCACCTTCGTGCAGATGTGGCTGGCCCCGCTGGACCCGGGCGGCGACCCGGCGTACGAGATCGTCCGGGGCATCGCCGACTCCACCCCGTACGCCGTCCCCGAGGCGGGCGCCCTGCTGCACGTACGGCGGCTGGGCACGGCGGGGGAGCGGACCGCCGTGCCGGACGCGGCGCGGGCGTACGCGCATGTCGTCCGGGGTGTCGTACGGCTCGGGCCGTACGAGCTGGAGCCGGGGGACTCGGTGCGGGCGGAGGACGAGAAGGGGCTGGAGCTGGTCGCTGTCTCCGGCCCGGTCGAGGTGCTGATCTGGGAGCTGGAGCCGAGCGGCTGACGGTCCGTCAGTTCGCCAGCCTGTCGGCCCGTCATCCCGTCAGTTCGCCGGCCCGTCAGTTCTCGGTGACCGGTTCCTCCGCGTTGCGCCACACCGTGATGTCCACCGAGACGTAGTCGCTGGGGTCGCCGCTCGCCGCCGAGCCCTGGAAGGTGACCAGGCCCATGTGGCCGGAGTTGGTGCGCACGCACATCTGGGAGCCCTTGGAGACCTGGCCGAGTTGGACGGAGGCCGTGTAGCGCGTCTCGTTCCGGCAGGTTTCGAGGGAACCCTTCTGGGAGTTGTTCAGCAGGACCAGCTTCTCGCTGCTGCTGCCCACCTTCTTCTCCCCGAACAGTGAGTCCGAGTAGTAGTAGAAGTCCCCGTCGTCCTCGTACGACACACCCAGCTCGCTGTCGAGCGGCTTGGGCGGGGAGTCCGCGAAGCGCACGTAGTAGTTGCCGGGGATGTTGACGCCCTTGAAGGTGACCGGCTTGGGGTCGGCCTTCGGTTTGGACTCGGCGGAGCTGCCGCCCGAACCGCCGGACGTGCCGCCGACCGAGCCGCTGGAGGAACTGCTCGACGAACCGCTCGACGACTCCGTGAGGCCCTTCACGAAGGTCGCGCAACTGCCGAGCAGCCCCAGCCCGAACACCACCGCGACGCCGATCCCGATCCACTTGCCGACGTTGCTCCGCGGCGGCGGCAGGGGCAGCGGACGCGGGTGCCCTTGCGGGTGCCCTTGCGGATGTCCCTGCGGGTGCGGCTGCTGCCAGCCGCCCGGCTGCGGATACGGCGCGTGGTGCCCGGTCGGTACCGTGTGCGGCCCCGAAGGCCCCGGCTGCGGGTGGTACGGCGTCGACGGCGGGCCCACGGGTCCCGGCGGGGCTGGGGTCCTCGGCCCGGAGTGCATGGTCGGCGCCGCGTGCATCGTCGGCGAGGCGGGGCCCACGGACGGCGAACTCGGCTGGGTCACCGGCGCGGTGGGCGGCGGGGGCAGGGTCGCGGAGGTGGCGGCCTCGGCCGCCTTGTTCCGCTCGGCCAGCAGGTCCGCCGAGGCCGACACCCGCCGGGTGATGTCCGCGCCGATCGCCTCCGGCAGCCAGGAGCCCGACTGCACCAGCGGGGTCGGCGACGCCTCCTGGCAGAGGGCGACTACCTCGGCGGGGGAGGGCCGGTCGGCCGGGTCCTTGGCGAGACAGCGCTCGATGAACCGGAGTTCGTCCGGGAGGCCGCTGAGGTCGGGCTCCTCGTGGACGATCCGGTACAGCACCGCGTGCGAGGGGCCGTCGCCGTACGCGCCGGAGCCGCGGGCCGCGAACGCGGCGACCTGGCCGAGCGCGAAGATGTCCGACGCGGGCGTGACCGGCTTCCCGGCCGCCTGCTCCGGCGACATGAACGCCGGGGTGCCGATGGAGACGCCGGTGCCGGTCAGGGCGGTGGCGTCGGCGGCCCGCGCGATACCGAAGTCGATGACCCGGGGCCCGTCGCCGGCGAGCAGCACGTTGGAGGGCTTCAGATCGCGGTGCACGATGCCCGCGCCGTGGATCACCGACAGCGCCTCCGCGACCCCGGCGAGCAGCAGCAGGACGGAGCCCAGCGGCAGCGCGCCGTGCTCGGCGACCGCCGCGTGCAGCGACGGGCCGGGCACATAGGCGGTGGCCAGCCAGGGCTGCGCGCCCTCGGTGTCGTGGTCGAGGACGGGCGCGGTGTAGAGGCCCTGCACCCGCTGGGCGGCCTGCACTTCCTGCTGGAACCGGCGGCGGAACTCGGGGTCCTCGCTCAGCTCGGGCCGGATCGTCTTCAGCGCGATCGGATGCCCGCCCGGCGTGTACGACAGATAGACCGTGCCCATGCCGCCGGAGCCGAGCCGCGCCGCGAGCCGGTAGCTCGCCACGGTCGTCGGGTCACCGGCCTCCAACGGCCGGAACTGCCCGCCCGCGCGAACCTCGCCCATCGTTCTCCCCCCGAAAGCTGTGCGGCTGATGTGCACGGGGGAGGTTAGCGGACGGACCGGTGCTTGTGGTGGCTCGGACGGACCACCCACCCCTTCCGTCGAAGAGTTGTCGTTTCCTTCACGAATCAGACACCGATCCTGACCTCGGCGAGCACCGCGTCCGTGAACGGGGCCCACGCCTCGACCGCCCACGGCCCGAACGCCCGGTCCGTCAGTGCGACACAGGCCAGGCCCGCCGCGGGGTCGATCCACAGGAACGTCCCCGACTGCCCGAAGTGCCCGAAGGTCCCCGGTGACGACGAAGTCCCGGTCCAGTGCGGTGCCTTGGAGCCCCGGATCTCGAAGCCGAGCCCCCAGTCGTTGGGGTTCTGGTGCCCGTAGCCCGGCAGGACGCCCTTGGTGCCCGGGTACTGCACGGTCATCGCCTCCGCGACCGTGCGCGGGTCCAGCAGCCGGGGCGCCTGCACCTCGGCGGCGAACCGCACCAGGTCGTCGACGGTCGAGACGCCGTCCTTCGCCGGTGACCCGTCGAGCGAGGTGGCCGTCATCCCCAGCGGCTCCAGCACCGCCTGCCGCGCGTACTCCGCGAACGGGATGTCCGCCGCCTTGGCGACATGGTCGCCGAGCACCTCGAACCCGGCGTTGGAGTACAGCCGCCGCGCCCCGGGCTCCGCCGCCACCCGGTGCTCGTCGAAGGCCAGCCCCGAGGTGTGCGCCAGCAGATGCCGCACGGTCGACCCCGCCGGACCCGCCGCCTCGTCCAGCTCGACCGCCCCCTCCTCGTACGCCACCAGTACGGCGTACGCGGCGAGCGGCTTGGTGACCGAGGCGAGCGGGAAGCGGTGCCCGGTGGGGCCGTGCGACCCGAGTACGGTGCCGTCCGCCCGTACGACGGCCGCGGCGGCCGTGGGAACCGGCCAGTTCTCGATCAGGGCGAGGCTCTGCAGTGACATGCCCACGAGCCTAATCCCGCCCCGAGGCCCACCCGCCCGGAGGCCCGCCCGCCCGCTCAGAGGTCCAGCTGCATCAAGGGGTCGGGCCTGCGCCGGAAGCCCATCGATGCGTACAGTGACTCGGCCTCGGCGGACGCGGTCAGATGGACGTATCCGGCGCCGACCTCACGGAACCAGTCGACGAGGACCTCCATACAGGCACGGGCGTAGCCCCGGCGCCGGCAGTCCGGGTCGGTGGCCACGCTGAAGACGTGCCCGACGGCGCCGCGCGGGTTGCCCGGCTTGCCGATCCGGTAGTCGACGGTCCCCACCACCAGCGCGGCGAGCGCGTCCGGCCGCTGCGGATGGTCGACGACGAACGCCGCGAACTCCCCCTCCGGGCCGTCGAGTCGGCGGCGCAGGGTGGGCAGGGAGTCGGTGTGCCAGCCGGTGGGACCGGCCGTCCCCGGGGGCCCCATCGAGTCGATCATCACCTGGCGCAGCCGGAGCACTTCCACGGCGTCCTCGGCCGTGGCACGTCGTACGAGACTCATGCCCGCACGCTAACCAGCCCGATCACGTCAAGTCCTCGTGTTTTCTCACCGGATTCGCTTGCTTGGAGCCCACTCCAAGGTTTTAGCGTGGAGGCCATGACGGTGATGGAGACCACGAGTACCACGAGTACCGCCGACACCACGAGTGTGACGACCTCCGACAGTTGCGCCGGTCCGCCGCTGAAGCCCCGGCGGCCGGACGGGCGGGACAGGTACACGATCAGCGAGGTCGTCGACCTCACCGGTCTGACGGCGCACACCCTGCGCTGGTACGAGCGGATCGGCCTGATGCCGCACATCGACCGCTCCCACACCGGCCAGCGCCGCTACCGCAACCGCGACCTCGACTGGCTCGACCTCGTCGGCAAGCTCCGGCTCACCGGTATGCCGGTCGCCGACATGGTCCGGTACGCCGAACTGGTGCGCGAGGGCGACCACACCTACACCGAGCGCTTCGACCTGCTCAAGTCGACCCGGGACGACGTCCTGTCCCGTATCGCCGAGCTGCAGGACACCCTGAACGTGCTCGACCGGAAGATCAATTTCTACGCTGACGCCGGGCGGGCCCTGGCGTCGGAGAGGGCCTCATGACGGACGGCACGACGAACGGCGGGATCGCGACGGCACGGCTGGGCACCGACGGCCCCGAGGTGGGAGTCCAGGGCCTCGGCTGCATGGGCATGAGCTTCGCGTACGGCCCCTCGGACGCGGCGGAGTCCCGGGCCACCCTCGACCGCGCGCTGGAACTCGGCGTCACGCTCTACGACACGGCCCACGCGTACGGCGCCGGGGAGAACGAGAGGTTCCTCTCCCCCTTCTTCAAGGCGCACCGCGACGAGGTCGTCGTCGCCACCAAGTTCGGTCTGGCGGTCGACCCCGTCGACTCGACCAAGCGGATCATCCGCAACGACGCGGCGCACATCCGCGAGTCCGTCGAGGGCAGCCTGCGCCGTCTCGACGTCGATGTGATCGACCTCTACTACATGCACCGCCGCGATGTGACCGTCCCCATCGAGGAGACCGTCGGCGTCATGGCCGACCTGGTCCGCGAGGGCAAGGTCAAGCAGCTGGGCCTCAGCGAGGTCACGGCCGCCGAACTGCGCACGGCCCACGCCGTGCACCCCATCGCGGCCCTCCAGTCCGAGTGGTCCCTCTTCAGCCGCGACATCGAGGCGAGTGTCGTCCCCACCGCCCGCGACCTCGGCGTCACCCTGGTCGCCTACTCCCCGCTCGGCCGGGGCTTCCTCACCGGCTCCTTCGCCACGGCCGAGGACCTCACCGCCGACGACTTCCGCCGCCACCAGCCCCGCTTCACCGGCACCAACGCCACCGCCAACGCGGCCCTCCTGGACCCCGTCCGCAAGGTCGCCGAGACCCACGGCGCCACCCTCGGCCAGATCGCCCTGGCCTGGGTCCACCAGCAGTCGACGACCCACAGCCTCCCGGTCGTCCCGATCCCGGGCACCCGCAAGCCGGGGAGGGTGGAGGAGAACGCGGCGGCGACGACGATCGTTCTCGGCGAGGACGACATGGCCATGCTGGAACCGATAGCGGCCCAGGTGGCGGGCGACCGTTACGCGGACATGCGCTTCACGTCGGCAGGCAGGGAGTAGTGCAGCGCGCCCCAAAAGGGGCGCGGGGAACTGCGCGACAAGCCACGACGCACCCGCACCCGGCAACGAACCGATCCCCGAACGGCGAGTAGCTACAGCTCAGCCAACAACTCCGCCTTCTTCACACTGAACTCCTCATCCGTCACCAGCCCCGCCTCGTACAACTCCCCAAGATGCCGGATCCGGTCGGCGATGTCGGCCGGATCCCGCCGAGGCCCCGCCTCGACCGGCGGCGCGGCCACCCCCGCACCCCCCGCGGAGCGCACCGCCGCCAACACCGCCGCGGCGAACGGCAACGACTCGTGCACCGGCCCGTACCCCAGCCCGAACACCACGGCGGCCGGATCATGATCCGGCTGCGCCGGCCGCTCCCCGGACCCGTCCCGCCGCAGCAACCGCAGATACCCCTCGAACACCTCCGGCGACCGCCACTCCACCCCACTGAGCGCACTCACCGGAAAACTCTGGTCCCCGGCCTTCCACTTCGCCGACGACGCCCCCGTCCAGAACCACCGGAACGACACGGACCGCCCGTCGAAGGACGCCTTCCCGTCGTACGCCTTGAACTGCAACGGCACCTCGGGCGCCGCCACCAGAAACCGTTCCGCCGGCCCGGACCTGGTCAGCCGCGCCCGCAGCTCGTCGGCGTAGTACTCCGCGAGCGTCTCCCGCTCGGCCGGCAGCACCAGCCGGTACGGATCGGACCCCTCCTTGAGCTGGTCCGCCGCCGCCTCCATCAGCGGATCGGCGCCGGGGCGCGGTACGGCACGCAGTACGACGGTGCCCCGCTTCCCGGGTGTCAGTGAAACCCCCGCGATCGCCTCCAGGGGGATACGCCGTTCACCGAGCGCCTGGAAGAGCTTCGGCGTGCGGATCCCCCGTTCGAAGCGGATGAGCACGGAGTCGGACTCGAACTCCCAGGCGGCATGAAATCCGGCCAGTACGTCACCCATGCGGCTCATCGTATGCGGGCGACGCGGGGAAGTCCCGACCGAGGCGAACCGCACTTTTACCCTCCTCTACGCGCGTCAGGCCGCAGCGCTGTCGGACAGACCCGTCAGACACGCGTCGTCCTCCCGCGCACAGCGCACCGATCCGTACGCGCCGATGCCGATCTCGGCGAAGTTGCTCAGACTGTCGGTGCCCGGCTCGAAGTAGCCGCTGTGCCCCCGGGCGTCGGCCGCGGACAGGATGCGCGCCCCGAACTCCGAGGAGACCGGGTCGGCGCCGTGGCCGAGCCCGCCGACCTCCAGATAGGGCACGTCCTGCACCCAGTCGTCGGCGTCCCGCATGGCCCACACCCGGGCCCCCGTACGCAGTTGGTCCACCGACTCGGCGCGCATACCGGGGCTGCCCGCGACCGCGATGTCGGTGACCCGCGACGGCAGTGAGCGCGCGGCGACCCCGCACACCACCGAGCCGTAGCTGTGGCACACCAGCGCGACGGTGGAGTCGCCGGGCAGGCTGCGCACCAGCGCGTTCAGCCGGAGCGAGCCCTGTTCGGCGCGGAGCGCGGTGGCCGAGTCCAGGCCGAGGCCGGCGGGCGCGGTGTAGTCGGCCCAGGCGATCACGGCGGTACGCGTCCCGGGTTCGGCCGCGCGCTCCGCGTCGTAGAGCGATTCGGCCATGCCGACGGGGGCGGTGTAGCGGCGGTTGGTGCGCTGGAAGGTGAGGACGTCGGTGTCGACGCCGGGGACGACGACCGAGACGCGCTCGGCCTTGTCGAGGCTGCCGAAGGTCTCGGCGACCCGGCCGTTGCCCTCGGGGTCGAAGGCGAGGATGTGCCGGCCCTTGGCGGCCAGCATGTCGAAGCGGTGCATCCGGCGGCCGGCCTCGTGCCGGCCCAGCTCGGAGAGCCGCTGGTCGTGCATGCGTTCCCGTTCGTGCTTGCTCTGCTGTTTCAGCGCGATGCGGTTGGCCCGGTAGCGCAGCTTGACGGGGGCGCCGTTCATGTTGCCCACGGCGAGCGGATAGCGGTGGGCGAGCCGGGTGCGCTGCGGTGCGGTGAGCGAGGCGAAGAAGGCGGTCAGCCGGTGCGGGGACGACGCGGCGTCCGGCAGATCACGGCCGTCGAGGTGTCCGCGCTGCCACGCGGAGAGCGACGCCTGCAGCGGCGACTCCTCACGGTGGCTGCGGATCGCGGTCCAGCCGGTGGTCGCCAGCATCACGAAAACCACGGCCAGCGCCAGCAGTGCGCGCCAGACGTTCAGTTGCGGGGAGGAGTCGAAGGAAGTCACTGAAAGGACACACTAAGAGAACGGAAGGGTCTCGCGTTAACCGAGTGAGGCGTATCACGTTTCGATCACGCCCGTTCCGTACGGTGCCGCAGGGAAGGTCGCGATGGTGGCGTTCCCTATCCGTTTCGGCCAGTACGCCACTGCTCGGCCAACGAGGGCCGCAGGGCGTCCAGATGAGCGGTGGTCAGGGCGCGCATCGCGTCCATGCTGAGATCGCCGCCCAGCGCCCACATCCGTTCCGTGACGCGCATCACTCCGGCGAACACGGCCACCGCCACCCGTGGCCGGGGGTCGCTGTCCACGTCGAGCCCCTCGCGCTCGGCGACGACCCGCTCGATCTCCCGCCCCACCTCGTCCGAGCGGCGCAGATGCGCGGCCAGCAGCGCGGGCGTCGACTCGACCATGCCGTACGCCCGGAGATAGAGCTCCACGGGAACGACCTGCTCGACGGCCTCGCCGATGGCGTCCCAGCCCTCCAGGACGGCGTTGCGCATCGCCTCCAGCGGCGCCTCGTGCGCCGGCCGGGCCCGCACGGCGGCCACGAAGTGCTCCTGGGCGAGGTCCAGGACCGCGAGCACGGCCTCCTCCTTGCCCGCGAAATAGCGGAAGAAGGTGCGCTGCGAGACATCGACGGCCTCGGCGATCTCGTCGACCGTGGTCGCCTCGTACCCCTGGGTGGTGAACAGTTCCAGGGCCGCCCGCAGCAGGGCGTCATGGGTGCGCCGCTTCTTCCGCTCGCGCAGTCCGGGCCGCTTCTCAGCCGCCGCCGTCGCGCCCGTGGCCGCCGTCTCCATGAACCCTCGCCTCCGCCCGCCCCTGCGGCGAGTGACGTGACAGTTACCGACTTGTGAATTGGTTTGTCAACTGTCAGTGGCTGTCATTAGCCTCCGGGTATGACTAGTCAGACCACTGTCGACAAGACGGGACCGGGGGACAAGGCGCCAGGCGTCCCGTCGGACCCGACGACGAACCAGGGCCGGGGCCTGCGCGGCCATCCCTGGTTCACCCTCCTCACCGTGGCCGTCGGCGTCATGATGGTCGCCCTCGACGGCACCATCGTGGCGATCGCCAACCCGGTCATCGCGGGTGACCTCAAGGCGAGCTTCGCCGAGGTCCAGTGGATCACCAACGCGTACTTCCTCGCGCTGGCGGTCACCCTCATCACCGCGGGCAAGCTGGGCGACCGCTTCGGCCACCGGCAGACCTTCCTCATAGGCGTGGTCGGCTTCGCCGCCGCCTCCGGGGCCATCGGCCTGTCGAACTCGGTCGCCTTCGTGGTGACCTTCCGTGTCTTCCAGGGCCTCTTCGGCGCGCTGCTGATGCCGGCCGCGCTCGGCCTGCTGCGCGCCACCTTCCCCGCCGAGAAGCTGAACATGGCCATCGGCATCTGGGGCATGGTCATCGGCGCCTCCACCGCGGGCGGCCCGATCCTCGGCGGCTTCCTGGTGGAGAACGTCAGCTGGCAGTCGGTGTTCTGGATCAACGTCCCCGTCGGCATCCTCGCCGTGGCCCTGGGCGCCTGGATCCTGCTGGACCACCGCGCCGAGAACGCCCCGCGCTCCTTCGACGTCCTCGGCATCGGGCTGCTCTCCGGAGCGATGTTCTGCCTGGTCTGGGCCCTCATCAAGGCGCCGGAGTGGGGCTGGGGCGACGGTCTGACCTGGACCTTCCTGGTCGCCTCCCTCGCCCTCTTCGCCGTCTTCGCCTTCTGGGAGACGAAGGTGAAGGAGCCGCTGATCCCGCTGGCCCTCTTCCGTTCCGTCCCCCTCTCCGCGGGTGTCGTCCTGATGGTCCTGATGGCCATCGCCTTCATGGGCGGCCTGTTCTTCGTGACGTTCTACCTCCAGAACGTCCACGGGATGAGCCCCATCGACGCGGGTCTGCACCTGCTCCCGCTCACCGGCATGATGATCGTCGGCTCGCCACTGGCCGGCCTGCTGATCACCAAGGCCGGTCCGCGGATCCCGCTGGCCGGGGGCATGGCCCTCACCGCGATCGCGATGTACGGCATGTCGACGCTGGAGACCGACACGAGCAGCGCCGTGATGTCCCTCTGGTTCGCCTGCCTCGGCCTGGGCCTCGCCCCGGTCATGGTCGGCGCCACCGAGGTCATCGTCGGCAACGCGCCCCTGGAGCTGTCCGGTGTCGCCGGTGGTCTCCAGCAGGCCGCGATGCAGATCGGCGGCAGCCTCGGTACGGCCGTACTGGGCGCCGTGATGGCCTCCAAGGTCGACGGCGACCTCCCGGGCAACTGGGCCGACGCCGGGCTCCCGCCGCTCACCGAGGCCCAGCTCGGCCAGGCCTCCGAGGCCGTCCAGGTCGGTGTCCCGCCGGTCGCCGAGGGCACCCCGGCGGAGATCGCCGCGAAGATCACCACGGTCGCGCACGACACGTTCATGTCCGGCATGAGCCTGGCGTCCCTGGTGGCCGCCGGGGTGGCCGCGGTCGCCGTCCTCGTGGCGTTCCTGACCAAGCGCGGCGAGAACGCCGAGGCGGGTGCCGGAGCGGCGCACATCTGACAGCTCCGCCACTGCCTCACGCGCGGGTTTCCACCCGCGTTCGCCTATCAGGGTGACAACGCTGAAGAGCGCTTCCACCCGGTGCGCGCCGCAGGTCACAGTAAGTCAAGTCCTCCGCACGGCATGGGCGTTCGCCGGCGGAGTGACCTGGGGGTCTGCGGCGCGCTGCCGGAGGGGGGCAGCGCGCCGGGGCAGAACGCCGACTCTTGCCGGTTTCGCCCCCCGTTGACGGGTTACTCGCCATCTCGTACTCGAACTGACCGCGAGGTTCAGGGAGTTGTTGACGATGGCGGGCTTCGGACACGGTACGCGCAGGCACCCCCGATCACGTGGCCGGACGTGGTCACGGAGCGGGCCGGATCGCGCGACCCTCGGGATCATCGGCGTCATCTGCGCGATCGCGGGATTCTTCGTCCTGGGCATCATTCTCGGCCCGATAGCGATCCTCTGCGGCTGGCTCGCCATGAACCGCACCTGGTCCGGCGCCCGCCCCGTCCCCGCGATCATCGCGGTCGTTCTGGGTGCCATCGACACGATCCTCGCCATCATCTGGCTCGCCGGCACGGCCGGCCCGGGCACCGGTTTCTTCTGAGGCTGCCGCCCGGTGGGGCTTCTCGCGCAGTTCCCCGCGCCCCTAAAAACAAAAAGCACGGGGCGCAGCCCCTGCTTTTTGAGGGGCGCGGGGAACTGCGCGATCAGCCACGACGCACCCGCACCCGGCAACGCACCCCAAGCTCAACGGCGCTGCTCCGGGACCCCCTCAACAGACTTCAACGACGCCACCTCCGCCCGCAGCAAGCGAACCTCCTCCGCCAGCTCAGCTATCGCGGCCGTCTGCCGCCGCTCCTCCGCATCGTCCTTCTCGAACCGCGCTATGAACCACGCCGCGATGTTCGCCGTCACCACACCCAGCAGCGCGATCCCCGACAGCATCAGCCCGACGGCCAGCACCCGCCCCAGCCCCGTCGTCGGCGCGTGATCCCCGTACCCCACGGTCGTCATCGTCGTGAACGACCACCACACCGCGTCGTCCAGCGTGTCGATGTTCCCGCCGGGCGCGTCCCGTTCCACGGACAGCACCGCCAGCGACCCGAACATCAGCAGCCCGACGACCGCCCCGCCGACATACGTCGTGAGCCTTATCTGCGAGGCCATTCGCGCCCGCTGCCCCACCAGCAGCAACGTCGCCACCAGCCGCAGCAGCCGCAGCGGTTGGATCATCGGCAGCACCACGGCCGCCAGGTCCAACCACCGCGTCCGGACGAACTCCCACCGCCGCTCGGCGAGCAGGAGCCGTACGACGTAGTCGAACGCGAACGCGCCCCACACGCCCCACTCGGCGGCCTCGCACCACCACTTCACCTCGTCGCTCGCGTCCGGCCGCACGATCGGCACGGCGTACGCGACGGCGAACACCAGGGCCAGGCCGAACAACGGCCGCTGAGTCCGCTGTTCCCACCGGACCTGCGCCGGGACCGCTAGCTGCTTCATGGGCGCATAGTAGAAAACGTGAAGGGGTGGTGAACCCACCGGTTCACCACCCCTTGACCCCGAATCGGATGCTATGCATCGCCTCCCGCGGCGCCCGGGTCCGCCGCCGCCACGTCGAGCAGCTGGTAGCGGTCGATGGCCTGCTTCAGCACCGAGCGGTCGACCTTGCCCTCACGGGCCAGCTCGGTCAGCACCGCGACCACGATCGACTGCGCGTCGATGTGGAAGAACCGCCGCGCCGCGCCCCGCGTGTCCGCGAAGCCGAAGCCGTCCGCGCCCAGCGACTGGTACGTGCCCGGCACCCAGCGCGCGATCTGGTCCGGCACCGACCGCATCCAGTCGGAGACGGCCACGAACGGCCCCTCGGCCCCGCTCAGCTTCCGCGTCACATACGGGACCTGCTGCTCCTCCTCGGGGTGCAGCAGGTTGTGCCGCTCCACCTCGACGGCCTCGCGGCGCAGCTCGTTCCAGGAGGTCGCCGACCAGACGTCCGCCTTGACGTTCCAGTCGGCGGCGAGGATCGCCTGCGCCTCGATGGCCCACGGCACGGCCACACCGGAGGCCATGATCTGCGCGGGGATCGAGCCCTCCTCGCCGGCCTTGTAGCGGTGGATGCCCTTGAGGATGCCCTCCACGTCCACGTCCGCCGGCTCGGCCGGGTGCTGGATCGGCTCGTTGTAGACGGTGAGGTAGTAGAAGACGTCCTCGCCCGGCTTGCCGTCCGCGGTCTCGCCGTACATCCGGCGCAGACCGTCCTTCACGATGTGCGCGATCTCGTACCCGAACGCCGGGTCGTAGGCGACACAGCCCGGGTTGGTGGACGCCAGCAGCTGCGAGTGTCCGTCCGCGTGCTGGAGGCCCTCACCGGTCAGCGTCGTACGTCCGGCGGTCGCGCCCAGGACGAAACCGCGCGCCAGCTGGTCGGACATCTGCCAGAACTGGTCACCGGTGCGCTGGAAACCGAACATCGAGTAGAAGACGTAGACCGGGATGAGCGGCTCGCCGTGCGTGGCGTACGCCGAACCGGCCGCGATCAGCGAGGCCGTGCAGCCGGCTTCCGAGATGCCGTCGTGCAGCATCTGGCCGGTCGGCGACTCCTTGTACGCGAGCAGCAGATCGCGGTCCACCGCCTCGTACTGCTGACCGAGCGGGTTGTAGATCTTCGCGCTCGGGAAGAACGAGTCCATGCCGAAGGTGCGGTACTCGTCGGGCGCGATCAGCACGAACCGCTTGCCGATCTCCTTGTCCCGCATGAGGTCCTTCAGCAGCCGGACGAACGCCATGGTCGTGGCGATCGACTGCTGACCGGACCCCTTCTTCACGGTCGCGTACGTCTTGTCCTCCGGCAGGGCCAGCGGCTTCGCCCGCACGACACGCGTCGGGACGTACCCGCCGAGCCCCTTGCGGCGGTCGTGCATGTACTGGATCTCCTCGGAGTTCCGCCCGGGGTGGTAGTACGGCGGAAGTCCGCTCTCCAGCTCCTTGTCGGAGATCGGCAGATGCAGCCGGTCACGGAAGCCCTTGAGGTCGGCGACCGTCAGCTTCTTCATCTGGTGCGTGGCGTTGCGGCCCTCGAAGTTCGGGCCCAGCGTCCAGCCCTTGACCGTCTTCGCCAGGATGACCGTCGGCTGGCCCTTGTGCTCCACGGCCGCCTTGTACGCGGCGTAGACCTTGCGGTGGTCGTGACCGCCGCGGCCCAGGTGCAGGATCTCGTCGTCGGTCATGTTCTCGACCATCGCGCGCAGCCGGTGGTCGTCACCGAAGAAGTGGTCGCGGATGTACGCGCCGGTCTCGGTGGCGTACGTCTGGTACTGGCCGTCCGGCGTGGTGTTCATCCGGTTGACCAGCACACCGTCGCGGTCCTGGGCGAGCAGCGGGTCCCAGGTGCGGTCCCAGACCAGCTTGATCACATTCCAGCCGGCGCCCCGGAAGACCGACTCCAGCTCCTGGATGACCTTGCCGTTGCCGCGCACCGGGCCGTCGAGGCGCTGGAGGTTGCAGTTGACCACGAAGGTCAGGTTGTCGAGGCCCTCGCGGGCGGCGAGCGTGAGCTGGCCGAGCGACTCCGGCTCGTCCATCTCGCCGTCGCCGAGGAACGCCCAGACATGGGACTTGGAGGTGTCCGCGATCCCACGCGCCTCCATGTACCGGTTCATCCGCGCCTGGAAGATCGCGCCCAGCGGACCGAGGCCCATGGACACCGTCGGGAACTCCCAGAAGTCCGGCATCAGCCGCGGGTGCGGGTAGCTCGACAGGCCGTACGGCGCCTTCGACTTCTCCTGGCGGAAGGCGTCCAGCTGCCGCTCGTCGAGCCGGTCGAGCATGAACGCGCGGGCGTAGATGCCGGGGGAGGCGTGGCCCTGGAAGAAGATCTGGTCGCCGCCGTCGCCCTCCTCCTTGCCGCGGAAGAAGTGGTTGAAGCCCACGTCGTAGAGGGAGGCGGAGGACGCGAAGGTCGCGATGTGGCCGCCGACGCCGATACCGGGCCGCTGGGCGCGCGAGACCATCACGGCGGCGTTCCACCGTGTCGCGTTGAGGATCTTCCGCTCGATCTCCTCGTTGCCCGGGAAGAACGGCTCGGCCTTGGTCGGGATGGTGTTGACGTAGTCCGTGCTGCGCATCTCGGGCACGGCCACGCGCTTCTCGCGGGCCCGCTCGATGAGCCGGAGCATCAGGTAGCGCGCGCGCTCACGGCCGCGCTCGTCCACGGCGGCGTCGAGCGAGTCGAGCCACTCCTGGGTCTCCTCGGGATCGAAGTCAGGGACCTGACTCGGAAGGCCGCCAATGATGATCGGATTGCGATCGGATCCGGAAGCCACGCTGTTCCTTAGCTGTCAGAGGGCCGCTCTTCAGGGGTTCTGCAAGGGTGTTCGCTGGATGCCTGCAATGCCCCCCATCGTGTACCTCGGGGGCGCAAACGTCATCTCTACCGGGAGGTAACCAGGCTGGTCACCCGCTCGACAAAGGTAGTAAAGGTATTCGATGCTCGTACCCCCCTATGGTTGCCGAATGCACAAAACGGGCAGAACGGTGTGGCGTGTGTCACGTGAGGCTGTGAATCCGCGTAGAGAGTTGCGGTGACACGGCCCGGATCGTCACCGTTTCGGCGGTCTGGAAGGCTGGGTACTTGCGCGATCCGTCCCGCCCGTGTGGACTACGGCCAATGCTTCGCGCACGCGCGTGGCTGATTCCCCAGGGGGCGACCCCACCCGAACATGATCAGGAGGCAACCCGTGAGCGCGACCGCGGACCACGCGGAGGAGCGGACGAACCCTGCCGCAAGGCTGGGGTTCCAGCCCGAGCAGGTGGTCCAGGAGATCGGCTACGACGACGATGTCGACCAGGAGCTCCGCGAGTCCATCGAGGAAGTCGTAGGCAGTGAGCTCGTCGACGAGGACTACGACGACGTGGCCGATGCCGTCGTGCTGTGGTTCCGAGACGACGACGGCGACCTGACGGATGTGTTGGTGGACGCCACCACGTACATCGAGGAAGGTGGCTCGATCCTGCTGCTGACGCCCAAGACCGGGCGTGACGGCTATGTGGAGCCCAGCGACATTTCGGAGGCCGCGACGACTGCGGGGTTGTCCGCGTCGAAGAGTGTCAGCGTGGGCAAGGACTGGAGCGGGAGCCGGCTGGTCACGCCGAAGGCCGCCAAGTCCGGTAAGAGGTGACGCTCGCCTGAGGGCCCGGTGGGTTCTGTGCGAGGGCGGCCACGCGTACGTCGTGGCTTGTCGCGCAGTTCCCCGCGCCCCTCGAAGGTGCCCCTGCGGGGCCCTTCGAGGGGCGTCGTTTTAGGCTGGGTCACCCGAACGGTCCATGAAGGGACTCAGGTAGATCATGGCGATCCAGGTCGGTGACAAGGCGCCCGACTTCGAGCTCAAGGACAATCACGGCGCCACGGTGCGGCTCTCGGACTTCCGGGGCGAGAAGAACGTGGTGGTGCTCTTCTACCCGTTCGCGTTCACCGGGGTGTGCACGGGCGAGCTGTGCGAGCTGCGGGACAACCTGCCGAAGTTCGTCAACGACGACGTACAGCTGCTGGCCGTGTCGAACGACTCGATCCACACGCTGCGGGTCTTCGCCGAGCAGGAGGACCTGGAGTACCCGCTGCTGTCGGACTTCTGGCCGCACGGCGAGGTCTCCCGGGCCTACGGCGTCTTCGACGCGGACAAGGGCTGCGCGGTGCGCGGCACGTTCATCGTCGACAAGGAGGGCGTCGTCCGCTGGTCGGTCGTCAACGCCCTGCCGGACGCCCGTGACCTGAACAAGTACCTCACGGCCCTCGACACCCTGTGATTCTTCGGTTCCACACCCTGCGGGGAACGGGAACCCGTCACTAGGATCGACACGTTGATCCGACACCAACGCACGACGGGGCTCCCGCCCCTGAAACCAAACGGAGGACCTCGTGGGAGTCAGCCTCAGCAAGGGCGGCAACGTATCGCTGACCAAGGAGGCGCCGGGCCTGACCGCGGTCATCATCGGACTGGGGTGGGACATCCGCACCACGACCGGTACCGACTTCGACCTGGACGCCAGTGCCCTGCTGCTGGACGCGTCGGGCAAGGTCAGCAGCGACGCCAACTTCATCTTCTTCAACAACCTGAAGAGCCCGGACGGCTCGGTCGAGCACACCGGTGACAACCTCACCGGTGAGGGCGAGGGCGACGACGAGCAGATCAAGGTCAGCCTCGCGACCGTCCCGGCCGAGATCGAGAAGATCGTCTTCCCGGTCTCGATCTACGACGCCGAGAACCGCCAGCAGTCCTTCGGCCAGGTCCGCAACGCGTTCATCCGTGTGGTGAACCAGGCCGGCGAGGCGGAGATCGCCCGCTACGACCTCTCCGAGGACGCCTCCACCGAGACCGCGATGGTCTTCGGCGAGCTGTACCGGCACGGCGCCGAGTGGAAGTTCCGGGCCATCGGACAGGGCTACGCCTCGGGTCTGCGCGGTATCGCCCAGGACTTCGGTGTGAACGTCTGAGTCACGGGGGAAGACCCCCGTGCACCACGGACTCACCACGCCCGGCGCCGCCGTCGTTCACCGACCGCGGCGCCGGACGCGCTCGTACGACGAGGGCGGGCGGCCCACGCGTACGCGGACAACTGAACAGTTGAGCAACTGAAGCTCGAAAATCGGGGAGGACCAGAACCATGGGCGTCACACTCGCCAAGGGGGGCAATGTCTCCCTCTCCAAAGCCGCGCCGAATCTCACCCAAGTCCTGGTCGGGCTCGGCTGGGACGTTCGGACCACCACCGGAGCACCGTTCGACCTCGACGCCAGCGCGCTGCTGTGCCAGGGCGGACGGGTGCTGGGGGACGAGTGGTTCGTCTTCTACAACAACCTCACGAGTCCCGACGGCTCGGTCGAGCACACCGGCGACAACCTCACCGGTGAGGGCGACGGCGACGACGAGTCGCTGATCATCGACCTCTCCCGGGTGCCGGCCACCGTCGACAAGATCGTGTTCCCGGTCTCCATCCATGACGCGGAGAACCGCGGTCAGGCGTTCGGCCAGGTCAGCAACGCCTTCATCCGGGTCGTCAACCAGGCAGACGGCCAGGAACTCGCCCGTTACGACCTCTCCGAGGACGCCTCCACCGAGACCGCGATGATCTTCGGCGAGGTCTACCGCTACGGCGGCGAGTGGAAGTTCCGCGCGGTGGGGCAGGGGTACGCGTCCGGTCTTCGGGGCATCGCGCTCGACTTCGGTGTGAACGTGTCGTAAGCGCGATAAGCGCAAAAGCCGGGGCCCTGTGGGGCGCGAGGGGTACCCGACTAGACTCCGGGTTCAAAGTTTCGTAAAGCCGCGCGCGGCGCGGGGGAACCCCGTACACACACGATTGGGTAGCCAGTGGTTCTGAAAACCTTCGGCTGGTCGTTCGCGGTCACCGCGCTCGGCTTGGTTGCAGCGGTTCTCTACGACGGATGGACGGCTCTCGGGCTCGTCGCGATCCTGTGCGTCCTGGAGATCTCGCTGTCGTTCGACAACGCGGTGGTCAACGCCGGCATCGTGAAGAAGATGAATGCCTTCTGGCAGAGGATCTTCCTCACCATCGGCATCCTGATCGCCGTCTTCGGTATGCGGCTGATCTTCCCCGTCGTGATCGTCGCCATCAGCGCCAAGCTCGGGCCGATCGAGGCCGTCGACCTGGCGCTGACCGACAAGGACCAGTACCAGCAGTACGTGACCGACGCGCACCCGTCGATCGCGGCCTTCGGCGGTATGTTCCTGCTGATGATCTTCCTGGACTTCATCTTCGAGGACCGGGACATCAAGTGGCTGGGCTGGCTGGAGCGTCCGCTGGCCAAGCTGGGCAAGATCGACATGCTGTCGGCCTGTATCGCGATGATCGTCCTGCTGATCACCTCGATGACCTTCGCGACCCAGGCGCACCAGCACGGCGGCACCCATGCCGACAAGGCGCAGACGGTCCTGATCTCCGGACTCGCGGGTCTGATCACCTATCTCATCGTCGGCGGTCTCTCCGGCTACTTCGAGAACAAGCTGGAGGAGGACGAGGAGCGCGAGCACGAGGAGGAGGAAGAGGCGGCGCGCAGCGGCAAGCCGCGCTCGGCCGTCGCCCTCGCCGGCAAGGCCGCGTTCTTCATGTTCCTCTACCTGGAGGTCCTGGACGCGTCCTTCTCCTTCGACGGTGTCATCGGCGCCTTCGCCATCACCAACGACATCGTCCTGATGGCGCTGGGCCTCGGTGTCGGCGCGATGTACGTCCGTTCGCTGACCGTGTACCTGGTCCGCCAGGGCACCCTCGACGACTATGTCTACCTGGAGCACGGCGCCCACTACGCGATCGGTGCCCTCGCCGGCATCCTGCTCGTCACCATCCAGTACGAGATCAACGAGTTCATCACCGGTTCCGTCGGTGTCATCCTGATCGCCTGGTCCTTCTGGTCCTCGGTCCGCCGCAACAAGGCGCTGGCGGCCGACGAGGGAGACGCCGGCGCCGCCGACAAGGCGGAGGTCTCCTCCGGGGTGTGACCACCCGTGGGGTGAGGGCAGGCTCTGAGCGGGGCGGCCGACGAGGACTCGTCCTCGTCGGCCGCCCCGCTGGTGGTTGACGTGACGACACGGCGGGTGTGGGGCGGGCATGAGTTTCCTGGACAACCTCTGGCGCGGGCGGGCCTCGGAGTTCGACGCGGGCAACGCGGCGACCAACGCGATCGAGCTGACCAAGCGGCACCAGAAGGTGTCCCTCTCCAAGCAGAACGCGGCGGCGGGCCATCTGCGCGTCAACCTGTCCTGGCGGATGCGGACGTCCGACATCGGCGGGCCCAAGCGGCAGAGCGTGCTGCGGCACCCCTTCAAGGCGCTCCGGCCGGAGGAGGTGCAGGCGCACAGCCAGAGCATGGTCAACGTCGACCTCGACCTCGGCTGTCTGTACGAGCTGGCCGACGGGACGAAGGGGGTCGTGCAGCCGCTGGGCGGCTTCCTCGGGGACATCAACGAACCGCCGTACATGCGGCTCAGCGGGGACGACCGGTTCGGGTCGGGGTCCGGCGAGACGATGTACATCAACCTCGACCACCGGGACGCCTTCAAGCGGATGCTGGTGTTCGTCTACATCTACGACCAGACGCCGGCGTTCGACCGTACGCACGCGATCGTGACGCTGTACCCGAGCAACGGGCCGCGGATCGAGATAGGCCTGGACGAGAGGCATCCGCAGGCGCGGTCGTGCGCGGTGGTGATGATCGAGAACGTCAAGGGGGAGATCACCGTCCGCCGCGAGGTGAAGTTCGTCTACGGCTTCCAGGCCGAGCTCGACCGCTTGTACGGGTGGGGGCTGCAGTGGGGGCGCGGATACAAGACGAAGGCGGATCGCTGACGCGGGTCTTGGCCGGGCCGCCTTCGAGTTCGGGGCGCCAGGTGCGTCGGCGGCTGCGGGTCACCGGGGGCTTGTCGCGCAGTTCCCCGCGCCCCTTGAGAGCGCTGACGCGCCCCCTTGGGGTGTAGCCCTCAGCGGCCGATGAACTGCGGGCCCTGCGGGGGCAGGCGGAAGTCGGGGTCCAGGGTCGCCGCCGTGGGCTGCGGGTAACCGTAGGCCGGGCCGTTGGTGGTGGCCGGGGTCGGCTGGGGGTGGGGGTAGCCGTAGGCGGGCTGGGTGGGCTGCGGGGCCGCCGGGGGGTAGCCGTACGCCGGCTGGGACGGGACGCCCGTCGGGGGCTGCTCGGGGGGCAGGGGGGCCGAGATCTCCGGGGCCGGAGTCCGGGTCGTGGCCGACTGATCGGCCGCTGCCGCCGCCGCTGCCGCCGCCTCGTCGACCAGGATGCCGAAGTTCGTGGCGAGACCCTGGAGCCCGTTGGCATAGCCCTCGCCCATGGCGCGGAACTTCCAGCCGCCGCCGCGGCGGTACAGCTCACCGCAGATCAGGGCCGTCTCCTCGCCGGTCTCCGGCTTGACGTCGAAGTACGCCAGCGGCTCGGCGTCGGCGACCGTGGCGTCGTACAGCAGGATGCGCAGGGAGCGCACGCGGTCGAAGGAGACGGGGACCCCGTGGACATCGTCGGCCGAGGCCACGATGAGAATCTGGCCGACGGCGGACTCGACACCGGCCAGATCGGTCTGGATGGTGTCGGTGAGGCCGTCCGCGACACGCTTTTTGCCGAGCCGCCACACCTTGCCCGAGGGGTGGCGCGGTTGGTTGTAGAAGACGAAGTCCTCGTCGGACCGTACGCGGCCGTCGGGGCCGAGGAGCAGCGCCGAGGCGTCTACGTCCGGGGAGTCCTGGCCCGGCGCCCAGCGCAGCACGGCGCGGACCGCCGTGGCTTCGATCGGGACGTTCGACCCCTTCAGCATCGCGTGCGTCATGCGGTCATCCTGCCCTCTCGGTCCTGATCACGACAACGCGGGGGCGTCGAATCGTCGGGGAAATCGTCCGACGCCCGACACGGCCGGGTTACCAGAACTTCACGCCCGGCGGGAACTGATGTCACACATTTGTACGTACTATTACCGGCCACGATCGTGACCGGACGCCCAGGAGCCACGGGGGAATCACATGCGTCATTTCGGGCACATCGCCCCTGAGGAGCGTCGTCGTCTCTTCTACCGGGAGCCGGGCGTCTTCGACGCCGACTCCCCTTCCCGCGTGCTCGCCGCCGCGCTCGGCGCCACGCTCTACAGCCCGGCGACCCGCGAGCGGCTGGCCGACGACATCGTCAAGCAGGCCGGGCGTGGCGTGGTCTCCATGGTGCTGTGCCTGGAGGACTCCATCGACGACGCGGAGGTCGTGGGCGCCGAGGAGAACCTCGTCCGGCAGTTCACCGACCTCGCCGGGCGCACGGACACCGAGCTTCCGCTGCTCTTCATCAGAGTCCGGCGGCCCGAGCAGATACCCGACCTCGTCGACCGCTTCGGCCCGGCCGTACGGCTGCTGTCCGGGTTCGTGTTCCCGAAGTTCACCGAGGAGCGCGGCGTCGCCTTCCTGGAGGCGCTCACCGCCGCCGAGGCCGCGAGCGGGCGGCGGCTGTTCGGAATGCCGGTGCTCGAATCGCCGGAGCTGATGTACAGGGAGACGCGCGTAGAGGCGCTCCAGGGCATCGCCCACACCGTCGACAAGTACCGCGACCGGGTGCTCGCGCTACGGCTCGGCGTCACCGACTTCTGCTCCTCCTACGCCCTGCGCCGGGCACCCGACATGACCGCGTACGACGTCCAGATCGTCGCCTCCGTGATCGCGGACGTGGTCAATGTGCTGGGGCGCGCCGACGGCACCGGGTTCACGGTGACCGGGCCGGTGTGGGAGTACTTCCGGGTCCAGGAGCGGATGTTCAAGCCGCAGCTGCGCACCAGCCCCTTCCTGGCCAACCGGGCGGTGGACCTGCGCGAGTCGCTGATAGAGCACGCGCTGGACGGCCTGCTGCGCGAGATCTCCCTCGACCATGCCAACGGGCTGCTCGGCAAGACCTGCATCCATCCCTCGCACGTCCTGCCGGTGCACGCGCTGTCCGTGGTCAGCCACGAGGAGTTCGGCGACGCGCAGGACATCCTGCGGCCCGAGCGGGGCGGCGGCGGGGTCCTGCGGTCCGCCTCCCGCAACAAGATGAACGAGGTCAAGCCCCACCGCGCCTGGGCGGAAAGGGTTCTGCAGCGCGCCGAGGTGTTCGGTGTCGCCAACGAGGACATCGGGTTCGTGGACCTGCTGGCGGCGGGGCTGCCGGACTGAACGTTCGTTTTGCACGCCGATGACCGTCCGGCTCACGTCGTGCCGACCGTACCGACTAAGGAATCGATGATTAACGCAGCGAACGACACGGCCGGCCCGTCCGGCGGGGTCTGGTCCGGGGCCTGGGTCCGGGAGCGGCTCGGGGTCGAACTGGTCGGGGACGCGGAGCTGAGCGGGCTGTTGGGGCTCGCCCTGCGGCGCAACCCCAAGCGGGCGCATCTGCTGGTGTCGAACGTCCTCGGCAAGCATGTGCCGCAGTCCCCGGCCGTCGTGCACGGGCACGGGTTCGCGCTGGGGCGGCGGGTGCGGGAGCTGCTGGGGGAGGCCGGGGCGCGGACCGCGGTCGTCCTCGGGTACGCCGAGACGGCCACCGGGCTCGGGCACTCGGTCGCGGACGGGGTGGGCGAGGCGCCCTATCTGCACTCCACCCGGCGCCCGGTCGAGGGCGTCCCGCAGGCGGGCGGCTTCGAGGAGTCCCACTCCCACGCGACCTCGCATCTGCTGCTGCCGGAGGACCCCACGCTGCTCGCGGGACGGGGGCCGCTGGTCCTCGTCGATGACGAGTTCTCCACCGGGAACACGGTCCTCAACACCATTCGCGCGCTGCACGAGCGGTATCCGCGCAGGCGGTACGTGGTCGTGGCGCTGGTCGACATGCGGTCGGCCGCCGATCAGGGGCGGCTGGACGCGTTCGCGCGGGAGATCGGGGCGCGGGTGGACCTGGTGGCCGCGGCGAAGGGGACCGTGCGACTGCCGGGCGGGGTGCTGGAGAAGGGGCAGGCGCTGGTCGCGGAGTACGAGGGGGCGGGCGCGGCGGCTGCTTCGGGCCCGGCCGGCGCCGCGGCCGCGGCTTCGGCTTCGGTGATCGGGAGGGTGGAGCTGGGGTGGCCCGCCGGGGTGCCCGACGGTGGCCGGCACGGGTTCACGCCCGCGCATCGGGCGCGGCTGGAGGGCGCGCTGCCCGGTATGGCCGCGCGTCTCGCCGATGCCCTGCCGCCGGGGGCCCGCCGGGTGCTCGTGCTCGGCTTCGAGGAGCTGATGTACGCGCCGCTGGCGCTCGCGCGCGAGCTGGAGAAGGTGGCGGAGGGCGTGGAGATACGGTTCTCCACCACCACGCGGTCGCCCGTGCTGGCCGTCGACGACCCCGGCTACGCGATACGCAGCCGGATCGTCTTCCCGGCGCACGACGATCCCGCGGACGGGCCGGGGGAGCGGTACGCGTACAACGTGGCCGGCGGCGGCTTCGACGCGGTGGTCGCGGTCGTCGACTCGGTCGCGGACACACCCACGCTGCACGCCGCCGACGGCCTCCTCGCGACCCTCGCCGGCCACACACCGCGCGTGCTGCTCGCCGTGGTCCCGTCGTACGTCCCGTCGTACGTCCTGCCGGCCGGGCACCGCCGGGACACGCACACGCCTCCCACCCCACCCGTCACCGAAAGGCCCCCCATGCTCCCCGAGCCCCTCCGCGGCCCCGACTTCTCCTCCTACGCGCCCGAAGAGGTCGGCTGGCTGCTGCGGGACCTCTCGGCGGTGACCTTGGAGGCGCCCACCGAGGAGCGGGAGGAGGCGATCCAGAGCGGTGGGGCGCACTACGCGGAGTCGCTGCCGGTGGAGTATCAGCCGAGCGAGCAGTACCAGGCGCTCTTCCACAGCGCGCTGGAGACCTCGGCCGAGCGGATCGCGCTGGCCGTGGGAGTCGTCACCGAGACCGTCCTCGCCGAGCGGTCGCCGCGGCCCGTCCTCGTGTCGCTGGCGCGGGCCGGGACGCCCGTGGGCGTGCTGATGCGGCGGTGGGCCGAGCACCGGCACGGGATCGAGGTGCCGCACTACGCCGTGTCGATCGTGCGCGGCCGCGGTATCGACGCCAACGCGCTGCGCTGGCTGGCCGCCCACCACGACCCCGCCGACGTCGTGTTCGTCGACGGCTGGACCGGCAAGGGTGCCATCACCCGTGAACTCGCCGCCGCCCTGCTGGAGTTCGAGGAGTCCGACGGCATCACCGGCTTCGACCCGGAGATCGCCGTACTCGCCGACCCGGGGTCCTGCGTGCGGACGTACGGCACCCGCGAGGACTTCCTGATCCCGTCCGCCTGCCTCAACTCCACCGTCTCCGGGCTGATATCGCGCACCGTGCTGCGCGCGGACCTCGTCGGGCCGGACGACTTCCACGGGGCCAAGTTCTACCGGGAGTTGGCCGGCGCCGATGTGTCGGTGGACTTCCTGGACGCCATCGCCGCACGGTTCCCGGAGGTCGGGGACGCCGTCGACGCCCGTACCAAGGAGCTGCTCGCCACCGATCGCACCCCCACCTGGGAGGGCTGGGCGGCCGTCGAGCGGATCAGCGAGGAGTACGGGATCCACGATGTGAACCTGGTCAAGCCCGGTGTGGGCGAGACCACTCGGGTGCTGCTGCGCCGGGTACCGTGGAAGATCCTCGCGCGGGCCGGGGCGGGCGCGGACCTCGACCACGTACGTCTGCTCGCCGATCAGAGAGGGGTACCGGTGGAAGAGGTGGCCGAACTGCCGTACACATGCGTGGGGTTGATCCACCCGCAGTACACGCGCGGCGCGACCGGCGCCGACGGCAGGGCGGTGGCGGTCTGATGCCCGGGCCCAGCGTTCTCGTCGCGAGCGATCTCGACCGTACGCTCATCTACTCGGCCGCCGCGCTCGCGCTGACCATGCCGGACGCGCGGGCGCCCCGGCTGCTCACCGTCGAGGTGCACGAGAGCAAGCCGCTGTCGTACATGACCGAGACGGCCGCGCGGTTGCTCGCCGAGCTGGGGGACGCGGCGGTGTTCGTGCCGACGACCACCCGCACGCGCAAGCAGTACCAGCGGATCAATCTGCCGGGGCCGGCGCCCGCGTACGCGATCTGTGCCAACGGCGGGCATCTGCTGGTGGACGGGGTCACGGACGTCGCCTGGCACGAGCGGGTCCTCGCCCGGCTCGCGCGGGAGTGCGCGCCGCTCGCCGAGGTGCGGGAGCATCTGGAGGCCACGGCGGACCCGGTCTGGGTGCGCAAGCACCGGGTCGCGGAGGAGCTGTTCGTCTATCTCGTCGTGGAGCGTGAGCTGCTGCCCGAGGAGTGGGTGAAGGATCTCGCGGTGTGGGCCGAGAGCCGGGGGTGGACGGTGTCCCTGCAGGGGCGCAAGATCTACGCCGTGCCGAAGCCGCTGACGAAGTCGGCGGCGATGAGGGAGGTTGCTCGGCGGACGGGGGTTGAGTTGACCTTGGCCGCGGGGGACTCCCTGCTCGATGCGGATCTGTTGCTCGCGGCGGATCGGGCGTGGCGGCCGGGGCATGGGGAGTTGGCGGACGAGGGGTTTGTGGGGGCGACGGTTGCTGCGCTGCCGGAGCGGGGGGTTCTGGCCGGGGAGCGGATTCTTCGGGAGTTCTTGCGGGCCGCCAAGGAGTAGTGAGCGGGGCCGGTCAGGGGGTGGGGGTGTTGTGCGTTTCGGGCCGCGGGTTCGTCGTGGCTTGTCGCGCAGTTCCCCGCGCCCCTGAAGAGGGCTTGCGCCTCTTCAGAAAGCGGATCGCCGCGAACGCCAGGACCGCCAGTGCCGCTCCCGCCAGGACGAGCTTCGAGTACGTCGAGGCGATCGTCGTGACCTCGGTCCAGTTGGCGCCCAGGAAGTAGCCGGCCAGGACGAAGGTCGTGTTCCAGAGGGCGCTGCCGAGGGTGGTGAGGAGGGTGAAGACGGGGAGGGGCATGCGTTCCACGCCGGCCGGGACGGAGATCAGGCTGCGGAAGACGGGGATCATGCGGCCGAAGAAGATCGCCTTGGTGCCGTGCCGGAGGAACCAGGCTTCCGTCCGCTCGATGTCCGCGACCTTGACGAGGGGGAGCCTGGCGGCGATGGCGACCGTGCGGTCGCGGCCGAGGAGGGCGCCGACGCCGTAGAGGGCGAGGGCGCCGACGACCGAGCCGGCGGTGGTCCAGAGCAGGGCGGCCACGAGGCTGATCTGCCCGGTGCTCGCGGCGAAGCCGGCGAGGGGGAGGACGACCTCGCTGGGGATCGGCGGGAAGAGGTTCTCCAGCGCGACGGCGAGGCCCGCGCCCGGCGCGCCCAGCAGATCCATCAGACCGATGATCCACAGGGGCGCGCCGCTCATCGACTCCGCTTGCATGGCTGTCATGGGGGCACGCTAGGCGAACGAAGCTGAAGAGAGCCTGAGAGAACCCTCACGCCGACGGATCGGTGAACGATCACGGTCCGGCGGCCGTTGATCGAAGTGTGTTGATCAACCGCAGCAGCCGCCACCGCAGCATCCGCCGCCACCGCCGCCGCCCGCCCGGGGCGCGGATGCGGGTGCGGACGCGGCGGCCGAGCCTCCGACGGCGACCGTCGACAGAAGTTTGACCGTGTCGGAGTGGCCCTCGGGGCAGTCCGCGGGGGCGGACGACTCGGCCATCGGGCGGCTCAGTTCGAAGGTGTCGCCGCAGGTCCGGCAGCGGTATTCGTAGCGAGGCATGGGGCCAGGCTAGCGGCCGTCCGGGTGGGAGAACGGAGGCTTTGTCCTGGGGGGTCGATCACACTGGCCAAATTTTCACGCTACTGACAGAAGCAGTTGTGAAAGTGACTGATAATTTGTGGTCGCTGTGTGGAGGCCGAAAGGCCGGGGGAACAGGGGGCTCACGGCCGCGGGTGTGGCGGCTGTGACCGTCCACACGGGCGATGCCAAGTGGGGAGGGGGGACAGTAGTGACCGCTGTCCTTTGTCGACCGGGATCCACGTGTCCCGGTCGTATAGTCGCCGCGCGCGGGCGAATGGTTGCCGCGCGGGGCCGCACAGTTGCCGAGCATCGCCGGTACCGCCGGGGCGCGGGAGCCGGGCGTGACTGATCCGGAGAACAGGACCGAGTCCGACCTCACGATGCAGCTGAAGCTTCCGCCCGCCCCGCCGGACGAGACCATGCAGCTGCGGCTGCCCGAGCCGGGGGCGTTCGACCTTCCGCAGGAGCAGCCGAAACCGGGAAAGCGGGGCAGACGCAAGGCGCCCAGGCCGTCTGTTCTGGCCAGATTCACCGCCGTCGCCGCCGCGCGACTGGCACCGTTCGCGCCCTTCGCCCGCCGGCTGCGCCCGGAGTACCCGCGCCCCGGCCGTACGGACTGGCGGCGCTGGGTGCCGTCCTGGCGGCAGTCGCTGGCGGCCGCGGGGCTGACCGTGGGGTGCAGCGGCATGTTCCTGACCGTCGCCTACGCCGCCACGGACATACCCGCCGACCTCAACACCTTCGCCACCCAGCAGGACAATGTGTACTTCTGGTCCGACGGCACCCCCATGGCCCGTACCGGCTGGGTGCGGCGGCAGGCGATGCCGCTGAAGGACGTCCCCGAGGACGTGCGCTGGGCGGTCCTCGCGGCGGAGAACGCGAGCTTCTACTCCGACCCCGGCATCTCCGTCAGCGGCATCACCCGCGCCCTGGTGCGGACCGTCGGCGAGGGCGACACCCAGGGCGGCTCGACGATCACCCAGCAGTACGTGAAGAACGTGTACCTGTCGCAGGACCGTTCCCTCGGCCGCAAGTTCGACGAGGCGATGATCGCCCTCAAGCTCGACAACCAGATGAGCAAGGACGAGATCCTGGAGGGCTACCTCAACACCAGCTGGTTCGGCCGCGGCACCTACGGCATCCAGCGGGCCGCCCAGGCGTACTACGGCAAGGACGTCAGCGAGCTGAACGTCAGCGAGGCCGCCGTCCTCGCCTCCCTGCTCAAGGGCGCCGGCCTCTACGACCCCACCCTGAGCAAGGCCAACCACGAGCGGGCGGTCGTGCGCTGGGAGTGGATCCTGGACCGGATGGTCGAGATCGGGAAGCTGTCCAAGGCCGAGCGCGCCAAGTACACCGAGTTCCCCGAGCCGATCGAACAGTCCAGCCAGTACGACACCGGCAAGCAGACGGACTACCTGGTGGAGCTGGCCTCCCAGTACGCGCAGAAGGCCTCGAACCTCTCGGCCCAGGAGTTCGACCGGGGCGGCTACCAGGTCTACACGACCTTCGACAAGAAGCGGCAGAACGAGCTGACGGACGCCGTGACCAAGGCGCGCAAGCAGGTGCGCGAGGACAGCCCGAAGAAGGCCCGTACCGCCCACATCGGCGCCTCCTCGGTCGACGCGGAGGGGCGGATCCTCGCCGTCTACGGCGGCCCCGACCACCGCAGCCAGGGCTTCAACGAGTCGAACGCGACCACCGTCCCGTCCGGCTCGGCCTTCCTGCCGTTCGTCTACGCCGCGGGCCTGGAACACGGTGTCGTCAAGGTGCGCGGCGCGGAGGCTACACCTGTCACCCCGCAGACGGTCTACGACGGGAACGACGCCGTCCCGGTGACCACCCCCGAGGGGCCCTACTGGGACCGGGACGGCGACCAGGTCTCCGCCCACAACGACGGCAAGAAGTCCTGGGGCCCGATCAGCCTGCACGACGCGCTCGCCGGATCGGTGAACACCCCGTTCATGCAGCTGGGCATGGACACCGGCCTGGACAAGGTGCGCGACACCGCCGAGGCGGCCGGACTGCTCTCCTCCAGTCTCGGGGCGCAGGTGCCCGCGCTGTCCGTGGGCAGCGCCACGCCCAGCGCGATCCGGATGGCCAGCGGCTACAGCACCTTCGCCGCCTCGGGCAGGCACACCGAGCCGTACTCCGTGCGGAAGGTGACCCACAACGGGTCCAAGGTCGCCCTGAACAACCCGAAGCCCCAGCGCGCGGTCGGTGCCGACGTGGCCTCCGAGGTCACCTCGGCCCTCACCGACGCCTACCGCACCGCCCACCCCACCTCGCCCGGTGCCGCCTCCTACGAGGTGGCCGCCAAGGGCGGCACCACCCAGGACGACAAGGCCGCCTGGTACGTCGGCACGGCCGAGGACGTGTCGACCGCCGTCGTCGTCTACCGCATCGACCTGGCCAAGAGCCTGGAGCCGCTGCCGCTCGACGGGATTGCCGGAACACCCAATTCCGGGGTCCCCTACGACATCTGGTCCAGTGCGATGCGTATCGGCTGACCACCGATGAGCACCCGCACCCGCCACCCTCGCAGAATGAGCCGTACATGAACCCTGGCAGCAAGCCGCACAAGGGCCGCCGTCGCAAGGCGCGTCCGCCGCGCCGCACCACCCGCCCGCAGTTCCTGACCCTGGCCGCGCTCCTCGTGGCGGCCTCGCTGGTCGGCGGCTATCTGGTGCTGAATCGTTCGGCCGACACCGCGCCGACCGCTTCGTCGGCCGGCAGCGGGGGTGCCGGGGAGGCCACGAAGAAGGAGCCCGAGTGGGACGGCAAGGTCAAGATCATCGGTGATGGCTCGACCTCCTACACCGGCCCGCAGACGGGGCGGTTGAAGGCCGTACCGCTCAAGAAGGGCGAGAAGCCGCCGCAGTTCGTCGTCTTCTCCTGGGACGGCGCGCTCGCCGGGGACGACAACCTCTTCGAGCACTACCGGGAGATGGCGAAGAAGTACGACGCCCATATGACGTTCTTCCTCACCGGCATCTATCTGCTGCCCAAGGAGAAGCGGGACCTCTACGACCCGCCGCAGCACGAGAAGGGCGCCGCCGCGATCAGCTACCCCACCGACGAGCACATCCGCACCACGCTGGCGGAGCTCGGCGAGGCCTGGGAGGAGGGCAACGAGATAGGCACCCACTTCAACGGCCACTTCTGCGGAAAGAAGGGCGGCGCCGACTGGAGCGTCGCGGAGTGGAAGCAGGAGATCAAGGAGTTCAACGACTTCGTCACCAACTGGAAGACCAACACCGGTGACACCGACCTCGACCCGCTGCCCTTCACCGTCGACGCCGTCAAGGGCGGCCGCGCGCCCTGTCTGGAGGGCCAGGGCAACCTCCTGAAGGCGGTCAAGGACTTCGGCTACCGCTACGACGCCAGCTCGCCCGGCGCCTACCAGGTGTGGCCCAGCAAGAAGAACGGCATCTGGGACTTCCCGCTCCAGATGCTCCCGTACAACGACGGCTACCAGGCCCTGTCGATGGACTTCAACTTCCTCTACAACCAGTCCGACGGCCAGACCGACGGTGATCCCGCCATGTACCCCGCCTGGCAGCAGGAGACCATCGACACCTACATGGCCGGCTTCAACCGCGTGTACTACGGCAGCCGGGCCCCCCTGCTCATCGGCAACCACTTCGAGCAGTGGAACGGCGGCATCTACATGAACGCCGTCGACGAGGTCATCAAGACCGTGTGCGTGAAGAAGGACGTCAAGTGCGTCTCCTTCGACGAACTCGCCGACTGGATGGACGTCCAGTCCCCGGAGACCCTGGCGAACCTGCGCGGGCTCGACCCCGCCCAGGCCCCGGCCGACTGGGCATCGGTCGTGAAATAGCCCCACAGATACCCATGTTGCTCACTTGTTACACCCCCCGACCTCACTTTGGTTGAGGAGGTCATGTAAAGATTCGATCCCGGGTACGACCAACTCGGGGTCAAGGAGATTCCCAGTGAGATCAAGGACGTTGAGCCTCGCAGGCTCGACCCTCGCGGCGGCCGTCATGGCCACCGCTGTGCTGCCCGTCGCCACGGCGAACGCCGCCGCGTCGACGCCCAAGGTCACCAAGGCCACCAAGGACGCCTTCGGTCGGGTCGCGGACAACGTGCTCACCGACCGCACCGCCGTCCTGCTCGGCAGCAAGGCCGCCCGCAAGGCCCTCAAGCCCACCGGCGGCGTCCAGCTGTCCGCGGGCCAGAAGAAGGCCGAGGACGGCAAGCTGACCGCCCTGAAGGGCACCAAGTCCCGTCTGGCCGGACTGGGCGAGGCGTACACCTCGGCGGACACCAAGGTCACCGTCGACGGCGCCACGGTCAAGGGCAAGAAGGCCACGGTCAAGGTCACCGAGACCACCAGCCTCAAGTACAAGAAGATACGCGGCGACGAACCCGCCTCCACGGGCTTCGACGCGCACCACGTGCTGACGTTCACCGCCCAGGCGAACGGCACCTGGCAGCTCACCGCGATGCGGTCCACCGACGGCGGCGCCCCGCGCATCAACGAGCCCGTGACCGCCGCGGCGGACGCCAAGCCCAGCCGTTCGACCATGGCCATCATCCAGGCCCCCAAGGCGGCCACCACGCCCAACCCGGCGGCCAAGCCGAAGAACCTCACCAGTGGCGCCTACAACTACAAGGCGATGGCCACCTACACCGAGAAGTACTGGAAGAACTACAACCCGGCGTACCGCAAGTACAACGCGGCCGGCGGCGACTGCACCAACTACCTCAGCCAGGGCCTCCTGGCGGGCGGCTGGAAGCAGATCTCCACGGTCACGCCGGAGGAGTACGACACCTGGTACTACGCCTCCAACGGCACCGCCGACGCCTGGATCGGCGTCAACGAGTGGTCCTGGTTCACCCAGACCGCCAAGCGGACCACCGCGCTCGCGAACGTCTACCAGATGGACGTCGGCGACGTGCTGCAGGTCGACTTCAACAAGGACGGGTCCAAGGACCACTCCATGATGACGACCTACCGCAGCTCCAGCGGCGTCCCGTACCTGACGTACCACGACGCGGACACCTACCGCCGTTCGGTCGCGAGCATCATCGCCTCGTACCCGACCGCGAACTACTACGCGTACCGCACCTGAGCCCAGCGCCCACGGTGCCTCAGCCGGCGCCCTTCCCGTCGTCCGTCCCGGACTCGGGGAGGGCGTCGGCCCGTTCCAGCTTCGCCATCCCCACCCCGGCCCTGCGCCGCGTCTCGCGCTCCGCCTCCTCCGGGTGCCTGGCTCGCCAGTACGGGTTGTCGTGCGGCAGCGCCGTACCGACCCGGCCGTACATCCCGAACGTCATCAGCAGAATCCCGACGACAAAGCTGAACAGGACGTTCTCGATGTGGAACGCCAGGAAGTTGGAACCGGTGTCCAGCAGGGCCATGTTGGCGAAGCCGCTCAGGATGAACAGGACACCCAGCGTCATGTTCAGCGTGGAGGCGAAGTTCCCGCCGATCACCATGCCGACGAGCAGCAGCAGACCCACGGCGATCGACAACACGCTCAGCGTGCCGTTGGTGCTCAGCCCCACGACCTCGTCGCCGTTCGTGTCGAACCAGCCCACCTTGTCGATGAGCCCGAAGATGCCGAAGACGACCAGGAACAGACCCATCAGGCCCGCCCCGAACCGGTAGACCCTGCTGAGACGATGATCGACGGGCAGATGCTCGTCGATCCTGATCCGCCGGCGGGAACCCGCGTGCCGGCCCTTGCCCGGACGCAGCGTGTGCGTGGCGTGCGTGGCCATGTCCGCCTCCCATCGGGTGTGAGCGGAGGCCTGCGTACCCCTTCAGCATCCGCCGGGGGGCTCCGCCGGGCAACCCAGTGCCCCGCACCCGGCCCGGGGCCGGCGGGACCGGGCGGCTCAGGTCGCGCCCGCGCCGCGCTCCTTGCGGATCTGGTCCACGACCCCGGCCACGTTCTGCCGTACGGCCTCGGTCTCGGTCAGGAAGTGCCAGTAGTCGGGGTGGCGGCCCTCCAGCGTGGCGATCGCGCGGTCCAGGCGGCCCACGGAGTCGTCCAGCGGACGGGCGTGACGCGGCTCCGGGGTGGAGCGGCCCGTCATGGCCAGCCGCTGGGCGTCCCGGATCGCGAACCGGGTCCGGTCGATCTCCTGCTGGGGGTCCTTCTGCACGGCGTTCAGCCGCCGCAACCGGTCCCCGGCGGCCGAGACCGCCTCGTCGGTGTGGTTCAGCAGCGCCCGCACCGTCGACAGCAGCGCGGTCGCGTCCGGCCAGCGCTGGGCGTCCCGCGCGGCCCGCGCCTCGCGCAGCTTCAGCTGGGCCTGCTCCACGTCCCGCGCGGCCTGGTCCGGCACCTGCTGCAGGTCCTGCCAGCAGGACGCCACGAACCGCCGCCGCAGCTCGCTCAGCACCTGCGGCACCTGGCCCGCCCGGGTGCCCAGCGCCTCCGCGCGGGTACGCAGCGACACCAGCCGGTGGTCGATCTCGGCGGCCCGCTCCGGCAGCCGCTCGGCCTCCGCCCGCACCGCCTCCGCCTCGCGCACGACGCGGTCGGCCCGCTCCAGCGTCTCCCGTACGCCGTGCTGCCCCGCGCCCTGGTTCAGCTTGGTCAGCTCCGGCGCGAGGGCCGCGAGCCGGGCGGCGAGATCGTCGGCCTTCAGCCCCGAACCCCGTACGGCGTCCAGCGCGTCGGAGGCGGCCAGCAGGCCCTGCCGGGCGCGCTCCACCGCCGGGACCAGCCGGGCCAGCTGGGTCTCGGCCTTGCCCAGCAGCGGCCCGAGCCCCTGGGCGAACCGGTCCAGCTCCTGCTTGACCCGCCCCAGCTCGTCCTTGGCGGCCGTCAGCTCGGCCCGGGCGCGGGCGGCCGCGGACGCCTCCAGGTCGTCCCGGTCCAGGTCATGGGCGTCGACGGCGTTGATGTACTGGTGGCTGACCTCGTCGATCCGCCGGCCCAGCGCCTCGAAGCGGTCGGCCGTCTGACGGGCGCCGGGGGTGTCGTCCACCGCCGTGATCGTCTCTATCGAGATCCGCAGATCCCGCTGCGCGGTGTCCAGCTCGTAGAACGCGGCCGCCGCCGCGTCCTTCGCCGCCTGCGCCTCCGCCCGCTGCCCCTCGGCCCGCCCCCCGAACCACCGCCGCGTCCCACCCCCGGCGAAGGCCGCGGGCAGCACGAGGGCGGCGAGCAGGGGGAGCGCGAGCAGGGTCACGGCGTCGCGGGCGGGGGAGCGGTGCGGGGGGCTTGGGGGCGTGGATGGTCGTGGTGCGCGGCTGTGGGTGTGGTGTGCGCTCGGCGCACTCGGCGTGTACGGCTGTGCTGGTGTCGCCGTCACATCCCTCTCCCGTGCTGTCATCCGCCCTGACCGGTGCCATTCTCCCACCGGTCAAGGACGAAAACACGGGTCGATCGGTTCGGGCTTCCCGGATGACTCCCCGTCCACGCTCAGTCCACGTTCCGCACCGTCACCGAGCCGTCCTGGGTGTGGGCGGTCACCACATGCGCGCTGCGCTCGTCACGCGGCACCGACACGTCCACGGCACCGTCGTCGCTGCCGGTCTCGACCCGGTACGACGTGTCCCGCGGCAACGCGATACTGATCGAGCCGTCGTCGCTGCGGGACTCCACCAGGTCCGGGACGACGCCGAGTTCGAGCTTCACCGAACCGTCCTTCGTGTTCACCTTCACGCTCCGCGACGCGATGCCGAGCGCCCGCACGGAACCGTCGTCGGTGTGCACCTCCAACGGCCCGGTGGAGTCGGCGACCCGCACGGCACCGTCGGCCGACCGCACCTCCAGCGATTCCGCGAAACCCTCGGCGGTCACACTGCCGTCATCGCTCGTCACGGCGACGGCGACCCCGCGCGGCACCTCGATCCGGTGCTTCGCCGCACAGTCGGCGACCATCCCGGAGCACTCCACCCGCAGCTTCAGCCGGTCGTCCTTCATCTCCCAGGTCACCCGGGGCTTCCCGCCGACCATGACCCGCCCTTCGAACCACCGGGTCACCTTCACCTCGTCCACGTCCGCCGGGACCAGGTCCAGCGCGGAGTCGTCCGAGTCGACCGTCAGCGTCCGGCCGTCGAGCGCGAAGCTCCGCCGCTCCGGGTCCCGGTCCTCCCCGGCGTCGGCCCCACACGCGGCGACGGACGCCATGAGCGCGACGGCGAGACCGGCGACGCCGACCGCTCCCGTGCGTGACCTGCGCGTCGTACGGGCCGAGCGTGCGGTGCGGGCCGTACGCGTCGTACGTGGCGTGCGTGCCGTACCGCGAGCTGTGCGTGCCATCAGGACCTAGCCAGGGCACGCCCCGCTTCAGCGGGGTGGGGAATGGCTTCTCTGGGCTGCTCTGCCCTCAACTGGGTGCATGGATGTGCACTGTTCACCTGGGTCCACCTTTCTGCCGCACTAGACCTGCAGCGTGTGTATAGTGATCGCATGGCTGTGACCAGGAAGGTTCGCCGATTCTCCGGCGGCGTGTACGACCTCGGGCTCCACGTGGTGTGGTGCCCGAAGTACCGCCGTCCGGTCCTCGGCGGCCGGGTCGCGGAACGACTGGACGAACTGATCCGGCAGAAGGCCGACGAACGCGGGTGGGAGATCATCGCCCTTGAGGTGATGCCCGACCACGTCCACCTCTTCGTGAAGCACGACCCGAAGTCGTCGGCCTCGTACGTGGCCAACCAGTTCAAGGGCTTCACCTCCCACGTGCTGCGCGAGGAGTTCCCGCACCTGAAGTCACGGATGCCCACGCTGTGGTCGTCGTCGTACTTCGCTGCCTCGGTCGGCGCCGTGTCGGCAGCCACGGTCGAGAAGTACATCAACACCCAGTGGGAACGCCCGTGGAAGAAGGGGGACGGCTCGTGATCCGCGCGTACAAGTTCCTCCTGCGCCCCACGGCCCGCCAGACGGCCACGCTGGGCGAGATGCTGCGAGATCACTGCTCGCTGTACAACGGCGCCCTGCAAGAGCGGCGCGACGCCTACCGGCACACCTCGAAGACGAGCATCAAGTACGGGGACCAGTCTGCGCAGCTCAAGGAGATCCGCGCGTTCGACCCGGAGCGTCAAGGGCGCTGGTCGTTCTCCTCGCAGCAGGCCACCCTGCGCCGTCTCGACAAGGCGTTCCAGGCGTTCTTCCGCCGCGTCAAGGCCGGGCAGACACCGGGCTACCCACGCTTCAAGGGCGTCGGCCACTTCGACACCGTAGTGTTCCCGAAGGACGGCGACGGCTGCCGCTGGGACTCCACCCCCCACGACCCCGTCACCCGCGTGCGGCTGCAAGGTATCGGACACGTCCGCGTGCACCAGCACCGGCCCGTACCGGGCCGGGTCAGGACGATCTCGGTGAAGCGCGAAGGCAACCGCTGGTACGTCGTCCTCGCCTGCGACGAAGTGCCCGCCGAGGAACTGCCACCCACCGGTGTGGTCGTCGGTATCGACATGGGCGTCGCCCACTTCCTGACCACCTCGGACGGCAAACACGTCGCCAACCCGCGCTTCCTTCGAGCGATGGCCGACGAACTGGCCGAAGCGCAGCGGCACCTCGCGACGTTCCCCGAGCGAACCCGGCAGCGCACCAAAGCACACCGGGCCGCCGCCCGGAAGGTCGCCAAGCTGCACGGCAGGATCCGGCGGCAGCGCGCCGACTTCCACCACAAGACCGCACGCACGCTGGTCCGTGACCACGACGTGATCGCGCATGAACGGCTGAACACAGCGGGCATGGCCAAGAGCCCCGCCCCCAAGCCCGACCCCGACCGGCCCGGCGGCTTCCTGCCGAACGGCGCTGCCGCGAAGGCCGGGCTCAACCGCAGCATCCTCGACGCGGGTTGGGCGCAGTTTCTCGGAATCCTGGCGAACAAGGCTGAGAGTGCCGGTCGCCTCGTGGTCCCGGTGGACGCGCGCAACACCTCTCGCACGTGCCCCGACTGCGGGCATGCCGCGAAGGAGAACCGCATCACCCAGGAAAGGTTCCAGTGCACGGCGTGCGGGTTCGCGGCGAACGCGGACCACGTCGGCGCGACGAACGTCCTCAACAGGGCCGGGCTGGTCCTCTGCACGGCGGCCTAGCCACCGACGCAGGAAGCCCGCGCGTTTACGCGTGGGTGGAGTCACGACGATCTCCCCCTGGGGCCTGGCCCCGAGCTGTCCTCCGGTGTTCTTCGACCGTACGGAGCAGGGGAGTTCCGGGGGATCCGGGCCGCCCCCGGATCAGGGATGGGGGAAACCCCCGGTTACCGGTTTGCCGGGCACCGCCCAGCGCAATGTAGGCTGTCGAGGCGCACTCGGGCGTGTAGCTCAGGGGTAGAGCGCCTGCCTTACAAGCAGGATGTCGGCGGTTCGAAACCGTCCATGCCCACCGGGACCTAAAAGGCCTGGTCATAGGCCACATGACGGCCCTCCGAAGTGATCTTCGGGGGGCCGTATTCGTGCGCGGAATCCACATGAAGTCCACATGCGGTGCGCATCTGGACTGTGTGCCGCGAGCCTGCCACCTCGGGGGTCGTGGCGGCGGGCTCACCCAGGCCGCCCCTTGCAGGGCACGGGGCGGCCACCTCGTACGCCGGAGGTACCGGCCGACGTCGAGGGGATCAGACGGGCAAGGGTCTCCGGGCCGTGCGCCGCACCTGGCGGTACTCCTCAGCCAGGGCGTCCAGCTTCGGGCACTGGCCGGTGGACTTCCCGTCCTTGTCGCGGAACGCCCGGCAGTCCGGGCATCCGGCATGCGCGAGCAGCGCGTCGTAGGCGGCCTGCACAGGGAGTATCACAGGCGCTCACCTCGCGACCGGGCGTTGGCCGCCGCCACGCCCGCGCGTAGGGCTTCGTGCGGGGTGAGCGGACGGAGTCGGTCCGGCTCGGCGTCGCACTCCACCCCTCCGCCGATCGGCCGCAGTTGTACGTAAGGGCCCTCGAACCCCATGACCTCGCCGACCTGTCGGCGGGCGGTGTCCTCGACGGTGTCGCCGAGGGCGGGCCGGCGCATGGTCACCGCCTCCGCTTCCGGCGGGGCAGTTGAGGGTGGTGGGCGCGCATGAGGACGTTGCAGTCGGAGACCCGCGACCAGTCCCCCTCGGTCTTCGCCACTGCCCGATCCTCGGCCAGCCCTCTGCACCGCTCACAGTCGGCCGGCGGGACCGCGTCCACGGAGGGGAACAGGTCGTTCAAACTTATCGAGTGCATGACGCCTCCACGGCCACGGTGATCCGTCTCACACCGTGACCGTATGGCTACCCGTACCCGACCGCCGACCGGAATCCGGTCGGTACCGCTCAGGCAGCCAGGATTCCCACCTCCGCCGCCAACTCCGCCGCACGTCGACGGCGCCGAGCCTGCGTCGACTCCACCTCTTCCAGGATGATCCTGCGGGCGTAGCCGTTGTAGCGGATCGTCTCCGGTGCCGCCCTGTGCGCCTTCACCAGCGTCGCGATCGCGACGTCCGGCTGCCCGTCCAGCTGGAACGCGCGCGCTTCCTCGATCCGGTGCCGGGCCCGGCGCGGGTGCGAGGGGATCGTCGACTCGTCCGCGCGGGCGGCCTGCCGCACGGATTCGCCGCCCTGGTGCAGTTCGACCGCCACGGTGACGGCGTGGGCGCCCATGATGGCCTGAGAGAACGACGTGATGGGGTGGTAGTAGTGGCCGGGCAGGCGGGCTGCCATGGCGTTGGCCTTGTCCCAGTGTCTCCACGCGGTGCCGGTCTCTCGCCTGCGGGCGGCGGTGTAGCCGAGTTCGAACTCCAAGGCCCCGGCGATGGCGAGGACATCATCATCAGCATCGGGCAGCAGCGGTTCGAGGAAGCGGACGGCCTCCAGGTTGATGGCGTCGGCGGCGTCGAAGTGGTGGCGGCCGGAGTCTCGGTGGGCCTGCGCCAGCAGCCAGGCGGCGACGCCGATGGCGTGTGGGTCGCCGGAGTCCTGGGCGGCGACCATGCCTCGTTCGGCGACCCGCCATAGAAGAGAGCTGTCGGGCTGGTACGCGATGAAGAACTGGCTGAGGCTGTACGTCTGCGCGAGGAGGGCCTGTGCGGCCCGGCGCTCGTTGCCGGTGTCGGCGTGCCGGGCGAGGGCCTGCGCGTCGCGGACGAGGTCGGGGAGCAGCTTGCCGATGACCTCGCGGTGGTTCTTCGCCGCGTGCCTTGCCTTCCATGCGGCATGGAGACGGGCTTCGAGGTGGGCGATGGGGGGTGGCTCGACGTCTCCGGACAATTGGAACGAGTCGATCGCCGCCTTCACCTGCGCGAGGCGGGGATGGCCGGGGCCGATGAAAAGGTCGACACGCATGTCCGGGCGGCCTGTCAGGTCGGAGAGGTCTCGTACCCGCAGGGCCTCGGCGATCAGCAGCACCCGCTGGAGGTCAGGGGCTTTCTGCTGTCCGTTCTCGATCTTGCGCAGGGTGTGAGGAGAGACGCCGATCAAGTCGGCGAGTTGCGCTTGGGTCAAACCACGGCGCTCGCGGAGGATCTGCACCCGCTGGCCGAACTTCAGCGGGTCGGCGTACGGGTCCGGGGTAGCAGCGGCTGGCATGGTCTCGCCCCTCTCTGCACAGCTTCGTCACTGGCAGGGTATGGGGCGAGACCCTTTTCGTGTCGGCGTCCGGGAATGACGAAGCGCCTTGGAACCGTGGGTGTGGTCCCAAGGGGATGGATCGGGCTGGGTGCCGCACAGACGGCCCCGAGGGCATGGCTGCCCTGTTCCCCTGGACGCTCCTACCCGGCCCGCCGCGTGGCTCCCCGGACCTCCAACCCGTCCAGCAACTCGGCCGTTGCCGCCGCGATCGCGTCCACCGCCCGGTCGAAGACCTCGCGATTGTGTGCGGCGGGTGCGCGGAACCCGGACACCTTGCGGACGTACTGAAGCGCGGCGGCCCGAATATCGTCCTCGGTGGCTTCCTCGGGGAGGACGGGTGGGCGAAGCGTCTTGATACTGCGGCACATACCCCCAGTCTCGCGCATCCTGGCCGACCTCGACCTCGACAACCGTGTGCAGATCGCCCCCCTCGCCTTCCTTGCCCTTCTTGTCCACCGCGCCGACCTCACCTGACCCGCCGGGCCCGACCCCGTTCACAGAAGGAACTCGCATCCCAAATTCGAACAGGCGTACCATTGCCGCGTGGCTGAGACCTATGACTTCCCCAGTGACCTCCTCGCCGGTCAGGAGGAGCTGCATCAGGTCCGGGCCGAGCTGCTGGCGCTGCTGAAGCGACTGCCCTGGTCGGTCGAGCCCCTGGACGGATTCAGTGACGACCACGGCTGGCGGAAGATCGAGCGCCCCGCCTCCCCGGGCTGGACGCCCGACGAACAGGCCGAAGTCGAGAAACTCCGTGAACGGGAGCGCGAGTTGGCGGTCTTCGTGAGCTGCCACCGCTACTGGGCGGAGGTCGCCACGGAAAAGAAGGTCGAGGCCCGTACCCACCTGAAACACGTCCATGAGTCCTGAGACGGGTACGGCTCGTGGGTGCTGTCGGTGGGTGCTGTCGAGGGCGCGAGGGCGTGCGCCCCTTGACGTCTGCGGCTTCTTTCGCGCCGCGTCCCCGATCAGTGGGGCTGGGGCCGGCGCATGAAGTACGCCGCCGCCGCGCCCGCGCCGAAGAGCGCGGCCAGGGAGACCGCCGTTGCCAGCCACGTGGGGCCGAGCCAGTGGGCGCCGACGTAGCCGAGGGCGACGCTGTACGCGGCCCAGGCGAGGCCGGCTACGGCGGACCAGGGGAGGAAGTCGCGGGCGCGATGGCGGGCCGCGCCGGCGCCGAGGGAGACGACGGAGCGGCCGGCGGGGGCGAAGCGGGCGACGACGACCAGCAGGCCGCCGCCCCGGGCGAGCGTGGCGCCGAGACGTTCCTGCGCGGTCGTCAGCCGGCGCGAGCGGGCGATGGCGCGGTCCAGCCACGCGCTGCCCCGCCAGGCCAGCCGGTACGCCACCAGGTCACCGAGGACGGACGCGGTCGCCGCGGAGAGCATCAGCACCAGGATGTCGGGGACCTCGCAGGCCACACCCGCCGCCGTCTCGGCCGCCGCGGCCGTGGCCACGGCGACGACCAGGACACCGCTCGGGAGCACCGGGAGGAACACGTCCAGCACGATGGACACGCCCACGACGGCGTAGATCCATGGGCCGGCGGCCAGCCAACCCAGACTCTCAAGCACCGAGCACTCTCCTGTTTTTCCCCCGACAGCACGGCGACCCGTGACAGCCGAACAGCGTACGCCCCGGGTATGGCAGACGGCTCACAGGGGCTCATGTGTCCGTCATGCCGTGTTCATTCGGGCAACAGGAGAGGGCGGGCGGGCCGCCGGGGCGTGTCAGGCCGCCACGGGGGACTTGCTCGGGGTGCTGCCCGCGGACGCGGACTGGCGCTTGGCGAGGAACTGGTCCAGGCCGAGGGCGCCGGAGCCGGTGAAGATCAGCAGGAACATGGCCCAGCAGTAGAGGGCCGCGCCCTCGCCGCCGTTCTCGACCGGCCACAGGGCCTGCGGCTGGTGGACCTTGAAGTACGCGTAGGCCATCGCGCCGGAGGCGATGAACGCCGCCGCGCGGGTGCCGAGGCCCAGGAGGACCAGGGCGCCGCCGACCAGTTCGATGACGGCCGCGTACCAGCCGGGCCAGGTGCCGGTGGCGACGGTGCCGCCCTGGCCGTCCGCGCCGCCCAGGACGCCGAAGAGGCTCCTGGCGCCGTGGCAGGTGAAGAGCAGGCCGATGACGATGCGGAACAGTCCGAGGGCGTATGGCTGGGCGCTGTTGAGGCGTCCGGTCATGGTGGGGGACTCCTTCGGTAGTGACCCGGTCCTTGTGGGACCGGTGGGGACGGTTATTACCGATGAGTCACCCACGTTAGGCAGACCTAATCGATGCTTGCAAGTTCAACATCTAGCCAGCTCTTTGCCTGCGCTTGGGGCGAGTTCGCTGGTGTCGTCGCACGTAGAACCGCTCGCGCCACCGCATCCGCGTCCGAAAGTGTGACCGAATCCACCCCTGGGCGCGCGCCCGCCGCCGTCACCCAGTGCACGCCTTCCGTCGGAACACCGAACGCGAACCGCCGTGCGTGTGCGGCACCTTGACGGTCTATCAGGTGATACGGCCGTGGTGTCACGTCCAGTCCGCCCGTCTCGTACCCGTCCGTCCGGTGCGGCCGGCATTCTCCCGCCGCCAGCAGCCCGGCGAGCAACTCGTCGGCCGTTCTGCGCAGGTCCGGCTCCGGGAGGCGGGCCTCGACCACCGTCGTCACCCGCACCGCCGACCCCGGTACGTCGGGCGAGCGCGCCAGCCACGCCCCGTCCGCCGGGTGCACCTCAAGCCGTGGGCCGAGCACGGTCAGTACGCCCGCCTCGATCAGCGCGGCCATCTCCTCGATACGGCTGCGGGGCGGGCCGATCGACAGGAACGCGTTCAACGGCGTGTACCAGCGGTCCAGATGCTCCCGGCGCGACGCCCCCGCCAGCCCGCCGTGGTCCACGATCAGCCGCAGCTCGTTGCGCAGGTCCCGCAGCACGTCCAACGCGGCCTTCAGCGGCCCCTCGACGTTCCCCAGCGCCGCCTGCGCCGCGTCCTCCCGCAGATACCCCAGCAGCCACCCCCGCCACTCCGCCGCGTCCGCGAACTCCCGCCCCGCGTACGGCCGCGAGACCCGGTCCCACGACCACCGGTCCGCCTCCGCCACCCCGAACTCGTCGAGGACGGCGCCCTCTTGGGGAGACTGATGGGGGGCGGCGAGGAAGCGGTCACGAAAGGAGAGAGGGGAGGAGAGAGAGGAGGAAAGAGGGGAGGAAAGAGGGGAGGAGGCAGGGGAGGAGAGGGGGTCGAGGGAGGGGGCGTGAGGGGTCGGATCGACGAGGGCTTCGCCGAACAGGTCGCAGTGCGGGACGCGGAACGGGGCGGGCGGGGAGTGGTCCGGTGAGCCGGCTTCTCGGCCGTCACCCGGGGCGACGCGAGGGCCGGTGTCGTCCGTCCCCCGGACGGCCGTCGAGGCCGTCGAGGCCGCCGCCCCCAGCAACCCCTCGTAATAGACCGTCTCCACCTCCTTCGCGACCAACGGCCATATCTCCGCCAGGAAGTCGGGTGCCTCGCCGGAGTCCGCGCGTTTGCGGAAGGCGGCGATGACCTCGGGGGTCAGGACGAGCGGGGTGTGGCGGCCGTAGGGGCCCTTGGCGTTGTCGCCGCGTGCCTGGTACGGGACGCCGCGCCGGGAGCCGGCGTACAACCGGGGCTCGTGGCCGGAGGGGACGTACCTCAGGCGCCCCTTCCCGCGGGCCCCCTCGGTGTCGTGGACGAAGCGGCCGCCCCGGCCGGTCGTCAGCAGGGCCATGTGGTCGAAGAAGTTGAGGCCCAGGCCGCGCAGGAGGACGGGTTCGCCAGGGGGTACGGGGGAGAGGTCGAGGTCGGCCGGGTTGGCGGGCGGGAAGTGGCGCAGGCCGTGCCGGGCGGCGTACGCGGTGAGGTCGCGTTCGGTCCGGTCCGGGAGGGTGGGGAGGTGGCCCTGGGTGAGGACCACGGCGGCGAGGCCGGTCAGGACACGGCCGTCGGCGAGCGTGAGGCGCTGGCCGCCGTCGGGGGTTTCGTCCAGGCGGACCGCGCGGGTGCCGTGCACCTCGACCCGGATCCCGGGCGGCGCACCTCGCACCACCTCGGCGAAGACCCACTCCAGATAGCTGCCGTACCGGGCCCGGGTCGGATAGTCGTCGGGCCCCAACTCCGGTGCGCCGCCCGGTACTTCGGGCTCCCGGGCCGCCGCCCACTCGTACAGGCTCGGGCCCGGCCGTATCGGGCCCGAGCAGTCCACGCTGTCGTCGGTGAAGAGGGTGACCTGGGAGGCCACCGTGTTCATCAGCAGGTGGGGGGACTGGGCGGTGCGCCAGACCTGGCCGGGGCCCGGCGGCGCGGGGTCGACGACATGGACGGTCAGCCGGGTGCCGGGGGCGAGCAGTTCGGGGGCGGAGGCGCAGAGGCGTTCCAGGACGCTGGTGCCGCGCGGGCCGGCGCCGACGAGAGCGACGCCGATGTCACCGCCGATGCCACTGCCCATGTCAGTGCCGGTGTCGCTGCCTATGTCACTGATCCCTGGAAAATCGGACAAGGGGGTAACTCCCGTGCGTGTGGGGCGCATCGTGGGGCGCGGTGCGGCGAACCGCCCGCCGGGAAGCGGACGGTCCGCCTCATCATGCCGCCGTACGTCACGGGATCGGAGCCCTGGGAGCATTCAGGGGCGCCAGGTGTGGGATGCCTCACGAGCATCTCGGACAACAGGGGTCACAAGGGGCAGCAAGGGGTGACAACCGTGCGCAAGGGGTGGATCAGGGACTGAGTGTCGACTCCGATCTCGTCTCCAGACGGGCCTTGCCGCCCCGCCGGGCCCGCGCGAGGTCGAGCCGCAGTCGTGCCGAACGGCCGTGCAGCGTCAGCGTCATGAGGTGGTTGCCGAACCACGGGCCGCCCGTCCTGCGCCAGTCGATCAACGGCCGCTCACCCCGCCCGTGCCGCCCGAACCACCGGCCGAGCGCCCGCCCCGTGCCGCTCCAGCCGAAGCGGAAACCGAGCCTTATCGAGAGCGGGATGGAGTTGTGCACGGGGGAGCAGGTGAGCTGGAGCACGCGGGCGTCCGGCCCGCTGCCCGGCCAGGACGGTTCGGCGACGTACGCGTGGTGCACGTCGCCGGAGAGCACGAGGACGGTCGCCGGGGCGTCGGTACCCGAGCCCGTCTCGGCGATGAGCCGGGTCAGCGACTCGAAGGAGGCGGGGAAGGCCGCCCAGTGCTCCAGATCGGCGCCCTGCCGCAGCTTCTCCCCGAACCGCGCCCAGCGGTCCCCGCGTTCGCCCCGGCAGAGGGCGGCGCTCCAGGACTCGGCGTCGTGCACCAGGTGCGGCAGCAGCCAGGGCAGGGAGGTGCCGATGAGCAGATGGTCGTACGAGCCGGGCGCGTCCCGTGCCTGGTCGCGCAGCCAGCGTTCCTCGCCCGGGTTCAGCATCGAGCGGTTGCCCTCGTCGAGGACGCGCGCGGCCCGGGTGTCGAGCATCAGGACCCGTACCCGCCCGAAGTCCCGCCGGTAGCTCCAGCTGACCGACGCCGGGTCCTGGTCGGCCCGGGAGGCGTGGGCGCGCAGCGCGTCCGTACCGTCCGGGGTGGCGCTCACGGCGGCGAGGACCGGGTCGGCGGCGAGTTCGGCGGGGGAGAGATTGCCGAGGTGCTGGTGGACCCAGTACGACATCAGGCCGCTCAGGATGCGCTCGCGCCACCAGGGGGTGGCCCGCATGCCGTCGAGCCAGGCCTCGCTGGTGTTCCAGTCGTCGATGACATCGTGGTCGTCGAAGATCATGCAGCTGGGGACGGTGGAGAGCAGCCAGCGGATCTCCGGGTCGAGCCAGGACTCGTAGTAGAGGTGGGTGTACTCCTCGTAGTCCGCCACCTGGTCCCCCGGCGGGTCCGCCAGGTTACGGCGGGCGGCGAGCCAGTGGCGGGTGGCCTTGGAGGTCTCGTCCGCGTAGACCTGGTCGCCGAGGAGGAGGAGTACGTCGGGCCGCTCGGTCCCCGGTTCGGCGGCCAGCCGGGCCGCCAGCGTGTCCAGGGCGTCCGGGCCCACCGGATCCGGTTCGCCGGGGGGCGGCGCGGCCCAGCGGCAGGAGCCGAAGGAGACCCGGACGGCGTCGCCCTCGGCCGGGGTGCGGATCTCGGAGGGCGGGAACGGCGAGTCCGGCGGGGGCCATACGGGGGTGCCGTCGAGGAGGACCTCGTACGGCGAGGCCGTGCCCGGGGCGAGGCCCGTCACCGGGACGAGCGCGTAGTGGTGGCCGGCGATCTGGAAGGTGCGGGCCTCGCCGCGGCCGCCGCCGCCGTCGGCGCAGCGCACCTCGACGGCGCAGGGACGGCTCGCCTCGACCCACACGGTCGCGGACGAGCCGTCCACATATCTCAGCAGTGGTCCAAGACGCAGCCCCGCCATGAGCGATCACCCTCCTCCGTCGACCCGTACGGTACGGAACGACGGAGGGGAACGGGGAGGTTCCGGAGCAGTTTTTCGCGGGAGTGTCAGCAGTTCGCGAGGTAGCTGGTGAGGGCGCTCTTCTCGGCGGAGTCGACGGAGAGGTCGTAGTAGTACTTCACCTGGACCCAGGCGCGGACGTACGTGCAGCGGTAGGACGAGACCGAGGGCATCCACTCGGCGGGGTCCTGGTCGCTCTTCGACTGGTTCACGTTGTCGGTGACGGCGATGAGCTGCGGGCGGGTCAGGTCGTTGGCGAACGCCTGGCGGGTGGCGCTGCTCCAGGAGTCGGCGCCGGAGTCCCAGGCCTCGGCCAGCGGCACCAGGTGGTCGATGTCCAGGTCGGAGGCGGCGGTCCAGGTGGCGCCGTCGTACGGGGAGTACCAGGTGCCGCTGGTGGCGGCGCAGGCGGAGCTGGTGACGACGTTCGAGCCGTCGCGCTTGAGGACCGTCTCGCGGGTGTTGCAGGTGCCGCTGATGGTGATCCAGTGGTTGAACAGGTCCCGGTCGTACCCGGTGCGGTCCTCGGCGGCGACGGTGAGGGTGGCGAGGTAGGAGCGGGCGGTGGACGCGCTGATGGGGGTCGGCAGCGCGGCGGAGGCGGTCGGGGCGTTGAAGAGGGCGACGGAGGCTATCAATCCGCTGAGCGCGGTGAGTATGCTGAGCCGTCGACGCGCGTAGAACCTGCGCATGGGAACTCCTTGTGGGGCCGGGGGTGTTGGGGCGCGAGCGATTGAAGGGTCGCGTCGTGGTGTTACCGGCGGATGTGCGTTGGGTGAGAAGCTAGTGACGTGTGCATGACACGACAAGGGGTGCGGTCGTGATTGTGGCCGGGCGGGGGTGGGGGTTCCGCCGGGGGCTCCGCCGGGGGTGCGGTCTTCGGGTGCGGGTCGGTGGGGCTTCTCGCGCAGTTCCCCGCGCCCCTGAAAAGCAGGGGCTGCGCCCCGTGCTTTCCCCGCCGGGCCTGTAGTCGCCTGCGTAACCCCTGGCTCCGAGTTCTTGGGCGCTCCGGCGTACCATGGGTGCCGCAGAAGGGGAGTAGCTCTTCGCCGGGATCGTCGACATACTGCTCAGCTCGTCTGAGCCGGCGCCCGGAGGCGGGGTCCGGGTGATCGGGGCCGTGCCAGCGAGACCTTCGGCAAAGCAGTGCACGTCCGTGCCGTCCGGCGCGGACGCATCGTGTGCTGCCGTGCCGAGGTGTCGCGTCAGTGGATGATCTCTCTCGGTGGGGTGGCCCGACCGATTGAGGAACCTTGATCAGCTTCAGTGTCACGGCGCTCGTCTTCGGCGTCGTCTTCCTCGCCGAACTTCCCGACAAGACCGCCCTCGCCGGTCTCGTCCTCGGCACCCGCTACCGCGCCTCGTACGTCTTCGCCGGTGTCGCCGCCGCCTTCGCCGTCCATGTCGCGCTCGCCGTGGCCGCGGGCAGCGTCCTCACCCTCCTGCCGCAGCAGATCGTGCACGCGCTGACGGGTGTGCTGTTCCTGGGGGGCGCGGCGGTGCTGCTGATGAAGAAGGGTGAGGACGAGGAGGAGATCCGGCGGCCCGAGAACCAGAGCTTCTGGAAGGTCTCGGGGGCGGGGTTCATGCTCATCCTGGTCGCCGAGTTCGGGGATCTGACGCAGATCATGACCGCCAACCTCGCGGCCCGGTACGACGATCCGCTCTCCGTCGGGCTCGGCGCGGTCCTCGCCCTGTGGGCCGTCGCGGGGCTCGGCATCGTCGGCGGCAAGGCGCTGATGAAGCGGGTGCCGCTGGCGTTGATCACGCGGGTCGCCGCCGTGCTGATGGTGGGGCTCGGTGTGTGGAGTCTGTGGGAGGCCGTGGCCGGATGAGCGAGGGGGTGGCGGGGCCCCGGATTGTTTTGTACCGTAGAGAAACAAAGTGGCTCCCGCCCGCATTCCCTGACCGGTGGGCGGGGCCGCCTTGTCCCTGCGGGGCTGCGCGGGGCTGTGTGGGGTTTCTGGGCCGCGCGGGGTTTCCGGGCCGCGTCGCCGGGTCCGAGTGATCGGCCGGCCCCTGCCCTCTCCCGCCTACTCCCGACTTCTCCCTTTCCTTCCGCTTGCTTCTGTTTCCTTCCGCTTTCCCGCGTTCGTTTCGCGTCTTGGAGCTGCTGATGACGGCCACCACCGTTCTGACCGCCCGCGCCCTCCTGCTGGACATGGACGGCACCCTCGTCAACTCGGACGCGGCCGTGGAGCGCGTCTGGCGGCGCTGGGCCGAGCGGCACGGGCTGGACGGCACCGAGATCATGAAGGTGGTGCACGGCCGCCAGGGGTACGCCACGATGGCCGTACTGCTGCCCGAGCGGCCCATGGCGGAGAACCTCGCGGACAACGTGCGGATGCTGGCCGAGGAGACCGCCGATGTGGACGGCGTCGTACCGATACCCGGGGCTCCCGAGTTCCTCGCGTCCCTTGTCGCCGGGGGTGTGCCGCACGCCCTCGTGACCTCGGCGGACGTGGCCCTGTCCACGGCACGGATGGCCGCGGCCGGGCTGACCCTGCCCGAGCTGCGCGTCACCGCCGAGTCGGTCGGCGCGAGCAAGCCGGACCCCGAGGGCTTCCTGAAGGGCGCCGCGGAACTGGGCGTGGCGCCCGAGGACTGCGTCGTCTTCGAGGACTCCGAGGCGGGCATCGCGGCTGGGCGCGCGGCGGGGATGCGGGTCGTGGGGATCGGGGAGCGGGCTGCCGCCCATGGCCCGGACGCGGTGGTGGCCGACCTGACTTCGGTACGGGTCGAGGTGGGCGAGGGCGGGGTTGTGCGGCTGTACGTCGGGGGGTGACGGGGCTGGCGGCGGACGGGAACGGGGGCGGTCGGCCGGGGGGGGGGAGTGAAGGTCGGCGGTTGGCCGGTGGGCCGCGGCAGGGGAGTGATGGACGGGAAACGGGTGCGGCGGACGGGGGAAACGGGCGCGGTCGGCGGAGGCGTGGAGGCTGAAGGTCGGCCGGTCGCTCGGTCGCTCGGTCGCTCGGCCGGTCGGTCAGTGGGCCGGTGGGCGAGTGGCGGACGGTGGAGGCCTCCGTCGGTCAGCCGATGGTCGTCGGGTGTCGGGGGTCGGGGAAAGCCGGGTGCCGGGGAAAGTCGGGGGCCGGGGAGAGCCGGGTGCCGGGGGAAGCCGAGGGCCAGGTGGCGGGCGGATGGCCGACGGTGGGGAGACGGCACCGGCGGAACCGGTGCCGCCTGCCCCGGCCGCCTATGTCGGCAAGGCCCGCTGCTGACCCCCGGCCCCCTGACCCCCGACCCCCGGCGCTCTGGCCCCCGGGCCCCCCAGTCCGGCTCACCCGGTGTTCCCGCGCCGCGGGGGCCCGCGCTGACCCGGCCCTCCCGGGGGCACCCCGTCCGCGGCGGTTGCTCAGTGGTGGTCGAGTACCTCCGTCAGGCGGGTGAAGCCGTCGGCGCCGTGGCCCTGGGCGATGGCGCGGCGGACGAAACCCTCGGCGGAGCGCATGACGCTCGCGTCGATGCCGTGGGACTCGGAGACCTGGACGACATGGGTCATGGTCGACAGGGCGGAGGTGAGCGGGTTGCCCTCGCCGGAGTGGCGGCCGCTGTCCACCTCCTTCGCGCCCTCCTCGAAGAGCGCGGGGAGGATCGCGGCGATCCCCTGGGCGAACGGCGTCAGCTCCACCGCGCCGACCCCCTCCGCCCGCGCCAGCGCCAGCGCGTGCGTGTAGCCGGCGATCGAGGTCCAGAAGAGGTCGAGCAGCGCGATGTCGTACGTCGCCGCCCGGCCGATCTCCTCGCCGAGGTGGGTGTGGGCGCCGTTCAGCGCGTCCAGCACCGGCCGGTGGGCGCGGTACAGGTCCGCCGGGCCGCTGTAGAGGAACACGCCGTCCGGGGTGCCGATGGTCGGGGTCGGCGTCATGATCGCCCCGTCCAGGTAGTCGACACCGTGCTCGGCGGCCCAGGCGGCGGTCGAGCGGGCGCGGTCCGGGGTGTCGGCGGTCAGGTTGACCACCGCGCGGCCCTTGAGCGCCTCGGCGACCGCCGGGGTGCGCAACACCGCGTCCGAGGCGTCGTAGTTGACCACGCAGACGACGGTCAGCGCGCTCGCGGCCACCGCCTCCTCGGCCGACCCGGCGCCGACCGCGCCCCGCGCGGTCAACTCCCCGTCCCGGCCCGGCGTACGGTTCCAGACGGTGGTGCGTAGACCGGCGTCCAGGAAGGCGCCGGCGAGGGCCCGGCCCATCGGGCCCAGGCCGAGTACGGTGACGGTGGGGGCCGTGGGCTGTTCGGTGTGTGCGGGCATGACTCGGTGACTCCTGTGGGAAGTTGGCTGGTACGTCCGTCGATGCGTGACGACGGCGAACGGGGTGAAGGGGGAACGGGGATGAGGCGCAGGCGTGCTCAGGACCCGAACGTGTGCGGGGTGACCGCGGCGATCACCGTGATCGAAGGCAAGTGGAAGACGTCGCTGCTCTGGCTGCTGGAGTCCGGTCCGCACCGGCCGGGTGAGCTGCGCCGGCTGCTGCCGGGCCTCACCGAGAAGGTGCTGACCCAGGCGCTCCGCGAGATGGAGACCGACGGGCTCGTGCACCGCGAGGTGCACGACGTGCTGCCGCTGAAGACCGAGTACTCCCTGACCCCGTTCGGCCGCGAACTCTCCGTGGCACTGGGGCCGTTGTCGGACTGGGGACATCGGCGTCTGGAGACGCTCACCGAGGCCGACGGCAATCTCCTTGCCCGTCCGACTTCCTGAAGGACCGTCATATCGCGGGCATCGTCATCCTCGCCTTCCGTTCCTGGTAAGTGCCGTAAGCACCATAGGTGCCGTTGGTGCGTGCGACCCGTCGGCCGCTCCCTCACCACAAGGGTCTCCCGAGGCCGTCCGCCCGCCAAGTACCCACAAATAGGTGGGTACTTCTGGAGAGGGAGCCCTGACATGGGTGCGCCCCCGCGAGGTCGCGGGGGCGCTGGCGGAGGCGGGGCCGGGCGGAGGCGTCAGCCCTCGGTCTTCGGGCCCGTCTGCTGGAGGACCTCGAAGGACCAGACGGTCGAGTCGGACGCGGCCGGCTTGGGGCGCTCGCCGCCGCCCTGGTGGGCCTGCTTCATGGGGCCCTCCATCCACGCCTGGAAGGCGGCCTCGTCGCGCCAGCGGGTGTAGACGAGGTAGTTGTCGGTGCCGTCGACGGGGCGCAGCAGCTCGAACCACTCGAAGCCGTCGGAGTTCTCGACCACCCCGGCACGGGAGGCGAACCGCTTCTCCAGCACCTCACGCTGTTCGACAGGGACCGTGAGGACGTTGATCTTGACGATGCTCATGGTTTCATCCTGCATCACCGGGGACGCGGGGGTACCGGCCGACCCCCGGAGGCCACCCACGATCGGCCGTATGGCCAATGGCCCTGTCGCTCACGGTCCGTCGCTCACGGTCCGTCGCTCACGGTCCGTCGCTCACGGTTCCTTCGTCTCGGACTCCAGGCGTTCCCGGGTGACCTGGCCGTAGACGCCCGGCTCTTCCTTGCCCTTGCCCGTCGTGATGCCCCGTTTGCCCTGGTAGTCGCGGACGGCCTGTTCGACCTGGCTGTCGTAGTTCTCGTCGATGTCGCCGTTGTAGAAGCCCAACTGGCGCAAGCGGAGCTGGAGTTCGGTGACCTCGGGGTCGTCGTCGCCGGGGCGGAGGGTCTTGGGGACCACGAGGCGGCTGTCGTCCTCGTCCGCGTCGGCGGCCGACGAGCCGGTGGAGGCGGAGGCGGAGGCGCTGGGCGCGCTCGGCGACGGGCTCGCCGAGGCGGACGCCGAGGGCGATCCGGACGGCTTCGAGGGCGAAGGGGAGGGGGACGCGCTCTTCGCGGGGCTCGGCGACGCGGCACCGCCGTCCGGCGGTACCGGTGCGGGCGCCCCGCCCCCGCCCGTCGTGGACGGCTCCACCGGCGACGCCTCGCCGTCGGGCGAGGTGTCCGGCACGCTCGCCCGCAGATCGTCCGGCAGCGCGCGGTCCCGTTCCGGGGCGTTGTAGGAGAACAGCCCGCTCGCGAACCCGGCGGCGGCCATCACCCCAGCGGCGGCGGTCCCGGCGAGGGCGACGACGAGCCCGGCGCGGCGGCGCCGCCGGCGGCCCGAAGCCGTCGAGGCGGCCCGCCCCGCCGACCGTGACCCGCTCCCCTCGGGGTCCCGGGCCCAACCGGGCCTCCCACCCCTTCGGTCGAACGTAGGTGCGCTTGCGGTGCTCGGCCCGGTGGCGCCCGGCTCGGTAGCGCCCGCCGAGGTCGGGGGTGCGGTGGGGGCCTGGGGCTCACTCGCCGCCGTGGTCATCGGCAGGGCGACCGTCGGGGCCTGGTCGTGGCCCAGTTCCACGTAGGGGCGTATCCGGAGGGGGTCGAAGTCCTCCGCGGCCGCCGCCTCGGCCGTACGCGCTTCGAGCAGGGCCTCGGACGCGTGGCGGCCGCACGCGCAGGACGGCGTGCCGTCCGAGGCCCTGGGTGTGGAGCATTCCGGGCATATGTGACTGGTCGGTTCACTCACGTGTCGTTCCTCCCCGCGAAGACTCCAGAGTTTAAGCAAACGGTCCCCACAGAATCTCCCAGGCGCCCCGGGAATCCCCGGTTCCGGAACGGCCCGGCAGTGGCCCGGTAGCGGCTCGGCAACGGACTCGACAGGCCATAACCGGTCGCACCGACCACGATGGAGTGGACATGGAGAAAGGGGACGATGTGCAGGGCGAAGAAGAGGAAGAGAGGGCCGACAGCGCCGGCGCGCGCGCCGGGCGTACGCCCCCGTCCGGGCCCCGTGGTCACGGCGTTCCGACGCCCGAGGGGGTGCCCGGCGGGGTGATGGTCTCCATCGGGGCGCTGCTCCTGGGGATGCTGCTGGCGGCGCTCGACCAGACGATCGTGTCGACGGCGCTGCCGACGATCGTCAGCGATCTCGGCGGGCTGGAGCATCTGTCGTGGGTCGTCACGGCGTACATGCTGGCCGCGACGGCGGCGACTCCGCTGTGGGGGAAACTCGGCGACCAGTACGGCCGGAAGCGGCTGTTCCAGACGGCGATCGTGATTTTTCTCATCGGGTCGGCGCTGTGCGGAATGGCGCAGGACATGCCCCAGTTGATCGCCTTTCGGGCGCTTCAGGGCCTCGGCGGCGGTGGGTTGATGGTGCTGTCGATGGCGATCGTCGGCGATCTGGTGCCGCCGCGCGAACGCGGGCGCTACCAGGGGCTGTTCGGGGCGGTCTTCGGGGCGACGAGTGTGCTCGGGCCGCTGCTGGGCGGGCTGTTCACCGAGCATCTGAGCTGGCGTTGGGTGTTCTACGTCAATCTGCCGGTCGGAGCGGTGGCGTTGCTCGTCATCGCCGCCGTGCTGCGCATCCCGCGCAAGGCCGAACGCCATGTCATCGACTACCTCGGCACCTTCCTGATCGCCTCCGTGGCCACCTGTCTGGTGCTGGTCGCCTCCCTCGGCGGCACCACCTGGGACTGGAACTCACCGCAGATCATCGGCCTCTCCGTCCTGGCCGTGCTGCTCGTCGGCGTCTTCGTGGCGGTCGAGCGGCGGGCCGCCGAGCCCGTCCTCCCGCTCAAGCTGTTCCGGGTCCGCACCTTCACCCTCTCCGCCGTGATCAGCTTCGTCGTCGGCTTCGCGATGTTCGGCGCGATGACCTATCTGCCGACGTTCCTGCAGGTCGTGCACGGGGTCTCGCCGACCATGTCCGGTGTGCACATGCTGCCGATGGTGTTCGGGCTGCTGCTCGCGTCGACCGTCTCCGGGCAGATCGTCAGCCGTACCGGCCGCTGGAAGGTGTTCCCGCTCGCCGGTACGGGCGTCACCACGCTGGGCCTGCTGCTCCTGCACCAGCTCGACGCGGACAGCGGCGACGGCGAGATGAGCGCGTACCTCTTCGTCTTCGGGGCCGGGCTCGGCCTCGTCATGCAGGTCCTCGTCCTCGTCGTGCAGAACGCCGTCTCCTACGAGGATCTCGGCGTCGCCACCTCCGGCGCGACCTTCTTCCGCTCCATCGGCGCCTCGTTCGGTGTGGCCGTCTTCGGCACGGTCTTCGCCGGGCACCTCGGCGACAAGCTCACCGACGCCCTCGACGGGGCCCGGCTCCCGCCCGGCGTCAGTGTGGAGGGACTGAGGTCCGACCCGCGCGAGATCGCCGAACTCCCGGCCGCGCTGCGCCCGTCCGTCCTCGACGCGTACGCCTCCTCCATCACCGACGTGTTCCTCTACGCGGCCCCGGTCGCCCTCCTCGGCTTCGGGCTCGCCTGGTTCCTGCGTGAGGACCGGCTGCGCGCCTCCGTGACGGCGCCCGACGCCACCGAGACGCTTGCCAGCAACCCGGTCGAACGGTCGTCGTACGACGAGGTGTGCCGGGCGCTGTCGGTGCTCGGCTCCCGGGAGGGCCGCCGCGAGATCTACCGCAAGATCACCGCGCGGGCCGGCTACGACCTGCTGCCCGCCGCGAGCTGGCTGCTGCTGCGGATCCGGCGGTACGGCTGGGCCGAGCCCGCCGTGCTCGCCGAGCGCAGCGCCGTACCGCTCGATGTGATCATGGCCGCGACCCGGCAGGTCGAGGAGCGTGGCCTCGCTCGCCGCGACGGCATCGACCTCGTCCTCACCGACACCGGCCACCGGGCCGCCGACCGGCTGTCGAAGGCCCGCGAGGACTCCCTCGCCGAACTCCTCGGCGACTGGTGGGGCCCCGACCGCCCCACGGACCTCGTCCGCCTCGTCGCCGAACTCAACGCCGAGCTGTGCGGCTCGGACGCGGAACGCCCGCACGCCGAGGGCGCGATCACCCGACGGCCGACGACCCCGCCGGCCGACTCCGCCTCCGGTACGCCGCCACCGCCACCGCCCTCGCCGCCCACCACCCCCACCTCTACGTCAGCTTCTTCGTGAACCAGTGGTCCGCGTACGCGTGGTCGTTGTGCGCGGCGCTCTCCTCGTAGCCGAGCCGGGCGTACAGGGCGCGGGCCTCGACCAGGTCGCCGCGGGTGTCGAGGACGATCCGCTCGGCGCCGAGCGCGCGGGCCGCGTCCTCGGCGGCCGTCACCAGCGGTACGGCGCCGCCCTTGCCGCGGGCCTCCTTCAGCAGGAACACCCGCTTCAGCTCGGCCGTCGTGGTGTCCAGCAGCCGCACCCCGGCCGTACCGACCGGCTCGCCCCCGTACCGGGCCACCAGCAACACCCCGCCGGGCGGCGCCAGATACTCCCCGGTGTCCGCCGCGACCTCCCGCTCCAGCTCGTCCGGGTCCGTGACACGCCCCTCGTGCAGCAGATACCAGCGGTCGCTGACCTCCGTGTAGTACGCCCGCCAGAGCGCGGCGGCGACGGGGGAGGCGTAGGGCTCGGCGATCACGGACCAGGTGGTGTTCATGGCGGTCATTGTCGGGAGCGGGCACGGGGGGCCCACAAACGAATTACGCCGTCGCCCCCCTCCTCGGCGCTTGCCGTTTGAACGAACGGGTTCGGGCAACCCGGTGCGAAACGGCCCGATGGGGCGAGACGCCCGGGCCGAGGACTCTGGAAGGCATTCATGTCCACAGGCTTGATCATCGCTTTGATCGTGATCGTGGCGGCCGTGGTCGTTGTCGCGGCCGTCCTGACCCTGCGCGCCCGTGGCGGCGCGACCGGCGGCGGATCGCTGAAGCGGCGTTTCGGACCCGAGTACGACCGGACCGTGACCCGCCATGACGGCGACGAGCGGGCCGCCGCCCGTGAACTCGCGGAGCGGGTGAAGCGGCACGGCTCGCTGGAGAAGCGGCCCCTGCCGAGCGCGGAGCGCGAACGGTACGAGTCCCGCTGGGCCGCCGCCCAGGAACGCTTCGTCGACTCGCCCCGTGAGGCGGTCGCCGAGGCGGACCGGCTGCTCTCCGAGGTGGCCGGAGCGCGCGGCTTCCCCGGCGGCGACCGGTACGAGACCCAGCTGGAGGCGCTCTCCGTCCACCACGCCCACCATGTGCACGGCTACCGCCGGGTACACCTCGCGGCGCACACCACCGGCGCCGACGGCCGGGGCCCCGCGGGCAACGGCAACGGCACCGTCCCCGGTGCCGGTACCGAGGAGATGCGCGAGGCCATGATCGAGGCCCGCGCCCTGTTCGAGGATCTGGTGACCGCGGACCGCCGGGACGCGCGGGCGGACCGCGACGTCACCGCCGGGCGCGAGGGCCCGGCCCACCGCGACGGTACGGCGCGACGCGACGAGCGCGACGGTGCGGCCGCCGACGGCCGCCACCGGTCCCATCTGCCATGGGCGCTCACCAGGCGCCACGCGAAAGGGAGTTGAGGGGGATGACCGACGACGTGACGAGGGGCGAGGGTATCCGCGCACGCGGTCCGCGTGAGGCGCGGGAGGCCGATGTGAGGCGGGACGGGAGGAAGGGCGGCGAGGTGCCGCCGGGCGCGCGGGCGACGGCCGACACGACGAGCGGCGCGGGTGCCACGGGCGTCACGGGCACCCATGCCGCGGTGGTGCCCGGCGAGGACGCCAGGGCGGGCCGCACGGGAGGCCGGACCGAGGGGCCCGGCAGCGTCGGCGCGGGTGGCGCGGGCGGGACCGGTGGCAGGAGCAAGGCACCCGGAGGCGGTGCGGGCCCCGGTCCCGTGGCCCGGGAGGACCATGTGCAGGCCGCCGGGACGGGTGGTACCCACTCGTCCGGGGCGTCGCTTCTGTCCCACGACGAGTCCGACAAGCTGACGGCACGGCTGCACCACGCGGTCGGCGGTTTCGTCGACGAGCCCCGGTCGGCGGTGGAGGAGGCCGATCACGTCCTCGAAGAGGCCACCGCCCACTTCACCGATGTGCTGGCCCAGCGCCGCCGTACCCTCCGCTCCGCCTGGCAGCCCACCGGCGACGACCGCGCCACCGGCACCGACACCGAACAGCTCCGCCTCGCCCTGCGCGACTACCGCGAGCTGACCGAGCGCCTGCTGCGGCTCTGACACCGCCGCCGGCGCCCGCCGACGAGACCGCGCCCCGGGTCGTGCCCCGGGGCGCGGTCTCCTGCGTGGTCAGCCGTGCGTGCGGGCCGGGCGGCGCACGTAAGCGCGTCCATCTCCCGTCCCCTGCCGCCCTGTTCTCACCGGGGTCACCCCTGCCGGCGCTCCCGCCACTGTCGTACGACCTCTTCGACGTCGTACGGCTTCAGGCCCAGTGGTGGGCCGGGTGGGGGGCGGAACATCATGGCGCGGATCTTGGTGTTGATGTCGGTGATGATGGTGCGGACGGCGTGTTCGGACGGGGCCGTGGCGGCGGTGGCGAGGGCGTCCTCCGCCTCCTTGCGCAGGGCCAGGCCGGGCGGCAGGACGGAGAGGCCCTCGCGGGCCATCTTCCGCTTGATCCACCACAGTTCGTCGTACGTGGAGTCGTCGCCCTCCAGCGGGCGGCCGACGCCGGGGAGGGTCTTGAAGTCGCCGCGCGCCTCCGCGTCGCGGATCTGTTTGTCGACGAAGGACTCGAAGCTGACACCGGGGGGCTTTCGCTCGGTCATGCGTCCATTGTGCCGGAGCCCGCACAACAGGACGATCCGGCGATTTATCATGCGGCGGCGGCGTGCCAAACGTGCCGTGCGCAGCGACAATTGGAGTTTGACCCGTTAGGAGCGGTACGTGCTCGAACTCACCATGGCCTCGGTCTCCGAGGCGGACGCCGGGGCGACGGCCGGCATGCTGATGGCCGACGCGCCCAGCGAGCCGGGCGGCGTGCTCCGGGTGGGCCGCGATCGGGCGGTGTGCCGGCTCGCGACACCCGACGACTGGCTCTTCGTCTCCCGTGTGCACCTGGAGTTCCTGTGCGCCCCCGACGGGAGCTGGCAGGTCACCTGGCTGCGCGGCTCGCACGCCGACCCCTCCTCCGAGGTCCGGCTGACCCTGCTCGGCCACCAGCCCTCACCGCTGCCGTACGGCGGCACGGCGAAGCTCCCGCACGGCGGCTCGGGTGAACTGGTCATTTACGACCGCACGGGCCCTCGCAGCGTCAACGTGGGCTTCTACCACGAGGCCTGACGGGGCCCGCTCCGGCCGGGATCGTTCCGGCGCCGGGGTCAGTCCAGCACCCGGGCCAGTGCGAAGCCGTCGTACCCCTTGCTGCCCACCGTCTGGATGGCCGTGCCGCTCAACTTCGGGTGCGCGGCGATGAGTTCGATGGCGGCCCGGGTGCCGACGACGTCCGGCTCGGTGGCGCCGGAGTCGGCGACCCGGCCGCCGCGGACGACGTTGTCGACGACGAGGACGCTGCCGGCCCGGGTGAGCCGCAGGGCCCACTCCACGTAGTGCGGGTTGTTGGCCTTGTCCGCGTCGACGAAGACCAGGTCGAAGGGCTCGGGGTTCTCGTCGGCCAGCTTGGGCAGCGACTCCAGGGCCGGGCCGACGCGTACCTCCACGAGGCCGTCGAGCCCGGCGCGCGCGATGTTGCGGCGGGCGACCTCCGCGTGCCGGGCGCTGTACTCCAGGGAGATCAGCCGGCCGTCGGCGGGCAGTGCCCGGGCCAGCCAGATGGTGCTGTAGCCGCCCAGGGTGCCGATCTCCAGGATGCGGCGGGCGCCCTGGATCAGGGCGAGGAGATGCAGGAACTTGCCCTGGTTGGCGGCGACGTCGATGGCCGGGAGCCCGGCCGTCGCGTTCTCCCGCAGCACCGCCTCCAGGGCCTCGTCGTTCGGGGCGAGCTGGGTGGTGAAGTAGGCGTCGACGTCGTCCCAGATCCGCGACTCGCTCATGAAGCTGTGCCTCCCGCGCCTGTCAGGCGATTACTTAGAACGGCTAAGTAGGTGCGCTAATGAATATAGGCGCGGGACAGGCCGTCTGTCAGCGGTTCCCGGGTGTGTCTCGGTCGTTCGGTCCGGACTTCGGGTCGGAATTCGGGTCGGCCGGGGCCGCGGGTACCCCGGGCTGATAGGCGCCCGGCGCCCCCGGCGGGAGGTAGTAGCCGCCCGGCGGCACGAGGGCCGCGCCCGGCGGCGGTACGGGCGGCAGCTGCCGCTTCGCGTTGCGTATGAGCACGATCGCCACGGCCACCGCCTTGATCACCAGCGCGGCGATGCCGAAGCCGAACCACACCAGCCACTCGGGCATGCCCCACAGGGTCTGCATCTCGTCCACGTAGATGACCTTTCGATAGGTGTCGTCGGCTCCGGCCCGCCGCAGCGTGTGGTCGCCGGAGATCCGCTCCGGCTGGGGGAAGTCCTGCTCGACGGCGGTGAGGAAGTCGGTCCCGCCCTCGGTGAGGTCGCCGAGCGCGCCACCGGGCGCGCCGAGACGTCCGGCGAACGCCACCTCCGGCTCGTCCCCGCCGATCGCGGAGGCCGGCTCCATCCGGTGCTCGGCGAGGACGTACAGGTCGAGCGCCTGCGGGGTGGTGGCCAGCCGGGACAGCCGCATCGGGTAGACCAGCTCGTCGCTGGCGAAGGTGAGGTGGAGCGGATCGAGGGTGCCGGAGAGCGGTACGTCGGCGGCGGAGCCGTCGGAACCGTCGGAGCCGTGGGCGTCCTCCGTGCCCTCGGTGTTCTCCGTGGCCGGGGCCAGCCGGATCGCCACGTACTCCCACTTCATCCGGACGTACGGCTCCAGCGCCGTGTCCAGGCGCTCCGGGAGCGCGAAGCCGTTGTCGTCCAGCCAGTCGCCGAGGGCGCCGGAGTCGGTGGCGGTCAGCCGGGCCACGTCGAACGGGCCGAGCCGCTCGCGGCCGACGACGTCCACCGGGGACCGCGGGCCCCCGGGCGCCGCGTCGCCCGCCATGCCGTCGCTCTCGAACAGGTCGAACGGCCAGTCGCGCGAGCGCGGCCAGAAGTACTCGCGCTTCTCGTACACCGGCGCCGTCTCCTCGGCGAGCCGGTCGAAGAGGGCCGCGTCGCCGAGCTTCACCGTCGCCCGGTTCGGCACCGGCATGATCCAGGCGGCTGTCCGGGCGTCACCGGAGACCGTCAGGCTCATTACGATCTGTTCCTCACGGCCGTCCCAGCGCACGACGGACGCCTCACGGCTCACATACATGCTTCGCTGATCGTCCGGGACCATCGCGCCGCAGCCGCAGGCGTACGCCGGTGCCACGAACGAGGCCAGTTGAAGCCCCAGCAGGGCGAGAACGACCACCAGCAGCCGTCCGCGCGCCCCGCGCCGTGCGTGCACCCACTCCGCCGGACGCGCGCGCCCCCGTACCGAACCCCTCATCCCCCGTGCCTTCCCGCTGCGCAGACGTGCCGACGGCCATGTTTCCAGGTGATTGTCAGTGGCCTGTCACAACTGCACCCGTGATGTGCATCTGTGACCCCGTCGTGCCCTTGAGGGCACGGGCAACCTTCCGCGCACTATCGTCATCCGGACAAAACAAGGGCGACTCTCAGGTGAAGAGGGGGTTGCCCGCGTCTCACAACCGGGACGGTGCGAGCCTTCTCGTAGGGGACGTCGACGGGGCGGGAGGACGACAGCGCGTGGCGACGGAGCAGAGCAGACCGGGCGGCGCCGTGGGTACGGGGACGACGGCGGCGAGACTGGGGACCGTCCGGGCCCTGCTGTGGCTGTTCGCCGGGATCCTGGCGGTGCGGCAGATAGCGGTCGTGCTCAGCACGCCCAAGGGTGACCGGCTGACGGATCTGGAGACCTGGGTCGGGCCCAGCGGCGTCCTGCATGTGAACGGCTCGCTGTACGACTCGACGCGGTTCACGGGCACCCCGTTCGGCGGTCTCGTCCTCAAGCCCCTCACCCGAATGGCCGAACAGGCGCTCGGCTGGGGCTGGACCTTCGGCACCCTTCTGCTGGTCGTCGCCCTCGGCCTGGTCGCCGCCCGCGCCCTGCCCCAGCCCGTCACCCGCCGTACGGCACTCCCAGGGCGTGCCGCGGGAGTCCCGTCTGCCTTGCGACGCCCGGCACGCACTCTCGCCGCACCGGGCGAAAGCCCAAGTACATCCAGTACGAGGGCTTCCGCCCGGCGCGCCGAGAGCACGCACCGGACGCCGCCAGGCCCGCCCTCCGGGCGGACGACGGGACTCCCGCGGCACGCCCTGGCCGCCCCGGTCGCGGTCACCCTGCTGATGCTGTCGCTGCCGGTGCGCAACACGCTGTACCTGGGCCAGACCAGCATCCTGCCCGTGCTGCTCGTCCTCGCGGGCTGCTTCGCGGTCCGGGGCGAGCGTCTCAGCGGGCTCTGCATAGGGCTCGCCGCGGCCTTCCAGCCGACCGTGCTGCTGTTCGTGCCGCTGCTGTGGTTCACCGGCCGCAGGCGGGCCGCCGCGAGCACCGGCATCACCTTCGCCGGGGCCACCGCGCTGGCCTGGGCCGCGATGCCGCACGACTCGTACACCTACTGGGTGCACCACCTCGCCGGTGTCGGGCTCGGCGGCCGGGCGGACGACCTCGCCAACCAGTCCCTGCACGGCGCGCTGCTGCGGCTCGGCCTCGAAGGCCCGCTGGAGATCGCCGTCTTCTTCACGCTGGCCGCCGCCGTCGCCGTCCTCGGCATGCGGCGGGCCATCCGCTACGCCCGCGACGGACAGCTGCTGCTCGCCGTCGCCATCACCGGCTGTGTCGTGGTCGCCGTCTCGCCCACATCCTGGAAGCACCAGCTGCTGTGGGTCCTGCTCGCCGTGGTCGGCCGGGTCGGCACGAAGGCCTCGTCGCGGTACGTGTGGCCGGTCGCCGTCGTCCTGGTGATGACGCTGTCGGCGAAGATGATGGTCCCGAACGTGGGCGCCCTGCACCCGCTGCGTGACAACGTCGTCCTGCTGGCCGCGCTCGGCGCCGCGCTCGTCGTGCCATTCCTGTCCCGCACCTCGGAGTACTACCGGGCGCCGATCCCCACCGAGTACGCCCCGAAGGCGGAGACCCGCTTCAGCTGGGCCCCGCTGCTGCGCCGGGTGGCGACCCGGCCCAACCTGCTCCTCGAACTGCTGCTGATCCGGGTCACGTACGCGGCCTACCAGCGCACCCGGCTGGAGGCCACCGGCAGCCGGGCCGCCGCCGAGGATCACGCCGGGCAGGTCCTCGCCGTCGAGAAGGCCCTGTTCCTCGACATCGAGCACTGGGTCAACCACACCGTCGTCAAGATCGACTGGCTGCGGGACTTCTTCGACTTCTACTACACCTCGTTCCACTTCGTGGTCCCGCTGACCGTCCTCGGCGTCCTCTACTGGCGCCGCCCCGCCGACTACCGCTGGGCCCGCACCGCCATCGGCTTCACCACGGTCCTCGCGCTCGTCGGCTTCTTCTTCTACCCGCTGGCGCCGCCGCGCCTGATGCCCGGCCTCGGCATCATCGACACCATCCACGGCGTCCAGGACTTCTCCCAGCCGGACTACGGCAAGCTCACCGAACTCACCAACCAGTACGCGGCGATGCCCTCCCTCCACTTCGGCTGGTCCCTATGGTGCGGCCTCACCATCGCGATCGTCGCACCCCGGGTGTGGATGAAGGTCCTGGGCCTGCTCCACCCCTTCTTCACGGTCCTGGCGATCGTCGCGACGGGCAACCACTGGATCCTGGACGCGGTGGGGGGTGCGGCGGTGGTGGGCGCGGGCTTCGGCCTGACCTATCTCCTGACGGGGCCGCGCACCGACGTGCCCCGTCAGGGGCGCGGGGAACTGCGCGAGCAACCCCCGACGACCCGCGGCTTGTCACCGGCGTCCCAGCGGAGCGACGGAGGCAGGGGCGGGGCGTAGGGGGTGGCCCCCGCCTCCGACGGGACGGGACGGGCCGACGGCGCCGGGAGGCCGTCGGCCCGAGTGTGACGGGGCTGTGCCCGGCTCAGACCGTGGTCACCTGGAGGTGTTTGACCCCGTTGATCCAGGCCGAGCGCAGCCGGTCGGGGTCGCCGACCAGCCGGAGGCCCGGCATCGCGTCGGCGATCGCGTTGAAGATCAGGTCGATCTCCAGGACCGCGAGGGACTTGCCGAGGCAGAAGTGCGGGCCGCCGCCGCCGAAGCCGAGATGGGGGTTGGGGTCGCGGGTGATGTCGAAGGTGTCGGGGTTCTCGAAGACGTCCGGGTCGTGGTTGGCGGAGGCGTAGAAGATGCCGACGCGGTCGCCCTTCCTGATCAGCTTGCCGCCGAGTTCCACGTCCTGGGTGGCGGTGCGCTGGAAGGAGTTGACCGGGGCGGCCCAGCGCACGATCTCCTCGGCGGCCGTCGCCGGGCGCTCCCGCTTGTAGAGGTCCCACTGGTCGGGGTGGGTGAGGAAGGCGTGCATCCCGTGGGTGATGGCGTTACGGGTCGTCTCGTTGCCGGCGACCGCCAGCATCAGCACGAAGAAGCCGAACTCGTCGGAGGTGAGGTTCCCCTCGTCCTCGGCGGCGACCAGTGTGGTGACGATGTCCTTCGCCGGGCACTGCTTGCGGTCGGCGGCCATGTTCATGGCGTAGGCGATCAGTTCCATCGCCGACTCCTGGCCGACCTCCTCGGTGATGGCGTACTCCGGGTCGTCGTACGAGATCATCCGGTTCGACCACTCGAAGATCCGGATGCGGTCGCCCTGCGGGATGCCGATCAGCTCGGCGATGGCCTGCAGGGGCAGTTCGCAGGCGACCTCGGTGACGAAGTCGAAGGGGCCGGGGTGGGCGACCGCCTGGCGGGCGATGGTCAGGGCCCGGTGGCGGAGGTTGTCCTCCAGCGCGCGGATCGCCCTCGGGGTGAACACCCGCTGCACGATCTGGCGGACCCGGGTGTGCTCCGGCGGGTCCATGTTCAGCAGGATCAGCCGCTGGGCGTCGATCGCGTCGCGCTCGATGTGCTCGTTGAAGCGGATGATCGCGGTGTTGACCGTCGAGGAGAACAACTCGGGGTGCGTGGACACGAACTTGACGTCCGCGTGCCGGGTGACGGCCCAGTAGCCCTCGTCCGCGAAGCCCGCGATGCCGGGTGCCTGCGGGATCCAGTGGACCGGTTCCACGCGGCGCAGTTCGGCGAACTCCGGGAGGGGGACACGGTGGTGCAGCAGGTCCGGGTCGGTGAAGTCGAACCCGTCGGGCAGCTCTGGACAGGGCATCGGCCACTCCTGACGGAGCATCAGATAGAGGGAATTGCGGTGACCGTAGTAACGGGTTCTAGAACAAGCAAGGGGTACGGGCCCATCGGTCGGCTTTTCAATTGCCGCACGACCCTTGCGGTCCCGGAGGCGGGCTCAGCAGACTGCTGAAGAGAACTAGAACGCGTACTAGTTCTGCGTGGCGGGCCGGGCCGGGACGCCCCGCGCCGCGCGGGTCACCGTTGAGAGGATTCCCATGGCCGCGGAACCCGTGATCGTCGAAGCCGTACGCACACCCATCGGCAGGCGCGGCGGCGCGCTCGCCAACCTGCACCCCGCCTACCTGCTGGGCGAGACCTACCGTGAACTGCTCGGCCGCACCGGCATCCCCGCCGACTGCGTCGAGCAGATCGTCGGCGGCACGGTGACCCACGCCGGCGAGCAGTCCATGAACCCCGCGCGCACGGCCTGGCTGGCCATGGGCCTGCCGTACGAGACGGCCGCGACGACCGTCGACTGCCAGTGCGGCTCCTCGCAGCAGGCCTCGCACATGGTGGCCAACATGGTCGCCGCCGGGGTCATCGACGTCGGGATCAGCTGCGGTGTCGAGGCCATGTCCCGGGTGCCGCTCGGGTCGGGGTCCAAGCACGGGCCGGGCAAGCCGTTCCCGGAGGAGTGGAACGTCGATCTGCCCAACCAGTTCGAGGCGGCGGAGCGGATCGCCCGGCACCGGGGGCTCACCCGGGGGCACGTGGACGCGTTGGGGCTCGCCTCCCAGGAGCGGGCCGCCGTCGCGTGGGCGGAGGAGCGCTTCAAGAAGGAGACGTTCGCCGTCCAGGTGCCGACCACCGAGGCGGAACAGGGCGCCGGGCAGGGCATGTGGCGGCTCGTCGACCACGACGAGGGGTTGCGCGACACCTCCATGGAGGCGCTGGCCCGGCTGAAGCCGATCATGCCGACGGCGGTGCACACGGCCGGCAACTCCTCCCAGATCAGCGACGGCGCGGCGGCCGTCATGTGGGCGTCCAAGCGGATGGCGCGGGCGCTGAAGCTGCGGCCCCGCGCGCGGATCGTCGCCCAGGCGCTGGTCGGCTCCGACCCGCACTTCCATCTCGACGGGCCGATCGACGCGACCAAGGCGGTGCTGGGCAAGGCCGGGATGACGCTCCGCGACATCGACCTGGTCGAGATCAACGAGGCCTTCGCGTCGGTGGTGCTGAGCTGGGCGCAGGTCTTCGACCAGGACCTGACGAAGGTGAACGTCAACGGCGGCGCCATCGCCCTCGGACACCCCGTGGGCGCGACGGGCGCACGCCTCATCACCACCGCCCTGCACGAACTGGAGCGCACCGACAAGGAGTTCGCGCTGGTGACGATGTGCGCGGGCGGGGGGCTGGCGACGGGGACGATCATCCAGCGGCTCTGAGGCGGGGACGGCGGGCGGCACCGCAACCGCTGCCCGGCGCGGGCCGCCTCCGTCCGGCGTGCGCGGGCTTGGGGCGGCCGCCGGTTGGCTGGGCGGCGAGCCCTTCGAGCGCGGGCGGCTCCAAGGGGCGCGGGGAACCGCGCGAGAAGCCCCACCGGACCCGCGCCCGACCTCTGTCCGGCGGGCGCCCGGTGGCAGGTGACCGGAGGTGGTCCCCGGTGGTGTCCGGGCGCGCGGGCGGCTGGTGGCCGGGGGCCGGGGGCCGGGGGCGACGGTGGGGTGCGGGGCGCAGGGTCGTGCGCGATGCGGGCGATCAGCAGCGCGGTGACGGCGACACCGGACCCGAGGTGGTGGGGGATGGCGAAGGCGGCGGCCCCGGGGATCGGGGGCCGCCGCCTTCGGTCTGTGCCGGCTCGGGTCTCAGCTCAGCCGGTGGTGCGGAGGTCGTGCGGGTGGTGCCGCTCAGTACCAGTTGTTGGCCTGCCAGAAGTTCCACGCGCCACAGGGGCTGCCGTAGCGGTCCTTCATGTAGTCCACGCCCCACTTGATCTGGGTGGCGGCGTTGGTCTTCCAGTCGGAACCGGCGGTGGCCATCTTCGAGCCGGGGAGCGCCTGGACCAGGCCGTAGGCACCGGAGGACGCGTTCGTCGCGTTGACGTCCCAGTCGCTCTCGTGGTCGACGATGTGGGAGAAGCACGTGTACTGGGCCGAGTCCGAGATCATCTTCTTCGCGACCGCCTGGGCCTGAGAGGCCTCCGACGCGGCCTGGGCGGGCGCGGCGGCGAGCAGGGCACCGGTCGCGGCAGCGGCCAGGGTGGCACCGGCGAGGGCCTTCTTCGGGGAGGCGATGCGGCGGAGAACGGACTGGGTCACGGGACACCTTTTCTTCGGGGACATGGCTGTCGCGGGCATGCCTTCACCACGGGGTGTGCGGTGGGGGGCGTACGTCGGCGCCGAGGCCCGGGTGGGCTCGTCGGCGCCGTTGCGACTCATCCAGAGAAACAGCCGGGGCGGCCGTCCGCAATGACCCCTTTTGCTAGTGGTAGTCGTATCCGCGCCGAAGGTCCCCTCTGTGACGTGGCTCTCACGGTGCAGGTCAGCAGCAGTATTGGCGTGCGCATGCCAGACGATTCGATCTACGACCTCGCGTCGTATGTGATGTGGGTCCTGTGGGGTGGTTCACGGTTCAGGTGACGGAGGGTGCGGGGCGGTGCGCGCAGCGGTCACCGGGTGGGCGGGGTGAAGGTGACCGGGGTCTCGAAGGCGGCCCTGCGGGTGGCCCGGCGCAGGGCCTTCAGGACCGGGGTGCCGAGGGTGAGGGTCAGGACGACGGTGACGACCGCGCGGCCCAGGTCCCAGCCGAGGGAGGTGGCCAGGCAGTACGCGACGAAACGGGCGAGGTTCGTGGCGGGGTCGGCCGCCGGGTCGAAGGCGATGTTCGAGGCGAGGGTGTCGATGAAGGGCCAGCCGTAGAGGTTCATGACCGTGCCGTACGCGAAGGCGGCGGCGAAGCCGTAGGCGGCGAGCAGGGCGAGTTCGGGGCGGCCGCGCAGGCGGTGGGCGCCCGGCAGCAGGCCGGCGCCCATCGCGAACCAGCCCATCGACAGCATCTGGAACGGCATCCACGGCCCCACACCGCCGGTGAGCAGCGCGGACGAGAACATCGTCACCGCGCCGAGGGTGAAGCCGAAGCCGGGGCCGAGGACGCGGCCGCTGAGCACCATCAGGAAGAACATCGGCTCGATACCGGCGGTGCCGGCCCCGATGGGGCGCAGTGCCGCGCCGGTCGCCGCGAGCACCCCGAGCATCGCCACCGCCTTCGCCCCGAGCCCGGCCTCGGAGAGCGTCGCCCCGACCACCCCGACCAGCAGCACGAGCAGCCCCGCGAACAGCCACGGCGCGTCCTGCGCGTGCGCCGTCACCACCGCCCCCGGATCCGCGACGAACGGCCACCCGAAGCCCGCGACCCCGACGAGACTGACGAGGAGCAGGGCGGCGACGGTACGGGGGGAGAGGGGGACGGGACGGCGCCGCGCGGGCGCGGGAGGGCGGCGAACGGGGGCGAGGGGGTCGGTGGGGGAGGCGCCGGTGGGGGAGGGGTTGGTGGAGGAGGGGTCGCTCATGGCCGCCGGCCTTCCGGCCCGGCTGCGCCTCGCTGCTCTTCCCGCCCGGCTGCGCCGTGACCCTCCCGCTCGGCTGCCCGCAGGGCGTGGCGTACCTGGGACGGGGTCAGCCATTTCTGAGGGGCGAGGATCTTGGTGGTCTGGGGGGCGAAGGACGGGGTGCCGATGACGATCTCGGGGGTGGGGCCGTCGGCGACGATCTCGCCGTCGGCGAGGATCACGACGCGGTGGGCCAGCTCGGCGGCCAGTTCGACGTCATGGGTGGCCAGAACGATGGCGTGGCCGTCGGCGGCGAGATCCCGCAACGTCCCGACCAGCCGCGCCTTCGCCGCGTAGTCGAGACCCCGGGTCGGCTCGTCGAGGAGGAGCAGCGGCGGGCGGGCCGTGAGGACCACCGCGAGCGCGAGGGCCAGCCGCTGCCCCTCCGACAGGTCACGGGGGTGCGCGTCGTCCCCGATCCCGGGCAGCAGCCCGGACACGAGCGCCCGGCACGTACCCGGCTCCGCCCCCGCGTCCCGGTCGGCCGCCGCGCACTCCGCCGCGACCGTGTCCGTGTACAGCAGGTCACGGGGCTCCTGCGGTACGAGCCCCACCCGGCGTACGAGGTCCCGGGGCGCCGTCCGATGGGGGACCAGCCCGCCCACCCGCACCGCACCGGCCGCCGGTGCCACCAGGCCGACCAGCGCGGAGAGGAGCGTGGACTTGCCGGCGCCGTTGCGGCCCATCACGGCGATCGTCTCGCCGGGGGTGACGGTGAGGGTGACGTGGGTGAGGGCGTGGACTTGGCCGTGGCGGACGGACAGGGCCTCGACCACCGCCGGAGTGAAGGAAGTTGACGGAGCGTCAGAGCAGGTGGGGGTGGTCGGTTTGCGGCGGAGGTGACGGAGGTGGCGGAGGAGCGAGGGCTTCGGAGCCGGAGCCGGAGCAGGAGCCGGAGTCGGAGCCGGAGTCGGAGTCGGCACCGGAGCCGGGAAGAGTTCGGGGGGTTCCGTCGTGCGCGGGGTGCGGGTGGTTCGTGGTTGCTCGCGCCCACGCGGCGGAGCCGCACAGGTGACAGCCCCACGCCCCTGCGGGGCCAGGGTCGGGACCTGGGTCGCGAGGCGTTCCCGTAGGGGGCCCGCCAGGCGGCGGGCGTCCCGGACGGTCAGGGGGAGGGGGGACCAGCCGGCCGCCCGGCCCAGGTCCACCACGGGCGGGTACACCGGGGAGACCGCCATCATCTCGGCCGGGGTGCCCAGGACCGGCCGGGCGCCGGGGGCCGGGAGCAGGGCGACCCGGTCGGCGTACTGGACGACGCGTTCGAGGCGGTGTTCGGCCATGAGGACGGTCGTGCCGAGGTCGTGGACGAGCCGCTGGAGCACGGCCAGCACCTCCTCGGCGGCGGCCGGGTCCAGCGCGGAGGTCGGCTCGTCGAGCACGAGGACGCGCGGGTGCGGAGTGAGGACGGACCCGATCGCGACGCGCTGTCGCTGGCCGCCGGACAGCGTGGCGAGGGGCCGGTCGCGCAGGTCCGCGAGGCCCAGCAGGTCGAGCGTCTCCTCCACCCGGCGCCGCATCACGTCCGGGGCGAGCCCCAACGACTCCATCCCGTAGGCGAGTTCGTCCTCGACGGTGTCCGTCACGAAGTGCGACAGCGGGTCCTGTCCTACCGTGCCCACGACATCGGCGAGTTCACGCGGTCGGTGGGTACGGGTGTCCCGGCCGGCCACCGTGACCCGGCCGCGCAGGGTGCCGCCGGTGAAGTGCGGCACGAGTCCGCTCACCGCGCCCAGCACCGTCGACTTGCCGACCCCCGACGGCCCCACGAGCAGCACGAGTTCGCCCTCCGGTACCTCGAAGTCCACGCCCTGGACAGTGGGTTCGTCCACTCCGTCGTACGTCACGGAGACATCCTCGAAGCGGATCATGCGCGTTCCTTCGTCGACGGGGCGGCGGCGTCCGGAGCCGGCCTCGGCGGACCGGTGCCTGAGGTGGCCGTTGGTGAGGCGGTGCCCCGCCTCTGCGGGGCCGGGACGGCGAACGCCGGGAGGAGGCCCAGCAGGATCGCGGCGGCGGGGAGGAGGGGAAGCTCCGGGGAGGTGAGGGGGACGATGGTGGGGTGCAGGGCGGCGGGGTCGTACGCGGCGCTGACGATCAGCAGCGCGGCGACGGCGACACCGGACCCGGCCACCAGCCACCCGCGCACGCCCCACACATCCGGCCGGTACCGGGTGCGCGGCGAGCGCCGGCCGCCCAGCCGCAGGCCGGCGAGCGCGGCGGCCAGCCCGGTGAGCAGCACGGGCAGACCGTACGTGCCGCCCTCGGCGGTCAACACCCCGTACGTTCCCGCGCAGACGCCGAGCAGCCCGCCGAGGGTGAGCGCGGCGGTCGTACGGCGGACGGGGGCCGGGACCTCGGCGGTACGGCCGTAGCCGCGCGCGTCCATCGCGGCGGCGAGCGCGACCGAACGCTCCAACGCGCCCTCCAGCACCGGCAGTCCGACCTGCAGCAGCCCCCGTACGCCCCGGTCCGGCCGGCCGCGCAGCCGCCGCGCGGCCCGCAACCGCCGGACGTCCGCGACCAGATGCGGTGCGAACGTCATCGCCACGACAACCGCGACGCCCGCCTCGTACAGGGCGCCGGGGAGGGACTTGAGCAGCCGCGCCGGGTTCGCGAGGGCGTTCGCGGCGCCGACACAGATCAGCAGGGTGGCCAGCCGCAGCCCGTCGTACAACGCGAACAGGAACCCCTCGGCCGTGACCCGGCCACCGAGCCGGATCCCCTGCGACCAGTCGGGCAGCGGTACTTCGGGCAGCGTGAACAGGGTGTGCGTCCCCGGGATCGGCGACCCCAGCACGACCGCGAACCCCAGCCGTACCACCAGCACCACCAACCCCAGCTTCACGAACGCGGCGTACGACCGTGCCCAGGGCGCGTCACTCCGATGCGTCGCCACGACGAACCCGGCGACCGCGATCAGCAGCCCGAGGAGCAGAGGATTGGTCACCCGCGACGCGGCGGTCCCCAGCCCGAGCGCCCACAACCACCACGCGAGCGGATGCACCCCACCACCCCGCCCCACCCGACCCCGACCCCGCCACACCGCCGCTTGGGCCACGCCTGCCGCTTGGGCCGTGCCTGCCGTGCCCGTCGTGCCCGTCGTCGGCTGTCGAGCCGCCGGGGCGGGTACTTCTCCCGATCCCGATTCAGTCGCGGGCAGTCGTGCCGCTGGGGCGGCACGGGTGGGCGCGAGGGTGCCTCGGACCGCCGAGTCGCGGGACTCGCCGTCGGCCGGCCCTGGCTCGGGGCGCGTTGTGAACCACCGCATCGCCCCCTACCCCCGACGCCGCCGCGCCTGCCACACCGCCGCGGCCCCCAGCAGGGCGACCACTCCGACCCCCACGTACAGCCCGACGGCTGGACCTTCCCCCTCGCGGGAAGCGGAAGCGGAGGCGGAGGCGGCGGGCGGCGAACTCGCGGTGCCGGGGCCGGAGTCCGTCCCCTCCGCCGAGCCGACCGCCTCCCCGCACCCCGCCCTCGGATACCCGGCGATCGCGCAGAGCAACGCGTTCGTGTCGTACCGCAGCGGCTTCGCGACCGAGGCCAACGCCTCGGCCGAGGTCGCGTCGTCCGGCACCCGCGCACACGCCGTACGCGCCGCCGGAGGCGTCTCCCCGGCCGGCGCGTCCGCCGCCGTACCGAAGTCGATGACCAGCGCGACCCGCTTCTCCCCGCCCCGCGCACCCGTGCCCCCGCAGATCGCGGCGAAGTCGGCGGCCCCGCGCGGCCGTACCGCGTCCCCGGAGTCCCGGCTGACCGCGAACCGGAACCCCTGCACCTCCCCGTCGGCCGGCCGCGCGGTCGACGGCCCCTGCGTGGCGTACGCCCACTCCGAACCGTCCCGCTCCCAGAACGACCAGTAGCGGTACGCGGCGGCATACGCCTCCCCCTGCCCCACGCCCCCCAGCCCCAGCGCGAGCAGGACACCGCTCAGCAGGAGCACAACAACCCCACGCGCCCGCGCCCGCGCCCGTGACTGCGACCGCGACTTGGCGCCGCTCCGCCCGCCGGTCACCCTTCCCGCCGCTTCCGGCGGGCCCTCACCAGCACGAACCCGGCGACGACCGCGCCGACCACGGCGACGACGCCCCCGAGCCCGATCTTCCACCACGTGTCGTACCCGACCCCGTTGTCGTAGTACGTCTCGTCGTCGACAGTCACGGACGGGTAGTCGTCCACATCGCGCGCCGGACCGGTGTCCTTCAGCCGGGCCACGAGGTCGGTGCCGCCGAAGTCGCGCGGGCTGGCGCCGGTGGCGTGCACGGCGAAGAGGAGCTGGGCGTACGCGGCGGGCCCGGCCTTGGCCGCCCAGACGCCGTGGTTCTTCTCCAGCCAGGCGAGCGCCTTCCCGGTCGCGTCCGTATCCGCGTCCCCGGCGGCGACGAGCGCGACGACCGCGTCGGCGGTGTTGCCGTGGTCGGGCTGGTCCTCCGCACCCGCGAGGGCGGACTTCAGATACCCGTCGGCGGTGAGGGCACCGGCCAGGTGGACGGCACCGTTGTGGGCCAACTCCGCCGGAGAGTCACCCGCGACGCACTTCCCGGCGTCACCCTCGCCGTTCCCGTCGCCCGCCTCGGCCACGAAACCCTCACCCAGGACGCCGAGCACGGCGGCGGCCGTGGCATCGGCGTTCGCCACGAGCCCGCCCTTCTTGTCGGGCTGATAGGCGAACCCCCCGCCCTCATCCCCGCTCTTCTCCTTCTCGTCGCCGCAGGGGACGGCGAGGGCGCGGAGGGCGTCGTAGGGGGAGTTGCCGTCCTTCCGCTGCCGCTCGGGGGCGTCGCCCACGGCGGCCAGCGCGCCGATGACGACGGAGGTCGAGTTCGCGTCGCTGGGGCTGCCGGCGGTGTAGCCCCAGCCGCCGTCCTGGTTCTGGTGCTGCTTCAGCCAGCGCACCGCCCGCCCGGCCTCGGCGTCCCGCCCGCCGACCGCGACGAGCGCCTGCGCCGCGGCGGCCGTGCTGTTGGTGTCGACGGCCGTCTTCGCGTCGCACTCGGCCGAGGCGTCGGCCCGGTACGCCGCGAACGCCCCGTCGTCGCACTGCTGCCCGACGAGCCACTCCACGGCCCCGGCCCCGGGCTTCTCCTCCATGGTGTCCAGCGCGAGCAGCGCGAGGGACTGCCGCCACACGCCGTCGTAGGTGGGGTCGTTGGAGCCGTACAGACCGGTGGGGATCGCCTGCGACGCCGAGGGGGAGGGAGCGGCGGCGGAGGCGGCGAAGGCGACCGGAGTGAGGGCGACCGGCGTGAACCCGGCACCGAGTCCCGTGCCGAGCCCGGCTGTGACGGCCAGTACGGCGACGACCGCGGCGCTGCGGCGGACATTCATGATCGGCGGCTGCCTCTCCCTGACGGGGAGCCGGACGCACGGCGAAGCGCCGGGCGGCTCGGCTCCGTATTCCTCGACGGTGCCGTGCGATCCCGTACGGGCGGTCCGACTCGCCGCCCTCTCGTGGAGGCCGGCTCACGGTTGCGGGTCAGCGCCGGAATTGCACCGGCTTCGCCCCGTACGGGTGTGATGACGACCCGGTCACTCTACCTGTCAGTAGGAAAAGCCTGAGGGGCGTCTGTGCGCCGGGATAGGTTCGGGCCATGCGCTTGGGAAGACTCCTCGGCTCCGGCCGCACGGCCGACGTGTACGAACTCCACGCCACCGAAACGGAGTCCACCCCGCACGGTCCCGCCGACCTCCCCGCACCCTCCGACGCCGATGCCCTCTCCGCTCCCGCCGACCGTGACGCAGCCGACAGACAAACCGGACCCGGCCGGCCTGTCGGACCCGGCGATCCCGTCGGCGCCTGGGTGCTGCGGCGCCATCGGGACGGCTGGGGTGACGCGGTCGCCGAGGCCGAGGTCATGGAGTACGTACGGGGGCACGGCTACCCGGTCCCCCGCGTGCGTTCGGCGACGCGTACGGAGATGGTGCTGGAGCGGCTGTCCGGCCCGACCATGCTGGAGGCCTTCGCGGCCGGCCTGCTCGACCCGGCCCGGGTGGGCGCCCTCCTGGCCCATCTCCTGCACACCCTGCACGCCTTGCCGCCCCGAGGGCACGCGCCCGCCGCGCCCCCTCCGCCCACCCCGCCCGGCGCACCCGTAGGCCTCACCTCCCGAGTGCTCCACCTGGACCTGCACCCCGAGAACGTCATCGTCACGCCCCACGGCCCCCAGGTCATCGACTGGAGCAACGCGGAGGAGGGGCCGCCCGGTCTGGACTGGGGCATGTCCGCGATGATCCTCGCCCAAGTCGCCGTCGACACGGCCGACTTCCGCGCGGCCTTGGCCCACGCCACCCTCGTCTCCCTCCTCGCCCACCAGCCCGAAGGCCCCTCCGCCCTGACGGAAGAGGGCCTCACCGAGGCGAGACGACGCCGGGCGGCCAACCCGACGATGACCCCGCGCGAAGTCGAACTGATGGGCAGTGCTGAGGAGTTGATCCGCCGACTCGCGGATCCGGGGACGGCGGCCTGACGGCATGCGGACCTACACCGCCACATACCTCACCGGATCACTCCCCACCACTCCCTCCGCCCGCCCCAGCTTCACCAGGCGTCGCAGATGTGCCTCCGCCTCGGAGACCGCGATGTTGCGGGAGGCGAAGGGGATGTCGGGCCAGGGGCGGTTCCACTCCATGCGTTCGGCCAGTTGCCAGGGGGTGAGGGGCGTGGCGAGGAGGGCGAGCAGACCGGTGAGGCGGGCCTCGTGGTGGGCCAGCAACTCCCGTACACGCGCGGCGGAATCGGTGAACGCGTACTGGTGGGCGGGGAGGATCTCCGCCGCGCCGAGACGCCCGACGCGTTCGAGGGAGTCGAGGTAGTCGCCAAGGGGGTCCCCCCGGTCGAGCGAAGCCGAGACTGGGGGAGGATCGGTGACCGTGTCGTCGTCCGGGTCCTCGTAGAGGCCGATGTGCGGGCTGATCTCGGGGAGAAGATGGTCGCCGGAGAACAGGCGTCCGTGGCCCGGTAGTTGGGCGGGGTGCGCCTCCTCCAGGTGGAGGCAGACGTGCCCCGGTGTGTGGCCCGGCGTCCAGATCGCGCGGGCGCGGCGGCCGGGGAGGTCGAGGAGTTCACCGGGGACGATCTCGCGGTCGGGGAGCGCGGGGGAGAACCCGGGCAGGGCGCGCGGGCGGCGCGGTGCGCGCAGCGGCGCGAGGTGCTCCTCGGGGGCGCCCGCCGCCGTGAGCTTGTCCGTCATGTAGGAGTACCAGCGGTCCGGGCCCGTCCCCCGCGTCCGCCGGACGATCGCCGTGTCCGCCGCGTGCATCGCGATCCACGCCCCGGACGCCTCCCGCACCGCCCCCGACAGGCCGTGGTGGTCGGGGTGATGGTGGGTGATCACGACCCCGTGGACCTCCGCGACCGACGTACCGCACGCCGTCAGCCCCGCCGCGAGCGTGTCCCACGACGCCGGGTCGTCCCAGCCGGTGTCGACGAGGACCGGGCCGCGGTCGGTGTCGACGACGTACACGAGGGTGTGGCCGAGCGGGTTGTCCGGGATGGGGACCTCGATGGACCGTACGCCTCCGCCGTGATCGGTCACCTGTGTCATGAAGTCACTATAACTAGAACGAGTTTCACCGGGAGTGGGGCGCGGAAGGACGGGTGTACCCGCGAACCGGCGGACGACATGGACTCCTTCCTCTGGAACTGGTATCAGTTCCCTATTCAGAACTGACGGTATGTCAGAGAAGTGGCTCCGGGAGGCTGCGGCCATGACCGAACTCGTGGAACACGGACAGCTGTTCATCGGCGGGGAGTTGACCGACCCCTTGGGCACGGACGTCATCGAGGTGGTCTCGCCGCACTCGGAGGAGGTCATCGGCCGCGTCCCGCACGCCTCGCGCGCGGACGTCGACCGGGCCGTGGCCGCCGCCCGTCACGCCTTCGACCACGGCCCCTGGCCGCGTATGACCCTCGACGAGCGGGTCGAGGTCGTCGCCCGGATCAAGGACGCCTTCGCCCTGCGGTACGAGGAGTTCGCCCGGATCATCAGCTCCGAGAACGGCACCCCGTTCACCTCCAGCGTGATGGTGCAGGCGCTCGCCTCGATGATGGTGTGGGACGCGGCGATCACGACGGCCCGCGGATTCACGTACGAGGAGCGGCGGGACGGTGTCCTGGGCAAGATCCTGGTGCGGCGCGAGCCGGTCGGGGTGGTCGCGGCGGTCGTCCCCTGGAACGTCCCGCAGTTCACCGCCGCCGCCAAACTCGCCCCCGCGCTCCTCGCCGGCTGCCCGGCCGTCCTGAAGGTGTCGCCCGAAACCCCCCTGGACGCCTACCTGTTGGCGGAGATCGCCGCCGAGGCCGGGCTGCCCGAGGGGGTGCTCTCCATCCTTCCCGCCGACCGCGAGGTCAGCGAGTACCTGGTCGGCCACCCGGGCGTCGACAAGGTCTCCTTCACCGGCTCGGTCGCCGCGGGCAAGCGGGTCATGGAGGTCGCCGCCCGCCATCTCACGCGCGTCACCCTGGAGTTGGGCGGTAAGTCGGCGGCCGTGATCCTCCCGGACGCGGACGCGGGGACCGCCGTGGCCGGCATCGCCCCCTTCGCCTGGATGATCAACGGCCAGGCGTGTGTGGCCCAGACCCGCATCCTCGTCCCGCGCTCGCGCTACGACGAGTTCGCCGAGGCCTTCGCGGCCTATGCCTCCGCGCTGAAGATCGGCGACCCCCTCGACCCGGCCACCGAACTCGGCCCCCTCGTCGCCGCCCGCCAGCAGCGCCGCAGCCTCGACTACATCCGCATCGGCCAGGAGGAGGGCGCCAAGATCCTCACCGGCGGCGGCCGCCCCGCCGGTCTGGAGCGCGGCTGGTACGTGGAACCGACCCTCTTCGGCGACGTCGACAACTCCATGCGCATCGCCCGCGAGGAGATCTTCGGCCCCGTGATCTGCCTCCTCCCGTACGGCGACGAGGCTGAGGCCGTACGCATCGCGAACGACTCCGAGTACGGCCTCAGCGGCAGCGTCTGGACCGCCGACGACGAACGCGGCATCGACATCGCCCGCCGGGTCCGCACCGGCACCTACTCCGTCAACACCTTCAGCCTCGACATGCTCGGCCCGTTCGGCGGCTACAAGAACTCCGGCCTGGGACGCGAGTTCGGCCCCGAGGGCTACGGCGAATACCTGGAGCACAAGATGATCCACCTCCCGGCCGGATACGAGCCCCCGGCCGCCGCCGGGGAGGCAGGGGAGGCCTAGCCATGGGCGACCACTGGCACGTGGAGGTCGACCGCGCCCTCTGCATCGGCTCGGCCCAGTGCACCCATCTCGCCCCGGACGCCTTCCGCCTCGACTCCGCCATGCAGTCCCACCCCGTAGACCCCGACCCCGACGCGGGCGAACGCATCCTGAAGGCCGCCGAGGGCTGCCCGGTGGAGGCGATCTCCATCGCCCTCCTCGGGAGCGGGGAGCCGGTGTTCCCGCCGGAGGACTAGGGCCCTACGCTCTCCCGTCGGCGCACGAGCGATCGTGGGCGATCATGAACGACCGGTATGTGGAGTGGGTGGGCGTGCGGAAGTCCGAGGCCAGGGAGCTGATCGAGCAGGCGTACGCGGCCTGGGACGCGGAGGAGTGGCAGCGCGCCGCCGGCCTGTACGAGCGGGTGCTCGCCCACTTCCCGGACGAGAAGGCGAGCGCGGAGTGGTGGTACGACGCCGCGCTCGCCCACAAGTTCCTGCGCGACTGGGACAAGGCGTACGAACTGGGCGTCCAGGCCGCCGCCCGGGCACCGCGCGGCGAGGGCGACCCCGCGTTCTGGAACCTCGGCATCGCCGCCACGATCCGCCGCGACTGGACCGTGGCCCGCGACGCCTGGGCCGGCTTCGGCGTCCGACTGCCCGAAGGCGACCGCGACGGCGACGGTGGCGGCAAGGGCGCGGGTGACGGCGAGATCCGCGCTCGCCTCGGACATGCCTGCGTGCGCCTCGACACCGGCGGCGCGCGCGAGGTGGTGTGGATCGAGCGGCTCTGCCCGACGCGCGGACGCGTGATGAACGTCCCCGTGACCGGTGGCCGCCGCTACGGCGAGATCGTCCTGCACGACGGGCAGCCCAACGGCGAACGCGTCCTCGACGGCACGACCTTCCCCGTCTTCGACGAACTCCTCCTCTTCGAACCCTCCGACCTGCCCACGCTCCAGGTGACCGTCACGGCCGGCGAGCCCGCCGACCTGGAGGCCCTGCTCGCCCTCTTCGCCGACCACGACTTCGGCGCGGAGCCCGCGAGCGGCGTCACCACGCACTGCGCCTGCTGCAGCGAGGGCACCCTCCACAAGGAACCCCACACCCCTCGCACCGGCGCCCAGCGCGTCTCCCTGGCGGCCCCGGAGGACGAGGCCCGCGCACTCCTCGACCAATGGGCGGCGGAGAAGGCGATCGGCCGGCTCTGGAGCGGCCTGGAGATCATGGACTAGAGGGTAAAAAATCCGCTTTGGGGGGTTGTGTTCCCGTATGAGTGTTCTATCGTGGAAAGCGGCCTACGAGACGAGTGAGGGAGTCGACCGGAGTAGCCGACAGCGGCGAGAGGTTGTTTGTCGCCGGTGCCGACGTCGACGGTCGGGCTGAGAGGCCGGAAGGTCGCAGGACAGGGCCGGACGGTAACCCTCGGCACCTGCCCCGGTCGAGCGGTACCCGGAGCAGGAAACCCGTCTCGTAGGTCCTTTCGTGTGCCCTGCTTCCGTGGGTCCGGCTTTCGTCGTGTGCCCTACTGCTGTGGCTCGGGCTTTCGTCGATCCGGCGCCGTCAGGTCGATCAGACGGCACACGGTCTCGATGTCGATCTTCACCTGGGCGATCGAGGCACGGCCGGAGAGCCAGGTGATCAGCGCCGAGTGCCAGGTGTGCTCGATGACGCGGACCGCCGAGAGCTGCTCCGCGGTGGGGTTCTCCAGCCCCATCGCGTCGAGGATGATCGCGGTGGTCTGATGGGAGACCTGGTCGACCTCGGGGCTGACGCTGCGGTCGGCGAAGGTGAGGGCGCGGACCATGGCGTCGGCGAGATGCGGCTCGCGCTGCAGCGCGCGGAAGGCGCGCATCAGGGTCTCGGCGACGCGCTCGGCGGCCGTCTCGCCCGACGGGGGCTTCTTGCGGAGCGTGCCGTGCATGTGCTCCAGCTGGGCCTGCATGGTGGCGACCAGCAGATGGATCTTGGAGGGGAAGTAGCGGTAGAGCGTCCCCAGGGCCACCTGGGAGGACTCGGCCACCTCGCGCATCTGCACGGCGTCGAAACCGCCGCGGCTGGCCAACTGGGCGCTCGCGTGCAGGATCCGGCGCCGGCGGGCCTCCTGCCGCTCCGTGAGGGGCGGGGAGTCCGGTCGCGCGGTGCCGGTATCCGCCTTGGCCGCCGGCTTGGTCTCCACCTTGGCTTCCGCAGGCATGGGTCTCGTTCCGTGACAGTCGTGACGGTCGGTGAGGGTATGCGATCAAATAGCATGCCAGGGCAAGTGCCAGGGCGTCTGCCGTGGCGTGAATCACCTGATCCACCACTCACAGCGGTTCTACCAGCCGGTAGATTCAGAGCCTCTTGAACGATCAACTCTGAAACTTGTTCTAGATTACCGTCTCGTCGTAATCTCACGGGAAATCGCAGTGAGAAGGGGGCCAGGAGTGACCGCTGAGGCCAGTCAGGCGGGGTCCCGACGTGACCTCGCCGCGGACGGCGGGCGACCGCTCACCATCGCGCTCCTCACCTATAAAGGGAACCCGTTCTGCGGGGGCCAGGGCGTCTACGTACGGCACCTCTCGCGCGAGCTGGCCCGCCTCGGCCACCGCGTCGAGGTGATCGGCTCCCAGCCGTACCCCGTCCTCGACGACGACGCCGTGCCCGAGGACGGCCCGGGCCGGATATCCCTCACCGAACTGCCCAGCCTCGACCTCTACCGGCAGCCCGACCCCTTCCGCACCCCGAAGCGCGGCGAGTACCGCGACTGGATCGACGCCCTCGAAGTGGCGACGATGTGGACCGGCGGGTTCCCCGAACCGCTGACCTTCTCGCTGCGCGCCCGCCGCCATCTCCGCGCCCGGCGCGGCGAGTTCGACGTCGTCCACGACAACCAGACGCTCGGCTACGGCCTGTTGGGCGATGTGGGTGCCCCGCTCGTCACCACCATCCACCACCCCATCACCGTCGACCGGCAGTTGGAGCTGGACGCGGCCGAGGGGTGGCAGCGGCGGATGTCCGTGCGCCGCTGGTACGCCTTCACCCGGATGCAGGGGCGGGTCGCGCGCCGGCTGCCGTCCGTGCTCACCGTCTCCTCCACCTCCCGCCAGGAGATCGTCGACCACCTCGGCGTACACGACGACCGGATGCACGTCGTCCACATAGGCGCCGACACCGACCTCTTCTCGCCGAATCCGGCCGTGGCCCGGGTGCCCGGCCGGATCGTCACCACCTCCAGCGCGGACGTCCCCCTCAAGGGGCTCGTCTACCTCGTCGAGGCGCTCGCCAAGGTGCGCGCCGAACACCCCGCCGCCCACCTCGTCGTCGTCGGCAAACGGCCCACCGAGGGCCCGGTCGCCCACGCGATCGAGCGGTACGGCCTCGAAGGCGCCGTCGAGTTCGTCAAGGGCATCTCCGACGCCGAACTGGTCGACCTGGTCCGCTCGGCCGAGGCCGCCTGCGTCCCCTCGCTGTACGAGGGCTTCTCGCTGCCCGCCGCCGAGGCCATGGCCACCGGGACACCGCTGGTCGCCACCACCGGCGGGGCCGTCCCGGAGGTCGCCGGACCCGACGGCGAGACCTGCCTCGCGGTGCCCCCGGGCGACCCGGGCGCCCTGGCCGCCGCGCTCACCCGGCTCCTCGGCGACCCGGAGCTGCGGCGGCGGCTCGGCCGCGCGGGACGCGAGCGGGTGCTCCAGCGGTTCACCTGGGCCCGCGCCGCCGAGGGCACGGTCGCCCACTACCGCGAGGCCGTCGCCCGCGCCGGCACCTCGATACCTACCTCTGCGGCCTCCACCAGCAACTATGTCGAAAGCAGGGCCACGTGCTGACCGTCGATTTCTCCAGGTTCCCGCTCGCCCCGGGGGACCGGGTCCTGGATCTCGGCTGTGGAGCGGGCCGGCACGCCTTCGAGTGCTACCGGCGCGGCGCCCAGGTCGTGGCCCTCGACCAGAACGGCGAGGAGATCCGCGAGGTCGCCAAGTGGTTCGCCGCCATGAAGGAGGCCGGTGAGGCCCCCGAGGGCGCCACCGCCACGGCCATGGAGGGCGACGCCCTCGCGCTGCCCTTCCCCGACGAGTCCTTCGACGTCGTCATCATCTCCGAGGTGATGGAGCACATCCCCGACGACAAGGGCGTCCTCGCCGAGATGGTCCGGGTGCTGAAGCCCGGCGGCCGGATAGCCATCACCGTCCCGCGCTACGGCCCCGAGAAGGTCTGCTGGGCGCTCTCCGACGCCTACCACGAGGTCGAGGGCGGCCACATCCGCATCTACAAGGCCGACGAACTGCTGGCCAGGATCCGCGAGGCGGGCCTCAAGCCGTACGGCACCCACCACGCGCACGCCCTGCACTCGCCGTACTGGTGGCTGAAGTGCGCGTTCGGCGTCGACAACGACAAGGCGCTGCCGGTGCGGGCGTACCACAAGCTGCTGGTCTGGGACATCATGAAGAAGCCGCTGGCCACCCGGGTCGCCGAGGAGGCGCTGAACCCGCTGATCGGCAAGAGCTTCGTGGCCTACGCGACCAAGCCGCACCTTCCCCGGATCGCCGGGGAAGCCGAGGCCGGGACCCAGGCCGGGGCGGCCGCCAAGTGACCACGCCCCGGACAGAACACCTGGTCCTGCCCGGGGTCCTCACCGCCGAGGAGGCCGCCGCCACCGTGCGGGGCATCCTCGCGGTGCAGCGCGCGGACGGTGCCATCCCGTGGTTCCGCGGGCACCACCTCGACCCGTGGGACCACACCGAGGCCGCCATGGCCCTGGACGCCGCCGGTGAGCACGAGGCCGCCGAGCGCGCCTACGAGTGGCTGCGCCGGCACCAGAACGAGGACGGCTCCTGGTACGCCGCGTACGCCGACGGGGACGCCGACGACATCACCGACCGGGGCCGCGAGACCAACTTCGTCGCCTACATCGCCGTCGGGGTCTGGCACCACTACCTGGCCACCGGCGACGACACCTTCCTCGACCGGATGTGGCCCGCCGTGTACGCGGCGATCGAGTGCGTCCTGCGGCTCCAGCAGCCCGGCGGGCAGATCGGCTGGAAGCGCGAGGACGACGGCACGGCGGTGAACGACGCGCTCCTGACCGGGAGTTCGTCCATCCACCACGCGCTGCGCTGCGCGCTCGCGATCGCCGAGCAGCGCGAGGAGCCGCAGCCCGACTGGGAGTTGGCGGTCGGTGCCCTCCGGCACGCGATACGGCGGCACCCCGAGCGGTTCCTCGACAAGGACCGCTACTCGATGGACTGGTACTACCCCGTGCTCGGCGGCGCGCTCACCGGCGGCGAGGCCAAGTCCCGTATAAAGGAGAGCTGGGACCGTTTCGTGGTGCCCGGCTACGGCGTCCGCTGCGTCGTGCCCAACCCATGGGTGACCGGCGGTGAGTCCGCCGAACTCGCCCTGGCCCTCTGGGCGATGGGCGAGTCCGACCGCGCCCTGGACATCCTCCAGTCCATCCAGCACCTCCGCGACGCCGACTCCGGCCTGTACTGGACGGGGTACGTCTTCGAGGACGGCGCCATCTGGCCCGAGGAACTCACGTCCTGGACCGCGGGGTCACTGCTGCTGGCCGTGGCCGCGCTGGGAGGCGACGAGGCGACCTGCGCGGTCTTCGGCGGGGAGCGGTTGCCGCGCGGGCTGGATGCGGAGTGCTGTTGAGCCGGGGGGTGCGTCGTCGGCTGCGGGTGCGTGGGGGCTGGTCGCGCAGTTCCCCGCGCCCCTGAACAGCAGGGGCTGCGCCCCCTGCTGTTCAGACTCCACGCACCCGTGGTCGCTCAGTGGCGGTGCATCCGGTTGGCGATGGCGTGCCCCACGAACAGATAGACGACGGCCGCCAGGCCGTACCCGGCCACCACCCGCGCCCACTGCTCGTCGAAGGTGAACAGGTCGTGCGACCAGCCGGCGAGCCAGCGGGCCGCGTCATGGACGAACTGCACGAAGTCGTTCGTGCCGTTGGCGTCCAGCAGGTACATCAGGATCCACAGGCCGAGGATGAAGGCCATGATGTCGGCGACGATCGCTATGACCCGGCCGGCCTGGTTGGAGCCGCTATATCGAGACATACGTCACGGGTTGCCCGTCGGCCCCCGATGAAACCTCGCCCGCCTAGGAGTTGAGCTCCGCCAGCACCCGCAGCGTGTGCGGATCGGGCGCCAGCACCAACAGATCCGTCACCGGTCCCTTCCGCCACAACTCCAGCCGTTCCGCGATCCGTTCGCGCGGGCCGACCAGCGAGATCTCGTCGGCGAAGGCGTCCGGCACGGCCAGTACGGCCTCCTCGCGACGCCCGTCGAGGAAGAGCCGCTGGATGTGCCGGGCCTCCTCCTCGTACCCCATCCGGGCCATGAGATCGGCGTGGAAGTTGCGCTTGGCGTGCCCCATCCCGCCGATGTAGAAGCCGAGCATGGCCTTCACGGGCAGCAGCCCCTCGGCGACGTCGTCGCAGACCTTCGCACGGGCCATGGGTGCGACGAGGAACCCCTCGGGCATCCCGGTCAGCGAGGCCTCGTACACCTCGGCCCGGGTCGGCGACCAGTACAACGGCAGCCAGCCGTCCGCGATCCGGGCCGTCTGCGCGATGTTCTTCGGCCCCTCGGCACCGAGCAGGACGGGAAGGCCGGGGCGCAGGGGGTGCGTGATGGACTTCAGCGCCTTGCCGATGCCGGTGCCGTCCGGCCCGTCGTAGGGGAGGGGGTGGAAGCGGCCGTCCAGCTCGACCGGGGCCTCGCGCCTGAGGACTTGGCGTACGACGTCGACGTACTCCCTGGTCGCGGTCAGCGGCGACCTCGGGAACGGGCGCCCGTACCAGCCCTCGACGACCTGCGGCCCGGAGAGCCCGAGCCCGAGCAGGACGCGTCCGCCGGAGAGATGGTCCAGGGTGAGGGCGTGCATCGCGGTCGTCGTGGGGGAGCGGGCGGCCATCTGCGCAACCGCCGTACCCAGCTTGATCCTTGAGGTCCGCGCCGCGATCCAGGTGAGCGGCGTGAAGGCGTCCGAGCCCCAGGACTCGGCGGTCCACACCGAGTCGTAGCCGAGCCGCTCCGCCTCCTGCGCCAGCGGGACATGGTCCGCCGAGGGGCCGCGCCCCCAGTAACCGAGTGCCAGACCGAGCCGCATACGCCTGCCTCCTGACGGTGCGTCAGCTGTTCGGGCGGGAGGCGAGCGTACGACAACGGCCCCCCACCCGGAAGGGCGAGGGGCCGTCGTACGACCTTGAGCGTGTGGTGGATCAGCCGCGCTGGATGCCGCTGGTGTCCTGCAGCACGCCACGGCGGCCGTCCTGCGTCTGGGCGACCAGGCTGGGGCCGCGCTGCTCGACCGCCAGGTACCAGGTACCCGGGGCCAGCTCGGCGATCGCCGACTGCGAACCGTCCTCCGCGAACAGCGGGCGGGCCACCGGCACCGCGAACCAGAACGGCGAGAAGTCACCGGCCGGCGGCTGCGGCGCGGGCGCCTGCTGCTGTTGCGGAGCCCCAGCGAACGGCGCCCCCGGACCCGGCTGACCGGGCTGCGGCTGCCCCGCACCGAACGGACCCGGCGCACCGGCGCCCGGGTACCCGTAACCACCGGGCGGCTGGGCCCCGTACGGCTGCGGCGCGGCCGGCCGCGGGGCGCCGACGAGGGCGGCCTTGAGGGCGGGGACGAGGGGGGTGGCGATGGCGGCGGCGGCCAGCAGCAGGGCCGCGATCAGACCGAGGATGAGACCGGCGCCGGAGTCGGGCTCCTGGCCGCCGAAGGAGCCGAGAAATTCCTCCATCGCGCCGAACGGGTCGATGATCGACCAGAACGCGGTCCACGCGGTGAAGATCGTCAGGGCCACCCCGAGCTGGCCCAGGTCGAGGCCGACGACCTTGGGCGGCTGCGGCAGCGCGCGGGCGATGACGATCAACACCGCCCCGATGATGCCGCTGACGTACACGCTCATCACCAAGCCGAGGTTGTCCCAGGCATTGGGGATGTCGTCGCCGGAGCCGTCGAACGTGTCGAGGAACGACGCGATGAACAGCAATACCGCTGCTCCGATCACGACGCCGTCGCCTCTGGTGAGGGAGCGGATATTCACTTCAGGTCCTTCGTCAGTCGTCTCGTCATCGGTGGAGGCGTCGCCGTCACCATGTCGCCGTCAGGCCGTGGTGGGAAGCGCGGGGGTGGCCCCTCATCGTAGGGACGACCTTATCGCCCGACCGACGTGGGTGTCCGCCGGGATCATCGCGATGATCACGACCCGCCCGCTACCCGCGCAGAAAACTCACGATTCCCTCAGAGGTTCCCCCGCGTGCTTCCTGTTCCGCCAGGTACCGCTGGTCAGCGGCGCCCCGTCATGGATATCGCGTATCCCGGCGCACACGATGAACGCGGCGGGAACTGTTGACAGATTGAGACCGCCGCACGCATTCCGTAAAGGGAGAGTTGTTCAATTTTCGAGGAAGCTCGTGATGCCGTCCGAGATTCCCCGGGCCGCTTTCTGGCGCCACGCTCCGCTGGTGAGCTGGGCCGCGTCCTTGCTGTCGCGCATGTTGCCGCACTCGATGAACACCTTGGGAACGGTGGAGAGGTTGAGGCCGCCGAGGTCGGTGCGGGTGACGATGCCGGTGCCTCCGCCGACGTAGTTGGAGGGGGCGCTGCCGGTGGCGCGGACGAAGTAGCCGGCGATGCGCTCGCCGAGGTCGCGGGAGGGGGCGACGATGGGCCGGGTGTCGGCGGCGCCCTCGCGCACCGAGCCCGGCAGGATGACGTGGAAGCCGCGGTTGCCGGCGCCGGAGCCGTCCGCGTGGATCGACACCACCGCGTCCGCCTTCGCCTCGTTGCCGATCCGTGCCCGCTCGTCGATGCACGGGCCCCAGTCGCGGTCGTCGTCCTGCGTGAACTTCACGGTGGCGCCCTGCTGTTCGAGGAGTGTCCGCATCCGCCGGGCGACGTCGAGCGTGAACTCGGCTTCCAGGTAACCGTCGTTGGTGGTCGTCCCCGTCGTGTCGCACTCCTTCGCGTTCGTCCCGATGTCCACCTTGCGGTTGATCTCGGTGGTGTGCTGGAAGTTACCGGGATTGTGGCCGGGGTCGATCACGACGACCTTGCCCTTGAGGGGGCCGGTGGCGGAGGGCGCGGAGGCGCCCCCTGAGGGTTCGGTCTTCTTCCCGTCGCCGGTGGCGGTCGGCTGCTCGCCCGTCGCCGAGGGCGTGCTCGCCGACCGGGTCTGCGGGCCCGCCGCGTCGGTCGGCCCGCCGCCGGAGTCCCCGACGGCCTGCCAGACCCCCCACCCGGCCACCGCCCCCACCACGACCGCGGCCACCGCCACGACCGCCGGACGGCGAAGAACGGAACGACGGGGCTGGGGCGGATCGAAGTCCGGACCTACATACGACACGCCTGCCACCTTACGGGGCGGGGCGGGGTGGGCCGGGTCGGGGCCGTGGCGGTTGTCGGGTGCGGGTCCGGTGGGGGTTCTCGCGCAGTTCCCCGCGCCCCTGAAAGGCCAGGCCCTGCGGGCCTGGATGGCGACGGGGTTGCGGGTCTGGAAGGTGGTGGGCCGGGGTGGGGGCGTGGTGCTTGTCGGGTGCGGGTTCGGTGGGGGTTCTCGCGCAGTTCCTCGCGCCCCTAACAGACCAGGCCCTGCGGGCCTGAAAGACCCACGGGGCGGCGGGGCCGCGGGCTTGGAAAGCGGCGGGGCTGCAAGTCTGAAAGGCTGCGGGGCTGCGGGGCTGCGGGGCGCCGGGGTGGCCGGGTGGTGGGGTGCCGGCGTGGTGGGGTGAAAAGCATGGGGCGTAGCCCCTGCTTTTCAGGGGCGCGGGGAACTGCGCGAGAAGCCCCACCGGGCCCGCGGCCGGAAACCGACGCCCCCTCCCGGGCCGGACCGGACCGGGAGGTCACCCGGCGCGGGCCGAGCACGGGGGGCACCGTCACGCCCCAGCACACCCCCAGGCCAAGCCCGCGCAGCGACGCGGTAGGCGTACACGCCGTCGCGAGATAAAGTCGTTCGGTTACGTCTGGTTGTGGGGCGGGGCATCGCCGCGCGGTCGATGGGGCCCCGGTGGGAGGGCCTGTAGCGCATGAGTCGTCGCTCCAACGGGTTGGCCGGCATCTGGGCCGAGGCACAACGCCAACAGCAGCGTCAGTCGGAGGAGCGGGCCCGCCAGCAGCGCGAGTACGAGCGACAACAGCGCGCGTACCAGCGGGAGGTGGCCCGCAGCCAGCGCGAGCAGCAGGCGACGTACCGCCAGCAGCGCGAGGCGGAGGCCCGCCGCCGCAGCGACGAACTGGACGCCCAAGTCCTCGCCCTGGAAGGGCTGTTGGTGACCGGCTGCCGCGCCCCCGCGTTCCGCGCCGCGTCCCTCACCCGCCCCGAGAACCTGGAACCCTTCTCTCCGGGCCCGCTCGCCCACCCCGTCCCCATGCCGGACCCCCACCACAACCACTACCAGGCACAGGGCGGTTGGTCCGCCCAGCGGCGCGCCCAGGCGCAGGCCGAGGCACGCGCCCGCTTCGAGCACGACTGGCACGCCGCCCAGGCCGCCGAGGCCCAGCGGCAGCAGCAACTGGCCCAGTACCAGCGGCAGTACGAGCAGTGGGCCGAAGGGCAGCGGGCGGAGATCCGCCGGCACAACGCCGGGCTCGCGCGGATGGCCACCGCACTGCGCGACGGCGACCCGGAGGCCGCCGTCGACTACTTCTCCGCCGCCCTCTACGCCTCGCCCGCCTGGCCCGACGGCTTCCCCCGAGGCGTCTCCGCCGCCTACGACTCGGCCGCCCGCCAACTGGTCCTGGACTGGGAGCTGCCCAGATACGACGTCGTCCCCGAGGCGAAGAGCGTCGTCTACATGCCGAGCGTCGACCAGGACAAGGAGCGCCCGCGCCCGGTCACCCAGCGCCGGTCCCTCTACCGCGACGTCCTCGCGCAGTGCACCCTTCTCGTCCTCCACGACCTGTTCGCCGCCGACGAGTTCGGCGCGCTGGAGTCGGTCGTCCTGAACGGCTTCGTGGACGACCACGACCCGGCGACCGGCCGCCGCACCCAGATCGTCCTGACGACCGTCCAGGTGCCCCGGTCGGTCTTCGCCGGCCTGCACCTGGAGCAGGTGAGCGCCGTCGACTGCCTGACCGACGGTCTGCGGGGCCAGTTGTCCGCCCGCCCCGACCAGCGCACCCCCGTGCGACCCGGCCGCCGGCCCGACGACGTCGGCAACGGCGTCGTCACCCACGGCGGCGAGGACGAGCCCGACCTGCTCGCCATGGACCCCCTGGCCTTCGAAGCACTGGTCGCGGAACTCTTCCGGGCCATGGGCATGCAGGCGGTCACCACCCAGCGCTCGGGCGACGGCGGGGTCGACGTGGACGCCCTGGACCCGACCCCCATCCGGGGCGGCAAGATCGTCGTCCAGGTCAAGCGCTACCGCAACACCGTCCCGCCGACCGCCGTCCGCGACCTCTACGGCACGGTCCAGGACGCCGGCGCCAACAAGGGCGTCCTCGTGACGACGTCCAAGTTCGGCCCCGGCTCCCACACCTTCGCCAACGGCAAACCGCTGGAACTGATCTCGGGCCGCGAACTCGTCGACCTCCTCCACCGGCACGGCCTGCGGGGCCGCCTGGGGACGGGCGAGCCCGCCGCTCCCGCGCCCGCTCCCGTGTCCTCGACCGCCCCCACGGTCGTGATGCCCGCCCAGCGGACCGCACCGGACACCTCGGCCCCTACTCCCACCCCTCCCCCTGACGACTACAGCGTGCTCGGCATGTACTGGACCGGCGGCGTCGCCCTGGACGTCTGCGCGCTCGTCTGCCACGGCAACCGGGTCCTCAGCGACGACCACTTCGTCTTCTACAACAACGCCGGCACCCCCGACGGCGCGGTCCGCGCCGTCCCGCCGACCGCACCCGACAAGGCCGCGATCCAGGTCTCCTTCGACACACTGCCCGCGGAGGCCGACCGTCTCGTCCTGGTCGCCGCGATCGACCCGGCCGTGAACCCCGACGCCGACCTCTCCGGCTTCACCGACGCCGGCATCCGCCTCCTCGACCCGTCCCGCGCCGAACAGGGCCGCCTGGACGTCTCCGACGGCCGCACCGGCGAAACGGCCCTCACCCTCGGCTCCTTCCGCCGCCGCTCCAACGGCGACTGGGACTTCGTCATCGGCGGCAAGGGATACCGGGGTGGCCTGGAGGAACTGGTCCAGGACCACGGCATAGAAGTGGCGTGACCTGGAAGTAGGGGGCGGGAGGGGGCGCGGGCGGAGCGGGTCAGACGCCCGTGCCGCCGGTGCCCGTGCCGCGGGTGGCCGTGCCGCCGCCGCCGTCCGTCCGCCGCAGCACCCGCAGGGAGTCCGTCGCCGAGACCTCCGTGAAGGCGCCGGAGGCGAGGGCACGCAGATAGACGCGGTACGGGGCCTGCCCGGTGAACTCGTCCTCGGGGTCGGGGAAGACGTCGTGGATGACGAGGAGGCCGCCCGGCGCGACATGCGGGGCCCAGCCCTCGTAGTCGGCGGTGGCGTGCTCGTCGGTGTGGCCGCCGTCGATGAAGACGAGGCCGAGCGGGGTGCCCCAGAACGCGGCGACCTGCGGCGACCGGCCCACGACCGCGACGACGTGCTCCTCCAGGCCCGCCTTGTGGAGGGTCCGGCGGAAGGTGGGGAGCGTGTCCATCCGGCCCACCTCGGGGTCGACGGTGGACGCGTCGTGGTACTCCCAGCCCGGCTGCTGCTCCTCGCTGCCCCGGTGATGGTCGACGGTGACCGCCACGACGCCCGCCTCCCGGGCGGCGTCCGCCAACAGGATCGTCGACCGCCCGCAGTACGTCCCCACCTCCAGCAACGGCAGCCCCAGCCGCCCCGCCTCCACCGCCGCCGCGTACAGAGCCAGCCCTTCCCCGGTCGGCATGAACCCCTTGGCCGCCTCAAACGCGCCGAGCACCTCGGGCTTGGGCGTGGGATGCGGTGCCGCGGCGGCCATGGGTTCCTCCGTGTAGTCGTACGTCCCTGGGGGCGCCCCATGCTGCCACGCGCCGACCGGTGGGCAGAGCGGGGGATCGGGCCGACTGCCGGGTGCGGGCCCGGTGGGGCTCCTCGCGCAGTTCCCCGCGCCCCTAAAAGACCAGGCCCTGACCAGGCCCTCGCGGGCCTGAAAAGCACGGGGCGCAGCCCCTGCTTTTCAGGGGCGCGGGGAACTGCGCGACCAGCCCCCACCGAACCCGCGCATACCCACCCACCCCGCGCGGAGCGCGAAAGCGGGTCGAAGGGGCGCAGCCCCTGGGGGATGGGACGGGTAGGGGCGGCGGGGGCGAGACCTAACGGACGACGGCGGCCCGGTCCTCCCCGGACACCACGCCCCCCTCACTGATCCCCCCACCCTCACTGCTACTCGCAAGCAACGTCCCCGAGCCCCGCCGCCCCGGCAGAAACACCGCCAGAACAACCCCGACCGCAACCGCCCCCGCCGCGATGAGAAACGAGACCCGAAACCCGTGCATCGTCGGCACCACCACACCCCCGACATGATCCGCCGTATTGGCCAGCACCACCCCGATCACCGCACTGGACACAGACGTACCCACCGACCGCATAAGCGTGTTGAGCCCATTCGCCGCCCCCGTCTCGGACGGATCGACGGCCCCGATGATCAGCGCCGGCAGCGACGAGTACGCGAGCCCGATCCCCGCCCCCAGCACCACCGACACCACCACGGTCTGCCACGCCGCACTCATCAGCCCGAGCCCCGCGCCGTACCCGATCCCGATGATCAGCATGCCCAGAATGAGCGTGCTCTTGGGCCCGTACTTGGCGGAGATCCGGGCGTAGACCGGCGCGGTGAACATCATCGTCAGCCCCAGCGGCGCCACACACAGCCCCGCGACGACCATCGACTGCCCGAGGCCGTAACCGGTGGAGGTCGGCAGCTGGAGCAGCTGCGGCAGGACGAGGGAGACCACGTAGAAGGAGACGCCGACCATGATCGAGGCGAGGTTGGTGAGAAGGACCTCACGGCGGGCGGTGGTGCGCAGATCCACCAGCGGCGCGGCGATACGCAGCTCCAGAACGCCCCAGAGCAGCAGCACCGCGGCCGACGCGCCGAACAGGCCGAGCGTGGTCGCGGAGGTCCAGCCCCAGTCGCCGCCCTTGGTGATCGGCAGCAGGAAGAGGACGAGGCCGACGGAGAGGCCGAGCGCGCCGAGGTAGTCGAAAGTGCCCTCCGCGCGGGTCTTCGTCTCCGGTACGGCGACGAGGGTCAGCACGATGGAGAGGACACCGAGACCGGCGGCGCCGAAGAAGAGAACGTGCCAGTCGGTGTTCTGCGCGACCGCCGCGGCGAGCGGCAGCGCGAGTCCGCCGCCGACGCCGATGGACGAGCTCATCAGGGCCATGGCGGAGCCGAGGCGCTCACGGGGGAGTTCGTCGCGCATCAGGCCGATGCCCAGTGGGATCGCGCCCATGGCGAAGCCCTGGAGTGTACGGCCGACGATCATCGGCACGAGCGCGCTGGTGAAAGCGCTGATCAGCGCGCCGACCACCATCACGGCCAGGCTGGCGAGCAGCATGCGGCGCTTGCCGAAGAGGTCGCCGAGGCGGCCCATGATCGGAGTGGCCACGGCACCGGAGAGGAGGGTGGAGGTCAGGACCCAGGTCGCGTTGCTGGGCGAGGTGCCCAGCAGCTGCGGAAGGTCCTTGATCACCGGGACCAGCAGGGTCTGCATCACCGCGACCACGATTCCCGCGAAGGCCAGCACCGGGACGATCCCGCCGGAGGCCCGCGTGGTCGGCCTGTCGTGAGTCGGCGGTGTCTGCGGTCGTGTCATGGAGCGGGGCCTCCTGGCCGGGTAAGGGTATGTGCCATCTGAACCTCGTGCGCCCGGGCAACTATTCCGTTGTTTTGAGTGACTAACGAAAACTTGACCCGCCCATGGGGAAGTGACAGGGCGTCAGGGGCGTGGGAGCGGCAGTCGGGCGCCTGGTCCAGGGTGAGCCCGGTGGCCGGTGGCCGGTGGCCGGTGGCCGGTGGCCGGCGGCCCGGCGTGATCCGACGATGGCGACGGCCTGCCGCTCCCGCGTCCCGCCCGCCATGCCCCCACTCGACGCCGACGCCCGCACCCCGTGCGCCCCGGCAGATGCGCCTGTACGGAGTCCGGCGGGATGAATGTCATGGGTGGCCGCGACGCGTGGAGCGGCACGTATCTGACGTACTGTCAGGAGTCTTCACATGTGTGCGTGGCTCGGCTATACAGAGGGTCGCCGGACTGGAACGCGTTCTAGGTGGGCGGGTTCCGGGTCCGCCGCGACGACCTCGGTGCGGCCGCTGGTGCGGACGGTCGTACCGAGGTTCCGCCATCCGTCGGCCACCGCACACAGGAGCCCCATGCCCATCGACGCAGCCAAGGCGCTCGCGGCCGAGCCACGTTCCGCCGAGATCGCGTGGACCCGTAAGGACGTACTGCTCTACCACCTCGGCATCGGCGCCGGGATCCCCGCGACCGACCCCGGCGAACTGCGCTACACGCTGGAGTCCCGGCTGCACGTCCTGCCGAGCTTCGCGACCGTCGCCGGCGCCGGCTCGCCGGACGTCATCGGCGGCCTGAACGCACCCGGCGTCGACGTCGACCTCGCCAAGGTCCTGCACGGTGGCCAGCGCGTCGAGCTGCACCGGCCGATCCCCGTCGAGGGCCGGGCGACCGCGACCTCGCGGGTGGCGGCGGTGTACGACAAGGGCAAGGCGGCCGTCCTGGTGATGCGGACCGAAGTCGCCGACGCCGAGGGCCCGTTGTGGGTGAACGAGGCGCAGATCTTCGTACGCGGGGAGGGCGGCTGGGGCGGCGAGCGTGGGCCGTCCGCGCGGCAGGAACCGCCGACGACCGCCCCCGACAAGGAGGTCGAGCGCGCCGTCCGTGAGGACCAGGCGCTGCTGTACCGCCTCTCCGGCGACTGGAACCCGTTGCACGCCGACCCGGAGTTCGCGGGACGCGCCGGATTCGACCGGCCGATCCTGCACGGCCTGTGCACCTACGGGATGACCCTGAAGGCCGTGGTGGACACCGTGCTCGGCGGCGACGTCGGCCGCGTCCGCTCGTACGGGACGCGCTTCGCGGGCGTGGTCTTCCCGGGCGAGACCCTCCGCATCCGGATGTGGACGCCGGACGACCGCACGGTACGGGTGACGGTCGCCGCCGCCGACCGGGACGACGCCGCCGTACTGGCGGACACGCTCGTCGAGCACGAGTGAACGGGCGGGTGAACGGGCGGGTGAACGGGCGGGCGAACGGACGAATGAGCAGCTCAGCACGACGGTAGGCCAGGTACTCCTGAGGGGAGCCGCACCATGCGCGCAGCCGTACTGCACGAGATCGGTCAGGACAAGCTCGACGTGGTCGACGACGTCGAGGCGGTGGGCTTCGGACCGGGCCGGGTGAGGATCCGGGTGCGGGCCACGGGGCTGTGCCACTCGGACCTGTCCGCGATGGCCGGGGTGCTGCCGCAGCCCGGACCGTTCGTCCCCGGGCACGAGGGGGCCGGCGAGATAGTCGAAGTCGGGGAGGGCGTGAGCCACTTGAAGGCGGGGGACCGCGTCGTGGTCTGCTGGCTCCCGGCCTGCGGCACCTGTCCCGCCTGCAAGCGCGGGCAGACCCATCTCTGCCTCGCCGGATTCCTCAACGCCGGTACGCCCAACTTCAAGCGGCCCGCCGGGGACGTCTTCGGCTTCGCGGGCACCGGCACGTTCGCCGAGGAGGTCGTCGTCGACGCGGGCTGCGCGGTGCCGATACCGGACGACGTGCCCTTCGACATCGCCGCCCTCATCGGCTGTGGCGTCACCACCGGACTCGGCGCGGCCCTCAACACCGCCGATGTGGAAGCCGGTTCGTCGGTCGCGGTCATCGGCTGCGGGGGCGTCGGCATCTCGGCGATCCAGGGCGCCCGGCTCAAGGGCGCCGCCGAGATCGTCGCCGTCGACCCGGTGGTCTCCCGACGCGAGGCGGCGCTCAAGTTCGGTGCCACCAAGGCCATTTCACCGGACGAGCTGGCCGACGCCAAGCAGTCCGTCACCGCCGGGGAGGGCTTCGACTACGTCTTCGAGGTCGTCGGCCGCTCGGCCACCGCCCGTACCGCGTACGAGACGACCCGGCGCGGCGGCACCCTCGTCGTGGTCGGCGCGGGCGCGCTGGACGACTACCTCCAACTCAGCATGTTCGAGCTGTTCTTCGACGAGAAGCGGATCCTGCCGTCCATGTACGGCGGCGGAGACGTCCTGCGCTCCTACGAGCGGGCCATCGCCCTCTGGCGGGCCGGCCGCATCGACCTCGCGAGCCTGATCACCCACCGGGTGCCCCTCACCGACATCAACGAGGCCCTGGACCAGATGCGGACCGGGGTGGCCCTGCGCACCTGCATCGAGATCTGACCACGGCGCACACGACCGCGACGCGGGCACGAGGGAGAGAGGGAGGGGTTCGGGATGGCATCGCCACGCGAAGGGCGGCGGCTCGGGGGGCAGCCGTTGGAAGGACGGCGGCTCGGGGGGCGGCCGGTCGAAGGGCTGCCGCTCGAAGGGCTGTCGGCGATCGTGACCGGCGCGGGGCGCGGCCTCGGCCGGGCCGAGGCGCTGGAGCTGGCCCGGCTGGGCGCGGCCGTCGTCGTGAACGACTACGGACGGCCGGGCCGGGACGGTTCCGGCGAGGAGTCCGCGGGGCCCGCCGAGGAGGTGGCGGCCACGATCCGCGCGGCGGGCGGACGCGCGGTCGTCCACACCGGCGATGTGTCCGACCACCAACAGGCCCGGGAACTGGTCGAGTCGGCGGTCACGGAGTTCGGGAAGCTGGACATCCTCGTCAACAACGCCGGAATCCTGCGGGACCGCATGGTCTTCTCGATGTCGGAGGAGGAGTGGGACGCGGTCCTCCGGGTGCATCTGAAGGGGCACTTCAACACGACCCGGTTCGCCTCCGCGTACTGGCGTGACCGGGCGAAGGCGGGCGGCGGCGGTCCGGTGTACGGGCGGATCGTGAACACCTCGTCGGAGGCCTTCCTCGCGGGCTCGGCGGGCCAGCCCAACTACGCGGCGGCGAAGGGCGGCATCGTCGGACTGACCACGTCCACGGCGCTCGCGCTCGCCAAGTACGGCGTCACGGCGAACGTGATCTGCCCCCGGGCCCGCACCCGGATGACCGAGGACGTGTTCGGCGAGTCCGCCTCCGGCGACCTCGACCCCCTCGCCCCCGAGCATGTCGCCCCCCTCGTCGGCTACCTCGCCTCACCCGCCGCCGCCCGGGTGAACGGCCAGCTCCTCGTCGTCCACGGCGGCATGGTCGCCGTTGTCGAACGCCCGCGCGTCCAGGCCAAGTTCGACACCAAGCAGGACGCGTTCACCCACGACGAGCTGGACGGCCTCCTCACGCCGTACTACGCGGACCGCCCGGAGGGCGAGACCTTCGCGGCGACGGAGGTGCTGGGCCTGCGACACGGGCCGGCGGCGGCCCCGTAAGGGGCGCGGGGGACGGTGCGGGGAACGGCGCGATCAACCACGTAAGAGCCGCAGAGGCGTCCTACGGGGTCGGCCCGCCCCGAACGGAACGGCCCCGCCCGTCGAATTCCATGACGGGCGGGGCCGGATGCCGTGATGGTCAGTTCTGGCGTCGACCTACCGAATTGACGTTTCTCCAGAGGTGACCGGGAGGGACTCGTGCCGCCGTTCAGGCGGACGGCGTCGGCTCCGTGTGTTCGGCCGGCTTACGGTGGCGTCCGCGAGGGGTCGCCTTCTCGGTTTCGTGGGCCGAGAACTGGCCCCGGTGTTTGCCGTGGCCGTCCGCCTCGTGGGGGTTGGCCGTGGGCGGCTGGATGGTGTGCACGTCGCTCATTGGAAGTGTTCCCCGTCGAATGATCTTCTTACCGGCGGGTGATTTTAACGGTCCGGTCCCCTCGCCCCGAAGCCGTCCGAGGGCGTGTCGCCCGCGCCGGGTCCACTTCGCCCGCAGCCCGCACATCACCTTCACCCGACGGTCACCTCCTCCGGTACGCGCCCCTCCAACGGCGCCTGCTGCAACGGCACGGGCCGGGCGATGGCCGGCGCGGACGCTTCCGTGCGGGAGGTACCGGAGGCACCGGAGCCACCGGCGGCGCCTGCGTCGGAGACCTTCCCGTCGGCGGACCCCGCACCCTCCCGAGCGCCCTCCCGGGGCTCGTGCCGCGCCGCCTCCCGCGCCCCCTCCCGCAACTCCCCCCGGGATTCCGCCGCCTCCCCCCAGGGCACCCCCACCCGAGCCACCCCGCACCGCACCACCCCTGTGGTGTACGGCAGTTGCAGCACGCCCTCCCGGCTCCACAGCCCCGCGCCCGCCAACCAGCCTTCGGGGGCGGGGAGATGGAGGATGCGGCGGGCCGCCGGTCTCCAGACGCCGACCCAGCTGCCCCGGGGCCCGTCCACGCGCAGCGCGACCGCACAGCTCTCGGGGGTCAGGATCTGGCCCGGCTGGATGGCGAACGGGGTGATCCGATGGCCGTCCGGCACCCGCAGACACTCCGGGAAGCGGACCGGGAGCGTACTGCCCAACACGCCCCAGCCGAGCCGGTCTTGGCCGGGAGAGGGCGCGTCGGAGCGGATCAGGAGAAGCCCGCTGTCGGGGTCGGACAGCAGCACCCGGTCGTTGCTGTCGTCCGCGATCTGCAGCAGCGGCGACACCGCACCGCCCTGCTCCAGATCCACCACCACCGACTTGGTCCGGCCGCCCCACTCCTGGTCCAGGGCGAGCAGTCGGCCCGTACCGTCGAGCCAGACGCCGCCCGCACACCGTCCCGGCACCTGCGCCACCATCTCCGGCCCGAACGTGCCGCCCACCACCAGCCACACGGTGGTGGCGCTCCGGCCCAGGGCGAGGGCGTACGCCCGCTCCCCGCACGGCGCGGGCGGCAGCAGGCGCAGCTCGGCCGCCGGATCGGCGCATTCGACCGCGCCGAGCGGGAGTTCACCGGTGCCGGGCCCGGTCGGGTAGAGGAGGGAGAACAGGTGCCGTTCGGCGGCCAGCCGGTGGATCAGGACCCGGCCGTCGGTCATGGGGAGCACTTCGGTGCCGGGCTCCTCCGGCTGGTTGCCGGGCAGCGGGACGGCGTACGGCTCGGGGCCGTCCAGGGTCCAGCGCTCGGGGAACCAGGACTCCCCGTCGAGCGCGAGGCGCGCCGCGTATGTCCCGTCGGCGGTGATCACGCAACCGGGCGGCGCGAGCCGCCCGCTCCCACCGCTGCCGTCGCCGCGATCCCGTCCCGCGTGTTCCCGTCCCACGTGTTCCTGTCCCGCGTTCTCCCGCCCTTCGTCCTCCCGCCCTTCGTCCTCCCTCCGTTCCTGCTCCCTCCGTTCCTTCTCCCGCTCTCCGTCCTCCTGCCCTGTCTCCTCCTGTCCCGTCCCGTGCCCGTGGCCCGTGGTGGGTGAGGGTGGTGTACAGGCCGTCATCGTTCGATCACCTCCGGCGACGAAGCTAGTTTTCGTACGCACAGACGGGGGACAACCTGGACGCCCTTCACACATAAGGGTGCTCGTCGGGCGATTCGCCTGAGGGAACGGCGACGGATGTGCTGACCGAGGGGCGACCGGGGGGCGGCTGGTCAAGTGACCCGCGGCCGGTCTGGGACGGGAGCGGTGCAGGTAGCCTTTGTGCGTGCCCCGTCTGTCTGAAGTCATCGCCGCGCTCGACGCCCTCTGGCCGCCCGAGAGGGCCGAGGGGTGGGACGCGGTCGGCACGGTCTGCGGAGACCCCGACCAGGAGGTCACGCGGGTCCTGTTCGCCGTCGACCCGGTTCAGGCGATCGTCGAGGAAGCGGTGAAGCTGGGCGCCGACCTGCTGGTCACCCACCACCCGCTCTATCTGCGCGGTACGACCACGGTCGCGGCCTCCACCTTCAAGGGCCGTGTCGTGCACACCCTGATCAAGAACGACATCGCGCTGCACGTCGCCCACACCAACGCCGACACCGCCGACCCGGGAGTCAGCGACGCCCTCGCCGGCGCGCTGGACCTGAGGGTCGTACGCCCCCTCGTGCCGGACCCCACCGACCCGAGCGGGCGTCGCGGTCTCGGCCGGGTGTGCGAGCTGGACCACCCGCTGACCGTGCGCGACTTGGCAGCGCGGGCCGCCGAGCGGCTGCCCGCCACCGCGCAGGGCATCCGGGTCGCCGGCGACCCCGAGGCGCTGGTCCGCACGGTCGCCGTCAGCGGCGGCTCCGGCGACAGCCTCTTCGACGCCGTACGCGCGGCCGGTGCCGACGCCTTCCTCACCGCGGACCTGCGCCACCACCCGGCGTCCGAGGCCGTCGCCCGTACGACGGAAGGCACCCCCACACCTCTCGCGCTGCTCGACGCGGCGCACTGGGCCACCGAATGGCCCTGGTGCGAGCTGGCCGCCGCCCAGCTCGACGAGATCTCCGACCGGGAGGGCTGGGACCTGCGCGTCCACGTCTCCAAGACGGTCACCGACCCCTGGACCGCCCACGCGGCATCCGCCCCGACCTCTATCGCAATGGGAGCCCCCAACTGAACGCCGCGCCCGCCGACCAGATCCGACTCCTCGACGTCCAGGGCCTGGACGTCCGCCTGCAGCAGCTCGCGCACAAGCGGAGGTCGCTGCCCGAGCACGCCGAGATCGAGTCGCTGACGAAGGACCACACCCAGCTGCGCGACCTGCTCGTGGCCGCGCAGACCGAGGAGAGCGACACCGCCCGCGAGCAGACCAAGGCCGAGCAGGACGTGGACCAGGTGCGCCAGCGTGCCGTCCGTGACCAGCAGCGCCTGGACTCGGGTGCGGTCAGCTCCCCGAAGGACCTGGAGAACCTCCAGCGCGAGATCGCCTCCCTCGCCAAGCGGCAGGGTGACCTGGAGGACATCGTCCTGGAGGTCATGGAGCGCCGGGAGTCCGTGCAGGAGCGGGTCGCCGAGCTGACCGAGCGGGTCGGTGCCGTGCAGGGGAAGGTCGACGACGCGACCGCGCGCCGGGACGCCGCGTTCGAGGAGATCGACGGCGAGGTGGCGACGGTGACGAAGGAGCGCGAGGTCATCGCGGCGTCGGTCCCCGCGGACCTCCTCAAGCTCTACGACAAGCTGCGCGACCAGCAGGGCGGCATCGGCGCGGCCAAGCTGTACCAGCGCACCTGCCAGGGCTGCCGCCAGGAGCTGTCGATCACCGACTTCAACGACGTCCGCAAGGCCACGCCCGACACGGTCGTCCGCTGCGAGAACTGCGGCCGCATCCTGGTGCGTACGTCCGAGTCGGGCCTCTAGGGGCGCGGGCGAGGGCGGGGCGGGGCGGGGCGGGACGGCAAGGGGCTTTCGGCATGCGGGAGTTCATCGTCGAGGCGGACGGCGGTTCCCGGGGCAACCCGGGGCCCGCGGGCTACGGCTCGGTCGTCCTCGACGCGGTGACCGGCGAGACGTTGGTGGAGGCCGCCGAGTACATCGGGGTCGCCACGAACAACGTCGCCGAGTACCGCGGGCTCATCGCGGGTCTGAAAGCGGCGTACGAGCTGGACCCGGCGGCCGCCGTCCGGGTCCGGATGGACTCCAAGCTCGTCGTCGAGCAGATGTCGGGCCGCTGGAAGATCAAACACCCCGACATGAAGCCCCTGGCCGCCGAGGCCGCCCGCGTCTTCCCACCCGACCGCGTGACGTACGAGTGGATGCCCCGCGACCAGAACAAACACGCCGACCGCCTCGCCAACGAGGCGATGGACGCGGGCAAGCGGGGGGAGCGGTGGTCGCCGGCGGCGTCCACCGCGGAGTTGGACACGCGGGCCGGAGGGGCGGCGGGGGCGGCGGGGGCCGCGCCTCCGCAGCCACCGGGCCCGCCGGGAGACGCGACGGCCGGGGCGGCGAGGGCGCGGGCGGCACTGGCGGAGGGCCGCGGCGGAGCCGGAGGCCAAGGCCGTACGGTGACCCCGTGCCCGCCCACGCCCCCGGCCACCGCCGCCGAAGGCGAAGCGGCGGCTGAAGCGCACCCAGCGGCTGAAGCCGCCCCGAACGCCGGTCTGGCGCCCGGAGTTGCGGGTGCCGCAGGTGGTTCCAGGGGGCCCGGGGGTTCCGGCGGCGCCGCAGCCGGTTCCGCCGGCTCGCCGGGCGCGGCTGGGGCCCCGGACGCCCCCGAGGCTTCCCCGGCGCGGACGACTCCCACCACTCCCACCACTTCCCCAACCTCCGGCGGCACCCGTTCGGCCAAGGCGGCTGCCGACCTCCGTGCCGCCGCGAACGTCGCCTCCGCCGCGCCCGATCTCGGCGCCCCCGCCACCTTCGTGCTGCTGCGGCACGGCGAGACCCCGCTCACGCCGCAGAAGCGGTTCTCGGGGAGCGGGGGCTCGGACCCGTCCCTCTCCGACGTCGGCCGGTACCAGGCGGAACGGGTCGCCGCCGCGCTGGCGGCTCGGAGGACGATCCAGGAGGTCGTGTCGTCGCCGCTGGCCCGCTGCCGGGAGACCGCCGGGATCGTCGCGGCCCGTCTCGGCCTGAAGGTGACCGTCGAGGACGGGCTGCGGGAGACGGACTTCGGCGCGTGGGAGGGGCTGAGCTTCGGCGAGGTGCAGGAGCGCTACCCGGACGACATGAACGCCTGGCTGGCCTCCCCGGACGCCGAACCCACCGGCGGCGGCGAGAGCTTCGAGGCCGTCGCCCACCGCGTCGCCGCCACCCGCGACGAGCTGATCGCCACGCACCGGGGCCGCACGGTCCTGCTCGTCACCCACGTCACACCGATCAAGACCCTGGTCCGCCTGGCCCTCGGCGCACCCCCGGAGTCCCTCTTCCGCATGGAACTCTCGGCGGCCTCCCTGTCGGCCCTCGCCTACTACGCGGACGGCAACGCCACCCTCCGCCTCCTCAACGACACCTCCCACCTGCGCTGAGCGGTGGGCAGGGAAGGGATCGGGCGCTGTCGGCTCAGCGCGTGAGCGCCGCCGCCTCCCGCGCCAGCCCCTCGACCCGCGCCCAGTCCCGCGCGGCCAGCGCATCGGCCGGCAGCATCCACGTACCGCCCACGCAGCCGACGTTGGGCAGCGCCAGATACTCCGGCGCGTTGCCCGGCCCGACCCCACCGGTCGGGCAGAAGCGCGCCTGCGGCAACGGCCCGGCGAGCGACCTCAGATACGCCGTCCCGCCCGCGGCCTCCGCCGGGAAGAACTTCATCTCCCGCACCCCGCGTTCGAGCAGCGCCACGACCTCCGACGCGGTCGACACCCCCGGCAGGAACGGCACCCCGGACGCCCGCATCGACTCCAGCAGTACGTCCGTCCAGCCCGGGCTGACCAGGAAACGCCCACCCGCCGCCACGGCCTCCGTCACCTGCGCCGGAGTGATGACGGTCCCCACCCCGACCACCGCGTCCGGCACCTCCGCCGCGATCGCCCGTACGGCGTCCAGCGCGCCCGGCGTCCGCAGGGTCACCTCGATCGCCGGCAGCCCACCCGCGACCAGCGCCCGCGCGAGCGGCACGGCGTCAGCGGGGTCGTCGACGACGACCACGGGCAGCACGGGCGCGAGGTCGAGGACGGAGACGGAGACGCGCGAGGACGGGGGCGGCGATGAGGACATACCGTCATCCTGCCCGGGAGCAGCAGCATGCACAACGGGCGTTGCGCATGCTGCAATATGCCTGAGGTTCGCGGGTGACGGGGTCAGTGAACCTCGTCCACCAGCACATCCAGCGCCCACGCCTTCCCGGCCCCGGCCCCAGCACCGGCACCGCTCCCGGCCGGAGGCTCCACCTCCACCACATACCCGAGGTCCCGCAGCGCCTCCACCAGCTCCGCCGGCCCCTTGGGCGCGATCCCGGCCGACAGCAGACTCCGTACGATGCGGCCCTTGGTCGCCTTGTTGAAGTGGCTGACGACCTTCCGGGTGGGCGCGTGCAGCACCCGTACGGTCGCGGTCCGCCCGGCCACCGCGCCCTTCGGCTTCCACGCGGCCGTGTACGCGGAGGACCGCAGGTCGAGGACCAGCCCGTCCCCGGCGGCCTCGGGGAGCGCCGACGCCATCGGCGTACGCCAGTGCGTGCCGAGCGCCCCGATACCGGGCAGCTTCACACCCATCGAGCAACGGTAGGAAGGGATCCGGTCCGTCACCCGGACCGCGCCCCACAGCCCCGAGAAGACCAGCAGCTGACGCGCGGCCCGCTGCTTCGCGGCGGTCTCCAGCGTGGCCAGGCCGAGGGCGTCGTACAGCACGCCCGTGTACACCTGCCCGGCCGGCCGGGCCCCCGCCGTCAGCAGCTCGGCGTTCTTGGCGACCTCGCCGCGCAGCCCCTCGCTCAGCCCCAGCACCTCACGCGCCTTGTCCTCGTCCCCGGCGCACAGCTCGACCAGCTCCCGGATCACCGCCTCCCGCGCCCCGGCGAGCGCCGGCAGCGACAGCCCCTCCAGCTTCAGGGGAGCCCCACCGGCGGAGGGGGCCTTGCCTTCGGACGGCGGCAACAGGACGAGCACGGTCACTCCTTGCTCTCAGCGGCTTCGGGGTTTCGGGGCTTCGCGACAGCGTACGGGTGGGAGGGCGCCCCTCCGAAACGTGCCGCCCCCGGGATGCCACCCCACTCACCCCGCCCTACGCTCGACCCATGCCCCGCCGCCACCTCCATGTCACGGGCGCCGCCGAGGCTCCCCTGCGGGCGGCGCTGCGCGCACTGCGCACGGAACTCGGCGTGCCCGACGCCTTCCCCCTCCAGGTCCTCGTCGAGGCGGAGCGCACCGCGAAGGCACCGCGCCTGCCGTCGTACGACGCCACGGACCTCCCCCTCTTCACCATCGACCCGCCCACCGCCACGGACCTCGACCAGGCCATGCACCTGTCGCGCCGGCCGGGCGGCGGCTCGGGCGCCGGCGGCTACCGCGTCCGGTACGCCATCGCCGACGTCGCCGCCTTCGTCACCCCCGGCGGCGCCCTGGACGCCGAGGCCCACCGCCGGGTGACGACCCTCTACTTCCCCGACGGCAAGGTCCCCCTCCACCCGGCCTGCCTCTCCGAGGGCGCCGCCAGCCTCCTCCCGGCCCACACCTGCCCGGCGGTCCTGTGGACGCTGGACCTCGACGCGGACGGCCGTACCGAGAGCGTCGACGTCCGCCGGGCCCTGGTCCGCAGCCGCGCCAAGCTGAACTACGCCGCCGTACAGAAGGAGATCGACGCGGGCACCGCCGAGGAACCCCTCGCCCTGCTGAAGGAGATCGGTCAGCTGCGCGAGCGCCTCGAAGTCGAACGCGGCGGCATCTCCCTCACCACCCCCGAACAGGAGATCACCGAGCACACCAATGCGGACACCGGCCCCGGCCCCGATACCGGCACCTACGAACTGACCTACCGCGCCCCACTCCCCGCCGAAGACTGGAACGCCCAGATCTCCCTCCTCACCGGCATGGCCGCCGCCGACCTGATGCTGGCCCACGGCACCGGCGTCCTGCGCACGCTCCCGGCCGCCCCGGACGGTGCCGTGGGCCGCCTCCGCCGTACCGCCGAGGCCCTGCGCATCGACTGGCCGCACCACGTGTCGTACGCGCGACTGATCCGCACCCTCGACCCGCACGACCCCCGCCACGCCGCCTTCCTCCTGGAGTGCACGACGCTGCTGCGCGGCGCGCACTACACCCCGTTCCGCGACGGCGACCTCCCCGCGATCACCACGCACTCCGCCGTCGCCGCCCCCTACGCCCACTGCACGGCCCCGCTCCGCCGCCTCGTCGACCGCTACACCTCGGAGATCTGCCTAGCCGCTGCGGCCGACACCCCGACCCCCGACTGGGTCCTGGCCGCTTTCCCCACCCTCCCCGACGAGATGACCGAGGGCGGCCGCCGGGCCGGACGCGTCGAGCGCGAGTGCGTGGACCTCGTAGAGGCGGCACTGCTCAGGGACCGGGTGGGGGAGATCTTCGAGGGATACGTGGTGGATGTGGACGACGACCAACCTGGCACAGGAACCGTGCAGTTGGAGTCCCCGGCGGTCATCGGCCGGGTGACGGCAACCCCCGGCGGCCGACTGTCGCTGCCGCTGGGCGAGCGGCTGCGCGTACGGCTCACACAGGCCGAGCCGGGAGTGGCGAAGGTACGTTTCGTACCGGCGTGAACTCCCTTACTTCACGCACGAGTTGATCGGCCTCGTCGGCGTGGAAGCGCACCAGGCGTACTTCCCTGCGACGGCCCAGGAAGGTCGAGTAGGCGACGGGATCGGTCAGTTCGATCGTGACAGTGGTCTGCGAGCCCACCTCCATGTTCAGCTCACCCTCCCGCTTCTCGTGCGTCGTACGCAGCTCACGGCGGACCGAGGCGACGGCGCTCAGCGGCACGCACAGATCCACGGTGGCGAAGCGGCGCAGCCGCAGGGTCGTGCCGGTGAGGACGTGCGGGCGGGTCACGGAGGCGGCGTGCAGCCCGGCGACGATGAGGATCGTATAGAGGTCGAGGACGAGGAAGACGGAGTGCAGGAGCGGGAAGCCCCGCAACAGGACGGACAGGGCCACGGTCTCGACGACGCACACGAAGCCGAACCCGAACATCATGGCCCCCTGCCCCCGCGCGTACCCGAACGCCCGCGCCCCCTCCTCCCCGACCCCGTGCGGCCGCCGCGCCACCCAGCGCAACAGGCTGCCCAGCAGCAGGAGTTCATGGCGCAGGAGGGAGTGGGCGATCCGACCGGTGCTCTTCATCCGACCCGTGCTCCTCATGGGCGGTCCTCTCTCAGAATCCGGAGCGTGCGGCGGATGGCCTCCGCCTGGGCCGGGGCGAAGTCGGCGTAGAAGGCGCGGAGGAAGCTGTCGGTGCCGGCCCCGTTGCCGCCGCCGTGGTCCAGGCCCAGGTCGACTCCGACGTCCTGAGGGACCATGTCCGGCGGGATGAGGTCGGCCAGGACGCGGGCCGCCTCCGCCACGCGGGGGTCGTCGGGTTCGGCGTCGGCGAGCGCGTCGAGCAGGGCGTACGCCTCGTGCGCCCGCTCCACCGCGCCGGGGGCGGCCATCATGCTCTCCAGCGAGGCGAGCAACCCCGCCCGCACCTCGGGCGTGGCGGTGGTCTCCAGCAGGGCGAACACCTCGCGGTCCTTGGCGGCCATGGGGGAGTGCGGCGCGGGCCCGAACTTCCCGAAGAGCGCGGAGAGTTCGGGGGAGACGGGCCCCTCGACCGGCAGCCGTCCGGCACGCGCGTCCGCCATCAGGACCCGCAACCGCCCCCGCCGCTCCCGGATCTCCTCCTCCTGCCGCGCCAGATCTTCGTCCAACTCACCTAGCACCTCGACGAGTTCACGTCCCGCGTCGTCCGCGAGCACGTCCCGCACCTCGGCCAGCCCGAGCCCCAGCTCCGTCAGCCGCCGGATCCGCGCCAGCACGACCGCGTGCCGCAACGTGTAGTCCCGATACCCGTTGGCCCGCCGTTCCGGCTCCGGCAACAGCCCGAGATGGTGGTAATGCCGCACGGCCCGCGGGGTGACCCCGACGACCGCGGCGAGTTCTCCGATCCGCATACGCCCAGTAGAAACGTTGACGCTGCGGCAGGGTCAAGGACGGGTTCGGTGACCGATGGCGACTGACGGTGACCGGGATCGTGTGCCACGATCGAGGGAACGGTTCCCGATCTCATGGCCAGGTGATCAGCCGATGTCCCAGTCTGGCGAGCGACCGAAGAAGGAGGGGCGTGACATGACTGCCATGGCCCACGAGCCGCTCACGCAGGAAGACGTCCTGCTGGAGGGTTTTCTCGCCCTGGACACCCCGGAGGGATTCCGGGCTGAGCTTGTCGAGGGGGAGATCGTAGTGACACCGCCACCGGATGGGGATCACGAGGACTACATCGGGTTGATCGTGGCCCAGGTGATCAGGCTGGCGCGGACCGACATGCAGTTCTCCGGGAACAAGGGGCTGAAGTTGGGACAGGCGGAAGGAAGCCCGAAGGACCATGTGATCCCGGACGGTACCTTCGCTCCTCAGGCCCTGCGCCTCTACCGGGGCGCGGACTCCTGGATGCCCTGCCAGGGCGTCGCCATGGTGCTGGAGGTGACGTCCAGCAGGCCCAAGGCAGACCGTGAGGTCAAACGCCGCTGCTATGCCCGCGGCGGTATCCCGCTCTACCTGCTGATCGACCGCGACATGTCCGAGGCGACCCTCCTCAGCGACCCCCGGGACGACGACTACCGCCAGCGCTGCACCGTCCCCTTCGGCAAGCCGCTCACCCTCCCCGAACCCTTCGCCTTCGACCTGGAGACCTCTGACTTCCTCTGACTTCCTCGGACTTCCTCTGACTTCCTTTGCCTCCTTCCTCCTGCCCCGCCGGGCGTAGCCTGAAGGACCGGCGGCGCGAGGCGGAGTGGAGCGGAGGCAGAGGTGAGCACACACGGTGAGACCCGATGGACCCGCACCACCCTCGGCCGCGCCGACCACCCCCTGGACCTCCTCACCGCCCGCTTCGACCGCCACCGCTACGCCCCGCACACCCACGAGGAATTCAGCATCGGCATCTGCGTCCGGGGCGCCTCGTGCATCGACTACCGGGGCGGCGCCCTCACGGTGGGGGAGGGCTCGATCGTCGTCCTGGCCCCGGGCGAGGTCCACACCGGCGAGTCGGCCTTCGGCACCTACGCCTACCGCGCCCTCTACCCGGCCCCCGCCCTCCTCACCGACGGCATCCTCGGCGGCACCCCGCACTTCCGCGAGCCCCTCCTCCACGACCCGGAACTAGCCGCCGCCCTCCGCACCGCCCACACCGAGCTGAGCACCTGCCCCGACCCCCTGGAGGCCGAGTCCCGCCTCCCCTGGCTCCTGACGGCCCTGGCCCGCCGCCACTCGACATCCCGCCTCACCTCCGACAGACTCCCCGGCGCCGACACGGTCGCCCTCGCCGTACGCGACCGCCTCGCCGATGAGCTGGTGGCTCCCCCCTCCCTAGCCGACCTCGCCACCGACCTGGGCCTCTCCCGCTACCAACTCCTCCGGGCCTTCCGTACGACGATGGGGATGCCCCCGTACGCCTGGCTGGCCCAGCACCGGGTGGCCCGGGCCCGGGGCTTGCTGGAGGCGGGCGCCCGCCCGGCGGAAGCGGCGGCACAGGTGGGCTTCGCGGACCAGGCGCACATGACGCGCTGGTTCAGGAAGGTGCTGGGAGTGACGCCGGCGGCGTACCGCAACAGCGTTCAAGACCCACGCCGCTGATCCACCGGACACTCTCCCCATGACTGCACGCGGCTGGTTCCTCTTCTCCCTGATGGGGGTCCTCTGGGGCATCCCCTACCTGATGATCAAAGTGGCGGTGGACGAGGTCTCCCCGTCCATGGTCGTCTTCGTACGCTGTGCCCTGGGCGCGGCCCTCCTGCTTCCCTTCGCGATCCGGCAGGGAGGGCTGACCGGTGTGGTCGTGCGGCACTGGCGTCCGATGCTCGCCTTCGCCGTGATCGAGGTCATCGGCCCGTGGTGGACCCTGACCGACGCCGAACGCCACCTGTCCAGCTCCACGGCCGGCCTGCTGATCGCGGGAGTACCGATCGTGAGCGTGCTCCTGGCCCGCTACTTCGGCGACGCGGAACGCCTGGGAGCCCGCCGTATGACGGGCCTGGCCCTGGGCCTGGCAGGCGTGGCGGTCCTCACCATCCCCCACCTCACGGGAGGCAACCTCCTCTCCCTCACCGAGGTCCTGATCACGGTGATCGGCTACGCGACCGCCCCCCTGATCATGGCCCGCCACCTGAAGCAGGTCCCGACGCTCCAGCTGATAGCCCCGGTCCTGCTCCTGTCGGCGATCGTCTACGCCCCCGCGGCGACCCTGACCCGCCCGTCGGCACTCCCTTCCTCTGCGGCCCTGGTGTCCCTCGCGGCCCTGGGCGTGATCTGCACGGCGCTGGCGTTCGTGGCCTTCCTGGAACTGATCCGGGAGGTCGGCCCGACGAGGGCGACGGTCTTCACCTACGTCAACCCGGCGGTGGCGGTGGCGGCGGGCGCCCTGTTCCTGGACGAGCAGCTGACTCCCGGGATCCTGGCGTCCTTCGCGTTGATCCTGACGGGCTCGTTCCTGGCGACAGCATCGAGCGCACCGGCGCGGAGGACCGGTGGGCGCCGGGTAGCATGGTCGACACGGCAGACGAGCCGGGCGGACGGCCGCGTGGAGTCCCCTTAGGGGCTTCCCGAGGAACGTCCGGGCTCCACAGGGCAGGGTGGTGGCTAACGGCCACCCGGGGTGACCCGCGGGACAGTGCCACAGAAAACAAACCGCCGGGGACCTCGGTCCTCGGTAAGGGTGAAACGGTGGTGTAAGAGACCACCAGTGCCCAGGGTGACCTGGGCAGCTAGGTAAACCCCACCCGGAGCAAGGTCAAGAGGGGTCGCCGTAAGAAGCGGCCCTGCGCGGACGTCCGAGGGCAGCCCGCCCGAGTCCGCGGGTAGACCGCACGAGGCCGACGGCAACGCCGGCCCTAGATGGATGGCCGTCTCCCCGGCCGCCGCGAGGCAGCCGGGCGACAGAACCCGGCGTACAGCCCTGCTCGTCTGCCGCCCAGGCTCCCCGATCAGCGAATATGCTGGTCAGTGGCTCTTTCCCGTTGGACCAAGGGCTTGGTCTGACCCCGTTCCGTACCGGTTCAAACGGGGTGCGTGGCTCCGTGCGTAGCCATGAAAGTAGCCGTGACTCGCGGGGCCGGAGAGCCGCGGTCTCGGAGCCTGAACTGCAGAGTGTGGCCTCTGTCCTGGGACATCCGGGTGGCCCGCCGTAATGGCCGAGCAGCCTATCAAGCCCCGGCGAGCTTGTGCCTCTTCGACAGCCTTGATCAGTCGCGCCGCTAGGGCGTGCCTCCCGGAAACAGAGCCACGCCCTCGGTGATGGGGAGATGAGCGAACAGGCACACCAGGAGTCGGAACCGGACGACGAGCACAGCGGCCGGCCTTCGGAATCAGAAGAACCGACCATGGAAGAGGAGCATGGAGGACATGCCCGTCGTCCCCTGAAGCAGTCGGCGAACCCGTCAGCCCGGAAGGGACCTCAGCACGCCCCGTCGTTGCAGTTCCCGTATGTGCTCGGCGGCCCGCTGTGGGGCTGCGCCGCCGGTGACCAGCACACCGGCCTCCAGGTTCCTGCGGACAGCCGACTCCGTGAGGTTCGCGCTGCCCAGCAGCAACACCCGGCGGTCGGCGACAGCCAGTTTGGCGTGCTGACGGGCGCGCTGGTTCTCACGGCGTTCCGGTGCCCAGTGCCACAGCCGTATGCCGGGCACGGCGGCGAACGCGTCGGCCGGTTCAGGCCCGGAGAGCAGCCCGGCGGCCCCGGCCTTGGTCTCGACCACGAGGTGCACCTCCACACCGCGGGCGACGGCCGCCCGCAAAGCTGCGGAGAGCGGCTCATACGGGCGGGCAGCGTACGTCATGGCCAGCAGTTCCCGTTCCGCCCCGTCGACGACCTCGGTGAGCACCCGCGCGGTGGGACGGACAGGCACTCCCGGTGTGGCAGGTCCGCTCCACACGGTGCTCACATCGATGTCGACCTGTTGCCGGGCTCGACCGGCGATGAATCCGCGCAGGTAGGCGGCGGCTTCGGCCGTGGGGATGTGGTGATGCCGGAGCGACGCGTACAGAGTTCGTATGGCGTCGCTGGCGCGCGGATCCTGGATCGCCACGAGCGCATGCTCCAGGCCCCGCCCACGTGCCAGCAATCCCGTCAGGTCCTTGGAGCGGGCGGAGCCGAGGACCGAGACGACCGCCTCTGCCGCAGCCTCGAACTCCGCGCGGCTCACGGTCGCAGACCCACCGGTGTCAGGACCTGGTCGCTCTCGTCACCGAGCGGCACGAGGAAGCGGCGGTCGAGGAAGCGGTTGCCGCGTTCGCAGGTCGTCTCGGAGACGAAGAGACAGACGTGGCAGGCGGCACCGTGCAGATAGTCGGCGGGGTCCCGCGGCAGTCGCTCTGCGCACAGCGGGTCAGAGGAACAGCGTGCCGCGTCCCGAAGGGCCCGGCGCACGATGCGCTCGAAGTGCGGATCCTCGGCCAGCGATACGAGACCACCCAGGGTGCCCTCCGAATCGGGTACGGCGGTGTAGATGAGGATGCCCGTCCGCGAATGATCGGCATCTCCCGCGTAGATCCGCTCGCCGAGGCTGGCCGAACTGTAGCCGCACTCAAGAGAGATGGTGCGGATCAGCAGGTGAGAGAGCGAGTGGAGGACGATGTAGCGCTCACCGGGCCAGCCCCGCATGGGGTCGAACTCGCCCCGCAGCCGGTCCGATTTCCGGTTGGTGCGGAACCGTGCGAAGGCCTCGCGGTGTGCCTGCATGGCGGGGGACTTCTGCATCCGCTCCTCCCACTCGGCCATGAGGTCCTCCCGTACGCGGAGGAAGATGCCCTCACCCCGTACCTCGCTCGCCGGCACCCACGACTGTGAAGTCCGAGAAAGGCGTACGGGCGTGGCGATCTCGGGTGCCTCGGGATCCGGTGCGTCGAGCCGGGTGAAGCCGATCAGTGCGCGGGCCTCGCGCAGCCGCTGCACCTGGCGTACGTCCGCGAACAGTCCGGTGAGGGCGTCGGGCACGGTCACGGACTCCATGGCGAAGTCGTCCGTGGCATCGGGCAGGGGGGAGGAGGAGAGCATCTCCCACTCGGGGCTGAGGAGATCAGCCGGAACCACCGCACCGGCCGTCGAGCCTGTCTTCCCGTCGAGCCGCGCCTGGTGGGCTTCGACGGCGGCGATGAGCGGCACCGCGTCATAGTCCTTGAGGTAGGCGTACGGAGGCATCTTCGCCAGCAGGTCGTAGGCCGCACGTGAGGTGACGTTCTGCAGTTCGGCCCAGCGTTCCTCGACGAGGTCCGCCAGGTTCGCGTTCTTGCTCGGCGGCAGCGCCAGGGCGCTGAGGGTCATGGGGAACCACTGGTTGGACGCGCCGGCGACCATGAGGGTGGCGTCCTCGTCGCAGTCGGGCTGGTACGTGCCGAGGTGCGGATGCCGTCCGCGGCATGCGGGGAGGTTGCGTCGGCCCCGCTCGCCCATCGCGTCACGGATGTTGCGCTGCTCACCGCAGGCGACGCACTCAAGGGTGACGTTGGCGGCCTGGTTCCCGCCGTGGTCCTTCATGCGCAGCAGCGGCCTGGGCATCTTCGTGCACGGGCTGCCGTGGTGGACGAAGGGTGCGTACGGGAACTCGTCGAGGTGACCGTTGGTGCAGACGAGGGTGAAGCGGGCCGCGACGGCGAGGGGCTTGCCGGGCTTGCAGTCGTGGACGAACTTGGCCTCGTGCGGGGTGCGCGGATTGTTGTTGACGAAGGTGAACGCCTGGGCGTCGATGGGGGCGAGGAGATTGCAGGCCGTGCACCGCAGCCACTGCGGGAACGGCGTCACCGGTACGCCCACACCCTGCGCGGCCCAGTCCTTGGGCGAGTTGTCCGCGCCCTCCATCCACGGAGCGGACCGCAGTTCGGTGATCTGGGAGGCGCCGTAGAGCTGGAGGGAGCGGTTGACGGCCGTACGCAGCCGGGGCTCGTCGATGACGTAGTCGGTCAGGCCGGTGTGACTCCAGGCTTCGAGACCCTTGACGAGGACCGAGAAGTTCGGCAGGTCGATCAGGGCACCGACGCCGGCCGTGTACATGAGATGGCTGGGGCGTGCCGCGCCGACCCGCCTGAAGTGGCCCGTGCTCATCGTCGTCCCTTTCCGGCCGCGCCGCCCGCGGCGTCCCCGTATTCGTCGGCGTCGACCGGTGCGGCCGCCACGTCCGTGTCGTCGTCGGCGGGAGCGAACCGCCAGTCGGGCCCACTGTGGGTGCCCTGGTCCACGAAGTTCCCGCCGCCCGGCAGTAGCAGGTTGAGCTCGTTCTCGGTCTCCCGCATCGACATGGGTACGGTGAGTTCGTCCCAGCGCGAGCCGTCGGCCCGGTGCAGGAGGGGCGTGACCAGGATGTCCTTCCTCTTCTCCTTGCGGTAGCCGAGTACGCCGCCGCTCTCGCGCTGCTCGGCCCAGGAGTCCTTCAGCGCGGTGATGCGCTCGGACAGGTAGCGTCGCGCCCGCTCGCCCCCGACCCGGTCCGCCCGCTCCAGGAACCGCTGCTCCACCTGCGCGGCGACGGTGCCGTTGAGGTCGACGTCGTGGGCGTCGGTGTTGCGGGAGTACTCGTACGCGGCGTGCCGCAGCGCGGCGATGTAGGCGGGTGCGGTGCCCCGGTCGAGGGCGCGGCGGGTGAACGGTGTCACGGACAGCGCCTCTACCTGCCGGTAGAAGGTGGCGTGGTAGTGCGCGAAGTCCTCGAAGTGCGCCAGGTCTCGGGGGCGGGACCAGTTGTAGAGGGTGACGACCAGGCCTGGGCGGCGCGCGTCGCGGCCCACGCGCGAGGACGCCTGGATGTACTCGGCGGTGTTCTTCGGCTGCCCGACGACCAGCATCAGACCGAACCGGGAGACGTCCACGCCGACCTGGAGCATGGAAGTGGCGAGGACGACGTCCACGGCCTGCTTCTGCAGCGGTGTCAGCAGCACCCGCGGATCCCGCTTGTCTCGCCGGGCCGCCGCGTACTCCGCGAACAGGGCCCTGCGCCGCTTGGACGTGTCCCGCTCGGGGTCGAAGGAACTCTCCAGCCGCTTCAGCGTGGCACCGATGTCGGCGGAGGAGATTCGCGAGGTCAGCTCCTGGACGGTCAGCATTCCCGACTTGGTGACGATGCGGTTCGCGATCGTGTCGTGTCCCTTACGACTGCCGTTGATCCGGACCCGGGTGGCGATGTCGTCGTCCATGTAGCGGCGCATACCGGCGAGTTCACGGGTGGCGTTGAAGTAGCCGACGAGCGTCATGTACGGATCCGCGGGCAGGCCGTAGTCATCGAACTGCTGCTGCGCGCCGAGCAGCAGGATCTCGGCGACCCGGATCTCTGCTGCCTTCAACCGCGTGCCGTGGGCGCAGACGCCGAGGTAGCGGCGGCCGGGGGAGGTACGGCTCACCTCGGTCTGGCGTGAGAAGAACGTGTCGGAGATGTCCAGGACCTGCGGGGGGAACACCGCGACCTGCCGTCCGAAGACCCCGCGCACCTGCTCCGCCGCCCGCTTGGTGGTGGCCGTCGACGCGACGATCTTCGGCCCCACTTCCTGTCGGCGCCCTTCCACGTCCGTGTACGCCCAGCTGCACAACTGGTCGACGGCGGCCTCGAAGAGACCGACGGTTGTGCCGAGCGCACCGGAGATCAGGTGCAGCTCGTCCTGGATGATCAGGTCCGGCGGCCGCAGCCGGGTCACGGGCCGTGCGGTCACCGCGGGCAGCAGCCCCTTCTTGTTGTGCCGGCTGCCGCAGCCTGTGCGCTCGTCGAGGTCGTCGTGACGGTAGCCGTGCCGGGGGCACCACTCGGTGACCCGCCCGAACAGCAGCCCCGCGTACCCGTTCCACGGCAGCTGCGCCAGCTTGTCCACGGTGGCGATCACCATCGCCGGGGCCAGTCGGTAGATCTCCTCGTCCACGGTGATCACGGGAATGCCCTCGCCGGGCGCCGAGCGGCGCGAGAAGGGACAGCGGGTCTCGCCCTCGCCGCGGGGGCAGTACAGCAGCACACGGCGCCGGTCGGCGTCGTAGTCCATGTTCGAGTGGGCGGTCAGACCCTCTCCGCACCATGGGCAGCTCAGCACCTGAATGACCCGCGCATGCTTGTCACTCGAACTTTCCTTGGCGCCCGCGATCTGCTCCTGCGCCTCGGAGAACCAGTTCGGCGACACGGAGTTCCCGACCCACAGGCCGATCCGGAACGGCGTCTCGCCCCACCGGGCATCCTGCTTGAACTCCTCGCGCCGGAGCACCTCGCACGCGCTGACCAGCGCGGCTGCCCGCTGGAACTGCTGTGCCGTCAGCAGTCGCAGTGTGTACCGCATGAGCACACCGACGCCCTCACCGCCGTCCCGTGCCTCCAGCCCACGGCCCAGGGTGCCTTGCAACCGCCGCAGCGCGAAGGTGAACGCGGCCAGGCCCAGATACGCCTCGGTCTTGCCACCACCGGTGGGGAAGAACAGCAGATCGACGAGGGCCTCGCGCCCGGTCCCACGATGCGGGTGGCCGGGCCGGGACAGCGAGGCCACGTTCAGCAGGACGAAGGCGATCTGGAACGGCCGCCAGCTCGCCGCCTTCTTGCCCTCGGCACGCACCGTCTCGTGGGCCTCCTGGTACGAGACACCCTCCTGGCCGGCCCGCAGCCCGGCGATGGCGGTGTTCCGCCGCTGAAGCGCCATCGCCCGGTTGGCGAACCGGAACGCTTCGAGCGCGTCCTTGTCCGCGCAGAGCGCGTCGATGCCGAACGCGATGCGGTGGCAGACGTCCACGGCCTGGTCGATGGCGGTCTCGGCGGCGATCCGGAGATCCTCGGGCAGCCCCTGCGCCTTCCGACGCTGCTCGTCCAGCCAGGCGCTATAACCGTCCGACAGCGGGGCCAGCGCGGCGGCCAGCTCCTTGCGGCGCGCGGGCACGGCCAGGGCAGCCAACTCGTCCATGCCGAGTTCGAGCCCTTCGAGGAGCGGCTGCTCGGCGGGGGTGGGTGCGGACGTGCCCGGTACGTCGTACTCCGGCAGCCAGGTGGTGGCCAGCCGGTGGGCTCGCCGTTCGCCCTTGCGCACGTCCACCTTCACCGCCACGTTGCGGCCGACGGCGTGCCGCAGGCTGTCCCGGTACAGCAGCCGCAGCCGCCGCTCCTCCACGTCCTCGGAGCTCCCCCCGGAACCGGGGTCCAGCGGGTCGTCGATGGGCAGGAACACGGCGGCCCGGTCGTCGGGGAAGGCGGTGACGGTGAGCCCGGTCTGGAACAGCCACTGGGCGTCCCGTCGCTCCGACTCGCCCTCCCGCAGCCGGTTGACGAGCGCGACCTCCACGACCCGAAGGTCCTCCCCGCCCGCACGCGTGGCCCGCTCGCGCACCTGCACGTCCAGAAAGACGCCCGCGGACTCGTCGCCCTCCAGTACCCGGCTCTGGTCTCCGGTCCGGGTCACGTCGATGTCACACGGGTGCCGCACGGGCTCGCGCCCCCAGACCTGGGCCGTACGCCCGTCGTCGGTGAGGCCGCTGGTGAGGGAGTAGCGCCCCCAGCTCGCCGTCACGCTGAGGGTGCCGATCGACGCGGGCACCACGAACGACAGCCCCATCGAGGAGGCCCAGATCCGCCCCGAGGCCTGCGGTGTGAGGCGCTCCTCAGGTCCTCCCTCCTCCTTCCCGTCGTCGCTGCCCGGTTCGACATCGGCGTTCTGGGCGGCGTTTCGCGCGATCTGGGTGGCGGTGTCGCTGCTTTCGGGACGAGGCCCCAGCATGCCCACGAGGTAGCGGTCACGCGGACCGGCGGACCGAGGCGGAAGCTCCTCGGTGTCCCCGTCCCAGGGCCCGAGGAGATCCCGGCTGATGTACTTCACCAGGCCGCCACGCACGTCGTACGAGTCACCGGGCAGGAACGTCTGCGGTACGTCGTCGAAGGGGTGCGGCACGCCCTGAGGGGCGGCGGGCTGGGACGGCATGGTGATCGGGCCCTTTCCTGCGGGGAGCCAATGGGGTGAGGCTACCGGGGGCACGGCAGCACGCGGCACCCAGGAAGAGGATCTCATGCATTGACTGAGTTCACGACGGTCTCATCGTGTGGCTGGTCAGAAGAGGGTGTCTCCCCGCGGGAAGAGGCCGGCGTCGAAGAGGGCAGCCTGTTCGGCTTCGGCGACCTCCTGGGCGGTGCCGACCGACGCGTCAGCCGCATCGGGCTGGGGCGCGATGAGGACCGCGAGCCTTCGTACGTCGCCACCCGTCATGGCGTCCAACGCCTGCAGCGCCTTGCCCCGCATGGACTCGCGCAACGCCGGCGGCAGCGCCACACTGACCATTCTGAGCATCCGGTACGCCCCACTCGCATCCCTTACCAGGAAGCCGAGTTGGGCGCGGCCGGTGCGTGAGAGAACCAGCAGCTCGCACATCTGGTGGGCGTCGTCCTCGTCGTAGCGGAACCGCATGATCAGGTTCTGCGCGTCCGGGTCCGTGGCGGGAAAACCGATGAGAATGTCGTGCGGGTCGTCGACTGTCCGGTGACCGATACGCACCGCGCCGTCGTGCTTGAACCGGAGCGCCGCCGCCGACTCCAGCCCGCCCTCGACGACGTACAGCCACCAGGGCTGCGACCCGACTGTGCCTGTCCAGCCGTGCTGTCCCGCTTCCGAGAACACCTTGGCCACCATCCCCATCCACTCGGGGACGACCGCGCGCGGTCGTCCGGCGGGCTTCAGTGGTGCGTAGTCCTCCTCGGTGAAGACCAGTGTGGGCAGTGCCGAGTCCCCCTCGGGACACCAGATTTCCGTGTACTGCCGCAGGTACGCCTCGCAGCGGGCGTTCTCCGGCGAGTCGAGGGCGAGGTGGGCGTGCTCCAGTGGGGTGAGCCGGGGGATGAACGCGTCCTTCAGCCAGCGCAGGTAGGCCCGGCCCGCGTCGCGTATCGACTCGGAGTTCGCCCGGAGGTCGGGCGGCAGCGTGTCGCCACCGGCTTCCAGATTCCCCTCGATGACGGTGGTGAGCGCCTCGGCGAGAGCACGCTCCCGGTGGACGAGCATGAGGTGGGGGACGCGGGCGAGTTCGGCGGCGCATTCGGAGGCGTACGCCTCGATCTCGTCGGCCAGCCCGTCGAATCGCGTGAGGACTATCTTGGCGAACTCGGCTTCCCGGCCGTGGGTATGTGCCTCCAGGTACTCGAAGTACCCGCACCAGTCGTCGTCGCCAGGCCCCTCCTCGGGCACCAGCCCACGCCGCCAGATGCCGTCGCTGTCCACGCCCCAGCGCTCGCGCAACTCCTGGTGCACGCGCGGCCAGCCCACCTTCTCGGCCCTGGACTGCGCCCAGCGGGCGAGGAGTCCTTCGCCGAGGGGCTCACGCCACCATGACTGGAGCAGCCGTTCGGTCGGATTCCTCAGCGCGAGCCACAACTCCTCGACCTCGCCCACGCGTTGCGGCTCGTGAACGCCGCGCGCTCCGGCCAGTCTGACCAGGTCGCCGACGACGTAGGCGATCTCCTGCCGCTCCATGTCGGCCTGGGCGAGCCGGGCGAGGACGGTGGCGGCGACGAGGTCGTACGGGCCAAGGTCTTCGGGGAGGTTGCCGGCGATGGCGGGAGCCAGGTGTTCCAGGCGGATCGCCAGCTCCTCTGTCCGGTCCTCGAACCACCTGCGGCGGAGGGAACGGAATCTCACGGGTTTGGTTGGAGCGGCCATGAGGCGAGAGCGTATGTCCGTTGACTTAGTTCACACAAGCTGCAAGGGTCTTTTGGCGCAGCGATGTGAGACGAACGGTACAGGCGGAGGCCATGGTGCAGAGCGTGACCGGCGATCAGATCAAGACGTTCAGGAAGGTGCCCGAGCAGCGCGTGGCCGCCTTCCTTGAGCGGGGCGGATGGCGGGTGCTGTCGAAGGAACGCAGCGAGACCGTGTGGACGATCCAGGGCGGCAGGAGGGACGGGCTGTGCCCTGTGTGTGACGGCGCGCGCGAGGGATTCGACGTCGGTGACGATGACGGGGATCTGTACTGCCCCGAGCACGAGGACCCGGTGGCGGCACTCGTGTACCCCTCAAGGGGCGAATCGGGAGCGGAGGCCGTCATGCGTGCGCTGTGCTCGCAGGAGCGGATGACGCCAGAGGAACTACTCAATGCCCTCACCCTGGAGCGCAGGGACGAGGCGCACCTGTACCTGAGCCACCGACTGTTCGACTTTCCCGTCCAGGCCGTGGTGTTCGAGGAGGCCATCCACGATCTGTTCGAGATTCTGCGCCTCTGCTACGACTGCGCCGGCGTGGAGCAGGGGGACGCTCTGACGTACAGCGACGTCACGTTCGCCGCCCCCGATCGCGTGACGCTTTCCTTCGGCCGCCCGTACGTCGAGGAGGCCGACGAGGCCGCGGACCGCGTGCGAACGCTGTCCCGCCAGGCTGTTATGCGGCTGGACAGCACGCTGAGCCTGATGCACACCTCGGAGCGGGATCGGTCGGTCGTCCGGCAGTACGCGACTGGCGAACTGGTCTTGGAGGAGGTCGTCGGACCGGAGGACTACCGCCCGGACGCAGGGCCGGAACGGGCCCTGTGGGATGCCCTCGACACGTTCCGGCACCAGACGGCGGCCTTCGCCCGCTGGCGGGTCGACCGGGGCTGGGACGTGGAGTGAGTCAGGGACTGTCGGCTGGGGGAGTGGGGGCGCACTCGGCCCAGACGGTCTTGACGTACTGATCTCGCCGATCGCAGCCCCAGCGGTCGGCGAGGGCCTCGACGAGAAGCAGACCGCGACCGGATTCGGCCAAAGTTGTCGAGTCCGGTCCGGGCGTGCCGCCGAGGGCAGCCGGTGGTGGGGGAATCCGATCAGGACGCGTGTCGCTCACCTCGACGCGGGCGTGTGAGGACGAGAGCAGCAGCCGTACCTCGAAGTCCCGACCGGATGTGTGGCCGTGCGTGATGGCGTTCGCGGCGAGTTCGGCGGTGATGGCGACGAGGGCGCGTGTGGCGGGGGTGGTGCGGGGGAAGCCCCAGTCTTCGAGCTGCTGCTCGACGAGGAGGCGGGCGCCTCGGCGGGTGGAGCTGAGCTGGATTCTGAAGTGGTGGGTGGGAGTGGGGATGGTGGTGGGGGCGGTGGCGGTTGTTGTGGGGGCGGGGTTGATCATGCCGTCACCTGCGTGCTGTAGGCGGTGTGCGCGGTCAGGTAGGGGCGGACGAGGGCGTTGTCTTCTCCTCGCAGCAAGTAGGTGTGGGGATGGGGGCGGGATTTCGGCGTGGGGCCGGGGTGGGTCTCGGGCGCGGGTGTGGGCCTCGGCGCCGTTGTGGACCGTCGGTGGTGTCCGGACGAGGGCCACAGGAGTCGCAGCAGTTGCTCGATGAGGCGGGTGGGGGAGGGCAGCACTTTGTCGAACTCCGCTTGGTGGGGGTGGCGGGCCGTGAGGCTGGGCCACCGAAGGGCATCGCTGTGTAGCGATCCACTTACAGAGTGAGACGGTGCGGGCTACCCTGCCAGGGGGTAGCAGGTGACAAGGCTTCTGTCAGGGGCTCTGTCGTTTTCCGCTGCTCATCTTGGTGACGAGAGAGGGAATCCGCTTCTGCGATGTCCTTACGGGCGTCCTTGAGAGCGTTTTGCAGGGTCTGGATGTGGTGCGCCCGGCTCTGAGCTGCAGCTTTGGCTCTTCTGGGAACTCGCTGGACTGGTAGTTCACCGAGCCACACACGCGCCCCCATGATTGCCCTGTTGGCTCGCTTACGGATCGGTTTGCTGAGCCTCGGACGCAACGCGCTGAGTTCGGCCAGGAGTTCACTCAGCCGTGCGTCTTGCCGCTTGGTGGTCGCAGTCGGCGCGGTCCGACGGGGCGGGGCGGTCACCGGTGGCGTCTTCCAGGCCCGGAGGGCCTTGGCGACCTGGCCTTGGGGCAACGAGTGTGGCGTGAGGTCCAGTCGGGGCCCCATCGCCCTCGCTGGTTGGCCATATGCGGCGAAAGCGCGATCGGTCTCGACGGCGGCCCACCGCTTGAGCTGAGGCGAGTCCTTGGCGAACGGGACGCCGAGCCTGTGGAGGATGTCCCCGAGGTAGGGCAGTGGCCCCCCGTCGTGGCGGATCAACGCCGAGCGGACAGGGACGTACTCGGACAGTGGGGTGTCCACTTCCACGAGGAGATTACGGCGCTCGATGTCGGAGAGGTTCGAGAGCCCCCAGCCGATCGTGCGGGCGAGGGCCGCCCACGTCGTCGTTGTGCGCATCCGTGCCAAGTCGGCCAACGTGTCGCGGAGCTGGGTGACGAGGTCGGCGTGCGTGTGTGGCCGGGGCTTGGCGGGTGGTTCGGCCGTGGCGGTTGTGACCAGGGGGGCGGCCTTCGGCTTGGCAAAGGCCTGCGGCTCGACAACCTTGGTGCTTCGGGAGATGGAGGCGTGTGATGGCCCGGGCTCGGGGTGCATTCCCGGGTGAGGACTCCAGAGGCCCGTTTGCTGGGCGTCGTGGGCGTTGAGGCGCATGTAGCGGTTGGCCTCGATGGCCCAGCCGTGGCCGTCCTCCAAAACGAGCATCCGGGCGGAGTCGGGCACGCGGTAGACGTGTTCGGCCGGCGGCGCGTCAGTGTCGCCGGGGAGGGAGAGCAGGGCCCGGACGATGGGGCTGTCCACCGGCTTCACATCCGCGACGAGGAGATGACGCTCCTCGGCGGCGAAGGGGGAGTGCGTGGGGGCGTTGGCTCCGAGAACGGGTGTGAAGACGAGGCTGCCCTGGATGGGGAAGGAGAGCGGTTTCGGGCGAGGGCGGGATATATGGATGGCCTCGACGTCCGGAGTGGTCAGGCCCGTTGGCGTCAGCACGCAGTCTTCGAGGGGAGTCCACTGGACCGCGCCTGTACGGTCCGGGGTTTCGGTGCCGATGTGAACGTGCCGTTCGCCGCCGACGGTCTCGCAGCGGACGCGGAGGCAGAAGCCGTGCCGGCCTGCGAGTTCGCGAGTGACGGGGGTGTCCGGGCCGAAGATCCAGTCGAGATCTTCGGCCCCTTCGGTAAGGTCATCGACAGCGCGGCGCCAGGCGGGATAGTCGAGGCCGCTGAGCTGGAAGCGGAGACGGCGGCGGGCGCCTGGCAAGTGGACGTCGACGGCGTCGCCGGGACCGGTGCCGAGGTTCTGCGTCTGCACCTTGCCGCTCAACTTCTGCTTGGTGAGCAGGCGTTGCACCCCGCGCTTGATGAAGAGGTGGTCAGCACTGGACTCGCCGTTCGCGGTGCGGTGGCAGATGGGCGCGTTTGGGTGATGCGCGAAGTGACAGACCTTGTGCGTGTAGCGCTTGTCGCTCAACTCACCACCGCAGCCGCCCAGTTGGATGCCGCACCAGTAGGTGTAGGTGGGATGGGCCTTGCGCCAGCGGTCCAGTTCGGTTGCATCCATGGGGAGGATCACCGGGTGGTCGGACTTCGCATAGCCCACAACGGCGGTCTGGACTAGGCGGTGGTCGAAGGCGATGCCGGACGGGGACATGGAGCCTCGCGGTGGGTGAACGGTGGCGGGGTGCGCCTGGGCTGCGGGGGTCCCGCTTTCCGTGGCTGTGAGCGGACACAGGCACGGAGAGCGGAGGTTGGCGTATGCCGGTGTGGGCGACGGGCTCGCTCAGAAGATGGTTCCCTCGGGCCGGAAGAGCCCGTCGTCCTCGAAGTCGACCACTACGGACCTCTTGCTCTGTTCAGCCTTCTTCTGGTACGCCTCGGGCGAGGGCGAGGGCATGTCCGGGTGCTTTTTCGGCTTTTTGTGCAGCCCGAGAAGCACTTCGTCGGCGTAGGTCTGGTGGTTGAGCTGGCGGAGTCGGTCGATGATCTCGGTGCGGACGAGGGGGCCGATCGTGTAGCGGGTGCCCTGGGCGGTTTCGTGGAACCCGTGGTCGAGCGGAAAAGTCGAGTGTGTTGCGTCGGCAGGTGGCGTCGCACCCGTCTCGTCCAAGAGGTCGTGCCAGCCGTAGGCTTCGACAGCTGCTTTGTCGATTACCTCGTGGATTTTTCGTAGTTGTACGATGTCGGAGTCCTGGCAAGTCTCGTCGTGGATCAGGTTGTAGGTGGTAGTCAAGCCGGTTCCGCGGCGTTGCATCAACTCAAGACGATGCTTGTCAAGTTGGATTCCCAATTCGCGCAGTCTAAGAGTCGAATTGGGTCGCACAAGCTTCTCGAAAATCTCGGTCGGTGTGTAACTGGCGTCTGTTTTGAGCGTGCCACCACTCAGCAGCGCCCACCAATAGTGCATAGAGGATGAAAGGAAGGCGAACAAGGCCGGGTCGTCGGATGCGAATACCACGACTTTTTGGTCGAATACCACACCGTTCGCCACAAGTGCGGGTGCAAGAGTCTTGCTTGTCTGCGTCATCGCGATGACCCTCTGTAGAGGGGCGATGCGTTCGTAGAGTGAATCTCTACGGCGCTCGTATTCCCAGAAGCGGCGGGCGAATTTATCACCCACTACGAAGGTTCCATCGCGCTTGCGCCTTTGCCGGTCAGGCATTACCTCCTTCTCGACACGGGCGAATGGCTTCGTGAATCTCCTGGCCTGGGCCTCGTCCATGTCCTTGAAATTTATGATCCAGCGGTTACCGATCTGATCGGGGTGGGCGTTGAATTCCTTTCCATTTACATAGCGGAACAGTACGTGTTGATTCTTCGGATCCTGTGCAATCCAGGCCAGTGCGGTCGGCTCATCAATCACAAATCCTTCTCCGAGAGGCTTTGAGCCGACGAATGAAAGGTTTTGGTTGCAAACCAATGGCTCGCCCCAGGTGGAAATTCTTGATTTAGGGTAGAGGGCTGCCGTGATTCCGGCATGCACTTTTTTGCCGTCCAGTACGAAGGTGGTATCGAGTCCCACTGGGGCAACACTAGTCCAGATAGCGCAGTACTCAACGTCGGCGGACTTGGCCGGCCATCGGGCACTGCGGATGCCCCTCCTGATGTGCACCCCAGACGATACCAACTGATCCAAGGAAACGGCGCGCGATACTCCCTGTGCCAGCGAATTTGTAGCTACTACTCCTGACTGCCCCCGGCTATGCAGAAGTTGATGGATTCTCAACTCGAAGTATGCGACGAGATCCGCATTTCCTCGTACGCCAGCCGCAAGATGCTCTACAAGATTCTCGCGATAGCCGGAGCCGAAGCTGGACGTGAGGTCTCGGCCGGTGACGAATGGTGGGTTTCCAACCACTGCATCGAACCCACCCGCCTTTGCGAAGACCTCCGGAAACTCCAACGGCCAATGCACAGGCACCCGCCGCATTCCCCCCTCCGGAAGTTCACTCGCCAGCCACTCCCGAGCCTGCGCCCGAGCCTCAGCCACCACCTCTGAGTCCTCAAACTCAGCCTCCGGCACGGCCACCACATCTCGCGCCCCCCGAGCCGCCACCGGAAACAGATCCCGAACCCGCTCGCCCCCGTCCTCCTCGTACCAAGCCACCCGTCCCGAAGCACAAGTAGCCAGCGCAGCCCCCGCGATCAGATCCCCCACCAGCCGCAGCTTGGCCGTCTTCTCCCGTACTTCCCGCAGCAGCTCCCGCTTCGCCGCCAGAGCCTCCGGCCCGTCCCCCTTTATCTTCGTGATGGCATGCCGCGTAGCGACGACCTCGCCCACTAGCCGGTCAGCCTCCGCCGCCGCACCCAGCAGGTCACCCTGCTCCACATCCAGGTGCACGGCCTGCAACTGCTCCAGCGACGTGACCCCCAGCAGCGAATCCCCCGCCACCAGCCGGTCGTCCAAGAACGTGAACGGCCGCTCGGGGTCCATCGACACCAGCCACAGCGACAGCTTCGCCATCTCCACAGCCATGGGGTTGATGTCCACCCCATACAGGCAGTGCTCGATGATCTGGCGCCGTGCCTCGATCACCACCGGGTCGGACTCCGCGTCCGCAGCCGTCACCGCGTCGACGGCGCGCCCCGCCCGATAGGCGACCGCGTCCGCCCGCTCTTCCCGAGCCCACGCCTCGATCAGCCGGTCTCCCAGGTAACGGCAGGCCGCCACCAGGAACGCCGCCGACCCCATCGCGATGTCCGCGACCTTCAGCTCAAGGATCTGCTCGGCAGTCTTCGGCACCCATGCCTTCTCGTCCGCCGTCTGGAGCGGCCCCGGCTCGTACACCAGCGGCTCCAGCGCGTGCCGTACGACCTCCTCCGCCAAAGTCCTCGGCGTGTAGTGCGTGCCCGTGTTCTTCCGCAGCGACGACTCCGTCACGAACAGTGAGCCCGCCGGAATCACCACCGGCAGGCCCCGCAGGTCCGGCCGCAGCAGCCCGAAGAACGGAAGGAGCCGTTCCGTCAGTGCCGCGTCCCGGCACGCGGCCTGCAGCCGCCGCCGTGCCTCCGCCTCGGCCTCCCCCTTCACCGGAAGCAGCAGCTTCTCCAGCCTCGCCACGCTCGCCGGTGGCTTCGGTTCCTTCCACGTGTCGTGGATCTTCTTGGCCAGCGACTTGACGTCCCGCACCGAAGCCGCGAGCGACTCCAGCTCGGCCAACGGCACCTCGTGCTCCATGCCTGCCGGGCCGATGAGGCCGACCATCGTCTCGACGGCGCGCTCACCGTCGTACGACAACAGACCCTCGTACACGTAACCGATCTGCTCGACGTCAAGGGCGCGGAAGCTCAGCGTGCGCGTCTCGCGCTGCTTGCCGGTGCCGACGTGGACTTCCTGCACGGCCTGGAGCATGTGCAGGACCGTGCGGTCGTCGATGGGCAGCAGTGGTGAAGTCGTCTCCAGCCACGGGTACTTGTCCGGGTCGAAGATCGAGCCGTCGTAGGCCGGCAGCTCCAGATCCGGGTGTTCCACACCGCCGTGGACGGCGTGGAACAGCGCGATCAGGCGGTGCCAGGCCGCCGTCGTGTGTTCCAGGGACGCCTCGCCCTCCGCGTCCGCCCGGGACTTCAGCTCCGCACGCAGGAAGCGTGCCGAGTACGACTTCGCGTACACCTCGTTGTCCGCGGGGAGCAGGCCCCGCTCCTCGGCGAAGAGAAGGAAGACGACGCGCATCATCACCGCGACCGCGCCCCGGTAGACCTCACTTGCCTCGACTCCCGTCGCGCGCAGGCCCGGTGCCCCCTGCTCCATGGACCGCGCGTCCGCCCGCCCGATCGCGTCCACCAGCAGTTCCACCGCCTGGCGGACCTGGACGCCGAGCGCGTCGGTGACCTCGTCGCCCGCGTCCAGGCTCTTCTTCAGCAGACCGACGAGGGTCTCCGGCTCCTCGTACTCGAAGAAGCGACGGCGGCGCAGCAGCGAGACGAAGGCGCGGACCACATTCCGCTCTGCCGCCTCGTTCCAGCCGATGGCGTCGAAGACGGCCGTGGTCGTGACGCCGCCGACCGGCGCCCACACCAGGCACCACCAGCGGCCGTCCGTCAGGAGGCCCAACGGGACGTCGTGGTGGCGGAGCAGGCGGGCCAGGCGGTCGGCCGGAGGGGCCGACCAGTCGTCGCCCCAGTTCGGTCGGGCCGTGGGGGAGGTGCCGCTCGGCAGGGTCATACCGAGCACGCGGACACGCTTCGCCGCCGACTCGACGTCCGGCTCGGCCGCCAGATCCGTACCCGGCTCGGACAACGCGAAGTCGGCACGCAGACGGACACCGTGCTCGGGCACCTCAAGGCTGAAGCGGTCCAGGGCCAGGTCAGGGACGTCCTCGGCCTCGCCCTGGCGCAGGCTCAGCGCGTCGCCCCATTCGAGGAGGGAACGCAGGACGTACGCCACCCACTCGTCGCGGCCGGCCGTGGTGTCGGTCTGCCAGTCGGCGTGGTGGGCGCGCAGGCGGGCCCGCTGCTCCTTCTCGACGGCGTCGAGTTGCTGCCACGCCTGGAGCAGGACCGGCATGGTGAGGAAGGGGCCGGAGACCTCGGTGAGGTCGAGCCACTCCTGGTGCTGGGCGCGGCCGTCGAGCGCCTTGGCCTTGGCGGCGGCGAGTCCACGGGAGGCGGCGGGGCGGGGGCTCATCGGCGGGCTTCCTTTGCGGGGATCACGAAGACGACGGCGACGGGGAAGAGATGGGAGCGCGGCTCGCGGTAGCGGACGGCGATCGTGGCCAGCTCGCGTTCGCGCTCGGCTCCGAGGCTCTTGATGCGGTCCTGCCAGCGCTCGCGGTCCTCGCGGTACTGGCGCTGCTCGGCGGTCGTCACCTCTCGGGTGCCGAAGAGCGCGATCTGCTCGTTGGCGTCGTCGCCCTCCTCCTTGAGCTTGGCGCGCAGGGTGGCCTCGAAGCGGTCGAGGGTGGCCTTGATGCGGTCCTCTTCCTGTGTGCGCCGGGTGGCGAGCGCGCTTTCCAGCGAGGCCCGACGTTCGCGGGCGCGGGCGGCGAGCGACTCGTAGAGAGGGTCCTTGAGCTTGGGCCAGGCGTCGGTGAGTTCCTGACGCAGGCCCGGAGCGGCCTCGGTGCCGTCGGTGAGGGCGCGAGCGAGGGCGTCACCCTGGGTGCGTACGGAGTCCCAGCGGCGGAAGCGGCCCGTGTCGCCGAACCAGCCGCCCGCGTAGAGGATCTCCTCGTGCAGGCGGGTGCCGTCCGCGCCCACGAGGACGTAGCGGGCGTACGCCGAGACCAGGGTGGTCTGGAGGTTCGGGTCGTTGCTGACGACCGCCGCGACCCGGTGCAGGCCGACACTGTCCGCGTTCCATACCGCGGCCGTGAGGAGCCGGGTGGAGAGGGCGACGAGCGGGTGCTTCAGGTGGGCGAGGACGATGTCGTCCCGGCCTTGCGCGGCGAGTTGTGGGTCGAAGGTGACGGGGCGCTGCTCTGCGGGGCGCAGCTTGTGGGCCAGCCCCCGGGTGGCGCGTTCCCAGGTGCCGGACAGGGGCGGGACCTCGTACAGACCGCCCTCGAAGAACTCGCTGTAGTGCGGGGCGAGGGGCTGCTGGTGGTCCAGTTCGAGGGCCGTGTCCACCACGCGCTTGATCGTGGCCGGGTTCAGGCCGAGGGTGTCGACCGTCTCCTGGTACTGGTCGGCGAGACGTTTGGCCTGCGCGGTGACGTTCTGCTCGGCGGAGATGGTGCCGCCGGTGTTCTTCCGCCCCGCGATCTGCTTGGCCTTGGCGTGCTCGATGTCGACCGGCGTGTGGTCGCCCGTCATGCGGCGTTGTACGGCGTCGGCGATGACGGCGTTGACCGAGCCGAGGTCCTCCTCCATCCGCGCGACCTTGCGGGCGACGCGGGAGAGGAACTCCAGGTCGGCCTCGTAGGAGCCGGCCTTGGCTTTCTCCCAGCCGGAGCCGATGAAGTGGCTGATCTCCGGGTCGTGCTTCTGGCCCCAGCGGTCGACACGGCCGATGCGCTGTTCCAGCTTGTTGGGGTTGAAAGGGATGTCGTAGTTGAACAGGCGGTGGCAGTGGTTCTGGAGGTCGATGCCCTCGCTGGCCGCGTCGGTCGCCAGGAGGATGCGGACCTTGCCCTCCTCGGTGGCGGGGTGCGCCTGGAAGCCGAGGCGGATCTGCTCGCGCTGCTCGGCGTTGAGGCCGCCGTGCAGTACGGCGACACGCTCGCCGTCCGTGAGTTCGTGCTGCTGGAGCAGGTTGAACAGCCACTTCTGGGTGTCGCGGTACTCGGTGAAGACCACGACGCGTTCGTTCGTCCAGTGTCGGTCGGGGCGGCAGATGGCCTTGACCGCGTTGATCAGTGCGTCGGCCTTGGAGTCGGCCGCGGCCTCGTGCGTGAGAGCCCAACGCTCCATCTGGCGCAGCAGATTCAGCTCCTCGCCGTCCTCCTGCGGGGTGAGGCTCGTGGAGCGGGTGAGGGCGTCGTCCTCCGCGTCGGCGAGGCCCAGGTCGTCTAGTTCGGCAGCGAGGTCGGCGAACTCGTCCAGCCAGTCCGGGACTTCGGCGGCGGCGGAGCGCGCGCGGCCCTGAGTGTCGTCCAGGTGGGAGAGGTAGACCTTGACGGTGTGCAGGAAGGCGGCGGGAGAGGAGAAGAGCCGCTTCTTCAGCAGCAGGGTGACCAGGTCGGCTGCGCGGCGGCCGCCTCGTGCCTTCGGCGTCATCCGCCGCTTGCGCAGGTCGGCGAAGCTGCCCAGCAGGCCGTGCACCTCGCGCTCCAACTCCGTGTACTCGACGGGAAGTTCGCGTGTCTTGCGGGTGCGGAAGCGGGGCGTGCCGTCCGGGTTGGTGACGTTGGCCTTCAGACGCCGCACGACCGTCTCATCGCGGGACTGCTTGTCCGGCTCGACACCACGGGCGAACTTCTGGTTGTCGATGAGCTCCAGCAGGGCGGTGTACGACTCGGGGTAGCCGTTGTGCGGGGTCGCGGAGAGGAAGAGGCGGTGTTCGAAGTGCGGCACCATCCGCCGGATCAGCTTCGTCTGCTGCGAGTCGACGGCGTACACCTGCTTGGGAGCGGCGGGCGCGACGTGGTGGGCCTCGTCGAGGACGAGGAGATCGAAGAAGCGGCGCCGGCGGGCACCGTCGTCTCCGGTCTCCTCCCTGTCAGGGATCACCTCGTCCAGGAGGCGCTGGGCCTTGGTGCCGCGCAGCCAGGGCAGGGAGACGATGGTGAGGGGGTGCACACGGAACGGGTTGGCCGCCGTACCGTGCGTGCGGCGCAGCCGGGCGCAGTGCTCGGAGTCGACGATGGTGCAGTCCAGACCGAACTTCTCGTGCATCTCGTCGCGCCACTTGAGGGTCAGGCCCGCCGGGCAGACGATCATGATCCGGTGGGCGCGGCCGCGCAGCAGCAGTTCCTGGACGACCAGGCCGGCTTCGATGGTCTTGCCGAGGCCGACGTCGTCGGCGAGAAGAAGGTTGACGCGTGGGGCGCCGACGGCGCGGGAGACCGGTTCGAGCTGGTACGGCTCGACGGCGACGCCGGAGCGGAAGGGCGCCTGGAGGGTCCTGACGTCGGCGGAGGCCACCGCCGACCAGCGGACGGCGTCGAGGAAGGCGGCGAGGCGCGAGGGCGGGTCGAAGCGGCCGGTGGCGGCGTCCGGCAGAGAGCCGCGGTCCAGGACCCTGCGCCCCGGCTCGACCTCCCATATGACGGAAAGCGTGTCCCCGAACCGGCCGTCGGCGACCGACTGCAGGTGGACGAGGGTCGCGGAGCGCCCACTGGCGGCCGGAGCGGGCTCGACGCGGGCGACCCCCCAGGTCTGGCCGCGTACCTCGACCAGCTCCCCCTCCTCGGGGATCCGGTCGGACGCGTCCGCGCCCCGTCCGCGGTCCTGCCGAGCCGCCTGCGTCGTCATGCTGTTGGCCTTCCTTCGTGGCTCGTATGCACTTGGCATACGGCATTGACCCTACGCAATACGGGACATGCGGTGGGATCCTGCCGTGCAGGGACACTAGCAAAGAAGTTATGTTGTGAACATAGTTCACAGCGTGCTGCTTGCTAAGTGGTCTTCAGTAAGCGATCGAGGCGCCCCAGGAGAGCCTCGGCTCGCGCGTGCCGCTCGTCTCCGGCTGGCAGGATGCGCTTCTGGTCGGCCACCAGGCCGCCGAGCTGATCGTGGGCCGCCTCGACGCGGCCCCCGCGTGCGGTCAGCGCGGCGATCTCGTACCTGACGTCGAAGACCGTACGGTCCACGGCTCCGAACACGTGCTGCTGAACCGGGAGCAGCGCCTCGAACTCATGCAGCGCTTCCGGCGTCTGGCCGAGCTCGGCCAGGCAGCGGGCGACACCGGCGCGGCATGCAAGCACGTCACGGTCCGTCTTCGGGCGGTGCCTGCGCAGCGCACCTCCGAGGGCGAAGTAGCCGTCGTAGGCGCGCGTGAAGTCCTCCGAGCCGACCCACAGCTCGCAGAGCATGAGGCGAAGCGGGATCAGGTCCGCGTCGTCGAGGGGACGGCGACTATCGCGCAGGTGGCTCTCGAGGAGTGCCGCAGCGCTCGCGTGCTCGCCCCGATCCGCCAGCCCGCGGATCTCCTCGGTGAGCGAGGAGGGGGGCTGGTGGGGCGCATCGCCGGAGCCGGGCGGCGGGCCGGGCCGGGACGAACGCGGGCCGGGGACGGCCGACGGGGGCTGGAGGCAGGTCTGGGCGACGTGCTGGACCTCCTGAGCCGAAGGGCGCTCTGTGGGGTCCTTGGCCAGCAGTCGCATGATGAGGTCGGCGAACGCGGGCGGCAGGTCGCTGCGGTGGCCGGTCACCGGGGGTGGCTTCTCGTGGACGTGCTGGTAGATGAGGAAGAGAGGCGAAGCGTTGCGTGCGATCTCGAACGGCGGCCTCCCCGCCGTGATCTCGTACAGCACGCAGCCGAGCGCGTACAGGTCGCTCAGCGCCGTGACGTCTCCGCCGTCCCCCTGCTCCGGCGAGATGAATCCCGGCGTGCCCGGCATCTCGTTCGCCTTGGTGAGACGGGACTGGGCGCCGTCGGGCTTCAGCGCGGCGGCGACTCCGAAGTCCAGCACCTTCACCGTGCCGTTGTCGGTGAGCATGATATTCGACGGCTTCAGGTCACGGTGGATCACATGGATGCGGTGGGCGTGCGCCAGCACGTCCGCGGTCTGGGTGGCGACCGCTGCGGCAAGCCGGATCGGGAACGGTCCGCGTTCTCTGAGCATCGCGGACAGGGTTCTGCCTTTCACCAGCTCCATGACGATGAACAGGCCGTTGTCCTCGCGGCGACCGGTTTCGTGGACCGTCGGCACGCTGGGATGGCCGATCCGGGCGGTGAGCAGGGCTTCCCGCTGGAAGCGCCGCTCCAGACGCCGCAGATCCGCGCCCTCGCTCCGGGAGCTGAGGAACTTGACCGCTACCACCCGGTTGAGCTGGAGGTCCCTCGCGGCCCAGACCTCACCCATTCCGCCCTGGCCCAGGCGGTGCTGTAGTTCGTAGCGCTGTTCGAACGTGCCTGTCACACCCAACCCCCGGGTCCCACGGACGTCCCGACGCGCCCGACCAGTTTCCTGTTCACCCATTCTCGCCCGTGCTGTGACGGGTCGATCACGTGGGGTACGGGCCCTGGGGCAGTACGAACGGGCGCCGAGGGTCCTCCGGGGCGAATCGGCGCAGGTCTGCGGCGGGGGACGGGGTGGGCAGCCAAGGGCCGAGCGCGCCGTAGACGTCCGCCGCGCGGGCCGGGCGGTCCTCGCGGTCCTTGGCCAGCAGCGACGACACCAGTGCCTGAATTCCGTCCGGTACGTCCACGCCCTGCTCGGTGAAGGTCGGCGGGCGACCCTGCAGATGGCCGTTCAGGAGCGCCATGGGGTTCTCCGAGGGGAACGGCGGGGTGCCGGCCAGGAGGTGGTGCAGCAGGCAACCGACGCTGTAGAGATCGCTGCGGGTGTCCGGAGCGGGAGACCCGGAGAGCAGCTCGGGTGAGGCATAGAGGAGGTTGCCTAGGCGCTGGCCCGTCGTGGTCAGCGCGGGGCCGTCGTCCGCTGCCAGCTTCACCAGACCGAAGTCGAGGATCTTCACCACGCCGTCGCGGCGGATCATCACGTTCTCCGGTTTGAGGTCCCGGTGGATGAGTCCCGCAGCGTGGGCAGCGGTGAGTCCCGAGCAGATCTGCGCCACCACGGCGGAGGCAGAGGCCACGTCGAGCCGTTCCCGCTCACCCAGGACCGTACCGAGTGTTTCCCCCTCGACCAGCTGCATCACGAGCCAGCGCAGGTCGCCCGTGATGTCGGCGTCGTAGACGGTCGCCACGTTGGAGCAGTCCAGCGTGGCCGCGGCTCGTGCCTCGCGTGCGAAGCGCTGCTGGAGACGGTCGTGCTCTCGTGAGTCCGCGAGCACGGCCGCGTCCGTGATCACCGTCTTGACGGCGACCGGCCGACCGAGGTGCAGGTCGCGGCCGTACCAGACGCGCCCCATGCTTCCTCGGCCCAGCGGATGCTCCAGCCTGTAACGCTCTCCGAGTACGGTTCCTTCGCGGACGGGGTCCATGATCTTCCCTCCCGGGCATGGTCAGCCGGAGCGTGCGGAAGTGATCGTAGGCCCAAACGATGTGCGGTTTCTCCGCGATTGGGGTCTGTGAACAAAGTCAACGGTCGTAGTAGGGTGGTTTCCAGGGCGGGACTGTGTGGCTTGTTTCATGTGCAGCTGGAGAGCTGGGATTCCACTCTCGATCCGTATCGCCTGGGAGATCTGATGACGTCGTCACGCGCCGTACCGGTGACCTTGGCCGAAATCGCGCGTCTCGCCGGAGTAGGGCGAGCCGCGGTGAGCAACTGGCGCCGACGGCACGAGTCCTTTCCGCAGCGGATCGGCGGCACGGACGTGAGCCCACAGTTCTCCCTGACCGAGATCGAAGCGTGGCTGCGCGACAACAACAAGCTCAGGAACGCCGCGGGCCGTGACTGGCTGTGGCCTCAGTTCGAGGCGCTCGGCAGCCGGGACGAGACGGGGCTGGCGATCGCCACCGCCGGGCGGTTGATGAGTCGGCCGCCGGTAGAGCGCGAGGCACCTGATGATCTGACCGGCCTGTCGGAACGGGCGCGGGAACTCGTCGCGCAGACGCTGGAGCTCGGACAGCGCGAAGGCCCGGCCGAGACCTTCGAGTTCCTGCTGGGGCGCTGGCTGGATGTCAACGTGCGCCAGATCAGCACGACCCCTGAACCGCTTGCCGCGCTCATGGCTGACCTCGCACTCCGGGTCAGGGCCAGGCCCGCTGGAGAGGACGGCCGCGTCCTCACTGTTCTCGACCCTGCCTGCGGGACAGGGCATCTACTGGCCGCGGTCGGCGCGGTCGGCTCGTCGGCCGCACTGACGGGTTGTGACAGCGATCCGGTACTCGCCGCTCTCGCGGACGCCCGTCTGGCGCTGACGCCGCGACCCGCAGGGACCGATGTGACCGCGCGAGTGGAGGTCGGCGACTCACTGCGCACCGACCCCTTCGCCGCCGTACGAGCGGATCTCGTGCTGTGCAATCCGCCCTTCAACGAGCGTGACTGGGGCTACGAAGAACTCGCCACGGACGCGCGGTGGGCGCATGGCATGCCTCCGCGCACCGAGCCGGAGCTCGCCTGGGTCCAGCACTGCCTCGCCCGGCTCCGTCCCGGAGGTACGGCTGTGGTCCTGCTCCCGCCCGCAGTGGCGACGCGCAGGGCGGGGCGCCGTATTCGGGGGTCATTGCTTCGTACCGGGTTGTTGAGGGCCGTCGTGGCGCTGCCAGCCGGCAGCGCGCCTCCCCACAGTGTCTCCCTGCAGCTCTGGGTGCTCCGGATGCCCGCCGCCGATGAGACCCCACAGGGCTCGGGCGAACTGCTGCTCGTCGACGGAGCCTCGCGCTTCCCGCGGGCCTCTGCCCGGGACTCCATGCCGGACTGGGACGCGCTCGGCGCTTTCGTCCGGTCCGCGGTCACGGCGGTCGGGGCGACCGGCGGGAGCGGTGCGGCAGGGGTCGCGAATGCGGGCTCGGCGCCGCGGATCCTGCCCGAGTGCGTCGCCGCCGTTCCCGTCATCGACCTCCTCGACGACGAGGTCGACCTCACCCCAGGCCGCCACGTCACTCCTGGAACCCTCGGCGAGGGGCCTCGGCTGATGGACTCCTGGAGCGAGTTCGGGCGTCTCGTCGCGGATCTCGGCGGCACGGGAGGACGTCTGGCCACCCTGCACGTGTGGGACGACGAGGCTGGGGCACAGCCCACCACGACCGTGGGCGAACTCGCGCGGGCAGGCGCGCTCACGCTGCGCTCGGGACAACAACCCGCCGACGGAACGGTCTGCGAGGGGCGGCCCGACGACAGCGGTGTCTCCCTGCTCACCATCCCCGACCTGCTCCTGGACGGCGAGCCCCGGACCTGGCTGTCGACGGCCGACGCAGACGCCGCGGGAGCCGTCATGGCCAAATCGGGAGATGTCGTGGTCGCGGGCGTGGCGCGTGCGTTCTCCGCCTGGGTGCACCAAGGCCGGCCGATGGCTCTCGGGCCGCAGTTGCACGCGCTGCGCGTGCATCCGGACCAACTGGACGCCTGGTTCCTGGCCGGCTCCCTGCGCGCTCCCGCCAACGCTCGTCAGGCCGGTACCCATGCGTCGAGCTCCTCGCGTGTGGACGTACGCAAGCTTCAGGTGCGACAGGTCCCGCTGGCGGAGCAGCAGCAGTACAGCGAGGCGTTCCGGCAGGTGGCTGCGTTCGAGAAGCTCGTCACACGGCTGAGCCTCCTCGGAGCCGGTCTGGTGCGTGACCTCAGTGACGAGCTGGCTGCGGGACGTCTGTCCGGCAAGGTGTGAGAGCGGGCGCTCTCACACCTGAGCTGTGCCGGGGTCCGCGAGCCGCTCGGTGACGTCCAGGTCCACCTCACGTCGGACCTCTTCCACGCGGGCGGCCAGGAGCGCGGGGAGTCCGGCAGCAGTGCGCCCGGCCTCCTCGATGGCCCGGATCGCCGCCTCGATCTCGCCGAACGCGAGGCGGCACTCCGCGACGCGAAGCCGGAGCACCGCGCGATCCGCACGCTCCTGGAGACCCTCACCGTGGACGAGCTCCTCGCTGATGTCCTGGTAGAGCCGGGCCGCGCCACCGCAGTCCCCGGTCAGACGAAGCCCTTCGGCGGCCAGCTCCCAGATCCGGCGAACCAGGGGACGCCGCGACCCCCACTCGGTGCGCGCTCGGTCGGCGAGCTCTGCGAGGTGGCGGACCGTTTCGTCCGGATCGCCTTCCAGGATCTCGCGCTCGGCCTGGTCGCAGAGCCGCTCGACGGCTCGTGCGTCCAGCCACTCCGCGTCCGCGCAGGAGACGGGCGCGGGGGGCGTTCGGGGCCGCTGTTCGGACGGTCTGTCCTGCGGATGCCGCAGGGGTGAGGTCGGGTCGGGGTGCAGCCTGGGCCGCGGTTCTGGATCACCCGGGCGCGGCGCCAACGGGCTTAGGACGTCGAGGACTTCATCGATGATGGGGCGTTCCTCGGGGTCCTTGGCCAGCATGTCGAGCACCAGTCGGTCCAGAGCCTCGGGAATGCCGGCGGAATACAGACTCGGCGCCAGTGCGTCCTGGTGCAGATGTTGTTCGATCAGCCCTTTCGTCCCTTCCATGGTGAAGGGCGGTCGGCCGGTGAAGAGTTCGTAGCACACGCAACCGAAGGCGTAGATGTCCGTGCGCGTGGTGGGCTCCTTCTCCAGGATCTGTTCGGGCGCCTGATAGCCGCGACTGCCGAGCGTCGAACCGTGCCTCGTGTAGTGCGTGACGCCGACGCCCAGCGGTTTGGCGATGCCGAAGTCCAGAAGGGCCACGATGCCCTCCTCGGAGATCATGATGTTCTGCGGCTTCAGGTCCCGGTGCACGACGGGAAGCATGTGGGCGCAGGCCAGGGCGTCCGCCGTCGACACGGCCACGGCGACCGCGACGCTGAGGGGCAGCGGGGCGTGCAGGCCGAGGAACTTGTGAAGCGTCGCGCCTGTCACGAGACGCATCACGAGATACGGCATGGACTGGTGCGACCCCTGGTCGTACAGCTCGGGGATGCCGGGATGGTCCAAGCGGCCCAGAAGGATCCCCTCGCGACGGAACCGGGCGCGGAGCATATCGAGCTCGGCCAGCCGCTCGTGCGTGTCGAGCTGTTGAAGGTCCTCGGAATCGGGGCGCAGGAACTTGACAGCGACGTCTCGCCCCGTCACCAGATCGGTGGCGCGCCAGACCTGGGCCATGCCCCCTTTTCCGATCGGCTCGGCCAACCTGTAGCGCCCGCCGACGACTTCGCCCTTCCGGATCCCCTGTGAACCCGCGTCCATCGCTGCGCCCCTCTGTACGCCTGCACTGTCTGGCGGCCATCAGCGTACCGTGAATGAACAAGATGATGATGCGTTCATGGACTCAGTTCACAGATGTGTGCCATGCTGGGTGTGTACTCGGTGTTCGACGCTTCCGAGTAGATCCCTTCCGATGCCCGCCCTCACCAGGGGAAACGATGCAGACTCCGCCAGGGACCGCCGGTCACGGCTGGCTGATCAAGGTGAGCTCCCGGATGGCCCGCCCTGACCCGACGGCTTGCCCCACACATCTGCGCACGGCTGCGCGGCCGCTGCTGGTGGCCGATCCGCCCGTGCCGTTTCGTCCCTCTCCCGTCGAGGACTTCGGACCGGGACCTCTCTTCGCCGCACTCGACCTGTGGGAGCACGAGGGCTGGTCAGTCCAGCGGGTGCTCGATGAACTGCGCCAGAACCGTGGACCGGTTCGCGGTCGCAGCGCGCCTCCTCATCCCGCCCTGTCGGCATGGACCGTCGAGGTGTTCGAGCGGTACGTCGCAGCCCGCGGCGTGGAGCAGCGGGCGGCACGGGAGGCCGGGCTCCCCCCGACCGAGCCGGTCCGGCTGAGCTGGACGGTGCGGACCGAGAGACGGGAGGTCCTGGACGCGCGAGGAGCGGGGCAGTACGAGCACACGGCCTGGGGCCGCCAGTACGCCTCCGCCGACGGTTCCGTACGGGACCTGTGGATCCCCTCACTCCGCCGAGCGAAGCCCGACCGGGCCGCCGCGGAGAAGGCGGCCATCGCGTACGTCATGGCACAGGGCGAGCCCACGCCACGCCGCCGTCGCGGAACCGAACCGCCGGAAACCGCCAGTTCTGGCAGCCGACTGCCGGACCACGTCCGGGTGTTCGACTTCGGCTGTGCGGACGGCGGCGTCACCCCGTTGCTCGACTGGAGCCAGGACGTGGTGCGTGAGCGATTCGCGGCCGACGCGGCCCCCGCCTTTCGCGCGGTCGCGACCGGAGTCGGTACACGACCGGGGGCGAGCTGCGTCGAGTGCAAGGCGCTCAGCCAGTGCTCGTCGGTTCGCCGCACTCCTGGCCTGTGGGGTGCGTCTGCTGCGGCGCCGACGCGCAGCCGGCGTTCGGTCTCGGCCTGGGACCTGCGGCTGCACGGCGAATGCCCCGCCCAGTACCACCTCGTACGGCAGCTGTATCTGGACGACCTCACGCAGGAGAACGACGGAGCACGCCGGGGCCGGGCCGTGGACGCCCTGCTCAACGAGCGGCATGGGGCTTCCCCGGCCCGGGGCTGCCGCGACCTGCCGACGCCCGACGCGTCCTCGATGCCTGCGGGCTTCGATCTGGACGCTTCGCTCACGGGCGTCGCGGTGCGCATGATGGAGGAGCACCGGTCGCTCTGTCCGCTGAACGGGATCGGGAAGAGCGAGAAGGTTCTCGTCCAGCACCGGGTGACCGCGTATGTGCCCGAGGTCGACGTCGTCGTCCTGGCCGTACCCGACTTGCTGTACTCGTACCGCGGCCGGTGGATCTGGCGCGAGACCAAGACATCTTCCCGCTCGTTGTGGGAGGGGCGCTCGCTGCTGCGGTCCTATCCCCAACTGGCCCTGGGCGTACTGCTGTTCTCTGCAGGTGCGCTGGACGTCGATCCACGGCGTTCCTGGGTCGAGTTCGAGCTTCTGAGAGAAGAACGGGGAGCCAGCCTCCTGGAACGGATCGATCCGAGCCGACCCGAGAGCGTCGCCGAGGCCCGTGAGGTCATCGCCGAGCTCGCGCAGCCGCTCCTGAGCGACACGTCGTACGAACCGAGGACCGGTCGGCACTGTCACAGCTGCCAGGCCCGGACCTGGTGCAGACCGGGCACCGCGTACGTGGCCGACCATCCGCCGACCTCCAGTGCCCCCGCACCGGCGCCGGAAACCGATCAAAGGAAATGCGGTGTCTGACCCCTCGCCCGTACCGGACTGGCTGGCGAACCCCGACGTCGTGCTGCTACGCGACATCGCCACCGCCGTCGTACGGCTCGACGGGGTCGGACGGCTCGACGCGTTCACGCTGCCCTACCCCGCCGAGGCCCAGAGGGCTCTGGACGCGTTGGTGCTCGCCTGCCTGCGGACGGAGGCACGGCCGCCGTCCGGGCTGCCCGAGTTGATCCGTTGGTCTCGCACACGCCCCCTGGGCAGCTGGCCGCTCGACCGGTTGCCGGACGGGCTGTTCACCACCGCGGACCGACTGATCGACGCGGATTCCGGCGAGCCGACGCAGCTCTGTCACGAACTGGCCGTCAAGGGACTCGGAGACAGCACGGGACGGCAGTACGACCGGCTGGTGATCCACGAGGCCATGCGCGCCTGTCGCGACGCGTCGTCCCCCGAGTCCTACACCGCGTTCCGCCGGCTGCTCGTCATGCGCCCTGTGCTGACCGAGGCGGAATGGGCCGAGATCAGCAGTGATCTCTACCTCGATCCGGTCCGCTTCCTGATCGAGGAGATCTACGCACCCGCCCCGGTCAGCAATCGCAGGGACGGCGCCTGCCTCGCCTGCGGACGGTGCCTGACGCTGCTCACCCCGCTGGCTGACGGCGGTTGGTGGTGCGAACGGGACCAATGCCGATACCAGGGGCCGCCACCGCACGGCCGGCTGCTGGCAGGCGCCGAGGTAGGGGAGATTCGCCAACTTCGACGTCCGCTCCGTCAGTTCGTCACGGGGCCCGGGAGAGCGGAGGCCGCTCTTGAGCGTGACCTGCGTGGCCTGGGGCTCGCGGTCGAGATGTGGCCCGGCTACGACGCCTACGACCTCAGGGTCACCTTCCCCGACGGCCACGTCTGGGCGGTCGACGTCAAGGACTGGGCCCATCCCGGGTTCCTCGGCAGGGCCGCCGAGGCGGTGCGGCCCGATCCGCCCTACGACGAGGCCTGCTGGGTGGTACCGCGCTTTCGGGTGCAGGCGCGCCGTGACTACCTCGACCGGTTCGCGCATGAGCGCCCCGCACACGCCGACGGTCTTCGACTGCTGACGGACGACCAGCTGAAGAAGGCCGCACGCGCGCGGCTGCGCGGCGAAGACGGGCCGGAAACCCGCATCTCACACCGCTCGTGACGACCAGGAACGGAGCCGACCATGCGTGATCGCAGCAGCTGGTACCGGCAGCTTGCCGAAGACCTCAGGCCCTGGCCCCAAGAGCATGCGGCCACGAAGCCCGCGCTGCTCTGCCAGGTCGAACTCGGCCTACGGCTTCTCGAAAGACTGGACGCCGGCCGTGCTGCCGACGGGGTGTGGGTGCTCCTGGGCGGGTATCCGTTCGCCCAGGCGTCCGGCCTCGCCACCGGCCCCGCCGACCAGCTCGCGCTGACTGCCGCGCGGCACCTGCTGTGGCCGCTGCGCCGACGACGTATGTGGGAGCAGAGCGTGGAGGCGTATCTCGACCTGCCCGAGCGGCTCCGCGCCTACCGCGTTCCGTCGGGCCGCGCCCCTGCCCGACGCGTCAGTCCGCCAGTGGCCGCGCACCGCTTCGCCGTGTACGACGCTGCGCTCGGTAAAATCCCGGACTTCGCGACGAATCCGCTCCCGCAGGCCGGCGAAGGAACCCATCGGTTCATGGAGCGCCGCCGGCACGCCTCCGTCACGGTGCCGGCCGAGCTGGTTCGAGAACCCGCACGCGGCCACGACCTCGCTGCGGGGCGCCCGGGTGCCGACGGAGCGGGCCGACCGGGCGGGCCGGACGGGGAAAACGCTGTCATCGCATCGGGCGTTCCGCTCACCGTTCCGCTCGCCGAACTCGCGGACACCGCCAAGTGGATGGACGAGGAGGAGGACCGCCGTGGACTCAAGCCCGGCAACTGGGCGGAGCGGCTGACCAAGCTGGAGCTCGACACGCGTACTGCGGAGGGGGCGGCCTTCGAGAAGGCATGTGCACTGCCACTCGACCAACTGACACATCTGGTGGGCATGGTGGGTGCCGGAAAGTCCACCCTGATGACGCTGCTGGCCGTCTGGGCTCACAAGAAGCACCTCCGCACCACGCTGGTCGTCGGTGACGTCGCCGAGCAGCTCACGCTGACCGAGCTGTTCCGAGGCCTTGGACTGCGTGCTTCGATGGTGCAGGGCGGTACGACTCGGCAGCAGCACACCCAGCGTCTGCACCGTCGACTCGCCGCACGAGGAGCGCACTCCCTGCTGGCCCACACCAGCCAGGCCTTCTCCCACCTCAGTACGGCCTGTCCCCTGGACGCGCTGCGCGGCCTGGACACGGCCGAACCTCTTCGCTTCGCCGACGCGCCCTGCGGCGGCCTCCATCCGGTGCGCCGCCGGGCCAGCGCCGAAGAACCCGCCGCCGCACAAGTCACCCGGGAACTGAAGCAGGCCCGTGGCGCGCAGGCCGACAGTCCGAGCGTTGAGCTGTCCGACACCGAAGAGCTGCGGAACCCCCATGCCTGCCCGCTCTGGACCGCCTGCCCGCGGCACTCCGCGGCTCGCAAGCTCGTGGACGCGCTCATCTGGGTGGCCAACCCGGCGAGCCTGGTCCAGACGGCGGTGCCGCGCCAGCTCAACGCCGAGCGCCTGCGCTACCTGGAACTCGCCTGTCTGCGCAGCGACATCGTGGTCGTCGACGAAGCCGACCGGGTCCAGATGCAACTCGACCAGATGTTCGCACCCTCCGCCACCCTGGTGACCACCGGACCCGAATCGTGGCTCGACCAGCTCCAGACGCACGAGATCGCGGAGCTGTCCGGCCAGGGCAGGTTGCAGCTGTCCGACCAGGATGTCGAACGCTGGTCCGCGGCCCTGGACGTGGTCGGCTCCGCCGCCGACCGGCTCTACGCCATGCTCATCGGGAACAAGGACCTGAGGGACTGGGTGCAGATCGACTACTTCAGTGCGTGGACGCTTCAGGAAAAGCTGCTGCACGCCTGGTATCCACTGCGCCCCCTTCCTGCCGGCCCGGACGGCGAACTCCACACCGGTCAGGGCGACGCGGCCGGTGCAGACGTGGAGGACGAAGCCGAGCTTTACGAGGACGAGGAAGGTCTGGGTGCAGGGGCTTCTCACGCCGCCGCCACCGCCTCCGTGCCCTGGGCGGCTCGCCGCAAAGCGGTGAACGATCTGTTCGACGCCTTCCGTGACGATCCGCTCGGCGACCGCGGGGCTTATGGGACTGCCACCGACGCGTTGGTCCGCCTCGCTCAAGACCTCCTGCACACCCTCAACGAAAAGCAGACGCGCAGGCGTGTTCGTGCGTTGTTGGCCACCCTTCTCGACGGAGCGCCAGGGCCGCGGCAGCGCGCGACGCCCTTGCCGCAAAGGGGAGAGGAGGCCGCTTCAGGGGACACCCCATTCACAGAGGAGTGGCTCGAACTCAACGCCCAGCGACTGGAGTTCTCACTCATTCTTGCCGCCCTCCACCAGCGCCTGGACCGTGTGACTTTTTTGTGGCCGCAGGTGGAAGCGGCTTTGAGGCTCGACCCCGCCAGCCACGAGCTGACCCGGCGTCCTCCGCTTGACTACGCGCCCTTGCTTCCCGAAGCGCCGATGGGCAACGTCCTCGGCTTCCAGTACCTGCTGGACGAGCGGGTCAACTCTCAGGGACGTGACGGTCAGCGCACCGGTACCCTGCGCTTCTTCCGGTGTGCCGGCGTGGGCCGTGAGCTTCTGCTGTCCCTGCCCCAGCTCGGCGCCGATCCCAGCCGAGGCGTGCCCGGCCCGCACGTACTGCTGATGTCCGGCACCAGCTGGGCGGGCACGTCCACTCGCGCTCATGTACTCGCGCCCGTACAGGCTGTCCTCAAGCCGCAGCAAAAGGAGCTGGACTCGATTCGCGACACCGAGTTCCGCACCGAGTTCCTGTACGACGACGCAGGAGTCCCGATCCGTCTGTCGGGTCAGGATCCCGAGAAGAGGGAGGATGTGCTCCGCCTCCTGGTGCACAAGCTGGCGCGGCCGGGACGTGACGGCAGCGCCGGCCCGCTGCAGAGGGAACTCGCGCAGGTCCCGGACGAGCGCCGCCGGCGGGCGCTGCTGCTCGTGGGGAGCTACCGGGAGGCCTCGGTGACGGCGGATCTCCTGGACGAGATTCCGCGCTGGCACGGCAGGGTGCGGGTCCTCGCCGCCGACGATGCCGAGCTCGAAAGCGCCGTCGATGGTGAGTTTCCTTCCGGCAAGTCGACGTTCCGCGCTGGTGCCGTGCGCCGCGGTGACCTCGCCTCCTTCGCGGACGACCCGGACGCCGAAATCCTGGTGGCTCCGCTTCTGGCGGTCGAGCGTGGGCACAACATTCTGACGGTCCCCCAGCGCCCTGGAGAGGAACGCGTAGCCGCCTTCGGGACGGTGTTCTTCCTGGTCCGCCCGCACCCTCGCCCCGACGATCTGTCCCTTGCCGTCTTCGCCATCAACGACTGGGCCGCTCGGTTCGTGCGAGATCAGCCCGGTCTGCCGCAGGGTACCTTCCGCGAACTGGTGGGAAAGGCCGACGGACTGAACGACGCGGGAGGTGCCTTCCGCACGACCGCGCGCGGAGTGTGGCGGCATCTGCTGTCACGGCCCTACATCTACTCGGTGCTCTCCGACGCCGAGAAGGAATCGTTCGCATGGGATCAGCTCGTCACCATCTGGCAGGTGATCGGGCGCCTGGTGCGTGGTGGTGTGCCCGCACGGGTGGTGTTCGTCGACGCGGCCTTCGCTCCCCGGCTCGCTGCCAGGCACGCCCCTGCCTTGTCGTCGAACCGGCGCCCGCGCTGGCTCAACGACCCAGGTCTCCTCGTCCGGCTCCGGGACGTATTGGCCCCCTACTTCGCACCGGACGTGGATCCCGGCGCCTTCCCGGACCCGGCCGATCCCTCGCTGGTCAGGCTTCTCTACCGCCCCCTGTACGAGGCGTTGTGCACCCTCGGATCGCCTCGTCCCACCACGTACTGAGCCCCTGCCGATCCGACCTGCACTGCACAGGAGAACCACGATGTACAAAGAGATCCGCCGGGCCGCTTACCACCTGGCCGATGCCGCGGAGCCGTGGACCGAGGACTTCCGAGCACTCCCGTTTCCCGAGCACTGGCACGAGGGGCTTCTGGAGCTGCACAACTACGGGCGTTCAGAGGGGGAGTGGCACAAGACGATTCCCACGCGACGCCTGGACGGTGTTCTGCAAACCCTCGCGCCCGACGTGATCGTCCGCCCGCGTCCCCGGTCGCCCATGGGTGAAGGGCCCATGCCCGCGGAGGACTTCTGGATGTACGTGCCCGCCGACGCACCTGATCCGCTCCCGGATAACACACTGGGGCAACTGCTGGATGCCTGGTTGCGCACGCTGGGGCCCAAAGAGGCGGCGGGAGATCCCGCCTTTCGCTCGCAGCTGCTCGGCTGCAGCGCGGAGTTGAAAAGGAACCTGCCGGTGTGGGAGCCGGTTCCTGGAGTGGATCAGCTGGGAGCCACTGCCACCGACGGTGGAACGGCCGCTCCGGAGCCCCGGCAGTTCCAGCTGGCCACCGACGCGCTGGCTCGTCGGATCCTCAGGCTCGACCCCTACCCCTTCGAAGGGGGGGAACTTCACTTCCGGGCGCTGCCCAGGGGGCCGCGCGACCAGGGCGCAGAGCTGATGTCTCAGCCGCTGTGCAGGACGATCAAGCGCAAGGAATGGTGGTTCTCCATCGTCCTCAACATCTCCCTGCACACGACACCGTTCGCCCCCCGATCCCGGCTCCATCTGCACTGGGGAGTACGCCGCTGGGCCACGCACCCCAGGTCGGACACCAGGCGGCTCGACCTGTCGTACCGCCAGGCGACCACCGTCTACCTCCGGCCGAAGATTCCCTGGCTGCCCGGGGCGCCGGCCACCGAGCGGCACGCCCTCGCCCGCCTGCGGCGCGACCGTACGACGGACGCCTTCACTTGGGTCGAGAACGACCCCGCAGGCATCCTCCACCGACTCAGCGTCACTGGTCATTTCCCAGATGCCGCACAGTTGTTGTCGGAGCCTTCCGCATGGATCGGAGAGGGACCGGGTGTAAGGGCTGCGGTTGTGCACAGCACGCGCATGGGCGTTCACGAAGTCGGGCCCGGCCTCATGTCCCATCAGCGATCTCAGCTCACCGCGTGGGCAGAACAGGCGCTGCCTGAAGGTGTGGAGCGCGTACCCGATCTCGTGCGTGGCCGAGGCCGGGGAACCGGTGCCCCGGCGAACCGTCGGCCGAAGTCGAACGGTGATGCCCTGAAGAAGAAGGAAGATGACCTGCGGGCGGCTCTTGCCCGGCGGGCCGCGCTGGCGGCCGTGTCCCGCATGGCGCACGCAGGCACGGGACGAGGCGGGCCTCCCGTGGTCGAAGCGCGCCTGCTGTGGCAGACCGCCGAGGTACGGCGTGAGGCGATCGCGGCCTTCATGGAAGCCCTCGGTCTGGACGGCGACACCGGTGGAGTCCAGACCACTGACCAGGACTTCGATCAGGCGAGGCCGGGGAACCCTGTCGTGCTGCACTGGAGCACGCCGGAACTCGACCTGCGACTGCGGTGTCTGCCGCTGGTCGACGGGCTCGCCGACTCCTTGAACCTCCCGTCCGGAGCCAGGGGCAAGGCGGCCAGGATCGCGGATGCCGTGACGACGCGCCGCCGTGCGCTACGTGACTGGCTGCAAGAGGACGGAACGGACGTAACTCGCCCTGGCCTGACTCTTGTCGAGATTGCTCATCGAAGCACCTTCCGCCCGAGTGGGACGGACCCCAAGTTCGCGATCCGGCTCGGGTGCGCCGACGCGGGCCTGCTGACCCAGTTCGTTGTCACCCCGTCCACTGACCGGCAGATCAAAAACGCCGACAGCCTTGGGCACCGCGCGCACAGCGCCTGGCTGGACGGACTCCGCCAGCTCGGGGTACGCGTCCTGCCACAGCACACCCTCGGTGGCGATCTCCCTGGCGACCTGCGCTACGCCGCGCTCTGGATGGTCAAGCGGCGCAAGGACGGGCCCACCCGACTCCCGAAGCATGTGCCGGTGGCCGTCCTTGTCTCGCCCCACCCGGAAGACAACAGCCTGGCAGTCGTAGAAGGCTGGGACGACGATGCGCGTTCCTGGGTCTCCTATCCGGAATTTCTTCTCGGCCTCGTGAAAAAGGCAGAGATCGATCCGGAGGCCTACACGGAGCCGGTGCCTGTGATCCCCGGACAGCGCGACGCCACGAGCACGGCCGTGGCTCGGGTCACTTCCAAGGCATGGCGTGCCAATCTGGCCCAACAACGCAGAGAGACCGCGAGTTTTCTGCAGCGCATGCTCCACTCCTTGCGTGGCGTTCCGACAGTCCTCATCACACATGCCCAGAACAGCAGACTGCACTGGCCCTGGCTTCAGGACGGCCAGATCGTCAGTGACCTGGTCAAGCCGGGTCACGCGCCGGCCGGGCGACTCGACGACGAACTGCGGCTCGTACGAGTGCGAGGGCGGACGGGGCGCGAGACCGCCCAGTGGTGGGGGCTGGCGGACCCTGGCGGGGCCAATGGCCAACCGGCAGGGTTCTGGGCACAGGAGCCGCTCGATGACAGCGAGCAGCGATGCACCGACGAGCGGATCTTCTACAGCACCACTGAGCGCCCCGGATCGTTTGCCATTTCACCAGCGCTCGACAGAATCGCCACTCGCGTAAATGCCGCGGGCAACCTGACATCCCAGGCGGGCACGGGCGCGTGGAACCCGACGCTCGTCGAAATCGCAGTCCTCGGATGTCATCCACGGGGAGGTGACACGGGCATCCGGTCGCAAAGGCCAGATGACCCTGAGGCGCTGGCCCTGGCGATGCACCAGCTGCGGCAAGCCCCCGACTACGCGGCCGCGCTGTCCTTGCCACTCCCGCTCCATCTGGCTGGGCTGGCGCAGGCCTACGTGCTTCCCATGTTCGCGGAAGGAGACTCGACCGACGAGCAGGAAGCCGAGGACACTGTGGACGAGGTCGCACGGACCGTGTTCACTGAGGCCGTGCTGGACTTGGACCCGGATAGCGACGAGGCAATCGGCGTGTCCGGAGAGCCAGACCCCGAGGATCAACTTTCGCTGTTCTGAGGCTCCGGCACTCGGCTTCATGCGGATTCTTGACGAATCGGCGATCCTCGATGGACCGATTCGACCTCGGTCGAATCGGGTCGATTTCCTGTGACTGCCCCTGATCGCCCCCTGCAACCCGGCCTGGACTAGCAGGTCGCAGGCCGGTGCGGTCCAGTTCCGCAAGAGGTCAAAGGGTGGCTCGGATAGATCCAGCGTCCATCCTGGCTCGTCCGCCCGGGGAAGATCAGCCGGGGCGGATTCGCTCGATGCCTTCCGGGTGACGCTCCCATTGGCTGTCAAAAGGCTTGGAGCAAGTTGCGGTAGACGCTGCAAGGTTGTCGTTCCGCTACGGGCAAAGTCGACGGTGTTCGCGCTCATCGAGCGGTTCCACGAGGCCACCGGCGGCCGGATCCTCGTCGACGGCAAGGACGTCCAGGACTGGTCCCTGGCCGAATGCTGGCAGGTATCCTGCGGGAGGACCTGGTCTTCGCGGCGCCCGGCGCGACGGACGACGACATCCGTGAGGGTCCTGGCCCGGACGAGGCTCAATGCCCTCGTCGAGTGCCTGCCCCACGGCCTCGACACCCTGGTCGGACACTGCGGTTCGAAACCGTCGGGCGGCGAACGGCAGCGCATCACCATCGCCCGCGCCCTGCTGCGGGGCCCCGGCTGATGCTCCTGGACGAGGCGACCTCGCAGCTCGACGCCGTCAACGAGCTCGCGCTGCGGGACGTCATTGCGGAGGTGGCCTGCGAGACCACCGTGCTGTTGGTGGCCCACCGCCTGTCGACGGTGACCGGCGCCGACCGGATCGTCGTCAGGGGCGCCGGCCGGTCCGCGCCGTCGGCACCCACAAGGAACTGGTGACCGAGGACCCGCTGTACGCACAACTGGCGGCCACCCAGCTCCTGGCCCCCGCCCGACTACCCATCACACGCCAGGTTGTCCGGTCGACCATTGCCCCCCTCCCGGCCGGACCACCCCGCGGCGCAACGACATGCACGGAAGCCAGGACCGCGAAAGGCCCCCTATGCGCACCGAGTCCGGTGCCTCCACGAGGTGGGCGCCCGACAGGCTGCCGCACCGAGGGCGAGGTCCGCCATCAGTGCCGCCTTTGGTCTTTGTCCGTCACCTGCAGGGCCCCACGACGGGGAACGACGTGTGCGCCCCAAGGCTCGGCCGATAGTGTCACCGCTGGTGATCGTGCCGGGGCAGAGGCCGTCCCCATCCGACGGGGAGCTGAGCCGGTCCGGCAGACAGTGGGGGAGAGGCGAGTGCACGCTCAGGAGACCACGTTCAAGGAGCTCGTCCAGGGCGAGAAGCAGTTCCAGGTGCCGCTCTACCAGCGCACCTACAGCTGGCAGCAGGACGAACTGCGGCAGCTCTGGGACGACGTGCTGGAGCTGGTCGAGGAGCAGCTGGAGGGCAGGACCCCCGCGACCCACTTCCTCGGCTCCGTGGTGCTCGCCCCGGGAAGGATCACCGCGGGAGGCATGCAGCGCTGGCTCGTCGTGGACGGCCAGCAGCGGCTCACCACCCTCATGCTGGCGCTCACCGCGCTGCGTGACCGCTACCGCGAGCGCGGCGCCGAACGGGACGCCGACCGTATTCACGACCTCGTGCTCGTCAACAGATACCGCAACGGAGACGACCACTACCGCCTCCTGCCGACGCAGGCGGACCGCGAGGCCTTCACCGCGTGCGTGGAGAACACTCCCAAGGCAGGTGGCCCCGGCAATGTGGGCGCCGCCTACCGCTTCTTCCTGGCCGTCCTCACAGAGGGCGAGGAGAACGGCGGCGAGGCATGGACGGCCGCGGTGGAAACCGTCTTGAGCAGTCTGCTGTCCATCGTCGAGATCACGGCGGCCGAAGGCGACAACGTCTACCGCATCTTCGAGTCCATCAACAACACCGGTGTCGGCCTGCGTCAGAGCGACCTGCTGCGTAACTACCTCTTCATGTGCCTGCAGACCCGCGGCGAGTCCGTCTACCGCAATCACTGGCTGCCCATGCAGGATCTCCTCGGCCCCGACCACCTCGAACTGCTCGTCTGGCTCGATCTGGTCGTGGCGGGCAACAGCCGGGCCAAGCAGAGTGAGATCTACCGCGACCAGAAGAAGCGCCTGGAGCCGCTGAGCACCGACGAGGCGGCACTGGAGGCCGAGATCGCTTCCCTCGCCCGGCGGGCCGAACGGCTGATGCGCATCCTGGAGCCCCGGCGGGAGCCGGACCCGGAGCTGCGCGAGATTTTGGAGCGGCTGTCCCGGTGGGGCGGCCAGACCCACTACCCGCTGGCGCTTCAGCTGCTCGACCGCGTCGACGACGGACGGGCCACGCCCCAGCAGGCCGCCCGAGCGCTGGCCTACGCCGAGAGTTACATGGTGCGCCGCCTCTTGGCGGGTCTGTCCACCACGGGCAGCAACCGGGTCTTCATGGAGATGCCCAAGGAACTGGAGAAGGACGACGACCCGGCGGACGCCGTACGCCGCTTCCTGTCGCGGAGCAAGGCGGGGGCACGTGTCTGGCCCGGCGACGAAGCGCTGCGCGAGGCGGTCCGCACCCGTCCCTTCTACAAGGCGGGCCGCAGCAACCAGCGGTTCCAGGTGCTGCGCCGACTGGAGGAGAGTTACGACGGCAGCGAGCCCGTCGACTACGCCAAGGCATCCCTCACCGTCGAGCACGTCCTGCCGCAGAACCCGGCGCAGCAGTGGTACGACCTTCTCGCCGAGGACGCCGAGGACGGCCAGAGCCCGGACGAACTGCACGCCCTGCTCGTCCACACCCTGGGCAACCTCACCCTCTCCGCGGACAACGCGCGCCTGTCGAACCACCCCTTCCGCCGCAAGCAGGAAATCCTCGACGCCAGCGCCCTGCGCATGAACCAGCGGATCGCCGCCGAGGAGCGGTGGGGGAAGACGGAGATCCTCGCCCGAGCCGACGAACTGGCCGACAGGGCAGTGCGGTTGTGGCCCGGTCCTGCAGAGGGATTCGTCCAGGCGGAGGACGAGTGGGCCGGCTGGAAGGAACTCCGGGCCGTCCTCCTCGCGATGCCTGCCGGCACGTGGACGACGTACGGTGATATGGCGGCACTCATCGGCACTCATGCCGTCCCGGTGGGACAGCACCTGGCGACTAGGGCGAGCCTCCACGGCGCCTACCGCGTGCTGACGGCGGATGGCCGCGTCTCGGCGGGCTTTCGATGGCCGGACGGCAAGGAGTCCGGCGACGCGCGGACCCGCCTGGAAGCGGAGGGCGTCCCCTTCGACGACGCGGGACGGGCCCGCCGCTCCCACCGGCTGACCACCGCCGACCTGGCGGCCCTGCTGGGCAGGGACACCGCCGATGAGAGCGAGCCGTCCACGCAGGCCGAAGACGAGCCACAGACGAAGTCCGACCGGTTCGAAGCGCAACTCCGAGACAACCAGACCGAGGAGACCGTGCAGGGTGTCCTCGGCGCGCTGCGTTTCTGGGAGCAGCAGGGTGGCCACCTCGCCTACGGCCGAGCCGACGAGACCAGTTGCTTCCCGATGGTGCGGTTCGGCGACGCGCGCGATACCGCCCGTGCGCTCTGGCCGCTGGGGATCTACCCGGTCGCGGGCACGGTCGAAGTGGTCTTCCAGTACTTGAAGCGGCGCCCCCCGTTCGACGACGAGCCACTGCGTCGTGACCTGATGACCCGGCTGAACGGAATCGAGGGCATCGACCTGGCCGAGGCCAAACTGGACCTGCGTCCGTCCTTCCCGCTGGAGGTCTTCTCCGGGCAGAGCGAGGAGATCTGCGCGGTGCTGGAGTGGTTTGCGCACACCGCCGCGCTGGCCGAGGCCCGCCGCATGATGGACGACGGTCCGGACACGCTCTGACGTCACGTCACGTCACGTCACGTGCGTGGGCCCCGAGACCCCGGGCCCCACGCACGTAGGGACAAATTGTCTATTGACGCGGGCTGCTGATGACAGGTGCCAGGAACGGGCTCGGCGTCCCGTGCCAGGACACCCGCAGTGCCTCACGTGCCCGCGTGCAGGCCACGAACAGCACGCTCAGCTCGCTGTTTACGTCTTCCTGGTGCTGCTGGGCGTCGACGTCCACCGGAGTCACGGCGGATTTCATCGGAACCGTGCCGTCCATCACCCCGGCCACGGCGACGCATCGGAACTCCAGCCCCTTCATCCGGTGCATGGTCCCTATCCGCACTCCCGCACCACTGCGCCCGGCCCCCAGGACGAAGGCAGGGATCCCGGCGTGCTCCAGGGCCTTGGCGATGTCCCGACCCAACTGGATGAACCGCACCGCGATGCCGATGTCTTCCGCCTCCACGCCCGAGGCGGTCCACTTCTCCACCTGGGCCACCAGCGCCGCCATCTCCTCTGGTTTCGTGGCGTGGCCCGCCGTCTCGGGCCGTTCGCCGTGCATCGTGGAGCGATAGCCGGCCAAAGTCTCCTTCCCCTCGTCCATGTCGTCGGGTTTCTCGCCGGTCAGCAGCGCGGTGGACCAGGTGAGGATCTCCTGCGTGGTCCGGTAGTTGACCCGTAGCCGGAACGAGCGTCCGACGACCTCGATGCCGAGTGAGCGGAGCGAGACCCGGTTGCCGTAGATGCGCTGATGGGTGTCTCCGGCGAGGAACAGGTCGTCGGCGCCGTGGCCGACGAGTGCCCGCAGGAACCTCCACTGGGCCGGGTGCAGGTCCTGTGCTTCGTCGACCACGACGTGCCGGAAGGGCCGCTCGTCGCGCCCGTCCAGGACGCGCGCCGCCTCCGCGCACACCTGCAGGAAGGTCCACTCCCCGGCCTGACGCAGCTGTTCCTCGAAAGCGGCGACGGCACGCCACACCCGGAGTCGTTTCAGCGGCCCGAGACCGCTGCCGCGGCCCGTCCGTACCACTTTCAGGTACTTTTCGGGAGTGGCGACGGAATGCGCGAGGACGACGTGCCGCCACTCCTGGTCGAGGAAGACGTCCGTGACGTCGAGGTCCAACCGCCGCGCGATCCGCGCCCATCGGGCGGTGATCTCCTTCTGGTCGAAGACCAGCTTCAGCGGTGCGCCGCCGCGTTCCGCCCGCACGATCTCGTTGGCCAGGGCGTCGACGTTCACCACCCGGATCTTCGCCCGGACGGCGTCCTCCGTGATCAGCAGCTCCATGCAGCGCTGCAGTTCGGCCGCCAGGTCCTTCGTGTAGGTCGTCAGCAGCACACAGCCGTCGGGCGCGTCGGCGGGCAGGTGTCGCGCGAGGTGGTACGCGCGGTGCAGCGCGACGACGGTCTTGCCGGTGCCGGGCCCGCCGGTGACCCGAGCCGACCCGGCGTAGCTCTCCTGGTAGGCCATCCGGTACTGGCTCGGGTGCAGGAAGATTCGCCAGGCGTCGAAGGGGCGCTGAAGGATGTCCAGCAGCTCATCAGCTCCTGAGACGAGGGCGATACGGCCCCGCGAGCGGGCCATGGCGGTGCCCAGCTCGTCATCCTCGGAGACGAGGGCGCTCTGCACGGCGGCGGTCCGGGCATACGCCTGCACGAGCTCGCGGTCGATCTCCTCAGGCTTCATCCCGGTCGCGAGCCCGAGCAGCACGTCGTACTGCTGCTCGGGAAGCACCTTGTGCAGGGCCTCCAGGTGGGCCTCGTCGGGGACCAGCCGGATGATTGGCAGGATCTCCTCGTCGACGCCGAGGCTGCGCAGCACCTTGTCCGGATACTCGGAGGCGGGGAACAGGCGGGACGGCTCGTCGGCGGCCAGCGCCCGTAGCCCGGCCGTGGCCCGCTCCAGGGCCACGTCGTTGCGTATCTCGATGCCCTGGGTGGCCTCGTTCACCGACGCACGGTGTTTGGCGGCCCAGTCGTTGGCCTTGTCGTGGGGGAGCACCTTCAGCAGCAGATAGCTGTCGCCGGACGCCGCCTTGAGGACGACGCCGCGCCAGAAGTCGGTGATTCGGATGGTCCGCAGCCGCGGGTCCTTCTGGTGCGTGAGCTTCTCCAGGTGCAGTCCCGCGTGCGTGGCCGCCGCGAACTTCTCGAAGACCTCGAAGACACGTTTCTGGACGGGTTTCTCCAGCGCGGCGAACTCCATCAGGAAGTCCCGGTGCATACCCAGCGTCGCCATCCGTGCCCCCTCCAGAAAACTACGATCACTTTACTGACCGGCTCCGAGGTGCGAAGCCGGTCCGTACGTGCCGGCAAGTGAGCTGCCCTTCGCGAAGCCGACAAGATTCCGTCAGGGGTGGGGACCTTCCGTGCTCCCGCCGGAGCTTTCCGCGCCCCCATGGCCAGTGGGCGCCCTTGACCAGCCCCATGAGGGCTGCTCCGCTTGGTGGGTTGGGGTGTCGGATTCGGGGGGCGTCTTCGTGGCCAGGTTGGTTCCAGGTGCGCTGGGTCGGGGCAATGGCTGCGGAGGGGGCGCGGCTGGGGTCGCCGGCGGCGCGGCGGGTCGGGCATGAGGTTACGGCGTGGCCTCGCCGTCGCCTGCGTCGCGGGTGGCGTCGCGATCATCACGGTGCTGATCGGGCTCGTCACGAACGCGGTGTCCGCGCAGGCGCGCTGGCCCGGTGTGCTCGGCTGGATCCAGGAGCACGCGTGGTCGTCGTTCATCGCCCTGGGTGTGGCCCTGGTCGGGCTGACGGCATTGCCCGCGGCGCTGTCGGAGTCGCGGACGCTCGGGGGTCCCCAGCCGCCGCAACCCCGGCCGGACGATGCGGTGGGGCTGCTGGGCGCCGCCCTCGTCCTTCGTTCGTTGCCGAGGGACACGACGGCGTTCACCAACCGGTCGACCGAGCTGGAATGCCTCGTAGCGTCGGTGAAGGCCTCGCAGGAGAACGGGCAGTCCCTGCCGGTCCATGTGATCGACGGGATGCCCGGGGTCGGCAAGACCGCCTTCGCGGTGCGCGCCGGGCATGTCCTGTCGGAGCGGTTCCCGGACGGGCAGCTCTTCGTGAACCTCAACGGGCACACGCCGGGACAGAGCCCGGTCCACCCCGCCGAGGCGCTGGCCTCGCTGCTGGCGGCCGCCGGGGTGCCGACCCAGCAGATACCGGTCGGTGACGATCCGGGTGCGGTCACCGAGGCTCGGGCCGCCATGTGGCGGAGCCGCCTCGCGGGCAAGCGGGCGTTGCTCATTCTCGACAACGCGGCGAGCTACCGGCAGTTGGAGCCCTTGCTCCCCGGTGGGAGCGATTGTCTGGTGCTGGTGACGAGCCGCAGACGACTGGCGGCGCACGAGGAAGTGGTGCTGCCGGTCGCGGAGTTACCGCCCCCCTACGCGGTGGACCTGTTCGTACGTCTCAGCGGCCGTTCGCTCGATGTGCTCGGCCGTCAGGTGGTCGAGGAACTGGTGCGGACGTGCGGGTATCTGCCGCTGGGCGTGTCACTGCTCGCCGCCCGGTTGCGGCACCACCCGACCTGGAGCGCCGAGGATCTCCGGGAGCGGCTGGCGGCGGCCGGGGACCGGCTGGGGGAGTTCCGTGCCGGTGAGAGAGCGGTGGTCGCGGCCTTCCAGTTGTCCTATCGGGACCTTCCGCCTGCGCGGCAGGACTTCTTCCGCAGCCTTGGTTTCTACCCGGGTACAGACATATCGGAGTATGCCGGTGCGGTGCTCGCCACGACCGGAGTCGTGGAGGCCCGCGGTCACCTCGAGGCGCTCTACGACGACCACCTGATCGACGAACACCCCGGGAGCCGCTACCGGCTTCACGACCTGTTGCGTGACTATGCCCGTCGTCTCGCGGGTGAGGGAGGCAGTATGGAACAGGTTCAGGCCGTCCAGCGTGTGTGTACGTACTACCTGGCCGCTCTCGCCGTCGCGAACACGTACCTCGTCCGCAGCGGTGCGGCCGTGCTCCCGCCGCCCGATGACGCGGCCGGTGTGGAGACCCCGGCGATGGGATCCCGTACGGCCGCTGTCGGGTGGCTGGAGAGGGAGCGGGCCAATGTCCTGTCCTGCATCGAACAGGCGAACAGGCTGGCCTTGCACGATCTCGTGATCGGCCTGGCCGCGGCGATGGCCCCCTTCCTGCGCCAGGCCGGACCGTGGGACCAGGCCGTCGGCCTGCATCGGACGGCTGCCGAGGCGGCCCGGCGTACGGGTGACCGACGAGCCCTGGCCGGCGCACTGGCCGAACTCGGCGTCGTACGGCGCTTCATGGCCGTGTACGGGGAAGCGACCGAGGCGCTGAACGAGGCGGCGACACGTTACGACGAGGCCGGTGACCGGAAGGGCAAGGCCGATGCCCTGAACCAGGCGGGGATCGTCTGGTACCTCACTGCCGACAATGAGTCGGCGGAACGTGCCCAGAGCGAAGCGCTGGTCATCTACCGGGAGTTGGGAGATCGCCTCGGGCAGGCGAACGCGCTCGCGGACCTCGGCATGGTGCGCAGGCAGACCAGCCGGTTCGACGCGGCTGTCGAGGCCCAGTCCGAGGCACTGTCGATCTACCGCGAACTGGGCGACCGGTACGGTGAGGCCAACTCGCTCCGTGATCTGGGTGTCGTGCACTGCCTGACGGGCGAGTACGAACGAGCGGCCCGGCGGCACCGCGAGGCGTTCGACATCTACCGCCTGCTCGACGACCGGGTCCACCAGGCGTACGCCCTCAACGAACTCGGTGTCGTCCGGCGCATCACCGGGGATCTCGCCGGGGCACGGGAGGACCACACCCGGGCACTGGAGTACTACACCGAACTCGGCGACCGGTTCGGCCGCGCCAACAGCATTCGGCACCTCGGGGCACTGGACCGGGTCGGCGGGAACATCCCGGAGGCGGTCCGCCGGCTGGAGGAGGCCCTGACGGTGTATCGCGAACTCGGCAGTCGTGGGGGCGAAGCCGCGGCACTGAGTGAACTGGGGGCCGCTCGGGGCGCCGCCGGGGACCGGGACGGTGCCCTGGAGGCGTTCCGGCGCAGTATGGAGCTCTCGCGTGACCTGGGCGATCGCTGTGCCGAGGCGGAAGTGCTCAACAACTGGGGGGCGTTGCTGCGTGCGTCCGGCGATCCGGCGGCCGCTCGCGGGTACTTCCAGCAGGCGGTGGGACTGGCCCGGGATGTCCGCTGTCCGCTCGAGGAAGCCAGGGCGCTGGAGGGCATCGGGCGCTGCGAGCGGACTATTGGCGGGCGGGGTGCGGCTGAGGGCCCGCTGCGTGAAGCGGCCTAGATCTACGGGCAGTTGGGCCTGGGGAACGCGGTCGCGGAGGTTGAGCGATTGCTGGTGCGACGGTCGCGATGAGCACGTAACGTGAGGGTAATGTAGCGGAGTGTGGCTGATTCGTGTCTCACGCAGGAGATGCGGGAACTGTTACCTTGCTGTCTAAGCTTGATCCTTCAACCATTGATCGCCGGGGTGGTTCTCGGCACGGCACATCAGGGGGCGTTGGATGGTGTCAGACATGGCTCATACGGCAGCGTGTCGCGGTGGGGAGGAGTCCCAACCGACCGAGCGATCCGCGGTGCTGGACCGCTTAGGTACTCGCGTACGGCGACGTCTGGCGGCGGAGCGATCGGCTCCGGACCAGGTCGCTGACGGCAGGCACGGAGCGTCCCTCATCGGGCCGCTGCCGTAGTAAGGGCGTCGGTCGTGACGCTCTCTCCCCTTCCCTTCCGGTCGTTCGTTCTCAAGTCCGCGAACCGCTGCAACATCGACTGTGACTACTGCTACGTCTTCAACTCCCCTGACCAGGCATGGCGAAAGCTGCCCGCCCGCATGAGCGTGGAGGTCGCCCGAGCGGCCGGAAGGAGAATCAGCCAGCACGCGGCGGCGCACCAGCTGCGGACGGTGGATCTTGTACTGCACGGAGGCGAGCCACTCCTGGCCGGCAGACGGCACACGCATGCCCTGCTGACCGCCCTCCGTGAGGAGATCCCGGCTGACGGCCCGGAAGTCCGCTTCGAGCTGCAGACCAACGGCACGCTGCTCTCGGAGAGTTGGCTCGACCTGTTCGAAGAGTTCGCGGTCACGGTGGGCGTCAGCCTCGACGGACCGCCGCACGCCAATGACCGGCACCGCCTGACCCATGCCTCCCGCTCGAGCGTGGCCTCCGCCGAACGCGGCATACAACTACTGCGAACCCGGCCGCGCCTGTTCGCGGGACTGCTGGCCGTGGTCGACCTGGCCAACGATCCGGAAGAAGTCCACGACTACCTGGCAGCCTTCGATCCGCCGATCATCGACTTCAACCTCCCGCACGGCACGCACGATGCCCCACCACCTCGTGACAACCCGTCCCTCCCCGAGTACGGGATGTGGATGAGCCGTGTCTACGATGCCTGGCTCGCCCGTCCTCAGCACCGCCACACCGTCCGGATGCTGGAGGACGTGGCCGCTCTCAGTGCGGGCGTACGTGGCTCCGTCGAGACTCTCGGACTCGCCCACCCGCAACCGTGGTCATCGAATCCGACGGGTCCCTGGAAGGCGTGGACACCCTCCGCTCCGTCGAGGAAGGCGCCTCCTGGCTGGGCCTCGACGTCTTCCACGCCACCCTCGACGAGGCCGCCCTCCATCCCAAGCTGTCGCACAGACAGTTCGGCAAGGACGCGCTCGCCGAGCAATGCCGGTCCTGCCCGCTGGTCGAGGTCTGTGGCGGCGGCTACCTTCCGCACCGCTTCAGCTCCGCCCGCGGCTATGACAACCCCTCGGTCTACTGCGCCGACCTGGACCACCTCATACGGCACGTCCAGAGGTCGCTGCTCCGGCACGGATGGGAACTGCCGGCTTCGGTGCCGTCGCCCCCATAGCTCTGCCACCCGCATAGCTCTGCCACGCGCATCGCGATGGCGCAACGCGCGTTGACCGAGTCGACGCCTGACGACGAGAAAGAAGGAGGGCACGCATGAGCTTCAGGATTCGCCCGGCCGGTGTGGGTGACGTCCGGGGACTGGCCAGGCTGATCGAAGAGATCGAGCGTTTCTACGGGGCGACCGAGATCCAGCCTTTCGAAGAGCGCCGGTCCCAAGTCACGCAGGCTCTGTTCGGTTCCCCACCACTGGCTTCCGCCCTGCTCGTGGAGGACGGCCGGGGCGACATCGTCGGCATGGCCGCGTACTCGTTTCTCTGGCCGGCCGCAGGCTCGTCCCACTCCCTCTTCCTCAAGGAGCTCTACGTCCGGGACTCCCTACGTCGGCAGGGAGTCGGCAAGGAGCTGATGAGGAGGCTCCGCGGCATCGCCCAGGAGAGGCCGGGATGCAGTCGCCTGGAGTGGATGACCGACCGTGAGAACGAGGGGGCCCGGTCGTTCTACCGGGAACTAGGTTTTACCGAGTTCGACGGGAAGATCGTCTACCGGTTGGAGACAGGCACCGGCGTCCTCAGGGAACCAGCGCACTCCGTCTCGGCCTGACCCACTTCCGACCGCCATGCGGCCTGCCAGGCTTCGGACGCCAGGAGTCGCACCTGCCGGTGGCGGTGGTGGTGTCAGTGAACCGCACTGATCAGTACGCCGACGGTGTCGTCCGTGAGGCCGCCCTTGATTGCCCGTCGGCTGCCGCGCCCCCACTCCGCCGGGGGACGTCCAGGGCGGCTCCGGGGCCGACATCGGCGATCTCGGCAAGCAGCTCACGCGGCTCCTGCGCGCACGCAACGGGTCTTCTTCGACGATGGAGATCCCAGCGGATCAAGCCCAGCGACAACCCCGAGCCTGCAACGGGCACGCGGCCCAAGGCGGCTCCGCGGTGGAGTAGAGCCGACGCACAGGGGCACTCGGGTCGCCGGAAAGTACAGGGCGCGAAGTGCGCCGAGAAGTGGGGCTCCATCATCAAGTACGCCTACATCAGGGGAATGTGATGACGAGTTACGGCGGTTCTTCTGCGACTTCCCGATCCCGCACCAACGGTCTGGCCATCGCCAGCCTTGTCTGCGGAATCATCGGAATCTTCATCTTCAACGTGATTCTCGGCCCGCTGGCCATCGTGCTGGGTGCGGTAGGCCTGCGGCAGGCGGGGGCGAAGGGCGGCGGTGGCGTGGCCAAGGCCGGCATCGTCCTCGGCGTCGTGGATCTGGTCATCTTCGCGGTACTGATCGCCGTAGCCGCATCCAATGGTGGTTTCACCTGGTACGTCGGTGGCTGACTGACTGACTGACTGACCGAGCGTCGCTCGCTCCAGCCCCGTTGTTCAGAAGGACACCGATCAGCCAAGCACAAACGGCAACCTTGCTGCCAGGGGCTCCAGTTCGGCACGCTGTCTGCCCGTCGCTGCCCGCCGCCCCGTCCCGACCAACAGCACATCTTCGTCGGTGAAGGAGACGGGAAACGCCGTGCCCGCGATCCGTTCCAGCGCCGTACGGGAATGGGACAGGGACGCGGGGGACGGGCCGGGGGCAGTCGGCAGGTGGGTCGTCAGGTCCAAGTGATGGAGGGTCCACTCCAGGATGTACGCCGTGAGGTAGTCGGCGGTGGTGAGGACCTGGTCCTGGGTGGTGACCCGGGTGGTGGGGTCGGCCAGTTCGGCGGCGCGGGCCGCGGCGGAGCCTACGTCGTCCAGGTGGTACTTGAGGAGGGACATGTCCTCGTACGCGGTGGCCAGGCGGATGGTCAGGGAGGACAGGGGGTCCTCGGCGGCCGGGGGTTCGTTCGTGGCCTGCCAGTACGTCGTCGCGTCGGCCGTGGGTTCGGCGTCGGGGGGCGCGGGGGTGACCAGGGTGATCAGGACGTCCTGTGCGTCGATGATCAGGTGGCAGGCGAGGTCTCGCACCAGCCAGCCCGCGCAGCCCGAGGGCTGGGAGAAGTCCTTGTCCGTCAGGTCGGTGACCGCCCTGCGCAGTGCCGCCCAGGAGTGTGAGAAAAGGTCCACCCCCGCAAGGTAGTTCAAGGCATTGACCCTTCGCCCGGAGCGCGCTTTCATCGTGCTCCGGTCTGTCCTAGGGGGAGCCAGTCCAGTGAAGAGACCTGTGTTACGTATCTGGGTGAGTACCGTCGGTGCCGTTCTGGTGGCTGCCGCCGCCGTCACGCCCGCCTCGGCCGCGTCGGCCGTCGTGCCGCACACCGAGCGGATCAGTGTGGCCCCCGACGGTGTCACCGGAGGGAACGGCCACTCCACCGACCCCGTGGTCAGCGCGGACGGGCGTGTCGTGGCCTTCATGTCGTCGGCGACTAATCTGGGGCCGGGGACCGATGTGCGGAACAGCGTCTACTACCGGACGGGGCCCGGTGAGCCGTTGCAGCGGGTGGTGGTGCCGGGGGAGACGACCTCCACGCCCCAACTGTCGGAGTCGGGGCGGTACTTGACCTTCGGGTCGTTCTCGGCCACGACCGGGACGTCATCCGTGCACCTCATGGATCTGAGCACCGGTACCGTCGAGCGGCTGGCGCCCGCCATGGACGACGGTTACCAGATGTCGTACGGCATCGCGCCGATCAGCGCCGACGGGCGGTACGTCGCCTTCGTCGCCCGGCACGCCGTCGATCCGCAGGGCGCGTTCCCCTGCCGGGTCATGTTGCTGGACCGGAAGACGCAGGAGGTGCGGCGGGTCAGTCGCGAGTCGGACGGTTCGAAGACCTACTACCGGTGCGAGCAGGTGGCGATGAGCGCGGACGGGCGCAAGGTCGCCTACCTGGAGGGGTACACCGGGCCCGGCACCGGCGATCAGGGCGACATCCTGGTGTACGACCGGAGGAGCGGGCGTACCGTGCACGCCGACGCCACGCACGACGGGGCGCCTGCCAGTACCTCGTCGTTCGCTCCCGTGCTGAGCGGCGACGGCTCCAAGGTCGGCTTCAACTCGCCGGCCACCAACCTCGTCGCGGAGACCGACACCAACAACAGTGTGAATGCCTTCGTCCGCGATCTGCGCACCGGCACGCTCCAGCGGTACGACGGGCACGCGCCCACCGATCTCACCCTGCTGTCCGACCTGTCCGTCGACGGATCGAAGCTGCTGCTCAACACGGCGGACGCGAACCGTACGTCGCTCGGGTTGATCCTGCGCGATCTGTGCACCGGGCAGGAGGAGTTGCTGTCACCGGGGCAGGACGGCAAACCCGTCACCGTGGGGGACGCGGCGTTGAGCGCGGACGAGTCGGCGGTCGTCTTCGAGTCGTACTATCCGGGGCTCGTGCCCGAGGACACGAACCTGATCGGGGATGTGTTCGTCCGTACGTCCCCACCTGCCCTCAGCCGCTGATCTCCAGCACCCCCGCCAACCGCCCCCAAGCCCCCCGAGGCAGCACCTCCCCCTCCTGCCCGTCGATCACCTGCAACGCCACATGGTCCGCCCCCGCCGCGTGGAACTCGTCCACACGCGACCGGATCCGGTCATCGGTGCCCCACGCGTACACCGCGTCGATCAGCCGGTCGCTGCCCCCGTCCGTGAGGTCGGAGGCGGTGAAGCCGAGGCGGAGGAAGGTGTTCGTGTAGTTCGGGAGTCCGAGATAGAACGCGAGGTGGGCGCGGGCGAGGGAGCGGGCGCGGGCGGGGTCGGTCTCCAGGACCACCTTCAGTTCGGGGGCCAGCAGCGGGCCCTCGCCCAGAGTCTCGCGGGCCTCGGCCGTGTGCTCCGGGGTCACCAGGTACGGGTGGGAGCCGGCCGCCCGGTCGCGGGCGAGGCGGAGCATCCGTGGGCCCAGGGCCGCCAGCACCCGGCGCTCGGCGGGGACCCCGGCGGCGTCGAGGGCGTCGAGATACTCGACCATCGCGGCGTACGGCCGCCGGTACTGCTCCGCGAGCTTCGCGTGGCTCACGCCGAGGCCGAGGAGGAAGCGGCCGGGGTGGGTGGCCTCCAGCTCGGCGAGGTGTACGGCCGTGTCGGCGGCCTCGTGCTGCCAGATGCTCTGGATGCCGGTGGCGACGGTGATCCGGGACGTGGCCTCGACCAGGGGGACGGCGTGCCGGACCGCCGTACTGCCGCCGAGCCAGATCGCGCCGTAGCCCAGTTCCTCCAACTCGGCTGCCGCGTCCGCGAGTTCACCGCGCCGGGCGGGGTCCTCCGCCCGCAGCCCGCCGCTCCAGACGCCGTACCGCCCGACCCCGTGCCGCCCGGCCTGTTCCGTCTGTCCCGCGCTCTTCGGTTTCACCATGCAAACGCCAACTCGCCTCCTTTCGTGATCTATTCCGGCGGGCTCGTCGGCATCAAATCGTGTCGCATCCATTGACGTCCCTCCTGCCTCACCTTTACCTTCTGGCCGAAGTTACGCACAACGTTCGCAATTTCGAACAAACCTCCCCCAGTCTCAACCCCCGGTCTCAACCCCCGGTCTCAACCCCCGGTCTCAACCCCCGATCCCCCTCCCCGAGAGCCGCTCCCCGAAGGGACTTGCCGTGTTCCGCATTCAAGTCCGTCATTGGGTGACGATGGGGGCCGCACTGCTGGCCCTGTTCGCGTCGCTCGTCACCGTCCAGCCGGCGTCGCCCGCCGCCGCGGCCGACGGCAAGCCGTACACCAACCCGGTCAAGTCCCAGAAGGGCGCCGACCCCTGGCTGGAGTACTACAACGGCAACTACTACCTGGTGACGACGACGTTCACCAACAAGCTCCTGATGCGTAAGTCCCCGACGCTGGCGGGCCTGAGCACCGCCCCGAGCGTGGAGATCTGGTCGGACACCACGGCCGGGCGCAACGCCAACATCTGGGCGCCGGAGATCCACTTCCTGGACGGCAAGTGGTACCTCTACTACTCGGCCGCGCAGAGCGGCGCCGCGTGCTGCGACACCCAGCGCACCCAGGTGCTGGAGAGCTCCGGCACCGACCCGCTGGGCCCCTACACCCACAAGAACACCCTCACCGGGTCCAACCTCACCCCCGGCGGCTGGCTCATCGACGCCAGCGTGCTCAAGCACGACAACAAGCTCTACCTGATGGGCAGCGGCTTCATCGGCGGCAGTACGCAGAGCCTGGTCATCGCGCCGCTGAGCAACCCGTACACGCTCGCCAGCAACACCTTCTCGATCATCTCCAGCCCCACCCTGAGCTGGGAGACCTCCGGCGGCGCGGTCAACGAGGGGCCCGAGCCGCTGTACCACGACGGCCGGACCTTCGTGAGCTTCTCCGCCAGCCACTGCCAGACCGCCGACTACAAGCTCGGCCAGCTGGAACTGACCGGCAGTGACCCGCTGCTCGCCTCCTCCTGGACCAAGAAGCAGACGCCGGTCTTCCAGCGCAGCGACGCCAACGGGGTCTACGGTCCGGGCCACAACGGGTTCTTCACCTCGCCCGACGGCACCGAGAACTGGATCGTCTACCACGGCAACAGCGCGGCCAACGGCGGCTGCGGCAACGGCCGTACGACCCGCGCCCAGAAGTTCACCTGGAACGCGGACGGCACGCCGAACTTCGGCACCCCGGTCGCCCTCGGGGCCACCCTCGCCGGGCCCTCGGGCGAGACGGCGACGACCCCGACCGCGTACACGATCGTCAACCGCAACAGCGGCAAGTGCCTCGACGTCAACGGGGGCAACACCGCCGACGGGACCAACATCTTCCAGTGGAGCTGCACCGGCGGCGCCAACCAGAAGTGGCGCGTCGAGGACATGGCCGACGACACCAGTCGCCTGGTCAACGTGGCCACCGGCAAGGTGATGGACACCGCGGACTGCTCCACCGCCGACGGCGCGGACATCCGGCAGTGGTCCTGGTTGAACAACAACTGCCAGAAGTCGCGGCTGATCTACACCGGCGGCGACTACGTCCGGATCGTCAACGCCGCCACCGGCAAGGTCGCCGACGTCGCCAACTGCGGCACCGCCAACGGCGCCGACGTACGCCAGTGGTCCTGGCTGAACAACAACTGCCAGCAGTGGCGCCTCGTCCCCACCACCGCCTGAACCAGGAGAGACCGACCCCATGAGACGACTCCTCAGAAGGGCCGTCGTGGCCGCCGCCGCGGCGCTCGCCGTGCTCACCACCGTGACCACCCCGGCCCAGGCCGCCGCCCCCGCGTCCCCGGCCGTCACCTTCACCAACCCGATAGCCGAGCAGCGGGCCGACCCGCACATCTACAAGCACACCGACGGCTACTACTACTTCACGGCCACCGTCCCCGCGTACGACAAGATCGTGATGCGCCGGGCCACCACCCTCCAGGGCCTCGCCACGGCCACGGAGACCACGATCTGGACCAAGCACGCCAGCGGTGACATGGGTGCCCACATCTGGGCGCCGGAGATCCACTTCATCGACGGCAAGTGGTACGTGTACTTCGCCGCCGGTGCCACGAACGACATCTGGAAGATCCGGCCGTACGTCCTGGAGACCAGCGCCGCCAACCCGCTGACCGGCACCTGGACGGAGAAGGGCCGGATCGCCCTGCCGCTGGACACCTTCTCGCTGGACGCCACCACCTTCACGCACAACGGCACCCGCTACCTCAGCTGGGCGCAGAACGACCCGGCGGTCGGCACCGGCACCAACCTGTATCTGGCGAAGCTGTCCAACCCCTGGACCATCAGCGGCAGTCCGGTGATGATCTCCAAGCCCGAGTACGCGTGGGAGACCGTCGGTCACCGGGTCAACGAGGGGCCGGCCGTCATCCAGAAGAACGGCAAGGTCTTCATGGCGTACTCGGCCAGCGCCACCGACGCCAACTACTGCCTGGGGCTGCTGACCGCCTCCGCCACGGCCGACCTGATGAACCCCGCCTCCTGGGTGAAGACCGCGACCCCCGTCTTCACCAGCAACGCGGCAACCGGCCAGTACGGGCCCGGCCACAACACGTTCACCACGTCCGAGGACGGAAAGTCCGACATCCTCGTCTACCACGACCGCAACTACAAGGACATCAGCGGCGACCCGCTCAACGACCCCAACCGCCGCACCCGCTACCAGAAGCTGTACTGGAACGCCGACGGCACACCCAACTTCGGCATCCCCGTCGCCGACGGCGCGACCCCGGTCCGGCTCTCCTCGTTCAACTACCCGGACAAGTTCATCCGGCACTGGGAGTACCGCGCCAAGCTGGAGGGCAACGTCACCAACCTCGCCGACTCGCAGTTCCGGATCGTCACCGGTCTGACGGGCAGCGGTACGGTCTCGCTGGAGTCGGCGAACTTCCCCGGCTACTACCTCCGCCACAAGAACAACGAGCTGTGGGTGGAGAAGGACGACGGCACGGCCCTGTTCGACAACGACGCGTCCTTCTTCCAGCGGGCCGGCCTCGCGGACACGGCCGCCGGGGTCTCGTACGAGTCGTACAACTTCCCCGGCCGCTACATCCGCCACTACAACAACCTGCTCTACACCCAGCCGGTCAGCACGACCCTCGACCGGCAGGACGCCACCTTCTACAAGGAGTGAGCCCTACTCCGGCGGGGTGACCTGGATCAGGCCCGACTGGTAGGCCATCACGACCAGTTGGGCCCGGTCCCTCGCCCCCAGCTTCGTCATCGCGCGGTGCACGTGCGTGCGTACCGTCAGCGGGCTGACGTACAGCTTCTCCGCGATCTCGTCGTTGGAGTGGCCCTCGGCCGCCAGGGCCATCACCTCGCGCTCCCGGGTGGTGAGGTTGGTCAGCTGGTCGGGGGTGGCGAGGCGGTTGCCGGGGGCGGGGGCGGCGAGGAAGCGGGTGACGAGGGTGCGAGTGGCGGCGGGGGAGAGGAGCGTGTCGCCCGCGGCCACCGTGCGGATGCCGTCGAGGAGGACGTCGGCGGTGACGTCCTTGCCGAGGAAGCCGCTGGCGCCGGAGCGCAGCGCCTGGGCCACGTACTCGTCGATCTCGAAGGTCGTGAGGATCAGGACACGGGTGTCGGCCAGTTCCTCGTCGGCGCAGATCACGGCCGTGGCGGTGAGCCCGTCCGTGCCGGGCATCCGGATGTCCATGAGGACCACGTCGGGGCGGTGGACCCGGACCAGGTCGACCGCCTCCCGGCCGTCGGTGGCCTCGGCGACCACCTCCATGTCCGTACAGGAGTCGATGAGGATCCGGAAGGTCGCCCGCAGCAGAGCCTGATCGTCGGCGAGCAGGACACGAATGGTCATGGTGCTGTTCTACTTCCGCTGGTCAGGAGTCTTGTGCCGGTCAGGAGTCCTGTGCCGGTCAGGAGTCCTGTGCTGGTCGGGGGTCTTCTGCTGTTCCGGAGCCGGATCCTGGGCCGGTCCGGGGGTCCGGGGGCCGGGGCGCAGCGGGAGGTCGGTGGTGACCTCGAAGCCGCCCCCGGGACGCGGGCCGGCGCTGAGTGAGCCGCCGACGGACTGGGCGCGCTCGCGCATACCGATGAGACCGAAACCACGGCCGGATCCCGGGGCACAGACCCGGCCGGGCGGGGGCTCGGCGCCGTCGTCGGTGACCCTGATCGTCAGATGCGCCTCCGCGTACGCGAGGCGGACCCGGGCCGTGTCCACGGCGGCGTGCTTGCTGACGTTGGTGAGGGCCTCCTGCACGATCCGGTACGCGGTCAGGTCCACCCCGGGGTCGAGCGGCCACGGCGAGCCCTCCGTGGTGACGGTGACCGTGAGGCCGGCGGACTCGCACGCCGCCACCAGTTCCGGAAGCCGGTCGAGCCCGGGGGTCGGGGCCAGCGGCGCCTCCGGGTCGTCGGGCCGGCGCAGCACCCCGACGGTGCCCTTCAGCTCGCGCAGCGCCGACGAGGTGGTGGCGGTCAGCTCGGTGAGGATCCGGTGGGCCTGCTCGGGGTCGGTGCGGGCGAGGTGCGCGGCGGTGCCCGCCTGGGCGTTGGCGAGGGCGAGGTGGTGGGCGACCACGTCGTGCAGGTCGCGGGCGATCCGCATCCGCTCCTCGGTGACCCGCAGCCGGGCCTCCTCCTCCCGGGTGCGTTCCGCGTGCTCGGCGCGGGCCTGCACCGACTTCAGATAGGCCCGCCGGATCTGGGTGGCCCGGCCCATGGCGAGCGGCATCAGCAGCCAGAACACCGGGCCGATCGTCCTGAGCAGCAGCGAGAGATGGGTCATCGCGTCGGAGAGCACGGCCGCGAGCGTCATCATCGCGATGGTGGTGAGGCCGTAGACGCGGGTGGTCCGGTGGTCGGTGATCGTGGCCAGCCAGTAGAGGGCCGCCATGACCGGCGCGAGCAGCAGGGGAGTGATCAGATAGTCCATCGCGATCGCGCCCCCGGCGCCCAGCACGGTCACGAGGAGGGCGATGCGCGGGTGGGTGCGGTGCTTGAGCAGGGCGAGACAGGACACGCCCATGAGGGCGGCACCGATATGGGTCTCGTCCGGCGGCTCGGCGCCGGGCAGGGTGAGCAGCATGCCGAGCGACGCGCAGCCCATGAGAGCCGAGGCCGTCACCAGGTCGACGAGAAAGGTGTGGCGTTCGGTGAACACCTCCAGGCGATCGACGTAGCGCCGATCCAGGCTGACGTTCATGGGGCTCCGGCGGTCGTCGGGACTCCGGCCGGCGGGGCCGGGGCCGGGTCGGGTGGGGGGCTGGGACCAGGTCGGTGGCGGCTCGGGACCGGGTCGGGCTGGGGACCATGGTGGTCGACTTCGGGGGCGAACGCCCCGAGGGCCGTCCGTGTCCTTGGCCACGGACGGCCCCCGGTGGGGGTGGGGCGGTCGGCTCAGGTGCGGGTGACCTCCAGTTCGGCGGGGGCCTCCGGCGCGGTCTCCTCCTCGTCGGCGCGGCGGGTCAGCGCCTCACCCTCCACATCGACGTGCGGCAGCATCCGGTCCAGCCACTTCGGCAGCCACCACGCCTTGTCGCCGAGCAGCGCGAGCACGGCGGGCACGATCGCCATCCGGACGACGAACGCGTCGAACAGGACCGCCGAGGCCAGCCCGAACCCGATCATCTTGATCATGGAGTCGCTCTCGCCGATGAACCCGGCGAACACCGCGATCATGATCAGGGCGGCGGCCACGACCACCCGGGCGCTGTGCCGGAAGCCGCTGGTGATCGCCTCGTCGGCCGGGTCGCCGTGGACGTACGCCTCCCGCATCCGGGAGACCAGGAACACCTCGTAGTCCATGGCCAGGCCGAACACGATGCCCACCAGGAAGATCGGCATCAGGCTCATGATCGGGCCGGTCTGCTCCACGCCCAGGAGCTCCGCGCCGTGGCCCTGCTGGAAGACCAGGACGACCACACCGAGCGACGCGAGCACCGACAGCAGGAAGCCGAGGGCCGCCTTGAGCGGGACGAGCAGCGAGCGGAAGACGACCAGCAGCAGGATGACGGCCAGACCGACCACCACCAGCAGATACGGGACCAGCGCGGACTGCACCTTGTCGGAGATGTCGATGTTCAGCGCGGTGGTGCCGGTGACCTCGAACGTCGCCCCGGTCTCCTGCTCGATGCCGGGCCGCTCGTCCCGGATCGTGGTCACCAGGTCCTTGGTCTTCTCGTCGGTCGGCGCGGTGGTGGGCACCGCCGAGAAGACGGCGGTGTCACCGGCCTCGTTGAAGCGCGCGGGGGAGACGGACACGATCCCCTCGGTGGCGCCGATCTCCTTCGCGATCGTGTCGGCGGCGCTCTTGGCGTCGTCGACACCCTTGGCGTCCACCACGATCGTCAGCGGCCCGTTGAAGCCGGGCCCGAAGCCCTCGGCGAGCGCGTCGTAGGCCCGGCGCTCGGTGGTGGACGTCGACTTGGCCTCGTCGCCGGGCATGCCCAGCTGCAGACCGGTCATCGGCACCGCGAGCGCGCCCAGGCCGATCACGCCGAGGACCAGCACGGGAATCGGGCGGCGCAGCACGAACCGGGACCAGCGGGTGCCCCCGTTGTCCTTGCCGCTCTCCTCGATACGGCCGCTCTTGCGGTCCTTGCGCGACAGCACGGCGTTCGGCCAGAAGCCGAGCAGGGCCGGGACCAGCGTCAGCGCGATCAGTACGGCGACGACGACCGCGCCCGCGGCGGCCAGCCCCATCTTGGTCAGCATCGGGATACCGACCACGGACAGCCCGGCCAGCGCGATGACGACGGTGAGCCCGGCGAACACGACCGCCGAGCCGGCCGTGCCCGTGGCGAGGGCGGTCGCCTCCTGCGGCGAACGGCCCTTGGCGCGTTCCTCGCGGTAGCGGGAGACCACGAACAGGGCGTAGTCGATGCCGACCGCGAGCCCCAGCATCATCGCCAGGGTGCCCGTGGTGGTGGACAGGCCGAAGGCGTCGGACAGCGCGAGGATCGTGGCCATGCTGAAGCCGACCCCGACCAGCGCGGTCAGCAGCGGCAGCCCGGCCGCGGCCAGCGAGCCGAAGGTGACCAGCAGGACGACGGAGGCGATGGCGACACCGATCACCTCGGCCATGCCGCCCGCACCGCCCTGCTCGGCCATCGCGGTCCCGCCGGCCTCCACGGTCAGCCCGGAGTCCTGGGCCTTGTGGAGCGTGTCCTCCAGGTGCGCCTTGCCGGCGTCGGTGAGGTCGTTCGCGGTGACCTTGTAGGTGACCGTCGCGTACGCCGTGGTGCCGTCCTTGCTGACGGCCTGGGCCTGGAACGGGTCGACCGCGCTCGCCACCTGCGAGCCGTCGGCCAGCTCGGCCACCGTGTCCTCGATGGCCTTCTTGTTCTCGGTGGCGGTCACCTTCTCACCGCTCGGCGCGACGAACACGACCCGGGCGGTGGCGCCGTCCGCCGTGACGCCGGGGAAGCGCTGCTCCAGCAGGTCGAACGCCTTCTGGGACTCGATGCCCGGCATGGAGAACTCCTCGTCGGAGGCTCCGGGGGCCTTGAGGGCGCCGACGCCGACGGCGCCCAGGACCGCCGCCCATATCAGGAGGACGTACCAGCGTTTGCGGAAGGCCAGCCGGCCCAGCCGATGAAGGAAGGTTGCCATGGGTCGCAGGTCTCCACGTCGGAAGTCTTCAGAGGAATGAAGAGGTCTCGGATGCCTGCCAAGACTCCCGTTCCGGGGCCCGTCCCGTCGTCGTGCGGCTGCCGACAATCGCGGGTACTCAGTACGCAGTACGACACGAGCGCCGGGTCACCCCGGGGTATGACCGGGGCGTCACCGGGGTATGACCCAAGATCGGCCTACATGGAGTGCAGGGTGTCGCGGGACGCCTTGATGAACGCCCTCAGCGCGTCCCAGAACGGCGTGTAGCAGCCGTCGAAGCGGGCTACGGCGCCGGTGTCGCCCTCGATCATGGCCTCGATCGCCTTGTGGAAGGGGCTCGTCGCCCGCCGGACCTTGTTGGCGAGTTCGGCGACGTCCTCGGGCCCCTCCAGCGAGACGACCCAGGTGAGGTTCCGCAGCGCCGCGTACTCGTCCCGCTGCCGCTCCCGCAGCCGCCGCAACTCCTCGATCCGCTCCGGCCCGAGCCCGTCCTCGGCGCCCCGGACCACGTCGGACACCTTCCAGTGCACGTCGTTCAGCCGCTGCGCCTGCTCCATGAACTCCGCGTACGCCGTCCTGCGCGCCGCCCGCAGCCGCTCCACGCGCTGCGCGTCCGCCGTCGTGTCCGCCTGGATGCGCGCCGCCCGCGCGGTCCCCCGGCTCGTCACCCAGCTCGCGAGCACGGCCGTACCGGCGGTGAGCGAGGCGATCCAGAACGCGCTGTCAGCCATGGCGGGAGTCCAGCGAGCGTGCGGTGACCCCGGCCAGATGGGCGGTGAAGACCTCACGGGCGTCCGGGGTGAGGGTGCGCAGGGCGACCAGGGCCGTGACGACCACGTCGCACAGCTCCGCCTGGACGTCCTCCCAGGTGTGGGTGATGCCCTTGCGCGGGTTCTGCCCGGTCACGCCGATGACCGCCTGCGCGACCTCGCCTACCTCCTCCTGGAGCTTCAACAACCGCAGCAGCAGGCCCTCTTGACCGCCGTGGGGCTGGCCGGCCTCCAGCCAGGCGTGGAGGTGGGAGACCGACTGCCAGAGGTCGGGGGCGCCGGTGCCGACGTCGTCGGGGGAGTGGGGGTGCCCGGGATGCTCGCTCATGGGCGCAGCTTGTCACGCGCCTGTGACAGCCGAGGTCACTCCTCGAACAACGCCTCCTGCTCGCCCTCCTTCGCCTTGCGCACCCGCTGGTTGCGCATGCCCACGACCACGGTGGTGACCGCGGCCGTACCGGCGAGCGCCACCGGGACCATCCAGCCCCGGTCGAAGACATGGCGGAACGCGTGGTCGAGGGAGAGCCGGCCGGGCCCGGTGACGGCGAGGCCCGCCGCGGCCAGGCCCAGGGTCGCGGCGTACTCGTAGCCGCCCTCGGCGTTGAAGAAGCCGTTGGGTGCGTGGATCGCGGTCGCGCCGCCCATCGCGCCCGCCGCGGCGGCACCGGCCGCGGGTGTCGCGAGGCCCAGCGCGAGCAGCGCGCCGCCGCCCGTCTCGGCCAGCCCGGCCGCGGTGGCACTCGCCTTGCCGGGCGCGTACCCGACGGACTCCATGAACTGGCCGGTCCCCTCGATGCCGTGGCCGCCGAACCAGCCGAACAGCTTCTGCGTCCCGTGCGCGGCGAGCACACCTCCCGCGCCCAGCCGGAGCAGCAGCAGTCCCAGATCACGTCGGTCGAATGAGGTCATGAGAACTCCCGGGGCAGCCCGTGCGTAGGTCCCCTCCCGCGTATCCACCGTCGCACCGATCACACCCGCCCGACCCGATCGCGCGCCCGTTCGGGTGGCGGCGAAGTCGCCCCTGTCCGCCGCGCGCCTCCGGTGGCGCGCCCCCGCCGGCGGTGTGAGGCTGGCGGCCATGACGATCGCACCCGCCAAACTCAGCGACCCGGCCGTCCGGGCCTTCGTCGCCGCGGTGAACGCCCACGACGAGGCCGCGTTCTTCGCGCTCCTCACGGACGACGCGACCATGTCGGACGACGGCTCCGACCGTGACCTCGCGGACTGGACCGACCGGGAGATCTTCTCCTCCCACGGCCATATGGAGGTCCAGCGCGAATCCTCCGGCGGCCGGTCCCTGGTCGCCAACTACCGCAACGACACCTGGGGCGAGATGCGCACCGCGTGGCGCTTCACGGTGTCGGAGGACGGCCGGATCAGCCGCTTCGAGACGGGCCAGGCGTAACACCCCGCACCGTCGGGCCGGCTGGGGGCTTGCGTTCGTGTGCACTCCAACTTCTAACGTCCGTGGTCATGGAGACGAACTCGCAGACGTCCGCACACCCGCTCACCTCCACCGACCCGTACACCAGGACCCTCGGCCGCAGCGGCATCCGGGTCAGCGCCCTCGGCTTCGGCTGCTGGGCGATCGGCGGTGAGTGGCAGACCCCCGACGGGCAGCCGCTCGGCTGGGGCAAGGTGGACGACGAGGAGTCCGTACGGGCGGTCCACCGCGCCCTCGACCTCGGCGTCACCTTCTTCGACACCGCCGACGCGTACGGCACCGGGCACAGCGAGCGGGTGCTCGGCCGCGCCCTCGGCAGGCGCCGCGCCGATGTCGTCGTGGCCACCAAGTGGGGCAACGTCTTCGACGAGCCGACCCGCACCCTCACCGGCCAGGACGACACCCCGGCGCACGCCCGGCGCGCCCTCACCGCCTCCCTGGACCGCCTCGGCACCGACCACGTCGACCTGTACCAGCTCCACCTGTCCGACGCCGCCCCCGAGCAAGCCGCCGAACTCCGCGAGACCTGCGAGGAGTTCGTACGGGAGGGGCTCATCCGGGCGTACGCGTGGAGCACCGACGACCCGGAGCGCGCCGCCGTGTTCGCCGAGGGACCGCACTGCGCGGCCGTGCAGCACCGGCTGAACATCCTCCAGGACGCGCCCGAACTACTGGCGGTGTGCGAGGAGTTCGACCTCGCCAGCATCAACCGCAGCCCCCTCGCCATGGGGTTGCTCACCGGCAAGCACTCCACCGGGCGCGCCCTGGAGGCCGGGGACATCCGTTCCACCCCGCCCGCCTGGCTGCCGGGCTTCACCGCCGACTCCGGCGCCGACCCGGAGTGGCTCGGCCGGGTCGAGGCGCTGCGCGAGATCCTCACCGGCGAGGGCCGTACGCTCGCGCAGGGCGCCCTCGCCTGGATCTGGGCCCGCAGCCCGCGGACCGTGCCCATCCCCGGCTTCCGCTCGGTCGCCCAGGCCGAGGAGAACGCGGGCGCCCTCGCGAAGGGGCCGCTCACCGCGGACCAGGTGGCCGAGATCGACCGAATCCTGGGGCGGTGAACGGCCCGTACGACGGCGGGTGAGGGGGCCTCAGTTCACGTACTGCTCCTGCGCCTGTCGCTGTTCCGTGAGCGTCAGCTGTCCCGCCTTGATGGTGGCGAGCCGGGGCGCGCGGCGGGCGATCGAGGAGTCGTGGGTGACCAGGACGAAGGTGAGGCCCTGCTCGCGCCACAGCCCCTCCAGCAGGGCCATGATCTCGTCGCGGGTGCCCTCGTCCAGGTTGCCGGTGGGCTCGTCGGCGAGGAGCACCTTGGGCCGCTTGACCAGGGCGCGGGCGATGGCGACGCGCTGCTGCTGACCGCCGGACAGCTCGGACGGGGCATGGGTGAGGCGCTCGCCCAGGCCCACCGAGCGCAGTGCCTCGGCGGCCCGCTCGCGCCGCTCGGCGGGCTTGACGCCGAGTGGGACGAGCGCGGTCTCGACGTTCTCCTGTGCGGTGAGCGTCGGGATGAGGTTGAACGCCTGGAAGATGATGCCGATCTTCTCGGCGCGCACCCGGGTCAGCTTGGCCTCGCTGATGGAGCCGAGGTCCACGCCGTCCAGCTCGACACTGCCCTCGGAGGGGCGGTCCAGACCGCCGATCATCTGGAGCAGGGTGGACTTGCCGCCGCCCGTGGGGCCCTGGATGACGAGCTGGTCGCCGTCCTCGATGACGAGGTCGATGCCGCGCAGCGCCTCGATCGTCTCCTTGCCCCGCTTGTAGCGCTTGGTGACGCCGGTGAGCTTGTACATGGGTTGGTCCTTAGGGGAGTTGGGGGCCGGAACCGGCTACGAGACGCTGCGGAGCGCGTCCGCGGGCCGCATCCGGGAGGCGCGCCAGCCGCCCATGGCCCCGGCGATCAGGCCGCCGGCGATGGCGAGGCCCGCCGCGAGCGCGATGGTGGACAGGGAGACGGGCGCGGAGAGCGCGATCTCCAGGGCGTCGGAGGTCTGCTGACCGGGGGCGCCGCCCCCGCCGGGACCGCCGCCGCCCGGTCCGCCGCCCATACCGCCGGTGCTGCCCAGCTCCGCCTTGAGGGTGGGGCTGATGGCGGTCACGGTGTAGGCGGCGGCGAGGCCGAGCGCGATCCCGAGGGCGCCGCCGAGCAGCCCGTTCACCATGGACTCGCCGACGACCTGCCGGGTGACCTTGCGGCTGGGCCAGCCGAGCGCCTTCAGCGTGCCGAACTCGCGGACCCGGCGGGAGACGGCCGAGGAGGTGAGGAGCGCGGCCACCAGGAACGCGGCGGCCAGCACGGCGAGGGACAGCCACTTGCCGACGCTGGTCGCGAGGTTGGAGGCGGTGGTCAGCGAGCCGGAGACGGTCTCGGCGAGGTCGGCGGAGGTGGTGACCGTGGTCCCCGAGATGTTCTTCTGGATGGTCGCCTTGACCGCGTCGATCTGCTGCGAGTCGGTGGCCTTGACGTAGATGGTGGTGACGGTGTTCTTGGCGTCGCCGAGCGTCTGCGCCTGCTTCAGCGGCAGATAGACGTCGGTGGTGGCCTCGCTGCTGTCGGGCGTCGCGATCCCGATGACCTTGTATTTGGTGCCGGAGATCTTGATGCTCTCCCCGACCGTGTACTCGTTCTCCTTGGCGTACGACTTGCTGAGCACCGCGACCTTGGCGTCGGTCTGCGAGGTGGTGAACGTCTTGCCCTTGGTGATCTTCGAGGTGGCGAGCGGGCCGAGGTCCTGGTCGGTGACGTCGACGCCGGCGACGGAGTAGCTGTTGACGCCGAAGGAGGCGCCGCCGCCCTCGACGCGGGGCTGGCTGGAGCCGCCGCCCTGGGTGTTGCCGCCGCCGGGACCGCCCTGGCCCTGCTGCTGCGAGGAGGAGTCGTCGGTGCGGGCCTCGCCCTGGGTGAAGGAGCCGTCGACCTTGGTGACGTTGAGGCTGAGGGCGCCCACGGCCTCGGCGACCCCGTCCTGCTTGGCGACCTTCGCGACGAGCGCGGACTTCAGGGTCTGCCCGCCCTGGGTCATCACCCGGTCCGAACTCTGCTCTTCTCCGTCGTCCCCGTCGGCGGTGGCGTCGAACTCGAATCTGGGTCCGCCCTGCTCCTCGTCGTCCCCGGACGGCGCCTCTCTGGCCTTGGTGACCGTCATGTCGGTGCCGAGACCGTAGAGCGACTGAAGGACCTTGTCCTGCGCCTGCCGCATCCCCGCCGAGACCGAGTTGACGGTGATGACCAGCGCGATTCCGAGCGCCAGACCCATGGCGATGACCAGAGCCGCCTTCTTCCGCCGGCTCAGCTCACGCTTGAGATAGATGCCAAACATCCCGTTCCTCAAAGGTTCTTGGCGCCCGCTGTGGGCGCGGTCACAAGCTAGGGAGGAACCTTTGAGGGGCCCTGAGGAAGGAATGTGCGGGGCCTGAGAAAACGGCGCCCGGCATCAGATTTCGATAAGACAGCGTATTCCTGAGCCGTCCATGGGCCCTTGCCAGGAAACGCGGCTTGGATACCGCCCGGAGAAGAGATGTCGGCGGGCGGCCGTTCCGCGCTCCGGTGCTTACCTCGCGGTCCCACGCGAGGTCCGCCCCCTTCCGGACCACGGAACGGCCGCCCGCCTCCCCCCTCGGGTTGGCCACGGAAGCCACCGCCTCCAAGTGTGAAGCTCTCGTGGAGACGAGTCCTGAGCATATGCCTGCCACGTGCTCTTATGGACCGGAGCATCAGCTTCCGTTTGTGCAAGTTGAGGCGTGGACGACTCCCGCCGCGACCGGCTCGGCCGCGCCTCAGCCCCGCCCCACGTACGGCATCGTCGTCGCCATCACCGTCGCGAACTGCATGTTCGCCTCCAGGGGCAGCTCCGCCATGTGCCGGACCGTGCGGGCCACGTCGGTCACGTCCATGACCGGCTCCGGCATCAGCTCCCCGTTCGCTTGCGGGACGCCCTTTGCCATGCGTTCCGTCATGTCCGTCGCCGCGTTGCCGATGTCGATCTGGCCGACGGCGATGCCGTAGGGGCGGCCGTCCAGGGAGAGGGACTTGGTGAGGCCGGTCAGGGCGTGCTTGGTCGCGGTGTAGGCGACGGAGTGCGGGCGGGGGGTGTGGGCGGAGATGGAGCCGTTGTTGATGATCCGGCCGCCCCGGGGGTCCTGGTCCTTCATCTGGCGGTAGGCCGCCTGCGCGCAGAGGAACGCCCCGTTGAGGTTGGTGTCGACCACGTGCCGCCAGGCCGCGTAGTCCAGCTCCTCCACCGGCACCCCGCCCGGCCCGAACGTGCCCGCGTTGTTGAACAGCAGGTCCAGCCGCCCGAACCGGTCGCGCACGGCGTCGAGCAGCGCGTCCACGTCACCGGGCCGGGAGACGTCCGTACGGACACACAGCGCCTCCGGGGACCCGCCCCCATGGGGGCCGGCGCCCGCCTCGGCCGCCGTCTCGGCGAGCCGGTCCTCGCGGCGGCCCGCCAGCGCCACCGACCAGCCGGTGCGCAGCAGTTCCACGGCCACCGCGCGGCCGATACCGGAGCCCGCGCCTGTCACGATCGCGATCTTGGTTCGCATAGCGTTCATGGCCTCGCAGCGTAAAGGAGGGCGTGGATCCGGCCGCGCAGGAAGGGCGCGCCATCCGGAACTCATCCGTCCGCCATCTGGGTGTTGTGTACGTGACAGAAGATCGTCGAACCTGGCCACTCCAATACCAAGGACAACACCCGTCAGGAGAGGGCCAGATGACACCCGCAGCCCACGAATCGACGCAGCCCCGTTCGTCGCACGCCCCCGAACTCCGCGCCGCCGCCCGGCACTTCGACCGCCGCCGCTTCCTCACCGTCACCGGCGCCGCCGCCGCGCTCGCCTTCGCGACGAACCTCCCCGCGGCCGGCGCCGCGGCCGCCGCCACGCTCGACGCGCGGCGGATCACCGAGAACCCCTTCACCCTCGGCGTGGCCTCCGGCGACCCGCTGTCCACCTCCGTACTGCTGTGGACCCGGCTCGCCCCGGCCCCGTACCAGCCGGACGGCGGACTGCCCGCCGAACGCGTCACCGTCCACTGGGAGTTGGCCCACGACGAGAGATTCCGACGGATCGTCAGACGCGGCACCGCCACCGCCCACCCCGAGTTCCACCACACCGTCCACGTCGAGGTCGGCTACCTCGCCCCCGGGCGCATCTACCACTACCGCTTCCGCGTCGGCACCTGGATCAGCGAGACGGGCCGCACCCGCACCGCCCCCGGCCGCGCCCAGCTGACCGCCGCCACCGGGCTCTCCTTCGCCGCCGTCTCCTGCCAGGCCTACACCGACGGCTACTACACCACCTACCGGCACCTGGCGGAGGACGACATCGATGTCGTCTTCCACCTCGGGGACTACCTCTACGAGTACGCGGTCAACCCGGCCGGCGGAAACCGCAAGTACACCGACCGCGTCCTGCCCGACGTCTTCAACCGGGAGACGGTCACCCTGGAGGACTACCGCCTGCGGTACGCCCTCTTCAAGACCGACCCCGATCTGCGGGCCGCGCACGCCGCACACCCGTTCGTCGTCACCTGGGACGACCACGAGACCGAGAACAACTACGCCGACGACATCCCCGAGAACGACGTACCGCCGGAGGAGTTCCTGCTGCGCCGCGCCGCCGCGTACCGCGCGTACTGGGAGAACCAGCCGCTGCGCACCCCGCAGAAACCCACCGGTCCCGACATGCGGCTCTACCGCCGCTTCGGCTGGGGCCGCCTCGCCCAGTTCGACATACTCGACACCCGCCAGTACCGCTCCAACCAGGCCTACGGCGACGGCTGGCAGACCCCGGGCCCGGACTCCGCCGACCCCGCGCGCACGATAACGGGCGCCACCCAGGAACGCTGGCTCCTCAACGGCTGGGCCGAGTCCGACGCCGTCTGGAACGTCGTCCCCCAGCAGGTCACCTTCTCGCAGCGGCGCAACGCCGTCGGCGACGCCTACAAGGTCTCCATGGACTCCTGGGACGGCTACACCGCCTCCCGCGAACGCCTCCTCGCGGGCGCGGAGGCCGCCGGCATCGAGAACCTGATGGTCCTCACCGGCGACGTCCACGTCGGCTACGCCTTCGACATCAAACGGGACTTCGACGACCGCGAGTCCCGCACCGTCGGCACGGAACTCGTCGCCACGTCGATCACCAGCGGCGGCAACGGCTCCGACAAGCCCGCCAACTGGGACACCTACATGACCGCCAACCCCCACATGCGCTTCTACAACGGCCGCCGGGGATACCTCACCGTCGCCCTCGACCGCGAGGCCGCCCGCGCCGACTTCAAGGCCGTGCCGTACGTGACGACCACCGGGGCCGGTATCTCCACGGTGGCCTCCTTCGCGGTGGAGGCGGGCACGCCGGGGCTCACACCGGCGTAGCCGCGGGGCTCACACCGGCGTAGTCACCAGCGCGTCGCCCCGACGGTCGTCCTCGCCGGGATAGCGCACCCCGATACGGTCGCGGATCGCGTCCAGGGTGCGCATCACGGCGAGGGTGCCGTCGAGGGGGACGAGCGGGGACTCCGTCTCGCCGGCGCGCAGGGCCCGCATGACCTCCCGGGCCTCGTGCCGGAAGCTGTTGCGGGGCCCGTCGGCCGGGTCCGCCGCGAAGGTCTGGGGGTCGCGTCCTTCGCGGTGCAGGACGAAACGGTCCGCGAAGAAGAAGCCGTCCGGGATGTCGATACGGCCCTCGGAACCGGTGACCGACGCGGTGGTGGCGGTACCGCCGACGATGGAGCAGTGCACCGAGGCGAGCGCGCCGCTCTCCCAGGAGAGCAGGGCCCCCGTCTGCAGATCGACGCCCTCGTCGGACAGCACCGCCTTCGCCGTCACCTCCGAGGGCTCCCCGAGCAGCAGATGCGCGAAGGAGATCGGGTACACCCCCAGGTCGAGCAGCGCGCCGCCGCCCTGCGCCGGGTCCCGCAGCCGGTGGGAGGGTGCGACGGGCCCGAGGATGCCGAAGTCGGCGTGCACCGTCCGCACCTCACCGATCGCGCCGTCCCGCACCATCGCCGCGAGCCGGCGCACCACCGGGTTGCAGTACGTCCACATGGCCTCCATCAGGAACCGCCCGCGCTCCCGGGCCAGCGCGACCAGTTCCTCGGCCTCCCGCACGTTCAGCGTGAACGGCTTCTCGCACAGCACGGCCCGCCCCGCCTCCAGACACATCCCGGCGGCCGTCCGGTGCGCCGAGTGCGGAGTGGCGACGTACACCACGTCCACGTCCGTGTCCTCGGCGAGCGCGCGCCAGTCGCCGTACGCCCTAGGTATCCCGAACCGTTCCGCGAAGGTCTTCGCCGAGGCCTCGCTGCGTGAGGCCACCGCCACGACCTCGGCGTCCGGCAGATCGACGAGGTCGGCCGTGAAAGCCGCGGCGATCCCTCCGGTCGCCAGGATCCCCCACCGCACTCGTCCGTCGTTCGACATCGCCACCCCTGTCCTCGGCCCCGGGGCGGGAATGTGACCCCACCCACGTCGTACGAGCTGAGAGCATAGGTGGCGGACCGAACGGAGAGGGAGGGGCACATGCCCGAGGGGCACATACCGGGCTCGGCACAGGCCGAGCCGGACACGACGACGTCGGGGGAGGCCGCGCGGCCACCGGCGCCGCCCGCGAAGCCCACGGCCCTCCGCCGTACCGGCCTCCTCGTCACCCTCATCCTCGGCGGGCTCACCGCGACCCCGCCGCTGGCGATGGACATGTACCTCCCGGCCCTGCCGGAGGTCACCCACTCCCTCCACGCCCCCGCCACCACGGTCCAGCTCACCCTCACGGCCTGTCTCGCCGGCATGGCGCTCGGCCAGCTCCTGATCGGCCCGATGAGCGACCGCTTCGGCCGCCGCCGCCCCCTGCTCCTCGGCCTCGCCGTCTACATCGTCGCCACCGCGCTCTGCGCCCTCGCCCCCACCATCGAGACCCTCATCGCCCTCCGGCTGGTGCAGGGCCTCGCCGGCTCGGCCGGGATCGTGATCGCCCGGGCGGTGGTCCGCGACCTGTACGACGGCGACGCGATGGCCCGTTTCTTCTCCACCCTGATGCTGATCTCCGGGGTGGCGCCGGTCATCGCGCCGCTGATCGGCGGTCAGATCCTCCGGGTCACGGACTGGCGGGGTGTCTTCGTCGTCCTCACGGGCATCGGTATCGCGCTCCTCGCGGTCGTCTGGGCGCGACTCCCCGAGACCCTCGCCCCCGCCGAACGCCACAGCGGCGGCATCGGCGAGACCCTGGGCGCCATGCGCGGTCTGCTCACCGACCGGGTCTTCATGGGCTACACGCTCGCCGGCGGCTTCGCCTTCGCCGCCCTCTTCGCCTACATCAGCGCGTCCCCGTTCGTGATCCAGGAGATCTACGGCGCCTCCCCGCAGACGTTCAGCCTGCTCTTCGGCGTCAACTCCGTCGGCCTCGTCGTCGTCGGCCAGATCAACGGCAAGGTCCTGGTCGGCCGGGTCGGGCTGGACAAGGTGTTCGCGGTGGGCCTGGCGATCGTGGCCGTCTCCGCGACCGCGCTGCTGCTGATGTCGCTCGGTGTCTTCGGCGAGGTCGGCCTGTTCCCCGTGGCGGCGGCCCTGTTCGTGCTGATGTCCGCGATGGGCGTCACCCTCCCCAACACCCAGGCGCTCGCGCTGATGCGGGTCCGGCACGCGGCGGGTTCCGCGTCGGCCCTGCTGGGTACCTCGTCCTTCCTGATCGGCGCGATAGCGTCCCCCCTGGTCGGCGTCGCGGGCGAGGACACGGCCGTGCCCATGGCCGTCGTCCAGGTGACCGCGACACTGGTGGCCGCGGCCTGCTTCATGGCACTGTGCCGTCCTTGGAACAGGCGTACGGCAGTGGGTACTTCGGCAGACGCACCGGTGGAGAAGACGCTGGGCAAGACGGTGGACACGACGGCGGACACGACGGCGGAGGGAGCGGAGAACTGAGCGCGCCGAGACTGCGCACGGACACCCCGGAACGGGCCGGACTCGACCCCGAGGAACTGCGCCGCCTCGTAGGGGACGTGCGCGCGCTGACAGAGGGGGAGCGGCCCCGGGCCCCCGCCGCCGTAGTCCTCGCCGGCCGCGGCCCCGTCGTCGCCGTCGAGGAGGCGGCCGGCTGGGCGGTCCGCTACGAGGCCTACGACGAACGCGCCGACCGGGGCCGGGAACTGCCGCCGGACGCCCGTGTCCCGGCGACCGTCCGCACCCCGTTCGACCTGGCCTCCCTCACCAAGCTGTTCACCGCCGTGGCCGCCGTCCAGCAACTCGAACGCGGCACGCTCGGTATCGACGCGAAGGTGGCGGCGTACCTTCCCGACTTCACGGGCGCCGCCGCGCACGGCCTCACCGTCCGCCACCTGCTCACCCACACCTCCGGGCTGCGCCCCGAACTGCCGCTGTACGACTGCCCGTCACCGGCCGCCCGGCTGGCGATGCTCCGCGCGGAGGCCCCGATGACGCCGCCGGGCGGGGCCCACCTCTACTCCGACCTGAACCTGCTGCTCCTGCAACACGTCTTGGAACGCCTCACCGGCCGCCCCCTGGACGTACTGATCCGTGACGGCATCACACACCCGCTGGGCATGGTGTCGACGACGTTCGGGCCCTGCCCGGCCGCCGCCGCGACGGAGGACCAGCGCCGGCCCTGGGCGAAGGCGGACCGGGGCCTGGTGCGCGGTGAGGTCCACGACGAGAACGCGTGGGCCCTCGGCGGGGTGGCGGGCCACGCGGGCCTCTTCTCCACCGCGCGTGACCTGGCGGTCTTCTGCCGCACCCTGCTGGCCGGGGGCTCCTACGGCCCCGCCCGCATCCTCGGCCCCGACTTCGTCGAGCTGATGCTCACCCCGCCCGGCCTCGGCTTCGCCCTCGACCAGCCCTGGTTCATGGGCGAGTTGGCGGGCCGGGGCGCGGCGGGCCACACCGGTTTCACCGGCACGTCCCTGGTCCTCGACCAGGCCACGGACACCTTCCTCATCCTCCTCACCAACACCGTCCACCCCCACCGAGGCGCTCCGCTCAACACAGCCCGAGCATCAGCGGGGACCCGGCTGGCACGGGCGGTACGGGGGATGTGAGGGGCGGGGGGTGAGGCGGTGGGGGGGGGGCGAGGCGGCCGGGGGGTGGGTCGGCATGGGGGTGGTGAAGCGGCACGGGGTTAGCGAGGCGGCCGGGGTAGGCCGGGCACGCGGGTAGTGAGGCGGCACGGGGGAGGCGAGGCGCGACGGGCCAGGGGCGCGGGCAGGCGGCCGGCCTTTCCGGCCGCGGTTGAGAGTCCCGCCGGTGCCGGTGCCGGTGCCGGTGGAGGTGGCTGTGCCGGTGGTCTTCCCGGCCCGTGGTGGCCGAGGGGGCGCGTGGCAGTAGGCGGAGCCGTGCGTGGCTGCGGGCCGGCGGACGACCTCTACGGCTGCGGTCGCGCGTCCCGCCGGTGGCCTTCCCGCCGTGGTCCGGAGCCCCGGCGTGGTCCGGAGCCACGCCTGTTGTCGCCGAGGGGGCGTGGCGCGGGCCTCGTGCTGGGGCGGTGCGGGTGGTGGTCGGCGTGGCTGTGGCCCGGGGCCCGGTCGGCAGTAGGCGGAGCAGTGGCCGGCCTCCCCGGTCGTGGCCCGGAGGTCCGTCGACAGCCGCCGAACCGGTGCGCCGTGGCCTCGTAGAATCGCCACGTGAACGTCCCCGTCTTCCCCGCCTCCCCCTCCCCGGCCTCCTCCGCCGACACTCTCCGTAGCGCGCTCGCCGGGCTGCTCGACGGGCTGCCGCCCAAGTCCGCCGCGCGGGCGGTGGAGCGGCTGATCGCGAACTACCGGGGGCGGACGCCCACCGACGTGCCCGTGCTGCGGGACCGGTCGGACGTGGTGGCGTACGCGGCGTACCGGATGCCGGCGACGTTCGAGGCGGTGTGCTCGGCGCTGGAGGCGTTCGCGGCGGCCGTGCCCGGGTGGGCCCCCGGCGGCCATGTGGACGTCGGCGGCGGCACCGGCGCGGCGACCTGGGCGGTCAACGCGACCTGGGCGGGCGGCCGTCCGGTGACGGTCCTCGACTGGGCGGAACCGGCGCTGACCCTCGGCCGGGAGATCGCCGCGGCGAACCCGGAGCTGAAGGCCACCGAGTGGCAGCGCTCCCGTATCGGATCGGCGCTCACCCTCGCCGACACCGACCTCGTCACCGTCTCCTACGTCCTCGGCGAGCTGACCGCCGCCGACCGCACAGCCGTCGTCGAGGCCGCCGCGACCGCCGCCCAGGCCGTCGTCATCATCGAACCCGGCACCCCCGACGGCTACGCCCGCGTCATCGAGGCCCGCGCACGGCTGGTCGCCGCCGGGTTCCACATCGCCGCCCCCTGCCCGCACAGCGCCGCCTGCCCCATCGTGCCCGGCGAGGACTGGTGCCACTTCTCGGCCCGGGTCAGCCGTTCCTCCCTGCACCGCCAGGTCAAGGGCGGCTCCCTGCCGTACGAGGACGAGAAGTTCAGCTACGTCGCCGCCACCCGCTTCGCCCCGGCCCCGGCCCCCGCCCGCGTGGTCCGCAAGCCCCAGATCCGCAAGGGCCAGGTCCTGCTCGACCTCTGCGAGACCGAGCCCGCCCTCAGCCGGACCACCGTCACCAAGCGCCACGGCCTCCTCTACCGGGCCGCCCGCGACGCCGACTGGGGCGACGCCTGGCCCCCGGCCGGACACGACGAACAGCCGGACAGGGCCTGACACAGCCCTGCGCCGCCGCAAAGCACCTGCAGATCGGCCGTAGACCGGCCGTACATCAGGCGTAAACCAGTTGCGGCGCCCGCTCCCCTTCCGGCTATCTCATTGATCATGTCCACCACCCCACAGCTGGCCGAGATAACCCCCGCCAACCTCCCCGCCGCGCTCGGCGTCCGGATCCGCCCCGACCAAGAACACCTGGTGGAGCCGGTCGAGAAGTCGCTGGCCGAGGCGTATGTGCACCCCGGTGTCGCCTGGCCCCGGCTCATCCTGGACGGGGACCGGGCCGTCGGCTTTCTGATGGCCTTCCTCGACATCGACTGGAAGGGCGACGGCTCGGGCACCGACATCCGCTCCGGGCTCTGGCGGCTCAACATCGCCGCGGACGCGCAGGGGCGGGGCTACGGCCGTTTCGCCGTCGAGTCGGTGGCCGCCGAGATCCGCCGCCGCGGCGGCGACCGCCTCTTCGTCACCTGGCACCCCGGCCCCGACGGCCCGGAGGCCTTCTACCTCGGCCTCGGCTTCCGTACGACGGGGGAGACCAGCGGCGGCCAGACGGTCGGGGTGCTGGAGCTGGCCGGATGACCGCCGACCCCGCCTCCCCGGCCGGCTTCTGCTGGCTGGACCTCAAGACCCACGACCTGCCCGGCACCGCCGCCTTCCTGGCCGCGGCCCTGGGCTGGCGCTGCGCCGTCGACGAGGACGACTGGCGCCGGGCGACGAAGATCAGCACGGCGGACGGTCACCTGGTCGGCGGGGTGAGCGACCTCGCTCAGCCCGTCTACCCGCCGGGGACCCCCGCCCACCTGGCCTTCTACCTGACGGTCGACGACCTCGACCGCCGTACGGCCACTGCGGTGGCGCACGGGGCGACACTCGTCGTTCCGCCCTTCGACGCGGGCGACCAGGGGCGCATGGCCACCCTGGTCGATCCGGTGGGCGCCGCCGTCTCGCTCTGGCAGCCGTACCGGTTCGGCGGGTGGCGGTTCCCGCCGGGCGCCTCCGACACCCCGCAGCACATGACCCTGGCCTGCGAACGCCCGGACCAGGCCCAGGACTTCTACCGCGCGGTCACCGGCACGGACGACATCGCCCACGCGGACTTCACCGACCGCACCGAGTTCAACGACCGCACCGACTTCACCGACGCCGCCACCGGGCGTACGGCCCCGAGGTGGGAGCTGACGGTCGGGGCCGACGACCCGGCCGCCGTCGCCGCACGCGTACGCGCGCACGGCCGGGGCCGGGCCACATGGCCCGACGACCCCGACCGTTCCGTACTGCGGCTGACCAGCCCGGAAGGCCTCACCCTCCAGGTGGCCCGGCCCCGGCCCCGGTCCCGGCCCCGGACCCGCACCTGATCACGAGGACTCGTCGCTCGCACGTTCCGCCCCGCGTTCCCCCTGTTTCCCTTGCCCGGCTTGCCTCTCCTGCTTCTCCTGCTTCTCCTGGAACCTGCGCAGCAGCTCCCGCTTCTGGGCCTGGGCGTCGAGCCCGCCGCCGACGCGGCCGTTCGCGGGGCCGCCGCGCAGGGCCGCGCGGCCCATGTTCCGGCGGGAACCGCCCACTCCCAGCATGTTCCCTGCTCCACCTCGGGTCATGACAGCTCCTTCGCTAGGGCCGAAGTAATGTGACGATACGGTTCGTCTCGTCACGCACTTCCCTCACCATGCGGCGAGACGCACCGTCTTGTCAACCTGATAAATTCGGAGCATGGCCAACAAGACCGCCCCTGATTCCGCCCGGCGCAGCGAGAAGTCCCGCCGTGCCATCTACGATGCCGCCCTCGCCCTCGTCGGCGAGGTCGGGTACCAGAAGACGACCATCGAGGGCATCGCGGCCCGCGCCGGCGTCGGCAAGCAGACGATCTACCGGTGGTGGTCCTCCAAGGGCGAGGTGCTGCTGGAGGCCTTCATCGATCTGAGCGCCCAGGCGGCGGAGGCCGCCGCCCGGCCCGAGGTCATCGGGGAGGAAGCCGAGTACGAGATCCCGGACACGGGGGACCTCGAAGCCGACCTCAAAGCGGTCCTGCGTGCCACCGTGGACGAACTGCTCGACCCCAAGTTCGAGGTCCCCTCACGCGCCCTGGCCGCCGAGGGGGTGGTCAACCGGGAGCTCGGCGTCGAGTTCGTCGGCAAACTCCTCGAACCCCAGCTCCAGCTCTACGTGAAGCGTCTGCGCGCGGCCCAGGAGCAGGGTGCGGTACGCGCCGACCTCGACCCGCGGATCGCCCTGGAGCTCTTCGTCTCCCCGCTCGCCCAGCGCTGGCTCCAGTACACGGGACCCATCTCGTACGAGTACACGGACTCCCTCGTCGAGTACGCCCTGTACGGCCTCGCGCCCCGCTGAGTACGCCCCGTACGCCTCGCGCCCCGCTGCGTGCCGTCAACTCCCCGCCCGAGTGTGATCAATCCGACCAAGTGGCGTGCAAAGGGTGTCCGGTCGGCTCGCGCGAGCGGCCCCTAAATCCCGCCAAAGCACGCCTTAGCCCACCATCCCTGTCCGCACCCCGGCATCGCCCCACCTACCCCGGATGTGGGCTCCGGCCACCCGCGGCGCAGGATGGTGGGACGATGGAGCATGCTGTCCGCACCACAGCGAGGCGAGGCGATAGATGAGCGCGACGTTCGGCGGCCGGAGCGGTCGGCAGGGCAGGTTCTCCGAGTGGCTGCGTGCCCGTCGTACCGGCCGCCCGCTCGACGGGGCCGCCGACGAAGCCGGCCGTGAGGAGCTGCTGCTCGCCGCGGCCGCCGCCGGACTCCCGCTCGCGCCCGCCGCGTACCCCTCGGGCTACCGGTGTTCCTGCGACCGTGTCGGCTGTCCCACCCCCGCCCGGCACCCGGTGTCGTTCGCCTGGCAGACGCAGTCCACCACCGACCGCGGCCAGATCGAGCGCTGGGCCCGGCACCAGCCGGAGGCCAACTTCATCACCGCGACCGGCATGGTCCACGACGTGCTGGACGTACCGCTCGCCGCCGGCACCGAGGCCCTGGAGCGGCTGCTCGCCGCCGGGATCGAGGTCGGGCCCGTCGCGGAGTCCGAGTCCGAGTCCGGCGAGGGACGGCTGCTCTTCTTCACCCTCACCCGGGGCACTCCCGAGGACGAGGACGAGTGGTGGCCCTGCGAGCTGGACTGCCACCCGGAGACCATGGACGAGCACCCGGGCCTGCGCTGGCACTGCCGGGGGTCCTACGTCCTCGTCCCGCCGGCCCGGCTCCCCGGTGACCTCGGCGTCCACTGGGTACGCGGCCCCGAGCACCCGCTGCCGGACCCGCTGAGCCTGCTGGAGATCCTCACCGACGCCTGCTCCCGCCATGTGGGCGAGCAGTCGGACCACGCGGGCACGGCCTGGCCCTCCAGAGGCTGAGCCTCCCGGAGCCGCGAGCCGGTCACCCGCCCCGCGTCAGGGGCACACCCCCGCACGTCACGCCCGGGACGTCACCCGCCCCGCGTCACTCGCCCTTGGCCCCCGTCAGCCCGCCCACCTGGCTCAGAACCCTCACCTGCTGGTCCGACTCGGTCTTCGCCGGATCGAGGACCGCCTGGTTGTTCACGAACTCCAGGGTCAGGGACTGCTTGGGCTCGCCCGTCATCAGCGCGCGGACGGCCGCGTCGTTGACGGGGATGCTCACGCCCTGCGCGGCGGTCTGCTTCTGGTAGGTGCGGGTGGTGAAGAAGACCAGCGCGCCCCCGTCCGTGGTGCGCAGCCCGACCGGCGCGTAGTCGCCGTTGGTGAGCGCCTCGTCGATGTGCTGCCGGGCCAGCCCCGGCTTCTCCGCGTTCCGCTGCCGCCGGGACCGCTCCTCGGAGGTGTACGGGCCGTCCGCGAAGAGGGCACTGTCCTCCTTGAGGTAGGTGACATAGCGGTCGGGCAACTCCGCGGGCTCGACGGAGAGTTGGGCGTCGTCGGGCTGGACGACCTGCGCGTGGCCGTCCGCGTCCTTCTGGAACTCGGGCATGTCGTCGGCGGGCACGACCGTGAGGAAGGAGACCTCCCACAGATCGGTCAGCCCGTCCCGGGTGAAGACGAACAGCCAACGGTCCGTCTTGTTGCCCTTGTTGGCGGCGGCGTCGACCACGAACCAGCGCGGCCAGGCCGCCTTCTCCGGGATCGTGTACGTGACGTCGGACAGCTCCAGCGGCACATGGTTGGGGTTGCCGCCCGGGTTGAGCTTCGCGCCCGAGCGGAGCTTGCCGCCGTCGATGTCGGCGAGCGCGCCGGTGACCCGGGAGGCGTCCTGGGACTGGTCGTACGCCTTGTCCGCCTTGTTGTACGCGGCGGTGAAGTCCTTCAGCGCCCGCGTCGCCTCCCCCTGGGTCGCGGCGGGGACGACCTCCAGATCGCCGCGGACCACGACACACCCGCTCACCGTCAACGACAGCGCGGCCACCGCCGTGGTCACCAGCGTACGAACCGTACGAACCTCACGAGGCCTTCGTGGACTCCGGACCCCGCGCACCCTGCCCCTGCTCATCAGGAATCTTCACCTTCCCCTTCCCGGAGGCGAACCCTACCGGGGCGAGGAACAGCGCGAGCGTCGGGACCAGATACAGGACCCAGACCGTGACTTGGAGGACCGTCGGGTCGGGCTGGAAGTTGAAGACACCCTTCAGCAGGGTGCCGTACCAGCTGTCCGGCGGGATCGTCCCGGAGATGTCGAACGCCTTGTCCGTCAGACCGGGCAGGAAGTCGGCCTCCTGGAGGTCGTGGAAGCCGTACGCGAGCACGCCCGCCGCGACCACGACCAGCATGCCGCCGGTCCAGGTGAAGAACTTGGCGAGGTTGATGCGCAGAGCGCCCCGGTAGAACAGCCAGCCGAGCACCACCGCCGTCGCCAGGCCCAGCAGCACACCGATCAGTGGGCCTTCGGTGCCGTCGCTGGACGCCCGTACGGACGTCCACACGAACAGCGAGGTCTCCAGGCCCTCCCGGCCCACCGCCAGGAACGCGGTCGCCACCAGCGCGCCCGTGCCCATCCGCAGGGCCTCGTCGAGCCTGCCGTGCAGGTCAGCCTTGAGGTGGCGGGCGGTGCGCCGCATCCAGAAGACCATCCACGTCACCAGCCCCACCGCGATGATCGACAGGGAGCCGCCGAGCGCCTCCTGCGCCTTGAACGTCAGCTCCTGGGAGCCGAATTCGAGGACACAGCCGAAGGCGAGCGCCAGCCCGACGGCGACGCCGATGCCGATCCAGATGGGCTTCAGGGCGTCCCGGCGGTCGGTCTTCACCAGATAGGCGATGAGGATGCAGACGACCAGGCTCGCCTCCAGGCCCTCGCGCAGTCCGATCAGATAGTTCGCGAACACGGCCTCAGCCCTTCTTCGACGAGGATGAGGAGGAAGAGGAAGTGGAACCGGTGAACAGCGCCCGGCCCCACCAGTCGTCCGCGTCCCGGACGCCCGGTGGGACGGCGAAGACCGCCGAACCCACGTGCTGGATGTACTCGTTGAGCGCGTCCGTGGCCAGATTGCGCTGGACCGGGATGAACCCCGTCCGCACATCGCGCTGGTAGGCGAGGAAGAACAGACCCGCGTCGAGGCGGCCCAGCCCGTCCGTGCCGTCGGTGAAGGAGTAGCCGCGCCGCAGCAGCGTCGCCCCGTCGTTGGAGTCGGGGTGCGCGAGCCGTACGTGCGCGTCCGGCAGCATCGCCTTCAGGAACGGCTCGTCCCGCTCCTTCGCCTTGCCCACGGGCGCGCCCTCGCCCTTGTCCCGGCCGAAGATGTCCTCCTGCTCCTGCAGCGAGGTCCGGTCCCAGGGCTCGATGTGCATCCGGATACGCCGGGCGACCAGATACGAACCACCGGTCATCCAGGCCGAGTCCGCGTCCACGTCCTTCTCGCCCACCCACACGAACTTCTTCAGCCGGGCCGTCTCGGTGCCCGCGATGTTGCGGGTGCCGTCCTTGAACCCCATGAGGTTGCGCGGGGTCTGCGCCTCGGGCGTGGTCGAGGAGGTCTTGCCGAAGCCGAGCTGCGACCAGCGCACCGACACCTTGCCGAAGCCGATACGGGCGAGGTTGCGGATGGCGTGCACCGCGACCTGCGGATCATCCGCGCAGGCCTGGACGCACAGGTCGCCGCCGCTGCGGGCCCGGTCCAGGTTGTCCCCGGCGAACTGCGGCAGGTCGACGAGCGCCCCGGGCCGCCGGTCAGCCAGCCCGAACCGCTCGAACAGCGAGGGCCCGAAGCCGATCGTCAGCGTCAGCCGGGACGGCCTCAGCCCCAGCGCCTCCCCGGTGTCGTCCGGCGGGGCCTCCGGCAGACCGCCGTACGCACCGTCGCCGACCGCCTTCCCGGCCGTCATCCGGCGCGCGGCCGCCGTCCAGTCCTTCAGCATCGCCACGAACGCGGCCCGGTCGTCCGTCTCCACGTCGAACGCGGCGAAGTGCAGCCGGTCCTGCACGGGCGTGGCGATCCCGGCCTGATGGGCGCCGTGGAAGGCGACCGCGGCGCCCGCGTCCGGGGAGCCGCCGTCGTCGCCGGTACGGGCCACGGCGACCGCGCCGCCGGCCGCGGCGGCACCGAGCGCGAGCCCGGCCCCGCCCCAGCCGATCAGCGCCCGCCGGGAAGGGGCCCGGTCGTCGCCGGTCCCGGACGCGTGGGAGGTGTCCTCGGAAGCCATGGTCACTTCACCACGGCCGCCGCGAGCTGCGACAGCGGCTCGGCCAGCGCGTTCACCGCGTCCGACAGCTCCTTGCGGTCCGCCTTGCCGACCTTGTCGTAGGAGACGAAGTCATAACCCGTCTTGTCCGCGCGGTACTTGTCCAGCAGCGTGTTCAGCGCCGCGAACTGCTGGTCGAGTTCCTTCGTCAGCTCCGGGTCGTTTTCGGCGGCGACGGACTTCAGCAGCGCGTACGACTCCTCGGCGCCCTCCACGTTCGCCTTGAAGTCGACGAGGTCGGTGTGCGAGTAGCGCTCCTCCTCGCCGGTGACCTTGCCGGTGGCGACCTCGTCGAGGAGCTCCTTGGCGCCGTTGGCCATGGAGGTCGGGGTGATCTCGGCCTTGCCGACCCGCTTCTGCCAGTCCTCCAGGTCGGTCACCAGCTGGTCGGCCAGCTCGGAGTCACGGTCGGTGAGCTTGCCGTCCTGCCAGAGCGAACGCTCCAGCCGGTGCCAGCCCGTCCAGTCCTTCTCCGGGTCCTGGCCCTCCTCCAGCCCGTCCTCGCGGACGTCCACCTTCGGGTCGATGTCACCGAAGGACTCGGCGACCGGCTCGGTGCGCTCCCAGCCGATCCGGGAGGGCGCGTACGCCTTCTTCGCGGCCTCGACGTCCCCGTCCTTGACGGCCTCGGCGAACACCTTCACCAGCGGGATCGTCGCGTCGGCCTGCTCCTGCGCGTACTTGCGGTACGAGGCCACGGCCTTGTCCAGGCGCGGGTCCCGCTTCGCGACCTTGCCGGAGCCGGTGGCGGTGACGTCCTGCCGTATGCCGTCGCCCTTCATCCCCGGCTTGCAGGCGATCTGATAGTCGCCCGCCTTCACCTCGGCGGTGACCTTCTGCTTGGTGCCGGGCCCGATGTTCTCGCGCTCGGTGACCACCCGGTCGTCCGGGAAGAGGAGGTACACCTCGGTGACCTTGGAGCCCTTGTTCTCGATGTCCAGCTCGACGTGGCCCGCCGGGAACTCCTTCTTCGACACCTCGCACTCGGTGTCGGTCGCGGTCACCGCGATCGCCCCGTCCGCGCCGGCGCTGCTCTTCTCGGTGCAGCCGGTGAGAGCGGTCAGGGCCGCCACAGTGGTGGCGGCGGTGACGACGGAGAGTCTGAAGGGACGTCGGAGGGGGCGCATTTCGGCTCCAAGGGAGTACACAGGGGACACACAGAGAAGGTGAGGCCGCCCCAAGTTATCTGAGGCTTACCTCACCAAACGCCGTCCCCCCAGTGAAGCCGTCTCCTCGGAACCGCACGAGCACGGCCAGATCACGGTGGCTCAAAACAGCCGCCATGATCTGGTCAACAGTCGGTCAAGAGGCCCATTCCACGGTCAAGAACCCCGTTTCGGTGTGATCAGGACATCACCGGTCCGCGGATGGGGGAACACCTCGACCGGCTGCCGGTACACCTCCGACAGCAGCTCCTCCCCGAACACCCCGGCCGGCGGCCCGTCCGCCGCGATCCGCCCGTCCCGCAGCACCGCCACCCGGTCCGCGTACGCCGCCGCGAGCCCCAGATCGTGCAGCACGACGACCACCGCGTCCCCGGCCCGCGCCCGCTCCCGGCACACCCGCAGCACCAACTCCTGGTGCCTGAGGTCCAGCGCGGCCGTCGGCTCGTCCAGCATCAGCAGCGGCGCCCGCTGGGCCAGCACCCGCGCCAGCGCCACCCGGGCCCGCTCACCGCCGCTCAGCGCGGAGAAGGGCCGGGCCGCGAACCCGGTGACCTCGGTGACCGCCATCGCCCGCGCCACCGCCGCGTCGTCCTCGTCGTGGACGCCCGGCTGCCGCGCCCAGGGCGCCCGCCCCATCCGGACGACCTCCTCCACGGTGAACGGGAACGACAGCGCCGCCGACTGCGGCAACACCGCCCGCCGCAGCGCCAGTTCGGCCGCCGACCAGTCACCCACCGGCCGCCCGTGCACCCGTACGACCCCGCCGGCCACCGGCAGATCGGCCGCCAGGGCGCCCAGCAGCGTCGACTTGCCCGCGCCGTTGGGCCCGACGAGGGCGAGCACCTCACCCGCGCGGGCCACGACGGAGACCCCGCGCAGCACCTCCCGGGCACCGAGCCGTACGGTCACGTCCTCGGCCTCGGCGAGGACGTCACCGGGGACCGCCGGGTCGGGGGGAGCGGGCACACCCGACCCCAGCCGCGCCTTGAGGAGCCCCCACAGGGACCCCGACCCCGGCCCCGACCCCGAACCCGTCCGGGACGTCGTCATGCCCAGCCTCCCTGCTTGCGACGGGTCCTGCGCAGCAGCCAGAAGAAGAACGGGCTGCCGATCAGGGCGGTGAGGACACCGAGGGGAAGCTCGGCGGGCTGGACGATCGTGCGGGCCGCGAGGTCCGCCGCCAGCAGCACCACCGCCCCGGCGAGCGCGCTGCCCGGGATCAGGAACCGGTGCCCCGGCCCGGCCGCCATCCGCAGCAGATGCGGGATGACCAGCCCGACGAACCCGATGACCCCCGACACGCTCACGGCGGCGGCGGTCAGCAGCGCCACGACCAGGATCAGCACGATCCGCAGCCGCTCCACGTCCACCCCGAGATGCCGCGCCGGCCGTTCGCCCAGCGCGAGCAGATCCAGCTTCCGCGCGGAGAAGGGCGCCACGACCAGCCCGATCGCCGCGCACGGCAGCACGGCCAGCACCTTCGGCCACGTCGACTGCGCGAGCGAGCCCAGCTGCCAGAACGTGATCTGGTTGACGGCCGCCGTGTCCTCCGCCAGGAAGATGAACAGCCCGATCGTGGCGCCCGCGAACGCGTTCACCGCGATCCCGGTGAGGATCAGCGTCACGACCTCCGTACGGCCGCCCGACCGGGACATCGCGTACACGACGAACACGGTGACCAGCCCCGCGACGAACGCGAACACCGACACCGTCCAGTTCCCGAGGAACGTGATCCCGAAGGCGATCGTGGCGACCGCGCCCACCGCCGCGCCCAGCGAGACCCCGATGACACTCGGCTCCGCCAGCGGGTTCCCGAAGATCCCCTGCATCAGCGCCCCCGCACACCCGAGCGACGCCCCGATCAGCAACGCCAGCACGATCCGCGGGAACCGCACGTTCCACAGCACCGACTCGGGCACCCGCTCCAGTTCCGTCCCGCCCAGCCCGATCCGGTGCGCGACCGAGGCGACCACATCACCGGTGGGGATCGGATAGGCCCCGAGCCCACCGGCGACGGGCACCAGCACGAGAAGCGCGACGACGAGGCCGACGGTGAGGAGGAGGGGCGCGCGACGCCGACCGGAGGCGGAGGGTCCCGCCCCGCCGGTCTCCGCCCGCCCGCCCTCGGCCGGGGGCCCGTCGGACCTCTCCGGCTCGACCGGCTCCACCGGCTTGTCCAGTACGGTCACTTGGTCCTCTCAGGGGTGGGGCTCAGGGATGGGGCTCAGGGGTGGGGCTCAGGGTGGGGCAGGCCGGGCCCGATCGCCGGCCGACCGGTGCGGTGACCTGGTACGACCCGGGCCCCGGTTGATGTTTGAATGCGGGGGTGACCGACTTCGACGTGCTGCGCGTGTTCTGCGGACCCCGTGGCGGATACGGCAACGAACTGGGCGTCGTCCGCGAGGGCTCCGTCATGCCCGACCGCGCCGAGCGTCAGGAGTTCGCCGCCAAACTCGGCTTCAGCGAGACCGTGTTCGTGGACGACCCCGAGCGCGGTGTCATCGACATCTACACCCCCTCGACCCGCCTGCCCTTCGCCGGTTACCCGTGCGTGGGCGCCGCCTGGCTGCTCGACGTACCCGAACTGGTCACCCCGGCCGGGGTGGTCGGGGCCCGGCTGGACGGGGAGTTCAGCTGGATCGAGGCCCTGCCGGAGTGGGCCCCGCCCCGCACGTTCCGCCAGTACGGCACCGCCGCCGAGGTCGACGACCTGCGCGTCCCCCCGCCCGGCGAGTGGATCTACGCCTGGGCCTGGGAGGACGAGGCCGCCGGCCGCATCCGCGCCCGCGCCTTCCCCGGCCGCGACGACGGCATCGACGAGGACGAGGCCACCGGCGCGGCAGCCCTCCAACTCACCGCCCACCTGGGCCGAGCCCTGAACATCACCCAGGGCACAGGCTCCCAACTCCTCACAGCCCCCCAACCACACGGCTGGGTGGAGGTGGGCGGCAGGGTCTTCCTGGAGCGATAGGGCACCTTTCAAGCGGGGCCGGGCCTCTGTGTCTTTAGGGGCGCGGGGAACTGCGCGACCAGCCCCCACCCACCCGCAGCCAACGAACGACCTCGCGGCGGCCCCCCCCGAGCGGAGCGCTCACGCAGTCAACGGAAACTCGTCCCCCAAGGCAAGAAAGACCGCGGTGTTCAGCGCGAACGCCCGCTTGCACTCACCGACGATCCGCTGCTTCTCCAACTCGTCCGCCCGCACCCGGTCCAACAACTCCCGGTACCCCCGCTTGAACGCGGCCGGATTGCTGATCCCCTCGAACACATAGAACCGGACCCCGTCGCCCTTCTTGGCGAAGCCCCACGTCTTCTCGGCCCGGTCCCGGATGATCTGCCCACCGGACAGGTCCCCGAGATACCGCGTGTAGTGGTGGGCCACATACCCGCCGGCCCAGGTACGCGCGCACTCGGCCACCCGCCCCGCGTACTCCTCGGTCGCCGGCAGCGCCGTGAGCGTCGACCGCCAGTCGGGGCCGCGCAGATGCTCCAGGTCCCGCTCCAGCGCGGGCAGCCGCATCAGCTCGGGCTGGATGAACGGCCCGGCGACCGGGTCACCGGCCAGCCCCGGCGCCGCGCTCTCCAGCGCCTCGTACACGAACCACAGCTGCTCGGTGTACCGCGTGTACGCCTCGACGCCGAGTTTGCCGCCCAGCATGTCGCCCATGAACGTCGTGGACTCCGCCTCGGTGTGCTGCTCGTGCGAAGCGGTGCGGATGAGCGTGGAGAACGCCGTGGCGTCAGTGTCCGACGCGTGCATCGCGTTCATGAAGGCCTCCGGGCCGATACGAGGGATGGACGAGAACCTGCGGCCATTTTCTATGGTTAGGCTTACCTAAGTCAACAGGTTCCCGACTCCCTGTCGGTAAAAACGTTACCCCGAATCCTCACCACCCCCACAGGGAATCCGCGCAAGAAAAACCCCGCCGTCGGCCGAAGACCGACGACGGGTTGCGCCAAGGCTGGGGCGGGGCTAGGGCTGGGCTAGGGCAGCGTGAGGATCTCCGCGCCGCTGTCCGTCACCACCAGCGTGTGCTCGAACTGCGCGGTCCGCTTCCGGTCCTTGGTCACGACCGTCCAGCCGTCGTCCCACATGTCGTAGTCGTACGACCCGAGGGTCAGCATCGGCTCGATCGTGAACGTCATCCCGGTCTGGATCACGGTCGTGGCGTGCGGGGAGTCGTAGTGCGGGACGATCAGCCCGGAGTGGAACGACGAGTTGATCCCGTGCCCCGTGAAGTCGCGCACGACCCCGTACCCGAACCGCTTCGCGTACGACTCGATGACCCGCCCGATGATGTTGATCTGCCGCCCCGGCCTGACCGCCTTGATGGCACGGGTGAGCGACTCCCGGGTCCGCTCCACGAGCAGCCTCGACTCCTCGTCGACCTCCCCCACCAGGTACGTGGCGTTGTTGTCGCCGTGGACACCGCCGATGTACGCCGTCACGTCCAGGTTGACGATGTCGCCGTCGTTCAGCACGGTCGAGTCGGGGATGCCGTGGCAGACGACCTCGTTGACCGAGGTGCACAGCGACTTGGGGAAGCCGCGGTAGCCGAGCGTCGACGGGTAGGCCCCGTGGTCGCACATGTACTCGTGCGCGACCCGGTCCAGCTCGTCCGTGGTGACTCCGGGCGCGATGTGCTTCGCCGCCTCGGCCATGGCCCGCGCCGCGATCCGCCCGGCGATCCGCATGGCCTCCACGGTCTCGGGCGTCTGCACCTCCGGCCCGGTGTACGGAGTCGGGGCGGGCTTGCCCACGTACTCGGGTCGGCGGATGTTCCCCGGCACGGGGCGGGCGGGGGAGAGCTTCCCCGGTGCGAGCAGCGACTGGCCAGACATGCCAGCGATTTTAACCAGCGGCCGCGGGGGACCATGCTGGGGACGTCGTGACGACGTGACGACGCGACGACTGGCGAAGGGAACTCAGGTCATGCCCCTGTTCAAGCGGCGCACCGTCGGCAAGCCCGGTGAATGGTTCTACTGCCTGGAGCACAAGAAGGTCGAAGAGGGCCCCGACTGCCCCGGCAAGGACCGCATGGGCCCCTACGCCTCCCGCGAGGAGGCCACCCGAGCCATGGAGACGGCCCGCGAACGCAACGCCGAGTGGGAGACCGACCCCCGCTGGCACGACACCCCGCCCGGAGAGCCCGACGCCTGACCGACCGGTGAGGTGGACGCAGACAGAGACGCAGACAGAGACGGAGGCAGAGACGGAGGCCGCGCCGGGGCTCACCAGTGGTTGGGCGGCGGGGAGGTCAGCTGGTCGGTGAGGCGGGAGAGGCGGTCGCGGAAGCGGCGCCGCCCGCGCGGCGCCGGCAGCGCGTTCTCCCCGACGGCCGCGCTCACCAGGTGCTGCACGGTGTCGAGATCCACGTCCGGTTCGGCGGGCGCCGCCAGCGCCTCGTGGGCCAGCGCGTCCAGCTCCCCGTCCTCCGTCTCCAGCGCCAGCACCGTCGCCCCGGCCCGCCGCGCGTCGTGCACCCGCTCCAGCAGCGCGGCACCCGGCGCGGCGGGCGCCACGACGAGCAGCGTCTCGCCCCGCCGCGCCGCCGACACCCGGCCGAGCCCGACTGCGAGATGTGCCGGGTCCGAGGGGCGCGTGCGGTGCCGTACCAGCGTGGGGGAGAGCTCCGGCGTACCCGACCAGGCCGCCTCGTCCGTCAGATGCGCCGCGAGATGCCAGGGCTCGTACGCGGCCGTCCCCACGAGCAGCAGCCCGCCGCCGTACGCCACCACGGACCCCCGCAGCGCCCCCGCGAACCGCCGGGTGGCCCCCAGCCACTCGGTCCCGGCGAGCACGTCACGCAACAGAGCGACCCGTACGGCATCCATGCGCCCGCATCCTGCCGCAACCGGACACTCGTGACCCGGTGTTCACCCGGAATTAGCCCGCACCGGGCACGCACGCCGCACCGGCGGAACCGGAACGGGAACCGGTACCGAGCTGCACCCCCACACCCCCACCCGCAAGTCACCGTCCCCCCACCCCAGGAGCCCCAGTGACCCCCACGCCCGAGACCAGCATCCCCTTCCGCGCCGGCCGCGAGGGCTACGCCAGTTTCCGGATCCCGGCGGTCGTCGGCACCGCCTCCGGCGATCTGCTCGCCTTCTGCGAGGGACGGGTCGGCGGGCGGGAGGACTTCGGGAACATCGACATCGTGGTGAAACGGTCCACGGACGGCGGCCGGACCTGGGGCCCGCTCCAGGTCGCCGCGGAGAACGGCGACTCCCTCGCCGGAAACCCCGCCCCCGTCGTCCTCACCACCGGCCGGATCCTGCTGGTCCACATCCGCAACGCCGCCCACGCCACCGAGGACGCCATCCGGCGCGGCACGGTGAGCGCGGCGGACGGCCGCCGGGTCTGGGTGCGGCACAGCGACGACGACGGAGCCACCTGGTCGAGCCCCCGGGAGATCACCGCCCGGACCAAGAAGCCCGAGTGGCGCTGGTACGCCACCACCCCCGGCCACGCGCTCCAGCTCTCCGGCGGCCGGGTCGTCGTCCCCGCCAACCACTCCCTCCCGCCCACCGGCACGGACAACGGCACCGAGGGCAAGTACAACGGCGGACACTGCCTGCTGAGCGACGACGAGGGCGCTACCTGGCGCATCGGCTACGTGGACGACAACACCGACGGCTACATCAACGCCAACGAGACCACGGCCACCGAACTCCCCGACGGACGCGTCTACTTCAACACCCGCAACGACTCCCCGGCCCCCGGTACCCGCGCCGACGCGTACTCGCCGGACGGCGGTGAGACCCTCGCCAGGCCCTTCCGGCCACAGGCGGGCCTCGTCGGCCCCGTCGTCGAGGGCAGCGTCCTCCAGCTCCACGACCCCGACCTGCTCCTCTACTCCGGCCCGGCCGACCCCGGCTTCCGCGCCCTGATGACCGTCCGCGCCAGCACCGACCACGGCGTCACCTGGCACCCCGTCCACACCGTCGACGGCCTGCCCGCCGCCTACTCCGACCTGGTCCGCGTCGACGAGGACACCGTCGGACTGCTCTACGAGACGGGCGACTTCAGCGCGTACGAGACGATCACGTTCCGGCGGATCCCGGTCGACGGCCTCGGCTGAACCGGCCGGGCGCCGGTGACCGCGCTCACCTCACGTCACCTCACCGCCACCGGCCCGGGGCGCGCACGTAAAGTCGGCCCATGACCTCTACTGACAGTGCACAGCAGCCCCCCGCGAAGGCCGCCGCGAAGGCCCCGGCCAAGGACCCCTGGGACCTGCCGGACGTGTCGGGGCTCGTCGTCGGCGTGCTCGGCGGCACCGGGCCGCAGGGCAAGGGCCTCGCCTATCGCCTCGCGAAGGCGGGCCAGAAGGTGATCATCGGCTCCCGGGCCGCCGACCGCGCACAGGGCGTCGCCGCGGAGCTGGGGCACGGCGTCGAGGGCGCCGACAACGCCGAGACCGCCCGCCGTAGCGACATCGTGATCGTCGCCGTGCCGTGGGACGGCCACGGCAAGACCCTCGAATCCCTGCGCGAGGAACTGACGGGCAAGCTCGTCGTCGACTGCGTCAACCCGCTCGGCTTCGACAAGAAGGGCGCCTACGCGCTGAAGCCGGAGGAGGGCAGCGCCGCCGAGCAGGCCGCCGCCCTGCTCCCGGACTCCCGGGTCACCGCCGCCTTCCACCACCTCTCCGCCGTCCTCCTGGAGGACCCGGAGATCGACGAGATCGACACCGATGTGATGGTCCTCGGCGAGGAGCGCGCCGACGTCGAGATCGTGCAGGCACTGGCCGGCCGCATCCCCGGAATGCGCGGCATCTTCGCCGGCCGGCTGCGCAACGCCCACCAGGTCGAGTCCCTGGTCGCCAACCTGATCTCCGTCAACCGCCGCTACAAGGCCCACGCGGGCATCCGCCTCACGGACCTGTAGCCGACGCCCGCACGCCCCCGGGCATGGGGGACACTGGACGCCGTACCCCTTCGTCCGACGTCCGCCCGACCGTCCTCCCAGGAGCGACCCCCATGCCCCGCCTCGCCGTCTACGCCCTCGTCGTCTGTCTCCTCGCGGTCACCGCGGCCGTCGTCTCCTTCAGCCGGGGCAGCTGGCTGGGTGTGGTGTGGGTGCTGATGGCCGGCCTGTCGTCGAACATGACCTGGTACTACGTCCGCAAGGCCAGGGCGGGGCGCGGGCCGGTCACCTCCCCGTGAGGCCTCACCTCCCCGTGACGCGTCACATCCCCGTCAGGCAGATGTCGCTGTCCTCGCGCCAGAAGCGGTAGAGCCAGTAGCCGCAGTCGGACAGCTGGTCCTCGATCCCGAGACCCCGCATGAACGCGTCGATCACGTCCCAGAACACCCCGTTCACCGCCGGGATCCACAGCACCGCGAAGACGAGCAGCAGCCCGAACGGCGCGAGCGGCTCCACCTGGCGCCGGATCTTGTAAGACAGCCAGGGCTCGATCACGCCGTAGCCGTCCAGGCCGGGCACCGGCAGGAAGTTCAGGATCGCCGCGGTCACCTGGAGCATCGCCAGGAAGGCCAGGGCGAACAGGAACGCCGCCGGCACGCCGTCCGTGACGCCCAACCAGAACGGCGCGGTGCAGACCGCCGCGAACAGCACGTTCGTCAGCGGCCCCGCCGCCGAGATCAGACTGTGCTTCCAGCGCCCCTGGATCCGCCCCCGCTCGATGAACACCGCACCACCGGGCAGCCCGATCCCACCCATGATCACGAACACGACCGGCAGCACGATGCTGAGCAGGGCATGGGTGTACTTCAAAGGATTCAGGGTGAGATAACCCTTGGCGCCGATGGAGATGTCACCGCTGTGCAGCGCGGTGCGGGCGTGCGCGTACTCGTGCAGACACAGCGAGACGATCCACGCGGACGTCACGAACAGGAAGACGGCCAGGCCGGGCTGCTCGGCGAACCCGGTCCACGTGGCCCATCCCGTGACCGCCATGACGGCCACGATCCCCACGAAGACGGGGCTGATCCTCCGGTCGCTCCGGCGGGACGCGGCGGTGGTCATGGGACTCCTAGCTGTCGATCAGCTGTGCCGATCACTCGTACGGACGCCCCGACGGTACCGGGCACACGGCGAAAACGTCTCGCGGTCGCCTCGGAGTTCCTAGCAAGGTGGGTGGGACACCGGCATTCCGACACCGGCGTCCCGGCACCGACATCCCGACGGAGACAATGGACCCCGTGCGCTACCGCATCCTCGGCACCACCCAGGCACTGCAGGCCGACGGCACCCCCGTACCCGTCGGGGGCGCCCGGCTGCGTGCCCTGCTGACCGTGCTCGCGCTGCGGCCGGGGCGTACGGTGCCCGCGCCCGCGCTCGTCGACGAGGTGTGGGCCGGCGATCCACCGGCCGACGCCCCGGCCGCGCTGCAGGCCCTCGTCGGCCGGCTGCGCAGAGCCCTGGGCCCGGACGCGGTCGCATCGCTCAACGGCGGCTATCGCCTGGCGGCGGCCCCGGACGACATCGACCTGCACCGCTTCGAACGCCTCGCGGACGAGGGCGCCCGCGCGCTCGCCGACGGCGATCCGGCCGAGGCCGCCGCCTCCCTCGACGACGCACTCGCCCTCTGGCAGGGCCCGCCCCTGGCCGACCTCCCCGACCGCACCGCCGAGGCCGCCCGCTGGGAGACCCGCCGCCTCGACGCCCACCGCACCCGCCTCGCCGCCGCCCTCGCCCTGGGCCGCCCCGAAGCCGCCCTCCCCGACCTCACCGCCCTCTGCGACACCCACCCCCTCGACGAACCCCTCCAGTCCCTCCGCCTCCAGGCCCTCAGGGACACCGGCCGCACGGCAGAGGCCCTGGCCGCGTACGAGCAGATCCGCCGCCTCCTGGCCGACCGCCTGGGCACGAGCCCGGGCCCCACCCTGCGCCGACTTCACGAGGACTTGCTGCGAGGGGACGGGCCAGCGCCCCGTCAGGGGCGCGGGGAACTGCGCGAGAACCCCCACCGAACCGGCACGTACCCACCCACCCCGCGCGGAGCGCGAAAGGGGGTCGAAGGGGCACCGCCCCTTGAGGATGGGACGGGTAGGGGCGGCGGGGGCGAAAAACCGCCCCCGAACCCCACCGACCCCGAACCCCCGCACCCCCACCCCACCCGCCCCCCGGGCAACCTCCGAGCCCGCCTCACCTCGTTCGTCGGCCGCGACACCGACATCGACACCCTCCGCCACGACCTCACCACCACCCGCCTGGTCACCCTCCTCGGCCCCGGCGGCGCGGGCAAGACCCGCCTCTCCCAGGAGACCGCCGAAACGATCGCCGAAGCCATGCCGGACGGCGTCTGGCTGGCGGAACTCGCCCCCGTCGACGACCCCGCGAACGTCCCCGAAGCCGTCCTCACCGCCCTCGGCGCCCGCGAGACCGTCCTCAGAGGCGCCGGCGCCGAGGAGATGCGCGTCGCGGCCGACCGCCAGGACGACCCCCTCACCCGCCTCGCCGCACACTGCGCCCGCCGCCGCATGCTGCTGATCCTCGACAACTGCGAACACGTCGTGGACGCCGCCGCGCACCTCGTCGACCAGCTCCTCCAGCGCTGCCCGTCCCTGACCGTCCTGGCCACCAGCCGTGAACCCCTCGGCGTACCGGGGGAGTTGCTGCGCCCGGTGGAGCCGCTGACACAGCCCCACGCCCTGCGGCTGCTCGCCGACCGGGGAGCGGCGGCCCGGCCCGGCTTCACCGTGGACGCCGACCCGGAGGCCGCCGCCGAGATCTGCCGCCGCCTCGACGGCCTCCCCCTCGCCATCGAACTGGCGGCGGCCCGGCTGCGGATGCTGACCCCCCGCCAGATCGCCGACCGCCTCGACGACCGCTTCCGGCTGCTCACCTCTGGCAGCCGCACCGTCCTGCCCCGGCAGCAGACCCTGCGCGCGGTCGTCGACTGGTCCTGGGAGCTGCTCGACGAGGACGAACGGTACGTCCTGCGGCGGCTGTCGGTGTTCGCCGGCGGCTGCGACCTGGCCGCCGCCGAGGCCGTCTGCGGTCCCGCCGCGCTGGAGGCGCTCGGCTCGCTCGTCGACAAGTCCCTCGTCGTGGCGGCCCCTTCGGGTCCCGGCGGGGACGGCGGGATGCGCTACCGGCTCCTGGAGACCGTCGTCGAGTACGCCGGCGAGCGGCTCGACGAGACGGGCACCCGCCCCGCCGCCGCCCGCGCCCATCTCACGTACTACCGCGAACTCGTCCGCACCACCGACCCGTTGCTGCGCGGCTCCGGCCAGCGCGCCGCGATCGAGCTGCTGGAGCTGGAGTACGAGAACATCCGCACCGCCCTGCGGTACGCCGTCGCCGAGCGGGACGAGCAGGAGGCGCTCTGTCTGACGCTGTCGCTGTGCTGGTACTGGCAGATGCGTGATCTGAAGACCGAGGCCCGGCACTGGTCCGCCCAGGTCAAGGACCTCGGTCCGGACCCCTTCACCGCGCCCGCCCGCCCCGTCCCGGACCTGCGCGGACGGGTGGTCGACAGCCCGCCGCCGATGAGCCCGCAGGTCCTCGACGAGGCCCGGCGCGGTGTGCATCTGGTCCATCTGGCCTGTATGGACATGGAGTTGCCCGCCTGGGAGACCCCTGAGGCCCAGGAGAAGCTGCGGGTCATCAGCGCCACGTACGAACCCGGCCAGCCGCAGACCTGCCGCTTCCCCGGCTTCATGTGGTTCTACGCCGTCCTGCTGACCGGCGACATGGTCCGGCTGCGCGCCGTCCTGGACGCCAACATCCGCACCAGCCGCGACCTCGGCTACACCTGGGAGCTGGCGCAGACCCTCCAGATGCGGGCCAACATCCTCGCCAACCGCACCGACTGGGCGGGCGACGCCCTCGCCGACGCCGACGAGTCGCTGGAGCTCTTCGACCGGCTCGGGGACGCCTGGGGCGCCGCCGAGGCACTGTCGGCGCGCGGGGAGTCCCTGGAGCGCCAGGGCGAGTTCACGCTCGCCGCCGCGGACTTCGAACGGGCCATCGTGTACGCGGAACGGCTCGGTACCAACGCCCAGTTGGGTGTGCTCGGCGTCCGGCTCGGCAGTGTGTACATCGAGGGCGGCGACGCGGAACGCGGCGAGAAGATGCTGTTCGAGGTGTTGGAGGCCGGGCGCCGGGCCGCCCGCGAGGCGGTGCCCGCCGCCCGGCTCTTCCTCGCGGTCCGCCTGGGCCGCAGCGGCCGCACGGCGGAGGCCCGGGAGCAGATCACCCTGCTGCGCGAGGACTTCCACGCCGCGAACTTCGTGCTCTTCGCCGGGTTCGTCATGGGTGTCGAGGGCTGGCTGGAGATGATGGACGGGCGCCACGAGGAGGCGCTGCGGCTGATGCGCCAGGCGCTGGACCGCAGCCTGGACAGGCTGTCCCGGATGGTCGCGCCCCATATGCCCGCCATCCACCTGGTGACCGCCGCCATCTCCGTCGCCCAGGTCGACGACGGGGCCCGCGCCCTCGACGCGGCCCGTCTGGTGGGCGCCGCCGACGCGCTGCTGCCGCCCGGCCACTTCTCCACCCCGATGGAGACCGAGGCCCGCCTCAAGGCCGACGCCGTGATCCGGGCCCTGCTGGACGACGCCGACTACGACGACGCGTACGCCGAGGGCGGCGCCCTCACCCCGGAGGGGGCCGCCGCCCTCGTCTGACCGCGGTTGCCCGTGTACGGGCTCGGTGGTCAGTTCTTCGTCTTGAACTTGTGGATCGCGATCGGTGCCATCACCGCCGTCAGTCCCACGGACCAGCACAGGGTGACGATCAGGTCGTGGGCGATCGGCCCGCCGGTCATCAGTCCGCGCGCGGCGTCCGCGAGGGCCGACAGCGGGTTGTAGTCGGTGAAGGCCTGCAGCCAGCCCGGCATGGACTGGGTCGGCGCGAAGATCGACGATCCGAACTGCAGCGGGAACAGCACCAGGAAGCCCATGGCCTGCACGGACTGCGCGTTCTTCATCGTCACGCCCAGCACCAGGAAGATCCACATCAGGGACGAGCCGAACACGACGGCCAGGCCCACCGCGCCGAACAGCCCCGGCCAGCTGGTGATGTCGAAGCCGATGAGGACCCCGACGGTCAGCAGGATCGTCGTGGCGACCAGCATGCGCAGCAGCTCGACGGAGATCTTCGCGAGCAGTACCGAGGACCGGCCGATGGGCAGGGACCGGAAGCGGTCCATGACGCCCTTCTGGAAGTCCTCGTTGAAGCCCGTGCCGACGCCCATGGCGATGTTCATGCCCATCATCGCCATCAGCCCCGGCACCACGTACTGCACGTACTGCTCCTGGCCGCCGCCCAGCGCCTGCCCGATGGAGCCGCCGAAGACGTACACGAAGAGCAGGGTGAACACGATCGGCATCAGGACCGCGTCGAACATCGACTCCGGGTCCTGCCGGATCCACAGCAGGTTGCGCCGGACGAGCGCGCCGGTGTGCCGGGCATGGGCGCGCAGCCCGATCCGGCCGTCGGCCTCACCCGTGGTGGGCAGGGTGGTGGCGGTCATACGGCGACCTCCTCGTAGGCGGGGGACGGGGTGGAGTCCTGCGGCGCACTGGCCCTGTGGCCGGTGAGCGACAGGAACACCTCGTCCAGGCTGGGCAGTTCGGTGCTGATCGAGGAGATCGTGATACCGCGCGCGGTGATCGCGCCGACCACGGCGGTCAGTTGTTCGTCGCTGAGGATCGGTACGAGGAGGGTGCCGGTCTCGGCGTCCACGGTGGTCGTGGCCAGCCCGGTGATGCCCAGCCCGTCCAACTCCCCGGCCAGTGGACGCAGTTGCACCGGGTCGGCCGGCCGGACCCGGAGGGTGCGCCCGCCGACCTGGGCCTTCAGCTCCTCGATCCGGCCGCCCGCGATCACCTTCCCCTTGTCGATCACGGTCAGCTCGGAGGCCAGCTGCTCGGCCTCCTCCATGTACTGGGTGGTCAGCAGCACGGTCACCCCGTCACCGACCATCCGCTTGACCTCGGCCCACACCTCGTTGCGGGTGTGCGGGTCCAGTCCGGTCGTCGGCTCGTCCAGGTACAGCACGGCCGGGCTCCCGATCATGGACGCGGCCAGGTCGAGCCGCCGCCGCATACCGCCGGAGTAGGTGCCCGCCGCGCGCTTGGCGGCGTCGGTCAGCGAGAACCGCTCCAGCAGACCGGTGGCCCGGCTCCGCGCCTCCTTCCGGGGCAGGTCCAGCAGCCGGCCGATCATGTACAGGTTCTCGAAGCCGGACAGCTTCTCGTCCACGGACGCGTACTGCCCGGTCAGGCCGATCACCCGGCGCAGCTGCCGCGGCTGCCGTACGACGTCGTAGCCGGCCACGGTGGCGTGGCCCGCGTCCGGTGTGATCAGCGTGGACAGGCACCGTACGAGGGTGGTCTTGCCCGCCCCGTTCGGGCCGAGCACTCCCATCACGGTGCCCTCACGCACATCCAGGTCGACACCGTCCAGCGCCCTGGTCTCGCCGTAGTGCTTGACCAGCCCCCGCACGGTGACAGCGCCCTTCGCGCCGCTGGCGTTCTTGTCGATTCGTGTCATGCGGACGACGATGTCAGCCCCCACCGACAAACCACCGACATCCGACCGACAGGGCCGACGGGGTTCCGATACGCGTCAGGGGGTGGGGGTGCGGTTCGTTGGCGGGTGCGGGTGGGTGGGGGCTGGTCGCGCAGTTCCCCGCGCCCCTGAAAAAGCGGGGCTGCGCCCCTGCTTTTTCGGCCCGAAAGGGCCGCGGCCCGTCAGGGCCCGCGGCCCTTTCAGGGGCGCGGGGAACTGCGCGAGAAGCCCCACCGGACCCGCACCCGCCGACGAACCCCGCACCCCCCACCCCCTCCCGCGCCGCCCCACACAGACACCAACGCCAACGGCCCGCCGACGGGGGAAGATCGGCGGGCCGCGGTGGTACCGCAGTGGCTCGGTGACTCAGGGGCGCAGCCGACCTAGTGGACGGAGTGCTCCTCCAGCGGGAACGTCCCCCCGACGACGTCCTCGGCGAACGCCTTCGCCGCGTCGCCCATGACCGCCCGCAGATCGGCGTACTGCTTCACGAACTTCGGCACACGCCCACCCGTCAGCCCGAGCATGTCGGTCCAGACGAGAACCTGCGCGTCGGTCTCGGCGCCCGCGCCGATGCCGACGGTCGGGATGTGGAGCACGCGCGTGACCTCGGCCGCCAGCTCCGCCGGGACCAGCTCCAGGACGACCGCGAAGGCGCCCGCGTCCTGGACGGCCTTGGCGTCGCGCAGCAGCTGCTGCGCGGCCTCCTCGCCCCGGCCCTGGACGCGGTAGCCCATCGCGTTGACGGACTGCGGGGTGAGGCCGATGTGGGCCATCACCGGGATACCGGACTCGACCAGCAGTTCGATCTGGCGGTGCGAGCGCTCGCCGCCCTCCAGCTTGACCGCGCCGACCCCGGCCTCCTTGACCAGCCGGGTCGCCGAGCGCAGCGCCTGCACCGGACCCTCCTGGTAGGAGCCGAACGGCAGGTCGCCGACGATCAGGGCCCGGCTGGTGCCCCGTACGACGGCTGCCGAGAGCATGGTCATCTCGTCGAGGGTGACGGGCACGGTCGACTCGTACCCGAGGTGGCAGTTGCCCGCGGAGTCGCCGACGAGCATGACCGGGATGCCGGCCTCGTCGAAGACGGACGCGGTCATCGCGTCGTAGGCGGTGAGCATGGGCCACTTCTCGCCGCGTTCCTTGGCGAGGGCGATGTCCCGGACGGTGATACGGCGGGTGCCCTTGCCCCCGTACAGCGTCTTTCCGCCGTCGGAGGGCTTGGCCTGGGCGTTCACCCGGGCAGCCGAAAGCTGCGTCATCGCTACAGCTCCTTCATGTCATCTCGAGGCACCCTGACGGTGTCCCCGGACCGCTTCCATGGTGGCACCTCGGGCAGGCGAGGGCCAGGGCGGGTGCGTGTGACGGTTCAGGCACCCGGCACGTAAGAGCCGGGTAAAAGGTTCCCAAGGATTTACGATACGAGACGGTCCCGTATCGAAATGGGTCTAGGCTCGACGGCATGACTACCGCAGTCCCTGACGACTCCCGCTCCCGGATACCGGCGGCCGTGCACCGCCGCCGCTGGGTGATCCTCGGTGTGCTGATGCTGAGCCTGCTGATCGTGGTGCTCGACAACTCGATCCTCAACGTCGCCATCAAGACCATCTCGACCCCGGAGCCCACCGGCCTCGGCGCCACCCAGAGCGAGCTGGAGTGGGCGATCAACGCCTACACGCTGGTCTTCGCGGGGCTGCTGTTCTCCGCGGGCCTGCTCGGCGACCGCCTCGGCCGCAAGAGGGTGCTGCTCGGCGGGCTCGTCGTCTTCGGCGTGGGCTCCGGGCTGGCCGCGATGTCGGGCTCCCCGACCGAGCTGATCGTCTTCCGCGCGGTGATGGGCTTCGGCGCCGCCTTCGTGATGCCCGCCACCCTCGCCGTCCTGATGAACGTCTTCGAACGCGACGAGCAGCCGAAGGCCATCGGCATCTGGGCGGGCGGCGTCGGCCTCGCCATCGCCATCGGCCCGATCACCGGCGGTCTCCTCCTCGACCACTTCTGGTGGGGCTCGGTCTTCCTGGTCAACGTGCCGATCGTCGTCCTCGCGCTCGGCCTGATGCTCTGGCTGGTCCCCGACTCCCGCGACCCGAACCCGGGCCGGATCGACCCCGTCGGCGTCCTGCTCTCCGTCGTCGGCCTCGTGCTCCTCGTCTACGGCATCATCCGCGGCGGCCAGCTCGCCGACTTCACCGACGCCACGGTCCTCGGGGCCATCGCGGGCGGCCTCGCGGTCCTCGCCGCCTTCGTCGTCTTCGAGCAGCGCAGCGACCACCCGTCCATCGACATGTCGTTCTTCAGGAACAAGGTCTTCTCGACCGCCATCGGTGTCATCGGCGTGGTCTTCTTCGCGCTGATGGGCGTGACCTTCTTCTCCGTCTTCTACACCCAGACCGTACGCGGCTACTCCCCGCTCCAGACCGGCCTGCTGATGCTGCCGCTGGCCGTCGCCCAGCTCGTCTTCGCGCCCCGCGCCCGCCTCGTCGTCGACCGCTTCGGCAACAGCGCGGTGTGCACGGCCGGCATGACCCTCATCGCCGGGATGCTCGCCGCGTTTGCCGTGCTGGACGCGGACACCCCGATCTGGATCCTCGAAGTCATCTTCTTCCTCATGGGCGTCGGCATGGCCCATGTGATGACCCCGCTGAGCGTCGTCATCATGCAGGCCCTGCCCCGCGAGAAGGCCGGCTCCGCGTCCGCGCTCAGCAACACCTTCCGCCAGGTCGGCGGCGCCCTCGGCATCGCCGTCCTCGGCTCGGTCCTCTCCACCGCCTACCGCAACGGCATCGAGGACGAACTCCCGGCCGGCGCCCCGCACGCCGCCGCCGAGTCCATCGAGGCCACCCTCGGTCTCGCCGCCCGCCTCGGCGCCCGGGGCGAGGCCCTGATCGGCCCCGCCCACGACGCCTTCCTGCACGCCATGCACGTGACCGCCCTGTGCGGGGCCGGTATCGCCCTGCTCGGCGCGGTGACCATGGCGGTCTTCCTGCCGGGACGGGACAAGGGCGGTCAAAAGGGCACGGAGGAGCCGGAGTTGGTGGCCGCCGACCACTGACGGAGAATCGGACCGGTCCACGGGCGCGTCGGACCAGCCCCCCACAGATACGGAGTCGACCGTGAGCCTCGCCGAGAGCCATGCCGGAGACGGACGCGTCCGGGACGGCAGCCCCGGACGCGGGCGCCCCCGCAGCGAGGCCGTGGAGCGGTCCATCCTCGAAGGCGCGATGAAACTCCTCGAAGAGGGCGTCCCGCTCTCGGAGTTGTCGATCGAACGCGTGGCCCGCACGGCCGGTGTCGGCAAGGCGACCATCTACCGCCGCTGGAGCGGCAAGGAGGCCCTCTTCGTCGACGTCCTGCGCGCCGCCGAACCCCCGGACCCCGTCCTGCCCGGCACCTCCATGCGCGACGACCTCGTCGTCCTGATGGAGGCGGCCCGCAGGCGCGGACTGCTCAACCGCCCCTCGGCGATCCTTCACAACGTCATCGCCCAGATGAAGAGCAGCCCCAAGATCTGGGACGCCTACCACGCGGACGTCGTCGCCCCCCGCCGCCGGGCCCTCGCCGAAGTCCTGCGCCGGGGCCGGGACAACGGCGAACTCCGCGCCGACGTCGACATCGACCTCGTCGGCGACCTCGTCTTCGGCCCCATGCTCGTCCGCACCGTGATGCGCCCGGACGCCTCCCTCCCCGACGACCTCGCGGCGACCATCGTCGACACGGTCCTCGAAGGACTGCGTCCGCCTGCGAAGTGAGTCACAGTCAATGGGCGCGTTTCAATGTGCGCGTTTCGTTACAGACCGCGTGACCCGTCCGTCGGTTCGGAACTCCGAACAGCGGGTTGTTCGTCCTCGTGCCCGTAGGCCGCCATGTGGCGGCGGGAACCGCGGCGATCATCCCCTAGGGTCTTTAGTCGCGGGGAAGAAGTGCACGGCAGGCAGTGAGGCGACGGTATGGCGCAGGCGTACATGACGGAGACGGGCGGCGGCGGCACGGGCCAGGACCGCGAACGAACCCGGATCCGGCGCCTGCTGGGCCGCCTCTTCGGCGGCTGGAGAGGGGACCGGCGGATCTGGCGGCGCGGCATCGTCCTCGCCGTCCTCGCGGTCCTCGTCGGCCTGGTGATGGTGCTGCACGCCCAGGTCCCCAACGCCGTGGGCAACCTCGGCAGTCTGACGGAGACGTTTCTGCCCTGGTTCGGCCTCGCGATCCCGCTGCTGCTGATCCTCGCGCTGGTCCGCAAATCGGCGACCGCGCTCATCGCGCTGCTGGTGCCCACGATCGTCTGGCTGAACACCTTCGGCGGCCTCGTCACCAGCAAGACCGGGGGCGGCGGCGACTTCACCGTCGTCACCCACAACGTCAACGCGGACAACGCCGATCCGTCCGGCACCGCCCGCGAGGTCGCCTCCTCCGGCGCCGACGTCGTCGCCCTGGAGGAGCTGACCGAGACCGCGGTGCCGGTGTACGAGAAGGCACTGGCGGCGACGTACCCGTACCACGAGGTCGTCGGCACGGTCGGCATGTGGAGCAAGTACCGGCTGAGCGACACCGAGCCCGTCGACATCAAGCTCGGCTGGGAGCGCGCGATGCGGTCGACGGTGGCGACGCCGGACGGGCAGGTCGCCGTGTACGTCGCCCATCTGCCCTCGGTGCGGGTGAAGCTGGAGGCCGGGTTCACCGCCCGCCAGCGCGACAAGAGCGCCAACGCCCTCGGCGAGGCCATCGCCGACGAGCCGATCCAGCAGGTCGCCCTCCTCGGCGACCTCAACGGCACCATGAACGACCGCGCCCTGAACGCCGTCACCGCCCAGATGCGCTCCACCCAGGGCGCCGCGGGCAGCGGCTTCGGCTTCAGCTGGCCCGCCTCGTTCCCGATGGCCCGCATCGACCAGATCATGGTCCGCGGCATGGAACCCACGGCGTCCTGGACCCTCCCGGAGACCGGCAGCGACCATCTCCCGGTCGCGGCACGGGTGACGATCGACACGTCCGGGAGCTGACGGCGCTGGTGGGAGAGGGAAGAGCGGCAGGGGAATAGGTCTCCGGGGCGAGTTTGTTCCGTCAGTGAACATATGGAACGTACGATGGAACGGACCCCGATTCCTTCGTTTCCCTCTCCCCGTCCTCCCGCACCCTTTGAAAGGTCTCCCCGTCATGCCCTTGGCCCTGCTCGCTCTCGCCGTAGGCGCCTTCGGAATCGGTACGACCGAGTTCGTCATCATGGGCCTGTTGCCGGAGGTCGCCGCCGACCTCGGCATCACGATCCCCGCCGCCGGCCACCTCGTCTCCGCGTACGCGCTGGGTGTCGTCATCGGCGCCCCGCTGCTCGCCGCCGTCACGGCCCGCCTGCCCCGCCGCAAGGTCCTGATCGGGCTGATGGTCCTCTTCGTCGCCGGCAACGCGCTGTCCGCCCTCGCCCCCGACGAGCACTGGCTGCTCGCCGCACGCTTCCTCAGCGGACTGCCGCACGGCGCCTTCTTCGGCGTCGGCGCGGTCGTCGCGACCGGCCTCGTGGCCCCGGAGCGCAAGGCCCGCTCGGTCTCGCTGATGTTCCTGGGCCTCACGATCGCCAACGTCGCCGGTGTCCCCGCCGCGACCCTCGTGGGCCAGCACTTCGGCTGGCGGATCACCTTCCTCGGTGTGAGCACGATCGGCCTCGCCGCGATCGCCTCCCTGGCGCTCCTGCTCCCGGACGACCGGGCGGAGGCCCGCTCCGCCTCCGGCCTGCGCGGCGAACTGGGCGCCCTGCGCTCCCTGCCCGTCTGGCTCGCCCTCGGCACCACCGTCGCCGGTTTCGGCGCCCTGTTCTCCGCCTACAGCTACATCACGCCGATGCTCACGGACTCCGCCGGGTACGCCGAGACCAGCGTGACTCTGCTGCTCGCGCTGTTCGGCGTCGGCGCGACCATCGGCAACCTGGCCGGCGGCCGCCTCGCCGACCACTCCCTGCGGGGCACCCTCTTCGGCGGCCTGGCGTCCCTGATCCTCGTCCTGGCCCTCTTTCCGGTCCTGATGTCCGCGCAGTGGAGCGCCGCCCTGGCCGTCCTCCTGCTCGGCGTCGCCGCGTTCGCCACGGGCTCGCCGCTCCAGCTGATGGTCATGGAGAAGGCCGCCTCCGCCCCCTCGCTCGCCTCCTCCGCCAACCAGGCCGCCTTCAACCTCGCCAACGCCGGCGGCGCCTGGATCGGCGGCCTCGCCCTCGCGGCCGGCCTCGGCGCGACGGCCCCGGCGGTCGTCGGCGCGGCCCTCGCGGTGATCGGCCTGGCGGTCGCGGGCGTGGCGTACGCGGTCGACACCCGCCGTACGCCGGTCGCCGCCCCGCGGCGCGGGCGCGTGGTGGCCTCCCATGTGCCGGGGGAGTCGGAGACGGTGCGCGTCTGAGGGCTGCGCGCGTCTGTGGGGCGCGCGCCTGAGGGTCGTGCGTGTCCGAGGGCTGTGCGCGCCTGAGGGGCGCCGTGTCCGAGGGTCGCGCGCGCCTGGGGCGGTGGACCTCCGCCTCCGACACCCAACCCCTCAACCGCCGAGGGCCGCGCGCGTCTGAGGCGGTGTCGCGATTGTCGCAGCGCTTTTATATCAGCGCTGTTATATTAGCGCTGTGACATCATCCGACCCCACCCTCGTGCCCGATCCCTGGCACGCGCTGCACACACTGCTGGCCGCCATGGACGCTGAGATCGAGCGGGTCTACGTCGAGCGCGGCATCGAGGGCGTGAGACCGCGCTTCGCCTATCCGCTGATCCGCCTCGCCCACACCGGACCGCTGACCATCCGTGAACTCGCGGAGTCCCTGGACCGCTCGCACTCGGCGGTCAGTCAGACCGTCGCGGCCCTGCGCAAGGAGGGACTGGTGACCTCCGAGCCCGGCCCCGACGCCCGTACCCGGCGGATCGACCTGACCGAGCGGGGCCGGTCGCTGGTGCCGTTCCTGGAGAACGAGTGGCGCGCCACCCACGCGACGGTCGCCGAGCTGGACGCGGAGATCCCGTACGCGATGACCACCGTCGTCGAGGAGCTGCGGCGGGCGCTGGAACGCCGGCCGATGCGCCGGCGCGTCCTCGACCATCTGGTCGAGCCCCCGCGATGAGCCTGCGGAACCGGTTCCTCGACACCCGCCCGCTGCGCGGCAGCCGCCCGTTCCGCGCCCTGTGGATCGGCACCTCGGCCTCCCAACTGGGCGGCCAGATGGCGACCGTGGCGGTGCTCGCCCAAGTCTGGGACCTGACCGGCAGCCCGGTGGGCACCGGCGCGATCGGGCTCGCCACCGGCCTGCCCATGGTGCTGTTCGGGCTGCTCGGCGGCACCCTGGCCGACACCGTCGACCGCCGGGCGCTGGTGCGGGCCACCACCGGGGGCCAGCTCCTGGCCGCCACCGGGCTGTGCGTCCAGGCCCTGGCGGACAACAGGAACGTATGGCTCCTGCTCGCCCTGGTCGCCGCGATGACCGCCTGCGGCGCGCTCGGCGCCCCCGCCCGGCGTACCTTCCCGGTCCGGCTGCTCCCGTCCGACCAGGTCGCGGCCGGACTCGCCCTCACCAATGTCTCCTTCCAGGCGGCGATGCTCGCCGGCCCCGCGCTGGCCGGGCTGGTCATCGCCCGCTGGGGCTTCCCGGCCGCCTACGCCGCACAGGCCCTCGCCGTCGCGGTCTCGGGGCTAGCGGTGCTCCGCCTGCCGCCCATGAAGCCCGAGAGCACCGTGCAGGAGGGCCCGGGACGCGCACCGGAGCGCGGCGGCCGGCGTTCGGCGGAACGCGGCGGCCGGCGCTCGACGGAGCCCGGTGGCCGGCGCTCGGCGGAGCGCGGTGGATGGCGGATCGTCCTGCGCCGCCCGACACTGTGGGGCTCGCTGGCCACCGACCTGTCCGCGACGCTGCTCGCCATGCCCGTCGCGCTTTTCCCGCTGGTCAACGAGGTCCGCTTCGAGGGCGATCCACGGACCCTCGGGCTGTTCCTCTCCGCCGTCGCGGTCGGCGGGATCACCGCCGGACTGCTCTCCGGCACGGTGACGCGGTGGCGCCGGGGCGGCCTGGTCCAGCTGACGGCGGCCGGTGTCTGGGGCCTGGCGCTGGCCGGCTTCGGCCTGGCCGGGCCGCTGTGGCTCGCCCTCGGCTGTCTGGCCGTGGCCGGCGCCGCCGACACCGTCTCCGTGGTCACCCGGAGTGCCCTGGTCCAGCTGGAGACCCCGGACGCCTACCGGGGACGGGTCTCCTCCGTGGAGCACGTCATCGGTGTCGCCGGCCCCGAAGTCGGCAACTTCCGCGGCGGTCTGCTGGCGTCGGCCACCTCGGCCCCCGTCGCGCTGGTGACCGGCGGCCTGACCGCGACCCTGGCGATCGCCGCCGTGGCCGTGGCCAACCCGGCCCTGCGCGCCTACCGCACTCCGTCCCCCACGGGCCCGGCCACCCCCGGACCGGACCCGGCCACCACACCCGATCCGGCCACCTCAGGGCCAGCCACGCCCGACCCCGCCACGCCCGACCCCGCTACGCCCGCTCCCGCCACCGGTTCGTGATCGGCAGCCGGCGGTCCTTGCCGAAGCCCTTCGGGGAGATCTTCGTGCCCGGCGGGTACTGCCGCCGCTTGTACTCGGCGGTGTCGACCATCCGCAGCGTCTTGACGACGAGGTCGCGGTCGAACCCGGCGGCCACGATCGCGTCGGCGCCCTGGTCGCGGTCCACGTACAGCTCCAGGATCGCGTCCAGGACCGGGTAGTCCGGGAGGGAGTCCGTGTCGACCTGGCCGGGGCGGAGCTCCGCGCTCGGCGGCTTGGAGATGGAGTTCTCCGGGATCGGCGGGGTCTGGCCGCGCTCCGCCGCCGCCCGGTTGCGCCACTCGGCGAGGCGGAAGATCGACGTCTTGTACACGTCCTTGATGGGGCCGTACGCGCCCACCGAGTCGCCGTACAGCGTCGAGTACCCCACCGCCAGCTCCGACTTGTTGCCGGGCGCGAGCACGATGTGGCCCTCCTGGTTGGAGATCGCCATCAGCAGGGTGCCGCGCAGCCGCGACTGGAGGTTCTCCTCCGCCAGGCCCGTCAGCTCGGTCGACGACATATACGCGTCGAACATCGGCTCGATCGGGATCGTGCGGAAGTTGAGGCCCGTGCGCCGCGCCAGCTCCGCCGCGTCGCCCTTGGAGTGGTCCGACGAGTACTTCGACGGCATGGACACGCCGTACACGTTCTGCGCGCCCAGCGCGTCGCACGCGATCGCCGCGACGAGCGCCGAGTCGATACCGCCCGACAGGCCGATCAGCACGGACGAGAAGCCGTTCTTCGCGGCGTACGCCCGCAGGCCCACCACCAGCGCCGAGTACACCTCCTCGTCGTCGTCGAGGCGCTCCGCGTAGCCGCCGGTCAGCTCCGGCTCGTACGCGGGCAGCGGCTCCTCGGAGAGCACCAGCCGGTCGATCCGCAGCCCGTCGTCGACGACCCCGGTGACCGGCTCGGCGGCCGCCGCCGGGAGGTCCAGGTCCAGGACCACGCAGCCCTCCGCGAACTGCGGTGCCCGCGCGACCACTTCGCCGTGCCGGTCGACGACGATCGAGTCGCCGTCGAAGACCAGTTCGTCCTGGCCGCCGATCATCGCCAGATACGCGGTCGTGCAGCCCGCCTCCTGGGCGCGCTTGCGGACCAGCTCCAGCCGGGTGTCGTCCTTGTCGCGCTCGTACGGCGAGGCGTTGATGGAGAGCAGCAGCCCGGCCCCGGCGGACCGGGCGGCCGGCACCCGGCCGCCGTCCTGCCAGAGGTCCTCGCAGATGGCGAGGGCGATGTCGACGCCGTGCAGCCGGACGACGGGCATGGTGTCGCCGGGCACGAAGTAGCGGAACTCGTCGAACACGCCGTAGTTCGGGAGGTGGTGCTTGGCGTAGGTGAGCGCCACCTCGCCCCGGTGCAGCACCGCCCCGGCGTTGCGTGGCGCACCCGCCGGCTGGCCGTACTTCGGGGCGGCGGACTCGGAGCGGTCGAGGTAGCCGACGATCACCGGCAGCTCCCCGAAGCCCTCCTCGGCGAGCCGCGCGGCCAGCGCCTTCAGCGCGGCGCGCGAGGCTGCCACGAAGGACCCGCGCAGCGCCAGGTCCTCGACGGGGTACCCGGTCAGCACCATCTCGGGGAACGCCACGAGATGCGCCCCCTGCTCGGCGGAGTGCCGGGTCCAGCGGACCACCGCCTCGGCGTTCGCGGCGATGTCGCCGACCGTCGAGTCGATCTGATTCAAAGCGAGACGAAGTTGAGGCACGCCGTCCAGTGTAATCGTCAGAGCGACGCAATGGGGTGTGGGGCGCCCCACGTTCGCAGCGCCCCACACCCCTCACGGATCCCTAACGCCGGTACGACTCCACGTAACCCTTCGCGGGCGACCCCACCCCGGTCACGTCGTCGTACCCGCGCACCGCGTGCAGCGAGCTGTCGGCGCCCAGGGTGCGGACGGAGGTGGCGAGCCCGTCGCCCGTGTCATAGCCGTTGACGAAGTCCACCCGGGCCACCGCGAGCCCGGCACCGGCCGTGGGGTGGTCGGTGACGTCGTGGAACACCCGCGAACCGTAGGACGCCCCGTACGTTGATGCCGCGTACCGGGCGTAGATCGCCGGGTTGGCGAAGCCCAGCGGACGCCCGCCGTGCGCCTCCTGCGCCAGCGCCTGCACACCCGCGATCACCGGCGCGGCGAGCGAGGTGCCGCCGATCCGGTACTCGTCGTAAGCCTGCCCGCCCGCGGGGAGCGTCTGCGTCTGCCCGATCAGGAACCCGGTGTTGGGGTCGGCGATCGCCGAGATGTCCGGGACGGTACGCATCGCCGCGCCCCCGTTCGCCGTGGCGAGCGCCTTCGGTACGAGACCCCGCTGGTAGAAGGGCTGCGACACGGTCCGGCTGGTCCCGCCGCCCGCGCCGGAGGTGAAGGCCCCGGGGAAGTCCGTCCAGCTCGTGCCGTCGTCCGACAGCGTGGCCTTCAGCGTGCCCCAGCCGGTCTCCCAGAGGTACGAGTCGCCCTTGCCGACCGCCAGCGACGTACCGCCGACCGCCGTCACCCACGCCGAGTTGGCCGGGGTGTCCACCTGCTTGGTCCCGGTGTTGGCGACCTCGTCGCCGTTGTCGCCCGAGGAGAAGTAGAAGCCGATGCCCTCGACCGCGCCCAGCTGGAACACCTGGTCGTAGGCGGCGGCGAGGTCCGGGGTCTGGTTGGCCTCGATGTCGCCCCAGGAGTTGGAGACGATGTCGGCGAGGTGCCTGTCGACGATCTTCCCGAGCGCGTCGAGCAGATCGTCGTCGTGGCAGGACGCGCCCCCGACGTAGGTGATGTCCGCGGCCGGCGCGACCGCGTGCACGGCCTCGACGTCGAGCGTCTCCTCGCCGTACCAGCCGGCCGCCGAGCACTCCTCCGTCGCCGTGTACTCCTTCGGCAGCACCTGCCGCAACTGCCCGCTCCGGTAGGCCGCGTCCCCGTGCCTGCGCGCATAGGTGGCCGCGTCGGAGGCGATCGTCGGCGAGGCGTACGCGTCGGTGATCGCGACCCGCACCCCCTTGCCCGTACGGCTCCCCGCCCCGTACGCCGCCCGCAGCTGCTTGCCCGTGTACCCCTTCACCGCGTACGGGAGCTTTGTGCCGTACGCGTCGGGCAGGGTGCTCGCGGTCGTCGAGCCATGGTACGAGGAGAAGGGCCCGGCGTTGCGGAACACCACGTCCGGGGGCGGGAGTTGATCGTTGTGGGTGGCCCGGTGGGGTGCCGTGTCCAGGCCGGTCACGGTCAGCACCGCCCCGTTCAGGCCGGCGGGCGCGGAGGCCGTCTTCGCCGGGGCGCGGTATGTGTGCTTGCCCTTGCGGTAGTTGTGCAGCTGAGTGCCGAACGCCAGCTCTGCGTCGGCCACTTCACCGGTCACGGCTATGTAGCGCTGGTTCGTGCCGGTGACGGTCAGCCCGGCGCCCTTCAGCCACTTCTTCACGGCAGCGACCTGCGTCGAGGTCGCCCCGAAACGCGCCTGCGTCTCCGCCGCGCTCAGGAACTTCCCGTAGGACTTCGACGCCGGGTCGGACACGGCCCTGGCGTACGCCGCGAGCCCCGCCGCGTCCCGGCCCGCGAGATAGACGCGCGCCGAGACCTCGGAACGGTCGGCGGTGGCCCCCGCGTCGGCCCGGGCCGTGGCCCACGCGGGTCTGGTGCCCTGCAACGTGTCCCGGCCGGGGTCGGCCGAGACGGACGAGGCGTGTGCGGCGGGGATGCCGAGCACGAGCACACCGGCGGCGAGCAGCGCGGCACGCCCGGACCTCTTGGTTCGCATGGATGAACCCCCTGGAATGCGGTTGCCGCAACTCTCGCGATGAACCGTTCATGCCAGGGAATGGGGTCGGACACGGCTGGATCAAGAACCCCCCAAGCGCACGTATGGAAGCGTATGGAAGCCCCAAGGAGCCGTGCGCGTAAAGGAATTACCGGGTCAAGGGATCACCGGGTCAAGGAGTTACCGGGTCACCGCAGCGCGGCGCCCCGCTCCTTGAGCATCCCCGTCATCAGGGAGATCTCGGACTCCTGGGCGTTGACCATGCCCTGGGCGAGCTTCTTCTCCACGCCGACCGTGCACTTGGAGACACAGCCCTCCGCCATGTGGATGCCGCCCTTGTGGTGGTCGGTCATCAGCTGGAGGAAGAAGATCTCGGCCTGCTTGCCGTTGAGCTTGCCCAGCTTGTCCATCTCGGCGTTGGTCGCCATGCCCGGCATCAGCGAACCGTCCTCGCCGGACGCCATCCCCTCCATGCCCATCCAGGCCATCGGCTGCTGCGAGGACACCTTCGGCAGGCCCCACAGATCGAGCCAGCCGATCATCATGCCGCGCTGGTTGGCCTGCGTCTGCGCGATGTCGTACGCGAGCCGCCGGACCTCCTCGTCGTCCGTGCGGTCGCGCACGATGTACGACATCTCGACGGCCTGCTGGTGATGGACGGCCATGTCCCGGGCGAACCCCGCGTCGGCGGAGTCGGCGGCCGGGGCCTTCAGCCCGGACTCGTCACCGTCGGCGACCGCGTACGTGATCGCCCCGGCCGCGACGAGCACCGCCGCGGCCCCGGAGGCGATCCAACCGATGTGCTTCATGCTTCCCACTGTGCCAGTGCCGCCGTCGTCGGTCGTCGCGTCATTCGTCTCGTCGGTCGTCACGCGCGGCCGTCAGGAGACGCCGTTGGTGCAGGCGGCACCCGGCTCGGGCGTCTGCTCGCCCTGGACGTAGGTCTCGAAGAACTTGTCGACGTTCGCGTCGCTCGCGCTCGTCACCGTGCGCTGGTGGCCCCAGGCGCTCAGCATGATCGGGTCCTTCTGGTCGTCGACCGGGCTCATCAGCGTGTACGGGGTCTTCTTGACCTTCTCCGCGAGCGCCTTGACGTCGGCCTCGGAGGCCTTGCTGTTGTACGTCACCCAGACCGCGCCGTGCTCCAGGGAGTGCACGGCGTTCTCGTTCTTGATCGCCTTGTCGTAGACGTCGCCGTTGCAGTTCTGCCAGACCGGGTTGTGGTCGCCGCCCACCGGGGGCTCCATCGGGTACTTCACGGTCTTGGTGACATGGTTCTGGGTGAGCTTGGTGCTCCAGGTCTTGACGCCGTCCGACCCGGTCTCCCACTTGCCCGAGGACTTGGAGTCACTGGCCACGCTGTCGCTGCCGCCGTCGTCGGACTGCGAGCGGATCAGGACCGTCCCGCCCACGACGAGACCGGCGACTATCAGCACGCTGGCGCCGATCGTGAGGATCCGGTTCCGGCGCTCACGGGAACGCTCGGCGCGACGCATCGCCTCGATGCGCGCCTTGCGCTCCGCGCTGCTGTTGGTCTTGGCGGCCATGGGGTGTGTCCTTAGTGGGGGATGGGTCGGATGGGACGGTCGGATCGACTGATCGTAATTTGATCCACTCCCTCTCGTAAACGAGGGATCCCGCCTCCCATGCTGCCTCGCCGGCGCCGTGGTCCGCCCACGGAACGACACGGGCGTTACGGATGTCGGCGCGAGCAGGCAATATGGGCGGCAGAGCGGTTGAACGGCAGCAGCGCGAGGTACTCCCGCGGACCGGGAGGTACACCTGCCGTACGCCGGGCGTTCGACTGGACGCCGGTCTGCCGATCAAGGTGCGCAACGCGCCTGAAATGGTGTTGTGGTGGGATGCTCAGGTGCCCGACCGCCTCCCGTGGCTCGGGAGCAAGGCGGCCTGACCAGCAAGGAATGGGTGGAAGCGGAAGATGGACAAGCAGCAGGAGTTCGTGCTCCGTACCTTGGAGGAGCGCGACATCCGTTTCGTACGCCTGTGGTTCACGGACGTGCTGGGCTTCCTGAAGTCCGTCGCCGTGGCCCCCGCCGAGCTGGAACAGGCGTTTGATGAGGGCATCGGCTTCGACGGCTCGGCCATCGAGGGCTTCGCCCGGGTGTACGAATCCGACATGATCGCCAAGCCGGACCCGTCGACCTTCCAGGTCCTGCCCTGGCGCGCCGAGGCCCCCGGCACCGCCCGGATGTTCTGCGACATCCTGATGCCGGACGGCTCCCCGTCCTTCGCCGACCCGCGCTACGTACTGAAGCGGGCCCTGGCCAAGGCATCCGACCTGGGCTTCACCTTCTACACCCACCCCGAGATCGAGTTCTTCCTGCTGAAGGACAAGCCGACGGACGGCTCCCGCCCGACCCCGGCCGACAACTCGGGCTACTTCGACCACACCCCCCAGAACGTCGGCATGGACTTCCGCCGCCAGGCGATCACCATGCTGGAGTCCATGGGCATCTCGGTCGAGTTCTCCCACCACGAGGGCGCCCCCGGCCAGCAGGAGATCGACCTCCGCTACGCCGACGCGCTCTCCACCGCCGACAACATCATGACGTTCCGCCTGGTCATGAAGCAGGTGGCGCTGGAGCAGGGCGTCCAGGCGACCTTCATGCCGAAGCCGTTCTCCGAGCACCCGGGCTCGGGCATGCACACCCACCTCTCCCTCTTCGAGGGCGACCGGAACGCGTTCTACGAGTCCGGCGCGGAGTACCAGCTCTCCAAGGTCGGCCGCTCCTTCATCGCGGGCCTGCTGAAGCACGCGGCCGAGATCGCCGCCGTGACCAACCAGTGGGTCAACTCCTACAAGCGCATCTGGGGCGGCTCCGAGCGCACGGCGGGCGCCGGCGGCGAGGCCCCCTCGTACATCTGCTGGGGCCACAACAACCGCTCCGCCCTGGTCCGCGTCCCCATGTACAAGCCCGGCAAGACCGGCTCGGCCCGCGTCGAGGTCCGCTCCCTGGACTCCGGCGCGAACCCCTACCTCGCCTACGCCATGCTCCTGGCCGCCGGCCTCAAGGGCATCGAGGAGGGCTACGAGCTGCCGCCGGGCGCCGAGGACGACGTCTGGGCCCTCTCGGACGGGGAGCGCCGCGCGATGGGCATCGAGCCGCTCCCCCAGAACCTCGGCGAGGCCCTCTCCCTCATGGAACGCAGCGACCTCGTCGCCGAAACCCTCGGCGAACACGTCTTCGACTTCTTCCTGCGCAACAAGCGCCAGGAGTGGGAGGAGTACCGCAGCGAGGTCACGGCGTTCGAGCTGCGGAAGAACCTGCCGGTGCTGTAGATCCCGGTGCGGTGGGCCCCGGATCGTGGTGACCGGGGCCTTGCCCGGAGTGTGAGGGGGGAACCGATGGGGTTCCAGGAGCGATGGCAGAGCCGGCAGGCGGAGTTCGCGGCCCAGGGGGAGGCCCGGGAGGCGGAGGCCGTCCGGCAGCGGGACGAGTACGGGGAGAGCCAGTGGCAGCCCATACTCGAACAGGCACGAGCGGCGTTCGAGCGCGGTGACGGCTGGTTCGAGACCGAGATCGATCGGCGTGAGGCCGGAGGGCTGAATCCGTACGGCGCCACCGGGCTGGACCTGGGCATGCCGGCCCAGGTCCAGGTCCAGGTCCAGGGCCGACCCGGGGCCAGGACCGACGACCTGGGGTCGCCACAGCATCCCCGCAGTGACCTGCTGTCGCGGATCGAGGACGTGGGCTGGCGGCTGCACACCGCCCAGTACCTCTACGTCCAGCTCGGCGAGGAGTCCCGGGACAAGTGGATGTCGTCGGGGCAGCGGGTGGCGATCAAGGGCAAGATCGTCGGGATGTACCTGTTCGGCAGGGCCTGAGCCGCGGGCCCGCTCCGGCGAGCGTGACCCCAGGGATGGGCCTACCCCCGCTTCTCCGCCGCTTCCGCCAGGTCCGCCAGTACCCGGTGGAGCGGTTCCGTGACCCGGCGTCGGTACTCCTGGATCGCCCAGCCGTTGCCGTCCGGGTCCTTGAAGTACATGAAGGTGGCGCCGTCGTCGGGGGCGTACTGGACGGGTTCGGAGACGTCGAGGCCGCGTTCGCGGAGTTCGGCGTGGGCGGCCTTGATGTCGGCGACGCAGAGCTGGAGGCCCTGGTAGTCGCCGGGGGACGGCTTGGCACCCTGGGCCATGTCCCAGATGGCGTCGCCGAGGGCGATCGAACAGCCGGAACCCGGGGGAGTCAGCTGGACGATCCGCATGCCCGGCATGACCTCCTGGTCGATGTCGACATGGAACCCGACCTTGTCCCGGTAGAAGTCCCGGGCCCGGTCGATGTCGCTCACGGGCAGCGGAATCACTTCGAGGGTGTACTGCATCCCTGGTCCTCCAAGTCGCCGGTACATCTTCGTTCAGCCGAACCGCCAGCGCGTCTGGCTGAACGGCTCTCCCTTACCGAAGCCGAAAACCGTGGCGGGCGCCACCGAGAAGACGAAAGCCCGTCCCGCGCCGTGCTGAAAACACCCGTCCCGTACGTCGAAGTGCCAGAAACTGCCGTACTTCGCCTCCCACGCGGCGGCCAGCTCCCGCAGCCGCCCGTCCTCCGCGACGCGTACGGCCTCGCTCTCCACCTTGCTTGTCGGGCAGGGTGCCCGGTCCTTCAGGTCCGGGGTGAATGCCCGCTCCCGCGTAGCGGGGCGAGGGAAGCCGCATCGCCGTCAGGGCGATACGGCGCCTGGGGAGAGGGGGCGGTCAGGGCGGGCCTGGGCTGTTCGTGGTGTCGGTGGGTCGGGGGTTGCCCTGGAAGGCGAAGGCGTGCTGGTCACTCTCACGGGTGATGTTGGTCGAAGTCGTGGTCGGGAGGGGAACGGGATGCCTAGGTTCGTGGCATGTCACGTTTCCGGATGTATCCGTCGCGCGCGCAGGCCGAGCAGATGCTCACGCACTGCGCGCACGCGCGGTACGTGTGGAACCTCGCGGTCGAGCAGCACGCGCACTGGCGGCGGTGGCGCAAGAGCGCGCCCGGTTTCGCGGAGCAGTGCCGTCAGCTCACCGAGGCGCGGCGGGAGAACGCGTGGCTGGGTTCGGGGAACGCGGATGTGCAGCAGCAGGCGCTCAAGGACTTCTCCCGGGCCAAGAACGCCCGTTTCACGTCGGGGTTCGGAGAGCCGACCTGGCGCAGGAAGCATGTGCACGAGGGTTTCCGGGTCATCGGCACCGACCGCGTACCGGAATACGAGGCGGACGGGTCGGCGAAGCTGAACGCGAAGACCGGCAGACAGGTCATGGGCCGCTCGGTGGTCGTGCAGAAGCTGAACCGGCGGTGGGCACAGGTGAAGGTGCCCGGCTGCGGCTGGGTCCGCTTCCGCCTCAGCGCCAAAGGCAAGGGCGCGAAGCTGCCCGACGCCAAGACGTTCCGGGTCACCTTCCGCAACGGGCAGTGGCACATCGCGTTCGCGGTCGTCCCCGATCCGGTCCCAGCGCCCGGCACGGGTACGGTGATCGGCATCGACCGGGGTGTCACGATCACTGCCGCTCTTTCCGACGGCCGGAGGCTGAACTGCCCTCAGCTCACCGTCAAGGAACGCGCCCAGATCCGCAAACACCAGCGGCGCGCGGCAAGAGCCCCGAAGGGCAGTGACGCCAAGGCGGCCGAGTACGCGAAGGTGGCCGGGCTCAAGGCGCGGGAGGTGAACCGGCGTAAGGACTGGTGCGAGAAGACCAGCACCATGCTCGCCCGCTCCTATGACCTGGTCCGGTTCGAGAAGCTGAACATCAAGACGATGACCCGTTCCGCGAAGGGAACCGTGGAGCAGCCCGGCAGGAGGGTGGCGCAGAAGTCCGGCCTGAACCGGGCGATCCTGGCCCAGGGCTGGGGTCTGCTGCGGCAGCGTACCGGGCACAAGGCCCCCGGCCGGGTCGAGGACGTTCCCGCCCCCTACACGTCTCTGCGGTGCAGTGCCTGCGGATGGATCGACAAGAACTCGCGCAAGAGCCAAGCCGGGTTCGTCTGTTCCTCCTGTGGCTTCATCTGCAACGCGGACACCAACGCCAGTATCAACGTCGCGGCAGGACAGGGCGGGATCCCCGGCCCCCGGCGGACAGCCGGTGCCGGAGGGGTGACAACGGCCACCGGCCGTTCGAACACCCGTGAACCTCAACCCATGTGGGTTGGAATCGCCCTCTTTTAGGGGAGGGGGAGGATGTCAACACCAGGTCGTAGCCCTCGTCCGTCCCAGGAGTTCGTGCCGGTCGTCAGCACGACCTGCGGGTTCACCGCGAGATTCCTCGCCTTGCGCTCCTCCGGCCCCGTACAGAAATGCAGCGCCCCCTGCGACCACACCGCGGGCAACGGCGTCACATGCGGCCTCCCGTCCGGCCGCACCGTCGAGATCCAGAACAACTCGGCCCCGGCCAGCCGCGCCTCGGCCTCCGGCCAGGGGACCGGGGCGGCGGAGGGGTCGCTGTAGTGGGGGTCGAGACGGGTTTGGGGGGTGCCGGGGTTCGACATGGGGGTCATGGGGTCACTTCCTGTCGCCGGGGCCTGGCGGTGAGCACAGGCGTCCTCACAGGGCAGACTCCGCGGGGCCCGGAAACTCATCCCGCCGGGTCGACGAACCGGGCCAGCACCGCCACCCCTACCGGCAGCGCGACCAGATAGCCGACGAGGAGGGCGATGCCCGGGTCGGCCGAGGGCGGCAGGGCCCAGTTCGCGGCCACGGCCCCGAGCAGGTTCACCACGACCACCGTCACCACGGCCGCGACGACGGCGAGCCGGCGCGGCGGACGCCCCCCGTGGTACAGCTCGGCCGTGGGCCCGACCGCGGCCATGCTCGCCGTGAGCGCCGCGAGAAAGGGGTCGGGCCACCATCCGAAGAGCCGTCCCACCAGCGCGACGACCGCGTACAGGACGAGAGCGGCCAGTTCCAGCAGGACCATGGAGGCCACCGCCTCCGACGACACCGCCTCCGCCCACGTACGGCGCCGAGCCGAGCCGCCCCCGTCGCCCCCGCCACCCTCTTCATCGGCCACTTCGGCAGCGTAGTCGTGAACCCGGCGGACAGGGCCCGCCGGGACAGTCTTCTTCGGCCGGCCGGCGCCAGCCCCGGGCACTCCGGTTAGGCTCATGCCCGTACGACCTTGATCGATGGACTCGGGCGATCGGGTGGGCGGACGACCGCAGCGATCGACGAGCGGGCTCGATGAGCGGGCTCGATCCGACGGGAGGCCTGGATGATGACGCCGGGGCGCAGGAGCAGCACGTTCTCGCGACTGCTGCGGCACGGTTTCACCGATCCGAGCGCCGCCGAGCGGCTGCTGGAGAGCGAGGAGCTGTCGGCCGTACGCGACGACCCGGTGCTGCTGGACGCGCTGGGGGCGACCGCCGACCCCAACCTCGCGCTGCTGGGTCTCGTACGGATGCTGGAGGCGCAGCCGGACCGTACGGCGCGGCGGGCGGTGCTGGACACGCTGATAGCGGCCAAGCCGCTGCGGGACCGGCTGCTGGGGGTGCTCGGCGCGTCCGCCGCGCTCGGTGACCATCTGGCCCGGCACGCGCAGGACTGGCAGGCGCTCGTGACGTACGAGCCGCGGGATCTGCACCCGGGGGTCGAGGAGTTCGAGCGGGGCCTCGCGGAGGCCGTCGACCCCGTCTCGTTGCGCGTCGCCTACCGCCGCTGTCTGCTGTCGATCGCCGCCCGTGACGTCTGCGGGACGACCGATGTCGCCCAGGCCGCGGCCGAGTTGGCAGACCTGGCCACCGCCACGCTGCGTGCCGCGCTCGCGATCGCCCGCGCCGCCGCCCCGGAGGACGCGGCGCTGTGCCGGCTGGCGGTGATCGCGATGGGCAAGTGCGGTGGCCACGAACTGAACTACGTCTCCGACGTGGACGTCATCTTCGTCGGGGAGACGGCGGACGGCGCCGACGAGCAGCAGGCGATCCGGGCCGCCGCCCGGCTCGCCTCGCACATGATGCGGATCTGTTCCGAGACGACCGTCGAGGGCAGCATCTGGCCCGTGGACGCCAATCTGCGGCCGGAGGGGCGCAACGGCCCGCTCGTCCGCACCCTCAGCAGCCACCTCGCGTACTACCAACGCTGGGCCAAGACCTGGGAGTTCCAGGCGCTGCTGAAGGCCCGGCCGGTCGCGGGCGACCTCGACCTGGGCGAGGCGTACATCACCGCGCTGGAACCACTGGTCTGGAAGGCCGCCGAGCGGGAGAACTTCGTCCCCGATGTGCAGCGTATGCGGCGCCGGGTGATCGAGAACATCCCGGCCGCCGAGATCGACCGCCAACTCAAGCTCGGGCCGGGCGGGTTGCGGGACGTCGAGTTCGCCGTGCAGCTGCTGCAGCTGGTGCACGGGCGCGGGGACACGTCGCTGCGCAGCGGGACCACGCTCGACGCGCTGGGCGCGCTGGCCGCCGGCGGCTATGTGGGGCGGACCGACGCGGCCCAGCTCGACGACGCGTACCGCTTCCTGCGCTCGATGGAACACCGCATCCAGCTCTACCGGTTGCGCCGCACCCACCTTGTCCCCGAGGACGAGGACGACCTGCGGCGCATCGGCCGTTCGCTCGGCCTGCGCACCGACCCGGTCGCCGAGCTGAACCGCGAGTGGCGGCGCCACGCGGCCGTCGTACGCCGGCTGCACGAGAAGCTCTTCTACCGTCCGCTGCTCGACGCCGTCGCCCAACTCGCGCCCGGCGAGACCAAGTTGAGCGCGGGCGCGGCCCGCGAGCGCCTCGTCGCCCTCGGCTACGCCGACCCGGCCGCCGCCCTGCGCCATCTGGAGGCGCTGGCCTCGGGTGTCTCCCGCAAGGCGGCCATCCAACGCACGCTGCTGCCCGTCCTGTTGGGCTGGTTCGCGGACTCCGCCGACCCGGACGCGGGCCTGCTCAACTTCCGCAAGGTCTCGGACGCGCTCGGCCGAACCCCCTGGTACCTACGGCTGTTGCGCGACGAGGGCGCCGCCGCCGAGAACCTCGCCCGGGTCCTGTCCGCCGGCCGCCTCGCCCCCGACCTCCTGATGCGCGCCCCCGAGGCGGTCTCGCTCCTCGGCGACGGGGACGGCGTCGCCGGTGGTGTCGGCGGGCTCGAACCGCGCACGCGCGCCCACCTGGAGCAGGAGATCCTGGCCGCCGTCCGCCGCGCCGACGGCGCCCAGCAGGCCGTCACGGCGGCACGCGGAGTCCGCCGCCGCGAACTCTTCCGTACGGCCGCCATGGACATCGTCGGCTCCTACGGCACCGAGGCGTCCCCGGCCACCGCCGACCAGGGCGCCCTGGTCGACCTCGTGGGCGGCGCGGTCTCCGACCTCACGGCCGCGACCCTCGCGGGCACCCTGCGGGCCGTGGTCCGCGACGGCTGGGGCGACACCCTCCCCACCCGCTTCGCCGTGATCGGCATGGGCCGCTTCGGCGGCCATGAACTGGGCTACGGCTCCGACGCCGACGTCCTCTTCGTCCACGAGCCGAGGGAGGGCGCCGACGAGCAGGAGGCGGCCCGCGCCGCGAACAAGGTCGTCTCCGAGATGCGCCGTCTGCTCCAGCTCCCGAGCGCCGACCCGCCCCTCCTCATCGACGCCGACCTCCGCCCGGAGGGCAAGTCTGGGCCGCTCGTACGGACGTTGAAGTCGTACGAGGCCTACTACCGCCGCTGGTCGCTGGGTTGGGAGTCGCAGGCCCTGCTGCGCGCCGAACCCGTCGCCGGGGACGAGGAGTTGGGCCGCCGCTTCATCGATCTCGTAGACCCGCTGCGCTATCCGGCGAAGGGGCTCGCCGACGACGCCGTACGCGAGATCCGGCGCCTCAAGGCCCGTATGGAGTCGGAGCGGCTGCCGCGCGGCGCCGACCCGACCCTGCACAGCAAACTCGGCCGCGGTGGTCTGTCCGACGTCGAGTGGACCGTCCAGCTCCTCCAGCTCCAGCACGGCCACCGCGAGCCGGCCCTGCGCACGACCCGCACCCGCGAGGCCCTGGCCGCCGCCCACGCGGCGGACCTGGTGAGCACGGAGGACGCGGCCACACTGGACGAGGCCTGGGTCCTCGCCACCCGCGTGCGCAACGCCGTGATGCTCGTCCGTGGCCGCGCGGGCGACACCTTCCCCTCCCACGGCCGCGAACTCGCCGCCGTGGGCCGCTACCTGGGGTACGGGCCCGGCCACGTCGGCGACATGCTCGACGACTACCGCCGGATCACGCGGCGGGCGCGGGCGGTGGTGGAGGAGCTGTTCTACGGGGGATGACACTTCGGTGAGTGGTCGGCTGCGGGTCCGGTGGGGCTTCTCGCGCAGTTCCCCGCGCCCCTAAAAGACACAGGCCCCTGCGGGCCTGAAAAGCACGGGGCGCAGCCCCTGCTTTTCAGGGGCGCGGGGAACTGCGCGACCAGCCCCCACCGGACCCGCAGCCGACCACGCACCCCTCAGCCCCGCACCGCCTCGCCGGCGGGCACCGGCGTCCGCCCGAGCCACGTACGGCCCGGCGCCCGCCGCACCCGCGTGAGCGCCACCCCCACCAGCACCACCCCCATCCCCACGACCACCCGCACCCCGACCCGCTCGTCGAGGAACAGCGCGCCCAGGGCGACCGAGACGACCGGCAGCAGGTACCCGACCGTGGCCGCGTTCGTCGCGCCCTCGTCGGCGATCAGGCGGTAGTTGAGGTAGAAGGTGACGCCGGTGCCGAAGATCCCCAGGACGGTGACCGCGAGGAGCGCGGTCAGGTCCGGCCCGGCCGCACCGGAGTTCCCGGCGGGCAGGGCGAGCGCCGCCCACCCCGTCGCCGTGAGGAGTTGCGCGGCGGAGACGGCGAGCGGGGCGTCCGAGCCGGTCAGATGGCGGCCCATGTACGCGAAGGCCACCGCGTAGCTCACGGCCGCCCCGAGCAGCGCGAGCGCGCCCCCGCTCATCAGCCCCGCCCGCTGCCAGGGCGCGAAGATCAGCAGCACTCCGGCGAAGCCGAGCAGCAGACCGGTGAGGCGGGCGGGGGAGAGGGGCCGGTCGGTGCCGAGGAGGAGGCCCAGGAGCAGGGCCCACAGGGGGGTCGTCGCGTTGAGGACGCCCGCCGTGCCCGAGTCGACGGTCTGCTCGCCGATGCTGAACAACGCGAACGGGAGGGCGTTGCAGAAGAAGGCCGCCACCAGCAGATGGCCCCAGGTCCGCCGGTCGCGCGGCAGCCGCTGGCGGGCGGCGAGGGCCACCGCCAGCAGGACCCCCGCGCCCAGCGCGCACCGCGTGACCGTGATCTGGAGCGGGGACAGGCCGTGGTTGAGAGCGAGCTTGATCCAGAGGAAGCCGGAGCCCCAGAGCAGGGCGAGGACGGCCATACGGAGTGTGGACGCGAGAGGCATGTGCTCCACGGTCCGGCACCCGCACACGTAAGGACAAGCGAAAGATCGTACACGTAGCTTTAAGCTGACCTTAAAGATGCCGGTTAGGATGGCCGCATGATGCTCGACGTGCGGCGTATGCAGGTGCTCAGGACCGTGGTGACCAGCGGCTCGGTGACGGCCGCCGCGACCGCCCTCGGCTACACCCCCTCCGCGATCAGCCAGCAGATCGCCGCGCTGGAGAAGGAGGCCGGGACCGCGCTCCTTGAGCGGGTCGGGCGCGGGGTGCGGCCCACGGAGGCCGGGCTGCTGCTCACCGAGTACGCGGGCACCATCGGGCGGCAGGTCGCCGAGGCGCAGACCGCGCTGGCCGATCTGCGGGCGGGCCGCACCGGACGGCTCGCCGTGCGCTACTTCGCCACGGCCGGCGCCCCTCTCGTGGCCCCCGCCGTCGCCCGGCTGCGCGCCGAGCACCCCGGCGTACGGATCGAGCTGAAGCTCATCGACCCCGACGACCCGCTCCCGGCCGTCAAGGAGGGCCGCGCCGACCTCGCGCTCGTCGTACGGCCGCGCGGGGCCGACCCCGAGGGCGTACGGCTGCTGCATCTGCTCGACGACACCTACTTCGCCGTCCTGCCCGCCGCGCACCCCCTCGCCGACCGGCCCGCCCTCGCGCTGGCCGATCTCGCCGACGAGCCGTGGGTGGGCAGCGAGTGGCCGGGGCCGTGCCTGGACGCCCAGCTGGAGGCGTGCGCGGAGGCCGGGTTCCGGCCCAGGTTCGCGGTGGAGAGCGAGGACTACGCGACCGCGCAGGGCTTCGTGGCCGCCGGACTGGGCGTCGGCCTCGTCCCCCGCCTCGGCCTGGGCAGCCCGCATCCGGATGTCGTCGTACGCCGGTTCACCGGCCCGGAGCCCCGGCGCTCGATCCACGCGGCCGTACGCGAGACGGCCCCGCCGCAGCCCGCGTTGCGCACGTTCGTCAGAGCGCTGAGGCAAGCGGCCGACGCCTCGCGGTCCCGGCGACCGGCACCCGCCGTCGACACCCAGGGCACGTGAGGTGTCGGGTGCGGGTCCGGTGGGGGCTTCTCGCGCGGTTCCCCGCGCCCCTGAAAAACCGGGGCTGCGCCCCTGCTTTTTCGCTCCGGAAAGGGCCGTAGGCCCTTCAGGGGCGCGGGGAAGTGCGCGAGAAGCCCCACCGGACCCGCACCCGACCACGCACGCACAGCCGGGCCTACCCCTTGACCGGCTCCAGTTCCGGCTCCCCGGACCGGCCCGCCACCTGACGCGGCAGCGCGTACGGCAGCGCGCCGTACCAGACCCGGGCGACCGTGAAACCGAAGGCGAGGCAGAGCATGCCGCCGACCGCGTCCAGCCAGAAGTGGTTGGCGGTGGCGACGATCACCACCAGGGTCAGCGTGGGGTAGAGAAGGCCCAGCACCCGCACCCAGGGCACCGACGCCAGCGCGAAGATCGTCAGCCCGCACCACAGCGACCAGCCGATGTGCATCGACGGCATCGCCGCGTACTGGTTCGACATGTTCTTCAGATCGCCGGAGGCCATCGAGCCCCAGGTCTGGTGGACGACGACCGTGTCGATGAAGTTCTCGCCCGTCATCAGCCGGGGCGGGGCCAGCGGGTAGAAGTAGTAGCCGACCAGGGCCACGGCGGTGGTGGCGAACAGCACCAGACGTGTCGCCGCGTAACGCCCCGGATGACTACGGTAGATCCACACCAGGACACCGAGCGTGACGATGAAGTGCAGGGTCGCGTAGTAGTAGTTCATGCCGACGATCAGCCATGTCACCGAGTTCACGGAGTGGTTGATCGTCTCCTCGACCGCGATCCCGAGGTGGTGCTCCATCCGCCAGATCCAGTCGGCGTTCTCCAGCGCCTGCGTCTTCTGCTCGGGGACCGCGTTGCGGATCAGCGAGTACGTCCAGTAACTCACTGCGATCAGCAGGATCTCGAACCAGATGCGGGGGCGACGGGGGGCCCGCAGCCGGTGCAGGAACCCCTGTTCCGGCGCGCCCGTGACCGACCGCGGAGCGGCCTGCTCCCGGCCTTCCTCCAGTGTCGTCACGGTTGAATCACCCATGGGCACAGAGTCTGCCAGACATTAGATACCCCACCGATCATCCTCTGGTCGGGTTCATCACGCACGTTCGTCGGGGTACCACGCGGGGCCGTCTCCTACGCACGTATCGCATCGCTCCCCGTTTCCTACGCCTTAGGTACGAGACCGGTCCCCAGGAGCCGAAGCCGTCGACCCCCGCACCACCAGTTCCGGCATGAACACGAACTCGCTGTGCGGCGCCGGAGTCCCGCCGATCTCCTCCAGCAACGTACGCACCGCCGCCTGCCCCATCGCCGGGACCGGCTTGCGGACGGTCGTCAGCGGGGGATCGGTGAAGGCGATCAGCGGGGAGTCGTCGAAACCGACGACCGAGACGTCCTGCGGCACCTGAAGGCCCCGCTGGCGGGCCGCCCGGATCGCGCCCAGCGCCATCATGTCGCTCGCGCACACCACCGCCGTGCAGTCCCGGTCGATGAGCGCCAGGGCCGCCGCCTGCCCGCCCTCCAGCGTGTACAGGGAGTGCTGGACCAGCTCCGACTCGACCGTCGAGGCCGTCAGGCCCAGCTGGTCCTGCATGGTCCGTACGAAGCCCTCGATCTTGCGCTGGACCGGCACGAAACGCTTGGGGCCCAGGGCCAGGCCTATCCGGGTGTGCCCGAGGGAGACCAGATGCGTCACCGCGAGGGACATCGCCGCCCGGTCGTCCGGGGAGATGAAAGGAGCCTGCACCTTCGGCGAGAAACCGTCCACGAGGACGAACGGCACGCCCTGGGCGCGTAGTTGCTCGTAGCGCTGCATGTCGGCCGAGGTGTCGGCGTGCAGACCGGAGACGAAGATGATGCCGGCGACCCCCCGGTCGACGAGCATCTCCGTCAGCTCGTCCTCGGTCGATCCGCCGGGGGTCTGGGTGGCGAGGACCGGGGTGTAGCCCTGCCGGGTCAGCGCCTGGCCGATGACCTGGGCCAGGGCCGGGAATATGGGGTTCTCCAGCTCCGGGGTTATGAGGCCCACCAGGCCCGCGCTGCGCTGCCGCAGCCGTACGGGCCGCTCGTAGCCCAGGACGTCCAGGGCGGCCAGAACGGACTGGCGAGTGGTCGCGGCGACGCCCGGCTTCCCGTTCAGGACGCGGCTGACAGTCGCCTCGCTGACCCCCGCCTGGGCTGCGATGTCGGCAAGCCGTGTGGTCACAGCACTGGACTGTACCGGCCGGGCCTGCGCTTGCCCACCGGCCCGGCGCCGGGGGCGGGCGGGGGTGCGGCCCGCTGCGGGCTGCTGCGTCATCGCGTTCCCTCGTGATTCTGGTCGGTGTCCGTGGGGGCGCCCGTGCGCGGAACGTGGTGGTCGGGGGTGGCTCTCCGCAAGGCGCTGACGGGGTGATGATGGCCGCCCCCGCCCATGGTGGCAAGAGCTTGCAGAGTCTTTCACAGCCCCCGGAGCCCTGGCTGAGCGGCCCTGATACCGGGTTTCGGCCAAGTCGAGCACAGGTCACGGGCCGGTAACCATCGCCCGTTGTTGCAATTTTTTGCAGCAAGGTCTTTCGTCGCGCTTACAACGCTGTTACGTTCGGCCACGCCCGGCGGCGGCGACGGCGCGGCGGCACTCCGGTGGGACGGCAGACGGGGCCCTCCCGCCCGGCACACGGGCTTTCACCCTCAAGGAGATCTCATGCGGCGTGGCATAGCGGCCACCGCGCTGGTGGCGTCGATCGCCCTCACGGCGACGGCCTGCGGCGGAAGCGACAGCGGCGACTCGGCCGACGGTCCGGTCACCATCACCTGGTGGGACACCTCCAACGCCACCAATGAGGCACCGACGTACAAGGCCTTGGTCAAGGAGTTCGAGGCCGCGAACAAGGACATCAAGGTCAAGTACGTCAACGTGCCCTTCGACCAGGCGCAGAACAAGTTCGACACCGCCGCCGGTGCCACGGGCGCCCCGGACATCCTGCGCTCCGAGGTCGGCTGGACCCCCGCCTTCGCCAAGAAGGGCTTCTTCCTGCCGCTCGACGGCACCGAGGCCCTCAAGGACCAGGACAAGTTCCAGCCCAGCCTGATCAAGCAGGCCCAGTACGACGGCAAGACCTACGGCGTCCCGTTCGTCACCGACACCCTCGCGCTGGTCTACAACAAGGAACTCTTCGAGAAGGCCGGCATCACCGAGGCCCCCAAGAGCTGGGACGACCTGAAGAAGGCCGCCGCCACGATCAAGGACAAGACCGGCGTCGACGGCTACTGGGGCTCCACCCAGGCCTACTACGCCCAGTCCTTCCTCTACGGCGAGGGCACCGACACCGTCGACGTCGCGCAGAAGAAGATCACCGTCAACTCCGCCGAGGCGAAGAAGGCGTACGGCACCTGGCTGGACCTCTTCGACGGCAAGGGCCTGCACAAGGCGGACACCACCGCCGACGCCTACGCCCACATCCAGGACGCCTTCGTCAACGGCAAGGTCGCCTCGATCATCCAGGGCCCGTGGGAGATCACCAACTTCTACAAGGGCTCCGCGTTCAAGGACAAGGCCAACCTGGGCATCGCCACCGTCCCGGCCGGCTCCTCCGGCAAGGCGGGCGCCCCGACCGGCGGCCACAACCTCTCGGTCTACGCCGGCTCGGACAAGGCGCACCAGGAGGCCTCGCTGAAGTTCATCGACTTCATGACCTCGGCGAAGTCCCAGGAGACCATCGCCCTGAAGAACTCCACGCTGCCCACGCGGGACGACGCCTACACCGCCGAGGTCAAGGCCGACCCGGGCATCGCCGGCTACCAGACCGTGCTCGCCGCCGCCCAGCCGCGCCCCGAGCTGCCCGAGTACAGCTCCCTGTGGGGCCCGCTCGACACCGAGCTGCTCGCCATCGCCGGCGGCAAGGAGTCCCTGGACAAGGGCCTCGGCAACGCGGAGACCGCGATCGCCAAGCTGGTCCCGGACTACAGCAAGTGACCCCGCGTGACCGCCGCGTCCGCCCCGGCCCTCGGGGGACGGACGCGGCGGTCACCGGACCGTCCCCCGAGCAGCCCAGTCCCCGCCCAGCCCCCTGAACTTCCAGAAGGTGTCGAACGATGACAGTCGCCATCGACCGCGCGACCGGCAAGCGCCGAGGTGAACCGGGTGGGCGCCCCGGCCGGCTGACGCGTCTGAGGCAGTCGTACCAGCGGTACTGGTACGCGTACGCGATGATCGCCCCGGTCGTCGTCGTGCTCGGCGTCCTGGTGCTGTATCCGCTGGCGCGCGGCTTCTACCTCACCCTCACCAACGCCAACAGCCTCAACTCGGCGCGCACGATCGGCGCCAACCACATCGAGGCGACCTACGAGTTCATCGGCCTCGACAACTACGCCGACATCCTCTGGGGCCCGACCTCCTACGACCGCTTCTGGTCGCACTTCATCTGGACCATCGTGTGGACGGCCCTCTGCGTCGCCCTGCACTACGTCATCGGCCTCGGCCTCGCGCTGCTGCTCAACCAGAAGCTGCGCGGCCGCACCTTCTACCGGCTGATCCTGGTCCTGCCGTGGGCCGTGCCCACCTTCGTCACCGTCTTCGGCTGGCGGTTCATGCTCGCCGACGGCGGGGTCATCAACGCCGGCCTCGAAGCGCTGCATCTGCCGGCGCCGCTGTGGCTGGAGGACACCTTCTGGCAGCGGTTCGCCGCGATCATGGTCAACACCTGGTGCGGTGTGCCGTTCATGATGGTCTCGCTGCTCGGCGGCCTGCAGTCCATCGACTCCTCGCTGTACGAGGCCGCCGAGATGGACGGCGCGAGCGCCTGGCAGCGCTTCCGCTACGTCACCCTGCCGGGCCTGCGCTCGGTCAGCTCCACCGTCGTCCTCCTCGGTGTCATCTGGACGTTCAACCAGTTCGCCGTCATCTTCCTGTTGTTCGGCGACACCGCGCCCGAGGCGCAGATCCTCGTGACCTGGGCGTACTACCTCGGCTTCGGGCAGCAGCCGCGTGACTTCGCGCAGTCGGCGGCCTACGGCATCCTGCTGCTGGCCATCCTGATCGTCTTCACCTCCGTCTACCGCCGCTGGCTGAACCGCGATGAGCAGCAGCTCGCGATCTGAGGCAGGAGCCCCCATGAGCACCACGACGCCCACGCCGACCGGCAGGGCCACGGCCGCCGCCGACCGGCCCGTCCCGCCGCGCCCCTCGACGCCCCGGACCCGCCGCCGCGGTGAGAACAGCCTCGCCGGCTCCCTCGCCTCCCACGGCATCCTCATCGTGGCGAGCCTGGCCGCGCTCTTCCCGATCGCCTGGCTGGTCTTCCTGTCCCTCGGCCCGGACAAGGACGATTACCTGCATCCCGGGCGCATCTTCGGCAAAATGACCCTTGCCAACTACTCGCACGTGCTCCAGGAGACACCGTTCTTCGACTGGCTGGTCAGTACCCTCGTCGTCTCGCTCGGCACCACCGTCCTCGGGGTGCTGATCGCGGCGACCACCGGTTACGCCGTCTCCCGTATGCGCTTCCCGGGCTACCGGAAGTTCATGTGGGTGCTCCTGGTCACGCAGATGTTCCCGGTGGCCGTCCTGATGGTGCCGATGTACGAGATCCTCTCGGAACTGAAGCTCGTCGACAGCTACCTCGGCCTCGTCCTCGTCTACTGCTCGACGGCCGTGCCGTACTGCGCCTGGCTGCTCAAGGGCTACTTCGACACGATCCCCTTCGAGATCGACGAGGCCGGACGCGTCGACGGGCTGACCCCCTTCGGCACGTTCGCCCGGCTGATCCTGCCGCTCGCCAAGCCGGGGCTCGCGGTCGCCGCGTTCTACAGCTTCATCACCGCGTTCGGCGAGGTCGCCTTCGCCTCGACGTTCATGCTGTCCGACACGAAGTACACCTTCGCCGTCGGTCTGCAGAGCTTCGTCAGCGAACACGACGCCCAGCGCAACCTGATGGCCGCGACGGCGGTGCTGGTCGCCATACCGGTGTCGGCGTTCTTCTACCTGGTGCAGAAGAACCTGGTGACGGGCCTCACCGCAGGCGGAACCAAGGGGTGACACCCCTCCCCGAACCCGAGGCGGTCGCGGTGACCATCCGACCCCGCTGTCACCGCGACCGTCTCGCCAACACCCCAGCTACCTCTGACCCCATGACCCTGTTACGTACCAAGGACGCCATGAGCCAGCAGCACTACGCCACCGCCCCGGCACCGAACTCCGCCAAAGCCCAGCGCAGCGACTGGTGGCGGGACGCGGTGATCTACCAGGTCTATCCGCGCAGCTTCGCCGACAGCAACGGCGACGGCATGGGCGACCTGGAGGGCGTACGTTCCCGACTCCCGTATCTGCGCGACCTCGGCATCGACGCCGTGTGGCTCAGCCCGTTCTACGCCTCCCCGCAGGCCGACGCCGGGTACGACGTGGCCGACTACCGCGCGGTGGACCCGATGTTCGGCAGTCTGCTGGACGCGGACGCGCTGATCCGCGACGCCCACGACCTGGACCTGCGCGTCATCGTCGACCTGGTCCCGAACCACTCCTCCGACCAGCACGAGTGGTTCAAGCGGGCGGTGGCGGAGGGCCCCGGCTCCCCGCTGCGCGACCGCTACCACTTCCGCCCCGGCAAGGGCGCGAACGGCGAACTCCCGCCCAACGACTGGGAGTCCATCTTCGGCGGCCCGGCGTGGACGCGGGTCACGGAACCCGACGGCACCCCCGGCGCCTGGTACCTCCACCTCTTCGCCCCGGAACAGCCCGACTTCAACTGGGACCACCCGGCGGTCGGCGACGAGTTCCGCTCCATCCTGCGCTTCTGGCTCGACATGGGCGTCGACGGCTTCCGGATCGACGTCGCCCACGGCCTGGTCAAGGCGGACGGCCTCCCCGACCTCGGCGCCCACGACCAGCTGAAGCTGCTGGGCAACGATGTCATGCCCTTCTTCGACCAGGACGGCGTCCACGCGATCTACCGCGAATGGCGCCTGGTCCTCGACGAGTACGCGGGCGAGCGTATCTTCGTGGCCGAGGCGTGGACCCCGACCGTGGAGCGCACCGCGAACTACGTCCGCCCGGACGAACTCCACCAGGCCTTCAACTTCCAGTATCTGGGCACGAGTTGGGACGCGGCGGAGCTGAAGGTCGTCATCGACCGCACGCTGGACGCGATGCGCCCGGTGAACGCCCCCGCGACCTGGGTCCTGTCGAACCACGACGTGACCCGCCACGCCACCCGCTTCGCCAACGAACCGGGCCTCGGCACCCAGATCCGCCTCGCGGGCGACCGCGAACTGGGCCTGCGCCGCGCCCGCGCCGCCTCCCTGCTGATGCTGGCGCTGCCCGGCTCGGCCTACGTCTACCAGGGCGAGGAGCTGGGCCTCCCGGACGTCGTCGACCTCCCGGACGAAGTCCGCCAGGACCCCGCGTACTTCCGGGGCGCAGGCCAGGACGGCTTCCGCGACGGCTGCCGGGTGCCGATCCCGTGGACCCGTACGGGCTCGTCGTACGGCTTCGGCGCGGGCGGGTCCTGGCTGCCGCAGCCGGCCGAGTGGGCCGACCTGAGCGTGGAGTCCCAGACCGGGTCCGAGGGCTCGACCCTGGAGCTGTACCGCGACGCCCTGTCCATCCGCCGCGCCCAGCCCGCCCTCGGCGCGGGCGACGCGGTGGAGTGGCTCAAGGCCCCCGCCGGCGTCCTGGCCTTCCGCCGGGGCGACTTCGTGTGCGTCGCGAACACCACGTCCGAGGCGGTCACGATTCCCGCCTACGGCCGCGTCCTGATCGCCACCGGCGAGGTGACAGTGGTGGACGACGAGGCGAAGCTGCCGGGGGACACGACGGTGTGGTGGACCACGGGCTGAGGGGCCTTCCCTGACGGGGCTTCGGGGCTCGCCGCCCGGGTGGGGCGGCGAGCCTAGCCGCTCAGCCCCAACTCGCCCGCCCGCACCCCCGCCTGGAATCGTGAACCCGCGTCGAACGTGGCGAGGAGTTCGGCGACGCGGCGGCGGTAGGTGCGCAGGGACATACCGAGTTGGCGGGCGGCGGTCTCGTCCGTGGCGCCGGAGCCCAGGGCGCGGAGGACTTCTCGGGTCTCGGCGTCTAGGTGGGGCTGTTCGCCGCTGAGGAAGGCCTTGAGGTCGGTGGCGGTCTCCCAGGCGGCTTCGAACAGGGCGTAGACACCGCCGACCAGGGTGCGGGCCGTGGTGAGGGTGTACTCGCGACCGCCGGGGGAGTCCAGGCCGGCGAGGATCGCGACGCGGTGGTCGATGATGATCGTCTCGTGCGGCAGGGCGGTGGCGGCGATCCGCACCTGGGCGCCCCTGCCGGCGAGTTCGGTCAGATGCTCGCGACCGGCTTCGTCCGCCAGGGCGGACGGGCTGAGCAGCTTGCGGATCCGGTGACCGCCGCTGTTCCCGAGCCGCGCGTGGGCCGTCCGCCGGGCCTCGGGGCGGGGCCAGGTGTCCAGGTCGCGGGCGGCACAGACGAACTCCTCCTGGACGGAGGAGAAAAGGTGCTCGGTGCGGGTGAGGAGCTCCAGGTCACCGCGGATCGTCACGATCTCTGCCACTCCGCCATTCTGCCCGATGGCAGCTTCCTGCCATCGGTTCGCGGCCCGAACACCCCGCCACCCAGGCTGAGTTCATGACCACCGACGACCACTCCAGCCGCCCCCTCGGCTCCTCCCACTCGTTCCGCCTCGGCGGCGACCTCCCGCTCCACCGCATCGGCTTCGGCGCCATGCGTCTGCCCACCAACACCTTCCACGGCCCGGCCCGTGACCCCGGGACCGGCCGTGCCGTCCTGCGCCGAGCCGTCGAACTGGGCGTCGACCACATCGACACCGCCGCCTTCTACGCCAGCGGCGACGGCACCGTCCGTGCCAACGCCCTGATCCGCGAGGCACTCCACCCCTACCCGGCCGGCCTGGTCATCGCCACCAAGGTGGGCCCGCGCCGGACCCCTGACGGTGGCCTGGCGGCGACCACCGACCCGGCGGACATACGGTCACTCGTAGAGGAGAACCTCGACACCCTCGGCGTCGACCGCCTCGATCTCGTCTATCTGCGCATCGGAGGCGTGGGGCTGCCGCCGCGCGGTGAATCCGTCGCCGCCCGCTTCGAGGCGCTGGCCGCGATGCGCGAGGAGGGCCTGATCCGCCACCTCGGCCTGAGCAACGTCGACGCCGGCCACCTCGCCGAGGCGCGCGCCATCGCCCCCGTGGCCGCCGTCCAGAACCACTTCCACGCCGACAAGCGGGACGACACCGACCTCCTGTCCACCTGTGAGGACGCGGGAATCGCCTACGTCCCCTTCTTCCCCCTCGGCGGGGGCCTCACCGACCTCACCACCGACGACCGCATCGCCAAGGTCGCAGCCCGCCATGGCGCCACGATCCCCCAGATCGCCCTCGCCTGGCTCCTGACCACCTCCCCCGCCACCCTTGCCATCCCCGGCACCGGCTCCCTCGCCCACCTGGAGGAGAACATCGCCGTCGCGTCGATCACCCTCACCCGGGAGGATCTCGCCGACCTCTCGTGACCGGGACGGGTGTGTGCGGCCTCGCCCCAACGCCCCTCCCCGTGAAGAGATTTCGCGCACGTGAAGAAGGTGTGTCCGGAGGGTTGACCGTCTGACAAGTGGACTCGTACCTTCCTCTCGGTTGAAAGTTTTCAGCCATCTTGCAGCAAGAAACCGCAACGGATCTTGCGTGGATCGCTTCGGACCCCTTCAACGGAGAAGGACCCCACACATGCCCAGCAGAACCCTCTCCGCCGCGCTCGCCCTCGCCGCGGGCGCGTCGATCGCGCTCGCGGTGCCCGCCGGGAGCGCGTACGCGTCACCGCCCGGCACCAAGGACGTCACCGCCGTCCTGTTCGAGTGGAACTTCGCCTCGGTCGCCAAGGAGTGCACCAACACCCTCGGCCCGAACGGCTACGGCTACGTCCAGGTCTCACCGCCCGCCGAGCACATACAGGGCTCGCAATGGTGGACGTCGTACCAGCCCGTCAGCTACAAGATCGCCGGACGGCTCGGTGACGCCACCGCCTTCAAGAGCATGGTCGACACGTGTCATGCGGCCGGCGTCAAGGTCGTCGTCGACACGGTCGTCAACCACATGTCGGCCGGGAGCGGCACCGGCACCGGCGGCTCGTCGTACACGAAGTACAACTACCCCGGCCTCTACTCCTCCTTCGACTTCGACGACTGCACCGCCACCATCAGCGACTACACCAACCGCACCAACGTCCAGAACTGCGAACTCGTCGGGCTCGCCGACCTCGACACCGGTGAGGAGTACGTGCGGTCGGCCATCGCCGGCTACATGAACAGCCTCCTCGGTTACGGCGTCGACGGCTTCCGGATCGACGCCGCCAAGCACATCCCCGCCGCCGACCTCGCCAACATCAAGTCGCGGCTCAGCAATTCGTCCGTGTACTGGAAGCAGGAGGCCATCTACGGCTCCGGCGAGGCCGTGCAGCCCAGCGAGTACACGGGCAACGGGGACGTGCAGGAGTTCCGGTACGCCTTCGACCTCAAGCGGGTCTTCAACAACGAGAACCTCGCCTACCTCAAGAACTACGGCGAGGGCTGGGGGTACATGAACAGCTCCGTCGCCGGCGTCTTCGTCGACAACCACGACACCGAGCGCAACGGCTCCACCCTCAGCTACAAGGACAACGCCACCTACACGATGGCCAACGTCTTCATGCTGGCCTATCCGTACGGCGCGCCCGACATCAACTCCGGCTACGAGTTCTCCTCCACCGACGCCGGTCCGCCCAACAACGGCACGGTCAACGCCTGCTGGCAGGACGGCTGGAAGTGCCAGCACGCCTGGCCGGAGATCATGCGCGTGGTCCCCTTCCGCAACGCCACCCGCGGTGAGGCCGTCACCAACTGGTGGGACAACGGGGCCGACGCGATCGCCTTCGGCCGCGGCAGCAAGGGCTTCGTCGCCATCAACCACGAGTCGGGCAGCCTCAGCCGCACGTACCAGACCTCCCTCGCGGCCGGCACCTACTGCAACGTGCAGAACAACACGACGGTCACCGTGAACAGCTCCGGCCAGTTCACCGCCACCCTCGGCTCCAACGCGGCCCTCGCGATCTACGCGGGCAAGTCCAGCTGCTGAGCGGCCCGGCAACTCCTGGCGCACGCCCGCGCGTTGCGGCCCATGGCAACGCGCGGGACGCGGGGTGTTGACGCCCCCGCGGCCTCGCCCTACGGTCCGAGAAGGGTTATGGGAGCGCTCCCATGACTCTCCGGCAAGCTCCGCCGTAGACGTCGACAGGAGTCGCCATGCGTGTGACCAGACGGCTGGGAGCCCTGATCGTCGGGCTCATGCTCTTCCTCGGATTCGCGACCTCGCCCGCCGCCGCGTTACCCACCAGCTTCCAGTGGAGATCCAGCAACATCCTGATCTCCCCGAAATCTGACGCCACCCACACCATCGCCGCCGTCAAGGACCCCTCGGTCGTGTACGCGGGCGGCCGCTGGCACGTGTTCGCCAGCACCGCCAACAGCAACGGCGCGTACAGCATGGTGTACCTGAACTTCACCGACTGGTCCCAGGCCGCCAACGCCCAGCAGCACTACCTGGACCAGACCCCGATCGGCGCCGGCTACAAGGCCGCGCCCCAGGTGTTCTACTTCGCGCCGCAGGGCCTGTGGTACCTCGTCTACCAGGTCGGCGACAACGCCGCGTACTCGACGACCACCAACATCGCCAACCCCGCATCGTGGAGCGCCCCGAAGCGGTTCTACGCGAACGGCATGCCGCAGATCATCCGCGACAACATCGGCAGCGGCTACTGGGTGGACTTCTGGAACGTCTGCGACAGCGCCAAGTGCTACCTCTTCTCCTCCGACGACAACGGCCACCTCTACCGCTCGGAGACCACGCTCGCGAACTTCCCCAACGGCTTCACCAACACCGTCATCGTGATGCAGGACTCCAACAAGTACCGCCTGTGGGAGGCCGCCAACATCTACAAGCTCCAGGGCACCAACGAGTATCTGCTGCTCAACGAGGCGATCGGCGGCAACGGCAAGCGCTACTTCCGGTCCTGGACGTCGACGAGCCTCACCGGCACGTGGAAGCCGCTCGCCGACACCGAGGCCAACCCCTTCGCCCGCTCGAACAACGTCGCCTTCGACGGCACCCCCTGGACGAACGACATCAGTCACGGCGAGATGGTCCGCTCCGGCACCGACCAGACGCTCACCATCAACCCGTGCCGTCTGCAGTACCTCTACCAGGGCCTGAACCCCTCGGCCACCGGCAACTACAACACTCTCCCCTGGCGGCTGGGCCTGCTGACGCAGACGAACTCCACCTGCTGACAAGGGCGAACGTAGTCCGACCCCGTTCGCCGCGCACAACACCCCCACCTGTAAGCACTTACCGTTACTTTCAAGACTCTTGCTGAAAACCTTTCGGCGGCGATACGGTCGCGCGGGGTCGGACCCGCCAGAGCCGTCATCGCAAGGAGTCCAACTGTGATACCGAGATGGTTCAGCGCGGTCACCGTGACCGCGCTGACCGCTGCGCTCGTCCAACCCCTCGCGGCCGCCGCCGCCACCCCGCCCGCGCCTCCGTCGGACGCGAGGCTGGCGAAGACCGCCACCCGTCACGACCTCACCCGCGAGCAGTTCTACTTCGTCCTGCCGGACCGTTTCGCCAACGGTGATCAGGCGAACGACAAGGGCGGCCTCACCGGCTCACGCCTCGCCACCGGCTACGACCCCACGGACAAGGGCTTCTACCAGGGCGGCGACCTCAAGGGCATCACCCAGCGCCTCGACTACATCAAGGGCCTGGGCACGACCTCGATCTGGCTCGCGCCGATCTTCAAGAACCAGCCCGTGCAGGGGACGGGGGCCGACGCCTCCGCCGGCTACCACGGCTACTGGATCACCGACTTCACCCAGGTCGACCCGCACTTCGGCACCAACAAGGACCTTCAGACCCTGATCTCCAAGGCCCACGCCAAGGGCATGAAGGTCTTCTTCGACGTCATCACCAACCACACCGCCGACGTCGTCGACTACGAGGAGAAGTCCTACGACTACCTCTCCAAGGGCGCCTTCCCCTATCTGACCAAGGACGGGAAGCCCTTCGACGACGCCGACTACGCGGACGGGCGGAAGAACTTCCCGTCCGTCGACCGGGACTCCTTCCCCCGGACCCCCGCCGTCCCGGCCGCCAAGAAGAACACCAAGGTCCCCTCCTGGCTCAACGACCCGACGATGTACCACAACCGGGGCGACTCCACCTGGGCCGGAGAGTCCGCCACCTACGGCGATTTCGTCGGCCTCGACGATCTGTGGACCGAGCGCCCCGAGGTCGTCTCCGGGATGGAGAAGATCTACGAGAAGTGGGTGCGCGACTTCGACATCGACGGCTTCCGGATCGACACCGTGAAGCACGTCAACATGGAGTTCTGGACCCAGTGGGCGACCGCGCTCGACGCGTACGCCGCGAAGAAGGGCCGCGACGACTTCTTCATGTTCGGTGAGGTCTACTCCGCCGACACGTCCGTGACCTCCCCGTACGTCACCCAGGGCCGCCTGGACTCCACGCTCGACTTCCCCTTCCAGGACGCGGCCCGCTCGTACGCCTCCCAGGGCGGCAGCGCGCAAAAGCTCGCCTCCGTCTTCGGGGACGACCACAAGTACACGACCGACAAGGCCAACGCCTACGAGCAGGTCACCTTCCTCGGCAACCACGACATGGGCCGCATCGGGACCTTCCTGAAGCAGGACGACCCGGACGCGAGCGACGCCCAGCTGGTCAGGAAGGCCCGGCTCGCCAACGAGTTGATGTTCCTCAGCCGGGGCAACCCGGTCGTCTACTACGGCGACGAGCAGGGCTTCACCGGCGCGGGCGGCGACAAGGACGCCCGGCAGACGCTCTTCGCCTCCGAGGTCGCCGACTACCTCGACGACGACCAGCTCGGCACGGACCGTACGCACGCCTCGGACGCGTACGACACCAGCGCCCCGCTCTACAAGCAGATCAGCGCGCTCGCCAAGCTCCGCAAGGCCCACCCGGCCCTCGCGGACGGCGTCCAGACCGAGCGCTACGCCGCCGACGGGACCGGGGTCTACGCCTTCTCGCGGACGGACGCCGCGACCGGCACCGAGTACGTGGTCGCCTTCAACAACGCGGCCGAGGCCAGGTCGGCGACCTTCGCGACCGGTTCGGCCGGCATGGCCTTCAAGGGCATCCACGGGACCGACGAGAAGGTGACGAGCGGTACGGACAAGAAGGTCACCGTCACCGTCCCGGCCGGCTCCGCGATCGTCCTCAAGGCCGCCGGCAAGCTCGCGAAGCCCGCCACCGAGCCGTCCCTCACGCTCCAGGCCCCGGCCACCGGCGCCACCGGCACGGTCGAGATCGGCGCGGACGTCGACGGCGGGCAGCTCAACCGTGTCGTCTTCGCCGCCCAGGTCGGCAACGGCAAATGGAAGACGCTGGGGTCGGCGGACCACGCCCCCTACAAGGTCACCCAGACGATCGACGCGGACATTGCGGCCGGAACCGCCCTGCGGTACAAGGCAGTGGTGATCGACCGCACCGGACGTACGGCGAGCGCCACGGCGGCCTCCACCACGGGCACCCCGCCCGCCCCCGAGGTCCCCACCGCCTCCTCGCGGGACTACGCGATCGTCCACTACAAGCGCGCCGACGGCGACTACACCGACTGGCGGCTCTACGCCTGGGGCGACATCGCCGAGGGGGAGGGGACGACCTGGCCGGAGGGCCATGACTTCATCGGGCGGGACGCGTACGGCGCCTTCGCGTACGTCAAGCTCAAGCCCGGGGCCTCGAACGTCAGTTACCTCGTGATCGACAAGGACGGGAACAAGGACGTCTCCGCCGACCGTTCGATCGACGTCACGAAGACGGGCGAGATCTGGGTCGAGCAGGGCAAGGAAGCCGTACGCACGGAGAAGCCGGCCGCCGACTACCCCGAGCAGGACAAGGGCAAGGCCGTCCTGCACTACCACCGCGCCGACGGGAACTACGACGGCTGGGGCCTGCACGTCTGGTCCGGTGCCGCGAACCCCACGGACTGGTCGAAGCCCCTGGAGCCGGTGCGGACCGACGCCTACGGTGCCGTCTTCGAGGTGCCCCTCACCGACGGGGCCACCAGCCTCAGTTACATCATCCACAAGGGCGACGAGAAGGACCTCTCCACCGACCAGGCGCTCGACCTCAAGACGAATGGGTACGAGGTGTGGCTGCTGAACGGGCAGGAGAAGTACCTGCTCCCGCAGCCCGCCGGGTCCGCCGCCGCCCTCGACCTGACCACCTCCAAGGCGGTCTGGATCGACCGGAACACCGTGGCCTGGAACGGCGACGACACCGCCGCCTCCACCCAGCTGCTGTACTCCCGCACCGGCTCGATCACGGCGAAGGACGGCACCCTCACCAGCACCGACGAGCGGTGGCTGCGCCTGACCGAGTCGGCGCTCACCGACGCCCAGAAGGCGAAGTTCCCGCACCTCAAGGCGTACACCGCGTGGACCGTCGACCCGCGCGACCGCGACCGGGTCCGCGAGGCCCTGCGCGGCCAGCTCGTGGCCTCGCAACGCGGGGCGAACGGGGCTGTGCTGGCGGCGACCGGCGTCCAGATCGCCGGCGTACTCGACGATCTCTACGGTGAGAAGGCAGCCGACGCCGACCTCGGCCCGACGTTCACCAAGGGTCGTCCGACGCTCGCCGTCTGGGCGCCCACGGCCCAGAGCGTGTCGTTGGAACTCGACGGCAGGACGCACTCCATGAGGCGGGACGACTCGACCGGCGTCTGGTCCGTCACCGGTGAGAGGTCCTGGCAGAACAAGCCCTACCGGTACGTGGTGAAGGTGTGGGCGCCCAGCGTCCGCGAGGTCGTCACCAACAAGGTCACCGACCCGTACTCCGTCGCCCTGACCGCCGACTCCGAGCGCAGCCTCGTCGTCGACCTCGCCGACAAGTCCCTGGCCCCCAGCGGCTGGTCGTCGTACACCAAGCCGAAGGCCGTGCCGCTGAAGGACGCGCAGATCCAGGAACTGCACGTCCGGGACTTCTCCATCGGCGACAGGACCGTGCCCGCGAAGGACAAGGGCACCTATCTCGCCTTCACCGACCAGGGCAGTGACGGCTCGAAGCATCTGCGGAAGCTGGCGAAGGCGGGCACGTCGTACGTGCATCTGCTCCCGGTCGCCGACATCGCCACCATCCCGGAGCGCAAGGCGGACCAGGCGACCGTCGACTGCGACCTCGCCTCGTACCCCGCCGACTCCGAGAAGCAGCAGGAGTGCGTGGCGAAGGCCGCCGCGAAGGACGGCTTCAACTGGGGCTACGACCCGTACCACTACACGGTCCCGGAGGGCTCGTACGCGACCGATCCGGACGGCACGCGGCGCACGGTCGAGTTCCGGAAGATGGTGAAGGCGCTCAACGCCGACGGCCTCGGCGTCGTGCTGGACGTGGTCTACAACCACACCCCGGCGAGCGGCCAGGCCGACAAGAGCGTCCTCGACAAGGTGGTCCCCGGCTACTACCACCGGCTCCTCGCCGACGGTTCCGTCGCCACCTCCACCTGCTGCGCCAACACCGCGCCCGAGAACACCATGATGGGCAAACTGGTCGTCGACTCGATGGTCACCTGGGCCAAGGAGTACAAGGTCGACGGGTTCCGCTTCGACCTCATGGGCCACCACCCGAAGGCCAACATCCTGGCCGTGCGCAAGGCCCTCGACGCGCTGACCCTCAAGAAGGACGGCGTCGACGGGACGAAGATCATCCTGTACGGCGAGGGCTGGAACTTCGGCGAGGTCGCCGACGACGCGCGCTTCGTCCAGGCCACACAGAAGAACATGGCGGGGACGGGCATCGCCACCTTCTCCGACCGGGCCCGTGACGCGGTGCGCGGCGGCGGCCCCTTCGACGAGGACCCGGGCGTCCAGGGCTTCGCCTCCGGCCTCTACACCGAGCCCAACTCCTCGGAGAACAACGGCACTCCGGCCGAGCAGAAGGCCCGGCTGCTGCACTACCAGGACCTCATCAAGGTCGGGCTGAGCGGCAACCTCGCCCACTACCGGTTCACCGACACCGACGGCAAGGAGGTCACGGGCTCCGAGGTCGACTACAACGGGGCCCCCGCCGGCTACGCCGACGCCCCCGGCGACGCCCTCGCCTATGTCGACGCCCACGACAACGAGTCCCTGTTCGACGCGCTCGCCTTCAAGCTGCCGAAGTCGACGAGCGCCGCCGACCGGGCCCGTATGCAGGTCCTCGCCATGGCGACGGCCGCCCTCTCGCAGGGCCCGGCGCTCTCCCAGGCGGGCACCGACCTGCTGCGGTCCAAGTCCCTCGACCGGAACTCCTACGACAGCGGCGACTGGTTCAACGCGATCCACTGGGACTGCCGGGACGGCGGCAACGGCTTCGGCCGCGGGCTGCCCCTCGCCGCCGACAACCAGTCCAAGTGGCCTTACGCCAAGCCCCTGTTGACCTCCGTCGAGGTCGGCTGCGCACAGATCGAGGGCGCCTCGGCCGCGTACCGGGACCTGCTGCGGATCCGTACGACGGAGGACGTGTTCTCCCTCGGCACGGCCGGACAGGTGCAGTCGACGCTGTCGTTCCCGCTGTCGGGCAAGGACGAGACCCCGGGCGTGATCACCATGGAACTCGGTGACCTCGTCGTCGTCTTCAACGCCACTCCCGAGAAGCGGAAGCAGACCGTGGCCGATCTGGCCGGGACGGGCTACACCCTGCACCAGGTACAGAAGACGGGGGCGGACTCTACCGTCCGCGACTCGTCCTACGAAGCGGAATCGGGGACGTTCGTCGTTCCGGGGCGGACCGTGGCGGTCTTCGCACGATCCGACCGGTAGAGCGCTAGTTTGGGTGGCGCGGACCGGGAGAGAACAGAACGGTCCGCGCCACCCCGGCTTCAGGGACGACAGCTACAGCGACGACAGCTTCAGAGACGACAGCTTCAGGGACGACGAGAGCCTCATGAGCCTGATGGCCGACGGAGCAAGCACCACGGTCATGGTGGTCGACGACGCGGCCGCCGGCCGGTACGCGATGGGCGCGGTGCTGCGCAGAGCCGGACACCGCGTCGTCCCCGTCGCCAGCGCCGGTGAGGCCCTCGCCGAACTCGATCTCCGGCTCCGCTCCGGCGCACTCCCCGATGTGGCCCTCGTCGACGTCGGCCTGCCCGACATGAGCGGCTTCGAACTCTGCCGCCGCCTCAAGGCCCAACCCCCGACGGCGGCCCTGCCCGTCGTCCACTTCTCCGCCGCCTCCGTCGCCCCCAGCGACCGCTGCCGGGGACTCGACGCCGGCGGCGAGGCCTATCTGACCGTTCCCGCCGAACCGGAGGAGATCCAGGCCGTCGTCCGCGCGGCCGTCCGCGGCGCCCGGATGCGCAACGGCGCCGAGGCCCTCGTACGACGGCTCACCCTGCTCTCCGAGACCATCGTCGACGTCCAGGCCGCCCGCACCCTGGAGGAGCTGGCCGGGGCCGCCGCCGAGGGCGCCGCCCGGCTCACCCGGTCGCCCGCCGCCGTGTTCGTGCTCGGCGAGGACGGCTACCTGTACAGCGGCACCTCCCGGGCCCGCGCCCGCACTACCCTCCCCGACACCGGCGCCCACGAGGCCGTGGCCCGGCTCATCCGCCGTATCACCGACGGCGACCCCGGGCCCCACGACACGGTCGTCCCCGCGCCCCTGTGGCCCGCGGGCTTCTTCCGGCCCGGCGTCACCGAGGACGCCCGGCTCGTCCTCGCCCGCACCGAGAGCGGTACGCCGGTCTGCGTCGCCACCCCCGTGCGCGGCACCCGGGGCGCGACCACCGACACCCCGGGCCTGGTCGCCCGCCTCGCCCAGGCCACCGCGCTGGCCGCGCAGCCCCTGCTCATGTACCAGGTCGAGCGGCATGTCGCGCTCACCCTCCAGCACAGCTTCCTGCCCAAGCGGGTGCCCGAGTTCCCCGGCCTCGACGTGGTCGTCCGGTACGTGCCCGCGTCCCGCGAGACCGAGATCGGCGGCGACTTCTACGCGGCCCTGTCCACCCCCGACGGCCTCCTCACCGCCGTCGGCGACGTTGTGGGGCACTCGCTGGAGGCGGCCACCGTGATGGTGGAGATCCGGCACGCCCTGCGCGCGTACTGCGTGGAGCAGTCCGACCCGGCGGCGCTCGCCCTGCGGCTCGACCGGATGCTCATGCACTACCACCCCGAGGTCACCGCGACCGTGTGCCTGGCCCTCGTCGAGCCCGGCAGCGGCCGGGTACGGATCGCCAACGCGGGCCACATCCCGCCGCTGATCGTCCGTGACAGCGGCGAGGCCGAGTATGTGAAGGCCGCCGGGCCGCTCCTCGGGCTCGGCCTCGACCGGCCCGAGCCCACAGAGACGGTGCTGTGGCCGACGGACCGGCTGCTCATGGTCACGGACGGGCTGGTGGAGACCCGGGGCATCGATCTCTCGCTCTCCCTGGAGCAGTTGCGGGCCGCGGCGGCCGGCGCCCCGGCCGGGACGGCCGCGCTGTGCGACACCTTGCTGCACTGTTTCGGTCGGGACCGGGAGGACGACATCGCGATGCTCGCGGTGCGGCTGCGGTTAGGGTGACCTCATGCCGCAGATCACTGTTGACTATTCCGCCGTTCTCACCGAGGGCTTCGACCGGCCCGCCTTCGCCAAGGCCCTGCACGAGGAGGTCGTACGGACCGCCGCCGCGAAGCCGGAGGCGTGCAAGACGCAGTTCCGGCCGACCGCGGACACGGTGGTCGGGCCCGACACGGACGGGCACGGGATCGTGCATGTCACGCTCGGGCTGCTCGCGGGGCGCACCGACGAGACGAAGGTGGCGTTGACCGAGAACGTGTTGGAGCTGGTCCGGGAGTATGTGAAGCCGTCGGGGTTGGTGTTGCATGCGTCGGCGGAGGTGCGGGATCTTGATCCGTCGTACCGGAAGTTTGATGTCTAGGTAGGACTAGGCGCCGTTGGGGCTGCTCGCGGTTGTCGGCTGCGGGTGCGTCGTGGTTGATCGCGCAGTTCCCCGCGCCCCTATTAGGGGCTGGCCAAGGCTACTAGGCGCCCTGTCAGGGTGCTGAACGGGCCGTCCGTCGGCTCGTCGGCGAGAATTCCGCGGAGCAGCGTGGCCATTTCCTCGTCCTGGGCCGCGCTGACGGCCGCCAGGGCCGCGAAGTCGTGGACCAGTTGGATCTCCAGCTCGTGTCTCGGGATGCGGCGGCCGTCCAGCCAGATGAGGGCCGTGGACTCGGCGAGGGAGATCCAGGAGCGGATCACGAGTTCGAGGCGGGCGGGTACGGCGTCGGTGTCCGCGGTCGCGTCCAGGTGCGACAGGATCTGGACATACGCGGCCTGGCGCACACCCTCGACGAGGGCGTTGACGCGGGACGAGCCGACGGCCGGTCCGCCGCGCATCAGGGCGGAGAAACCGGGGCCGTGTTCGTCGACGAAGTCGAAGTAGCGGTGGGTGACGCGGAGCAGCCGCGCGCCGAGCGGGCCCTCGCGGGGCTCCACGAAACGGTTCGCGAGATCGTCCGAGGCGCGGGTCAACGCGGCCTCGTACAGGCTGAGTTTGCCCGGGAAGTAGTGGTAGACGAGCGGGCGTGAGATGCCCGCCGCCGACGCTATCTCGTCGAGGGAGACCTCGTCGGGCGAGCGCCGGCTGAACAGTTCCAGGGCGACCCCGATCAACTGCTGCCGCCGCTCCTCCACACCCATCCTGCGGCGCGCACCGGTTCGCATACGAACACCTTACCGATTGATTTCAGCCCGCCGGCGGCTGGATCGCGGAGAGATGTTCGCATCGCGGACCAGCGGTCCCTTCGGCTAAGGGGCCGACTGAAGCGCCTTGATCTCCCGGCCGTTCGCGAGCCTGCCCTTCAACTCGGCCTGTGCGCCCTCCTCGGCCGGTACGGCGAGGAGGTTGCCCGCCGCCGATCCGCTGACCCCGCCGCTCAGTTCGAGGGAGGCGGTGCCCCGGCTGCCGGCGGCGAGCAGATAGGAGTCACCGGCCGCGGACTTCCAGGGGCCGCCGGCGACGACGTACGGGTCGGCCGGGCCGCAGGCGGGGACCTCGTCGGCGGCGGCCGTGATGTACGCGCCGGCCGGGGTGTTGAACTGGGTCAGCGCCCGGGTTCCCGCGCCCCGCCAGGTCTCGGTGCGGGTGCACACCCAGTCGGCGGCGCCACTGCCGTCGGGCAGCGGCTGCCGGGCGAACTGCCAGGCGTTCACGGCCCGTACGCCCCCCGACCGTACGGCGGCCAGGGAGCAGGCGAAGGGAGCCCAGGTCGCGGGGGAGGCGGAGGCGTCCCGGGCGGGCGACGCGCTCGACGGGCGGCCCACGGTGAGGTGTGCCGGGGTCACCTCGGACAGGTCGGTCAGCAGCCGCGTACCACCGGTGGCATCGGTCAGCTGCAGCACGTCCCACGACCGGCACTCCCCGGTCCGCAGCGCCGGACTCGCGAACGGGGCCGTCGTCCCGTCCTTGCCCAGCGCCAGCTTCCGCACCGCCGCCCCGGGCTTCGCCAGATCCCGTACGGCCGCCCCACGCACCCAAGGGGCCGTCAGATAGCGGACGTTGCCGTCGGACCGGCCCAGCACCAGGGCGCTCGTGCCGGCGCCGGTCGCCCCGTCGACCCGGGTCAGGTCGAGGGCGGCCAGGCCCGGGTCGTCCAGGGGTTCGGCGTACCGGGCGATGCGCAGACCGTCGTGGAGGAGGACGACCCGGAGGTTGTCGACCCGGCCCGCGTACAGCAGCTGCGGCGGGCCCGGCGGGGGACCGGCCTGCGTCCCTAGGGTGACCGCGACCTGCACGGACTCCCCGGGCCGGGCCCAGACCGCGAGGGCCCGCCGTAGCAGGGCCTTGTCCTTGACGAGATCACCGCGCGCGGGCCAGGTGGTGAAGTCCGTCCGCCCCGTCGCCTCCCAGGCCGTGGCCGAGGCCGTCGTCAACTGCTGGGGATCAAGGGCGGCCTGGGCCGCGGGATTCCGCGCGTACGGGGGTGCCGCCGCGCCGTCGGGCCCCCACCCCTCCCCGGGCAGCCCGAGCAGCGCCCCGCACACGACCACCGCGGCCGTGGCGGCCAGCGCGGCCTTCGTGTGCTGGCGGCGGCGCATCAGATCGGTGGGGCGGGCGTGCAGCGAACAGGGATCGAACTCGGGGGAGGCGAGCAGCGGGTACCGCTCCGCCGGAACGGAGTCGGCCTCCGTCAGCGCGGCGGCCGGATCGCCGACGCCGACCTCCTTGAGGAGTGCCCTGACCGCCGCGTCCGGGAGCTTCTCCAGCCCCCGCAGGACATACGCCGCGCGCGCCGGGGCGGAGAGCGCCGACAGCCGCTGGTCCAGGGCGAGTTCGTCGGCGCCGCCGGAGCGCGGGAAGAGCCGCAGCCCCCACACCTGCGGCAGCGGCGGCGGCAACTGCGACCGCTTCGGCCACGCCCTGCGCCGCAGCGGCAGGCCCGCCTCCAGTGCCGTGCGGACCACTTGGAGCCGTACGTAGGCGTACCCGGGGTTGCGCTCGCGCCCCGTGGCCTGTGCCGGGATGAGCGCCGCCGACTTCTGCTTTCTGGGCAACGCCCGCTGGGTCAGCGCGTGTGCCGTCAGCACGCGGCGGTTCCGGCCCAGGGTCGGCGGCAACGTCAGATAGGCCAGCCGGACCAACCGCGGATAGTGCTCGACGAGCGCGGCCTCCGCGTCCTCGACATCCACGACCGACTCCTGGGCGCGCGACGAGGTGGTGCGCGCGGCGACATCCTGTGACTGCACGTTCAGCAAAACGAGCGAATGGTCAGATGGTCATGGGTAAGGCCGGGGCGCCTATGGGGGAGGGGGTGCGGGTCTCTCTGGCGGGTGCGGGTGAGTGGGGCTTCTCGCGCAGTTCCCCGCGCCCCCGAAAGGGCCGCAGGCCCTGGCTAGCCTGCGGCCCTTTCGGGCCGAAAAAGCACGGGGCGCAGCCCCGGCTTTT
>NZ_JBVKAY010000003.1:915029-917280 GCF_055657445.1 Streptomyces sp. NPDC107538 | reverse complement strand
TCGCGCAGTTCCCCGCGCCCCTGAAGAGCCGGGGCTGCGCCCCGTGCTCTTCGGGCCGAAAAAGCAGGGGCGCAGCCCCGCTTTTTCAGGGGCGCGGGGAACTGCGCGAGACGCCCCCACTCACCCGCACCCGCCCACAAACCAGCCCTACCCTCCCCCTACGCCGTCCCCATGTGATCCAACCGCCGCAGAATCACACCCTCCCGCAGCGCCCACGGGCAGATCTCCAGGGTCTCCACCTGGAAGAGATCCATCGCGGCCTCCGCCACCAGCGCCCCCGCGAGCAGCTGGTTGGCGCGGCCCTCGGAGACGCCGGGGAGCGCGGCACGCTGGACGGTGGTCATGCCGGCGAGCTTGGGGACCCAGGACTCCAGCGCCTCGCGCTTGAGGTCGCGCTGGACATAGAGCCCCTCCGCGGAGCGCGCCGCACCCCCGATCCGGGCGAGCTGCTTGAACGTCTTGGACGTGGCGACGACATGGTCGGGCGCCCCGAAGCGGCTGAACTCGCCGACCGTACGGGCGATCTGGGCCCGGACATGGCGGCGCAGGGCGCGGATGTCGTCGGGGGTGGCCGGGTCGCCGGGGAGCCAGCCGGCGGTGAGACGGCCGGCGCCCAGCGGCAGCGAGGCCGCGGCGTCCGGCTCCTCGTCTATGCCGTACGCGATCTCCAGGGAGCCGCCGCCGATGTCGAGGACGAGGAGCTTGCCGGCCGACCAGCCGAACCAGCGGCGGACGGCGAGGAAGGTCAGCCGGGCCTCCTCCGCGCCGGTGAGGACCTGCAGTTCGACACCGGTCTCGTCCTTGACGCGGGCGAGGACGTCGTCGGCGTTGCTGGCCTCGCGCACCGCGGAGGTGGCGAACGGGAGCAGTTCCTCGACGCCCTTGTCCTCGGCGGCCTGGAGTGCCTCGTGGACGACGCCTATGAGTTTGTCGACCCCTTCGGGGCCGATGGCCCCGGCCCCGTCGAGGAGTTGGGCAAGGCGCAGCTCCACCTTGTGCGAGTGCGCGGGCAGGGGGCGCGCGCCGGGATGTGCGTCCACCACCAGCAGATGCACCGTGTTCGATCCCACGTCGAGGACACCGAGTCTCATGGGCGGAACGCTACTGCCAGCGAAGCCGTGCACCGTCCTCGATGTGGGCTCGGGCGCCGTACCCTGGTCTGGTGCCAAAGACGAAAAAGGCAAAGGCTGACAAGTCGGCAGCGGGATCGGTCGCGGCCGACGGCTCTTCGCGGGCGAAGGCGGTGACCAAGCCGTCCCGGTCGAGGACGAAGGGCTCTGCGGAGTCCACCGTGCCGGACGAGAAGGGGCTCGATTTCGCGCGCGCGTGGGTGGAGTTCCCCGATCCGGCGGACGACGAGCAGGTCTTCCGCTGCGACCTGACCTGGCTGACCTCTCGCTGGAACTGCATCTTCGGCAGCGGCTGCCAGGGCATCCAGCCGGGCCGCGCGGCCGACGGGTGCTGCAGCCTGGGAGCGCACTTCTCCGACGAGGACGACGAGAAGCGCGTCGCCGGGCATGTGGCGAGGCTCACTCCGGAGATCTGGCAGTTCCACGATGTGGGCACGGAGACCGGCTGGGTCTCCAAGGACGAGGACGGCGACCGCCAGACCCGGCCGTACAAGGGGTCGTGCATCTTCCAGAACCGGCCCGGTTTCGCGGGGGGCGCGGGCTGTTCGCTGCACATCCTGGCGCTCAAGGAGGGCCGCGAGCCGCTGGAGACCAAGCCGGACGTCTGCTGGCAGCTGCCGGTCCGGCGTACGTACGACTGGATCGACCGGCCCGACGACACGCGGGTGCTCCAGGTGTCGATCGGCGAGTACGACCGCCGCGGCTGGGGGCCGGGCGGCCACGATCTGCACTGGTGGTGCACGTCGGCGACCTCGGCCCACGGCGCGGGCGACCCGGTCTACGTCTCGTACCGCCCGGAGCTCACCGAACTGATGGGCAAGGCCGCCTACGACCGCCTGGTCGAGCTGTGCGAACAGCGCCTGGCGTCCCAGCTCCCGCTGGTGGCTCCGCATCCGGCGGATCCGGCGGATCCGACGGGGGCGTAGGCGGGGAGTCCGGCGGCTCGGGCGGGCGGCGGGTGATTCGGGTAGCCCTGGGCCGGCCGCAGCAGAGGCTCCGGCAAGCCGGATGACCAGCTCGGTCGGGCCAAGCCGGAGGGTCCGGTAGACCGGTGAGCGGCTCGGACGAACCAGTCCGCGAGTCGCCGGGCGGCAACCCCCACCGGGCAGCAAGCCCGCGGG
>NZ_JBVKAY010000003.1:0-914930 GCF_055657445.1 Streptomyces sp. NPDC107538 | reverse complement strand
GCTGCGGGCTGCGGGCTGCGGGCTGCGGGCTGCGGGCTGCGGGCTGCGGGCTGCGGGCTGCGGGCTGCGGGCTGCGGGCTGCGGGCTGCGGGCTGCGGGCTGGTGAGCGAACGATCGGTTCCCCTCCAGGTGTCGGCCGCCCGTCGCCTCTTCGGCTGGCTTCTCCTCCCCCCGTCTCACGACGCCTCCCCCTCCCACCGCCCTACGCCCCCGCCGGCGGCTCCCCGCCCCCGTCGCTCGGTGGTGGGGTCGGCCCCGGGGGGTCCGTGGGGGCCGGGGCCGTCGGGGTCGGGTCGGGCTGGGGCGGTGCCGTGGGCGTGGGGTCCGGGTCGGGGGCCGGGGGTGGTGTCGTGGGCCTCGGCGGGTCCGGGGCCGGGGTCGGTGGGGTCGGCTCGGCCGGAGGCTGCGGGACCGGGCCGGTGCCCTCGATCGTCACCACGGCACCCGAGGGGGCCAGCGACACCTGCGCCGTCCAGTACCCGGAGGGCTCGCTCAGCTGGTCGACGTACACCTTGATCGTCACCGACTGGCCGGGGGCCAGCGTGCCCGAGGACCGGCTGAGGTAGAGCCAGCCGGCGCCGGTGCGGGCGGACCAGCTCACGGGTGAGTCGCCGGTGGCCTTCAGGGTGATGAGCGTGGTGTCGCCGTCGTTCGCGGCGGCGACGGCGAGCGTGCCCCGCCCCTTCCCCTGGGTGACCTCCACGGACACGTCGTCCGCCGCGTGCCTGCCCCTGCCGCGGCGGGCGCCGGGTTCGGTCCGCGCGTTCCCGGCGTTCTCGTACGCGTCGCCACCACTGCCGTCGCCCACGGTCCCGTCGCCGTCGCCCTGTTCCTCGCCCGCGCTGACCGAACGGCCGTCGCCGCCCTCGCCGATGAGGGGGGCGCCCCGGTAGGCGGCCCAGAGGGCGAAGACGGGCGCGGCGACGACGGTGGCGACGACGGTCGTGGTGACCGCCCGCGCGCGCAGCCGGTCCCGGCGCGCCGCGCGGTCCCTCGGATCCATGGGGAAGCCGCGCCGGTCGAAGCGCGGGGCACCACCCCGCGCGCGCGTGAGGTGGGCCATCGCCGACCCCAGGACCGCGCGCGGCGCTTCGAGCACGGGCAGCGCGGAGGGCGTGACGGTGGTGCCGGGCCAGCGGCCGGGGACGGCACGCTCGGCGGCGCGACGGCAGACGGGGCAGTCGTCGACGTGCCGGACGAGTTCGCGGCGCAGGGTGGCGCTCAGGACGAGCTGATGATCACCGGTGAGGCGGGCGACGCTCGGGCAGGCGCCGCTCTCGACGACGGCGAGGGCGGCCCGGGTGCGCTCCACCTCGCAGGCGGCGGAGGCCAGCAGCTCCCGCGCGGCGGTCTGGTCCATCCCGAGGACGTCGGCGACCTCCTGGGCCGTGAGCTGGTGCCGGACGGCCAGCTCCAGCGCCTCGCGCTGCTCGGGCGTGGTGCCGGCGGCCTCCGGCCAGGCCAGCAGCGCCAGTTCGCGCCTGCGCCGCCGCTCCTCGTCCTCGGAGAGGGCCGGGGACCGCCCCGCGGTCTTCACGCCACGCCCCTTCTCGGCCCCGGCGCCCCCGGACACGACCCCACGCCCGGCGCCACCGGCCGCGCCCGAGACACCAGAGGCACCGGCCCCACCAGGGACACCGGCCCCACCAGAAACCCCGGAAACCCCGGACAGTCCACCGGCACCCGAGATGCCGGAGCCGCCGGCCGCATGCGCGCCCGGACGCTTCTGCCGCACCTCGGCGAGCTTGCGCAGACAGGCCCAGCGGGCCAGCGCGTACAGCCAGGCCCGGCGGTCGTCGGCCGTGTCCGGCCCCCGGCGGCGCTCGGCGAGCGCGAGCACGTCCGCGAGGGCGGCGACGGCCGCGTCGTGGTCGCACAGCACGGACATGCAGTAGGTGAACAGGCCGTCCAGGTACGGCTCGTAGCGAGCCGGCGGGCGCTGGGCCACCGCGCGCGCCGCCGCCCGATCGCGCGCCTCGCGGTGCGCCCGGTGTGCGCCGGTGGTGCGGGTCGAGGTTTCCGGACTGATGCTCATCACTCATGGACGGTAGGCGCCCGGAAGCAGCACCTTCTCGCCCCTTCAGCACATTTACTCCGTACGGGTGAAACGATCCCTCATAAGGGGACAGGAACCCCGCGCTCCGCTGCCACCCTCCCCAATGTTGTGCACTTTCTTGACCACGGCCACAGATCAGCCTACATTCCCAGGGGTCCAAGTTACCTCCAGGTACGCCGAGTCAGGAGCCCCCCCTCTCATGACCGCACGCACCCGCCGCCCGTCCGCCCCCCGCGCCCTCGCCGCCCTGGCGACAGCCGTGGTCCTCTCGCTGACCAGCGCCTCGGTATCGACCGCCACCCCACTGGCGGCCACCCCACCGGCGGCGGCCTCACCGGCGGCCGCGCCCACCGTCGAACGCCTCGACGGCACCCTCCCCGACGGCGCCACCTGGATCGCCGACGTCCCGGCGAACTGGAACGGCACCCTCGTCGTCTTCAGCCACGGCTTCGGCGTCACGACACCGCAGAACGCCCCCCGTGAGGCCGTACGCCTGCGCCTCCTCGAAGAGGGCTACGCGCTCACCGGCTCCTCCTACAACGTGAGCGAGACCCTCTGGGGCCTGGAGAGCGCGGAACGCGACCAGGTCGCCACCATCGCGGCGGTCACCGAGAAGATCGGCGAACCCACCCGTACCCTCGCCGTCGGCCAGTCCATGGGCGGGCTGGTCAACGCGCGGCTCGCCCGGTCCGGGGCCGGCGGGATCGACGGCGCCCTGGGCCTGTGCGGTCTGGTCGCCGGCGCCAACGACCTGCACGCCTACCAGCTCGACGCCGAGTACACGATCGCCCGGCTCCTGCTCCCCGACACCCCCGTGAAACTGGTGGACTTCGCCTCCGAGGCCGAGGGCGCCGTCACCGGCCGGCAACTCACCGACGCCGTGATCGCCGCGCAGCGGACCCCCGAGGGCCGTGCCCGCGTCGCGCTCGCCGCCGCCTACCTCAACCTGCCCACGTGGGCCCCCGGCAAGGAGCGCCCCGCCGCGGACGACCGGGCGGAGCAGCAGGCCCAGCAGGCCTCCTGGCTGGTCCAGGGCATGCTCAACCGTGTCGAGCCCGCCCGCTACCACGTCGAGAAGGCCCTGGGCGGCAACAACTCCGGGAACAAGGGCGTCGACTACGCCCGCCTGCTGGCCACGTCCCAGCACGCGCCCCTGGTCAAGGCCCTGTACCGGGAGGCGGGCCTCGACCTGAGGGCCGACCTGAGGAACCTGACCGCCAACGCGAAGGTCGAGGCGGACCCGGCCGCGGTGGCCGCCGGCGAACGCACCTCCTCCGCCGGCCAGGGTCTCGCCGTCCCCCTCCTCGACATCCACACCGCCGCCGACGACCTCGTCCCCGTCGAACAGGAGAACCGCTTCGCCGACCGCGTCCGCGCCTCCGGCGACGCCGCGCTGCTCCGCCAGGCCTACGTCGAGCGCCAGGGCCACTGCGCCTTCACCACCGCCGAGACGGTCGCCGCCCTCCACGCCGTGGAGTCCCGCCTCGACACGGGCCGCTGGGGCGCCGCCGCGACCCCGGGCGCCCTCCAGTCCGCCGCCACGGCTCTCAATCTCGACGGCGCGGCCTACGTCCCGTACCACCCGGCGGAACTGACGGTCGGCCGCCGCCGGTAGGGGCAGCGGGGCGCGGGCAGCCGCGCCCCGTCAGGGGCGCGGGGAACTGCGCGAGCAACCACAACGGACAGCACCCCGCCCACCCACAGCACCCCTACGGCGAAAGGGCGTTCCCCTCCCCAGAGCACCCAAAGCCTCCGAAACTCCCCCGAAGCCCCGGCCGAGCACACGAACCCGCCCAACCGCCGGAGGCTGTCAGTGGGCTCCGTTACGGTTCGTGCATGGCTGCCCGTACCAAAACCGCGAAGGACCGGCCGTCCTACCGCTGCACCGAGTGCGGCTGGCAGACGGCCAAGTGGCTCGGCCGCTGCCCCGAGTGCCAGGCCTGGGGCACGGTCGAGGAGTACGGCACGCCCGCCGTCCGCACCACGGCCCCCGGCCGCGTCACCACCTCCGCCGTCCCCATCGGCCAGGTCGACGGCCGCCAGGCCACCGCCCGCTCCACCGGCGTCCCCGAGCTGGACCGCGTCCTCGGCGGCGGCCTGGTCCCCGGCGCCGTCGTCCTCCTCGCGGGCGAGCCCGGCGTCGGCAAGTCCACCCTTCTCCTCGACGCCGCCGCCAAGTCGGCCAGCGCCGAGCACCCGACCCTGTACGTCACGGGCGAGGAGTCGGCCAGCCAGGTCCGGCTGCGCGCCGACCGCATCAACGCCCTCCACGACCACCTCTATCTCGCCGCCGAGACCGACCTCGCCGCCGTCCTCGGCCACCTGGACGCGGTGAAACCGGGCCTCCTGATCCTCGACTCGGTCCAGACCGTCGCCTCCCCGGAGATCGACGGCGCCCCCGGCGGCATGGCCCAGGTCCGTGAGGTCGCCGGCGCGCTGATCCGCGCGTCGAAGGAGCGGGGCATGTCGACCCTCCTCGTGGGCCATGTCACCAAGGACGGCGCGATCGCGGGCCCCCGCCTCCTGGAACACCTCGTCGACGTCGTCCTGCACTTCGAGGGCGACCGGCACGCCCGCCTCCGCCTGGTCCGCGGCGTCAAGAACCGCTACGGCGCCACGGACGAGGTCGGCTGCTTCGAGCTGCACGACGAGGGCATCACCGGCCTCACCGACCCCAGCGGCCTCTTCCTCACCCGCCGCGACGAACCCGTCCCCGGCACCTGCCTGACCGTCACCCTGGAGGGCCGCCGCCCGCTGGTCGCGGAAGTGCAGTCGCTCACAGTCGACTCGCAGCTCCCCTCCCCCCGCCGGACCACCTCCGGCCTGGAGACCTCCCGGGTCTCGATGATGCTCGCGGTCCTGGAGCAGCGCGGCCGGATCAGCGCCCTCGGCAAGCGGGACATCTACTCGGCGACGGTCGGCGGCGTGAAGCTCTCGGAGCCCGCCGCGGACCTCGCGATCGCCCTCGCCCTGGCCTCCGCGGCGACCGACACCCCCCTGCCCAAGAACCTGGTGGCGATCGGCGAAGTGGGCCTCGCGGGCGAGGTCAGACGGGTCACCGGCGTCCAGCGCCGCCTCTCCGAAGCGCACCGTCTCGGCTTCACGCACGCCCTCGTTCCGTCCGATCCGGGCAAGGTGCCGCCCGGCATGAAGGTGCTGGAAGTGGCCGACATGGGAGACGCGCTCCGGGTACTGCCCCGGTCGCGTCGGCGAGAGGCCCCACGGGACGACGAGGACCGCCGGTAGACTTTGCCCAGGTCTCGCCCGTCCGTACGAACCATGGGTGCGAAACGGGAGCGTCCCAGAACCTGCGACCGGAGGAGTGCAGTGGCAGCCAACGACCGGGCAGCAGCTCCCGGAAAGTCCGGTGGGAGCTCCGGTGCCGATGGCCTGATGCGCGCCTCACTGAGCGCCGTGGCCCCAGGCACGGCCCTGCGCGACGGGCTTGAACGGATTCTCCGCGGCAACACCGGCGGACTCATCGTGCTGGGCTCCGACAAGACCGTCGAAGCCATGTGCACGGGCGGTTTCGTCCTGGATGTCGAGTTCACGGACACGCGCCTGCGTGAACTGTGCAAGCTGGACGGCGGCATCGTGCTGTCCTCGGACCTGTCCAAGATCCTCCGGGCGGGCGTCCAGCTGGTCCCCGACCCGACGATCCCCACCGAGGAGACGGGCACCCGGCACCGTACGGCCGACCGCGTCAGTAAACAGGTCGGCTTCCCGGTCGTCTCCGTCTCCCAGTCGATGCGCCTGATCGCGCTGTACGTCGACGGACAGCGCCGTGTCCTGGAGGACTCGGCGGCGATCCTGTCCCGCGCGAACCAGGCCCTGGCGACCCTGGAGCGGTACAAGCTCCGTCTGGACGAGGTGGCGGGCACGCTCTCCGCGCTGGAGATCGAGGACCTGGTGACGGTCCGCGATGTCTCGGCGGTCGCCCAGCGCCTCGAAATGGTCCGCCGTATCGCCACCGAAATCGCCGAATACGTGGTCGAACTGGGCACGGACGGCCGTCTGCTGGCCCTCCAGCTCGACGAGCTGATCGCGGGCGTCGAACCGGAACGCGAACTGGTCGTGCGGGACTACGTCCCCGAACCGACCGCCAAGCGCTCCCGCACGGTCGACGAGGCCCTGCACGAACTCGACGCCCTCACCCACGCCGAGCTCCTCGAACTCCCCACGGTCGCCCGCGCCCTCGGCTACACCGGCTCCCCCGAGGGCATGGACTCCGCGGTCTCCCCCCGAGGCTTCCGCCTCCTCGCCAAGGTCCCCCGCCTCCCGGGCGCCATCATCGACCGCCTCGTCGAACACTTCGGCGGCCTCCAGAAACTCCTCGCCGCCAGCGTCGACGACCTCCAGACAGTCGACGGAGTAGGCGAGGCCCGAGCCCGCAGCGTCCGAGAGGGCCTGTCCCGACTGGCGGAGTCGTCAATCCTGGAGAGGTACGTCTAGCCGGGAAGCGACCCCGCAGCCCCGAGGAAAGGGCCGCAGGCCTCTTTCAGGGGCGCGGGGAACTGCGCGAGAACCCCCACGAACCCGCACCCGACAACGAACCCCCCGCGCGAAGCGCGAAAGGGGGGTCGAAGGGGCGCAGCCCCTGGAGGATGGGACGGGTAGGGGCGGCGGGGGCGAGAAACACCCCGCCGCGCCCCCACCCCGTCAGTCCTTCTCCAGCACGAACGACGTCCGAGCCGTAGCCAGCCCCGGCGCCTCCGCCTCCACCAGATACGTCCCGGCGACAGCCGAACCCGCCGCCGGAGTAGCACAGTTGGGCGCACTCGGATCCCGGTTCCACTCCACGGTGTACGTGACCCGATCCCCGGCAGGCACCCGGAACAACAGACTCCCCGCCGTCTCATGGCAGTCGTCCGACGCCCAGAACGCATCGTCCCCATCCGCCGCCGTGATCGTCACCACCGTGTTGTCCGGCCCGAGATCAAGCTTGCAGTCCCCACCGGAGGAGTTGCGCGCGATGAGCTCGAACGTGGGGTTCACCCCGGGCTCATAGGCGTTACGCACACTGCGCACGGTCAACTTCACGGCCCCGGCGGTGCAGTTGGGCAGACTGGACCCGGCCGGCACCTGCTCCCCGGAACTGCTCCCGTTCTTGCCACCGTCGTCCGACGTACCACCCGCGGCACCGGCCCCACCATCGGCACCCTCGGAGCCGGAACCCGCCCCCGAACCGGAACCAGACGTGGACCCGGAGGACCCGGAGGACCCGGACCCGTCGCCCCCCGCACCCGCACTCGACTCGTCGCCCGACTCGTCCCGCCCGCCCGGCGCTTCACTGATCGCGGGCCCGGACCCGGACGGCCCGGGAGTGATCGAGGGCGCGGGATTCTTGCCGTCGGACCCGCCCGCGTTGTCGTCCCCGTTCCCACCACCGCCGGCGACGACCCACACGACCAGGATCGCGAGCAGACCGAGAACGGTCAGCAGAACGGCCCTCCGTCGCCAGTAGATGGTGGAGGGAAGCGGCCCGATCGGATTGCGCAGAGATCCCACGGCGCAAACTGTACGAGAGATCCGGCACTTCGCTGGCCCCACCCGCCGCCCGAAAGCGCAACTTTTCCGGATCATCATTCCGGTCGCTCCGGCCACCGTCCCGACCGGGCGCCCCATGATCGCCGTACGTGATCACAGAGGCCACAAGAGCACGTTCCGTGACCGAATCAAGGCAACACGGCCACCACCAACTCCCCACCCTCACGCATCCCTTCAGAGAACACGTGCACGAAACCCCCACCCCGGCCGACCACACTCGCCGTCGCACCGACCCCACCTGCCACAATCGACCTCGATCAACCTCGACCGACCTCGATCGACCTCACCACCGCGGTGCGCCGGAGGACTTGGAGAACACGATGGACGGATCCGTGGAGCCCGGCACCACCACACCCGTGTCGAGGCCCTTGCGGAGGCTGGGGTTTCTGACCATCGGACTGTTCGACGAGGCCGACCCGCGCCGGGGCCATGAGTCGACGCTGGAGATCATCGAACTCGGCGAGCGCCTCGGCTTCGACAGCGCCTGGCTGCGCCACCGTCATCTGCAGTACGGCATCTCCTCCCCCGTCGCGGTCCTGGCGGCGGCCTCGCAGCGCACGAGCCGTATCGAACTGGGCACCGCCGTCATCCCGTTGGGCTGGGAGAACCCGCTGCGGCTCGCCGAGGACCTGGCCACGGTCGACCTCCTCTCTGGCGGCCGGCTCAACCCGGGGGTCAGCGTCGGACCGCCGATGCACTACGACACCGTCAAGGGGGCGCTCTACCCGGACACCGCCGACGCGGAGGACTTCAGCTTCGAACGGGTCCGGCGGCTCCTCGGCTTCGTCCGGGGCGAGGCGGCGACCGACTTCAGCGGCACGGAGGGGTTCGAGGTGTTCTCCGACCGGGTGCAGCCGTACTCACCCGGGCTGGGCGGCCGTATGTGGTACGGCGGCGGCAGTCTGCGTTCGGCGCGCTGGGCCGGCGAGAACGGTATGAACTTCCTGACCAGCAGCGTGGTGAAGGCGGAGGGGCCCGCCGCCGCGGTGGACTTCGCCGGGGTGCAGCTCTCCCACGTCCGGGAGTTCCGGGCGCACCACCCCGACGGGGAGCGGGCCCGGGTCTCCCAGGGGCTGGTCGTCATCCCGACCGACTCGGCGACGGCGGAGCAGCGGGCCAAGTACGAGGCGTACGTGGCTCAGCGGTTGCCGCGGACGGCTGCGCCGCAGGGGCCGGGGCGGTTGCTCTTCGCGCCCGATCTGGTGGGTACGGCCGCGGAGATCGCCGAACAGTTGCACGCGCACGTCGCGTTCCGCGAGATCGACGAGGTCGCGTTCGCGTTGCCCTTCACCTTCGACCACGAGGACTACGTCCAGATCCTGACGGACATCGCGACGAGGCTGGGACCGGCACTGGGCTGGCGCCCGGCCGACTGAGCAGCGCCGCCTAATAGCTCGGGGGTGCGGGTCGCTTGCGCGGCTGCGGGTGAGTGGGGCTTCTCGCGCAGTTCCCCGCGCCCCCAAAAGAAACAGGCCCCCACAGCCCTGAAAGGCAACCGGCGGCGGCCCTGAAAGGCAACCAGGCTGCGGGCCTGAAAGACGACCGCGCCGCGGGCCTGAAAGGCGACCGGGCCGCGGGCCTGAAAGGCGACCGGGCCGCGGGCCTGAAAGGCGACCGGGCCGCGGGCCTGAAAGGCGACCGGGCCGCGGGCCTGAAAAGCCCGGGGCGGAGCCCCGGCTTTTCAGGGGCGCGGGGAACTGCGCGAGAAGCCCCACGCACCCGCACCCGGCAACGCACCCCAGACACCCCCCACCAGAAGCCGCCCCCACCAGAACCCGCATGGCAGGATCGACCGTGCCATGACTGCACCCACGAAGCCCCAGAGCAGCCCAGCCACCGCAACCCCCACCGCGACACCCGCACCCACACCCACCCCCGCCCCCACCACACTGCACACCCCGGTGATCGCCTGGTTCGAGACGCACGCCCGTGATCTGCCCTGGCGCCGCCCGGAGGCCGGACCATGGGGGGTGATGGTCAGCGAGTTCATGCTGCAGCAGACCCCGGTCAACCGCGTACTGCCCGTCTACGAACAGTGGTTGTCCCGCTGGCCCCGCCCCGCGGACCTCGCGAAGGAACCGCCGGGCGAGGCGGTCCGCGCCTGGGGCCGCCTCGGCTACCCAAGGCGCGCCCTACGGCTGCACGGCGCCGCGGTGGCCATAACGGAACGGCACGGCGGAGACGTACCCCGGGAGCACGCGCAGCTGCTCGCGCTGCCGGGGATCGGCGAGTACACGGCCGCGGCGGTGGCGTCGTTCGCGTACGGGCAGCGGCACGCCGTGCTCGACACCAACGTGCGGCGGGTCTTCGCCCGCGCGGTCAGCGGCACCCAGTACCCACCGAACGCGACCACGGCCGCCGAGCGCAAGCTCGCCCGCGCCCTGCTGCCCGAGGACGACGGGACGGCGTCCCGCTGGGCCGCCGCGTCCATGGAGCTGGGCGCCCTGGTGTGCACGGCGAAGAACGAGACGTGCGGGCGCTGCCCGATCGCCGGGCAGTGCGCGTGGCGGCTGGCCGGGAAGCCCGCGCACGAGGGCCCGGCGCGGCGCGGTCAGACGTACGCCGGTACCGACCGCCAGGTCCGCGGCAAGCTGCTCGCCGTCCTGCGGGAGGCGACCGTGCCCGTACCGCAGGCGGTGCTCGACCGGGTGTGGGACGAGCCGGTGCAGCGCGCCCGCGCCCTCGACGGCCTGGTCTCCGACGGCCTGGTGGAGCCCCTTCCGGGTGACCTCTACCGCCTCCCTCTCACCTGACCGCGCACAGCCCACGCATCGCCGAGCCCGCACCGCGACACAGACCCGACCCCCGCCCGGCGGGTTGAATCCCCCCATCTCCACCCCAAAGGGCGGCCCGCTTTACCCCGTTCCTCCTTCCGTTACACAACCGACGGACAGCCGAGCGTTCTCCGCAGGCTGCTTCGGACGTCCCCGTGACAACCCCTCCGTAGCTTCATTGGCGTACCGCAGGAACCCGCGAAACGAACCAGCGGATCCGGCGGGACGAGTGACACGAAGCGATACGAGACGGCGGACAACCGGCGGAGCGCGCGGGGAGCGCGGGCGTCGGACACGGGGAACGGAGGCGGTTGATCATGGCGCACGGCGAGGTGCTCGAATTCGAGGAGTACGTCCGTACCCGGCAGGACGCGCTGCTGCGCAGCGCCCGCCGGCTCGTGCCGGACCCGGTGGACGCCCAGGACCTGCTGCAGACGGCGCTGGCCCGGACGTACGGCCGCTGGGACGGCATCGCGGACAAGCGCCTGGCCGACGCCTATCTGCGCCGGGTCATGATCAACACGCGGACGGAGTGGTGGCGGGCCCGGAAGCTGGAGGAGGTCCCGACCGAGCAGCTGCCGGACGCCTGCATCGACGACTCCACCGAGCAGCACGCGGACCGCGCCCTCCTCATGGACATCATGAAGGTGCTCGCTCCCAAGCAGCGCAGTGTCGTGGTGCTGCGACACTGGGAGCAGATGTCCACGGAGGAGACGGCCGCCGCCCTCGGCATGTCGGCCGGCACGGTCAAGAGCACGCTGCACCGCGCGCTGGCCCGGCTCCGCGAGGAGCTGGAGTCGCGGGACATCGATGAGCGCGCCGCCCGTGCGCTCGAAGCGAGCGAGGAGCAGGAGCGTTGCGCGGCCTGAGCACAGCGGCCGGCCCGGGCCCGGAGGGCGGGCGAGCCACGAAGGCGGTGATCACGGCGGTGGCCGTGCTCGCCGCCCTCGGCCTTTCCGTCTCCGCCTGCGGTACGGGCGGCACCGGCGCCCGCGACGAGGGACCGGCCGACAGCGACTCCCTCGCGGCGGGCGCGGCATCACCCTCCGCCTCCGCGTCGGCCGACGCGGAGGGCGACGGCGACCACCCGAGCGTCGACGACATCGTCCGGATGGTCCGCGCGGACCCGGAGGTCAGCAAGGCCGTCAAGAGCGACCTGAAGCCGTGCGTGGCCGACGAGTACCCGGTGGACGTCACGTACGGGGATCTGACCGGGGGTACGTCCGACGACCTCGTGGTCAATGTGATGACCTGCGCGGACGCCGTCGGTGTGGCCTCGTACGTGTACCGCGCGGAGAAGGGCGGGTACCGGAGCGTGTTCCTCTCCGAACAGCCGCCCGTCTACGCGGAGATCGACCGGGGCGACCTGCTGGTCACCCGGCAGCTGTACGAGAATGGCGACCCGTCGTCGTATCCGTCCAGCGAGGAAGTGGCCACCTATCGCTGGATCAAGGACGACTTCGTCCAGCGGTCCAGTACGCGTACCGAGTACAGCACGGCGGTGGGCGGCGCGGAGTCGGCGACGCCCGAGCCGAGCTGACGACGCCCACCCGCGGCACCCCCGTACCGTCCCCGTACACGCCCCCGCACCAGCCCCGTACCGGCCCACCCCGATCGAGAGCGAGCGAGATCACCGGATGGCAGAGCAGACCCATGTCCTGTTCGTCGAGGACGACGACGTCATCCGCGAGGCCACCCAACTCGCCCTGGAGCGGGACGGTTTCGCGGTCACGGCCATGCCCGACGGACTGTCGGGGCTGGAGGCGTTCCGCGCGGACCGGCCCGACATCGCGCTCCTCGACGTCATGGTCCCCGGCCTGGACGGGGTGTCGCTGTGCCGTCGTATCCGTGACGAGTCGACCGTCCCGGTGATCATGCTCTCGGCGCGCGCCGACTCCATCGACGTGGTGCTGGGCCTGGAGGCGGGCGCCGACGACTACGTGACCAAGCCGTTCGACGGTGCCGTCCTGGTCGCCCGGATCCGCGCGGTGCTGCGCCGCTTCGGGCACGCGAGCGGCGGCGACACCAGGGCCGAGGACGACGGGGCCGCGAGCACCGGCGGAGTGCTCACCTTCGGTGAGTTCGGTGAACTGGTGATCGACACCGTGGGCATGGAGGTACGCAGGTCCGGGGAGCCGGTGGCCCTGACGCCGACCGAGATGCGGCTGCTGCTGGAGTTCTCCTCCGCCCCCGGCACGGTCCTCTCCCGCGACAAGCTGCTCGAACGCGTGTGGGACTACGGCTGGGGCGGCGACACCCGGGTCGTGGACGTCCATGTCCAGCGGCTGCGCGCGAAGATCGGCCAGGACCGGATCGAGACGGTCCGCGGCTTCGGCTACAAGCTCAAGGCCTGAGCGGGCGGAGCGACGACATGAACATGCGCATGCGGGGGATACGCGGGCGGCGGGAGCCGGAGCGGCCGGGCACCGCGGGCCTCGGTACGGCCGCAGCGGGGCCCGCCGCCGGCCTCGGCAGGGCGGGCACGGGAACCGCCGTCGGCCTCGGTACGGCCGGCCGGGGAACCGCGGCCGGCGGCCGGTCCGGCGCGGGGGTCGCCTCGGGCATCCGTACCGGTCTGCGCTGGCAGCTGAGCGCGGCGATCGCCCTGGTCGGCGCGCTGGTCGCGGTCGCGCTGAGCCTGGTCGTGCACAACGCGGCCCGGGTCTCCATGCTCGACAACTCGCGGGACCTCGCCGACGAGCGCATCCAGGTCGCCCAGCGCATGTACGAGTCGGGCCGCCCGCTGAAGTCCGGCGCCTTCGGGGTGACGCTCGACGACCCCGACATCCCCAAGGACCTTTTGGCCAAGGTCAAGGAGGGCCGCCGGGCCACGTACGTCTCGGAGGGTGAGAACGGGGTGCCCGACATCTGGGCGGCGGTCCCCCTGAAGGACAAGCGTGTCCTGTCCCTGCACACCGACTTCACCGACCACAGCTCGGCGGTGATGCGCGACCTCGACCAGGCCCTGCTGATCGGCTCGATCGCGGTCGTCTTCGGCGGCTCGGCCCTCGGGGTGCTCATCGGCGGCCAGATGTCCCGCCGGCTGCGCAAGGCGGCGGCCGCCGCGCACCAGGTGGCCAAGGGCGAGTCCGACGTACGGGTGCAGGACGCGATCGGCGGTGTCGTCCGCGACGAGACGGCCGAACTGGCCCGGGCCGTGGACGCCATGGCCGACACCCTGCGGCAGCGCATCGAGGCGGAGCGCCGGGTGACGGCGGACATCGCGCACGAGCTGCGTACCCCGGTGACGGGCCTGCTGACGGCGGCGGAGCTGCTGCCGCCGGGCCGCCCCTCCGAGCTGGTCCGCGACCGGGCCCAGGCGATGCGGACGCTCGTCGAGGACGTCCTGGAGGTGGCCCGGCTCGACGGGGCGTCCGAGCGGGCGGAGTTGCAGGACATCATGCTGGGCGAGTTCGTGGCCCGGCGGGTGGCGGCGAAGGACGCGGACGCGCGCGTCCGGATCGTGCACGAGTCGGCGGTCACCACGGACCCCCGGCGCCTCGAACGGGTCCTGCTGAACCTGCTGGCCAACGCGGCGAAGCACGGCCGGCCGCCGATCGAGGTGTCCGTCGAGGGCCGGGTCATCCGGGTCCGCGATCACGGCCCCGGCTTCCCCGAGGACCTGCTCGCGGACGGGCCCCGCCGGTTCCGCACCGGTGCGTCCGACCGGGCCGGTCAGGGCCACGGCCTCGGCCTCACCATCGCCGCCGGCCAGGCCCGCGTGCTCGGCGCCCGCCTCACCTTCCGCAACATCCGCCCGCCCGGCTCCCCCGACGCCGTCCCCGCCGAGGGCGCCGTAGCCGTCCTCTGGCTCCCGGAACACGCCCCCACGAACACGGGCAGCTACCCGATGCTCCCGATGACCGAGGCGGGGGCGTGAGGGGGGCCGGTCCTTCGCTGTCGGGTGCGTGGTCGGGTGCGTGGTCGGGTGCGTGGTCGGGTGCGTGGTCGGGTGCGTGGTCGGGTGCGTGGTCGGGTGCGTGGTCGGGTGCGTGGTCGGGTGCGGGTGAGTGGGGCTTCTCGCGCAGTTCCCCGCGCCCCTGAAAAGCCGGGGCTGCGCCCCAGGCTTTTCAGACCCGCCGCCGGTCACTTTTCACACCGCACAGGGCTGGTCTTCCAGGCCCGCAGGGGCCTGGGCTTTTAGGGGCGCGGGGAACTGCGCGAGAAGCCCCACGCACCCGCACCCGACCACGCACCCCAAACGCCCCGCCCCCTCAGGCCCGCACCACTTCCCCGGCCTCCACCTCAACCCCCTCCTTCGCCGCCCCACCGCCAGCCGCACCGCGCAACGGCACCTCCTTCACAAACACCGCCGCCACCAGGGCCACCACAGACACCACCGCCCCCAGCAGAAACGCCGAGTGCGTCCCGGAAGCCACCGCGTACTGATACGCCTCCCGCGCCGCCTCCGGCAACTTCGCCAGACTCGCCGCGTCCAGCTGCGCCGACTGCTCGGTCACCTTCGACCCCAGCGCCCCGGCCCGCTCGGCCATCACATCCTGCACCCGGCTGTTGAAGAGCGCCCCCATGATCGCGACCCCGAAGGACGACCCGAGCGTCCGGGCCAGCGTGGTGGTCGAGGAGGCGACCCCCATGTCCTTCATCGCGACACTGTTCTGCGCGACCAGCATGGTGATCTGCATCAGACACCCCATACCGGCACCCAGCACGGCCATGTACAGCCCGGACGTCACCCGGCTCGTCCCGGTGTCCATCTGCGACAGCAGGAACAGCCCCGCGATCATCAGGACGCTCCCGACGACCGGGAAGACCTTGTAACGGCCGCTCCCCGTGGTCACCCGCCCGGCCACCATCGACACCGCGAGCATCGCCCCCAGCATCGGCAGCAGCAACAGCCCGGAGTTGGTCGCGGACGCGCCCTGCACGGACTGCTGGAACAGCGGCAGGAACAGCACCGCGCCGAACATCACGAACCCGGTGAAGAACCCGATCACGGACATCAGCGTGAAGTTCCGGCTGCGGAAGATATGCAGCGGAATCACCGGCTCCGCCACCCGCCGCTGCACGAACAGGAACCCGACCAGAGAGGCCACCCCGAGCGCGATCAGCTCCATGATGACGGCCGAACCCCAGGCGTACTCGGTCCCGCCCCACGTCGTGACCAGCACGATCGCCGTGATACCGACGGTCAGCAGCGCCGCGCCGAGGTAGTCGATGTCCCGCGCCGACCGCCCGTCCCGCGCCGGCTTCGGCAGATGCAGTACGGCGCTGACGGCGATCAGCGCCACGACCCCGAGCGGCAGGTTGATGTAGAAGGACCAGCGCCAGCCCCAGTGGTCGGTGATGGACCCGCCCACCAGCGGCCCGGCGATCATCGCGAGGGCCATGACCCCGGCCATCATCCCCTGGTACTTGCCACGCTCCCGCGGCGGTATGAGGTCACCGATGATCGCCATGACGCCGACCATCAGCCCACCCGCGCCGAGGCCCTGCACCGCGCGGAACCCGATGAGCTGCCCCATGTCCTGGGCCATCCCGCTCAGCGCCGACCCGATCAGGAAGATCACGATCGAGGTCATGAAGACCCGCTTGCGGCCGTAGAGGTCGCCGAGCTTGCCCCAGATCGGGGTGGAGGCGGCGGTCGCGAGGGTGTACGCGGTGACGACCCACGACAGGTGTTCGAGCCCGCCCAGCTCACCCACGATCGTCGGCATCGCCGTACCGATGATCATGTTGTCGAGCATCGCCAGCAGCATGGCGATCATGAGCGCGAGCAGCACCACCCGCACACTGCGCGGCTGCGGCCCGTCCGTCCCGGCCCCACCGCTCACTTCGTTCTTCTTCTCCGCATCCATCGCGGTCCTCCACTCCCCCCGGAGCTTCCGAGTACTTACTTGCCGACCGGCTAGTTGTCTACACTTAGGGAAGCTAGGTCTCTAACTAGCCGGGCGTCAAGTAAGTTCAGCGGGCTTGGCCGAGCCTTGACCGATCCAGGCCATCCGTGACGGCGAGGAGTAAGAGGATGAGCGGCACGACAGAGGACGCGACGCACACGACGGGAGCGACGGACACGACGGGCGCGTCGGGCGCGGCTCCGAAGCGGCAGCGTCGCGGCGACACCCGTCAGCGCATCCAGGACGTCGCCCTCGAACTCTTCGCCGAACAGGGATACGAGAAGACCTCGCTGCGGGAGATCGCCGAACGCCTCGACGTGACGAAGGCCGCGCTCTACTACCACTTCAAGACCAAGGAAGACATCCTCATCGGCCTCTTCCAGGACCTGCGGCGCCCGATCGACGAGTTGATCGAATGGGCCGGCACCCAGCCGCGCACCCTCGACACCAAGCGGGAGATCCTGCGCCGCTACAGCGTGGCCCTGGCCGACGTGGCCCCCCTCTTCCGCTTCATGCAGGAGAACCAGGCGACGGTACGTGAGCTGAGCATCGGGGAGACGTTCAAGCAGCGCATGATCCGGCTGATCGACACGATCAAGGAACCGGACGCCGCCCTGACCGACCAGGTCCGCTGTATGAGCGCCCTGTTCACCATGCACGCCGGGATGTTCGTCCTCCAGGACGTCGAAGGCGACCCCGAGGAGAAGCGTGAGGCCGTCCTGGAGGTCGCGATCGATCTGGTGACACAGGCACACGGAGGCACCCAGAGCTCTTGAAAGCCGTCGTATCCGGGTAAAACCTCAGAGCCTTCGGGGACCTCCCGAGCATGCGCACGAGGAGGCCCGGACCGGATGAACGCCGACGACTACGCCCGGATGACCGACGAGGAACGCGCCGAGTTCCTCCGCAGACGCCACGTGGTCGCCCTCGCCGGAACCGCGGCGGTGGGGGTTTTGATGATCATCTTGATGATCGTCCTCAACGACTACTACGCCGACACCCCGATGTGCGGCACGGGCCAGGACTACGGCCCGTGCTGACCTCGAAGGACCCGGCTCAGATGGTGATGCCCTTGGTCCGCAGGAAGGCGACCGGGTCGATGGCGGAGCCGTAGTTGGCGCTCGTACGGATCTCGAAGTGCAGGTGCGGCCCGCTGGAGTTACCGGTGTTGCCGGAGAGGGCTATGCGCTGCCCGGTCTTCACGACCTGCCCGGCCTTCACGTTCACCTTGGACAGGTGGGCGTACTGCGAGAACGTGCCGTTGCCGTGCTTGATGACGACGGCGTTGCCGTACGCGGGACCGTCACCGGCGCCGTTGCCGCCGGCCTTCACGACGGTGCCGCCGTGCGCGGCGACGACGGCCGTACCGCTCTTGACGGCGAAGTCCTGCCCGCTGTGCTTGGCGGACCACATGTTGCCGGCCTGCGCGAAGCTGGCGCTCAGCTTGTAGCCCTTGACCGGGCTGATCCAGGAGGTCGCCTTCTTGGCCTTCTTGGCGGCGACGGTCTGAGCGGTGGCGGTGGCGGCACTCGAGGCCTGAGGACCACCGGCGGCGGCCGCGACCCCGGCACCCAGCACACCCGAGACCCCCACCCCGGCGGCCACCAGGGCGGCCCGGACGCGGAGCTGGGACGTACGGGTACGGGGAGTGCGAACACGCTGCGACATGGAGAACCTCACGGGGTACGGAGACAAGGACTGTGCCTCGACGGACACGAATCCCACCCGGCGCACATCAGCGGCCGCCGAATGGGACAACCCTTGGTACCCCCCGGCCCCGAATCCCCTCAAATGTGTGACCTACGAAGAAACCCCGTACTCCACCCGAAACGCACCCCCTCTTTGACACCCACCCCCAAACCCTCCCCCACCTGCACAGCACCCCCTGAATCCCCCACCCACAGACCTAAAAGTCCGTTTTGCCCAACCCCTGTCCTCCGCTATTCCTCCTAGTACCGGACAAATGACCTGTGCGGCACGTCACCGGCACCCCAGAGAGAACCCCTCCGAATGTGACGCCGACTACGAGGCCCGCATCACTCGAAACCCGGTGGAAACGCTCCCCTCTCGGCCGTCCCGGCGAGGGGCATGCGCCCGGCATCAAGAAACTCTCCGTGAGGGCCGTTTTTCACCGCCTCATCTCACGGACCTGTCGCCACTCACCGAACTCCCCCTCACCTGACCGGCATTGGACTCCCTGCCCGGTCTGGAAAAACCGGTCTCCCTGCATTCGCTGACGGAATCACCTGGAATTACGCGTCAACCGGAACGCCACCGGCTGAGAGGCGGCGCCGGTCCCTGCCGGGCATCACAAGCCTCCGGCCGACACCGTTCTCCGAACCCCGGAAAGGCAAAAGGGGCTGCCCCGGGACCGAAGTCCCGGGGCAGCCCCTTCGCGCGCTCGGGCCGAGCGCAGCGGTTACGCGTCCTTGCTCAGGTTCGGACCCGCACCGCCGGCCGCCTGCTCGATCGGCGGGACGTCCGGCAGCGCCGACTTCTCCTCACCCCGGAAGGTGAAGGTGGCCGCGTCGCCCTCGCCCTCGGTGTCCACGACCACGATGTGGCCGGGGCGCAGCTCGCCGAAGAGGATCTTCTCGGAGAGGGTGTCCTCGACCTCGCGCTGGATGGTCCGGCGCAGCGGCCGGGCGCCCAGCACGGGGTCGTATCCCTTCTTGGACAGCAGCTCCTTCGCGGCCTGGGAGAGCTCGATGCCCATGTCCCGGTCCTTGAGGCGCTCGTCGACCTTGCCGATCATCAGGTCGACGATCTTGAGGATGTCCTCCTGCGTCAGCTGCGGGAAGACGACCACGTCGTCGACGCGGTTGAGGAACTCGGGCCGGAAGTGCTGCTTGAGCTCGTCCGAGACCTTGTTCTTCATGCGCTCGTAGTTGGTCTTCTTGTCACCAGAGGCCGCGAAGCCCAGGTTGAAGCCCTTGGAGATGTCCCGGGTGCCGAGGTTGGTCGTCATGATGATGACCGTGTTCTTGAAGTCCACGACCCGGCCCTGGGAGTCGGTCAGACGACCGTCCTCCAGGATCTGCAGCAGCGAGTTGAAGATGTCCGGGTGGGCCTTCTCTACCTCGTCGAAGAGGACGACGGAGAACGGCTTGCGGCGGACCTTCTCGGTCAGCTGGCCGCCCTCTTCGTAGCCCACGTAGCCGGGAGGCGAACCGAAGAGCCGCGAGACCGTGTGCTTCTCGCTGAACTCCGACATGTCGAGGGAGATCAGCGCGTCCTCGTCACCGAAGAGGAACTCCGCCAGGGCCTTCGACAGCTCCGTCTTACCGACACCGGACGGGCCCGCGAAGATGAACGAACCACCGGGACGCTTCGGGTCCTTCAGACCGGCGCGCGTACGACGGATCGCCTTCGACAGCGCCTTGACGGCGTCGACCTGGCCGATGACCCGCTTGTGGAGCTCGTCCTCCATGCGCAGCAGACGCGAGGACTCCTCCTCGGTCAGCTTGAAGACCGGGATGCCGGTGGCGGTCGCGAGGACTTCGGCGATCAGCTCGCCGTCGACCTCGGCGACGACGTCCATGTCGCCGGCCTTCCACTCCTTCTCCCGCTTGGCCTTCGCCGCCAGCAGCTGCTTCTCCTTGTCGCGGAGAGAGGCCGCCTTCTCGAAGTCCTGGGAGTCGATCGCCGACTCCTTGTCGCGGCGCACGCCCGCGATCTTCTCGTCGAACTCGCGGAGGTCCGGCGGCGCGGTCATCCGGCGGATGCGCATCCGGGAACCGGCCTCGTCGATCAGGTCGATCGCCTTGTCCGGCAGGAACCGGTCCGAGATGTACCGGTCGGCGAGCGTCGCCGCCTGCACCAGGGCCTCGTCCGTGATGGAGACGCGGTGGTGCGCCTCGTACCGGTCACGGAGGCCCTTGAGGATCTCGATGGTGTGCGGGAGCGAGGGCTCGGCGACCTGGATGGGCTGGAAGCGGCGCTCCAGGGCCGCGTCCTTCTCCAGGTGCTTGCGGTACTCGTCCAGCGTGGTGGCACCGATGGTCTGCAGCTCACCGCGGGCCAGCATCGGCTTCAGGATCGAAGCGGCGTCGATGGCGCCCTCGGCGGCACCCGCACCGACCAGCGTGTGCAGCTCGTCGATGAACAGGATGATGTCGCCGCGGGTGCGGATCTCCTTGAGGACCTTCTTCAGGCGCTCCTCGAAGTCACCGCGGTAGCGGGAGCCGGCGACCAGCGCGCCGAGGTCGAGGGTGTAGAGGTGCTTGTCCTTGAGGGTCTCGGGCACCTCGCCCTTGACGATGGCCTGGGCGAGGCCTTCGACGACGGCGGTCTTGCCGACGCCGGGCTCACCGATCAGCACCGGGTTGTTCTTGGTACGGCGGGACAGCACCTGCATGACCCGCTCGATCTCCTTCTCGCGCCCGATGACCGGGTCGAGCTTGGACTCACGAGCGGCCTGGGTGAGGTTCCGGCCGAACTGGTCGAGGACCAGGGACGTCGAGGGGGTGCCCTCGGCGGGCCCGCCGGCGGTGGCGGTCTCCTTGCCCTGGTAACCGGAGAGCAGCTGGATGACCTGCTGCCGCACCCGGTTGAGATCTGCGCCCAGCTTGACCAGGACCTGGGCGGCGACGCCCTCGCCCTCACGGATCAGGCCGAGCAGGATGTGCTCCGTGCCGATGTAGTTGTGGCCCAGCTGAAGGGCCTCGCGGAGCGACAGCTCCAGGACCTTCTTGGCACGGGGGGTGAAGGGGATGTGCCCGGACGGGGCCTGCTGCCCCTGCCCGATGATCTCCTCCACCTGCTGGCGGACCGCCTCGAGCGAAATCCCGAGGCTCTCCAGGGCCTTAGCGGCGACACCCTCACCCTCGTGGATCAGGCCCAGGAGGATGTGCTCGGTGCCGATGTAGTTGTGGTTGAGCATCCGGGCTTCTTCCTGAGCCAGGACGACAACCCGCCGCGCGCGGTCGGTGAACCTCTCGAACATCGTTAATCGCTCCTCAGAGCGGTCAGGCAGTGAGGGGACGCTCCCCTCGCTGTCCTTCCGCAGCTTAGTCCCGCAAGCGGGGACCGCTCATTCCAACTGCCGACACCGTCCTTGGCCTCCTGACCCCGAACGCCGACATCTGCTCCAACCCGATGGTGCGAGACGATGTTCCCGCAGGCCAGGCAGTTACCCCCACCATCAGTACGCCGATGGCGAACGTGAGACGGCCTTTTCTGCGTGTCGCCCCCTCCCACTAGGGATGTCTTACCCGTAGGCACTGACACTCCATGCCGGATGCACCGGTTCCCTCCGCTAAGGGCGAACATCCTTGCGTCCTCACGCACCACGGAACACCCCCTTTCCCGGCACTCCTCGCATCCGAGCCGATACCCAGCGTAACTCCGGGCTCCTTCGCACGGTTGCTCCTGACATGGCCATCGTCCCCCTTCCCCGCCGACCGTTCGACCCGAGCGACGTCCAGGACGGCTCGTGCGACGCGGTGCGGCAGTGGTACGAGAACGATCTCGGCTGGGCGACCGTGCCCGGGACGCCCGTACATCTCCTTACGGGTCTGCGCTTCGATGTGCTCGACGTACCGGCGGAAGCGGGGGTCGCGGCGCTCCGGCATCTGGGCCCGGTGCCCGGTCCGGGCTCGCCGGTGGCGCTGCGCGACGGGCGGATGCTGCTGCTGGTCGCGGCGGGGAGCGCGGAGGAGCTGCCGGGACTGCTGGAGTGGCTGGACTGGGGCGGCCTCGACCTGGACCTCACTGCCGTCGGAACGGGCGGTCACCTGGTGGCGCCGACGCCTCCGGGCGGGGCCGGAAGGCTCGGGGTCGGGCGCGGGGAGGCCGGTTCACAGGGGGCCGCCGAGTGGCTGCGGCCCCCCGAGCCGGGGTGCGAGATGGAACCCTCGCTGCCGAGCATGTCGGCGTTGGGGGGCGGTGGGGGCGCCCCCGACCTCGTGCGAGTGGTGGACACGGTGGCGACGCACTGCCACCGCGTCCGGCTGCGGCGCGTGAGCACCGGGCCGTCGGAATCTCAGCCGTTGGCCTTCTCGTAGGCCTCGCGGATGGAGGCGGGGACGCGACCGCGGTCGTTGACCTCGTAGCCGTTCTCCTTCGCCCAGGCGCGGATGGCCGCGGTGTCCTGGCTGCCGCCGGAAGCGGCACGGGCCTTGCCGCGCCCACCGGCGGCACGGCCTCCGGTACGGCGGCCGCCCTTGACGTAAGGGTCGAGAAGGCCGCGAAGCTTGTCCGCGTTGGCGGTCGTGAGGTCGATCTCGTACGTCTTGCCGTCCAGCGCGAACGTCACGGTCTCGTCCGCCTCGCCGCCGTCGAGGTCGTCGACAAGAAGGACCTGAACCTTCTGTGCCACCGGATTTCCTTTCATCGATAACTTCAGGGCCGAGGGCCTGCGGCGAGCGCCGCTGTTTCACGTCCCCTGTTATATGCAGTACTGCAGTACGTCGGAAAGCAAACCGCTTTTCCAGGAAAAACACAAACCCCTGGGAGAGACCGGGGAGAGGCCATGGAGAGGGCGAGGAGCCCGGGGAAGACCGGAAACATCGCGTTTCGGACAAAGGGTCTCCGTCGGCGATCACAGATGCAGAAGCATCCGGCTGTTGCCCAAGGTGTTCGGTTTCACTCGTTCGAGACCGAGGAACTCCGCGACGCCCTCGTCATAGGAACGCAGCAGCTCCGCGTAGACATCGGTGTCGACCGGAGTCTCACCGATCTCCACGAAGCCGTGCTTCGCGAAGAACTCGACTTCGAAGGTCAGACAGAAAACGCGGCGAACACCCAGCCAGCGAGCGGTGTCGAGCAACTTCTCGAGCAACTGGTGGCCGACGCCGAGACCCTTGGCGTCCGGGTTCACCGCGAGAGTGCGGACTTCCGCGAGGTCTTCCCACATGACGTGCAGGGCACCGCAGCCCACGACCTGGGTGTCCGGACCGGTGCCCCGTTCCGCGACCCAGAACTCCTGGATGTCCTCGTAAAGCGTGACCGTCGCTTTGTCGAGCAGGATGCGACGCTGCACGTAAGAGTCGAGGAGGTCGCGCACGTGCGGGACATCGCTGGTCCGAGCCCGCCGGACGGTGATGGCTTTTGCGGTGACTTCGGGACTCGATGCTGGCATGAGCGGACGCTATCGCCCGGGAAGATCCGGTGATTCGCCGGGGGTCCCCTGTGTTTCGCCGGACGATTCGGCGGATTCGCCGGCGGTTTCGGCAGGGGTTTCACCGCGGGGGGCGGCGGGCGGTGCCGGTTCGGGTTTGACGGGGTCAGGGCCCTGCACGATGCGTACGGCGTCGGTGAGCGCCTGTCGCTGTTCCTCGCTCATCATCCCGAAGAAGGCGACGAGTGCGGCGGCGGGGTTGTCGCTCTGCGACCAGGCCTCGTTCATCAGTGCGGCCGAGTAGGCGGCGCGGGTGGAGACCGCCTCATATCGATAGGCCCGCCCTTCCGCCTCCCGGCGGACCCAGCCCTTCTGATGGAGATTGTCCAGAACGGTCATCACCGTGGTGTAGGCGATGGACCGTTCCCGCTGAAGGTCTTCCAGGACTTCCCGAACGGTCACCGGGCGGTTCCACTTCCACACCCGCGTCATGACCGCGTCTTCGAGTTCTCCCAAGGGGCGAGGCACAGTTCCGCACGATATCCGAAGAAACCCAAAGAAACAGAACAAAAAGGGCGCACGACTCGAAGAACATACGAGTCGTACGCCGATGGGGCGGGGTGACGCGGGGCGGGGCGCGTCAGGCGCGGGTGCCCCGGGAGTCGGTGCCGTCGGCCTGGCGGGCGCTCTCCGCGCGGGCGAGGGCCGCGTCGACGACCGCGTCCTCCTTGGCCTTGTTGGGGCCGCCCTGGGTCTTCACGATCACCCTGATGACGCCGATGAACAGCACGGCCATCACGAAGGGGGGCAGCAGCGCGGAGACGTAGTCCATGCGTCCAGGGTAGCCAGGGCTAGACGGCGGCCAGCTGCTGGGGCGGCTTCGCGGGCGGGGCGGCCGGTTTCCGCTTGGGCGGGAAGACCTCGCCGGGCGTGGGGATGGGGCGGCGGACCGGGCTCGGGGCGTCGGGGCGGGGCACCGGGCCGGGTTTCTCGGCGGGCTGCGCGGGGCGGGCCGGCCGGGCCGGCTTCGGCTGGTCGGCGGCACCGCGCGCGTGGACGTCCCGCTCCGCGAGGCCGCCGGGGAGGGCGGTGAGGCGGAGCCGGGAGCGGCCGGAGCCGGAGCGAGAGGCGGGCACGACCACGGCCGAGACGGCCGCGCGCCCCGCGAAGCGGGCGCGCACGTCCTCTTCGACGACGGGGCGGCAGCGCTCCAGGAGGGCCGCGGCGGTGGGGTTGCCGCGCAGCGCGCGCAGGGCGGCGAGGTCGTCCGGGTGGGGGTGGTACCCGGCGTCCAGGGCCTGGGTGAGGAGCGCCGCGTAGCCCGTGACCGTGCCGGGGAGCGCGGCGCGGTAGCGGGCGAGGTCGGCCAGCAGGAAGGCCCTCAGACGGGCGTCCTCGCGGGTCGCCTCGTCGACGGACTCGGCGAGCCGGAGGCAGTCCTGCACCTCCTCCGCCGAGGCGGGGCTGGGGTTGAGGGCAAGGGCGAGGGCACGACGGAGCACACGCAGCTCCTCCGCACCGAACGCCATGCCACCGCGGGTTCCGTGGGGCGTGGGCATGCCGCGACGATACGCGCTAATCAGACAAAAGAGGGTCGATGGGGGGCGTGTGGCGCCGGGGACCACTCGCCTGGGTGGACGGGGGCGCGGGAGGGGGTTGGGGGCGTCGGGTGCGTGGGCGAGTGCGGGCCCGGTGGGGCTTCTCGCGCAGTTCCCCGCGCCCCTGAAAAGCAGGGGCTGCGCCCCATGCTTTTCAGGCCCGCAGCCGGTCGCCTTTCAGGGCCGCGGGGGCCTGTGTCTTTTAGGGGCGCGGGGAACTGCGCGACCAGCCCCCACCAGCCCCCACCGGCCCGCACCCGCCCACGCACCGAACCCCCCACCCCCTCCCGCGCCCTCAGAGCCGCGAGACGTTCCGCTCGTACACCAGCCGCAGCCCGATCAGTGTCAGCCACGGCTCGTGTTCGTCGATCACCGAGGACTCGCCCAGGACCATCGGCGCGAGCCCACCCGTCGCGATCACCGTCACCTCCTCGGGGTCGTCGGCCAGTTCGCGGACCATGCGGCTCACGACCCCGTCGACCTGCCCGGCGAACCCGTACACGATCCCGGACTGCATCGCCTCGACCGTGTTCTTGCCGATCACACTGCGCGGCCGGGCGACCTCGATCTTGCGGAGCTGGGCGCCCTTGACGCCGAGCGCCTCGACGGAGATCTCGATGCCGGGGGCGATGACACCACCGACGTACTCCCCGCGCGCGCTGACCGCGTCGAACGTGGTCGCCGTCCCGAAGTCCACGACGACCGCCGGCCCGCCGTACAGCTCGACGGCCGCGACCGCGTTGATGATGCGGTCGGCGCCGACCTCCTTGGGGTTGTCGGTGAGGATCGGGACGCCCGTCTTCACCCCCGGCTCGACGAGGACCGCGGGGACGTCGCCGTAGTAGCGGCGGGTCACCTCGCGCAGTTCGTGCAGGACGGACGGGACGGTCGCGCAGATCGCGATGCCGTCGATGCCGTCGCCCAGTTCCTCGCCGAGCAGCGGGTGCATGCCCATGAGGCCCTGGAGGAGGACCGCCAGTTCGTCGGCGGTGCGGCGCGCGTCCGTGGAGATGCGCCAGTGTTCGACGATGTCCTCGCCGTCGAACAGACCGAGGACGGTGTGGGTGTTGCCCACGTCGATGGTCAGCAGCATGGCCCGTCCCCGTCCCTACTCGGCCGCGCGCAGGTCGAGGCCGATGTCCAGGATGGGAGACGAGTGGGTCAGGGCTCCCACCGCCAGGAAGTCGACGCCCGTGTCCGCGTACGACTTGGCGTTGTCGAGGGTCAGCCGGCCCGAGGCCTCCAGGAGGGCCCGGCCGTCGACGATGGCCACGGCCTCCTCGCACTCGATCGGGGTGAAGTTGTCCAGCAGGATCAGGTCGGCGCCCGCGTCGATGACCTCGCGGAGCTGGTGGAGGGTGTCGACCTCGACCTCGATGGGCACCTCGGGGAACATCTCGCGCACGGCCTTGAAGGCCTGGGCGACGCCGCCCGCGGCGACCACGTGGTTGTCCTTGACGAGGGCCGCGTCGGACAGCGACATCCGGTGGTTCATGCCGCCGCCGCAGCGGACCGCGAACTTCTCCAGGGAGCGCAGCCCCGGCGTCGTCTTGCGGGTGTCGCGGACCTTCGCCTTCGTGCCCTCCAGGGCGTCCGCCCACGCGCGCGTGGCGGTCGCGATGCCGGAGAGGCGGCACAGCAGGTTCAGGGCGCTGCGCTCGGCGGTGAGCAGGTCGCGGGTGGCGCCGGTGACGCTGAGAAGCTTCTGCCCCTCCACCACCCGGTCGCCGTCGTCGACGTGCCGCTCGACCTCGAACTCGTCGGAGCAGGCCACCGAGAGGACGGCCTCGGCGATTCTCAGGCCCGCCACGACACCGGCCTCACGGGCGGTGAAGTCGGCGGTGGCACGGGCGTCCTCGGGGATCGTGGCGACCGTGGTGACGTCCACGCCGTGGTCCAGGTCCTCCTGGATGGCGACGTTGGCGATGTCCTCGACCTCCACGGGGTCGAGCCCGGCGTCGGCCAGGAGCTGGGCGAGCGCGGGGTCGAGCCCGCACTCCAGGTACTCCTCGGTCAGCCCGTCGTCGGCGCCGCAGGCGCAGCCGTCGCCGCAGCCGCCGGCGGAGGCGAGGGGAAGTTCGGGGGTGCTCACGTCTGTCACTGCTCCTGGTGATGCGGCCGGGTCGGGGGGAAGTCTGCGGTATCCGTGGTGTGTACGGCGAGCGTCCGGTCCGGATTCAGCCGTACGACGATGTGGCGGCGCCAGGCGGCGTCGTCGCGGTCGGCGCGGTCCTCGCGCCAGTGGCAGCCGCGGGTCTCCTCGCGCAGCCGGGCGGCGGCGACCAGGACGCGGGCCACGCACAGGAGGTTGGTGGTCTCCCAGGTGTCGACGCCGGGCTCGGCCGTCTTGCCGTTCTCGGCGAGCGCGTCGCGGGCCGCCGCGTGCAGCCGGTCCAGGGACGCGGCGGCGGTCGCCAGGGAGTCCGCGGAGCGCAGGACGCCGGCGCCCTCGGTCATGGTCCGCTGGATCGCGAACCGTATCTCCGGGGCGAGCAGCGGGTGCGCGGGCTTCCCGTCGTACGGGACGGGCTGGGGCACGCGCGCGTGGAGGCCGTTGCCGGCGTGCGTCGCGGCGATGTCGGCGGCGATGCGCTCGGCGTAGACCAGGCCCTCCAGGAGGGAGTTGGAGGCGAGCCGGTTGGCGCCGTGCACGCCGGTGCAGGCGACCTCGCCGCACGCGTAGAGGCCGGGGACGGTGGTCCGGCCGTGGGAGTCGGTGCGGACGCCGCCGGAGGCGTAGTGGGCGGCCGGGGCGACCGGGATGGGCTCGGTGACCGGGTCGAGGCCATGGGCGCGGCAGGCGGCGAGGATGGTCGGGAAGCGGTGCTCCCACATGGTCGCGCCGAAGTGCCGGGCGTCCAGGTACATGTGTTCGGTGCCCTGTTCCAGCATGCGGCGCGTGATGCCCTTGGCGACGATGTCGCGGGGCGCCAGCTCGGCCAGTTCGTGCTGTCCGAGCATGAAGCGGGTGCCGTCGGCGTCGACCAGGTGGGCGCCCTCGCCGCGTACGGCCTCGGAGACCAGGGGCTGCTGGCCCTCCGCGTCGGCGCCGAGGAACAGCACGGTCGGGTGGAACTGCACGAACTCCAGGTCGGAGACCTCGGCGCCCGCGCGCAGGGCGAGGGCCACGCCGTCGCCGGTGGACACCGACGGGTTGGTGGTCGCCGAGAACACCTGGCCCATGCCGCCCGTCGCGAGGACGACCGCGGGCGCGTGCACGGCCCCCACGCCGTCGTGCTGGCCCTCGCCCATGACGTGCAGGGTGACACCGGCGGTACGGCCGTCGGCGTCCGTCAGGAGGTCCAGGACGAGCGCGTTCTCGACCGTGCGCAGTCCCCGCGCGCGTACGGCCTCGACGAGGGCCCGGGAGATCTCGGCGCCGGTGGCGTCGCCGCCCGCGTGGGCGATGCGGCGGCGGTGGTGGCCGCCCTCGCGGGTCAGCTCCAGGACGCCCCCCTCCGACTCGTCGAAGTGGGCGCCGGTCTCGATCAGCCGGCGTACGGCGTCGGGCCCTTCGGTGACGAGGAGCCGTACGGCGTCCTCGTCGCACAGGCCCGCGCCGGCCACCAGGGTGTCGTCCTGGTGCTGTTCGGGGGTGTCGCCCTCGCCGAGGGCGGCGGCGATGCCGCCCTGGGCCCAGCGGGTGGAGCCGTCGTCGAGGCGGGCCTTGGTGACGACGACCGTGCGCAGGCCGGCGGCCTCGCAGCGCAGCGCGGCGGTGAGGCCGGCGACGCCCGAGCCGACGACCACGACATCGGCGTCGACGGACCAGCCGGGTGCGGGCGCGTGCAGTCGTATGCCTGTGGTGGTCACGAGGCGGCTCCGAAGGTTCCGAAGGTGAGGGGGATGTTGTCGATCAGCCGGGTCGTCCCCACCCGGGCGGCGACGGCGAGGACGGCTTCGCCGGTGAAGTCGTCGGGGATGTCGGTGAAGTCGGACGGGTCGACCAGGGCCAGGTAGTCCAGGGCGATCGGCGGCTTCATGCGCAGGGCCTCGTCGAGGACCAGCCGGGCGGCGGCGCGGACGGCGGCGGGGCCGCCGGGGGCCGCCTTGGCCATGGCGTGCGCGTCGGCGGCGGCACGGGACTCGCCGATCGCGCTGAGCGCCTCGGCACGCGCGCGGGTGGCGGGCACCTCGCGGGCCCGCGCGCGCAGCGCCTCCTGCGCGGCGTGCCGGTCGCGGCCCGCGAACAGCGCCTGGGAGAGCGCGAGGGCGGTGCGGCGCTCCTGGGCGGACAGATAGCGGTTGCGGCTGGACAGGGCCAGGCCGTCGTCCTCGCGGACGGTGGGGACGCCCACGATCTCCATGCCGAAGTTCAGGTCGCGGACCATGCGGCGGATCAGGGCGAGCTGCTGGGCGTCCTTCTGGCCGTAGAGGGCCACGTCGGGGCGGGTGAGGTGGAGCAGCTTGGCGACGACGGTGAGCATGCCGTCGAAGTGCCCGGGGCGGGCGGCGCCCTCCAGGCGCTCCCCCATGGGGCCCGCGGTGATCCGGACCTGGGGTTCGCCGCCCGGGTAGACCTCGTCCACGGACGGGGCGAACACCACGTCGGCGCCGGAGACCTCGGCGAGCTTGACGTCGGCGTCGAGGGTGCGCGGATAGCGGTCGAGGTCCTCGCCGGCGCCGAACTGGAGCGGGTTCACGAAGACGGTGACGACGACCTCGCCCGCGGGGCCGGCGATCTCTCGGGCGGCGCGGACCAGGGTGGCGTGGCCCTCGTGCAGGGCGCCCATGGTCATCACGACGGCCCGGCGTCCCGTACGCGCGCGTGCGTGCAGTTCGTCGGCGGTGCGCAGCACGGTGATCGTCATCGCGCGGTCCCTTCGGTGCCGTCGGTGCCGCCCGCTCCGGTGGTTCCGTTCGTCCCGCCCGCGAGTACCCCGAGGAGGTCCTCGGCCAGCTCCGGCTTGAGCAGACCGTGGGCGAGGGCGCGGTCGGCGGTCGCGCGGGCCATCGCCAGATACCCGGCGACGGTGGCCGGGGCGTGCGCGCGCAGCTCGGCCACGTGCGCGGCGACCGTGCCCGCGTCCCCGCGCGCGACGGGGCCGGTGAGGGCCGCGTCGCCCGACCTGAGGGCGTTGTCCAGGGCGGCGCCGAGCAGCGGGCCCAGCATGCGGTCGGGGGCGGTGACCCCGGCCGTGCGCAGCAGTTCCATGGACTGGGCGACCAGGGTCACCAGGTGGTTGGCGCCCAGGGCGAGGGCCGCGTGGTAGAGCGGGCGGCTCTCCTCGGCGATCCACTCGGGCTCGCCGCCCATCTCGATCACCAGCGCCTCGGCGGCCATCCGCAGCTCGTCCGGGGCGGTGACGCCGAAGGAGCAGCCGGCGAGCCGCTGCACGTCCACCGGGGTCCCGGTGAACGTCATCGCGGGGTGCAGCGCCAGCGGCAGCGCCCCGGCCCGGAGCGCGGGGTCCAGCACGCGTGCGCCGTACCGCCCGGAGGTGTGCACGAGGAGCTGGCCGGGGCGGACGGAGCCGGTCTCGGCGAGGCCCTCGACCAGGCCCGGCAGGGCGTCGTCCGGGACGGTCAGCAGGACCAGGTCCGCGTGGCGCAGCACGTCGGCGGGGGGCATCAGCGGTACGTCGGGCAGCAGTTCGGCGGCCCGCCGCCGAGAGGCGTCGGAGACGCCGGAGACGGCGACCGGGCGGTGACCCGCCAGCTGGAGCGACGCCGCCAGCGCGGGGCCGACCCGGCCGGCGCCGACGACACCGACGGTGAGCCGCGCGGGGCGGTCCTTCGGCTCTGGTTGCTGGAATGTACTCACTCGGTGGTGGCCTTCCCGTTCCAGTCCGCTCTGGGTACCGGACGATTTCTCGTCATGTTAACGCGATTGGTTCGAGGGGCGTTCGGTTGTCCACAGGCTGTGGGCGGCCGGTGGCCGTTTCCGCAGGTCGCGTCCGAGAGTCCGGAGGTGGCCGGGGTCCGGTGCGAAATCGGGGTGCCGGGCGGGACGGGCCGGGGGATGATCCCCGGATGAGCGAAACGACGGGGACGACCATGGACGAGAAGACGGCCGGGGAAGGGAAGCCGGCCGAGGAGGGACAGGTGGCCGAGGAGGGGAACACGGCCGGGGAGGAGAAGGCGGCCGAGGAGTCCCCGGTGGCTCTGCGGTACAAGCGGCGGCGGGCGGCCCATCGGGCGGCCGGGCGGGTGCTGGCGCGGACGAGCGCGCTGGCGACGGTCCGCGAGCGGCTGGCGCTGCTGGACACGGCCGGGGATGTCTACGACCTGGACCGGACGGCCGACATGTACGGCAACGGGGTCGTCGAGACCCTGGAGGAACGGACCGCCGCGCTGCTCGGCACGGAGGCCGCGGCGTTCTTCCCGACCGGGACCATGGCCCAGCAGGTGGCGCTGCGCTGCTGGGCGGCCCGTACCGGGAACCCGGCCGTCGCCCTGCACCCGCTCGCCCATCCCGAGATGTACGAGCGGCATGCGTTCAGCCAGGTCAGCGGGTTGCGGCCGATCCATCTGACGAGCGAGCCGCGGCTGCCGACCGCCGACGAGATACGCGGCCTGGACGAGCCCTTCGGGGCGCTGATGCTCGAACTGCCGCTCAGGGAGGCCGGTTTCGTGCTGCCCTCCTGGGAGGAGCTGACCGAGGTCACCGAGGCAGCCCGCGAGCGGGACGCGGTGGTCCACTTCGACGGGGCCCGCCTGTGGGAGTCCGCCACGCACTTCGGCCGTCCCGTGGACGAGATCGCGGCCCTCGCCGACAGCGTCTACGTGTCGTTCTACAAGTCCCTCGGCGCGTACGGCGGTGCCGCGCTCGCCGGTCCCCGGACGCTGATCGAGGAGGCGAAGGCCTGGCGGCACCGGTACGGCGGTCAGCTCTTCCAGCAGTTCCCCACCGTGCTGTCGGCCCTCGTCGGCCTGGAGCGCGAGCTGCCCCGGCTGCCGGAGTACGTCCGCCACGCGCGCGTGGTCGCCGCCGGGCTGCGCGAGGGGTTCGCGGCGGCGGGGCTGCCGTGGGCGCGCGTACACCCCGAGGAGCCCCACACCAACGAGTTCCAGGTCTGGCTGCCGTACGAGGTCGACGTCGCCGCCGAGGCCGCGGTCCGCCAGGGCGAACGGACGGGCACACTCCTCTTCGCCCGCCCCTGGGACCGCGGCGGACCGGGCCTGGCCGTCACGGAGATCGAGGTCCGCGCCGCCGCGCTGGAGTGGACGCCGGCGGACGTCCAGAAGGCGGCGGCGGACTTCGTGGCGCTGGTGGGGGAGGTCGCGAGCGAGTAGCCGCCGGGCGGAAGGGCGGACCGCCCGCCGCCACCACCGCGGCGCCCGGGGGGTTTGTTGTCGGGTGCGGCTGAGTGGGGCTTCTCGCGCAGTTCCCCGCGCCCCTGAAAAAGCAGGGCTGCGCCCTTAGCTTTTTCGGCGGGGAACTGCGCGACCAGCCCCCACCCACCCCCTCGGCCGTACCCCCGCGGAAGCCTCAGCCCCGTTGCTCGGGCGGGGTGTTGTCAGTGGGGCCGGGCACCATGGGGGCATGAGTGTGCGGATCGGGGTCGGTGGGCTGCGGCGGGAGAGGGTGGGTGTTGTGCCCTCGCCGTTGGCGGAGTTGGGCATGGCGTTGCATGTGCTGTCCGAGCCCGGCCATCATCCGGGGCTGCAGGGCTGGGTGGCCGGGGTGACCGCGCGGCTCGACCCGTATCTCGCCGACCGTATGTGCGAGGCGGACTTCCTGTGGCGTTCGACGTTCTCGGACCTGTTCATGCCGTACGCCGGGATCCCGGGCCGGGACACCCTGCCGGGCGCGACGCTCGCCGACGACCTGGACCTGCTGGACAAGCTGACCGACGAACAGTTCGCCGACGCCGGGCTGGAGTTCGTCTGTACTCCGGGGTACGACGCCCGCGAGCGCAACGCGCTGTCCGACCCGGAGACCCGACGCCTGGCCCTGGAGCTGGCCGCCGCGCGCGGGCCCCTGCAGGTGCGGTTCGCCCGGCGGCTGCTGGAGGACCCGCCCGCGGTGCGGGCCTGGCTGCGGCAGTTCCTGGAGGACTGCGGCGAGGCCTTCTTCGCCGAGACCTGGTCCCGGCTCAGCCACCCCCTCGCGGCGGACGCCCGCCACAAGACCGAGCTGCTGCGGCACAAGGGCCTGGCCGGGGCGCTGACCGCCATGTCCCCCTCGATGGCCCTGGACGAGCACACCGGGCACATCACCGTGGACAAGCTCATCGAGAGCCGCACCGACACCGGCGACGGCGGCCTGCTGTTCGTGCCGACCAGTCTCGGCCGGCCCCACCTCACGGTCCTGCACCGCTTCGGCTGGCAGCCGGTGATCCAGTACCCGGTGAGCGCGGCCGAGCCCGCCGCCCCGCCCTCCGTCGAGCAGCTCGCCCTGCGTATGACCGCCCTCTCCCACCCCGCCCGCATGCGCCTGTGCCGCAACCTCGCCCGCAGCGCGTACACCACGGGAGAGCTGGCCCAGATGCACGGGGTGACACCGCCGGAGATATCCCGCCACCTGGCCGTCCTCAAGAAGGCGGGCCTCCTGACGACACGCCGACGCGGGCGGTACGTACTGCACCAGCTGGACGTGACAGCGGTGACCCGCCTGGGCAGCGACTTCCTGGAGGGGCTGCTCAGATAGAACGGCGGAGCGGGCGACTCGACGGCGGGGCGGGCGACCCGTCCCCAGCCCGGCTCAGGGGCGGGCGGCCCGGACCTCGCTCAGCCTTGGCCGCCGGCCCGTACCAACCCCGTCTCGTACGCCAGGACGACGACCTGCACGCGGTCGCGGAGGCCCAGCTTGGTGAGGATGCGGCCGACGTGCGTCTTGACCGTGGCCTCGGAGAGGACGAGGCGGGCGGCGATCTCGCCGTTGGACAGCCCCTGGGCGACGAGGATCATGACCTCGCGCTCGCGCTCGGTGAGCCGCTCCAGCTCCTTGTGCCTGGGCTCCGTACCGGTGCTCGGCAGCATCGGCGCGAACCGGTCGAGCAGGCGCCGGGTGGTGGAGGGCGCGACGACGGCGTCGCCGCTGTGCACGGCACGGATCGCGGCCAGCAGTTCGCCGGGCGGCACGTCCTTGAGCATGAACCCGGAGGCACCCGCCTTCAGCCCGGAGAAGGCGTACTCGTCGAGGTCGAAGGTGGTCAGGATGAGCACCTTCGGCGGGTTCGGGTCCGCGCAGATGCGGCGGGTGGCCTCGACGCCGTCCAGCTTCGGCATCCGGACGTCCATGAGGACCACGTCCACCTCGGTGGCCCGGACGACCTGAAGGGCCTCGACGCCGTCGCCCGCCTCCGCCACGACCTCCATGTCCGGCTGGGCCGCCAGCACCATCCGGAACCCGGTGCGCAGCAGCACCTGGTCGTCGACGAGCATTACGCGGATCGCCATCGGGTCCTCTTCCGTCTTCCGTTCACAGCCACGGATGTCGCGTTCGTCAGATGTCGGCCGCCGACTGCCGGCGTCTACAGGAGTCAACGGGCGGCAGGGGTGGCATGACCTTGTCAGTGTGCGGGCTTCAGGGGAAGCAGGGCGCTGATCCGGAAGCCGCCGCCGGGGCGGGGGCCCGCGTCCAGCGTGCCGCCGACCATACCGACGCGCTCGCGCATCCCGATGAGCCCGTGCCCCTGACCGTCGACGCCGCCCTCCTCGTACAGCTCGTGGGGGGCGCCCTTGCCGTCGTCCTCGACGAGCAGACCGAGGCCGTCGTCGAAGTAGACCAGCCGCACGCTCGCCCCCGTGTTCGGACCGCCGTGCTTGCGGGTGTTGGTGAGGGCCTCCTGCACGATGCGGTACGCCGTCAGCTCCACACCGCTGGGCAGCGGACGCGGGGTCCCCTCGATCTTGAAGTCCACGGGCAGCCCGGCGACCCGGCACTGCTCGACGAGGTCGTCGATCTGTTCGACATCGGGCTGCGGGACGTACTCGCCGACCTCCTTGTGCTCACCGGTGCGCAGCACGCCGAGCAGCCGGCGCATCTCGGCGAGGGCCTGACGGCCGGTGGAGGAGATCGTCTCCAGGGCCTTCTTCGCCTGGTCGGGGGCGGCGTCGAGGACGTACGCGGCGCCGTCGGCCTGGACGACCATCACGGAGACGTTGTGGGCGACGACGTCGTGCAGTTCACGGGCGATCCGGGCGCGCTCGGCGGCGACCGCGACCTTGGCCTGCGCCTCGCGCTCCTTCTCCAGCCGGGCGGCGCGCTCCTCCAGCTGCGCGAAGTACGCGCGGCGGGTGCGCAGCGAGTCGCCGAGCACCCAGGCCAGCGCGAACGGCACGGTCAGGAACAGTGCGAGCACCGCGTTGCCCATCGTGCTCGTGTCCTCCTCGGTCCAGCGCAGCTGTCCCAGCGTCGCCGCGCAGAGGCCGCCGCCGAGGGCGAACCAGGAGGCCCAGCGTGCGCCGTTCGCCGCGACCGTGTAGATGACCACGAGCATCGCGAAGTCGGCCGGGATTCTCGGTACGTCGAGGATCAGCTGCGAGATGCCCGCCGCGGCGGCCAGCATCAGCATCTTCTCGGGCATGCGGCGCCGGAGGGCGATCGACAGGCAGAGGGCGAGCGTGATCACCACGAACGCGGACTCGTTCATGTCGGTCGCGTAGTCGGGGTCGATCGCTCCGCCGGCCAGGGTCACCACGAGCAGGACGACGGCCCAGAAGCTGTCGACCCATGTCGGATGCCGGCGGAGGAAGTCATAGAGGCGCTGCACGTAACCCAGCGTAGGGAAGGGGGCGGTGTGCCGGGGTCAACCGGAGGGTCGATCCGTGACGGGGGCATGTACTCCCCAAGGTGGAGGCGTTGTTGTTCGTTCCGCTTAGCCTGGCGCTGTGACGGATCGCCTACGACCTCGGGAGGACGCGTTGGTTTGCGGCTGCGGGTCGTGTGGGGTTGATCGCGCCCACGCGGCGGAGACGCATATGTCAGGGCCCCGCGCCCCTGGCGAGGCGCGGCCTTGGCGAGCGGCGGCCGAGGAGGCGCTGTACGGGCCCGCGGGGTTCTACCGGCGGCCGGAAGGGCCCGCCGGCCATTTCCGGACCTCCGTGCACGCCTCCCCGCTGTTCGCCGCCGCCGTGGCGCGGCTGCTCTGCCGGGTCGACGAGGCGTTGGGGCGGCCCGACAGGCTGGACTTCGTGGACATGGGTGCCGGGCACGGCGAGCTGGTGAGCGGGGTCGTGGCCGCGCTCCCCGCCGAGGTGTCGTCCCGCACGCGCGCGTACGCCGTCGAACTCGCCGAGCGGCCCCCCGGTCTCGATCACCGCATCGAGTGGCTCGCCGAACCGCCTAAAGGGATCACCGGGCTGCTGTTCGCCAACGAGTGGCTGGACAACGTGCCCGTGGACGTCGTCGAGGTGGACCCGGCGGGGGTGGCCCGGCTGGTGCTCGTACGGGAGGACGGGAGCGAGACGCTCGGGGGGCCCGTTGGCGGGGAGGAGGCCGCGTGGCTGGGCCGGTGGTGGCCGCTCGCCCCGGAGGAAGGGTCGCGGGCCGAGGTGGGACTGCCCAGGGACCGGGCGTGGGCCGCCGTCGTGGCGGGTGTGGAGCGGGGGCTCGCCGTGGCGGTCGACTACGCGCACCTCGCGGGCTCCCGGCCGCCCTTCGGGACGCTCACGGGGTTCCGGGAGGGGCGGGAGACCGCGCCGGTCCCGGACGGGTCGTGCGACATCACGGCCCATGTGGCACTGGACGCGTGCGCGCTGCCCGGGGCCCGGCTGCTCACCCAGCGGGAGGCCCTGCGCGCCCTGGGGGTCACCGCGGGCCGACCACCGCTCACCCTGGCGACCACCGACCCGGCGGCGTACGTACGGGCCCTCGCGGGCGCGGGCGAGGCCGCCGAGCTGACCGCGCCGGGCGGCCTGGGCGAGTTCGGCTGGCTGCTGCAGCCGGTGGGGATCCCGGACCCGCTCGGCCATGACGCGGTTTGAGTTCCGGACTCGCTCCCCCGCGACGCCCGGCCGGATCGCCTACTTGTCGATGTCGCCCACCACGAAGAACAGCGAGCCCAGGATGGCCACCATGTCGGCCACCAGGGTCCCTGGCAGCAGTTCGGTGATGGCCTGGATGTTGTTGTACGAGGCCGAGCGGAGCTTGAGGCGGTACGGGGTCTTCTCGCCCTTGCTGACCAGGTAGTAGCCGTTGATGCCGAGGGGGTTCTCGGTCCAGGCGTAGGTGTGGCCCTCGGGGGCCTTGAGGACCTTCGGCAGGCGCTGGTTGATCGGGCCGGGCGGCAGCTCGGCGAGCCGGTCGAGGCAGGCGTCGGCGAGGGCGAGGGCGTTGTGGGTCTGCTCCAGGAGGCACTCGAAACGGGCGAGGCAGTCGCCCTCCGCGCGCGTGACGACCTTCAGGACGTCCTGGAGTTCGCCGTAGGCCAGGTACGGCTCGTCGCGCCGCAGATCGAAGTCGACACCGGAGGCGCGGGCGATGGGGCCGCTGACGCCGTACGCGTGCACGGCCTGCGGGGAGAGGACGCCGACGTCCCGGGTGCGGCCCCGGAAGATCTCGTTGCCGAGGACCAGGTCGTCGAAGACGCCCATGCGGGAGCGGACGTCCGCGACGGCGCCGCGCGCGCGTGCGGTCCAGCCCGCCGGGAGGTCCTCCTTGAGGCCGCCGACCCGGTTGAACATGTAGTGCATCCGCCCGCCGGAGATCTCCTCCATGACGTTCTGGAGCTCCTCGCGCTCCCGGAAGGCGTAGAAGACCGGGGTGATGCCGCCCAGCTCCAGCGGGTACGAGCCGAGGAACATCAGATGGTTCAGGACGCGGTTCAGCTCGGCGAGGAGCGTACGCATCCAGACCGCGCGCTCCGGCACCTCCATGCCGAGCATGCGTTCGACGCCGAGGACGACGCCGAGTTCGTTGGAGAAGGCGGAGAGCCAGTCGTGACGGTTGGCGAGCATGATGATCTGGCGGTAGTCGCGCGCCTCGAAGAGCTTCTCCGCGCCCCGGTGCATATAGCCGATGACCGGTTCGGCGTGCTGGATCCGCTCGCCGTCGAGGACGAGCCGCAGCCGCAGCACACCGTGCGTGGACGGGTGCTGCGGGCCGATGTTGAGCACCATGTCCGTGCTCTCGGCGGCACCGCCGATACCGACCGTCGTCTCTCGGGTCTCCGTGGTCTGCGGGGTCTCCGTCGGGGGAGTCATGAACACAGTCTGTCGTACGTACGCTGGCGGAATGGAGACGGGGAGCTTGGGGCGCCGGGAAGGCTGGGGAGCCGTGGACGACGACGGTGGCGGACGGACGGAGGGCGAGCCGGTCTGGACCGGACTGCCGCCCGGGTTGTTGCGGATGAGGCGGCTGTTGCTGGTGGTGTGGCTGGGGCCGATCACCGTCGGTACGGCCGTCCTGCTCGGCTGGCTGGCGGGGCCGCCCTGGGCGGCGTTCGCCCTGCTGCCGCTGGCCCTGCTGCTGTGGGGCTGGCCGATGCTGGGCCGCAACTGGCGGTCGTGGCGGTACGCCGAACGGGCCGACGACCTGCTGATCAGCCGGGGGGTGCTCTGGCGTGAGGAGACCGTGGTGCCGTACGGGCGCATGCAGCTGGTCGAGGTGACCTCCGGGCCCGTCGAGCGGCACTTCGAGCTGGCGAGCGTGCAGCTCCACACGGCCGCGGCGGCCACGGACGCCTGTATCCCGGGCCTCGACCCGGCCGAGGCCGAACGTCTGCGCGACCGCCTCACCCAGCTGGGCGAGGCCCGATCGGCGGGGCTGTGACGGTGCCGGCACGGGACGCGGACGCGGACGCGGAAGCCGGCGACGGGGTACGGGCGGAGACGCCGGGCGGCGGGGCCGAGGAGTCGGGGGGCGGCGGGGCCGTGGAGTCGGGGGCCGTCGGGGCCGAGGAGCCAGGGGCCGTCGGGGCCGAGGAGTCGGGGGCGGAGGACGTCGGCGGGGCGGGGGCGAAGCCGGTCGTCGAGCATCGGCTGCATCCGGTGACGCCGCTGCGGCGGGCCTGGGCGCCGGTGGCGGTGCTGATCGGGTGGGGTGTGCACGATCCGGACGGGGCGCAGCGGCAGCTGCTGCGGCTCGACACCTCGACCCTGCTGATCGCGCTCGCGGTGTTCGTCCCGGCCGCCGCCCTGTACGGGTTCCTGACCTGGTGGTTCACCCATTTCGCGGTGACCGACAGCGAACTGCGCATCCGTACCGGCCTGTTGTTCCGCCGTACCGCGCACATCCGGCTGGAGCGCATTCAGGCCATCGACGTCACCCGCCCGCTGCTGGCCCGGATCGCGGGCGTCGCCAAGCTCAAACTCGACGTCGTCGGCACCGACAAGAAGGACGAGCTGGCCTACCTCGGCGAGGCGCACGCCGGCGCACTACGGGCCGAACTCCTCGCCCGTGCGGCCGGTTTCGCGCCGGACACCGCGCACGAGGTCGGTGAGGCGCCCGTACGGCAGCTGCTGAAGGTCCCGGCGGGCGTGCTGGCCATGTCCCTGGTCCTGACCGGCGCCACCTGGGGGACGCTGGTGGCCGCGGTCGTCGTGCCGTCCGTGCTGTGGTTCGCCACGGAGAGCGTGTGGACCGTCCTCGCGACCGCGCTGCCGCTGCTGGGCGCGGCGGGGGCGAGCAGTGTGGGGCGGTTCGTCGGCGAGTACGACTGGACGGTCGGCGACTCCCCCGACGGGCTGCGCATCGATCACGGGCTCCTCGACCGGGCCCACGAGACGGTCCCGCCCGGCCGGGTGCAGACCGTACGCATCGTCGAACCGCTGCTCTGGCGGCGCCGCGGGTGGGTCCGGGTCGAGCTGGACGTGGCCGGCTCCTCGAACTCCGTCCTCGTGCCGGTCGCTCCGCGTGAGGTGGCCGAGTCGGTGATCGCCCGGGTGCTGCCGGGGGTGTCCGTCCCGGGCGCGGGGGCGCTCGTACGGCCGCCGGGGCGTGCGCGGTGGTGCGTGCCGGTGTGGTGGCGGGGGTACGGGTTCGCCGTCGACGACGCGGTGTTCGCGGCGCGGCACGGGCTGCTGCGGCGCCGGCTGGACCTCGTGCCGCACGCGAAGGTGCAGAGCGTACGGCTGTCCCAGGGGCCCTGGCAGCGCTACAAGGGGCTCGCCGACGTACGCGTCGACACCGGCGCCAACAAGACGGTGACCGCGCGGCTGCGGGATGCCGGGGAGGCGGCCGGGCTGCTGCGCGCGCAGGCGGAACGGTCGCGGACGGGGCGGCGGGAGGCGTTGCCTGATCGGTGGATGGTGTAGCGCGGCGCGGCTTGGCGGGTGGGTGCCGGGGCCCTTGGCGGTGCGTGGCCTGGGTCCCTGTGGCGGTGGGTGGGCGCCCGGCGGCTTGGGAGGGGCGGCACCCCTCGCCTGTGCCCGGCACCCGGCGGCTTCGGCTGAACCGGGGTGGGTCCCGCTGCTCGGCGGTTACGAGGCGCCGCCTGCGCCCACCCGTGCCGCCCCAGCGGCACGATTGCCCGCAGGGGGCGGGGGGCAGGGGGCGGGCCCGGCGGCGCGGCCGCACTCGTGCCTGGCGGCTCCGCCCGGGGCGGTCACACCGACGGCCCGGCGGCATCAGCCGGGGCGGCATCGGCCGGGGCGGTCTCGCCGGGGGGCCCGGCCGGGCTTGCCGGCGGGCCGTTAAGAGCGTTCGGTGGCTAGGACGCCGCCGTGCGCAGGCCCTGTACGTCGATCTGTTCTGTCTCGTCGTGGGCGGTGAGGTCGATGACCTGGCCGATGCCCCGGGAGGCTTCGTCGGCGGGCTTGAACCGGGACTCGGACTCGGCCTTGTGGAGCGCGAGGGCCTCCTGGCCGACCACGTCGGCGAGGTCCTCGTTCTGCACGGCCTCCAGGGCGTCCGCCCCCTTCTGCGTACCGAAGAAGTCGAACCCGCCCTCGACGGCCGCCCGCCGCTGCGGCGCGGCCGGCACGACGGCCACGGCGGTCGGCACCGTGAAGTGCCCGGCCGACGGCAGCGCGGGCAACACCGGCAGCGCCGCCGGAGCGTCCTGCTCGGCCTGCCGCACCTGCCCCACCCGCCCGGACGGCTCCACGCGCGTCAGCTCACCCACCCCGGTCGACCGTGCCGGAGCGGCGACCGCGGGTGCGGACTCGGCGGTCGCGCGCTCATGCCCGCGGACCGCCACGGACTTCCCCGTCGCGTCGTCCTCCTCGGCGGTGAGCACCGGAGCCGGCTCCTCCGCCGCCTCGGCGGAACGTCCCTGCCGAGTCCCCCCATCGGTCGGCCCGTCCGGATCACCCTTGGGAGAGGGACCGCCGCCCCCCTTGGGCGAACCCGAACCCGAACCCGAACCCCCCTTCGGCGCCTGCTCCTTGACGTCCGTACCGTCAGCGCCGTCCGATGCGGTCGGCTCGTCATCCGGTACGTCAACGGCGTCGGCGGCGGGCTCTTCGGACTCGTCCTCGTCAGCCCCGCCGACGTTGTCCCCCTCGACAACCGCCTCCTCGGCAACCGCCTCTCCGGCAACCGTCTCTTCGGATTCGGCGGCGGCCTCAACCAGCTCCTCGGACTCTGACTCGAACTCGGGCTCACCCTCACCCTCGCCCTCGTCCTGCACCACCCCCCGCTGCGTGATGATCCGGTCCAACGCCGAGTTCGCGCGCAGGAACAGCGAGGAACCGGCCGGCGAGAACACGGAGATCGGCTCCGCCGCGTCGGCCGGGGCAGCCACAGCCCCGGTCTTCGCGGACTCCGCGGCCTTGGCCGCCGCCTTGGAAGCCGTCTCCCAAGAAGCCCAGGGCGCCCCCGCCGCGGGAACCCCCTGCGGCGGCACCGGCGAGGCCTTGGCCTTGGCCCCGTCGCCGTCCGAAGCCGCGTCCGCGTCCACGTCCGCCGCCGGAAGCGCCCGCGCGTCCTCCGGGGCCGTCGCCTCGATCTCCAGCAGCCGGCGCCCCTCAAGGGCGCTGGCCCGCTCGGTCTCGGCGGTGGCATAGCGGCGCAGCAGCGCGGCGTGCTCGTTGCGGAGGTTCGCCAGTTCGGTGCGCTTGGCGCGGAGCTTGTGCTCCAGCTTGGTGCGCAGCTCGCGCGACTCGTCGAGGTCGGTCTCCAGTTCGGCGACCCGCTCCTCGTGACGCCATTCGTCGCTCGCCCGCGCGCGCGTGAGGTCGGCGACCCGTTTGCCCGCCTCGACGTCCCAGCGGCGCATGACCGCCGCGCCCACGGCCGCGGTCGCCGCCGCGACGGCGGCGGTGACCCGCAGCACCGACGGTTCGGAGAACACCCAGGGCCCGAGGGCGCAGACGAGCGAGACGCCTGCGATCGCCGTGGGGGGCAGCAGCCTGTGCAGAGGAGGTGAATGGCGGTGACGTCCACGTGGCATGGCCAGAAACTTACCGCGCGTAGGCGAATGATGGTGCCCCGGGCCGTAAAAACTCAGCCGCCCCGCAAGCTCTCACAAGCCCTCACTAGCTCCCTCACCGCCGGTGCACCGACACGCCCACCGGCGACTCCTCTACTGGATCAACGCCAGTGAATCCAGATAGACCTTGGCCACATCTGCCGCCTCCCCCACCCGGGATTCCGACGCGTCACCGATTCACCGATTGACCGATTCACCGATGCACCGGTTCACCGATCGCTCAACCGCCCGCTGATCCACTGCAGCGTCGCCGGGATCTCCCGCCGCCACGTGTTGAAGTTGTGCCCACCGCTGTCCAGGATGATCGACGAGATCCGGGTCGGCCGCTTCTCCTTCACCTGCTCGATGAACGCGAGCGTGGCCTTGTAATTGGTCTCCCCCTGTCTGCTGCTGGTGACCAGCAGAGAAGTGTCGGGCGCCGGACGGTGTTTCAGATACCAGAACAGGTCCGCCTCGTTCCGCAGCGTCTTGTTCCCCTGGAAGAGATCACCGGTCGTCGCGTCGATCGGCGCCTTGTAGTACGGCGAGAGGCCCGCGCCGGCGGCGTACACCCCGGGGTGGTGCATGGCGAGTTTCAGCGCGCAGTAACCGCCGGTCGAGTCGCCGATGATCCCCCAACTCCCGGGCTTCTTCCCGACCCTGTAGTGGTGGCCCACGGCGTCCGGCAGGTCCCTGGCGAAGAACGTCTCGGTCCGCGGCCCGCCCGGGACGTCCACGCACTCGGTGTCGCGCGGCGGCGCCACGGTCGGCCGCAGCATGACCAGGATCATCGGCTGCGCCTTGCCGTCGCGGGCCAGCTTGTGGGCCGTCTGCGGAAAATGGAGGCCCTTGACGAGCGCCTCGGCGGTCCCCGGGTAGCCGGTGAGGACGACGGCGGCCGGGAAGGTGCGGGTGCGGTACCGGGGCTGGAAGTACTCCGGCGGCAGATACACGTACGCCGGGCTCGCGATCCGGCTCGTACGGCCGACGATCTCGACCTTCTGGATCTGGCCGCCGACCGTGGGGCGGGCGCCACCGGCCACGTTCACCGGTTCGGTGTCGACGACCCGCAACGGCCCGCCGGTGTCGGCCCCGTCATGGTCGACCACCACCCCCTGTCCGGTCTCCCGGCCCAGGAGGTCGGCCCAGCTGGCGTAGAAGCCGAAGGCCTGGTTGGCGGCGAGGCCCACCGACGCGAAGACGGCGACCTGGGTGGCCAGCAGGACGACGATCCGGCCGCCGACCGACCGCCAGCCGCGCCGGGCCAGCCGCGGCCACAGCCACACCGTCCCGATGAACAGGAGCACGGCGGACAGCACCGCCAGCACCAGCACCTTGTTGCTCGTGAGACCCATCGGGTTGTCCCCCGCCGCCCTTCCATTCCTTGTCTTTCCTTGCCCTTTGGTTCAGCTTTCCGGTGGAGAGTGAACCTCCCTCGCCAAGGCACCGTCCTAGAGGGCGCAATGTCGCCGGATGCCGGAAAAGGCACCGGATCCAAGCTCACTCGCGGAACTACGGGATGCGATGTCTGTCAGGACAGATGGGGAAATGTCGGGTGGGGTTCCGGACCGATCAGACCGATCGGACCGATCGAGCCGCCTCCCGTCGAGCGCCGTCCGGCGCGGCTACGGCGCCGTGCGCGGCGCGCTGAACGGCCCGCGCCCCGAGGCCGTGCCCGCCCTGGTCGCCAGGGCCTGCACGCTCGTCGGGCTCGTGGACATCGCCGCGGGTGTGTTCCCCCGCTTCAGGAACAGCCGTATGCACACGCTGGCCGAGGTGCTCCCGGGCGCGCTCGGCCCGTTCGCGGCGGCCCTCTCGCTGAGCGTCGGTGTGCTGCTGCTCCTGCTGGCGCACGGTCTGCGCCGGCGCAAGCGGCGGGCCTGGCGCGCGGCGGTGTTCCTGCTGCCGGCCGGGGCGATCGCCCAGTTCACCTACCGGCACTCGCTCGTCGGGGTCCTCGTCTCGCTGGCGCTGCTGATCCCGCTGGTGCGCCACCGCGACGAGTTCCGCGCCCTGCCCGACCCGACCAGCCGCTGGCGGGCGCTGGCCAACTTCGTGCTGATGGGCGCCGGTTCGATCGTCCTCGGTCTGCTCGTCGTCAGCGCCCACCCCGGCCGTATGGTCGGCGACCCGAGCCTCGCGGACCGGCTCGAACACGTCATCTACGGCCTGTTCGGCTTCGAGGGCCCGGTCGACTACGCGGGCACCACGTCCTGGACGGTGGCCTTCTCCCTCGGCGCCCTCGGACTGCTGACCGCCATCACCACCGTCTACCTGGCCTTCCGCCCCGAGCACCCGGCGGCCCGGCTCACCGACGACGACGAGGCCCGGCTGCGCGCCCTGCTGGAGCGGCACGGCGGCCGCGACTCGCTCGGCCACTTCGCGCTCCGCCGCGACAAGGCGGTCGTCTTCTCCCCCAGCGGCAAGGCGGCGGTGACCTACCGCGTCGTCTCCGGGGTGATGCTCGCCAGCGGCGACCCGATCGGCGACGTCGAGGCCTGGCCCGGCGCGATCGAACGCTTCATGGACGAGGCGAAGGCCCACTCCTGGACCCCGGCCGTGATGGGCTGTTCGGAGACCGGCGCGGAGGTCTGGACCCGGGAGACCGGCCTGGACGCCCTCGAACTGGGGGACGAGGCGGTGGTGGACGTCGCGGATTTCTCCCTCGCCGGACGCGCGATGCGCAACGTGCGTCAAATGGTGAAGCGCATCGAGCGGCTCGGTTACGAAACCCGGGTACGGCGCGTCCGTGACCTCGGCGAGGCGGAGCTGGACCGGATCCGCCGCGCCGCCGAGGACTGGCGCGGCACCGACACCGAACGCGGTTTCTCCATGGCGCTCGGCCGCGTCGGCGACCCGGCCGACGGTGACTGCCTCATCGCCACCGCGCACAAGACCGACGAGGTCCCGGGGGCGTACGGCGACCTCAAGGCCGTACTGCACTTCGTGCCCTGGGGCCCGGACGGCGCCTCCCTGGACCTGATGCGCCGCGACCGCTCCGCCGACCCCGGGATGAACGAACTCCTCATCGTCGCGGCCCTCCAGGCGGCCCCCCGCCTGGGTGTGAAGCAGGTCTCCCTGAACTTCGCCATGTTCCGCTCGGCCCTGGCCCGCGGCGAGAAGATCGGCGCCGGACCGGTCCTGCGCGCCTGGCGCGGCCTGCTGGTCTTCCTGTCCCGCTGGTTCCAGATCGAGTCGCTGTACAAGTTCAACGCGAAGTTCCGCCCGCGGTGGGAGCCCCGCTTCGTCGTCTACGCCACCTCACGCGACCTCCCGCGCATCGGCCTCGCCGCGATGCAGGCGGAGGGCTTCGTCAACCTCGCCCTGCCCCGGTTCCTGCGGCGCCGCGCCAAGGCCCCGGCTCCGTGTACGCATGCCGTGCGCTCCGCGAGCAACGCCGTCTGAGTGAGGAAGCCGCAGGGACAGCGGGCGCCCGGCGTCAGGTCGCCCGCGCCGCGCCGCCGCCCGTGTCGTCGTCCTCCGGGAGCTTGCAGACCCGCTCCAGGAAGAAGGCGGCCACTATGACGCCGATGCCCGCGAGGACGGAGAACCCGGCGTAGATGGCCTGGTCACGGCGGGCCGGGACGTCCAGGGACTCCAGGAGGAAGACACCGACACCGCCGTACATCCCGGCGACGAGCGAGGCGACCAGAGCGCTGGCCTGGCCGAAGACGACCGCGCGGGCGGCCATCAGGGGCTCCACGCCCTTGGCGTCGGGCCGGCGCTCCCGCTGGGCCTTGAGCCGGCTGCGCAGGGACAGCGCGGTGGCCGTCAGCACGACGGCGATCAGGGCGAGCACGATCGGGGCGGCCAGCGGGACGCTCGGCAGCGTGCCCACCGAGTTCCACAGCCGGGCCCCGGCCCAGGACAGCACCCCCGCCACCACGAACACCGCGGCCAGCGTCCTGATGCGCAGCTCTTTCACGATGCCCCTTCGACGAGCCCGATGGTCCACGGAAGCCGGGTCCCACGGGCGCCGGGTGGTCGGCCCGGCCGGTGGTCCCGACGGCGTCGGGGATGATCCCGACCCGGTAGACCTTAACGACTACTCGGGCAGGTGGAGTTCCAGGTCGGCGCGGGGCGACACGCCTTCGCCGGTGACCTCGTCCAGCAGCAGCGCGACCGGGCCCCGGCCGGCGAGCCGGGCCTCCGGCTCCACGTCGTACCAGGGGGCGAGGACGAAGGCCCGCTCGTGCGCGCGCGGATGCGGCAGCGTCAGCGCCGGGTCGTCGGAGACGACGTCCGCGTACGCCACGATGTCGACGTCCAGCGTGCGCGGCCCCCAGCGCTCGTCCCGCACCCGGTGGAAGGCCTCCTCGACGGCCTGGACCCGCTCCAGCAGCGAGGACGGCGGCAGGGTGGTCTTCAGCACGACCACCGCGTTGAAGTACGAGGGCTGGCTGCCCGGCGCCACCCCCCACGGCTCGGTCTCGTACACCGGGGAAACGGCCTTGATCCGGACGCCGGGCGTGTCCTCCAGCGCGTCGATGGCGCCCTGGAGGTTCTCCAGCCGGTTGCCCAGGTTCGAGCCGAGGGAGAGCACGGCCCGGCGGGGGTTGTGCAGCGTGGTGTCGGCCTCGTCCACCTTCTGCACGACGGAGGCGGGCACCGGCTGGACGGTCGGGTCGCTCTGACCCTCGGTGAAGAACGCGGTCATACTCGGCTCCGGGTGATGGTGACGGTCACGTCGTCGAAGGGGACCGTGATCGGCGCGTTCGGTTTGTGCACGGCGACCTCGACCTCCTGGACCCCCTCGTGCTTCAGGCACACCTGGGCGACGCGCTCGGCGAGCGTCTCGATGAGGTTCACCGGCTCGCCCTCGACGACGGCGACGACCTCCTCCGCCACGACCCCGTAGTGCACGGTCTTCGCCAGGTCGTCGTCGGCCGCGGCCGGCCGGGTGTCCAGGCCTAGCGTGAGGTCCACGACGAAGATCTGGCCCTCCTCCCGCTCGTGCGGGAACACCCCGTGGTACCCACGGGCCCTGAGGCCGCGCAGCGCGACACGATCCACGCGAATCACTCCTGCAATCGTCGACGACGGCCGATGTCCACCGGTCTCTTCCGTATGCGCGGATGTGCGGTCGGCACACCGGCCCCTTCGAATCTACCTGCGAGCACCGACAGCGCTCACCCACGGCGACCCGCGTCCTCCCCTGTACGGGCAGGGTTCACCGGGCGTTTCCCCCGCCTACCCACTCAGGAGGGTGACTCGTCCCCCTCGTCGTCATCGGATTCGGTCAGTACCGGGGAGCCGTGGTGCGACCAGAGCTTCCAGCCGTCGGATGTGCGGCGGAACACGTTCGTGGCGACCACCAGCTGCCCCACGAGCGGCCCCAGCTCGTCACTGCCGTCCGGCGCGGGCCCCCCGCTGAGGATGTTCTCGGTGCAGGTGACGAGCGCGGTGTCCCCGGTCACCGACACATGCACATCGGTGAGGAAGAACTGGATGTACTCCGTGTTCGCCATGATCAGCGCGTACGACCGCAGCACCTCGCCGCGCCCGGTGAGGACCGGCCAGCCGGGGTGGACGCAGGAGATCACCCCGGTATCGGCGGGGTCGTGGTACTCCTCGTCGACGCCCACGTCGGCCGGGGTCAGCCAGAGCGAGGAGAGCGTCTCGAAGTCGCCCTGCTCCATCGCTTCGTAGAAGGCGCGGTTGGCGAGTTCGACGTGTTCGACGTCGGTGTGGGGAGCGCTCACCTCTCCCGGGCCCCTTCGAGGGCACGGGCCACCCGGACCGCGTCGGCGGTGGCGCGGACCTCGTGCACCCGGACCGCCCAGGCGCCCTGCTGGGCGGCCAGCGCCGACACGGCGGCCGTGGCGGCGTCCCGTTCACGGGCGGGCGGCGGGGCGCCCTCCGGGCCCGCCAGCACCCGGCCGAGGAACCGCTTCCGGGAGGCGGCGACCAGCAGGGGCCGGCCGAGGCCGTGCAGCCGGTCGAGATGGGCGAGGAGGGCGAGGTCGTGCTCGGCGTTCTTGGAGAAGCCCAGACCGGGGTCGACGACGATACGGTCCGCCGCGACACCGCCCTCCAGAACGGCCTCCACGCGCGCGTGCAGCTCCTCCAGCACCTCGGCGACGACGTCCTCGTAGACGCCCTTGACGTTGGCGCCGCCCTGCATGAAGCCCCGCCAGTGCATCACCACGAAGGGGGCGCCCGCGTCGGCGACCACCGGGATCATCGCGGGGTCGGCGAGGCCGCCGCTGACGTCGTTGACGAGCGCGGCACCGGCCGCGAGGGCCTGCTCGGCGACGGCGGCGCGCACGGTGTCCACGGAGACGACGACACCCTCGGAGGCCAGTCCCCGCACGACGGGCACGACCCGCCTGAGCTCCTCGGCCTCGTCGACACGGGTGGCACCGGGACGGGTCGACTCACCGCCCACGTCCACCAGGTCCGCGCCCTCCGCGACCATGTCCAGGCCGTGCTTGACCGCGGCCGTGGTGTCGAACCAGCGGCCGCCGTCGGAGAACGAGTCCGGGGTGACATTGACGACACCCATGACCGCACAACGGTCCCACCCGGGCATTCCGGCCACCTGACCACGCCGGTTCTGCTTGCTCATGCGCCAAGCCTAGGCCCCCGGCGGCGGGTGAGGTCAGTGGGCCATGATCAGGCTCATCGCCTCGTTGCGGGTCGCCGCGTCCCTGAGCTGGCCGCGCACCGCCGACGTTATGGTCTTGGCGCCGGGCTTGCGGATGCCCCGCATCGACATGCACATGTGCTCGCACTCCACGACCACGATCACGCCGCGCGGCTCCAGGATCTCCATCAGCGAGTCGGCGATCTGCGTCGTCATCCGCTCCTGCACCTGCGGGCGCCGGGCGTAGACGTCCACGAGCCGCGCCAGCTTCGACAGACCGGTGATCTTCCCGCTGGTGGACGGGATGTACCCGACATGGGCGACGCCCCGGAACGGCACCAGATGGTGTTCGCAGGTGCTGTACACCTCGATGTCCTTCACGAGCACCATCTCGTCGTGTCCGAGGTCGAACGTCGTGGTCAGCACATCCTCCGGCTGCTGCCACAGTCCCGCGAAGATCTCCTTGTACGCCCGCGCCACCCGCGCCGGCGTCTCCCTGAGCCCCTCCCGGTCGGGGTCCTCACCGACCGCGATCAGCAGCTCCCGCACGGCGTTCTCGGCTCGCTTCTCGTCGAACTCGCCGATGGTGCCGTCGCCGTCCAGCGTCACGGGATCGGTCATGTCGTGCCTCGCTCCTGAGCCTGCGACGCGTACGGACCACGCGTCTCATCTTTCGGCCATGCCACGGCCATGTCGTGGCCATACGAAAATGCCGCGCCCCCCAGGCTAATTCCAGGGGGGCGCGGCATCCATTCCGGGTTTGGTGAGACGGCCGGGGCCGGGAGCCGAGGCTCCCGGTGGCCGGTTCTCACCGGTCGGGCGTCAGCTCTCCGGGCTTTCCTCCGGGGTCACGGTCGCGTCGACGGGCGCCTTGGTGGTGATGGCCGGCGTCGCGCCGTTGGCGCCGTTCGTCAGTGCCAGCTCCCGGGGGGAGAGCACCGGCGGACGGGTGGAGGGGGTGCGGCGGGAGGAGCCGGTCCAGGCGGGCCGGGGCGGGCGCTTGACGATGGGGGCGAAGATCTCGGCGATCTGCTCCTTGCCCAGCGTCTCCTTCTCCAGCAGCTGCAGCACCAGGTTGTCGAGGACGTCGCGGTTCTCGACCAGGATCTCCCAGGCCTCGTTGTGCGCGTTCTCGATGAGCTTCTTGACTTCCTCGTCCACGAGCGCGGCGACCTCTTCCGAGTAGTCGCGCTGGTGAGCCATCTCACGTCCGAGGAACGGCTCGGTGTTGTCGCCGCCGAACTTGATGGCGCCGAGACGCTCGGTCATGCCGTACTGCGTGACCATCGCGCGGGCCAGTCCGGTGGCCTTCTCGATGTCGTTCGCGGCACCCGTGGTCGGGTCGTGGAAGACCAGTTCCTCGGCGGCGCGGCCACCCATCATGTAGCCGAGCTGGTCGAGCATCTCGTTCCGGGTGGTCGAGTACTTGTCCTCGTCCGGCAGGACCATCGTGTACCCGAGGGCGCGCCCTCTCGACAGGATGGTGATCTTGTGGACCGGGTCGGAGTTCGGCGAGGCCGCCGCGACCAGGGCGTGACCGCCCTCGTGGTACGCGGTGATCTTCTTCTCCTTGTCCGACATGATCCGGGTCCGCTTCTGCGGGCCCGCGATCACGCGGTCGATCGCCTCGTCCAGCATGTGGTTGTCGATCAGCTTCTTGTCGCTGCGGGCCGTCAGGAGCGCGGCCTCGTTCAGGACGTTGGAGAGATCGGCACCCGTCATACCGGGGGTGCGGCGGGCGACGGCGCCGAGGTCGACGTCGGGCGCGACCGGCTTGCCCTTCTGGTGGACCTTGAGGATCTCCAGACGGCCCTGCATGTCCGGGCGGTCGACGGCGATCTGCCGGTCGAAGCGGCCCGGGCGCAGCAGCGCCGGGTCGAGGATGTCCGGGCGGTTCGTCGCGGCGATGAGGATCACACCGCCCTTGACGTCGAAGCCGTCCATCTCGACGAGCAGCTGGTTCAGCGTCTGCTCGCGCTCGTCGTGACCACCGCCGAGGCCGGCGCCGCGGTGGCGGCCGACCGCGTCGATCTCGTCGACGAAGACGATCGCCGGGGCGTTCGCCTTGGCCTGCTCGAACAGGTCACGGACCCGGGAGGCACCGACACCGACGAACATCTCGACGAAGTCGGAACCGGAGATCGAGTAGAAGGGGACGCCCGCCTCGCCGGCGACGGCGCGCGCCAGCAGCGTCTTGCCCGTACCGGGCGGGCCGTAGAGCAGCACACCCTTGGGGATCTTGGCGCCGACGGCCTGGAACTTGGCGGGCTCCTGGAGGAACTCCTTGATCTCGTGGAGTTCCTCGACGGCCTCGTCCGCGCCCGCGACGTCGGAGAACGTCGTCTTCGGGGTGTCCTTGGTGATGAGCTTGGCCTTGGACTTCCCGAAGTTCATGACCCGGGAGCCGCCGCCCTGCATCTGGTTCATCAGGAACAGGAAGACGACCACGATGAGGACGAAGGGGAGCAGAGACAGCAGGATGCCGACGAAAGCGTTCTGCTTGGTCGGGGAGACCGTGTAGCCGTCGGGGATCTGCTTGTTCTGGAACTTGTCCTGCAGGGTGTTGGCGAGGGTGACGCCCTGGTCGCCGATGTAGCTCGCCTGGATCTTCGAGCTGCCCTCGATCTTCTGGCCGTCCTTGAGCTGAACCTTGATGGTCGACTCTTCGCCGGTGGTCAGCTTGGCTTCTTTGACCTTGTTGTCATTGATCGCCTGGACCACCTGGCCGGTGTCCACCGTCTTGTAGCCGCCGGACGAGCCGACGACCTGCATCAACACGACCACGGCAAGGACGGCCAGCACGATCCACATGACTGGCCCACGGAAGTATCGCTTCACGTCCATCCATACGGAGCGGTGCCGCCCCGTCCCTCCTGCCATAGTGAGTTTGATAAAGACTTTTACAGATTGCTCTTCGGACGGTACCCCAGCATTGTCACCCGAAGCCGCAGGGGACTGTCGGCGATCCCGTCCTCGCATGCTCCAACGGCGCGAAACCCGCTGGGGTTCCCGAGCGTCTTACGGCGAAGGGCCGCAGCCGGTTCAACCGCCGTAGACGTGGGGCGCGAGCGTACCGACGAACGGGAGGTTGCGGTACTTCTCGGCGAAGTCGAGGCCGTAGCCGACGACGAACTCGTTGGGGATGTCGAAGCCGACCCACTCCACGTCGATGGCGACCTTGGCGGCGTCGGGCTTGCGCAGCAGGGTGCAGATCTTCAGGGACTCGGGCTCGCGGGAGCCGAGGTTGGAGATCAGCCAGGACAGGGTCAGACCCGAGTCGATGATGTCCTCGACGATCAGGACGTGCTTGCCCTTGATGTCGGTGTCGAGGTCCTTGAGGATCCGCACCACACCCGAGGACTGGGTGCCCGCCCCGTAGGAGGACACGGCCATCCAGTCCATGGTGACCGGGGTGGACAGCGCCCGGGCGAGGTCCGCCATGACCATCACCGCGCCCTTGAGGACTCCGACGATCAGCAGGTCCTTGCCCGCGTACTCCGCGTCGATCTTCGCGGCCAGCTCCACGAGCTTCGCGTCGATCTCTTCCTTGGTGATGAGCACCTCTTTGAGGTCGGTGCCCATGTCTTTCGCGTCCACCCGCATCACTTTCGGTCGTCCCAGGGCCGCTGCCGGACGCCCGCGTCCCGTGCGGGGGGCTCGGGGCCCGTCGCGCGGGCCCCTTCGGCGTCCGGATTCAGCCTTGCCGAATCACCAGTCTGCCACCCTGCCGCTGGGCGACGACCCGGCCGGGGAGATTGATGGCCCCCTGACCGCGCCAGCCGGTGATGAGACGGTCGACCTCTTCGATGTGCCGGGCGAAGAGCGAACCGGCCGGAGCACCGGCCTCGATGGCGGCCCGGCGCAGGATCCGGCGGCGTACGGCGGGCGGCAGGGCGTAGAGCTTCGCGCACTCCAGCTGGCCCGCGGCGTCCCGGACCGAGGCCTCGGCCTGGCGGGCCCAGGTGTCGAGGGCGTCGGCGTCGTCCCGGGAGAGCTGGGCCGTACGGGCGAGGGCCTCGACGACGCCCTTGCCGAGCGCCTTCTCCAGGGCGGGCAGGCCCTCGTGCCTCAGCCGGGACCGCGTGTAGGCGGGGTCGGCGTTGTGCGGGTCGTCCCACACGGGCAGCGACTGGACCATGCAGGCCTTGCGGGCGGTCTGCCGGTCGAGCCCGAGGAAGGGGCGGCGGTAGCGGCCGTCGGCCCCCGAGACCGCGGCCATACCGGACAGGGAGCGGATACCGGAGCCGCGGGCGAGACCGAGCAGGACGGTTTCGGCCTGGTCGTCGCGGGTGTGGCCGAGCAGGACGGCGGTGCCGCCGTGCCGTTCCAGTGCGGCGTCGAGGGCGCCGTAGCGGGCGTCCCGGGCGGCGGCCTCGGGGCCGCCGTCGCGGCCGACGGTCACGGCCACCGACTCGACCGGGTCCAGGCCGAGTTCCCGCAGGCGCAGGGCGACTTCCTCGGCGCGCAGGTCGGAGCCGGGCTGCAGACCGTGGTCGACGGTGATGCCGCCGGCGCGGACGCCGAGCTTGGGCGCCTCGAAGGCGAGGGCGGAGGCGAGCGCCATGGAGTCGGCGCCGCCGGAGCACGCCACGAGCACGAGCGGCCGCTCGTCCGCGGTGGTGCCGGGCCGGCCGGGGCCCGGGCGCGCGGAGCCGCCGCGCCTGACCTCGACGGGTACGGCGGCGGGGGGTACGGCCGTGGGGGGCGCGGGCACCGGTGGTGCGCCCGCGGCCGAGGGCGCGCCGGACGGCGCGCCGGGGGTCGCGTGGGCGGGCGCGTGCAGGGTGGTGTTCGTGTGGTGTTCGGTGAGGAGGTCGTGGAGTACGCGGCGGACCGCCAGGCGTATCGCCGCGACCGCGGGGTGGGGACCCATGTCCGGTTCCCTTCATGAAGTTGTCGGGGGGTGAGCCCGGGTTCGGTCACTCAGAGTGTGTAGATGGTGACAGAACCGGGCCGTTCCCCGAGCATTGCACGCCTACCCCTGGCTCACGGTCCCTCGGACGGGTGATTGGAGGAGCGTTCGCCTGCCGTCGGCCGGATTCGTTCACCCCGCTCGCGCGCGGCTCACGACTCCGCCTTGCGATGCACCCGCGCGACCCAGTCCGCCGGTTTGGCGATCTCCGCCTTGGTCGGCAGGGTGTTCGGAGAGGTCCACACCCGGTTGAAACCGTCCATGCCGACCTGTTCGACGACCGCCCGTACGAACCGTTCGCCGTCCCTGTACTGCCTGAGCTTGGCGTCCAAGCCCAGCAGTTTGCGCAGCGCCTGGTCCAGTCGGGAGGCGCCCTTCGCGCGGCGCTGCTGGAACTTCTCGCGGATCTCGGCGACCGAGGGCACGACGGCCGGGCCGACGCCGTCCATCACGAAGTCGGCGTGGCCCTCCAGGAGGGACATGACGGCGGTCAGCCGGCCGAGGATCTCGCGCTGGGCGGGGGTCTGCACCAACTCCACGATCGAGTGACCGTCGTCGCCCACCTCGCCCTCGGGCCGGCCACCCGCCAGTGACTGGGCGGCCTCGCGGATGCGTTCCAGGAAGGTCGTGGGGTCGACCTCGGTCTCCGCCAGGAACGACTGGATCTCGCCCTCCAGGTGGTCCCGCAGCCAGGGGACCGCCGTGAACTGGGTGCGGTGCGTCTCCTCGTGCAGACAGACCCAGAGGCGGAAGTCGTGCGGCTGTACGTCGAGTTCGCGCTCCACGTGCACGATGTTCGGGGCGACGAGGAGCAGCCGACCGCCGCCGTTCTCGCCCGCCGGGAGTTCACGGGTCGCCGGGGCGAACGTCTCGTACTGGCCGAGCACCCGGGAGGCCAGGAACGACAGGAGCATCCCCAGCTCCACGCCGGTGACCTTGCCGCCGACCGCGCCGAGGACGGCGCCGCCCGGGGTGTTGCCGCGACGTTCCTGCATCTTGTCGAGGAGGGGCTTCAGCAGCTCCCGGAAGCCGGCGACGTTGGCCCGGACCCAGCCGGGGCGGTCCACGACGAGGACCGGGGTGTCGTCACCAATGTCGGGCAGCATCCGGGTGAAGGCGCGGACGTGTTCCTCCGACGCCTTCGCGTGCCGGCGGAGCTCGGCGACGATGGCCCTGGCCTCGTCGCGGCTCACCTCGGGGCCCGGCCGCACGAGCCGGGTCGCGGTCGCCACCGCGAGATTCCAGTCGACCATCTCGGCACCACCGATACGAGTCATGTTGTCAACCGTACGTGAGCGTTGCCGCTTGGGGCAGGCCGTGGGGTGGGGGTGCCTGGGGGTTCGTGGGTACGTGCGGGTGGGTGGGGGTTCTCGCGCAGTTCCCCGCGCCCCTGAAAGGCATGGGCTGCGCCCCATGCCTTTCCCGGCCGTCTCAGCGGCAGCCGCAGGTCGCCAGGGTCGAGGTGGCGTCGGTCAGGGCCTTCTTGGCCGGGATCGTGTCGGGCAGGTCGGTTTCCGTGGCGAGGAAGGCGAAGGCGAGCAGGCGGCCGTCGGCGTCGACGACGGTGCCGGCGAGGGTGTTGACGTTGCTGAGGGTGCCGGTCTTGGCGCGGACGACGCCGGTGCCGGTGGAGTCGTCGGCGTAGCGGGTGCGGAGGGTGCCGGTGAAGCCGGCCACGGGGAGGCCGGTGAGGACGGGGCGGAGTTCGGGGTGGGAGGGGGCGGCGGACTTGGCGAGGAGGGCGGTGAGGAGGGCGGGGGTCAGTTCGTTGCCCCGGCTCAGGCCGCTGCCGTCGGCGAACTCGACCCCGGTCAGGGGCACTTCGAGCTTCTTGAGTTCCTTCTTGATCGCCGCCGCGCCGCCCTCGAAGCTCGGCCGCTCGCCCGTCGCGAGCGCGATGTGCCGGGCGAGGGCCTCGGCGATGTCGTTGTCGCTCTCGGTGAGCATGCGCTCGACCAGGGTGGAGAGGGGCGGCGAGGAGACCTCGGCGAGCTGCTTCGCGTCCTTCGCGGCTTCGGCGGAGCCCTCGGTCTTCACCTTGACGCCCCGCTCCTCCAGGAGGTCCGCGAACTTCGCGGTCGCCGCGGCCGCCGGGTCGGGGTCACGGTCCGCGCTGCCGCTGGACGAGTCGTCGAGACGGGCCTCGTCGGCCATGAGGGGGACGACCAGGGCGAGGTTGGGGTTCACGCCGATGGTGTGCTGCTCGGGGCCCTCGTAGAGGGAGGCGTCGTAGGTGAGGGTGATCTCGTTCAGGTGACGCTTGTCGAGGGCGGTGGCCGTCCGGTCGGCGAGGGTGCGCAGGCTCGCGTAGCCGGCGGTGTCCTTGTGGGCGGTGAGGGTGGGGTCGCCGCCGCCGACGAGGACGACCTCGGCGGAGTCCGGGTCCAGGACCGTACGGGTCTCCACGCGGTGGTCGGGACCGAGCGCCGAGAGGGCCGCGGCGGCCGTGGCGATCTTGGTGGTGGAGGCGGGGGTCAGGGCCTCGTCCGCGTGCTGGGAGTACAGCTGCTCGCCGGTCTCGACGTCGACGACGGCTGCGGCGACGCGGGGGCCCAGGACGGGTGCCTTCAGGAACGGGTCGAGGGCGGCCGCCAGGGCGGCGGACTCGGGCGCGGTGTCCGCGCCGGAGGCGCCGCCGAGGCCGGCGAGCACCGAGGGGGCGCTCGGCGCGGGCCGGGGCGCCCCCGCCGCCGTACCGGAGGACGTACCGGAACTACGTCCGTGATCTGCGCCACCCTGGCTGTCGCGCGATGCCGCCCAGTCGCGCTCGGCCGTACGCTGACCGGAGGAGTCCCAGGGTCCGGCGGCGGCCACCGCCCCGGCCGAGAACACCAGCCCCAGGGTGGCCGCGCCGGCGGTGAACTGGAGGGTCGTGAGCTTCTTCGTGCTCCCCGCGAGCTGCGAAGAGCGTGCCGTGACGGCGCTCGTGACGCGTACGACGCCGGGTTTCACCACCTGCGCGACGCGCGCGGCACCGGGCTTCACGGCGCGCGTGACGCGCGCGATCCCCGGTTTCACGCCGTGCACCACCCTCAGCACGCGCGGTCTCGCGGCCCGCCAGACCTTCGGCTCCCGCACGACCACCAGCCCCTTTCGCGATCACACACCTGCGTGAGGGACACTTAACCACCAGAACTATGTGTTGATCATGGAGGAGTCACCGGTGGAGTTCGACGTCACGATCGAGATTCCGAAGGGTTCGCGGAACAAGTACGAGGTGGACCACGAGACCGGTCGGATCCGCCTGGACCGTCGCCTCTTCACCTCGACCGCCTACCCGACCGACTACGGCTTCGTCGAGAACACCCTCGGCGAGGACGGCGACCCGTTGGACGCGCTGGTCATCCTGGACGAGCCGACGTTCCCGGGCTGCCTCATCAAGTGCCGTGCCATCGGCATGTTCCGGATGACGGACGAGGCCGGCGGTGACGACAAGCTGCTCTGCGTGCCGGCGACGGACCCGCGCCAGGAGCACCTGCGTGACATCCACCACGTCTCGGAGTTCGACCGCCTGGAGATCCAGCACTTCTTCGAGGTCTACAAGGACCTGGAGCCCGGCAAGTCCGTCGAGGGCGCCGACTGGGTCGGGCGCGCCGACGCCGAGGCCGAGGTGGAGAAGTCGTACAAGCGCTTCAAGGAGTCCGGCGGTCACTGACCCCCGCGGGTCTTCCGCCGGCTGTTGACGCGAACGGGCCGTGTGTCCCCTTGAGGGGTGCGCGGCCCGTTCGCGTACCAGTGCGTGTCGGTGCGCATACTGAGGCGTATCGAGATGTCGTACAGGGAGCGCGGCGGAGTGGCAGTGACGGAGCCCGGGAGCGACGGGCCGGAGGAGGACCGTAAGCCGGTGTCGGACGAGGCGGGCGGCGTGTTCGTGCCGGTGGGATTCGCCCTGGGGATCGACGGCGACGCGTCGGTGACCTCGGAGTTCGCGATCCCGGCCGGGCTGGACATGCCGGCCGCGGCGGCGGAGTCCGAGGCGCAGACGACCTCGGAGTTCGCCCTGCCGGAGGGGCTGGCGCCGCCCGAGCCGGTGGTGGCGGAGCAGGAGGGGTCCGCGTTCAGCGTGCCGCGGACCTACAGCGCGCGGCACGCGCCGGCCGCGTTCACGCCCGCCAGCGGGATTCCGGCCGTCAGTCTGACCAAGGACGTGCCCTGGCAGGACCGGATGCGCACGATGCTGCGGATGCCGGTGGCGGAGCGGCCCGCGCCGGAGCCGCCGGCGCGCGCGGAGGGCGACACGGGGCCCGCGGTGCCCCGTGTGCTCGACCTCACGCTGCGGATCGGGGAACTGCTGCTCGCGGGCGGCGAGGGCGCGGAGGACGTGGAGGCGGCGATGTTCGCCGTGTGCCGGTCCTACGGCCTCGACCGCTGCGAGCCGACGGTGACCTTCACCCAGTTGTCGGTCACCTATCAGCCGTCGCTGGTGGACGACCCGGTCACGGCGTCCCGGATCGTCCGGCGCCGGGCCACCGACTACACCCGGCTCGCGGCCGTCTTCCATCTGGTGGACGACCTCAGCGACCCGGAGAGCGCGATCTCGCTGGAGGAGGCCTACCGGCGGCTCGCGGAGATGCGGCGCAACCGGCACCCGTACCCCGGCTGGGCGCTGACCGTGGCCAGCGGGCTGCTGGCGGGCGCGGCGTCCGTGCTGGTCGGTGGTGGGGTCGTCGTCTTCGTCGCCGCCGCGCTGGGCGCGATGCTCGGTGACCGGCTGGCCTGGCTGTGCTCGGGGCGGGGGCTGCCGGAGTTCTACCAGTTCCTGGTGGCGGCGATGCCCCCGGCGGCGATCGGGGTGGCGCTGACCGTGACGCACGTGGACGTGGAGGCGTCCGCCGTGATCACCGGTGGGCTCTTCGCGCTGCTGCCCGGACGGGCGCTGGTGGCCGGGGTGCAGGACGGGCTGACCGGCTTCTACATCACCGCCTCCGCGCGGCTCCTGGAGGTCATGTACCTCTTCGTGGGCATCGTGGTGGGGGTGCTGCTGGTCCTGTACTTCGGCGTGAAGCTGGGGGCCGAGCTGAACCCGGACGCGGCGCTCGGCAGCGCGGACCGGCCGCTGTTGCAGCTCGGGGCGTCGATGCTGTTGTCGCTGACCTTCGCGGTGCTGCTCCAGCAGGAACGATCCACCGTGCTCGCGGTGACCCTCAACGGGGGTGTGGCGTGGGCCGTCTACGGGGCGATGCACGACGCGGGCCGGATCTCGCCGGTCGCCTCCACGGCGGTGGCGGCCGGTCTGGTGGGGCTGTTCGGGCAGCTGCTGTCGCGGTACCGGTTCGCCTCCGCGCTGCCGTACACCACCGCGGCGATCGGGCCGCTGCTGCCCGGGTCGGCCACGTATTTCGGGCTGTTGGGGTTCGCGCAGAACGATGTGGACGCGGGGTTGGTGTCGCTGACGAAGGCGGCGGCGTTGGCGATGGCCATCGCGATCGGGGTGAACCTGGGGTCGGAGTTGTTCCGGTTGTTCCTGCCGGGGGCCGCGCGGGTCGGGCGTAAGGCCGCGAAGAGGACGCGGGGGTTCTGAGCGCCTGACAGCTCGGGGACCACTGAGTGTTGGCGACTGCGGGCTCGGTGGGGCTTCTCGCGCAGTTCCCCGCGCCCCTTAAAAGCAAAAGACCACCCGCGCCCCCAGGTGACAGGAGCGCGGGTGGGTGAGCAGCCCGGTCAGTACTGCGGGTAGTCCTGGCCCTGGTAGCCCTGTTGGTTGGTGTTGTGGGGGTACTGGTTGCCCTGGTTCTGGGGGTACTGCTGGGCGTACGGCTGCTGTTGGGGCTGCTGCTGGTAGCCGTAGTCGTCCTGGTAGCCCTGCTGGCCCTGCTGGGGATAGCCCTGCTGGTTGCCGTAGCCCTGGTTGTCGTAACCCTGGTTGCCATAGCCCTGGTTGGGGTCGTACGGCTGCTGCTGGGGGTCGGTGGGGGGGATGCGGCGGAGCTGGGTCGTGGCGTCGTCCATGACCGGCGGGGCGGCGGCCGGGGTCTGCTGCTGGGGCTCGGGCTGGTTCTTCTTCGCCTTCCTCGCCTTGAGGAGTTCGATGATGATCGGCAGCACCGAGATGAAGACGATGAGCAGGAGCATCGCCTCGATGTTGGTCCTGACGAACTCGATCTTGCCGAGCCAGGAGCCGAGGAGGGTGACGCCCGCGCCCCAGAGGACGGCACCGACGACGTTGAAGACGAGGAACGTGCGGTACCGCATGCCGCTGACGCCCGCGATGATCGGCGTGAACGTCCGCACGATGGGCACGAAGCGGGCCAGGACCAGCGACTTGGGGCCGTGCTTCTCGAAGAACTCGTGGGCCTTGGTGACGTTCTCCTGCTTGAAGAAGCGGGAGTCGGGCCGGCTGAAGAGCGACGGGCCGACCTTCTTGCCGAACATGTAGCCCACCTGGTCGCCCAGGATCGCGGAGACGCAGATCAGGACGATGGCCGCCCAGAGCGGGAAGTCCAGCACATCGGTGGCGATCAGCATGCCCGCCGTGAACAGCAGCGAGTCACCGGGCAGGAAGAACCCGAAGAACAGGCCGGACTCGGCGAACACGATCAGGAGCAGGCCCCAGATGCCGAACGAGTTGAGCAGATAGTCCGGATCCAGCCAACTCGGTCCGAGGGCGATCGTCTGCACGGTTCCGGGCTCCTGGGGGGTGAGGGAGAGTGTGGGCGACCCATAGGGGTGACCAAAGCTATCAACGCACGGTCACCCCACTAGGTTCCACCGGTTCCTCCAGGGTGCCCTGTGGCCGCACTGAGACCAAGCTGTGTGGTCAGGGGCGCCGCCGGGCCGCGTTCGCGTTGATCGCGTCCCGGAGGTGTTCGGCGAGACCGGGGCGCATGGCGTCGTAGAAGGCCTTGAAGCGCTCGTCGGAGACGTACATCTCGCCGAGGCCCTGGTGCATCTCGTACGGGCAGTCGTAGAACCAGGTGCCGATGTGCCGCCGGTGCTCCTCGGCCATGTCCATGGCCGCCTCGCCGGTCGGCTCCTCGCCGGCGGCCATCAGGGCGTCGTAGCGCGCGCCCCAGTCGGCCACCTCGTCCTGCATCCGCTTCCAGTCCTCCTTGGTGTACGTGGCGGTGCGACGCTGCGACTCGGCGTACGCGTCGGTGCCGCCCCAGCGCTGTTCCGCCTCCTCGGCGTACCGCTCGGGGTCCTTGTCGCCGAAGACCTCGAACCGTTCCTCGGGGGTGAGGTTGATGCCCATCTTGCGTGCCTCCATGGCGTGCTCCACGGCCGCGGCCATCTTCTGCAGCTTCTCGATCCGGGCGGTCAGCAGGTCGTGCTGGCGGCGCAGATGCGCCCGCGGGTCCGCGTCCGGGTCGTCGAGCAGGGTCGCGACCTCGTCGAGGGGGAAGCCGAGTTCCCGGTAGAACAGGATCTGCTGGAGCCGGTCGAGGTCGTCGTCGCCGTAGCGGCGGTGACCCGCGTGGGTGCGCTCGCTCGGTACGAGCAGGCCGATCTCGTCGTAGTGGTGCAGCGTGCGCACCGTGATGCCGGCGAAGCCCGCCACCTGTCCCACGGTGTGGCCCATGCCTCCGCTCCCTTCCCTTTTCCGGTACGTGGTCCAGGCTGGGGCCTCACGTGGCGTGAGGTGCAAGGCCTTTGTGGTGCGGCCCTCCCCGGTCGCACGCGTCCCACTGTGCACAACGCGAAGCCGGGGCGCGTGGACTGTGCACTTGTGCGATGGCCGGTCGGTGGAGATCTCCCTACGGTGGGGCCGTGGACGAGACGCTCGGCCCGGCACGGGGGTGCGGGTCAGGCGTTTCGCTCAGCCCGTGCGGGGGCGGGGCGGCTGGGTCAGGGCCGGGCGGCCCAGCAGGACGTGCAGGGCGAGGGCGATGTCGGCGACGGTCACCACGTCGGTGTCGGTGATACCGACCATCTTGGTGGAGAAGTCCATGCCGAGCAGGGTGGCGGCGTCCCGGGTGTGGTTGCGGACGGTGGCCTCGGAGAGGCCCAGGGCGCGGGCGGTCTCCTTGGTGCCGAGGTTGTTCTCCAGCCAGGTGCAGAGCGTCTCGACGAGGTCGCGCTGATCGGCCCGGACGGGGCGCAGCCGCTCCTCCGCCCAGGCCGTGGGGCCGCCGTCCGCGACTCCGGCGGCCATCAGCGCGGCGAAGTCGGGTGGCTCGGGCGGGGTGAACGCCTGGGTCGGCTCGGGGGCTTCGGTGGGCTCGGGTGGGTCGGGGAGGGCGAGGATGTCGAGGGCGAGGAGGGTCAGGACGCGGTCGTTGGCCGAGCCGCGCAGGTCGAGGGAGAGGATCCTTCCCGCTCGGTCGAGGCGCTGGGTGATGGTGTTGCGGTGGACGCCGAGGCCGCCGGCGGCTTCCGTGTGCTTGAAGCTGAGGGCGGTCGGGAGGGTCTCCAGCAGCAGCTTCCGCTCGTCGCCCCGGCCCGGGAAGTCGTCCAGGAGCGGGGCCATCAGGGCCGCCGCCCAGGCCTTCGCCTGCCGCCTGGGGAGCAGGGGGGCGAACTTGGCCCTGGCGCCGCCCAGCCTGACGCGGTGCGGTGTCCCCGCCGCGTCGCCGACCGCCGTCAGCGCCTCCAGATAGCCGACGGCCGTCTCCGCGAGCGGGTGCGGCCGGCTCTGACCCATCAGATGGCCTCGGCGGGCCGCGATCATCTCCTTGAGGACCGTCTCCACGCGGTCGCTCTCCCGGACGGGGTCGAGGACGAGGATGTGCTTCGGCTTGCCCGGGCAGGCGGACACGATGGCCTGTTCGGCGAGGGCCCGCTCGCACCAGCTGAGGGTGGCCTCGCGCTCCTGCGGGCCCGTGTCGACGACGAAGACCCGGGCCGTGTCGGTGTCCAGCAGGGCCTGGGCGGCGCCCGTGTAGACGACCTGCGCCAGCACCGTCTCGCCCCGCATGAGCAGCTGGAACGCGGCATGCCGCACCGCCCGCGGGGTCTCCGTCCTGACCTGGTGCTCCCGCCGCGCCTGATCACACAGCCCGAGCAACTTCGCCGCGTGCTGAATCAGCGCCGCGCCCGCGCTGTCGAAGGGGGTACGGGAGGTGACGGCGAGGCGGGGCTCATCGGCCGGGTGCGGGGAGCCGGGTGATCCTGGGGAGCCCGGGGAGCCGTGTGATCCCGGGGTGGCGTGTGATCCCGGGGAGATGGAGACGATCCGGGTGTGCAGGGGGGAGTTCAGCGGCGAGGGGGTGGGGGTGGCCAGGACGCCTCGGTGGGGGGAGGTGATGAGGACCTCGGCGTTCAGGGCCTCGGAGAGCCAGGTGGTGATGCGGTGGGTCGCTGTGGGGTCGGCGAGGCGGGTCGGGAGGCGGTTGAGGAGGCCGTCGAGGTGGGCGCCCTGGCGTTCGGCGTACTCGGCGCGGCGTAGCCGGAGGTACTCGTTGACGTCGTTCCAGGCGGCGGGCTCGGCGGAGGTCGTCAGCAGGGGCAGTTCCAGGCGGTTCGCGGCGGCGAGGGTGCCCTCGGGGAGGGGGTGGAGGTCGTGGCCGGGGGTGGCGAGCACGAGGCCGGCCGCCTTGCGCCGGTCCAGGAGGCGGAGCAGGTGGTCGAGGGTCCGGACGGCGGTCGGGGACATGCGGGGCCCGTCCAGGGTGGCCAGGAACAGGGTGCCGCTCTCGATGGGGGTGTCGGCGGACGGGACACCGGGCGTGGGCGGCAGCTCGGACAGGGGCCGGGCGACGACCCCGGTGACCCGGGTCGCTCCGTGGCGGGGCGCGTGGCCCGGTTGCAGGAACCGCAGGCGCAGCGGCGGACGGTCGTTGATCAAGTAGTCAAGGGTGGGCACCCTCGCCGTCCCTCCCCGGTCACCGCGCGCGGTCCACCGGACGCTCAACTCCACCTGCCGTGTTCGTTCTTGTCGCACCCGGTGTGCGTCACGTGGTGCGCCTTCGGCAGGGTAATCGACCGGGGATATGAAGAACACATCATCCTCATGCGCCGCTCGCGCCCCTCGGGTACACGTGTGAGGTGCGCGCCCCCGGCGGCCGACCTACCGTCGAAGACATGCCACTGCACCGATGGGACAGCGACGCCCCGCAGGACGCCGGGCGCGACCGGAACGGCGGGCACCGGCTCGCCGTGAACCCCTTCTACGGCCAGGCCAACCCGGTCGGCGACATGACCGAGGCCCCGCCCAAGCACCGGCTCCCGGACGCGCCGCTGGCCCCTTCCACGGCGTACCAGGTCGTGCACGACGAACTCATGCTGGACGGCAACTCGCGGCTGAACCTCGCCACCTTCGTCACCACCTGGATGGAGCCCGAGGCCGGGGTCCTGATGGCGGAGTGCCGGGACAAGAACATGATCGACAAGGACGAGTACCCGCGGACCGCCGAGCTGGAGCGGCGGTGCGTGGCGATCCTCGCCGATCTGTGGAACGCGCCGGATCCGGCCGCCGCCGTCGGCTGCTCGACCACCGGGTCCAGCGAGGCCTGCATGCTCGCCGGGATGGCCCTCAAGCGGCGGTGGGCGCAGCGGAACGCCGACCGGTATCCGTCAGGCGGTGCGCGGCCCAACCTGGTCATGGGGGTCAACGTCCAGGTCTGCTGGGAGAAGTTCTGCAACTTCTGGGAGGTGGAGGCCCGGCAGGTGCCGATGGAGGGCGACCGGTTCCATCTCGACCCGGCGGCCGCCGCGGCGCTCTGCGACGAGAACACCATCGGGGTCGTGGGGGTGCTCGGGTCGACCTTCGACGGGTCGTACGAGCCGATCGCGGAGCTGTGCGCGGCCCTCGACGGGCTGCAGGAGCGTACGGGGCTGGATGTGCCCGTGCATGTCGACGGCGCGTCCGGCGCCATGGTCGCGCCCTTCCTCGACGAGGAGCTGGTGTGGGACTTCCGGCTGCCTCGGGTGTCGTCGATCAACACCTCCGGGCACAAGTACGGGCTGGTGTACCCCGGGGTGGGCTGGGCGCTGTGGCGGTCCGCGGCGGAGCTGCCGGAGGAACTGGTGTTCCGGGTGAACTATCTGGGCGGGGACATGCCGACGTTCGCGTTGAACTTCTCCCGGCCCGGGGCGCAGGTCGTGGCGCAGTACTACACGTTCCTGCGGCTCGGGAGGGAGGGGTACCGGGCGGTGCAGCAGTCGACGCGGGACGTGGCGATCGGGCTCGCGGAGGAGGTGGGGAAGCTCGGGGACTTCCGGATGCTGACGCGGGGGGACGAGTTGCCGGTGTTCGCGTTCACCACGGAGGAGGGGGTGACCGCGTACGACGTGTTCGATGTGGCTCGGCGGATGCGGGAGAGGGGGTGGCTGGTGCCGGCGTACACCTTCCCGGAGAACCGGGAGGATCTGTCGGTGCTGCGGGTGGTGTGCCGGAACGGGTTCACGTCTGATCTCGCGGGGTTGTTTCTGGAGGATCTGGGGCGGTTGTTGCCTGAGCTTCGGCGGCAGTCCGGGCCGGCGGTTCGGGACAAGGGGGCGGCTACCGGGTTTCACCACTAGGGGGTGTGTTCGGGGCGGTTGGGGTGGGGGGGATGTGCGGGTGCGGTGGGGGCTTGTCGCGCAGTTCCCCGCGCCCCTGAAAAGGCGGGGCTGCGCCCCTGCCTTTCCAAGGTCGCGGTTACCTGCTCAGGCGGGCGAATCTGCGCACTGCCAACGGGAAGAAGATCGCCAGGAGGGCTACGGGCCACACGACGGCCGTCCACAGGTGGTCCGCCTCGGCTCCCGGGGTGCCGAAGAGGGCGCGTACGGCCGTGGCCGTGTGGGACATCGGGTTCCATTCGACGACCGTGCCGAGCCAGGCCGGCATGGAGTCGGGGGTGGCGAGGGCGTTGGAGAGGAAGCCGATCGGCCAGACGAGGATCTGTACGGCGGTGAGGAGTTCGGGTTTGCCCGCGACCATCGCGAGGTGGATGCCGATCCAGAGCATCGCGAAGCGGAAGAGGAGCAACAGGGCCACCGCGCCCAGGAACGCGGCCGGGCCCGCGTGTGCGCGCCAGCCGAGCGCGGACGCCACGGCGAGCAGGACGGCCAGGCCCACCGCCGACTGGAGCATGTCCGCGACCGAACGGCCCACCAGGACCGCGCCGTTGGCCATCGGCATCGAGCGGAAGCGGTCGATCACCCCTTTGTTGAGGTCCTGGGTGACGGCGAGCATCGTGCCCTCCAGGCCGAAGGCCATGGTGAGCGCGAGCATGCCGGGGACCAGGTAGTCGAGGTACTCGCCGGTCACCCCGCGGCCGCCGCCGATCAGATAGCCGAACATCAGCAGCAGCATCACGGGGAAGACCAGCCCCACCAGCATCTGCACCGGCTGCCGTGCCCAGTGGGCGAGTTCGCGGCGGGTCATGGTCCAGGAGTCGGTGAGGGCGTGTGCGCCCGCTCCCGGATGCGTGGTCGTCGGTGTCGTCGCGGTCATGCTCGTGCGGCCTCCTTCGTACGGTCGTCCCCGGTCGTCCCGTCGTCCCCGGTCGTGCTGTCGTCTCCGGTGAGGTGGAGGAACACCTCGTCCAGGGTCGGGCGGCGCAGGGCGATGTCCTCGGCCTCGATGCCGGCGTCGGCGAGCGTGCGGACGACGGCGGTGAGGGCCGTCATGCGGTCGGCGACCGGGGCGCTGAGGCGGCGGCGGTCGGTGTCGACCGTGATGTCGTCCTTGGGGACCGGCAACAGGGCGACGGCCGCGCCCAGTTGGCCCGCGTCGCGCAGGACGACGTCGATACGGTCGCCGCCGGTCAGGCGCTTGAGCTCGTCCGCCGTGCCGTCGGCGACGACCCGGCCGCCGTCGACCACCGAGATACGGTCGGCGAGCTGGTCGGCCTCGTCCAGGTACTGGGTGGTGAGGAGCACGGTCGTACCGCCGCCGACCAGGGAGCGGACGGAGTCCCAGACCTCCGTGCGGCCGCGCGGGTCGAGGCCGGTGGTCGGCTCGTCCAGGAACAGCACCTCCGGTTCGGTGATGAGGGACGCGGCGAGGTCGAGGCGGCGCCGCATCCCGCCGCTGTACTGCTTGACGGCCTTGCGGCCGGTGTCGGCGAGGCCGAACCGGGCCAGGAGTTCGTCGGCCCGCACGCGCGCGGGGCGGGCGCCCAGGTGGTAGAGGCGGCCGAACATCTCCAGGTTCTGCCGGCCGCCGAGTTCCTCGTCGAGCGCGGCGTGCTGGCCCAGCAGGCCGATGCGGAAGCGCACCTCACGCGCGCGTGCCACCACGTCGTGCCCCGCCACCTCGACCCGGCCCGCGTCGGGTCGCAGCAGGGTGGCCAGGATCCTCACCAGAGTGGTCTTGCCCGCGCCGTTCGGCCCGAGGACCCCGTGCACGGTGCCGCGCGCCACCTGGAGGTCGAGCCCGTCCAGGGCCACCTTGCCGCCCTTGCCGCCGTATTTCTTGCGGGCCCCTTCGACAGTGATCGCCTGATCGGCCATGGAGATCCCCTCATGAGTCGAGCACTCATTAGTCAAACTTGACTACCCCGAAGAACGAAAGTAGCGCCTCCCAGCCGGATGGTCAAACTTGATTAGCGGTCGTCCTCGGGATGCCGCTGTCCCGACGCGTACGGGTTCTCCTGACCCTCCGCCAGGACGCCGACGAACGGTTCGCCCTCCCCCGCGAAGGTGTAGGCGCCGCCGCGGACCCGCTCGATGAGGCCGCGGGTCCACTCGGCGCCCGAGTCGGCGGAGTGGACCCAGAAGTTCATGATCTCGCCGATGTGGCCGAGCTGGGCGGGGCCGTCCTCGGGGATGTAGTACTCGGTGACGGCCCTGCGCCACTTCTCGATGGACCGCACCCGCTCCTCCAGGAGTCCGAGCACCTCCTCCCGGCCGAGGTCGACCATGCAGCCGAGCCCGGCGGAGAGGACGTCCGGCTGCTGGTCGTAGGCCGTGAGGGACTCGCGCACCAGCCTGAGGTACTCCTCGGTGCCCTTCTCCGTGATCTCGTACTCCGTGCGGGGCGGCCCGCCGGCCGTGGAGGGAGCGATCTCGTGCGCGAGCAGCAGTCCCTGTTTCGCCATCTGCTTCAGGGCGTGGTAGATCGAGCCGGGCTTGGCGTTGGACCACTCGTGCGCGCCCCAGTACTCCAGGTCGTTGCGCACCTGGTAGCCGTGGGCCCGCCCGTGCTGGCGCACCGCGCCGAGCACGAGAAGACGGATCGCTGACATGGGCCCAGCGTAGAACCACGTGGGGTCACCCCCCGCTCGTACCCTGTGCCTTCGCCACCAGTTCGAAGGCGGTGGCGCCGTCCAGCGACTCGCGGATGACGTCGGCGTGGCCGGCGTGCCGGGCGGTCTCGCGGATGAGGTGCAGGCCCAGCCAGCGCAGGGAGACCCGCTCGCCCGACGGGAACCACGGCATGTCCGGCAGCCCGAAGGTGTCGTCGAGGCTGGGCGCCGTGCGCAGGAAGGCCTCCGTCTCGGCGGCGATCTTCTCCCAGTACGCGAGCTGGGACTCGACGGTCTCGTCGCCGACCAGGACGAAACACTCGTGCCAGTTCGACGGGTCCCGCTTCACGGCCGGCTCCTCGCCCTTGGCCATGGCCACCCACCACTGCTCGGTCTCGGCCACGTGCTTGACGAGTCCGGCGAGGGAGAGGTCGCTGGCGCTCGGCTTGCCCGACGCCTGCTCGTCGGTGAGTCCGAGCACCGAGCGGCGGAGGCCGCCGCGCTGTTCCGCCAGGAAGGCGAGGAGCGCTCCGCGCTCGTCGAGCGTGTCCTCCGCGCGCACGTGCATGACCATGTCCGGCTGCCTCTCGTCGGGCCGGGGGCTCTTGGGCGAGCCCCTCTGACACCGACGAAGCTACGGACCCTTGCGGTCAGGTTCTGTCCGCAAGGGGGCGCCTAGTAGCTCGGGGGTGCGGGTTCGTCGGCGGGTGCGGGTGATGCGTGGTTGCTCGCGCAGTTCCCCGCGCCCCTTAAGGGCCTACGGCCCTTTCGGGCCGAAAAGGCAGGGGCGCAGCCCCGCCTTTTCAGGGGCGCGGGGAACTGCGCGAGAAGCCCCACGCACCCGCACCCGCGAAACCGACCCGCACCCCCGAGCTATGACGCGCCCAGCGGCCCTAGAAGGGGAAGAAGCTGCGCTTGTGCTGGACGGAGATCCACTTCTGGGTGGTGAAGGCGTCGACCGTGGTCTCGCCGTTGAGGCGGCCGATTCCGGAGTGCTTCTCGCCGCCGAAGGGGACGAGCGGCTCGTCGTGGACGGTGCCGTCGTTGACGTGGAACATGCCGGTGTCGATCTGCTTGGCGAACGCGACGCCCCGCTCGATGTCACCGGTGTGCACGGCGCCGCTAAGGCCGTACGGGGTGTCGTTGACGATGCGGACGGCCTCCTCCTCGCCGTCGAAGGGGATGAGGAAGGCGACGGGACCGAAGACCTCCTGGCGCAGGAGCGCGGAGTCGGCGGGGACGTCGGTGAGGACGGACGGCGAGACCAGGTTGTCGGTCGTGGTGCCGTGCACGAGTGCCGTGGCGCCCTCGGCGAGGGCCTGCTCGACGACGGCCTTGAGGGAGTCCGCCTGGGAGGAGTTGATGACGGGGCCGATGACCGTGGTCGGGTCGCTCGGGTCGCCGACCTTCAGGGTCTTCACCTTGGCCACGAACTTCTCGGTGAACTCGGCCTGGACCGAGCGGTCGACCAGGACGCGGTTGGCGGCCATGCAGACCTGGCCCTGGTGGACGTAGCGGGAGAAGACGGCCGCGTCGACGGCGTAGTCGAGGTCCGCGTCGTCCAGGACCACCAGCGCGCTGTTGCCGCCCAGTTCGAGGATGGTGCGCTTGAAGTTCGCGGCGGCGACGGTGGCGACATGACGGCCGACCTTGTCGGAGCCGGTGAAGGAGATCAGCTTGGGGATCGGGTGCTCGATGAAGGCGTCGCCGATCTCGGCGATGTCGGTGACGACGACGTTGAGCAGCCCGCCGGGCAGGCCGGCCTCCTCGAAGACCTTCGCGACCAGGGTGCCGCCGGCGATGGGGGTGTTCTGGTGCGGCTTCAGCACGACGCCGTTGCCGAGGGCGAGGGCCGGGGCGACCGACTTGAGGGAGAGCAGGAACGGGAAGTTGAAGGGGCTGATGACGCCCACGACACCGACCGGTACGCGGTAGAGGCGGTTCTCCTTGCCGTCGATCGGCGACGGAAGGATTCTGCCCTCGGGGCGCAGCGCGAGCTGAATCGATTCGCGCAGGAACTCCTTGGCGAGGTGCAGTTCGAACCCGGCCTTCAGGTGCGTGCCGCCCAGCTCGGCGATGATCACCTCGGTGATCTCCTGCTCGCGCTCCTCGATGACCTTGAGGGCCTTCTCGAAGACCGCGCGACGCGCGTAGGCGTTGACCTCGGCCCATTCCTTCTGGGCCGCCTGGGCCGCCTTGTAGGCCTCGTCCACTTCGTCGACCGTGGCGATGGTGATCGACGCGAGCTTGGCGTCGTCGTACGGGTTGAAGTCGATGATGTCCCAGGAGCCTGAGCCCGGGCGCCACTCGCCACCGATGTACTGCTGCGCCAGGTCGGTGAAGTAGGACGAGTTGGACGACATGTGATCCTCAATCAGTCGGCGTCGATCAAGATTGATCACTCGTCATCGTACTTGTGGGTAAAGGGAGTTGGAGAGCAACTCGGGAGACTCTGTGAAGACTCTCAGGGAATCCGGAAACGGCTCAGGAGAGCTGGAGCAGGCCCCGCAGCAGGTCGCGGCTCTCGGCCGGGGAGGGGCTGTCGTCCTGGAGCTGTCCGATCGCCCGCTCGTACTGGGCGATGTCCTCGCGCTTGTCCAGATAGAGCGCGCTGGTGAGCTGTTCGAGATAGACGACGTCGGTGAGGTCGGACTCGGGGAAGCTCAACACGGTGAAGGCGCCGCTCTCGCCGGAGTGGCCGCCGAAGCCGAACGGCATGACCTGGAGCCGGACGTTCGGGCGCTCCGAGATCTCGATCAGATGCTGGAGCTGACCCCGCATCACCTCGCGGTCGCCGTACGGCCGGCGCAGCGCGGCCTCGTCGAGGACGCAGTGGAACTCCGGGGCGCTCTCGGCGACCAGGTACTTCTGGCGCTCCATGCGCAGCGCCACCCGCTTGTCGATCTCGGCCTCGCTCGCGCCCTTCATGCCCCGGGCGACCACCGCGTGGGCGTACGCCTCGGTCTGCAACAGGCCGTGCACGAACTGGACTTCGTAGCTGCGGATGAGGTGGGCCGCCGCTTCGAGGCCGACATAGGTGGGGAACCAGCTCGGCAGGACGTCCGAGTAGCTGTGCCACCAGCCGGCGACATTGGCCTCCTTGGCCAGGGAGAGCAGTGAGGTGCGCTCGGTCTCGTCGGTGACGCCGTAGAGGGTCAACAGGTCCTCCACGTCACGGGTCTTGAAGCTGACCCGGCCGAGTTCCATCCGGCTGATCTTCGACTCCGAGGAGCGGATGGAGTACCCGGCCTTCTCCCGGGTGATCCCCTGCGACTCGCGCAACCGCCTGAGATGCGAGCCCAGCAGCATCCGCCTCACCACCGACCCACTCGATTCACCGGCGCCCACGTTCGTCCAGCCTCCCCAACTTCTTCAAGGGCCGCAGTCTGCCACTAAACCACTCCGATCCGCACTCGTCCGGTTACAGAAATGGAAAGTCTTCAACATCTGAGACGGACGAGGCTAGGGAGTACACGAAGGAGGGGGCAGAAGAAATGTTGAGCAAGCGGTATGGGGAGGTCCATTTCGGGCGCGTGCACGTGCATCTGCCCTTGCATCTGCTGTACGCATCAGAAACCATGGTCCCGCGCCACCGCTGCATCGCAACGACCGCTGCATCGCAACGACCGCGAACTCCCGGGAGTGCCTCGCATGGGGACGAATGGATCGACCATGCTCGAACCCTTACGGCAGGGACTTCCGCCACTTGATCCCGCGACCGTGTCCAACGCCGCGTCCTGCGCGCTGCCGCCCCGCTACGAAGCGGTGCGCGAGGCGCGGCAGTTCACCCGGGGCACGCTCGGCCAGTGGAAGCTGGACGACCGCTTCGACGACGTCTGCCTCGTGGTCTCGGAACTCGTCACCAACGCCCTGCGGCACGGCCTGCCCACGTCCGACGGACGGCGTCCGGCCCAGGACCCGCCCGTACGGCTGCACTTGATGCGGTGGACCGAGCGGCTGGTGTGCGCGGTGCGCGATCCCAGTCACGACAGTCCGGTCGCGGGCGACTCCGAGGACTTCTCGGCGGAGTCGGGGCGCGGGCTGTTCCTGGTCGACTCGTTCGCCGACAGCTGGGGCTGGCATCCGCTGGGCGGGGCGCTCAGCGGCAAGGTCGTATGGGCGCTGTTCCAGGTGCCCTCGGGACCGGGCCTGTCGTCCGCCCATCGATGAACCGCGGCGCTTTTCGGCGCCGCGGTTCTACGCGTGTCACATCGCCGGGCCCCGCCGACTCCCCGCCGCCGGGCGGGGGTTGGCCGGGACCACCGGGGGTCACCCGACCAGGTGGTCGAACTCGCCGTCCTTGATGCCCAGGAGCATCGCCTCGATCTCGGCGCGGGTGTAGACGAGCGCCGGGCCGTCGGGGAAGCGGGAGTTGCGCACCGCCACCTCACCGCCGGGCAGCCGGGCGAACTCCACGCAGTTGCCCTGCGAGTTGCTGTGCCGGCTCTTCTGCCAGGCCACCGCGTGGAGCCGGTTCAGCTCCGTCGCGGCCATGCCGTTGTACACGTCATCCACGCCGTACACGTCGTGGTCCACAGGTCGCTCCCCGGGGTGGTGCAGTGATGCGCTCGGTGCGCATGGGCACTGGTGTGGCCAGTGATGCCAGTAATGCCAGTGATGCAACAGTCAACTGCCCCGGATCATAGCTTTGTTCATGTGCTGATGCATGAGCGGATGCACGTGGCAGATGCACGTGCACGCGGTGTGTTTCCGCGGTTACCGCACCGGTGAGACGTACGGCGGGGTGATCCCGTTCCCTCCGGGGCCGTCAGCGGGTGACGTACGGCAGGAGGGCCATCTCGCGGGCGTTCTTGACGGCCCGGGCGAGCTGCCGCTGCTGCTGGGCGGTGACGCGGGTGACGCGGCGGCTGCGGATCTTGCCCCGGTCGGAGATGAACCGTCGTAGCAGGTCGGTGTCCTTGTAGTCGATGTACGTGATCTTCGCCTGGTCCAGCGGGTTGGGGCGGGACTTGGCGGGCTTGCGCTCCGGCTTGCGGGGCATGGCGGTTCAGACCTCCAGGAAGGTGTCGAAGGGGCGCGGCAGCCGTTCCCAGGCGGCGCGGCCCGCGGCGTACTCGGCGTCGGTGAGCAGGCAGGACTCCAGGAGCCGTTCGAGTCCGTCGCGGTCCAGGCCCGGGGAGGTGAAGACCAGGTGCTGGCAGCGGTCGCCGTGCTCCGGGTGCCAGTCGAGGGCGGCGGCGGCCCGGCGGACCGGGGGGACCAGGTCCCAGGCGGCGTCCGGGAGCGAGGCGAGCCAGGGGCCGGCCGACTCCACGCACAGGGCGCCGCCGGCGGCGTCCCAGTGCAGCAGGGTGTCGGGGCGTTCGGCCAGCCAGAACCTGCCGCGGCTGCGGGCGGCCGCGCAGCAGAGGTCTTCGAGGGCGGCGTAGAGGCGTTCCGGGTGGAAGGGGCGGTGGCGGTGCCAGACGAGGGTGGTGACGCCGTGTTCGTCGGCGTCGGTGGGGAGGAGGGCGGAGGCGGGGTGTTGGGCGGCTGCGGCGGCTTCCACGTCGAAGCCGGTGAAGGCTGCGGCGAGCAGGGCCGGGGAGCGCCGTGGGTGGTACTGGACGCTGCCGGGTGCGGGTGCGTTGTGGCTGGTCGCGCAGTTCCCCGCGCCCCTTTCGGGGCCTGCGGCCACCTCGGGGGCACGGCCCCGGTCGTCTATGGGTACCTGCTGGGCCGTCGGGTGGAGTTGCGCCAGGAGGGCCCGGTCCTCGTCGTCCGCTTCCGGGTAGTCCAGTACGGCAAGGATCGGGGCGTATTCGAGTTGGCGGGCGAAGGTGTCGGCGACCGTGCGTTGGTCGGTGGGGGCGGCGGCGAGGCCTCGGTCGGCGAGGTCGTCGCCGTTGCCGAGGCAGGGCAGGAGGAGGGCGGGGTCGACGGCCGTGATCACCGAGGTGAGGCGGAGACCGCTCGCCGCGATCACCTCGGCCATCGCCTTCGGTTCGACCGAGTCCCAGAGCTCGACGACGGCGAGGCGGGTCAGGCCCGCGTCGGCGAAGCGCTCCAGCTCGGGGACGAGGTCCTCACGCAGCGCGCAGCAGGCGCAGTCGTTGACGAGCGGGGTCTCGCCGGTGGAGATGAGACCCGCGGCGTCCCGGACGGTCCGGACGACCTTGGCGTCCGGACCGTCGCCGGCGGTGGAGAGGTCGTGGTGCAGCGCGACGCTGCCCGGGACCCCGGCGAGCAGCGCCTCGACGGCGGCCCGCCGGGCGTCGGCGTGCAGACCGCCGACGATCGCGACAGACAGCTGGGTCACGTCGGTCAGCCCCGCTTCTCGCTGGTCTCGCCGGCCTTGTCGGCCTGACTGGCCTTGCCGGCCTCACTGGCCTTGCTCGCCCTGCCGGCGCCGTAGCGCTTCTCGAACTTCTCGACGCGGCCCGCCGTGTCCAGGACGCGGGCGGTGCCGGTGTAGAAGGGGTGGCTGACGTTCGAGATCTCGACGTCGATCACGGGGTAGGTGTTGCCGTCCTCCCACTCGATCGTCTTCCCGTTCGCCCTCTCGCTCGTCATCGTCGAGCGGGTCAGGAAGGCGTGGTTGGCGGCGCGGTCCCGGAAGACGACGGGTCCGTACGACGGGTGGATGTCCTTCTTCATCGCGGTCAGCGCTCCTCTCGGAAGTCGACGTGGCGGCCGGCCCTCGGGTCGAACTTGCGCAGCGTCAGCCGGTCCGGGTCGTTCCGGCGGTTCTTGCGGGTGACGTAGGTGTAGCCGGTGCCGGCCGTGGACCGGAGTTTGATGACCGGGCGGAGTTCGTTGCGTGCCATGCTGCTATGTTACTGAAAATGAATTCCATTTGCATCACCTGATCGAGAGAGGTGCATCACCTTGTCCGCCCACTGCATGCTGACCGGAGCCCGGCCCGGCTTCGGCAACCGCATCTCGCACTCCCACCGGCGTACGTCCCGGCGCTTCGACCCGAACATCCAGTCGAAGCGCTACTGGCTGCCCAGCGAGAACCGTCATGTGCGGCTCCGGCTGAGCACGAAGGGGATCAAGACCGTGGACGTCATCGGCGTCGAGGCCGCGGTCGCGCGGATCCGCGCCCGGGGGGTGCGGGTCTGATGGCGAAGAAGAGCAAGATCGCGAAGAACGAGAAGCGGCGGGAGATCGTCGCGCGGTACGCCGAGCGGCGGGCCGAGCTGAAGGAGATCATCCGGCGGCCGTCCGCCACGGAGGCCGAACGCGAGGCCGCCGAGCGGGAGTTGCGCGCCCAGCCGCGTGACGCCAGCGCGACCCGGGTCCGCAACCGGGACCAGGTGGACGGGCGGCCCCGGGGGTACTTCCGGACGTTCGGACTGTCCCGGGTGAGTCTGCGGGAGCAGGCGCACGCCGGGTTTCTGCCGGGGGTGCGTAAGTCGTCCTGGTAGGGGTGGGCAGGGGGTGGGGCGCCCCGGTCGTCCTCCGTCCTCCGTCGTCCGTCGTCCGCGCGGGTCCTCACAGTTCCTCACAGTTCCCGGCCGTCTGTCGCAGGGCCGTGGCTGGTAGCTTGCCGGTGTCCGCGCGGCGACCGGATCCGGCCACAGCTTTGGGAGACCTCCAGTGACTACGGCGATGACAGGGACGACGGCGAGGACGGCGATGCCCGCGGTGCCCGTGGTGTCGGCGATGTCGGCGGGGCCCGTGGTCAGGGCTTCCTCCGCGCGCCGGCGTGGACGCGTCGCGGCCGTGGCGGCGGCCGGGCTGACGGCCGTGCTGGTGCTGACCGGGTGCAGTGGTGACGGCGACGGCGGTGGCTCCGGGGCGAAGGACTCGTCGGCGGGGGCGACTCCGTCGGACAGTGCGGACGGCGGTGGCTCCGGGGACTCCTCCGGCGCCGAGACCGAACTGCAGGGCAACTGGCTGGCCACGACCGGGGGCAAGCCGGTCGCGCTGTTCGTCAACGGTGCCGAGGTCGCCGTGTTCGTGGGCACCTCGGTGTGCAGCGGGAAGGTCTCCGACGCGGCGGACATGCAGATGATCGCCCTCAAGTGCCAGGACGGCAGCGACGACCGCACCGAGGGCATGGTCGACGAGGTCAGCGCCAAGTCCCTCACGATCACCTGGGAGGGCGGCGTCGGCGAGGAGACGTTCCAGAAGGCCGAGGGGTCGTTGCCGTCCGGGCTGCCGACGGATCTGCCTACGGCCAGCGCGGGGTCGTAGGCGGGGCGCGGGCGTATGCGGGCGCGGGCGTATGCGCTCGGCGTGCGCCGGGGCGTGGGCGTGTGGTGGGGCCGTGAGGGTGTGGAACGGGTCTCGCCGTGTGCTCCGGTCGTAGATCATGTGTCGGACGGGCCGCGGAACCTCGGGGTTACGTGGCCCGTTCGAATTGCACACCGTCACACCGTTACGCAGTCACATCGCGACATCGCCACATCTTCATCGGCTGCGCTCCGGCAGCCACGAACTCCACCGGGAACTCCATGCGCACCGCTCCGACCGCCATCGCCGCCGTCCTCCTCGCGGCCCTCACGCTGACCGCCTGTGGCGGAAGTGACGAGGGTGACGGGGGTGGTGGGGGTGACGACGGCAAGACCAGCGCGGCCACCGCTGACAGCGGGAAGGGCGGCGCCTGTACGGCGGCGCAGACCGGCTTCGAGGTGGGGCCCAGCAGTGCGGCGCCGGCCGCGGGTGACGAGGGGGCCGTACCGGTCACCGTCACCAACAAGGGCGACACCGCCTGCACGTTGAAGGGGATCGCCGATGTCGACCTGGTCGCCGGCGACAAGTCCTGGGCGCTGCGGCCGCAGGAGGGCGCGCCCCAGGACACCGAGATGACGCTGGCGAGCGGTCAGTCGATGACCTTCACCGTCTCGTACGTGCGCGGGGCCGCGGGTGACGCGGAGCAGAGCGCCGCGGTGGACGAGCTGAAGCTCACCCTCCCCGGAGACAGCAAGGTCAACACCTTCAAGTGGCCGGACCCCGAGGTCGCGATCAAGTCCGAGAGCACACTGGACGCGACGGTGGGACCGTTCTTGCCGGCGGGGGACTGAGTCGGCCGGGGGTCCGTGGCGTATCCGGGTTACGACGGCAGGTGTGGGTGGGAGCGGACCTGGGCGCGGTTGGCTGCCTCTGTGCCCTGTTGCCAGCCGGTCAGGTCGGTGATGCCTCGGACTCGGGTGGTGACCGTGTCCGGGAACATGTGGGTGAACTGGTCGCGGACGGCGATGTCGCGGGCGGCGAGGACGGGGAGCAGGTCCTGCGCGGGGCCGCCCGACCCGCGCGGGCCCGCGTTCTCGGCCTTCGCCTCGGCGAGCTGGGCCTCGGCGACCTCGGCGAGGCGGTCGCCTATGCGATGGGCGTAGGCGGCTAGGAAGGACTGCCGGAAGGTCTTGGTCCGCTTGCGGCCGCCCTTGCGCTGGGCCGCCTCCGCCTTGGTCATCGCGGTGGTGGCCTGGACGAGCAGCGAGGTGTGCAGCAGCTCGACCACCTCCAGATCGGCCTCGAAACCGACGACCGTGGAGAAGCCGAGCGCCTCGTTCCAGACGGCCTCGCAGCGGTTGGCCCGGGCCACGGCGTCGAGGAGCACCGCCTTGGCCGTCTCGTACGGCGCGTCCACACCGATCCGGCACGCGCCGGGCGCGTTCGCGTCGTGCGTGCGCGCCGCGAGCAGCGCCTCGTCGATGCTGTGCCGCGCCATCAGTTCCTGCGCCTTCGCGCTGAGTGCCTCCGCCTCCTCCGGGAACCCGGTCGCCTCCGCCTTGGCGAGGAGCGCGCGGATCCGGCCGAGCATGCGGGACTCGGGGTGGCTCCGGGCGGTGGCCGGGCCGCCGGATTCCCGGAGGCGGTCCAGGGGTTCGAGGGTGGGCAGGCGCAGGAGGAGGCGGTACAGCTCCAGGGCCGTGGTGGCGTACGTGAAACGGTCCGCGCGGGTGGGATGCCCGGCCGCCAGTTCCCTGACCTCGTCGAGCTGCGCGGCCCAGCGGGGTCCGGGCGGCGCCTGCCGCCGGGCGCGCGCCCCCTCTCCCTCGCCCCTGCCCGCCTCGCGCTCCTCGTGTTCCGCGATGACGAGGCGGGCGAGGAGGCGTACGTGCTCGTCGTCCAGCTCGCGCCGGGTGAACCGTACGACGTCGGCGGGCTGCCAGTGGCGCCGCCAGGCCCCGGCGACGAACTCCCGTCCGCGCCGGGCGAGTTCCGCGTCGGCCGCCGGGTCGGCGGCGAGCAGGGAGGCGCCGGTGTCGAGGGCGGCGTCGGTGTCGGCGTAGAGAGCGGCCTCGAAGGCGCGGTCCACCGTGCTGGTCGTACTCACGTGTTCGATCGTGTCATGGAGGCGATCGTGCCATGGGCGGCGATCGTGTCATGGGGCCGAGGAGGGTAGGGCCGGCCCTACCCCCGGGACGCCCTCCAGTGGTCGTGTGCGGGCGGGGCGCGGACGGTTCGCTTGGAGCATGACCACGACAGGGATGAACAGGGCCTCGGCAGGGGCGGGCAGTGCCTCGGCGGGAGCGGACAGTGGCTCGGCGCGGGCGGTGGTGGAGACGGGGGTCGCGGCCGTACGCGTGCGGGGCCTGCGGCGGTCGTACGGGGAGGTCGTCGCCCTCGACGGGGTGGATCTGGACTTCGGGGCCGGGACCTTCACGGCGGTGATGGGGCCCTCGGGGTCGGGGAAGTCGACCCTGCTGCAGTGTGCGGCGGGGCTGGACCGGCCGTCGGGCGGGACCGTACGGGTCGACGGGGTGGAGCTGGCCGGGCTGAGCGAGCGGCGGCTGACGCTGCTGCGGCGGGAGCGGATCGGGTTCGTGTTCCAGGCGTTCAATCTGCTGCCCTCCCTCACCGCGGCGCAGAACGTCGCCCTGCCGCTGCGGCTCGCCGGGCGGCGCCCCGCGCGCCGGGCGGTGGGCGAGGCCCTGGCCCGGGTGGGGCTGGCCGAGCGCGCCGGACACCGGCCCGCCCAGCTGTCCGGTGGGCAGCAGCAGCGGGTCGCGCTGGCCCGCGCGCTGATCACCCGCCCGGCCGTCCTCTTCGGCGACGAGCCCACCGGGGCACTGGACACCACGACCAGCCGTGAAGTGCTGCGCCTGCTGCGGGAGTTGGTGGACCGCGAGGGCCAGACCACGGTGATGGTCACCCATGACCCGGTGGCCGCCTCGTACGCGGACCGGGTGGTGTTCCTGGTCGACGGCCGGGTGAGCGGGGAGCTGGCCCGGCCGTCGGTGGAGGCGGTCGCGGCCCACATGGCGGGGCTGGAGCGGAATGCCGGGGCAGGCGCACCGGGCGCACCGGCCGGAACGAGCGGGGCCGGGAACGGGATCGGTGGGGGTGTGACGTGCTGACCTTGTCGTCGTTGCGTACGCGGTGGGCCGCGTTGCTGGGGGCGTTCGTCGCGGTGGCGCTGGGCGTCGGGGTGATGGCGGCCATGGGGCTGGGGCTCGCGGCGACGATCGATCCGCCCGCGCGTGCGCCGGAGCGTTTCGGGTCCTCCCCCGTCGTGGTGGCGGGGCTGGACCGGCTGACGGTGGAGGTGCGGCGGGGGCCGGGGACGGCCCGGGTGTCGCAGAAGCTCGCCCATCCACACCCTGTGGACGAAGAATTGGCGGCCGAGCTGCGCCGGCTGGGGCCGGTGACGACGGACGGAACCGGGAGCGCGGGCGCCCAGGACGCGGTCGGGGTGGACGCGCCCGTCGCCGCCGTACGGGCGGTCGTCGGGGACCGGGCGCGGGTGCTGACCGGTGACGCGCGCCGGCAGGTGGATCCGGCGTACGAGCGGGACGCGGAGGCGCTGGTCGCCGTGAACTCCCTGCTGGGGACGGCGGGCGGGGTCACCACGTTCGTGTCGGTGTTCGTGACCGCGTCGACGTTCGCCTTCGTGGTGGCGCTGCGCAGAAGGGAGTTCGGGCTGCTGCGGATGGCCGGCGCGACCCCGGGGCAGGTGCGGCGGCTGCTGCTCGGGGAGGCCCTGGCGGTCGGGGTCCTGGCCTCCGCCGCCGGGTGTGCGCTGGGGGCGTGGGGGGCGCCTCTGCTCGTACGGGAGTTGGTGGACGGCGGGGTCGCGCCGACCTGGTTCGCGGTGCCGGAGGCGGTGGTGTGGCCGTACCACGTGGCCTTCTGGACGGGTGTGTCGGTGGCGTGCGCGGGGGCGTGGGTGGCGGCGCGGCGCGCCGGGCGGATCGGGCCCGTGGAGGCCTTGCGCGAGGCGTCCGTGGACACGGGGGTGCTGCCGCGGTCGCGCCGGGTGATCGGCTTCGCCCTGCTGGCGGGTGGACTCGGGCTGCTGGCCTGGAAGTTGGGGACGGATCCGGCGGAGCTGCTGAAGCGGAAGACGTACACCACCCAGCCGATGGTGCTGATCACGGCCGCCGCGGCGCTCGCACCGCTGCTCGTCCGGCCGGTCGTACGGCTGGTGGGGGCGGCGCTGCCCGGAGCGACCGGGCTGCTGATCCGGGAGAACGCGGCCACGTCCGTACGCCGTACCGCCGCCGTCGCCGCGCCGGTGCTGGTGACCGTCGCGCTGGCCGGGTCGCTGCTGGGGGCCTCGGGGACGGTGGCCGGGGCGAAGGGCGCGGAGGCGGAGGCGCGGACCCGGGCGGACTTCGTGGTCACGGGTGAGGCGACGGGGACGGGCGCGGTGGGGGCGGGGTTGCGGGTGCCCGGCACGACCGTGGCCGGGTCGGCTTCCACCGCCGTGTACGCCGTGGAGGAGGGGAGCGCGCTGGTGCGGTCCGGGGCGCGGGCGGTGACGGATGTGGCGGCCTTCGCGGCGGTGTCGCGACTGCCGGTGGTCGCCGGTGATCCGCGGGACCTCGACGACCGGTCGATCGTCGTCAACGAGGAGTGGGAGCGGGCCGAGGTCGGGCGGAGCGTACGGGTGTGGCTCGGCGACGGGCGGCCGGTACGGCTGCGGATCGTGGCGGTGCTCGCGGAGGGGACCGGGGACAACGGCGCGTATGTGACGGCCGCGAACGCCGGCGGCGCCGTGGTGGACCGGGTCGAGGTGCGGGTGGGGCGCGGGGCGGACCGGGCGGGGGTCGCGGCGGCGCTGGAGCGGGCGGTGTCGGCGGGGGCCGGCGGGACCGGGGTGACGGTCCGGTCGGCCGAGGAGTGGCTCGCGGCGAACCGGCCCGGGACCAAGGCGCACACCCGGCTCGGGTTCCTCGTGGTGCTGGGGATCGCCCTCGTGTACGCGGGGATCTCGCTGGCCGGGACGTTGTTGATGGCGACGTCGGCGCGGGGGGCGGAGCTGCGGTCGTTGCGGATGGCCGGGGCCACGCGGGGGCAGGTGCGGGTGGTTGTGGTGGGTGAGGCGCTGGTGGCGGTCGTGGTGGGGGTGTTGTTGGGAGTGGTGGTCACCGGGGTGAATCTGGCGGGGGTCGTGGGGGCATTGGGGGTGTTGGCGGCGCCGGTGGGGGTGGTGGTGCCGTGGGGGGTAATGGTGGCTTGCGCCGGCTTGAGCGGGGTGGTCGCTGCGGTGGTGGCTGTTTGTGGGGTGGTGGGGCGGCGGTGAGGTTCGGGTGCGCCGTCCGGGAGGGGGGGTGCGTGTCGGATGGCGGGTGCGGGTTGATCGTGGCTGGTCGCGCAGTTCCCCGCGCCCCTTTCGGGGCCTGCGGCCACCTCAGGGGCGCGGCACACCCGGGGTGTCAACTTTGGGTTGACACCCTCGCGCTGTCAACCTACGGTTGACGAATGACGACGAATCCGCGAGTCACCGCTTCCATCCGTCTCGACGAGCTCATCGACGCCATCAAGAAGGTCCATCCGGAACCGCTCGACCAGCTGCAGGACGCGGTGATCGCCGCGGACCACCTCGGTGAGGTGGCCGACCATCTGATCGGGCACTTCGTGGACCAGGCCCGGCGGTCGGGTGCGTCCTGGACGGAGATCGGCAAGAGCATGGGGGTGACCCGGCAGGCCGCGCAGAAGCGGTTCGTGCCGAAGGGCGAGAACGATCTCGACGCCAGCCAGGGGTTCAGCCGCTTCACCCCCCGCGCCAAGAACGTGGTCGCCGCCGCGCACGACGAGGGCAAGGCCGCGGGTGCCGTCGAGGGCGTCCCCGCCCACCTCGTCCTCGGGCTCCTCGCCGAACCGGAGGGGCTCGCGGCCAAGGCGCTCACCGCCCAGGGCATCTCCCCCGAGGCCGTACGGGAGGCCGCCACCGCCGTCCTGCCCCCGGCCGCCGCCGAGGTCCCCGAACTCATCCCCTACAACCCCGAGGCCAAGAAGGTCCTCGAACTCACCTTCCGCGAGGCCCTCCGCCTCGGCCACAACTACATCGGCACCGAGCACATCCTGCTGGCCCTGCTGGAGTTCGAGAACGGCGAGGGAGTGCTGTCGGGGCTCGGCGTCACCAAGACAGCGGTGGAGGAGAACATCACGGTGTTCCTCGCCGGGATCTCCGAGGGGCCCGGCGAGCAGGCCTGAGACACCGCGCGGGCCGGGAACGGCCCGTTGTCAGACCCCCCTGGCACACTCGCGGCATGACCGATCGGTGGGCGCTGGCGATGGCCGAGGACGGGGGTGTGGAGGTCGCGCCGCTCGGGGGCGACGGGCTGCTCGCGGGGCCGGTGGTCCGGGAGGCGGATGCCGCGGAGGCCGTGCGGCGGCGGCCCGAGGTGGGGCGGTGGGTGTGGCGGGCCACCGGGGAGGTGTATCCGGGGCTGCTCGCCGCGGGGGTGCGGGTGGAGCGGTGCTACGACGTGGAGGACGCCGAGAGTCTGCTGCTCGGGTACGAGGGGCGGCTCGGGGAGCCCCGCTCCGCCGCTGCCGCCCTCGCCCGGCTCCGGCACGGCCCCGTACCGCCCGACCCGCCGCTGCGCTCGGCCGACCCCGGCGCCCAGCCGTCCCTGTTCGAGCCCCGCCCGGTGCACGTCCCCCTCGCCGACCTCGTCGAGGTCTACGCGGACCAGCAGCGGCGGCACGACGCCACCGCCCACCCGGACCGGATGCGGCTGCTCACCGCCGCCGAGTCGGCCGGGATGCTCGTCGCCGCCGAGATGAACCGGGCGGGCCTGCCGTGGCGGGCCGACGTGCACCGCGAGGTGCTGCACGAACTGCTCGGCGAGCGGTACCCCGGCGGTGGCGAGCCGCGCCGCCTGGCCGAGCTGGCCGTCGAGGTGTCCGAGGCCTTCGGGCGGCGGGTGCGGCCCGATCTGCCCGCCGATGTCGTCAAGGCCTTCGCGCAGGCCGGGGTGCGGGTGCGCTCCACCCGCCGGTGGGAGATCGAGAGCGTCGACCACCCCGCCGTAAAACCCCTCCTCGAATACAAGCGGCTCTACCGCATCTGGGTCGCCCACGGCTGGTCCTGGCTGCAGGACTGGGTCCGGGACGGCCGCTTCCGGCCCGAGTTCCTCGCGCACGGCACCGTCACCGGGCGCTGGGTCACCAACGGCGGGGGCGCGCTCCAGATCCCCAAGGTGATCCGCCGCGCCTGTGTCGCCGACCCGGGCTGGCGGCTCGTCGTCGCCGACGCCGACCAGATGGAGCCGCGCGTGCTGGCCGCCGTCTCCCGCGACCCCGGGCTCATGGAGGTCGCGGGCCGCGGCACCGACCTGTACCAGTCCGTCTCCGACCGTGCCTTCTCCGGGGACCGGGAGCAGGCCAAGCTCGCCGTGCTCGGGGCCGTGTACGGGCAGACCTCCGGGGACGGCCTCAAGAACCTCGCCGCGCTGCGCCGCCGCTTCCCGCGCGCCGTCCAGTACGTCGACGACGCGGCCCGCGCGGGCGAGGAGGGCCGGCTCGTACGGACCTGGCTCGGGCGTACGTGTCCACCGGCGGCCGGGGCGTCCGACGAGGCGGCCGAGGAGGCGGGCCTCCCCCAGGACGACGGCGACCCCGGTGGGCCCCGGGAGCAGGCGCGGGGGCAGGGGGACGAGTGGGTGCCGGGGTACGCGTCCGGCAACTCCCGTGCCCGGGGCCGGTTCGCCCGCAACTTCGTCGTCCAGGGCAGCGCCGCGGACTGGACGCTGCTGCTGCTCGCCGCGTTGCGCCGTGCGCTCTCCGGGATGGCGGCGGAGTTGGTCTTCTTCCAGCACGACGAGGTGATCGTGCACTGTCCGGAAGGGGAGGCGGAGGCGGTGGTGGCGGCGATTCGGGAGGCGTCGGAGTTGTCGGGGCGGCTGACGTTCGGGGAGACGCCGGTGCGGTTTCCTTTTACGGCGGCGGTGGTGGAGTGCTACGCCGATGCGAAGTGAGGGGGTTTGGGGCGCCTTCCGGGGTGGGGGGTTCTGTCGGCTGGCGGCTGCGGGATCGTCGTGGCTGGTCGCGCAGTTCCCCGCGCCCCTGAAGAGCAGGGGCTGCGCCCCATGCTCTTCAGGGCGCGCGGTTCTTCAGTAGTTCTCTCAGGTCCACCGCGACCGTCGAGTCCGTGTCGTCCAGGATTTCCTGGGCCTGCTCCCATTCGTGGTAGGCCGCCTCCTCGTGGCCGTCGGCGCGGAGGAGGAGGCCGCGCTGGTGGCGGGCGAGGCCGATGGCGTACTGGTCGGCGCGGCGTTCGGCGAGGTCGAGGAGGAGGGCGCACTCGTGGGACGCGCGGTCCGTGCGGCCCAGTTCGCGCAGGGCCCGGACCAGGCCGAGCCGGGACTTGGACTCGCCCTGCCAGTCCTCCTCACCGCCGAGGATGCGCAGGCTCTGCTCGAAGTGGCGTACGGCGGCGGCCGGTTCGCCGAGGCGGAGGTGGGCGTAGCCGATGTTGCAGTGCGCGGTGTGCCGTACGACGAGGCTGTCGGCGATCTCGCCCAGCGCCAGGCTGCGTTCGTGGTGGGCGATGGCGGCCCGTGCGTCGGTGTGCTTGTAGAGGTTGCCGAGGTGGCTGAAGGTCACCGCCTCGCCGTAGGGGTCGCCGAGCTGCCGGGACAGTTCCAGGCTCTGCCGGAGCGTCTCCTCGCTCTCCTCGTAGCGGCCGAGGCTCTCCAGTACGAGCCCCCGGTTGTTCAGGCACCGCCGTACGCAGGAGACGACCCCGAGGCGCCGCCACAGGGTCAGGCCCTCGTCGTTGAGGGCGAGCGCCTCCGAGGCGCGGCCGGACATGAAGTGCAGGCCCGCCCGGTCGGTGAGCGCGAACGCCTCGGCCTCGTCGTCGCCGAGCGACCTCGCCACGTCCAGGGCGAGCCGTCCGAGCACGTCCAGTTCGGCGAGCCGGCCGCCCCGGTGCAGATAGGGGAAGAGGTGGCGGACCAGGGTGGGGACGAGCGCCAGCGCCGCCGGGCCACCGCCGCCCGCGCCGGCTCCCACGTCCGCTCCGCCGCCGCCCGCGCTGCCGCCGGGTTCGCGGGCGCAGCGTTCCACCAGGGCGACGATGTTGGGGAGTTCGCGGTCGCCCCAGGCGAAGGCCTCCTCGGCGGAGGTGAGTTCCGTGGGCTGCGGGTCCCGGGGCACGGGTGCGGTCGTCCGCAGGCGTTCGTCGCGTTCGTAGCCGGGCGGGAGCATCACCAGCAGGCTCTGCCGGGCGTGGTCGGCGTACCAGCTCAGGGCCTGTGTGACCGCCTCGGTGGTGTCGGCCGGGTCGGCGAGTTCGCGGGCGAAGTGGCGGACCAGGTCGTGGGGGACGTACCGGCCGTACGTCGTCTCCTCCAGCAGGGCCACGTCGACGAGGCGGTCGAGGGCGGTCTCGGCGCGGAACTCGTCGATGCCGGTGAGCCGGGCAAGGAGGGGCGCGCCGTACGCGGGCAGGTCCAGGGCGCCGATGCGGCTCAGGGCGTGGGCGGCGTCGCGGTCGGCCTCGCGGTCGGAGGCGCGCAGGGCCTCGTGGGCGACGGCGAGGGAGCGGCGGACGCTCAGGTCGTCGTATTCGAGATGCCGCAACCGGCTTTCCGTGGCGGCCAGTTGACCGGCCAGTGCGTCCGGGGTGAGGGCCCGGCGGGCGGCGAGGCGGGCCGCGACGACCCGGAGGGCGAGCGGGAGGCGGCCGGTCAGCTCGACGAGGGGGTGCGCGGCGTCCAGCCCGGCGGCGCGGCCGGACGCGGCGCGCAGCAGGGCCGCGCTCTCGTCGTCCGACAGCGGGGCGAGCGGGAAGCGGTGGGCGCCGTCCAGGGCGGTGAGCGGGGAACGGCTCGTCACGATGACCGCGCAGCCGGGGCCCGCGGGGAGGAGGGGGCGTACCTGGGCGGCGTTCGCGGCGTCGTCCAGGACCATCAGGGTGCGAGTGGGGGCGAGGGTCGAGCGGAGCAACGCGGCGGCGGCGTCGGGGTGTTCGGGGATGCGGCGGGGGGCGGTGCCGAGGTCGCGCAGGAGTGAGGTGAGGGCCTGGGCGGGGGTGAGGGGGGTCATGCCCGGGGTGGCGCCGTGGAGGTTGATGTAGAGCTGGCCGTCGGGGAAGTGGTCGGAGAGGTCGTGGGCGAGGTGGAGGGCGAGGGCGCTTTTGCCCACGCCGGCCATGCCGTTGATGACTGCGACGGCGGTCCCCTTTGGGGGCGGGGGGCGCCTATGGGGGCGGGGGTGCGGGTGGGTGGGCGAGTGCGGGTCGTCGGTGGCTGGTCGCGCCCACGCGGCGGTAGCCGCAGATTCGATGCCGCCCCGCGCCCCTGGGTGAGCGGGGGTGCAGGTTGTTTCGTACGTTTCCGCGTTCAGTGCTTGGCGCAACTCCGCCAGTACTTCGGTCCTGCCCGTGAAATGGGCCGGTGGTGGCGGGAGTTGGGCCGGGCGGAGTGGAGGGTCGGCGGGGGTGGCCCCGGGTGGGGCCTCCTGGGGGTGTTCGTCCGGCTCCCGCAGGATCTCCACGTGGGCCTCGCGTACCGCCGGGCCCGGTTCGACGCCGAGTTCGTCGAGGAGGCGGGCGCGGAGGTCGCGGTGGACGGCGAGGGCCTCGGCCTGGCGGCCCGTGCGGTGCAGGACGAGCATGAGGAGCCGGTGGAAGGCCTCGCGGAGGGGGTGTTCGGCGACGAGGGCGGCGAGTTCGGGGGCGAGCGCGCCGAGCGCGTGCGCTCCCCCGGTCTCCTCGTCCGGCCCGCCGGCGCCATCCCTCACCCCGTCGGCGGCCTTGCCCGCCCCGCCGGTCTCCCCGTCCCCCGGGCCCGCCGCGAGGTGGAGTTCGGCGTCGTACCGGCGTTCCAGGAGCAACAGCCGGGCCTCCTCCAGGCGTTGGACGAAGGCCTGGGCGCGGAACTCCTCGACCGCCAGACCGCCGAGCGGTGTCCCCCGCCAGAGGGCGAGCGCGGCGGCGGACTCGCGCAGCGTGCGCGCCCAGTCGCGCGCGGCGTGCGCGGCGCGGGCGGCGCGGGCGTGGGCCTCGAAGACGCGGACGTCCAACTCGCCCTCGTCGACCCGCAGGAGATAGCCCGGCGGGATGGCGCGCAGCCGCTCGGGGTCGTCCAACAGCCTGCGCAGCCGGGTCACATGGTTCTGCAGGGACGCCTGCGCGGAGGGCGGGGGCGCCGCGTCCCACAGCACGTCCTTGAGGGTGTCCACGGAGACGACCCGCCCCGGTTCGAGCAGCAGGGCGACGAACAGGGCCCGCATCTTGCCGCTGCCGACGGACCGTGCGCCGCCGGCAGAACCCACGACGTCCCCGGCCCCGTACAGAACCGGCGGACCGAGCAGTCCGAACCGCAGCCCGTCCCGCATAGAACCCGTCCGTTGCCTTCCCGCACCGTCGTTCCGGGCCCGCCCCACGGCGACCTGACGCCGCCTCCCGTACGGCTCCCCGTGGAACCGTTGGGCTCATGTTAGCGATCCGTTGGCGAGACCTGATGTGATCACTTCATCGGATCCGGCGACGACGGCGCACGCGTGGTACGCGTAGCTCGGGGGAGTGACGCCGCCGCTGCCGGATCCGGGAATCGTGAGAGCGCCGTGGCCCGGTCCACGGGGGTGAACGACCGGGGCACAGCGCTCTCACGATTCCCTGCCACAGCATCGGCGCTACAGGATCGGTGCTGGAGGATCGGCGCTACGGGATCGGTGTTAGAGGATCGGCGCTACAGAATCGGCGGTCGGCCGAGCCGCGTCAGACGCCACACCGTCCGCCAGCTCATGGGCCGGCGCTCGCCGCCCGACTCGCGCCAGCCCTCCACGAAGCCGCTGAACCACGCCTTCAGTCCGCCCGCCGAGCGCGTCCGCAGCAGGGTGATGAGGACCCACATGCCCAGGTGGACGGGGACGAGGGGGACCGGGAGGCGGCGGCGGGCGAGCCAGACGCGGTTGCGGGCGTTGACCCGGTAGTAGATGGCGTGCCGGGCGGGTGAGGTCTTCGGGTGCTGGAGGAGCAGTTCGGGGGCGTACAGCACGGTCCAGCCGGCGTCGAGCGCCCGCCAGGCGAGGTCGGTCTCCTCGTGCGCGAAGAAGAACTCGGCGGCCCAGTCGCCCGTTTCGCCGAGCATGGCCATGGAGAGGGCGTGTCCGCCGCCGAGGAAGCCGGTGACCGGGCCGCCGCGCAGCGGGTCCTTGGCCCCGACCCTGGGCACGTGCCGTCGCTGGGTCTCGCCGTGCTCGTCGGCGATGCGGAAGCCGACGATGCCGAGGCGGGGGTCGGCGGCGTACAAGTCCCGTACGCGGCGCAGCACATCGGCGTCGACGAGCAGACCGTCGTCGTCCAGTTCGACGACGACGTCCACGTCCCCGAACTCCCGCAGCCGCTCGATGGCCACGTTCCGGCCGCCGGGGCAGCCCAGGTTCTCGTCCACCTCGACGAGGGTGACCTCGCCGGGCAGGCCGAGCCGTTCGGCGAACTCGGGGAGGGGGCAGCCGTTCCCGACGACGACGATCCGCGCGGGCGCGATGTCCTGCTTGGCCACGGAGGCGAGCAGCGCGTCCACCTCGGCGGGCCGATTGCCCATCGTCACCACGGCGACAGCGACCCGAGGCCCGGCCTCCACCACGACACCAACCCCATCCTGTACACGGACCGCCGACGACGCACGGACGACCTACGCACGACGCACGGACGACGTACGCACGACGTACGGACGACGTACGCACGACGTACGGACGACGTACGGCGGAGCCGACGAGCGTCGGCCGCATCCCATTTTCCACCGACTGTTTACGGCCGGGATGCTAGTCGTTCATTTCGGAGACTTCGCACCGCCTCCTCGTGTACGCCGCCCAACTCCCTTCCTTTCCCTTCCTTCCGTAGCCCTTGGATACGCACCCGGACCCCCGCCCGGACCGGTGGTTACCGGCCTTTCCCTCTACGCTCGGCGCATGGTGGAGCGGGAAGTGCGGCGCAGGGCGGGGGAGTCGCGGGTGCCGGCCATGACTCCGGATGAGGCCGTCCGGTGGAACGCCGCCAAGCGGTACGTCCAGCCGCGCGCCCACCGGCGGAGCATCGGCCGGTACGGCGAGTTGATGAGCGGCCGGTTCCTGCGGTTCGAGGGGGCCACCCGCCGACGCTTCCTCAATCCGCTCCTCGTCGACGCCACGTCGATCACGGACGCCGACCTCGACGCCCTGCTCTTCGAGGGCTGGCGCGAACGTCTCACGGCCTCGTGGCTGATCGGCGTGGACCGGCGGACCTCGTACCGGGCCCGTATCGGCGCGCTGCTGCTGGAGAGCCGGTCGGCGTACGCGGGCATCGGCCACAGCTTCGCCCTGGCCCGCTTCGGCACGCATGAGGACGCCGCGATCCTCGCCGCCTACCTCGACCGCTATCTGCCCCGCACGGACCTCCGCTACGACCAGCCCGTCGTCCTGGGCGCCCTCCTGTACGTCGACAGCCGCCTCGGCTCGGCCCACGCGGCGCCCTACACCACGCCCGACGGCCCCTACCGCCGCTGGGTGGACACCGTCCTGCACGAGTCGGACCACGACGCGTACGCCCCCGAGCAGCGGCTCGCCCTCATGACCCGGCTCTGCGACTTCGCCGACGGCTGGTCCACCCCGGGCTGACACGGCCGGGGTGGACCGGCCGTCGTCAGGCCCGGAGCGGGTTCGAGCGCGTCGCGGCCATCAGGTACCAGGCCGTCGCGCCCGTGTGGCGGTACGGGTAGTAGCCGAAGCCGAAGCCCGTGTCGAGGGGGCTGCTGGCCGAGACGACGCCGGAGCGGGCGGGGAGGGCCCGGCCGCCGACGGTCTGGTCGGTGCCGAGGAGGTCCTGGGCGCGTTCGAGGGAGGCGAGGAGGCGCCGGGCGCGCGTCTCATCACCACGCGCGCCCCGGTCGCGCAGGGCCAGCGCGAGATGGGCGGTGCCTTCGAACCACACGCCGTTGCGGTTCGGCTTGGGCTGGAACTCGGCGATGGGCGCGTCCTCGTTCGCGAGCAGACTGGCGGAGCTGAAGGTGACACCCTCGTACGACTGCCCGGCGGGGACCGTGCTGTTGCGGCGCTCGGCGTGGTCGAGGACGGCCAGTTCCCGGGCCGCCCAGTCGAGGGAGCGGGAGTGGCGCTTCGAGTCGAGCGCGAGGTGGGTCCAGGTCTGGGTGTCCTCGGGGATCGGCGACGTGTTGACGGTGACGCCGTCGTTGGTGCCGGTGTAGAAGAAGCCGCCGGACGCGCCCCGGCCCGGCTCCCACATGCCCTGCACGAACGCCTCGGCCCGTGCGCGGCGCTCGCTCCACACCCGGTCGCCGGTGAGCCGTGCGAGGCGTCCGAAGAGGCAGATCAGGTCGGTGTTGTGCTCGGTCGAGGTGAACGGCAGCTTCTCGTTCGCCCCGTTCACGCCGAACTTGTAGCCGCCGAGGGGTTCGTCGGTACGGCCGGTCCGCTCGATCCACTCCCCGATCCGCACCGCGGCGGCGAGGAACCGCCGGGCCCCGGTCCGCCGGGCCAGCGCGCTCAGCGCGATCCCCGCCCAGGCCATGTCGCCGACGGCCGTCCCCGTGAAGCCGAACTGGGTGCCGACGTTGGCCGTCCCGTCCGCCCGCACGAATCCGTCGGGCTGCGGTACGCCGTCGTAGTAGACGTACGGCCCGACGTTGTACGCCTGGCGCAGTCGGCCGTCGTCGTACGCCGGGTCGTGCTCCTGGGCGTAGATCAGCGCGTCCCCGAGCGCGACCGCCCTGGCCCGGCCGTCCGCCGTGCCCACGGCGAGGTGGGCGAGGATCGCGAGCGCGTTGTCATAGGTGAAGGCCGTGCTGAACAGGCCCGCCTGGTCGGTGTAGCTCTGGGTCAGTCGGACGGTGCCGTGGTCGGGGTAGGCGTCCATGGCGGCGGCGAGGAAGGCCTGTCCGCGCCGCCGGGCCGTGCTCCCGGACGTCCCGGGCGCCGCGTGGGCCGTCCCCGCGCCCGTGCCCGCGACGGTGAGCGCCGCCGCGGCCCCGAGGCCGGTGCCGAGGAGGGTGCGGCGGCTGACCGCCGGGCTGCCTTGTCTGCCGGTCATGGGTCTCCGTAAGTTGTTGGGCGGCCCGGGAGGGCCGGTGCGCGTACCGGACGGACGGAGTACGGGGGCACGCCCGGAGCGACACCGTGAGAGCGCTCTCAGGCGCGGTTGCGCGCTCATTCTGCTGGTGCGTCCGGGGCGGGTCAACGCCCGGGCCGCCGTTGCCGATTGAAGGGGTGTTGCCCGCCTCCGGCCCCGGCCCCCGCCGCCGGGCCCAGCCCCCGCCGCCGGGTCCCGGAACCGTGAGGTCAGTCCTCCACGACGGTGACCTCGCGGTTGTTCAGCGGCTGGGTGGGGCGGTTGCTGCTCGGGAACAGCCGCTTGTGCGCGGCCACCTCGTCCGACACGACGGCGGCCTGCTCCTTCGGCACGGTCCACTGGGTGGGGCGCGTTGTCGGGTGCGGGTTCGGTGGGGCTTCTCGCGCAGTTCCCCGCGCCCCTTGAGGGCCTGCGGCCGCTCAGGGGCGAAAGCAGGGGGCGCCGCCCCTGCTTTTCAGGGGCCCGGGGAACTGCGCGACCGCGCCGAGGGTCCTCTGTCCTCTCCTCTTCACGCGCGGCCTCTCCACGGCGGCCGCTTCGCCAGCGCGCGCTTCAACTGCGGCCCCATCGCCGGCCACCTCCTCCGCAAACGGCCCCCTCGCCGACGGCCTCCGCACCAGCGGCCCCGCCTTCTTGCCGACAGCCTCTGTGTCGACAGTCTCTGTGCCGACGGTCTCTGTCCCGACGGCCCCTTTGTTGGCAGACCCTTCGCCGGGGCCCGCCTCCTCGCCGGCAGCCCCATCGCCAGCCCCCTCGCAACGGCCCCGCCTCCTCGCCGGAGGCCTCCACACGAGTGGCCCCTGCCCCCTTCTACTCCGTCCGTAGCGCCGTCGCCGTGTCCGTCCTCGCCGCCCAGCTCGCTGGGAGAAGCGCGCCTGTCACGGCGATGAGGAGGCCGCCGAGGGCGAGGGAGGCGAGTACGGGGAGGCCGTAGACGGTGAGGTGGGTGGTCGGGAGGGTCATGCCGACGGCGTCGGCCATGAAGGGGGCGACGGCCCGGTGCAGGGCGATCCCCGCCGGTACGGCCACCAGCCCCGCGAGCAGGCCGACCCCGGCGACGGACGTGACGACCATGGCGACGGTCTGGCGGGGTGTCATTCCGAGGGCCTTGAGGACGCCGATGTCGCGGACGCGGTCGCGGGTGTCGAGCACGACCGTGTTGAGGACGCCCAGCCCGGCGACCACGACGAGCATCAGCGTGAGCGTCCCGATCAGCGCGTCCATGGCCACGATCACGCTGGAGGAGTTACCGGTGTCGCGGTGGGCGAAGGCACCGAGACCCGCGTCGTCGAGGGCACGGTTGAGCGCGTCCAGGTACTGGGCAGGGTCGGTGCCGGACGCCGTCCGTACGTAGAACCGGCCCGGCAACGCCTGTTCCCCCAGCCCGAGTTCGGTGAGCGTGGCGGTCGAGGTGAGCAGCACCATCCCCTCGCCCTGCGTGAAGAAGGCCTCGCCGACGATCCGTACGGTGGCGCGCCGGCCCTGGTCCGTGAGGGTCACCGTGTCCCCCACCCCGATCCCGGCGGCCGTCAGGAACCGGCCGGTGACCACGGCCTGGCCCGGCCCGTCGAGCCAGCGCCCCGAGACCAGCCCGGGGGCTCCCCACGCCGAGTCGCCCTCGTACGCCATGACGGTCGTCGCGCCGGTGACCCCGGAGGCGCCGACCTGGGCCTGGGCGGTGCCGTAGAACCGTTCGGTGCCGTCCTGGGCACGGAGCACGGCGGCCACGGCCGCCGGATCGGCCTTCTCCGCCGCCCGGCCGTCCCCGTCCGCCGGTACGACCTCCGCACCGGGCGGCCCCTGCCCGCCGCCCGCCTCCACGACGACCGACCCGGCCGGGTCGAGCATGCGGCCCTCCTGAACCGCGCCCAACGTCAGCGCGAGCCCCACGGCGAAGGTGACCGACACAGCACCGAAGGCCACCGCCGCCCCCACCGTCACCGCCCGCCCGGGCCGAGCGAACGGATACGCCAGCCCAAGCCCCACAGCCCGCGACAACGGCAACCGAGCCGCAAGCCGAGCGGCGGTGAACCGGCCAGTCGTGAAACCCCGAGTCACAAACCGACCACCCGCGAACCGACCGCCCACGAACCGCCTGCCCGTGAACCGCCTGCCCGTGAACCGCCCGATCGGGACACGCCCGGTCGGGACACGCCCGGTCCGGACGCGGGCGACCGTGAACTGACGGTCGGTGGACTGGTCGACTGCGGACTCATCGGCTGTGGACTGGTCGACTGCGGTCTCATCGGCTGCGGACCGGCCGACGGTGGGCTCGTCCGCTACGAGCCGGTCGACGGTGGACTCGTCCGCCACTAGCCGGTCGACGATGGACTCGTCCGCTGTGTGCCGGTCGACGGCGAATCGTCTGGTCGCGAACCGGCCGCCTGTGAACCGTCGCGTCGGCCGCCCACGGCCAAGCCCGGATCCGTCCCCCGCTCCAGCCCCCGTCCCGCTTCCTGTCCCCGTCCCAGTCCCCATCCCCGTCCCCGTCCCGCTTCCCGCCTTCGTCCAAGTCCCGCCCCCGCGCCCGGCGTCCCCCCAGCCACTCCCCCCGGCGCCGCCCCCGAGGGCGATCGCCTGCACCGTCCGCAGGCGGCCGGCGCGCAGGGCCGGGAGCAGGGCCGCGCCCGTGACCAGCAGGAGTGCGGCGCCGGGGACGGCGGCGTCCACCCACACCGGGATCCCCCCGGCCGGTGCGCCGAACGCCTCCCCGACCTCCTTCAGCACCGGCACGGCCAGCGCGTTGCCGAGCGCCACCCCGAGGACGCAGCCGACCACCGCCGGCAGCAACGCCTGGGCCACATACGCCCGTACGACCTGCGCGGGCGTGAACCCGAGCGCCTTGAGCACCCCGATCCGCCGGGTCGCCGCCCCCACCGCACCACCGACCACGATCCCGATCACCAGCACCGACAGACACAGCCCGAGCACCCCGAAGGCCGCCAGGAACGGTACGAAGGCCATCGCGTTCGCCGTCTCCTCCTGCCGCACGGTCAGATACGACCGCGCCCCGCTCAGCGCCCCCTCCGGCACGGCCGCCACGATCGCGGCCCGCGCGGCGGCGACATCGGCCTCGGTGGCGGCGTCCCGAAAGCGGTAGAGCATCTCGTACGAGGCCCCGGCGCCCGCCCGACTCCCGGCGCCGACACCCTCGCCCCCGGCGCTCTCCCCCACCAGCCCCTCCGCCTGGGCCGGAGTGACCCAGGCATCCCCCGTGCCGGTGACCGAGCGGGCGATGCCGACGACGGTCAGGGTCGGGCCGCCCGGCGCGTCGGGGACGGTCAGGCGGTCGCCCGGCCGCAGGGGCGCGCTGCCGTCGGCCAGGACGATCTCGCCCGGCCGGGTGGCCCACTCGCCCTCGACCAGGTCGATCTCGTCGACGGGTCCACCCGCGTCCTTCCGCCCGACGACGGTCAGCGGCGGCAGCTCCACCCCGGCCGGCACGAAGTCGGACCCCGTGACGGTCCGGGGCCGTACCGAGACGACCGGGAACGGCCCGGCCACGGCGGTCGTCCCGGGCACGTCGGCGGTGGCCGCGAGCCGCGCCGCCGTCACCCTCGTCCCGTCGAACTGCCCGGTCAGATGCGCACCGCGCTGCTCCGCGAACGCCCGGTCGAAGGGCGCCCGCGCGGCGACGAGCAGCCCGACCGCCAGCACCGACGCGGTCACGGCCATCCACGTCGTCAGCACCATCACCACGGTGCGCACCCGCCGCCGCCCCACCCCGGCCCGCACCACCCGCCCGAGCGCGCTCACCGCTCCACCGCCGCCGTGCCGCGCACCGCGTCATGAGCCCCGCCATGCGCTGTGTCACGCACCACGTCCCGCACGATCCGGCCGTCCACCAGCTCCACCGTCCGGTTCGCGCAGGACTCGGCGAGGCGCGGGTCGTGGGTGACGAGGACGATCGTCTGGCCGTCCGCGTGGAGTTCGGTGAGGAGGGCGCGGACGTCGTCGCCGGACGCCGTGTCGAGCGCGCCGGTGGGCTCGTCGGCGAGGAGCAGGGCCGGGCGGTTCATCAACGCGCGGGCCACGGCGACCCGTTGCCGTTCGCCGCCCGACAACCGCCCGGGGTACGCGTCGGCGTGCCGGTCGACGCGGAGGTACTCCAGCAACTCCGCCGCCCGCCGCCGGGCCTCCGCCCCGCTCAGGCCCGCCAGTTGGGCGGGCAGCAGCACATTGTCGACGACACTCAGGTCCTCCAGCAGATGGAAGAACTGGAAGACCATCCCGACCTTGGCCCGCCGGTACCGCGCCGACCCGGCCTCCCCCAGCCGGTCCACCCGTACCCCGTCGACCGTGACACTGCCCGAACTCGGCCGGTCCAGCCCGGCGATGAGGTTGAGCAGCGTCGACTTGCCGCTCCCCGAGGGCCCGATGACGCTCACCGCCTCCCCGGCCCGCACCCGTAGCGAGACCCCGTCGAGCGCGGGCGGCCCTTCACCGCCGTACGCCCTGCTCACCTCACGGATGTCGATGACGGGCGCGGCGCCGGTGGCGGACGCGGCGGTGGACGGGGTCGTGGTGGTCCCCACGGGGCCTCCCCAGAAAGGTGGTTGACGTGTGGCCCCGACGCTAGGGACGGCCCCCGCCCCCGGTCGTCGGCCTCGACGACGAACCCCGCTGCCGCACCGGACGGACCCCGCGCGCACGTCATCCCCGAGATGTACGCGGACGATGTACGCCCCGTCCCCACCACGACGGATGTGACGCCCGCCGCCGCTTGCCACACTGCTCCCATGGGCGGCGGGGAGACGCGAAAGACGGCGACGGGGTCGACGGCAGCCGCTGCCGCTGGTTCGGCGGCAGCCGGGCCATCGGCTGCCCGGGCGGTGGTGGCCTGGGCGGTAGGGGGGTGGGTGGCCGTGCGGGCGGCGCTCGTACGATCCCGGCGGGACGGGGGGTGGGCGGCCGCGCGGGCGGCGCTCGTACGGTCCCGGCGGTACGGCCTGTCGCCCCTCCTCCGTGCCAAGGGCCCGCTGCCCCGCCTCTCCCGGTGGGCGTGGACGGCCGACGCCTGCCTCGCCTTCCTGCTGGCCGCCTGTACGGTCGCCGCCACGCTGGCGCAGGGCGTGGACATGATCCCGCACCTGCCGCACGAGGTGCTGACACCGTTCCCGGGAGCCGGGCCGGAGCTGCCCGTGCCGCCACCGCTGCCGACACCGCCGTATCCGACGCGGGACCTCGGTGCGCCCCACACCTGGCAGCTGCTCCTCGCCGCCCTGACCGCGCTGCCGCTGCTGGTCCGCCGCCGCTATCCGCTGACCGCGTTCTGCGCGGTGATCGTCACGACGATGGTGTTCAACCAGCGGCCGGGAGCGGGTGAGACGACCACGTACACGTTCCTGACCTGCCTGGTCGCCGCGTACAGCGCGGCGGTCCACAGCCCGTACCGGCTGCGCGCGCTCATCGGTCTCGTGGCGGGCGCCGCCCTGATCGCGACGTTCGCCGAGGAGAACTTCCCGTACGTCACCCCGGGGGTGATCCCGTTCCTGGTCCTGCTCGGGGTGGGGCTCGGGGCCAACGCGATCCACATCTGGAAGCAGCGGGTGCACGCTCTCCAGGAGCAGCAGGAGGCGGCGACCCGTCTCGCCGTCGAGCACGAACGGTCGCGTATCGCCCGGGAGTTGCACGACATCGTCACCCACAATGTGAGCGTGATGGTCATCCAGGCGGGCGCGGCCCGCAAGATCATGGACACCGCCCCCGACCGCGCCCGCGAGGCCCTCCTCGCCGTCGAGTCGGGCGGCCGCACGGCAATGACCGAACTCCGCCACGTCATGGGCCTGCTGACCATGCCCGACGAAACCCCCACCACACCGCCGCCCCGCAACCCGACCACCCCACCCGAGCCCCAGACCGGCCCGTACGCGGCTCCGACCGGCCCGTACGCGGCTCCGACCGGCCCGTACGCGGCTCCGACCGGCCGGTACGCGGCACCAACCGGCCCGAGGACGACACCGACCGGCCCGTCGGTGACACCGACCGGGGAGAGGCCGACCGGCCGATGGGCCACGCCGACCCGCCGGTGGGCCACGCCGACCGGGGAGGAACCGACCGGCCCCCGGGCGACGCCTGCCGGAACGGACGCGGGGGCGGCCGGAACGGAAGCAGCACCGGGCGGAACGAACGTGACACCGGTCGGAACGGACGCAGCACCGGTTGGAACGAACGTGACACCGGCCGGAACGAACGTGACACCGGTCGGCACGGACACGGCGGCGGCCGGCACGGACATAGCGGCGGGCGACACGGACGCGGCGGCCAGTACGGACATGGCGGCAGCCGGTACGGACACAGCGGCAGCCGTCTCCGCCGCCCTCTCCCACCCCACCCCCACCGTCGACACGGAGCTGGCCCCGCAACCGGGACTGGCCCAACTCCCGGCTCTCACCAACCGCGTGCGCGCCTCCGGCGTCCCCGTCGAGCTGACGGTCACCGGCACCCCGGCGTCCCCGCTGTCACCGGGCGCCGACCTGGCCGCGTACCGCGTCGTCCAGGAGGCCCTGACGAACACGCTCAAGCACGCCGAGGGCGCCCGGGTACGAGTCACCGTCGACCACACGCCCACCGCGCTGCGCCTGGAGATCACGGACACCGGCGGCACCCCCGCACCCGCGGCCACGACCGGCACGGGCCGAGGCCTCCTGGGCCTGCGCGAACGCCTCGCCCTCCACCACGGCACCCTCCACACGGGCCCCCGCCCGACCGGCGGCTACCGCGTACGAGCGGTCATCCCGCTACCCACCACCCCTCCCGACGCACCTCCCCCACCCACCGAACCCACCGAACCTTCCGGCACAACCCCACCCAGCAACCCCCTACCCCCCACCACCCCGCCCACCTCCCGGACCCCGTCATGACGGTCAGCCACCCCCACGCCCGGCCAACCGTCGAGGCGGACCGCCCCCGCGTGGTGATCGCCGACGATCAGGCCCTCGTGCGGACCGGGTTCAGCATGATCCTGTCGGCGGACGGCATCGACGTGGTCGCCGAGGCGGCCGACGGCGACCAGGCGCTGGAGGCGGTCCACCGCACACGCCCCGACCTGGTCCTGATGGACATCCGTATGCCGGGCACGGACGGCCTGGAGGCGACGCGCCGCATCCTCTCCGGCGCGGTCCCCGACCCGCCCCGCGTGGTCATGCTGACCACGTTCGACCTGGACCGTTACGTCTACGCGGCCCTCACGGCCGGCGCCAGCGGCTTCCTCCTCAAGGACGTCACCCCCGAACACCTCGTGGCGGCCGTCCGGTTGGCCCGCACCGGTGACGCGCTCCTCTCCCCCGCCATCACCCGCCGCCTGATCGAACGCTTTGTCGCCCCCACCCCGGAGACCCCCGCCCTCCACCGCGACCTGGCCCCGCTCACCCCCCGCGAACTCCAGGTCCTCCGCTCCCTCGCCACCGGCCTCAGCAACACCGAACTGGCCGCCCACTTCCGCCTCAGCGAGGCCACCGTCAAGACGCACGTCGCCCGCATCCTCGCCAAACTCCGCCTCCGCGACCGCGCCCAGGCCGTGGTGGTGGCATACGAAACGGGCCTGATCGTCCCGGGCACCCCGACCGACCCCCCGCCACCACCACCGCAGCCCTAGCCCTAGTCCTAGCCCCCCTAGCCCTAGCCCTCGCCCAGCCCCGGCCCCTCCGCCCCCACTTCCACCGCACCCTCGGCGTCCCGAACCCCACCCACTACACGCCCCCGAACCCACCCACCCCCTACGCGCTGCACACCCTCCGCAGCGCCGGCGCCCGGTCCGGCTGTGCGTCCGCCACCTTCTGTACGTCGGCCAGCAGCCCAGCAACGTCGAGGTCCTCCCCGGACGCCGCGCGGGCGATGGTGAGGAGAACGGCCTCGTAGAAGGCGTCGCGGACGGCGGGGGCCATGACGTCGGAGGCGTCGAGGCAGCGGGGGCCCGTGCCGGTGAGACGCCGGGCGATCTGCCGTTCGAGGGGGCTGTCCCCCGGCCGTACCCGCCGGTTCGCCGAGAAGACGTCCGCCGTCTCGGCCCACTTCTGCTGGCCCTCCCGGGAGGCCAGCCGTCCGATGAGGTCGCGGGCCCGGGCGCGGTCGCCGAACAGCGCGGCGAAGTCCCCGGTCACCTCATGGGCTCGGACCCGGTAACCGCCGCCGGGCAGCAGCGGGGCGGAGTCCATCAGGCCCGCCTCCCGCCGCTTGGGCCCGTAGAACGAGCGGGCGAAGGAGCCCTGGTGCTCCAGGGCACAGCCGTACGCCGCGCCGAAGAGCAGACCGTGCCCGCCGGACGCGCCGCGATGGTCGGTGAGCAGGGCGCGCCCGGCCGCCGCCTCGTCCTGCCGGAGCAGCCCGGCCCACGCCTCCCACGCGCTGCGCACCTCGGTCCCCGTCCAGGGCACCGCGCCGTCGCCCAGCGCCCACCCGCCGTAGACGTCCGGGCCCTCCCGCTGCAGGACGAGGTCCTCGATCCAGTCGCTGCCGGGCCAGCCGGAGGCACCGTCGTCCCCCATACCGATGCACCAACTCCCCAAGGGGGCGGGTGAGTTCGCAGGGCGCTCGCCCTCGCGGTACCAGACGATGCTCTTCAGGTCGGCCTTGACCGGGACCCAGTACGCGTCCTCGGAGGGCCCGCTCACCGGGTTCCAGGGGGCGCCGTACTCCTCCTCCGCGTAGAGGTCGTTCAGCGGCTGCAGCCGGTTCTGCCCGGCGTACTCGGCGAGTTCGCCGACGCCCGGCATGATCGCGATGTCCGGGGGCTCACCCGACTGCACCTTGGACAGCAGCACCTCGCGCTGGGCCGCGGTGCCCTGGTACCGGAAGGGGATGCCGAAGCTCCGCAGCACCTCCTCGAACTGCCTCCCCTGGGCGTCCGTCCACGGCCCGAGGATGGTCACCGGCTCGTCGTCCCGCTCCGACCACACCGCCACCATCCCGCCCGCGCACACCAGCAGCAGCACCACGAGCAACACCAGCACCTTGAACCGCCGAGTCATCGCCACCTCCCCCGCCCGCCGTACGCGGTCATCGCCGCCTCACCCGCCCGCTCCACGGCCTCACCGCCGCCTCCAGTAGTCGCTGTCGAGCCGGATGCCGAGCCCCGCCGCCGGCAGGACGACGATCAGCAGGCCGCCGGTGAGGGTGCCCTGGTGGACCCGGTCGGTCCAGGTGTCGTCGGCGAGGACCCGTCGGACGTCCGCGGACCTCTCCGTGACGATCTGCTGGGCGTCGGCCAGCCCCTCGTCGCAGCAGGGCTCCCGGGACACCTTGGTGATCTCCCCCAGATCCGCGACCACCCTGTCCAGGTCGTCCTGCGCGGACGCCATGGTCAGCAGCGGGACGACGGCGAGCAGCACGGTCAGCGCGAAGGCCGCCAGCAGATACGGGTTCCAGTCCCGGCCGCAGCGGTCGCGCAGCACGAACAGCGCGGAGAACAGGACCAACGCCAGGGCCGCCAGGGCGAGTTCCGCGGTCCACCAGCCACTCCGCTGCAACCACCCCTCGGTGGCGGTGGCCTCGGCGTGCCGCATCTGGTTCCGCTGCATGTCGTGCAGCCGGGGGACGAGTCCCACGCCCTGCCGGACGAGCAGCGAGCGCGCCTCGGCGAGCTTCTGCGCGCGCATGAGCGGCTGGTCCCGGTACAGGGCCGTACCCGAGGTGAGGGAGTTGCTGTAGGTGGCGAGCAGCCCGTTGACGGTGCCGAGGTCCTGGTCGGTCCGGTCGGCGATCCGGGACAGCCCCTGGTCGGCGGCGGAGAGCTGGGCCCGGTAGGTCTCGCCCGAGCCCGCCACGTCGTCGAGCTTCAACTTCTCCAGTTCACGGGCCTCGTAGTCGGCGCGCAACACCGCGAGCCGGGTGGCGGCCAGTCCCTGCACGGCGGGCGCCTCCTCGTCGGCGAGCGCCCCGGCGCCGCCCTGGATCTGCCGGCACGACATGACCAGGGCCCCGGCCGCCACGAGCGCGCACACCGTCAGCACCAGCAGATGCGCCTCCAGCAGCCGCCGGGTCCGCCACCCGCTCAGCCGCGCCCGCCAGAACGCGCCGGGGGAGAACCCACGAAGAGGGGCGGCAAGAAAACGCCGACCACGCGAGGCGCCCCGCCCGGCCGTCACAGCGGCCTCCTGGCCGCGCGGCTGCCCGCACCCCTGAGCAACCGGGCTTCCGCGGGCCTGAGAAGCAGGGGGCGCAGCCCCTGCTTCTCAGGGGCGCGGGGAACTGCGCGAGAAGCCCCACCGAACCCGCACCCGACAACACACCCGAGACCGCACCCGGCAACCCACCCGCCTGCGCACCTGACAACCCACCCGACAGCGCACCTGGCAACGCCCCCGACCGCCCCCGCCCACAACCCCCGCACCCCCGACCCGCTGTCCACCCCGCCCGTCACAGCAGCTTCTCCCCGCACCCGACGCAGTACCGCGCCTCGGCCCCGGCCGGGGTGGAACACCGGCCGCAGCGCGGGCCCGGCCGTGGACCGCCGGTGTCGGTCAGGGGCACGGGCCGGGACCCGGCGCGCAGGATCATCGGCCCGAGCGTGTCGGCGGCGACAGCCGAGCGCAGCCGGACCCGTGCCGCGGGCGCGTCCTCGATGTCGGCGACCGCGCGGATCTCGTCCAGCACCCAGTCCGCGCCGAACCGGTCCGCGAGGCGCGCGGCCTGCCCCAGGAGCCCCTTCGCGGCGTCCCGTCGCTCCTCCCCCAGCGCGACGAGCCCCCGGCGCAGGGCCTCCCGCATCACGGTGGTCGACTTCTGGTCGCGCACACTGGCAGCGCCCGCCGGCAGGTCGGGCGGCGGCAGGTCCGGGCGGTGCCAGCGGGCGACGACGGCCGCGTGGACATCGCCGACGGAGACCATGGCGAACTGCAGATACGTCTCCAGCGGATCGTGGTCGGCGTCGGCGACGAGGGTGAGCAGATAGTCGCGGCCGCCCTCCTCCCACTGGTACGTCGGAAAGCTCCAGCGGTGCGGCCGGCCGGGCCGGGGCAGCCCGCCGAGCCGGTGCGGCCGGGGCGCCTTCTCGTTCAGCGCGACCTGCCGCACCGAGGGCCGTACGGTCACCTCGATCGGCAACTGCGGCGTGTGCACCCGGCGCAGCCGCCGGATCGCGGCGGTGATCGCCTGGCCGAGGCCGTCGTCCACGAACTCGGCGGAGCCGTGCAGCCGTTCGGCGAGCGTCAGCAGCGGCTCCGGGGTCCAGTCCGCGCCCACGGCAAGCACATCGCAGGTGAAGTGCCCGGCACAGAAGTCGAGTTCCTCTTCGAGTTCCCTGTCGAGGTCCCTGTCGGGTTCCTCGTCGCGCCGGGTCCCGCCGGGCGCGCTGCTGCCGTCGGTGATCAGCAGCAGATGCCGTACGGACAAGGGGCGCGCGGCGAGCAGGGCGCGCGCCCCGGCGGCCCAGACGGCGTACCCGGCGGGGCGCGGGCCGTCCCGGTGCAGCGGGATCGCGCCCGCGGCGAAGGCGGCCCGCCGTTTCTCGTACGTGTCGGCCACGGCCCACTCGGTGTCGCCCCCCGGATGACAGCGCACGGGCTCGGGCCCCGCGCCGAGCACGGTGAAGGAGATGCCGTCGGGCAGGGCCCGCAACGCGGCCGGCAGCGCGTGCCGGACGGCCGCCCGCAGGGGCTCGGCCACGTCCACCGCGATGACCACGGCGAGTTCGATCGCGGGCAGTTCGGCGGGCGCGCCCCCGGCGGTGACGTCCACCCGCAGATGCGCCTCGATCTTCGCGCTGCGGTGCGGCCGCAGATCACCCCCGAGGTCCACCCGCAACCGGATCTCCGGCCGCACCGACCGGCCGTGCCCACTCGTACGACTCCCGAGCCGCCCACCGTCGTGTCTGCTCATGTCGTCCCTCACGGTCCCTCCTCCGTCGGCCCGTGGGGGCCGCAGGCCCTCAAGGGGCGCGGGGAACTGCGCGAGAAGCCCCACCGAACCCGCACCCGACCACAACCACTCACACCACCCACACCACTCAGACCACGCACACCACTCACACCACTCACACCACTCACACCACCGTCTGCGGCCGCACCGCCTGCATGAGATCCACAAGGTGCTCATGCGCGGCGGCCGAATCCCCGTGCCGGGCGGCCAGTTGCCGGTAGTGCGACGCGATCCGCGCGCGCAACTCCCGCTCCTGCGCACCGAGCCGCCGCAGCCCGCGGATGTCGGCCCCTCCGCCACCGCCCTCTCCCCGAGGCCCGGGCCGGTCGTCGCGGCTGTACAGCGCGTCCAGCTTCCATTCGTGCAGCTCGGTGCCGAGGCGCAGCGCCTCGTCCTCGGACAGGCTCGGCCCGCCCGCCCCGGGCTCCCGGCGGACGAGGCCGCGCAGTTCGGCGAGCGCCGCGTCGACCTCGGCGGGCTCGGGCAGCGGATCGCCGGCGCGGGGCAGCCGGGCCGCACGGATGCGCAGCGAGGCGATCCGGGTGACCGTGTGGTCCAGGGTGCCGGGGCGCACCCGGCCGAGGACGTCGAGGGCCGCGCGCCGGTCGCCCGCGCGGAGCGCGAGCCGCGCGAGACCGAGCGCGGCGCCACCGTGCGCGGGGTTGCGGGCGAACACGGCCTCGTACAGCTCCTTCGCGGTGGGCCCGGCGGTGTCGTCGCCGAGCCGCTCCCCGCAGTAGGCGAGGGCCAGCTTGGGCGCGTACTCGCCGGGCAGTTCGAGGCGGACCCGGGCGAAGTGCCCCTTGGCCTCGGCGACCCGGCGCGGATCGTCGTCGAGACCGGCGCGGCGCAGCGCGACCAGCGCGCGGTGCCACTCCAGCCGCCACCGGCGCACGGCGGACGGCCCGGGGATGGAGTCGGCGGTGTCGAGTTCCTCCTGCGCCCGCTCCAGATCGTCCCGGCCGTCCTGGGTGTCCCGGCCCAGCAGGACCCGTACGTTGTGCAGCCGGATCTCCACCGAGGGCGGTCTGCCGTCCTCCTGGTCGAGGAGGCGGCCGGGGTCGTAGCCGCTGCTGACCTCGAACCGCGCGGTCTGCGGATCGCCGGGGTAGCGCCGGGGCACCGGCAGCCGCCGGGCGATCTCGGTGGGGGTGGGGGCGCCCAGGTCGAGGGTGGGGGCGAGGGGCGGGTCGTAGCGGTCGCGGGGCGGGCGGTCGAGCCAGTGTTCGATGCCGGGGACCGTGCCGAGCCGGGCGCCGAGCAGTTGCGGAGAGGGCCAGAAGTAGTCGGAGGGCTCGGGCGGGTCGCTCTTGCCGCGCAGGGCGCGGATCTCCCGCAGCGCGCCCCGCAGTTGGCCCGCCATCTCCCGGGCGTCGGCGAACCGCAGCCCGGGGTCGCCTCGCGTGGCGCGCTCGACGACCCCCCGGAAGGAGGCGGTGCCGAGGCCGGGTACCTCGTCGACGGCCCAGCCGGCGAGTTCGCGCAGGGTGACACCGACCGTGTGCAGATCGTGCGCGGTGGTGGGCATGGGCGCGGACGCCGTCTCGGGCGCCATGTAGTCGGGTGTGACATGGGCGGGCGGCTGGCTCTGGCCGTGCTCGCGCATCCCGCCGAGATCGATGACCTTGACGCCGTCCCCGTGGTGCACGACGTTCGAGGGCTTCATGTCCCCGTAGACGAAGCCCTTCTCACCCCCCGCGTGCAGATGGACGAGGGCTTCGAGGATCTGACAGCCGTACGCGGCCACGTGCTCGATGTCGAGGACGGACTCCCCGCGCCGAGTCTCCTTGACGACCTTGTCGAGGGTGCCGTCGCCGACGTCGTCCATGACGATGTACCCGCCGGTGACCTGCCCGGTGTCGTCGCGCCGGGCGACGAAGTCGCGGATCTGGACGATACGGGGGTGCCGGATGGCGACGAGGTTGCGGCGTTCGACATCGGCGAGCCGGGCCCCGTCCCGCTCGTAGCGGTTGAGCATGCCCTTGACGGCGACGACGTCACCGAGATGCGTGTCCTCGGCGAGATAGACCCAGCCCTGCCCGCCGTGCGCGATGGGCCCCATGATCCGGTACTGGTCGCGCAGCACATCGCCTTCGGCGAGTTCGGGCCGGTACGAGTACGGCTCGCCGCAGGCCGGACAGTACCCCTCGACCGGCACCGGCCCCACGGTGTACGGCGGCGCGAAGGCGATCCCGCACTCGGGGGACGAGCAGACCATACGGACGCGCAGCGGAGCCTCGGGATGGATGAGGCGTTCCTGCGCGGGACGCGGCACCCGCTCGGGCAGCGCGAGCAGCTCGGCCGGGCCGAACTCACGCGGCTCCGCCGGCAGCGCGGGCAGCCGGGGCCCGTCCACCGCCCGCCCGCACTCGGCGCAGTGACCAGTGGGCAGGACGATGCCGCCGCAAGGGGCACCGCTGAACCGCCGATGCGGACAGACGGCCCCCGGGCCGCCATCCGCCGCCTGGCCCGACCCGCCATCCGCCGCCCGCCCCGGCGCACGCCCGCGCCCGTACCCGCGCGTGTTCTCGTACCCGTCCCCCTGCGCGCGCTCTTGCCGCAGTCCCGGCTGCCCTGGCTGTCCCGGCTGCCCTGGCCCTCCCGGCTGCCCTGGCCGTCCCTGCTGTCCCTGGTCTCTCTGCTGGCCCTGCGCACGCGCCTGCCCCTGCCCCCGCGCACGCCCCTGCGCACGCCCCTGCGCAAGCGCGCGCTCGTCCTTCTGCCCCCGCGCACGCCCCGGTCCTGCCCCTTGCCCCTGCCCCTGCCCTTGCTCTTGTCCCTTTCCTTTTCCTTTTCCGGCGGCGGAGTTCATCCCCGTTCTCCGGAGCGCCGCAGGTCGGCGCGGAGGGTTCTGATCAGCTCACGGGAGCGGGCGAGCCGTAGCTGCGGATCCCTGGTCTCGCCGATCAGCCGGCGTTCGCCTCTGCGCCGGTCGGCCGTCTCGGTCAGCGAGCCGAGGGAGGCGCTGTCGACGACGCCGTGCCGGACCGCGCGGCTGAACTCCGCCCGCTCCAGCCGGGCGAGCAGCGTGTCGGCGTGGGCGAGGAGCGCGGGCGCGAGGAGTTCGTCCCGGGCGGCGGTCCAGCCCGTACCGCCCTCGTGCCGGAAGACCAGCAGCAACCGGAAGCCGAACGACCGTAATCGGGCGAGGAGTTCGATCAGCGGCCCCGGCTCGCGCTCCTCGTCGAGCCCGTCGACAAGAACAGTGACCCCACGCCCGGACACGGCCGCGGGACCAGACACGGCCGCGGGACCGGACGCCGGTGCGGGCCCGGGCCGGGGCTGAGGCCGGGCGCCGAGCAGCCAGTCCCAGTACGCCAGGTACTGCCCGGGCGGGAACGCGATATGGCCCAGGGCATGGTCGGCGAGGTCCGGTCTACTGGAGCCGCCACCGCGATGGACGAGGTCGGCCCGGTGCAGCAGATGCCGCAGGGACCGGCTCTTCCCACTCCCCGGAGGCACCACGGTGATCTTCACCGGCTCCTCGTCGGGATCCTCGAACCACCGCCCCAACCGCTCCTCGAAGCCGTGGTCCCAGGCGTCCGGCCCGCTCAACTCCTTCACCAGGGGCGAGAGTTCGGCGATGCGCTCGACCGGGATCAGATAGGAGAACGCGAGCCGGTTGTTCTCGGGCAGCAGCTCACCCATGTCCCCCCGCCAGCTGACGACGAGCCCGACCACCCGGGCGGGCCGCCCCTCCTCCGGCCGGGTGCACACGGCGGCCCCGCTGAACCCCTGGCGCACCACCTCGGCCTTGGTCACGGCGTCGAGCTGCACCCGCTCACCGCTGACCCCGCCGATCCGCCCCCACAGGCTCATCCCGTCGTCGAAGCCCTCCGCGTACCCGGTAGCGGACACCTCCATGCCACCCCACAGGACGGTCTCCAGCCGGGCGGGCCGTGCCTGTGGCCGAGGACTGTCGAGCCGCAGCACAGCAACATCCTCCCCACCCTCCCCCTCGGCAAGCCAGCCACCGGACGGAACACGCGCGGACACGCCCTCGATCCCACCGCTCTCGGGGAACTCCACCCACATCACGGCGTCCGGACGGCGCACCACATGCGCACAGGTCAGCGCCGTGTCCTGGTCGACGAGCACCCCGGCACCGCAGATGGGACCCCGCGCACTCCCGCGCCGCAGCCGGAGCCTCCAGTCCGCACGCAATTCCCCCATGCCACCTCACACTACGCGCGAGGCATGGTGTGTCCCTAGACTCGTGAACGAACCTGGATCGGTCAATCATCGCAATCCGACGGGGTGTTGACATGAGTGATACCGAACCGGTCGGCCTCGCGGAGGCCATCGCCACGGTCCGCGCGGAGCTGGCCCGGGCCCAGGCCGAGGGCGCCGCGAGCGACTGGCGCTTCACCGTGGAGCAGGTCAGCCTGGAGTTCGCGGTCCAGTTCCACCGCACCGGCGAGGCCGGAGCGGGCCTCCGCCTGGGCGTGGTCGAGGCCCGCCTGGGCGGCTCGGTCAGCCACGACTCCACCCACCGCATCCAGGTCGACCTCAAACCCCTCCCGCGCCCGGACGGCCACCACCACGAGGTCTCCCGCGACTGACCCCCGGACGCCCCGACCGCACACCTCGTTATCGTGGCTGCTCACACGGGTGGTGGCGCCGCGACGCGGAGGACGAGGAGGCAGGGTGAGCGAGGGACGGACCGGATGGCTCCGCGTGCCGGTAGGACATGGCTCGACCGGCTGGGCAACGCGCGGACATTGCCGGAAGGTGCTGCTGATCGTCCACAACGTCACCTCCGCCACCCGCCTGCTGGACGTGCTGCCGCTGTTCCGTGACGACCTGCGCGTGCAACTCCTCGCGACCTGCACCGGGTCGTCGCCGTTCCAGGCAGGGGTGAGCGAGTTGCTGGCGCGTGTGGGGGTGCCGGTCCTGCCCTGGGACCAGGCGTTGGACACCCCGGTGGATCTGGCTCTGTCAGCCAGCTTCGGCGGCGAAATCCACGCCATTCAAGGTGATTTGGTCATATTGTCCCACGGCGCGGGCTACAATAAAAGGCTCCGGAGACCGGAGACCGGAGACCGGAGACCGGAGACCGGAGACCGGAGACCGGAGACCGGAGACCGGAGACCGGAGACCGGAGACCGGCCCCGTCTTCGGGCTTTCCCCGGAGTGGCTGTTGGCGGATGGCACCCCGGTCGCGGACGTACTGGTCCTGTCGCACCCCGAACAGGTCGAGCGCTTGCGCGACGCCTGCCCCGAAGCAGCCCCGACAGCGGTACTCGCGGGCGACCCCTGCTTCGACCGCATGCTGGCAGCGCGCCCGTACAGGGAGCGTTTCCGCAGGGCACTGGGCGTGCAACGCGGGCAGCGACTCGTGTTGCTGAACTCCACATGGAACCCTGAGTCCCTGTTCGGCGACGGCGGCGACGAGGACGTACTGCCGTCTCTCCTCCCGCGACTGACCGCCGAACTCCCCGCGGACGAGCACCGCATCGCAGCCGTACTGCACCCCAACATCTGGCATGGCCACGGCCCTGGACAAATCCGATCATGGCTGGACAGAGCAGAACGCGGCGGCCTGACGCTGGTGGACCCCCTGGACGGCTGGCGCCAGGCCTTGCTGGCAGCGGACGTCGTGGTGGGCGACTTCGGCTCGGTCTCGTACTACGCCGCCGCCCTCGGCATTCCCACACTGCTCGCAGCCGCACCGCTGACAGGTCTGGCCGCCGACTCGCCGGTGGCCGACTTCGTACGGAAGGCCCCACGACTGGACCCGTACGAGCCGTTGCGACCCCAGATGGACGCTCTGCTGGCCACGCACCGCCCCATGAGCGGCCCCGCCGAGTTCACGACCTCCGCCCCGGGTGAGGCGGCCGCGCGTCTGCGCCGCGTCTTCTACGACGCCATAGGAATACCCGAGCCCACGACACCGGCGCTGCTCGACCCGCTCCCACTGCCCGCGTACGACCCTCCGGTGCGCACGTCTCCGCTGCGGGTGCTGACGAGTGTGCTGGGCGCGACGGAGGTATCGGTCACCCGCTACCCGGATCCTCGCCATGAACCGCAGGGCCCGGGCGACGCGCACACGGCGGTGCACGAGGACACCCTGGACCCCGGTCTCCTCGCCCTCGCCGATGTGATCTTCAGATACGGCTCACCCGACGACCCGAGGCTCGGCCCGCCCGAGTACTGGACCGCCGAGGTACTGGAACGCCACCCGGGCTGCGCACTCGCCGCGTACATCACGGCCGCCGGCGGTTGCGTGGTGCGGACCAGGGGCGGAGCGCTCCTGCGTCTCACCGCCGACCCGCGGGCAGCCGACCCGGCCGCATACGCTTCGGCGCTGCACGCCTGGCTGGCCCTCGGCAAGGACCCCGCGGACCTGACGGACGGTCTGACCGTGTGGACCGGGCACACCGCACATCAGGTGTCGGTCACTCGGGCAGACCCCGGTCCGCTGACACACAGCGATCGCGCAGCGCCCGAAGGTGATTGACGTGGTAGTGGGCGTTCTCGCCCGTGAGCGCGTCGATCGCCTCGTCGATCAGCGGCAGCGCCTCCGCCTGCCGCCCGGCCCGCCGGTAGGTGTCCGCCAGATCGGTGAGCGTGCGCGCGGTGTTGTAGGGCTCCTTCTCACGGAAGAACCCGAGAGCCTCCACCAGCGACTCCTCGGCCTCGTCCAGGCGATCGAGACCGTTCAGCGCGCGCCCCCGGTGACGCTTCAGCAGCGCACGGGCACGGAGCCGGTCACCGTAGCCGTCGTCTCCGGGACCGACCCGCCCCCAGATGCCGTCCGCCTCGACGAACAGGTCGTGGGCGGCGGAGAAGTCCCACTGCCCCAGCCGCACCAGGCCCAGCGTCTCGACGGCGGTGGCCAGACCGCGCGGATGCCCCGCCTGCCGCTCGGCCGCCGCGGCCTTCTCCGCCTGGATCTCCGCCTCGGCGAACCGCCGCGACTCGATCAGGGCCATCGCCTGGAGGGTGTGCATGCGTCCCGCCATCCGGGTGCCGGGACAGACGTCGTCGGCGACCTTCGCGCCCACCCGAAGCGCCGGCAGGATCTCCTCATGGCGTCCGTCCTTGAGCTGCAGGGCCCACAGTGCCTCACACAGCTGACACGCGAGGTCGCCGAGACGGTACTCCTCGGCGGCGAACACCGCCTGCACGAGATTGCCCAGCTCGGCGCCGAGGGCGGCGATCGCCTCCCCCTTGGACGCGTAGGCGCCGGAGGGCAGCTCGTTGAACAGAGGGCCCACGTGCCAGCGTTCCGGCAGGGCGGCGCGGTCGGCCCGCACCGCGAACGACAACAGCGACTCCACCGCGCGCGCCACGGCCCGGGAGCATGCGGGGATGCCGTCCTCGCGTACGGCGGCCTGCTCGGCGTGCCGGCGTACGGCGGGACGGAAGCGGTAGCGGCCGGTGCCCGTCTCCTCCAGCAGCCCCTTCTCCGCGAGTTCGGCGAGCAGACGGGCCGCCTCGGCCTCCCCGGTCTCGGCCATGGCCCCTGCCACGGCCGGGCCGAGCGCCGGCCACGGCCACAGTGCCGAAAGCCGGTACAGCCGGGCGGCGCTCGGAGAGAGCGTGCGGTACTGCTCCTGCGCGGCGGCGTGGGCCGGCTCGTTCCCGGGCTCGGTGGGCATCTCTTCCTCTCCCTGACACATCGCCTCCAGCAGCGACGCGAACGTCCTCAACGCGTACGGAGATCCGCCGCACCGGGCGAGCACCTGCGGCAGTACGGCGCGGGCGCGGGCTTCGTGGACGGTCCGCCTGCCCGCGACCTCGGTCAGCAACTCGACGGCGTACCGCTCGGGCAGGGGCACCACCTCGATCGGTTCGGCATCCGCCTGGGGAAGACGGCGGTGGGCGACGACGATGGTGAAGACGTCCGGCGCCGAGGTGAGCAGAGGCGTCACCTGCGCGGCAGTCCGGGCATGGTCGAGAACGATGAGCAGCCGCCGGTCCGCGACAAGCCGGCGGAAGAGATCCATCCGCTCCTCCAGACCCGGCGGAATGTCCTCCGAGTCCAGCCCGAGGCTGCGAAGGGCTTGCCGGAGGGCCATGGCGGGGTCCGGCACCCGGGCCAGGTCCACGTACAGCTGCCCGTCCGGATACCGCCGCAACTCCCGCCAGCCCCATCGCAGAGCGAGGGACGTACCGCCCATCCCCTCGGGCCCGTACAGCTGAACCCTCCGAGCACGACCGTCGAACTTGCGGGACGCCTCACGCGTGAGCTGCCGCATCTGCTTGTCACGATCGACGAAGCCCCGCAGACCGTCGGGCAGTTGCGGAGAAGCACGGACACGCACCTGCCCCAACGCCCTGCCGACCACCGCCTCCACCTCGGCCAGCCCCCGGGCGTGCTCCTGATTCCGCGCCGCGCCCTCGTACAACAGCCGGGCCAGCCCCTCCCATTCGACGGGCCGCTCGGGCGCCGGAACCTCCCGCCCCGCGATCCGACGCGCCAACCCGCCGATCATCAGGTACGCGTTCTTCCCCGCCTCGTTGCCCATCCCCGCACCCACGGTCCCCAACATCGCCGAAACCGTCGCCAGCGATATGAGCTCCAGCACCCCGCACTCCCCCGCTCCCACCTCGCCCCAACCCGAAAACCAACCGTAACCGCACCACCACGCACGACACACCCACCAACCCACAACGACCCCAGGCGAGCCGTCTTCGGGATTCGAACCCGAGACCTACGCATTACGCGACCACGAGCCATCGTGCTGCGTGGCGCCCGGTCGTGCTGCCCAGTGACGTTCTGCCTGATCAGAGCTTGTGCGGCTGGTTGGTCTGTGCCACCTCGTGCTACGTCATCCAAAGGCGTCCGGCCACCTGTTGGCCACCGAGACAGGTGCTGCGGGCAGCAAGGAACCGGATCACCCGGGTCGTGGGCCTCCCACAGACCCTCCTGTCGGCGTCGCCGAAACAGCCTCAGCGTCGCGCGAGAGTACCGACAGCCGCAAGGAGAACATCGCCCTTCAAGCGGGGCGCCGGCGTAATCAGGCGCTGGTGGCGCTGCTACGACGAGGACTTGCATGCCCCTGTCGCCGAGACGGTCAACATCCCTGCGTTCGAAGCCGCCTGCTCTTTGACCTCGTCCGGCACAGGCGCCACACCGGCCGTGACAGACCACTCCCCCAGATTGAGAAAGGCGCCGAACGCAGGACTCATCTCCATAAGATCGCCATCAAGGCGCCAACCCCGTTCCTCCAGAAGACGGACCCCTCTCAGCAGTTCCTCTTTGCCCGGGATCCTCCGGCTGAGCGCCGTGCCATTGACCACGCACTCGCGCCCAAGAGGGTCCTTCGCGACAACAAGACCCTCCCCTACGCCTCCGAAGGCGTACCGAAGATCCTCCACCACCCGAGCCCGGGTCTTCTCTGTGGCCTCGGAGGTCGAGGGGTGCGACGCCTTCGCTCGTGTCCGCTCGGACGACGGAGCCGACGCCTCTGGACTTCCTCCGCAGCCAACCCCCAACAGCCCCACCATGAGCACACCGGCAACAGCGAAACCAGCGTTCCTACCCATTTCCCCCACCTCGATCAGGGCTATCAATTTCAGCCCGCCCAGACCTGTCCACCGCGCTCTTCGAGTACCTGGAATCTTCCCTGACCGACAGCGCAGGCACTCCGCGCTGGGCATGCTCAGCCCGGCGGAGTACGAACTCCGCACCCCGCCAGTTGCCTGAAACCAAGCATCTCGACTCCCCCCAACTCGGGGCAGTCCGGAGCCTCCATCAGGCCCGGAGCGGTTCGCCCGCACCGTCTCCGCCGAGACCTTCACTACGGCGCGCTGCGCCTCAGCTTGATGAACGCAGCTCGCGGTACTTCGCGGACAGGAGCGGACCGAGGTGTTCGACGACCTCGTGTCCCGGCTCGTGCCGGTAGGGCAACTGGTCCAGGAACGATGTCACGATCACTTCGGTGACGCCGGGGATTCCTCGTCCCAGCTGCCGCTCCAGGAACTTCAGGGTTGCCCGCCAGTCAGGTGTATCGGGGCCCCTGCCGAGGTAAGAGTCGACAACGGCCGGTGTCACGTCCAGCCCGAAGAAGACGTGAGGCAGTGGCTCGCCCTGGTTCTCCACGTGGATCTCGTACAGCTCACCGAACTCGGGTACGACCGCGACGAGTTCTTCCAGAAACCGGACATCGTCACCCATCAGCAGTTCCCCAGTCGTTGCGTACAGCCACGGCCCCGTCAGGTGCTCGGGTTTCTCCACAGATGTCGCTCGTCCAGGGTCCCGAACCGCACGTCTCCGCGTTCAAGGTCGACGAGAATGGGCCAGCAGTCCAACAGCTGCTCTCTCACATCACGCGAGGCGAGGTACTGCACAGAGTTGTAAGGCACGATCAGGAGCCCGTTGCTCTCACGGACCCGCTCTGCGTCGATGGCAAGTGGCGGCTCGTAGTCGCGCTGGCTGGCCTTGAGAAACGCCACTGCGAGCTGCAGGGCTTCGTCCTGCAGCATCATCCCTCTCCAGTCCGTCGGCACGACGAAGGCACCCTAACCGACCTGGGATGATCTCCGCGTGGCTGGTGTGATCACGGCGTCGGAGCCGTCCTGGATAGCCACATTCACCGGGCCTAGCCCCCGAGCCTTCGGGAAGCTGGTGACGGTGGTGCACCGCCAGGGCGCGGACGCTGTCCGCAAGGGCCGATCCTGGGGCGCTTCCCTGGAAGACCGGGCGCTACTGGTCACGGTCTACTGGCGTACGAACTTGACGATGTGCCAGCTCGCCCCACTGTCGGGGTGTCCAAGTCGGCAGCGGACCGCTCATCGACCATCTCGGCCCGATGCTCGCTCTCCAGCCCGCAAGCGGTTCACCAAGGACACCGTGCTCATCGTGGACAGCCCACTGGTCCCCACCCGCGACGACACCATCGCCTGGTCGTCGCAGTCGGCCGGCCGCTCGGCGGGAACTGCAACGACTGCAAGGCATGGGAGGAGTCCGGCGCCAAGGCTGCCGTCGGCGACACTCTCACCATCGCCGACAGCGGCTACCCAGACACCGGACTCGTCATCCCGCACCGCCGCGAGCGCGGCCAGCCCGAACCCGGACTGGAAAGAGGAACACACCAAGTCCCACAAGCAGGTCCGGGCCGCGTCGAGCACGTCTTCGCACGGATGAAGACTTGGAAGATCCTCCGCGACCGCCGCCTCAAAGGCGACGGTGTCCACCACTCCATGCTCGGCACTGCCCGGATGCACGACCTAGCCCTCGCCGGATAGGCAAGCGGGCCGCACGGAGGCCGACCGTGCCCGAGGCAACCAGGAGATCATTTACGGGACACCCCTTACGAGCTCGTGCACGGTTGACGGTGGCACGTTGCCAGCTTGATCGTTAATCATGGTCTGCGTGGTGGGGAACCGGGCGCATGCGACAACACCCAGAGCCAGCGATTCACCGGGCTGACCTCCAACGTGATCGCTGAACTCGTCGCAAAGATCGGCCTGTTGTAACACGAGCGCCACCAGGCGATGCTCGTTTCGCGTCCTCGGTGCAGGGCCCTGGGCGCTGGCGCCAGACATGAACCGGCCTTCATGGACCGTCTGTTGGCCAAGAAGGACCCGCCCGGGTGGTACGAGGAGATGCACAAGCGCCCGCGCAAGGCCCACTCCTCACGACGCATCCCGGTCGAGCACGGGCTCGGCCATCTGAAGAGTTGGCGGTCTCTCGCCCGACACCACGGCTGCCGCAAGCACATGAGCGACATCATCCGGGCCGTTGCCAGGCCCCTCTCCGACCAGCAAGCCGCCGCGACAGCGAGCGGTACGCGAATGTAAACACAACGGCCCGCCCACGGTCTTCGACGTGCCACCGCCAACCGTGCACGAGCTCGTCAGGGAAGTGTCTCCACTATGCAGACCGCACAAAAGGCCGGGCGCCTGGGACACCACCTGCGGGTCGGAGATCGGATACTCCCTGACTCACGCTGCACAAATGGCCACCGGATGGCCACCGAGGATCACTCCGAATCTCGATACAGAAGCCCTTAGAGCCATGACCTCGCAGGCCACATCGACGCATCCCAAAAAACCGGACACAGACCATGAACCGGCGACCTACGCATTTCGATGCCCAGGCCAAAGGCCCAACCTGGGGTTTACCACAGAGCCGCCTTCGGGATTCGAACCCGAGACCTACGCATTACGAGTCGAAAGAACCTCTTGACGATCTTCCTCGATCCTGCTTGATCTATCGTGTTTATGCAGGTCATACGGTGTGTGGCGTCCCGCCCTTGCTGGGTCCTTCTCGATCCTTCTCGGCCCTTCCGTTCCCCCAGGGTTCCCCTTGGTTCCCCCGGACGGCCCCACGCAGAGCAACTGCGACAGCCGCCGACAGCAGATTCGCTGGCGAAAGCGGGGAATACGAACCTTGGAGCTACGCACGTCCATTGAGGCGAGAAGAGCTTCGCGTCCCCTGCACCCGGGGCGGAGCCGATGACCGTTCTCGCAGGTCAGCCGCGTGGCAATAGCGTGGCGCAATCGCGACCTACGGACCCCCACGACGGAGCCCTGCGGATCCCGCGTCAGTTGCTCGGACGCTGACATTGCGACGTACTTGGGCGCGAGCCTCCGTTTCCCCGGGCACCGATCCCCCAGTGGCTCCGCTCCTACTCCGCCGGACCCGTTGTCCGCCCTCGCTGGTGCCGACACAGCAGCTGTCGCCAGTTCGCATCCGATGCACTTGGCGGCGCCCGTGCCGTTTGTGCTTGGCGGCCGACCACCCGTGTCTCATCGGCTGGCCAGTGCTGCCTGGGTGAAGCGCGCTAATCCTCGGCTGGGGTGGGGGCTTGGGGGAGGCGTAGTTGGAAGCATGCTCCGAGGGTTCGGGGGGTGAGGGTGAGGGTGCCTTGGTGGCGGTGGGCCAGGTCGCGGGCGATGGCGAGGCCCAGGCCGGTGCCGCCGTGGTCGCGGGAGCGGGCGTCGTCGAGCCGGACGAAGCGTTCGAAGATGCGCTCGGCGTCCTCGGTGGGGATCCCCGGTCCGTCGTCCTGCACCGTGAGGTCGACCCGGTCGTCCTGGTTCCGGACGGTGATCTGGATGCGGTGTGCGGCATGGCGGGCGGCGTTGTCGACGAGGTTGCGCAGCAGTCGTTCGTATTCGTCGGGGTTTCCGAGTACGTGGGCGGGGGCGGTGCTGTCGCAGGTGAGGGTCAGCGGCCGTTCGGTGAGGGGGTATTGCTCGGTCAGCCGGGAGGCGAGGGCTGTCAGGTCGACGGTGTCGGGGCCGGCTTTGGGGGTGCGGGTGTCGAGGCGGGCGAGGAGCAGCAGGTCTTCGGCGAGGGCCTGGAGGCGGCGGGTCTGTCGTGCGGCGGTGGTGGCCGCGGCGGGCCAGTCGGTGCGTTCCGGGTAGGCGAGCGCGACTTCCAGGCTGGCCAGCAGTGTGGTGAGGGGGCTGCGCAGTTCGTGGGCGGCGTCCGCGACGAAGCGGCGCTGCTGGGCGGCGGCGGCGTCGAGGCGTTGGAGGGTTGAGTTGATGGTGGTGGCCAGGGCGGCGATCTCGTCCCCCGTATCGGGGACGGTGACGCGTTCGCGGGGGTCGCTCGCGGTGACCGAGGCGGTGAGGACGCGGATGGCTTCGACCGGCCGCAGCGCGATACGGACGGCGAAGTAGGCGACGGCGGCGATCAGTACGAGGCCGACGAGCCCGGCCCGCAGCAGCAGGAGGTCGGTGGCCTCGGTGATGGTCCCGGCGATGTCCTCGGCTGCGTGCGGGAGCACCACCACGTAGACCCGCAGCTGGGCGTCGGCGGCGACACCCAGAGCGGCGACTGTGTCGCTGCTCAGTTCATCGGCCCTGACATCGTCGTACATGACCTGGTAGGTTCCGCCGTCCTTGCCGAACCGGTCCCCGGGTGCGGAGTCGGGGCGCGCCGGCAGGCGCACGGGACGGGTCGTATAGCCCCAGTTCGGCCCCTCGTCCGGTGGGGCGGGCAACTCGGCCTTCGGTGGGGCGGGCAGCACATGGCGAGTGCCGGGATCGAACTCCTCCATGCCTCCGCCGTAGGCGACGGCGGCGCGTCGGCCGGTCGCGACGATCTCATACGGCACGGTGCTTCGGCGAGCGGGAACCGCACCCTTCTCCAGCTGATCGACGAGAGCCAAGAACTGTTTCTGCGTCTGCCCTTGGGCGATCCCTGTGCTCTCGCGGTAGACGTCGTGGTGTACCCACCAGCCGATGCCGGCCAGGATGACGGCGGCGGCCGAGGCGGCGGCCAGGGCCGTGCGGGCCCGTACCGAACGCGGCCACCAGCGGCGTCGCGGCCCGGTCGCGTTCACGGTTGGCCACCAGCGGCGTCGCGGCTCAGTCGCGTTCACGGTCGTCCACCAGCCGGTAGCCGGTACCCCGCACGGTCTGCAGGGACTGCCGGTGGAACGCGGCGTCGACCTTCTTGCGCAGTGCGCTGACACGCGCCTCCACCAGGTTGGGATCCCATGCTTCATCGGGCCACGCGTGATACAGCAGATCCGCTTTGGAAACCGCCTGGCCCGCCCGGCGGGCCAACACCTCCAGCACGGCGAACTCCCGGGGTGTGAGGTCCACCCGGACCCCGGCCCGGCGGCAGATGCGGCCCGCTACATCCAACGAGAGGTCGCCCACGGCAAGGACGGGCGGGACGACCGCGGCGGCTCGTCTGACCAGGGCCCGCAGCCGTGCCACGAGCACCATGTAGGAGAAGGGCTTGGCCAGGTAGTCGTCGGCCCCCGTGTCCAGGGCCTCCGCCTGATCCCAGTCGCCGTCCTTGGCGGTGAGCACCAGGATGGGGGTCGCGTTGCCCTCCCTGCGCAACTGGGCGCAGACCTTGTAGCCGTTGAGCCCGGGCAGCATCAAGTCCAGTACGACCAGGGCGTATTCACCGGTCCGGGCCATCCACAGCCCCTGCCGGCCGTCATGCGCGAGGTCGACGCTGTAGCCCTCGGCGCTCAGACCGGTGTGCAGGGTGTGGGCAAGGTCCACCTCGTCTTCGACCACCAGGATCCGCATGCGGTGCAGCCTCGCACAGCGCCGGCCCGCCTTCCTGATCGGCCGGTCAGGTTGGATCAGCATCCGGTCAACGGGATCCCGGCACGCTGGCGGAGTTTCCTCGCCGCTGCTGAAAGGCCTTGCCACACGTGTCCGTTGATGAACGTGCCCCCGCCGCGGCCAGGACGGTTTCCCCTCCCGCACCCGCCCGTCGGCCATCACCGAGCCCAGTCACGCCACAAGCGAAGGGGAAGTCCGAGCGGGCGGGCGAAAGCGAACTCTTGTCCTTACGAGCCGACATGAGGAACACCGCGTCAATGGCGAAGCGGGCGGCGGCAAATTTACGCCTGACCAGCAGAAACACAGCGATTACACCCGGAAGACAACAAGTTCTCGGACAGCCTCCAGGGGGAGACTTGCGCAGACAAGTGAAAAGAACGTGCGCGGCCACGATCGCCACGGCGGCAGCCGTGGCGATCGTGGCGGGCATGACCGGCCCGGCGTCGGCGGAGGCCGAGCGTTCAGCCAATGACCTGGCCGGCGCCTCGGCCGTGCAGACCGCGCCCAAGCACCGCATCACCCTGATCACCGGCGACCGCGTCGTCGTCGACGCCAAGGGCCGTGTCATCGGCCTGGAGCGGGCCAAGGGCCGTGAGGGGATACCTGTCCAGATCCGCAAGGCCGAAGGACGCACCCTCGTCGTGCCGGCCGACGCCGCGCGGCTGATCGCCACCGGCAAGCTCGACCAGCGGCTCTTCGACGTCACCGAGCTCAACAAGTCGGCCAACCGCAAGGCGCAGAAGCAGGGACTCAAGCTGATCGTCGGCTACCGCGGCGCGGCCGCGGCGGCGAAGGCGGACGTCCGTGACGCAGGTGACACCGAGGTCCGCAGGGCTCTCAAGTCGCTGAACGCGGACGCGGTGCTGACGCCCAAGGGCGACGCGCCCGACCTGTGGGCCGCTGTCACCGACGCGGGGTTCGACGGCGCGAGGACCGCCTCCGGTATCGCCCACGTGTGGCTCGACGGGGTCCGAAAGGCCAGCCTCGACAAGTCCGTTCCGCAGATCGGCGCCGACAAGGCGTGGGCCGCCGGGTACGACGGCAAGGGCGTCAAGATCGCCGTCCTCGACACCGGTGTCGACAGGACCCACGCCGATCTCAAGGGTCAGGTCGTCGCCGAGAAGAACTTCTCCACCGCCGCCGACGCGATCGACAGGTACGGCCACGGCACGCACGTGGCGTCCATCGTGGCCGGTACGGGCGCCAGGTCCGCAGGCAAGTACAAGGGCGTCGCGCCCGGAGCCAAGCTGCTCAACGGCAAGGTGCTCGGCGACGACGGCTACGGCGACGACTCCGGCATCATCGCCGGTATGGACTGGGCGGTCGAGCAGGGCGCCGACATCGTGAACCTCAGCCTGGGCGGCGTGGACACTCCCGACATCGATCCGCTTGAGGCCCAGGTCAACAAGTTGTCCAAGGAGAAGGGCACCCTCTTCGCGATCGCCGCGGGCAACGACGGGGCCGAGCAGACGATCGGCTCCCCGGGCAGCGCGGAAGCCGCGCTCACCGTGGGCGCCGTCGACGACAAGGACAAGCTGGCCGAGTTCTCCAGCATGGGCCCCGGCCTCGATGGACAGATCAAGCCCGACGTGACCGCGCCCGGCGTGGACATCACGGCGGCCTCGGCCCCGGGCAGCGTCATAGCCAAGGAGGTCGGCGAGAAGCCGGCCGGCTACGTGAGCATCTCGGGTACGTCGATGGCGACCCCGCATGTCGCGGGCGCCGCGGCGATCCTGAAGCAGCAGCACCCCGACTGGACGTACACCCAGCTCAAGGGCGCGCTGACCGGCTCCGCCATGGGCGGCGCCTACACGCCGTTCCAGCAGGGTTCGGGCCGGATTCAGGTCGACAAGGCCATCAAGCAGACCGTGGTCGCCGACCCGTCGTCGGTGACCTTCGGCCTCCAGCAGTGGCCGCACACCGACGACACGCCGGTTACCGAGAAGGTCACGTACAAGAACCTCGGGACGACCGACGTCACGCTGACCCTCGCGGTGGCGGGCACCAACCCGAAGGGGCAGGCCGCACCGGCCGGCTTCTTCACGCTCGGCGCGAAGACGCTGACCGTCCCGGCGGGCGGCTCGGCCTCCGCCGACCTCACTGTCAACACCAAGCTGGGCGGCACGGTCGACGGCGCCTACTCCGCGTACGTTACCGCGACCGGTGGCGGCCAGAGCACACGCACGGCGGCGGCGGTGCAGCGCGAGGTGGAGTCGTACGACGTCACGCTGAAGTTCCTTGGCCGTGACGGCAACCCGGCGAAGTACTACGGCAGCAGCCTGGACGGTGTCTCCGGGCTGGCACAGGGCAAGTGGTACGCGCCCTACGACGAGTCCGGCACCGTCAAGCTCCGTGTTCCCAAGGGCGGTTACATCTTCAACTCGTCCGTCTACGTCGACCCGGATGACTCCGCCAAGGGCTTCGACTGGGTGGCGCAGCCGAAGCTGAGCATCACCAAGAAGGCCACGATCACGGTGGACGCGCGGACCGCCAAGCCGGTGGACATCACCGTGCCCGACGCGGCGGCGAAGTCGGAGGCCGCCATGCCGTTGTACACCGTCGGCGTGCCGGACGGCAGCCTCTCGTTCGGCTGGTCGCTGGACTCGTATGCCAACTTCCGTACCGCGCACGCCGGCCCGCCGGTCACCGACGGCACCCTGTACCAGCAGTGGGGCGGTCACTGGGCCAAGCCCGCCGAGGAGTACGACACCCTCGCCGGCGGCAAGGTCAAGCAGCTCGCCACCGGCTACACCAAGCACTACAAGGCGAGTGAACTGGCCACGGTGAAGACCGGTCTGGGCGCCTCGTCGAGCGGCAAGAAGGGCGTGATCTACGCCTGGGGCGAGCTGCCCGGCAGTACGAGCACCTTTGCGCCCGGGGTCCAGCAGACGCTGCCCGGCACGCGCACGCTGCGCCTGTCCACCGCGGGCGGGGCGAAGTGGAAACTCGACTTCGAGCAGCACGGCGGGGTCGACGAGTCCGGCTTCCCGATCGTCGAGGCCTTCTACACGCTCGGCACCCCGCAGACCCTCAAGGCCGGCAAGAGCTACGAGAAGACCTTCAACACGGCTGTCTTCGGCCCGCGCGTCGGCCCAAGCCTCGGTATCTACCGCGAGGGCAACGGCATCTACGGCTCCCTGCCGCTGTTCACCGACGGCAAGACCCACTCCGGCTCCTCGCTCTACTCGTCGGCCACCACGACCCTCTACCGCAACGGCACCAAGGTCGGCTCGAACAGCGACCCACTGGAAGGGGCGGGCATCTTCAAGGTCCCGGCCGGCGACGCCGCGTACAAGCTGACCACCTCCGTCAAGCGCAGCGTCAAGGTCGCCGCGGCCTCCACCCGCGTCGACGCCAGCTGGACCTTCCGCTCCAAGAAGGTCGACCTGGCCAAGCTGCCCGCGTCCTCGATCCGCTTCGACGCGGCCGTCGGCCTGGACAGCAGGGCCCCGGCCAACAAGAAGGTCTCCGTCCCGGTGACCGTCCAGGGCTCGGCAGCGGGCTCGAACCTGAAGTCCCTGTCGGTGTACGTGTCGTACGACTACGGCCAGACCTGGAAGAAGGTCACCGTCAAGAACGGCAAGATCGCGGTCACGAACCCGGCCAAGGGCAAGGGGATCTCGTTCCACGCCAAGATCGCCGACAAGAAGGGCAACAAGTCGACGATCTCGATCTACAACGCGTACTACGGGAAGTGACCTGATCCGGTGGATCACCGACAGATTCGCTGAACGCACTCATACACGGACGGCCCGCCGTAATCAGGGCTCCCATCACCGGGGCGACTTCAACAGTGTCGGTACGCGCGAACCCGAGTACTGGCCGACGACTACACCGCTACGCACGACAGCCCCTCCGAGAGTGCGGCCCGACGCCATGTTCCCCTTACGTTCCCCTTGGCTCGCGCAGGAGGCCCCTCGCAACCCGCTCCAAGGAGAATGACCAGTTCAAAGGCTCGGCGGACGAATCTTGCGGCAATAAGCAACCCGCCGACCTACGCATTGCGATCCACAGAGCACGAGTATCCGATTCACCCGAATCCCAAGGTCAACAAAAGCAAATAACCCCAGGTCAGGGGCCTGACCTGGGGTTTGCTTTGGAGCCGCCTTCGGGATTCGAACCCGAGACCTACGCATTACGAGTGCGTTGCTCTGGCCATCTGAGCTAAGGCGGCGCGCTGTCCGCACTATGGTGCGATCAGCAACGTCGGTAAGTCTACACAGTTTCCGAGGTGCTCCGAACCAGGTGCCGGAGGGCCCCGGAGCGCGGCCGGGCCCGGCCGGCTCAGAGCTCCGGATCAGGCCGCTGAGCAGCGCTTTCCGTCCGTCGGGGGCGTGCCGCGGAGGAGGTAGGCGTTGATCGCGGAGTCGATGCACGCGCTGCCGCGGCCGTACGCGGTGTGGCCGTCGCCGTCGTACGTGAGGAGGCGGGCGGAGGAGAGCTGGGAGGCGAGGCCCTGGGCCCAGCGGTACGGGGTGGCCGGGTCACGCGTGGTGCCGACGACGACGATCGGGGCGGCGCCCTTCGCCTCGATACGGTGCGGTCCGCCCGTCGACCTCACCGGCCAGTACGCACAGTTCAGCGAGGCCCACGCCAGGGCTCGGCCGAAGACCGGCGACGCCTTCTCGAAGGCCGGGAGGGCCCGTTCGACCTCCTCGGGGGTGTTGTAGGCGGCCGGAAGGTCGAGGCAGTTCACTGCGGCGTTGGCGTACATCAGGTTGGAGTAGGTGCCGTCGGGGCCGCGTTCGAAGTAGCTGTCCGAGAGGGCGAGCAGACCGGCACCGTCGTCCTTCCGCACCGCCTCGCCGAGCGCCTGGCGCAACCGCGGCCAGGCCCCCTCGTCGTACATCGCCGCGATCACCCCCGTCGTCGCCAGGGACTCGCCGAGCCGCCGCCCGTCGGTGTCACCGGTCGCGAGCGGCCGCGCGTCCAGCCGCGCGAAGAGGGCGCGCAGATTCTTGGCAACCTGCGCGGGCGTACGCCCCAGTACACAATCCTTCCGCCCCACACAGTCCTTCGCGAAGGCCTGGAAGGCGGTCTCGAAGCCCGCCGTCTGCTCCTGGTTCAGCCGGTGGGCGGGCAGCGACGGATCCATGGCGCCGTCCAGCACCAGCCGGCCGACCCGCTCGGGGAACAGTCCCGCGTACGTCGCCCCGAGGAACGTGCCGTACGACGCACCGACGTACGTCAGTTTCTCGTCGCCCAGCACGGCCCGCAGGATGTCCATGTCCCGGGCCGCCTCGACCGTGGAGACATGCCGCAGCACCTTCGGCGCCCGCTCCCCGCACCCCTCCGCGAACCGCTTGTACGCGGCGACCAGCCCAGCCGTCTCCTCCGCGTCGTCCGGGGTGAGGTCCGTCTGGGTGTACGTGTCCATCTGGCGGCCGGTGAGGCATTCGACCGGCTCGCTGCCGGCCACGCCCCGCGGGTCGACGGCCACCATGTCGTACCGCGCCCGCACCTCGGCCGGGTAGCCGATGCCCGCGTACCCCTGCACGTACCCGACCGCCGATCCGCCCGGCCCACCGGGATTGACCAGCAGCGAGCCGAGCCGCTCGCCCGGTCCCGTCGCCTTCTTCCGCGAGACGGCCAGTCCGATGTCGCCCTCGCCCGGCTTCGCGTAGTCGAGGGGCGCCTTCATCGTGGCGCACTGGAACCCGGGGATCTCGCAGTCGCGCCAGCTCAGCTTCTGCCCGTAGTACGGGGCCAGCACCGACGGGGTCGCCCGGGGCAGCGCGCCGAGGGCGGGGCCCCCGTCCATCGCCGTGGCCGCCGTGGTGGAGCCGCCGGGGGAGCAGCCCGCGGCGAGAAGCGCGGCGGCAGCGAGCAACGCGCCGCCGGCCCGCAGGGAGCGATGCGGCCGGGAAGTACGCCTGGTGTGCATCTCGCGAGCGTAACCAGAACCACTCAATTCATCACGAACAGCGACGAACGCTCCTCGTACGAGTGACGAGGTCAACCAAACGCACCACCGGCACCCACCACCCGCCCCGACGCCCCCACCGTCGCCCTCACCCGCCCCCTCATCCGGCGCGCAGGGCCATCGTCATCGCCTCCACCGCCAGCAGGGGCGCCACATTCCTCTCCAACGCGTCCCGGCATCCGGCGATCGCGTCGATCCGCCGCAAGGTCGCCTCCGGTGTGCCGCCCCGCGCCATCCGCTCCAGGTTGTCCCGCATCTCGACGTTGGCGAGCGCGACCCGCGACCCCAGCTGCAGGGCCAGCACATCCCGGTAGAACCCGGTGAGTTCGGTCAGCGCGAGATCCAGGCTGTCCCGCTGCGCCCGCGTACGCCGCCGCTTCTGCTTGTCCTCCAGGTCCTTCATCACCCCCGCCGTGCCGCGCGGCATCCGCCCGCCCTGCACCGCGCCGAGCGCCGCTTTCAGCTCCTCGGTCTCCTTGGTGTCGACCTCTTCGGCCAGCTGCTTCGACTCCTCCGAAGCGGCGTCCACCAGCTCCTGCGCGGCCTTGAGACACCTCCCGATGTCCTCCACCCGCAACGGCAGCTTCAGCACGGCGGCCCGCCGCTCCCGGGCCCGCGGATCGGTGGCCAGCCGCCGGGCCCGCTCGATGTGCCCCTGGGTCGCCCGGGCGGCCACCGCCGCCGCCTCCGGCTCGATGCCCTCCCGCCGTACGAGCATGTCCGCGACCGCCTCCACCGACGGCGTGAGCAGCCCGACGTGCCGGCACCGCGACCGAATGGTCGGCAGCACGTCGTCCAGCGAGGGCGCGCACAGCAGCCACACCGTACGGGGGGCGGGCTCCTCCACGGCCTTCAGCACCGCGTTCGCCGACTTCTCGTTCAGCCGCTCGGCGTCCTCGACCAGAATCACCTGCCACCGCCCGTTGGCCGGCGAGGTGAACGACTTCCGCACGGTGTCCCGCATGTCGTCGGCGAGGATCTGCGTGCCCACCGCCGCCACGGTGCTGACATCCGCGTGCGTCCCCACCAGCGCCGTATGACACCCGTCGCAGAACCCGCACCCCGGGCTCCCCCCGAGCGCCCGGTCCGGACTCACACACTGCAGCGCCGCCGCGAACGCCCGCGCCGCCGTCACCCGCCCCGACCCCGGCGGCCCCGTGAACAGCCACGCGTGCGTCATCTTCGACGCCTCCGGAGGCGCGGCCCCCGTCGCCGCCGCCGTCACGATCGCGTCCGCGTCCCGAGCAGCCGCGTCGAGCTGCCCACTCAACCGCTCCTGCCCCACGAGGTCGTCCCACACGGCCATGCCCCACCACCCTCCGTCCCACAAGCCCACTCAGCGCCCATTGTGCGCGCCCCCACTGACACCCACACCAACCGACAGCCACCCACCCCGAACGGCGGGGAGGCCGCAAACGGACGCGAGGGGCCGTGCCGGTGCGTAGCAGTCCGTCGCATACAGCGGCCCAGAGAACGGCCCCCTACTCACCCCCGGGCCGTAGGGCCACCCGCGACGGACTCTACGCACCGGCACGGCCCCGCCCGCCCCACCGGCCACCCGCGCCCCACCAGGGGCGCGGGGAACTGCGCGAAAAACCGCAACCCCCACGCACCCGCACTCACACCCGCACTCACACCCGCACCCGCACCCGCACCCGACAACCAGGCACGCACCCACACCTCAGCGACGCCGCCCCCAACGCCCCCGCCCCTCGTCCCGCTCGTCCTCGCCATCGCCATCGTGCGACCCCAGCAACTCATCCGCCAACGTCGGCAGATCGTCCAACGGCGTCTCCTCGGCCCAGTCCGACCGAGGCCGCCGCCGAGGCACACCCTCCTCGTCGACCTGCGGAAGCTCCCGCGTCCGCCCCTCCGCCCCATCGGGCCCGGTCCGCTCGTCCCGGAAGTACCCCGGAGGCACGCGATCGTCCCGCACCGGCGGCAGCACAACGGTCTCATCGACCGCCCCCGAAGGCACCTGCGGCAACACCGTGGTCTCATCCTCCGCGGCCCCCGAGGACGGCACCGGCGGCTTCGGCAACTTCGCCGTCGTCTCGGAATCCGCCGCACGGTCCCCCCGCACCGGAGGCAACACAGCCGTCTCATCCACAGGCCCACCGGACGCGTTGGTCGGCGTCACCACCGGCGTCGGCACAGTCACCGCATCGTCGACCCCGGAAGCCCCGGAAGCCCCGGAAGCCCCGGAAGCTCCGAAAGCCCCCGCCGCCCCCTCACGCTCATCCCCAGCAGAAGCGGCCCGCGCAGCCTCGGCCGCAGCCGCAGCCACCCGCTCCGCCGCAACCCGATCAGCCTCAGCCCGCTCCCCCGCGGCGCGCTCCGCCGCAACCCGCTCCGCCTCGACCCGAGCCGCCCGCTCGGCCTCCGCCGCCGCGGCCACCCGCCGCGCCTCCTCGGCCCGCAGCAGCGCCTCCTCGGCCTTCCGCTGCTTCTCCAGGCGGAGCGCCTCCGCCTCGGCCCGCAGCCGCTGCTCCTCCGCCTCCTGCTTGCGCCGCCGTTCCTCCTCGACCCGCCGCCGCTCTTCCGCCTCGGCCCGGGCCTTCTCCTCCGCGAGGAGCCGCGCCTGCTCCTCCTCGGCCTTGCGGCGCGCTTCCTCGGCCCGCTGCCGGGCCTCCTCCGCCTGCCGTTCCGCCTCGCGCCGCTGAGCCTCTTCCAGCTCGCGCCGCTTGCGCTCCTCCTCCTCGGCCCGCAGCCGCGCCAGTTCCTCCTGGCGCTCCCGCTCCAGCCGCTCTTCCTCGGCCTTCCGCGCGGCCTCTTCCTCGGCCTTGCGGCGCGCTTCCTCCTCGGCCTTGCGCCGGGCCTCCTCCTGCGCCTTCACCTCGGCCTCGGACAGCGGCAGCATCACATCGAGCCGAGCCCGGACCACCGTGGTGACCGCCTCGGGATCCTGCGCGGCGTCGACCACCAGATAGCGCCCGCCGTCCGCCGCGGCGAGGGTCAGGAACCCGGCCCGCACCCGCTCGTGGAACTCGGCCGGCTCGGACTCCAGCCGGTCCGGCGCCTCGGTGAACCGCTCCCTCGCGGCCTCCGGCGAGACATCCAGCAGCACCGTCAGATGAGGCACCAACCCGTCCGTCGCCCACCGCGAGATCCGGGCGATCTCCGTCGGCGAGAGATCCCGCCCGGCTCCCTGATAAGCCACCGACGAATCGATGTACCGATCCGAGATGACGACGGCACCCCGCTCCAGCGCGGGCCGCACCACGGTGTCCACATGCTCGGCGCGGTCCGCCGCGTACAGCAGCGCCTCGGCCCGGTGCGACAGCCCGGCGCTCGACACGTCCAGCAGGATCGACCGCAGCCGCTTCCCCACCGGGGTCGCCCCCGGCTCCCGTGTGACCACGACCTCGTGCCCCTTGGCCCGGATCCATTCGGCGAGCGCCTCGACCTGGGTGGACTTCCCGGCGCCGTCCCCGCCCTCCAGGGCGATGAAGAACCCTGAAGCGGCAGGCGCCTGCACGGGGTCGTCGCCCTTCAGCAACGCGTCCCGCAGATCCTGCCGGAGCGGCACTCCGGACCGGTCGTCGACCTTGGCCAGCACCAGCGCGGCCACCGGCAGCAGCAACGCCCCCACCAGCATCAGCGTGAACGCCGCACCGCCGTGCGCGAACACGAACTTGCCGCTCTCCAGCCGGTGCGGCCCGATGACGGCGGCGACCAGCGGAGCGACGAGCACCGCCAACGCCACGAACACCCGTACGACAGCATGGAGATGCTCGGTGGTCCGCGCGCGCCGGAAGTCCTCGGCCTCCTGGTCGAGCAGTGTGTGCCCGGTGTTCGCGGCGATGCCCGCACCGACACCGGCCAGTCCCAGGATCAGCACGACGCTGGTGACATCCGGGGTCAGTCCGGCGGCGAGCAGCGCGACACCGGTGAAGGCGATCGCGAGGGCGAGCAGCCGGCGCCGGGAGAGCGAGGGCAGTACGGCGGAGGCCCGTCGGATCCCGATGACCACACCACCGGTCAGCGCGCCGACGAACAGCCCGTACATCACGGGTCCGCCGCCCAGGTCCTTGGCGTGCAGCACGGCGACGGCGACCACCGCGGCGACCGCACCGGCCACCGCACCGCAGGCGGGCACCAGCAGCGGGATCGCGCCCGTGCGCCCCTTGTCGACACCGGTGCCGGTCTTGGGCCGGCGCAGCCCCTCCAGCGGCGACCGCGCGCGCGGGGTGCGTGTCCTGGGCAGTTCGAGGAAGGTCACCAACGACAGCGAGGCGGCGAAGAGCCCGGCGGCGACGTACGAGGCCAGCGCGGCCTGGTGCTGTCCGAACCAGTCGATGCCCGCGCCCAGCAGGTTGTTGAGCAGCGAGGCGACGACGAGGACGGCCGCCGCGAGCGGCACGGCGACGAATCCGGTACGCAGGGCCAGGCGCCGCAGGGCGTCCATGTGGTCCGGCAGCGGCCGTACGGTCGCGCCCTCCGGCGGCGGCGCGGGCAGCAGCGCGGGGGCCGCGCTCTCCCGGCAGACCGTCCAGAACCGCTCGGCGACACCGGCCACGAACGCGGTGATCAGCAGCACCGCGAGCGCGTTGTCCGGCGTCCAGTCGATCCACAGGGGCGCGACGATCAGCAGCAGGACCCGTACGCCGTCGGCGCCGACCATGGTCCAGCGGCGGTCGAGCGGGCCCTCCTGCGCGGTCAGCGAGGTGAGCGGCCCGAGGAGTACGGCCCCGAAGAGCAGCGTGGCGAGGGCGCGCGTGCCGAAGACGGCCGCGACGGTGAGCGCGACGCCCCGATAGCCGCCCCCGAAGGAGCCCTCGGCGATCGCCGCCTGGAAGGCGAGGAGCACCAGCACGAACAGTGCGAGTACATCGCCCACACCGCCCACGAGTTGGGCGCCCCACAAGCGTTTCAGCTGCGGCCGACGCAACAGCGCCCGGACGGCGCGCTCCCTGGAATCCGCCGTCAGGGCGTCGTCGGAGGCCGGTTGGTGGGCCGTCGGCTGCTCGGCTCGCATCATGCTTTCAGCCTATCGGCACCCACCGACACCCAGAAGCAGCGCCCGAACGCACGCACGCCGCATCACCAAGTCACACAAAACACACACATTCGACAAGGCGAAGACGGAAACATCCAGCCACCGCCAAGCACCCGCGCCCCATCAGGGGCGCGGGGAACTGCGCGACCAGCCACATCGAACCCGCAGCCGCAAAAGCACCCGCACCCCCGAGCTACTAGGCGCCAGTCCCTACGAGGCGCCGTCCCCACTCCCCACAGCCTTCTTCGCAGCCACCTCCTTGGCAGGCGCGGCCTTCTTCGCGGCGGCGGCGGTCTTCGAAGTAGCCGTCTTCTTCGCGGCAGCCTTCTTCGCCGGCGCGGCCTTCTTCGCTGCGGCCGTGGTCGCCGTCTTCTTCGCCGGCGCCTTCTTGGCGGGCGCCTTCTTGGCCGTCTTCTTGGCGGGCCCCTTCGCCCGCTTCTCCGCCAGCAGTTCGAACCCGCGCTCGGGCGTGATCTCCTCCACGCTGTCCCCGGACCGCAGCGTCGCGTTGGTCTCGCCGTCGGTGACGTACGGCCCGAAGCGGCCGTCCTTCACCACGACCGGCTTCGCGCTGACCGGGTCCTCGCCCAGCTCCTTCAGCGGCGGCTTGGCCGCGGCCCGCCCGCGCTGCTTGGGCTGGGCGTAGATCGCCAGCGCCTCTTCCAGGGTGATCGTGAAGAGCTGGTCCTCGGTCTGCAGCGACCGCGAGTCCGTGCCCTTCTTCAGGTACGGCCCGTACCGCCCGTTCTGCGCGGTGATCTCCTGGCCCTCGGCGTCGGCGCCGACGATGCGCGGCAGCGACATCAGCTTCAGCGCGTCGGCCAGCGTCACCGTGTCCAGCGACATCGACTTGAACAGCGAGGCCGTACGCGGCTTGACCGCGTTCTTGCCGGTCTTCGGGGTGCCCTCGGGGAGCACTTCGGTGACGTACGGGCCGTAGCGGCCGTCCCGGGCGATGATCTGGTGGCCGGTCGCCGGGTCGGCGCCCAGCTCGAAGTCACCGCTCGGCTTGGCGAGCAGTTCCTCGGCCAGCTCGACGCTCAGCTCGTCCGGGGCGAGGTCCTCGGGCACGTCCGCCCGCTGATGACCCTCGGCGTCCTTCTCACCGCGCTCGATGTACGGGCCGTAGCGCCCGACGCGCAGCACGATGCCGTTGCCGACGGGGAAGGAGGAGACCTCGCGGGCGTCGATCGCGCCCAGGTCGGTCACCAGCTCCTTGAGGCCGCCGAGGTGGTCCCCGTCGCCGTTGCCGGCCTCGGCCGCCGCCGTACCACCCGCGTCCGCGCCCGTGCTCTCGCCGAAGTAGAACCGCTTCAGCCACGGCACCGACTGGGCCTCGCCGCGGGCGATGCGGTCGAGGTCGTCCTCCATCTTGGCGGTGAAGTCGTAGTCGACGAGCCGCCCGAAGTGCTTCTCCAGCAGGTTGACCACGGCGAAGCTCAGGAAGGACGGCACGAGCGCCGTGCCCTTCTTGAAGACATAGCCCCGGTCGAGGATCGTGCCGATGATCGACGCGTACGTCGACGGGCGGCCGATCTCGCGCTCCTCCAGCTCCTTGACCAGCGAGGCCTCGGTGTAGCGGGCCGGGGGCTTGGTGGCGTGCCCGTCGACCGTGATCTCCTCGGCGGAGAGCGGGTCGCCCTCGGCGACCTGCGGCAGCCGGCGCTCGCGGTCGTCCAGCTCGGCGTTCGGGTCGTCGGCGCCCTCGACGTAGGCCTTGAGGAAGCCGTGGAAGGTGATCGTCTTGCCGGAGGCGCTGAACTCGGCGTCCCGGCCGTCGGAGGTGGTGCCACCGATCTTGACGGTGACGCTGTTGCCCGTGGCGTCCTTCATCTGAGAGGCGACGGTCCGCTTCCAGATCAGCTCGTACAGCTTGAACTGGTCGCCGGTCAGTCCGGTCTCGGCGGGCGTGCGGAAACGATCACCCGAGGGCCGGATCGCCTCGTGCGCCTCCTGCGCGTTCTTGACCTTCCCGGCGTACGTCCGGGGCTGCGCCGGCAGGTAGTCGGCGCCGTACAGCTGGGTGACCTGGGCGCGGGCGGCGGCCACGGCGGTGTCGCTGAGCGTCGTGGAGTCCGTACGCATATAGGTGATGAAGCCGTTCTCGTACAGCTTCTGCGCCACCTGCATCGTCGCCTTGGCCCCGAAGCCCAGCTTGCGCGAGGCCTCCTGCTGGAGCGTGGTCGTCCGGAACGGGGCGTACGGCGAGCGGCGGTACGGCTTGGACTCGACGGAGCGGACGGAGAACCGGGTGTTCTCCAGGGCGGCGGCCAGCGCGCGGGCGTTCGCCTCGTCCAGGTGCAGGACGTTCGCGCCCTTCAGCTGCCCGAGCGAGTCGAAGTCGCGGCCCTGGGCGACGCGGCGGCCGTCGACCGACTGGAGGCGGGCGACCAGCGACGACGGGTCGGAGGCGTCACCGGCGCGGCCGGTGGCGAAGGTGCCGGTCAGGTCCCAGTACTCGGCCGAGCGGAAGGCGATGCGCTCGCGCTCCCGTTCGACGACGAGCCGGGTCGCGACGGACTGGACGCGGCCCGCCGACAGCCGCGGCATGACCTTCTTCCACAGGACCGGCGAGACCTCGTAGCCGTAGAGGCGGTCGAGGATGCGGCGGGTCTCCTGGGCGTCGACCAGCTTCTGGTTCAGCTCGCGAGGGTTGGCGACGGCGGCCTGGATCGCGGCCTTGGTGATCTCGTGGAAGACCATCCGCTTGACCGGGACCTTGGGCTTGAGCACCTCCTGGAGGTGCCAGGCGATGGCCTCGCCCTCGCGGTCCTCATCGGTGGCGAGGAAGAGTTCGTCGGACTCCTTGAGCAGGTCCTTGAGCTTCCTGACCTGCGCCTTCTTGTCCGCGTTGACCACGTAGACGGGCGCGAAGTCGTGCTCGACGTCCACGCCGAGGCGGCGCACCTCGCCGGTGTACTGCTCGGGCACCTCCGCGGCGCCGTTGGGAAGGTCGCGGATGTGCCCCACGCTCGCCTCGACGATGTAGCCGGGGCCGAGATAGCCCTTGATCGTCTTCGCCTTGGCAGGCGACTCGACGATGACGAGTCGGCGGCCGCCCTTCGCGGTCTCGCTGGTCGGGGACAACTTCGCTCTTCTCTCCGGTCGACGCTGGGTCTCCCCAGGCTTGCGTCCCGGGGCGAGCGCCCCCTGCGGCCGGTGCCTGGCACGGGGCTCGGCGGTCGGCCCGGGGGTCGGGTCATGCTGACGCTGCGGAGTGTGACGGTACATCCCGCCCCCGTGTCAAACGGGAAAAGCCCGCAACGGCCACTCGAACGGTAACCCGACTACCGCCATTCCTGCCGCCCGGCGTGGTCAGGGATCCGCTCGGGGCCTATGCGGAGGGTCACATCCCCGTTACCCCGCACACCCACCGGCTCCGGCTTCCCGGGCCCTCTCAGACGCGGGTGAGGCACCACGCGCCGAGCGCGAGGGCGGTCACCGCCGTGACGCTCGCGAGCGTCGCCGACATCACGGGACGCACCCCCTGGGCGACCGGCTCGCCCGCGCGCAACCGCCTCGCGGTCCACAGCAGCAGCCCGCCCCCGAACAGGGCGAACACCACTCCCGCGAAGATCGCCGGTCCGCTCTCCATGTCCCGTCCCTCCACCCCTCGACTGCCCCGGGAGGGGAGGCTGGCACGGACGGGAAGCGGGCGCGCGAACCCGAGGTGAACGCGAGGCGTCCCGGCTCTCAGACCGAGCCGGGCGTGGATATCTTCCCGGTCGTCTTCGACGCGTCGGCGTTGCGCACCGTGCACACCACCTTGTTGAAGCCCTTGTCCCATTCCTTCTCTTCGGACACCCATCCCGACACGATCAGGTCGGCGCCGGGTGCCCAACTCGTCTCGAACCTGTTGGTGCACAGCTTCCCGCCCTCGGCGAGGGCGCCGTCGAAGGTCATGTTGGAGGGCGCCTGGACCGATCCGACGACCTGGTCGGTGTGCGCTTCGGCACAGTCGGTCAGCGGGGCGTCGTAGCCCTCGTCCTCCCTGGTGGTGTAGTCCCAGCAGTCGCCGACGGCCATCTGCGTGGGCCACAGGTTCATGCCCGCGTCACGGAGCCGGCCCACCTCGCCGCCGATCGGGACGTGCTTGCCGAGGACGAGGCATGCCGTGCCGCCTTTGGCCGCGGTGAAGCCCGCCTTCGTCGGGAGGAGCGCGTAGACGTCCGCGTCGGGCAGGGCCTCGGCCGTCGGGCCGGCCTGGCCGGCGCAGCGCCGGGCGCCGTCGGCCTTGGCGTCCGCGGGGTCGGAGGCCGTCTCTATCGCCACAACCTGGCCGTCCGGCCAGTCCTCGTCGCAGTCGACCACGCCGAGGTCGGGCACCGAGTCGAACGCCGTCCCCGTCCAGACCGCCTTCACGCAGTCCCCCACCTCCAGCGCCTTCTTGAGGGCGGCCTGCTCGCCGTACGGGTACTCCGATCCCGGTGGGGACGCCAGTGCCTGCGGGGTGTCGGAGGGCTTGGGGTCCGGGTCGTCCCCGAAGTTCACCGCGGCCCAGGTCCCGCCGCCGGCCACCAGCAGCACGGCGACCACGATCGCGACGACCGCCGCCGCGGGTGTCTTCCGCTTCGGCCCGCCGGGCGGCGGCGGTCCCCCGGCGGTCATGGTCGGAAACCCGGCACTCCCCGGCGGCAGGCCCCCGCCACCCCCGTACGGCGTCGACGGGTTGGTCGCGTACGGCAGCGCCTGATGACCCGCGGTGCCGCCGTAGCCGCCCGGTGTCCGACCGCCGGCTCCGGCGCCGTACGGGGTGCCGGGAGTGCCCGCGTAGGGCGTGGCCCGGCCTCCCGCCGGGCTCCCGTACGGCGTGGCACCGCCGCCCCCGTAGGGGCTGTAACCGTCGTAGGGGCCCCGCGGCTGCTGCCACGGGTCGTACGGCGAGGGGCCGCCGCCCGGGGTGTTCGGCGTGTTCGGCGCCGCGGGCCCGCCGGGTGTGGGCGGGGCCCCCGGCGTCTGCGGTGTGTACGGCGTGTGGGGTGCGCCCGGCGTGTTCGGGGCGCCGCCGAGGCCGTGCTGCCCGGCGGCCACGTAACCGGGCGGCGCGCTCGCCACGTACCCCGGGGGCGCACCGGCGGTCGCGTGACCGCCGGGCGTACCCGGCGTACCGGGGGTGGCGGGAGTGTCGGGCGCACCGGGTGTACCAGGCGCACCGGGAGCCGGTCCGAAGGCGCCGGGTGCCGACGCGGGAGTGGCTCCCCAGCCCGGCGGGGTCGACGCTCCGCCCGCGCCGGTCACCCGCTCCAGGCCCCGGGCCACCGCCTCCGGCGACAGCCGGCGCACCGGGTCCTTGATGAGCAATCCGTGCAGGACGGGGGCGAGTTCACCGGCGCGGGCGGGCGGTGTCGGCTCCTCGCCGAGGAGGGCCGTGAGCGTGGCGTACTCGCCGTGCCGGTCGAAGGGGCCGCGGCCCTCGACCGCCGCGTACAGCGTGGCGCCGAGCGAGAACAGGTCGGCGGCCGGGGTCGGCGGCTCGCCCCGCGCGCGCTCCGGCGCCAGATAGCCGGGGGTGCCGAGGATGCCGGCGGTGGCGGTGAGCCGGGGTTCGCGGGACTCCGGCTGGAGCGCGATGCCGTAGTCGGTGAGCAGCACGCGCGCGTAGGGGTCGCCCGAGGCGTCGGCCGCGAGCAGGATGTTGGCCGGTTTCACATCCCGGTGGAGTATGCCGATCCGGTGTCCCGCGGTGAGCGCGTCAAGGACGGCGAGCCCGATCCGGGCGACCTGCTCGGGCGCGAGCGGACCCCGCTGCCGTACGACCGCCTGCAGGTCGATCGCGTCCGGTACGTACTCCATGACGATCCACGGCAGGCCCTCGTGGAGCACCACGTCGTGGACCGTGGCCACATGCGGATGGCCGCGCAGCCGGGCGGCGTGCCGGGCCTCGCTGCGGGCCCGGGCGATGCGCTGGGCGGGCTCGGTCGCGTCCAGCGGGACGTCGGGCAGGGAGATCTCCTTCATGGAGACCTCGCAGGCCAACTCCTCGTCGTACGCGAGCCAGACCCGGCCCATGCCGCCCGCGCCCAGGGTGCGCAGCAGGCGGTACCGGCCGTTGATGATCCTGCCCTGGCCCTGCTCCGGCGTATCCCCCGCCATCGCGACCCCCGATCCCCCAGAGACAGCGCGTGCCTCCCCCGAGGACACGTCGAATCCGTCTCTTGAAAATAGCTTCGCACGCACCACTGACAGGAGCCCTTTTACGGACCAATCCAGACAGAGGAGACACATGCATCCCAGGGGTGCGAACCCGTCCCGTACGTCACGGGAACGGGCGTCGCGCGGGGTGCCAGTACGGTCATCGGACGGTACGGAAATCGTCACCGGGCACGAGGGACCGATCGAGCGGACCGCGCGGACCGAGCGGGGCCGGGCGGGGTCGGCGGCTCACGGAGCCGGTTCGAGGAACCCCTGTTCGACGAGCAGCCTGATCTGGACCGGCGTACGGTCTCGCAGCGCCACCGGGTCCTCGCCGACGAGCTGGGCGATGGCGTCCAGAATCCGCCCCGCGCTGAGCGTGCCGTCGCACACACCGGCGAATCCCGCGCCGACCGTGTCCACCTTCGCGGCCCGGCGCATGCCCCGGTTCTGACGCAGCACCACATGCTCGGGGTCCTCGGCGCCGGGCAGTCCGACCTGCTCCTGGACGACCTCGGTGGTGAGCCGGAAGTGCGCGGCGAGGAGGGCCGCGTCGTCGTTCGCCCGCAGGTAGTCGACGCGCGCGAAGTGCTGCCGCACGGTCTCGCCGAGCGGTTGTTCGACCGGATGCGGCCATTCCTCGACGGTGATCGAGGGCGCGGAGTCCGCGGCGGCCGACTTCCGCAGCGTGATCCACCCGAACCCGACGCCCTTGACCTTGCGCGCCTCGAACTCGTCGAGCCACGCGTCGTACCGCGCCTGGTACTCGGTCACGTCACCGCGGTGGTCGCCGGCGTCCCGCAGCCACAACTCGGCGTACTGCGTCACGTCCTGGACCTCCCGCTGCACGATCCACGCGTCGCAGCCGCGCGGCACCCACGACCGGAGCCGCTCCTGCCAGTCCTCCCCCTCCACGTGCTGCCAGTTGGCGAGGAACTGCGCGAACCCGCCCTCGTTCAGCCGCTCCCCCGCCTGCTGAACAAGCGTTTGGCAGAGTTCGTCCCCGCCCATTCCGCCGTCGCGGTACGTCAGCCGGGCCCCGGGCGAGATCACGAACGGCGGATTGGACACGATCAGGTCGTACGTCTCGTCCGCCCGGACCGGCTCGAAGAGCGAGCCCTCGCGCAGATCTGCCGCCGGGGCTCCGGAGAGCGCCAGCGTGAGCGCCGTGATGTGCAGCGCGCGCGGGTTGAGATCGGTCGCCGTCACGCGCGTGGCGTGCTGGGCGGCGTGCAGCGCCTGGATGCCGGAGCCGGTGCCGAGGTCGAGGGCGGCGGCGACGGGCGTCCGCACGGTGATCCCGGCCAGCGTCGTGGACGCCCCGCCGACCCCCAGCACGACACGCTCGTCACGGCTCCCGATCCCCCCGGCCCCACCGACCGCGCACCCCAGGTCGGACACGATGAACCAGTCCTCGCCACCGGGCCCGCCGTAGGGCCGCACATCGACGGCGGCGGCGACCTGGTCCCCGTCCGCACCGACGCGAACGAGCCAGCCGCTCTCCACACACGCCTCGACGGGCAGCACACCGTCCACGCGCGCGTGGACGACCGGCTCCTGCAACAGGAACAGCCGCACGAGCGCCTCCAGCGCCGTGTCCCCCCGGGTCGCCCTCAGGGCCGGCACGACCTCGCTCCGCGCCAGCGCCGCGTACGCGGACGCCCCGAGCAGCTCGAGCAGCCCGTCGGCGGTGAAGTCGGCACCGAGCAGCGCCTCCCGAAGCCGCAGGGCGACATCGGTCCGGTCGGTGGAGGGCAGAGAAGACAGCCTGGAGTCATGCACGAAGCTCAGCGTAACGGCGTGGGCCCTGAGCCGTACTCAGCCGCGGGCAGTGATGCCGCAGGGGGCGGCATGCAGCGGCGCGCGGCGGACGCGGCTGCAGGCGGCTGCAGGCGGCTGGAGGCGGCTGGAGGCGGCTGCACCTCACAACCGCCGAGCCGCGGACCTCGATCCCGAGAAGGACCCCGATCAGCTCTTGGGCACCGCCGGTGCCGAAGCGGAACCGGACGTGGTGGCGGACTTGCAGCTCTCCTGCTCGGCCATCGCCTGCCCGACCTCCCCCTTCTCCAGCTCCTTCAACGCGTCGCTCCCGGTCTTGCTCAGCTTCTCCAGCTCGGTCGCGACCCCTTCGAGCCCGTCCGCGAACTTCGCCTGGTCCTTCGTGTTGAGCGCGTCCGACTTCTTCTTCAGCTCCCCGTACGCCGTGGACAGCTGGTTCAGCTCGGCCACCGCCGCCTTCTGCTTCTTCTCGCCGTCCTCGACGTCCGGCGCCCCGGCCTGCTGAATGGCCGTCGCCATCGCCTTGTACGCGTCGGAGATGTCCTGGAAGCCCTGGGAGTCGGCCTTCTGCACGTCCGCCGGTGCGCTGTCGTCCGAGGTCTCCTTCTGGATCGAGGCGTTGGCCGCCGCGATCTTCTTGATCTGCGGCTGTACGGAGTCGCAGACCTCCTTGGCCCAGGAGTTCAGCTTGTCGTTCGTCTCGTCGTCGCCGCCGCAGCCGGACAGCGCCAGTACCAGTACCGCACCGCCGGACAGTGCGGCCGCGAGCTTCTTGTTCACCGGATTGGTCCCTTCCATGGCTCTCGGCCCCGGAACATACACGCCGAATGGGAGCCACCTGTGTGCCGAGCACCCCCGGTGCACCCTTTTGTAACCGTTTGCACCAAGAGAGAGAAGGCTCACGGAGCCGCGGGCACAGACAAGGGCGGGCGGCCGACGCGTCAACACGCGCCGTCCGCCCGCCCCTTGAGCAGGACCCTCGCAGGCCCGGCCGAGAGACCGGCTACGAAACCACCGCTGGATCCGCCGACTTGGCCACCCGCTCGGAGTTGCCTTCGTCACCCACGGCGATGCCTCGCCGCTTGGAGACGTACACCGCGCCGACGATCACGGCGATCGAGGCCACCGCGATGGCGACGCGCAGCGCGACGCTCTTGTCCTCGCCGTAGCTGAACTGGACGACCGCGGGCGCGATGAGCAGCGCGACGAGGTTCATCACCTTCAGCAGCGGGTTGATGGCCGGTCCCGCCGTGTCCTTGAACGGGTCGCCGACCGTGTCGCCGATGACGGTCGCGGCATGGGCCTCGCTGCCCTTGCCACCGTGATGACCGTCCTCGACGAGCTTCTTCGCGTTGTCCCACGCACCACCGGAGTTGGCGAGGAACACCGCCATCAGCGTGCCGGTCCCGATCGCGCCGGCGAGATACGCGCCGAGCGCGCCGACCCCGAGCGTGAACCCGATGGCGATGGGCGCCATGACGGCGAGCAGACCGGGCGTGGCCAACTCGCGCAGGGCGTCCTTGGTGCAGATGTCGACGACCCGGCCGTACTCCGGCTGTTCGGTGTAGTCCATGATCCCGGGCCGCTCACGGAACTGCCGCCGCACCTCGTAGACCACCGAACCGGCCGACCGCGCGACCGCGTTGATCGCCAGCCCCGAGAAGAGGAAGACGACCGCGGCACCCGCGATGAGCCCGACCAGGTTGTTGGGCTGCGAGATGTCCATCATCAGGTTCATGGGCGCGCCCTCGCCGGAGACCTTCTCCCCGACGTCGTTCGCGGCCGTGAGGATCGCGTCGCGGTACGAGCCGAAGAGCGCGGCGGCCGCGAGGACTGCCGTGGCGATGGCGATGCCCTTGGTGATGGCCTTGGTGGTGTTGCCGACGGCGTCCAGGTCGGTGAGCACCTGCGCGCCCGCGCCCTCGACGTCACCGGACATCTCGGCGATGCCCTGCGCGTTGTCGGAGACCGGCCCGAAGGTGTCCATGGCGACGATGACGCCGACGGTGGTGAGCAGACCGGTACCGGCCAGCGCCACCGCGAACAGCGCGAGCATGATCGACGTACCGCCGAGCAGGAACGCCCCGTACACACCGAGACCGATCAACAGGGCGGTGTAGACGGCCGATTCCAGTCCGATGGAGATACCGGCGAGGACGACGGTGGCCGCGCCGGTCAGCGAACTCTTGCCGATGTCCTTCACCGGGCGCCGGGTGGTCTCGGTGAAGTAGCCGGTCAGTTGCTGGATCAGCGCCGCGAGCAGGATGCCGATGGCCACCGCGACGACCGCGAGGACCCGCGGATCGCCGTCGTGGCCCGCGATCGCCATGTCCGTGACGCCCTCGAGGTCGGCGTACGACGACGGCAGGTAGGCGTAGACGGCGATGGCGACGAGCACCAGCGAGATCACCGCGGAGATGAAGAAGCCGCGGTTGATGGCGGACATACCGCTGCGGTCCGTGCGGCGGGGGGCCACCGCGAAGATGCCGATCATGGCGGTGAGTACGCCGATCGCGGGCACGATCAGCGGGAACGCGAGCCCGGAGTCACCGAACGCCGCCTTGCCGAGGATCAGCGCGGCCACGAGCGTCACGGCGTACGACTCGAAGAGGTCGGCCGCCATGCCGGCGCAGTCGCCGACGTTGTCGCCCACGTTGTCGGCGATGGTCGCGGCATTGCGCGGGTCGTCCTCCGGAATGCCCTGCTCGACCTTGCCGACCAGGTCGGCGCCGACGTCGGCGGCCTTGGTGAAGATGCCGCCGCCGACTCGCATGAACATGGCGATGAGCGCGGCCCCGAGGCCGAAGCCCTCCAGCACCTTCGGCGCGTCGGCCGCGTAGACGAGAACCACGCAGGACGCGCCGAGGAGGCCGAGCCCCACCGTGAACATGCCGACGACGCCGCCGGTGCGAAATGCGATCTTCATCGCCTTGTGCGAGACGGCGGTGAGATCCTTTTCCGGCTCGCCTTCCGCTGGTGTCGCTTCCCGGGCCGCCGCGGCGACGCGCACATTGCTGCGTACGGCGAGCCACATACCGATATAACCGGTGGCCGCCGAGAACGCCGCGCCGATCAAGAAGAACACCGATCGTCCGGCGCGCTGATTCCAGTCGTCCGCGGGAAGCAGCATGAGCAGGAAGAACACGACGACGGCGAATACGCCGAGCGTGCGCAACTGCCGTGCCAGATAGGCGTTCGCGCCTTCCTGTACGGCCGCCGCGATCTTCTTCATGCTGTCGGTGCCCTCGCCCGCCGCGAGCACCTGGCGCACCAGGACCCCGGCGACGGCGAGCGCGGCCAGGGCCACGACACCGATGAGCATGACGATGATCCGGTTGTCGTCGGTCAGTACCGCGGCTGCGAAGTTCGCGGTGTGGTCAAACCTTTGAGGGGTAGAAAGCCCCGCCATTCGTCCTCCTTGACGCTGGGGCTGAGCTCAAGATGTGGACGGATTGTAGGGAGGTGCACCTGATCAAAACAGTGCGCGGGAAACGGAATTGGCCTTCACATGCCCTTCAGCAAATGATCCGCGCCCGACCACGCTACTCGAAAGAAGTAACGCCTCAAAGGCATTGACACTTGATCAATTATCACGTGAATGATCGTGAATTACTTCACGAATTCCGGTGTTCCGATGAACGGTGATCGGAATAACTGCCCGAAAAAACACGAAGGGCCCTGCTCAGCAGGGCCCTCGCGGTACTACGTGAAGCGGTACTACATGAAGTTGAGGAGACCGGGACGGAGAAGATCGGGACGGGGAGGATCAGGGCAGGACCGCGACCGACGGTGTCGTCGGCCAGGTCATCCGGATCAGTCCGCCGCTCTCCCCGGCCGAGACCTCGACGTCGTCGACGAGGCCGCTGATGACCGCGAGGCCCATGTCGTCCTCCTCGATCTCGACGTCCGCGTCACCGGCACCCGATGACCCGTCACCGGGCACGGCGTGCGGCGCCTCGTCACCGACCTCGATGGAGAACTGCTTCTCCTCCTCGATCAGCGACACCCGCACCGGCGCCGAGATACCGCTGCTCTGATGCAGTCCGACGGCACGGGTGCACGCCTCACCGACGGCCAACCTGACCTCGTCGAGGACGGCCTCGTCCACTCCGGCCCTGCGCGCCACCGCTGCCGCCACCAGTCGGGCGGTCCTGACGTGCTCGGGCAGCGCGCTGAAGCGGAGTTCAACGGTGGCCATGCATCCCCCTCGGAACTACGGGCGTGCTGTCGAAGGGCCGGGCCCTCGGGCCCGGTCCCCCCTCACTTGTCTCTTGCCGTTCCGGGCGCTGGGCCCGGGCGGGCGCGATCAGTCGGTGGCAGCCACCGCTTCGTCGACCGAGGTGTGAATCGGGAACACCTTGGTCAGACCGGTGATGCGGAAGATCTTCAAAATCCGCTCCTGGTTGCACACCAGACGCAGCGAGCCCTCATGGGCCCGTACGCGCTTCAGGCCGCCCACCAACACGCCGAGCCCGGTGGAGTCGAGGAAGTCGACGCCCTCCATGTCGACGACGAGGTGGAAACTCCCGTCGTTGACCAGCTCGACCAGCTGCTCACGCAGCTTGGGCGCGGTATAAACGTCGATTTCGCCACCGACCTCGACGACCGTACGATCGCCGACGGTACGGGTCGACAGGGACAGGTCCACGGATCCTCCAGCACCTTGCTATCGAGCGTTCGCCCCTCGGGACACCTCGGCTTGAAAGCCCCCGGGACGGTTCGCCAGCCGCGATGGCATTCAATCACTTACCGGCAGGCGTGCACGACGCCTTGGCTCCATTGTCCGTCACGCCGGTGACACACTCGATGCCGATGGCCAAGAATCACCGATCCGATCGATCCCCGACGGACACCGCCTCCAGCCCCTCGCCGGGCACGGTCCTGGACCGGCTCGCCTCGGGCCCGAGCCGGGCTTCGCGCATCACTCATACGGAGCATGTGCCCCCGCGCGCGGGTCGCCATGCCGTCTGGCCCGACCGGATCCGATCGGAGGTCGTCGCCGCCGTCCAGGCCGCGGGAATCGAACATCCCTGGGCCCACCAGGCACGCGTCGCCGAGCACGCGCTCGACGGCGAGTCGGTCGTCGTCGCCACGGGCACCGCCTCCGGCAAGTCGATGGCCTACCTCGTCCCGGTCCTCTCCCGCCTCCTGGACGGCTCCGAGGCCCCCAACGGCCGTGGGGCGACCACCCTCTACCTGGCCCCCACCAAGGCCCTCGCGGCGGACCAGCGCCGATCCGTGAAGGAACTTTCACAACCTCTCGGAAACGCCGTGCGCCCGGCCGTGTACGACGGCGACACCCCCGTCGAGGAACGCGAATGGATCCGCCAGTACGCGAACTACGTCCTCACCAACCCCGACATGCTCCACCGCGGGATCCTCCCCTCCCACCCCCGCTGGTCCTCCTTCCTGCGTGCCCTCAAGTACGTCGTGATCGACGAGTGCCACACCTACCGCGGTGTCTTCGGCTCCCATGTCGCCCAGGTCCTGCGCCGTCTGCGCCGCCTCTGCGCCCGCTACGGCGCCGAACCCGTCTTCCTGCTCGCCTCCGCCACCGCCGCCGAACCCTCGGCCGCCGCCCGCCGCCTCACCGGCGTCCCGGTCACCGAGGTCGCGGACGACGCCTCACCCCGCGGTGAACTGGTGTTCGCCCTCTGGGAGCCCCCGCTCACCGAGCTGCACGGCGAGAAGGGTGCCCCCGTACGGCGTACGGCCACCGCGGAGACCGCCGACCTGCTCACCGACCTGACCGTCCAGGGCGTCCGCTCGGTCGCCTTCGTCCGCTCCCGGCGCGGCGCCGAGCTGATCTCCGTGATCGCCCAGGAACGCCTCGCCGAGATCGACCGCTCCCTCGCCCGCCGCGTCGCCGCCTACCGCGGCGGCTACCTCCCCGAGGAACGCCGCGCCCTCGAACGCGCCCTCCACTCCGGCGAACTCCTCGGCCTCGCCGCCACCACCGCCCTCGAACTCGGCATCGACATCTCCGGCCTGGACGCCGTCCTCATCGCCGGCTACCCCGGCACCCGCGCCTCCCTCTGGCAGCAGGCCGGCCGCGCCGGACGCGCCGGCCAAGGCGCCCTCGCCGTCCTCGTCGCCCGCGACGACCCGCTGGACACCTTCCTGGTCCACCACCCGGAGGCCCTGTTCGACCAACCGGTGGAATCGACCGTCCTCGACCCCGACAACCCGTACGTCCTCGCCCCCCATCTCTGCGCCGCCGCGGCGGAACTCCCCCTGACGGACGACGACCTCGCCCTGTTCGGCCCCGCCTGCGAGGACCTGCTGCCCCAGCTGGAGTCCGCGAAGCTGCTCCGCCGCCGCGCCAAGGCCTGGCACTGGACCCGCCGCGAACGGGCCGCCGACCTCGCCGACATCCGGGGCCAGGGCGGCCGCCCAGTCCAGGTCGTCGAGACCGGCACGGGCCGCCTCCTGGGCACGGTCGACGCGGGCGCCGCGCACACCACCGTCCACGAGGGCGCGGTCCATCTGCACCAGGGCCGTACGTACCTGGTGCGCGATCTGGACCTGGAGGACTCCGTCGCCCTCGTCGAACAGGCCGACCCGCCCTACTCGACGGTCGCCCGCGACACCACCGCCATCTCCGTCCTGGAGACCGACACCGAAGTCCCCTGGGGTGAGGGCCGCTTGTGCTACGGCTCCGTCGAAGTCACCAACCAGGTCGTCTCCTTCCTCCGCCGCCGCCTCATCACCGGCGAGGTCCTCGGCGAGTCCAAACTCGATCTCCCTCCTCGTACGCTGCGCACCCGCGCCGTCTGGTGGACCGTCACCGAGGACCAGTTGGACGCGGCCCGGATCAACCCCGAGATCCTCGGCGGCGCCCTGCACGCCGCCGAACACGCCTCGATCGGCATGCTGCCCCTCTTCGCGACCTGCGACCGCTGGGACATCGGCGGCGTCTCGGTCCCGCTCCACCCCGACACCCTGCTCCCGACGGTCTTCGTCTACGACGGCCACCCCGGCGGCGCGGGCTTCGCCGAGCGCGCCTTCCACACGGCCCGCGCCTGGCTCACCGCCACCCGCCAGGCCATCGCCTCCTGCGAGTGCGACGCCGGCTGCCCGTCCTGCATCCAGTCCCCCAAGTGCGGCAACGGCAACGACCCGTTGCACAAGCGCGGCGCCGTACGCCTCCTGACCGAACTCCTGCGCACCGCGCCCGAGGCTCCGCCGGAGGGACGGGTGCCGTAGGGCTCGGGGGTGCCCCCCGGCCCGGGAGTCCGGAGCGCCTCAGAACTCTGGGGCCACTGGAATTTGGCGGCTGTCGGTCGTGTGTAACTGGCCGCGCAGTGCCCCGCGCCCTCTGAGGGACGATTCCGCGAGACTGTCCGGTGTGTTCGGTGGCCCCGCGCGTGCCCTGGACTCGGCGGTGAGGGGGCCCATCGCCGAGGTGGCCGTGACGTCCGAGATCTCTCCCTGGAGCTCGCAGCGCACCAGCCGGCTGCCCTGGGCCTCAGCCACCCGTGCCGCCGTCGCGCAGGCACCTTCGGCGCCCTTCATCCAGTGGTCGGCGGCCGCGAGGGCCGCCAGATCGGCCGCCCCCTCCGCCTGATGCCGCATCACGACGGCCTGACCGAAGGCGAGTACGGCACCGAACACCGCGCACAGCACCGCGATCGCCCCGACCCCCCAGACGGTCGCGGACCCTCTGTCGGAGCCGGCCCGTCGCCCCGGAACCGAGCGAACGCCCCTGAGCCACCGGCCGAACCACGACAGCCCGCTCACCCGCCCACCTCCCCCACCGTCTCCTCCGCCAGCGCCACGGCGGCGTGGCTGAGGTCGAGGCCCAGTCCGTCCGGCCCCGGCGCGCGGGCCGAGACCACGACACGTACGAAGTCGCCCTCCCGGCCCACGCTCACCTCCGCCCCGTCCGGCGCCGTCCTCCGCGCCGCCGCCACGACCGCTCCCGGCGGGTCCTGCCGGGCCGCCGCCCGGGCACCGGCCCGGGCGGCGTCCACGACCTGGATCTGGGCGCAGGCGGCGAGCAGGGCCCACACGAGCGCCGTCGTGAGCAGCAGCATCACGGGCAGGGCCATGGCCGCCTCCGCCGTCACGAATCCGCCGTCGCCGCCCAGCAGCCGGCGGCGCCGACGTGGCTCACGCCCCGCCATTGAGGGCCCGCCCGACGATCTGCTGCAGTTCCGCCTGGACCTGCCCGCTGGTCACCACCTTGTAGAGCACCGCGGCGAAGGCCACCGCCGCGATGATCCCCACCGCGTACTCGGAGGTCACCATCCCCGCGTCCCTCCGCGCCGCCCGCACCCGGCACAGCACGGCACCCACCACCCGAGCCCGCACCGCGTCCCGCACGGCCTTCACCGCCGTCGCCACCGCTACCGTCGCTGCCGCCATTGCCTTCGCTGCCTTGTACATCTCAACCCCCGTGAGGTTCTGTCCCGTTGCCTGTCACCGACTGCTCACGGCCACTGCTGACCGCTCAAACCCGCCCCCTCATCCCCCACCCCCTCCCAACAACCCGTCCGCCAGCCCGATCACCACCGGCAGCACGCCCACCGCGATGAAGGCGGGCAGGAAGCACAGCCCCACCGGTGCGGTGACCATCACGGCGGCCCGGCGCGCTCGCTCCGTCGCCGAGCGGCCCCATTCGGCGCGGGCCTCGGCGGCGAGGCGGGCCACAGGAGAGGCGGCCGGTACACCGGACTCGTCGGCCCGCTCCAGAAGCCGCGCCAGGGCCCGGGCGCCGGGGAGGGCCGCCAACGCGCGCCACGCCTCGGCCGGTTCACCGCCGAGCCGCGTCTCCGCCGCCCCTCGGGCCAACCGGTCGCCCACCGGGCCTCCCAGGGCCTCTCCGACGGCCTGGGCCGCCGTCACCGGGCTCGCCCCGGCCGTGATGCAGGCGGCCAGCAGATCGGCGGCGAGCGGCAGTTGACGGGCGGCCTCCGCCGCGTCGTACGCCTCCACCAGATCCCCGCCCGCGCGCCGTGCCCTCCGCAGCCAGAGCCACGCCCCGACTCCGGCGGCCGACCCGACCAGCAGCCCCGGCAGACCGCCGACCAGCACCCATCCGGCGCAGACGGCCCCGGCGACCGGAAGCCATCGCCGTACGGCGCCCCGTGGCACGAGCCTCCGCCGGGGCTGCTCGGCCGCGAGAGCGAGCACCGAAGCCAGTCGGGCGCGCAACCTGCGCTCGCGTCGTGCGGTGGCGAGCGACCGAGCCGCCCACCACAGTCCCGTGAGCACACAGAGCACCACCCCCAGCCTGTGGACAACTTCGCCGCTCACGCCGCCTCAGCTCCCCGTACGATCCGCAGCGCCCACCACAGCCCCGCTCCCTCCAGCACCCCGCCGACGAGCAGACAGCCCATCCCGGCCGTGCTGTGCAGCACCACGTGCAGGGGGTCGGCGCCGAGCGCGGTGCCCAGCAGGAGGCCCAGCACCGGAAGCCCGGCGAGCATCACCGCCGTCGACCGGGCGCCGGCCAACTGGGCGCGCAGGTCGGCCCGCTGGTCCCGCTCGGCGCGCAGGGCGCCCTCCAGCCGGTCGAGCCCGGCGGCGAGCCCCGCACCCCGGTCGACGGCCACCCGCCAGCACGCGGCGAGCCCCAGCAGCCCCTCGGCACCCGGCCGCCGTGCCGCGTCCGCCAGCGCACGCGGTACGTCCCCGCCGAACCGCGCCGCGGCCAGCACCACCGCCTCGGCCTCCCCGAGCCCTCCGGAGTCCCGCACGGCCCGCGACAGTGCCTCACCCGGCTGCCGCCCGGCCCGCACCTCCCCGGCGAGCGCCGAGCACAGCGCGACCACGGCATCGCCCCGCCGCTCCCGGACCCGGCGCTCCTCCGCCGCCCTCCGCACCCGCCTCAGCAACGGCACCGCGGCCGCCCCCGCGAGCAGCGGCAGCACCGAGGCCCCCAGCACCCCGATCACCACCCCGGCCACCGCCGCCCACCACTCGGCCCCCAGCGCCCGCACCCGGCCGGCCATCCGCTCCCGGAGCGGTGGCCCCACCGCCCCGTCCCCGGGCAGCAACGACCTCGCCCGCCGCAACCCGGCACTCCTCCCCTCGTCCGACATCCAGGCCGCCGCACCGGCGCACATCAAGGCCACCACCCCCGAGATCTCCCCGACCCCCGTCATCACCGCTCACTCCCTTCCGGCGGGCCGTCGGCCCGCTCACGCGATCCGTCCGAGAACCCGTCACCCCGGCCGTGCGACCCGCCCCGCAGCAGCCCCCTCAACCGCTCCCACCCCCGCTCGTACACGAACGCCTCCTCGCCCCAGCGGAGCGCCGGCACGGTCACCACCAGCCCCGAGACGTCCCTCTCCAGCACGTGCACCTCGGCGATCCGGCGTCGCCCGTCCCGGTCCCGTACGAGGTGCAGCACCACGGACAGGGCGGCCGCCACCTGGCTGTGCAGCGCGGCCCGGTCGAGCCCGGCGGCCGTACCGAGGGCCTCCAGTCGGGCCGGCACCTGTCCCGCGGCGTTGGCGTGCAAGGTCCCGCAGCCGCCCTCGTGGCCCGTGTTGAGCGCCGCCAGCAGCGACACGACCTCGCTTCCGCGCACCTCGCCGACCACCAGCCGGTCCGGGCGCATCCGCAGCGCCTGCCGCACCAGGTCCTGGAGCTCGACGAGGCCCACGCCCTCCTGGTTGGCGGGTCTGCCCTCCAGCCGCACCACATGCGGATGGTCGGGCCGCAGCTCCGCCGAGTCCTCGGCCAGCACGATCCGCTCGCCGGGGTCGACCAGACCGAGCAGCGCGCTCAGAAGCGTGGTCTTGCCCGTCCCGGTCCCGCCGCTGATGACGTACGACAACCGGGAGCGGATCAGCGCCCGCAGGACGCGGTCGCCGCCGGGCGGGACCGTGCCCGCCGCCACCAGTTCGGCGAGGGTGAAGGCGCGGGGCCGTACGACCCGCAGGGACAGGCAGGTGGAGCCGACGGCCACCGGTGGGAGCACCGCGTGGAGCCGGGTGCCGTCCGGGAGCCGGGCGTCCACCCAGGGCCGGGCGTCGTCCAGCCGGCGTCCTGCGACGGCCGCCAGGCGCTGCGCGAGCCGTCGTACGGCGGCCGCGTCCGGGAAGGAGACCCCGGTCAGTTCCAGGCCGCCGCCCCGGTCCACCCACACGCGGTCGGGCGCCGACACCAGCACATCGGTGACCGACGGGTCCGCGAGGAGCGGCTCCAGCGGCCCGCTCCCCACCAGCTCGGAGCGCAACCGCTCGGCCGCCCCGAGCACCTCGGCGTCCCCGAGCACCCGCCCGCGCTCCCGCAGCGCCTGCGCCACCCGCGCGGGCGTCGGCTCGGCCCCGCTCTCCACGAGCCACTGGCGGACGCCGTCCAGCAGTCCGTCGTCGCGCATCCCGTTCACCGGACGCCACCCCCCGATCGGACACCGTCCGCGAGTCCCCCGCCCGGAAGCCGGCCCTCCGGCACACGCTTCACGCCACCTCACCCCTGACCGCCACCCGCTCCCAGAAGCCCTCGCAGAACCGCGCGAGCGGCCCGCGTGGAACGCCTCCCGGTGGCTTTCCGCCGTCCGGCAGACCGACCTCGGTCGGTACCTCACCCGCGAGCGGCAGCCTCAGCAGGCGGGCCACCTCTTGGTCGTCGAGGCCGGGGGCGTACGGTCCGCGGACCGCCACGCGGAGGTCACGGAGGACCATGCCGTAGGCGGAGGCGACCCGCGAGGCGGCGGCGACGGCCCGCAGTTCGGCGGGCACGACGAGGAGCCCGAGGTCGAGCTGGGCGAGGGCCTCGGCGACGCCTTCGTCGATGCGGCGCGGCAGGTCGACGACGACCGCGCCGCCGCGCCGCCGACCCGCCGCGAGGACCGCGCGCACGGCCTGGGGCGGGACGGCGACGGCGTCGCCGCGGTCCCAGCTGAGGACGCGCAGGGAGTGCAGTTCGGGAAGGGACTCCTCCAGGGCGCCGCCGCCGACCCGGCCGCGCGAGGCGGCGAAAGCCGGCCAGCGCAGGCCGTCGGCGCTCTCGCCGCCCAGCAGGACGTCCAGGCCGCCGCCCAGCGGGTCGGCGTCCACGAGGAGGGTGCGCGTGCCCTGCCGTGCGGAGGTGACGGCGAGCGCGCAGGCCAGGGTGGACGCCCCGGCGCCGCCCCGGCCGCCGATCACGCCGATGGTGAGGGCGGGCCTGCCGACGCCCTCCGCCACGTCGGCGATGCGGTCGACGAGCCACTGTTCGCCGTCCGGCAGCATCAGGACGTGGTCGGCGCCGATCTGTACGGCCCGCTGCCAGATACCGGAGTCGTCCTGGTCCCTGCCGACGAGCACCACTCCTCGTCTGCGCGCGGCCCCGCGCAGCCGTCGCGCGGCGTCGTCCCCGACGAGCACGAGCGGCGCCGCCTCCCAGCGGCCCCGGCCCTCCGGCACCCCGTGGTGGACCTCCGGCCGGGCGCCCGCCGCCGCGCACAGGCGGAGCAGGTCGTCCAGCAGTTCCACGTCCTCGGTGACGATCAACGGCCTGCCCTGCCGCCCCTCGGCGGCGGACCGCCGGTCATGGGTGATGGCTCCCGCCACGATCCCCAGCCCCCTTCGCTCATGTCCACGCGGCGCCCTGTTCCGGGCGCCGGTGTTCAAGTCCTGTGTGAAGAACCGGCGATCGGCCGCCACAGGGGCAGCCGACGGAAACCGGCCCTACGCATCCGGGAAACGGAACCGGCCATGAACTCGCCGCCGTCGGGACGCGCTGGAATCACGGTGCAGCGAACCCGGAAATCGTGTGGATCTTGGTCGATATCTGTGGACAACTCGGCGCTTGTGAATATCGCCGTCACCCGAACAGGCGACTGCCGGGCGGCTTCCCCAGCGCAGCCCAACAGCTACGGACGGTGACGGATCCTGTGCGGAGGCAGAGGAAAGCCCACGAGGGCTCGAAGGCGCCTCGCGGGCTGGGAGGAGAGGGGGAAAACGCACCCGGACATGCGACGACCCCCACCGGGGGGGAGAGTGGGGGTCGTCTCCACGGCCGACTCGGGGGGGGAGGAGCCGGGCCGCGTTAGCACGGTCGCGAACGATCCGTGACTTCCATGGTGTACCCGAGAGGCCTCTCAGGCAAACCCACGCGCCCCACACTAGCCCGAATGGCGGGCGCCTATGCTCGGCCTCGTGGAAAACCACTCCTTGCCCCGCACAGCGGCCTTCTTTGACCTGGACAAGACGGTCATTGCGAAGTCGAGCACGCTCACGTTCAGCAAGTCGTTCTACCAAGGTGGCCTGATCAACCGCAGGGCCGCCCTGCGGACGGCGTACACCCAGTTCGTGTTCCTCGCGGGCGGCGCCGACCACGACCAGATGGAACGGATGCGGAAGTATCTGTCCGCGCTGTGCCGGGGCTGGAACGTCCAGCAGGTGAAGGACATCGTCGCCGAGACCCTGCACGACCTGATCGACCCGATCATCTACGACGAGGCCGCCTCCCTCATCGAGGAGCACCACATCGCCGGACGGGACGTCGTCATCGTCTCCACGTCCGGCGCCGAGGTGGTCGAGCCGATCGGCGAACTCCTCGGTGCGGACCGGGTGGTGGCGACCCGGATGGTCGTCGGCGACGACGGCTGCTTCACCGGCGAGGTGGAGTACTACGCCTACGGTCCGACCAAGGCGGAGGCGATCCGGGAGCTGGCCGAGTCCGAGGAGTACGACCTCGCGCACTGCTACGCGTACAGCGACTCGGCGACCGATCTGCCGATGCTGGAGGCCGTGGGGCATCCGCACGCGGTGAACCCGGACCGGACGCTGCGCAAGGAGGCCCTCGCGCGCGGGTGGCCCATTCTCGACTTCCACCGCCCGGTGCGCCTCAAGCAGCGCCTGGCCGTACCGCCGCGGCCCGCGCTGCTCGCGGCCGCCGCCATAGGCGCCGCGGCGGCCACCGCGGGGCTCGTCTGGTACGCGAGCCGACGCCGGGTGGCGACCGCCTGAGTCGCGGCCGGCCCATCGGCGGCCGAATCACCCTCTTTGAACCTAAAAGTAAAGAAGCACAGCGAGGGGTTCCGCTTACCCCGGTCCTGGAGTAGAAAGGATTCAGGCCCGCGAGACCAAAGGACATCCGAGAGGATCACCTTTAATACTCATTTTGGCCCCACGGACCCAGCATGAACACCGGGCACCCACGCGACGTCGACCCGTCGATTACGGGCCAGCCGCACCAGGTCACGGGCCATAGTTCCCGGCCTGATGGGCATATATCGAGGACGCTTGGTAACCGGGTGGACATGCCAGCGGCGGTACGAATTCTCGTACCGCCGCAACCCTTTTCCGGGGGTTCTCCGTCGCCCGGCTCGGCGACTTCCCAGGTTTTACGCCGCCCCGCGCTGCAGCGCCTCGCACACCGCCGTCGACTCGCGCGCACCCAGCTCGATCGCCCTGCCGCAGTGGGCGATCCAGGCGGCCATGCCCTCCGGGGTGCCGGAGACATAGCCGTCGAGGGCAGCCACATAGGCGGCGCGGCCCAGCTCCGCGTGGCCGACCTCCGCCGGGCAGACCGACTTGGGGTCGAGACCGCTGCCGATCAGGACGATCCGCTCGGCCGCGCGCGCGACGAGGCCGTTGTGGAAGCCGAAGGGCCGCAGGGCGAGCAGCTCGCCGTGGACGACGGCGGCGGTCACCAGGGCGGGGGCCGAACTGCCCTTGATGATCAGCTCGGAGAGGCCGTCGAGCCGGCCGGCGACCTCGGCGGCGCCGGGCAGTGGCAGCTCGACGAGGGGCTCGTCGACGGGCTCGCCGTCCTGTCGCGGACGTCCCACGCGCGCGTCGTCGCTACCGGCCGCCACCAGATGCAGCCGGGCCAGCACCCGCAGGGGCGACTGCCGCCAGATCGACAGCAACTGGCCTGCCTCGGCGGTCAGCCGCAGCGCGGCCCCCATGGCACGGGCCTCGTCGTCGCCGTCCTGGCCGCTGAAGTCGCTGCGGCGCCGCACCTCTTCGAGGGCCCAGTCGGCGCCGGAGAGCGCCGCCGAGCCGCGCGCGCCCCGCAGGGCCGCCTCGGAGGTGACCGCGTTGCTGCGGCGCCGCATGACGCGGTGGCCGTAGACCCGGTCCACGGACTTGCGCACGGACTCCACGGACTCGGCCACACCGGGAAGCTCTCCCAGGGCCGCGAGCGGATCGGCGGCCGCACCTGTCGTACTCATGAGTACGACCCTACGCGCACCGGCCCCCTCCCCCTCGAAGGAGTGGTCTTCCGCCACCCGTGAACACCCTTGGCGCTCGCCCCACTACCGTTAGTGAACATGAAAATTGCTTTCGTCGGGAAGGGCGGGAGTGGCAAGACCACGCTGTCCTCGCTGTTCATCCGCCATCTCGCCGCCTCCGGAGCGCCGGTCGTCGCCATCGACGCCGACATCAACCAGCATCTGGGCGCCGCTCTCGGCCTGGACGAGACGGAGGCCGCCGAACTGCCCGCGATGGGCGACCGGCTGGCGCTCATCAAGAACCATCTGCGCGGCTCCAACCCGCGGATCACCTCCGCCGAGACGATGATCAAGACCACCCCGCCCGGCGACGGTTCGCGCCTGGTGCGGATCTGCGAGCCCAACGCGATCTACGACGCCTGCGCCCGCCCGGTGGAACTCGACGGCGGGGCCGTTCGTTTGATGGTCACCGGCCCCTTCACCGACGCCGACCTGGGGGTCGCCTGCTACCACTCCAAGACGGGAGCGGTGGAGCTGTATCTGAACCACCTGGTGGACGGCCGCGACGAGTACGTGGTGGTCGACATGACGGCCGGTTCGGACTCCTTCGCCTCCGGCATGTTCACCCGCTTCGACATGACGTTCCTCGTCGCCGAGCCGACCCGGAGGGGGATCTCCGTCTACCGCCAGTACAAGGAGTACGCCGCCGACTTCGGTGTCGCCCTGAAGGTCGTGGGCAACAAGGTGCACGGCCAGGACGATCTCGACTTCCTGCACGCCGAGGTCGGGGACGACCTGCTGGTCGCCTTCGGGCACTCGGACTGGGTGCGCGCCCTGGAGAAGGGCCGACCGCCGCGTTTCGAGCACCTGGAGGAGGCCAACCACCGGTCTCTGCGGACCCTGCACGACGCCGCCGACGCCCGGTACGAGCTGCGCGACTGGGAGCGCTACACACGTCAGATGGAGCACTTCCACCTGAAGAACGCCACCAGTTGGGGCAACGAACGGACCGGGGCCGACCTGGCCTCCCAGATCGACCCCGAGTTCGTGCTCGGCGAAGAGGTCGCCGCAGCCGTGTGAGTGCGGCCACGGCGCCGAGGGCGACCACGGCGCGCGTGCGACTGCGGCGCGGCGTGCGGCTGCGGTCACGGCGTGCGGCTGCGGTCACGGCGCGAGCGTGGCTACGGCTTGGCCGCCGGAGCCCCGGGCACCCCCTTCGGAGCCGGTGCCGGTCCGGCGGACAGGAAGGTCTTCCACCCCTTCTTCGGCGCCTGACCGACCCCGAGAGTGCGCAGCCTGTCCAGGACCTTCGGGTCCTGGGCGTCGAGCCAGTCGGCGAGCTGGCGGAAGGAGACGCAGCGCACCTCGGCCTTGCCGCAGACCGCCTCGATGGTCTCCTCGACGGCACGCATGTAGACGCCGCCGTTCCAGGACTCGAAGTGGTTGCCGATGATCAGGGGCGCGCGGTTGCCCTCGTAGGCGCGCTCGAAGCCCGCGAGCAGGCCGTCACGGAACTGGTCGCCCCAGTGCTCCCGCCTGCCCTCGGCCCCCGCCCGGGCGCCGGACTGGTTCACATAGAAGTTGTAGTCCATGGTCAGCGTCTCGAAGTCCCGCCCGGGAACGGGGACCAGCTGCATCGACAGGTCCCACAGTCCGTCGTCCTTCTCGGGCCAGACCTGGCGCCTGACGCCGCTGGTGTCGTAGCGGAAGCCCAGTTCGCGGGCGGCCCGCATGAAGTTCTTCTGGCCTTCCAGACAGGGGGTGCGGGCGCCGATCAGCTCCTTGTCGTAGTCGAAGGGCAGCGGCTCGGCCCGCCCCGAACCCGTGTTGGTCTTCCAGGCCTTCACGAACGACTTGGCCTGGGCGATCTCGCTCTTCCACTCCTCGACCGACCATTCGCCGACCCCGCCGCCGGGGCCGCAGAAGTGGCCGTTGAAGTGTGTGCCGATCTCGTTGCCCTCCAGCCACGCGCCGCGCAGCTGGTCCACGGTGTCCTTGATTCCGCGGACGTCGTTGAAGCCGATGTCCGAACGGCCCGGTGAGTGCTGGGGCGGGCGGTAGAGGTCCCGCTTCTCCTCCGGGAGCATGTACACACCGCTGAGGAAGTACGTCATGGTCGCGTCGTTGTCCCGGGCCACCTCGCGGAAGTGCGAGAAGAGCCGCTGGCCGTCCTCCCCCGCGCCGTCCCAGGAGAACACCACGAACTGAGGGGGCTTCTGACCGGGCTTCAGCCGCTCTGGCCTCGGCAGGTGGGGCTGGGCACCGGTGTAAGCGGTGGAGCCGTCGCCGATCAGGCGGACCGCGGTCTTCGGCGGCGCCGGGACACCTTCCTTCGTGGCCGACAGGCCCTGTCCGCCCTCCTTCTCCGCTTTCCTCCCGCCGGGTGAATCGACGGTTCCCGTCGGTTCACCGGTCCCGCATCCGGCGAGCGCCGCGGCACAGGTCGCGGCGAGCGTGACACCGGCGGCGATCCTCTGGGTGAGGGCCATCATCCGCCCACCTTCTTCCTTCGCTCGGAGGCAGAGCGGCCAAGGTCACACAGAGGTCCGACCCCAATTAATACGACAAGCCGATGAAATGCCCTCATTCACTCCTGCGAGTGATCTAATAACCCATTTGCGGCTAATGTTCTTGCGCATCCTTTACTCTGCATTACGATTCGTTTACTGAGTGTTGAAAATCCCGCCGCTGAACGGAGACGGGAGAACATGTCCGCCTGTGTCCCCACCCACGCCACCGACCCGGACCCGAACCGGACGGAGCGTGATCACCAACCGCACAGTCCCCCGGAGGGACCGCGTCGCCGGTTCCGGGTCTCGGCCGCCGACCTGTCCGCCTCCATCGCGGTCTTCCTGATCGCCCTTCCTCTGTCCCTGGGCATCGCCCTCGCCACCGACGCCCCGCTCCAGGCCGGCCTCGTCGCCGCCGCCGTCGGCGGTCTCGTCGCCGGACGCCTGGGCGGCTCCCCCCTCCAGGTCAGCGGCCCGGCCGCCGGTCTCACCGTCGTCACCGCCGACCTCATCCACCAGTACGGCTGGCGCACCACCTGCGCCATCACCGTCTTCGCCGGCCTCTCCCAACTGGGCCTGGCCCACCTGCGCGTGGCTCGCTCGGCCCTCGCCGTCAGCCCCGCCATCGTGCACGGCATGCTCGCCGGCATCGGCGTCACCATCGCCGTCGCCCAGCTCCACATCGTGCTCGGCGGCACCCCGCAGAGCTCGGTCGCCGCCAACGTCGGAGCCCTGCCCGCCCAGTTGGCGCACCTGCACCCCGCCGCGGTCTCCGTGAGCGCCCTCACCCTCGTCCTGCTGCTCGCCTGGCCCCGGCTCCCCGGCCGCCTCGGCAGACAGCTGCGCACGATCCCGGCCGCCCTGGTCGCCGTCGCGGGCGCCACGGCCACCGCCGCGCTCGCGGCGCTGAGCCTGCCCAAGGTCGACCTGCCGTCCTGGCGGAGCCACGCCCTTGCCGGAGTGCCCGACGGACCGGTGCTCGGCCTGGCCGCCGCCGTCCTCACCACCACCCTGGTCTGCAGCGTGCAGTCGCTCCTCGGCGCCGTCGCCATGGACAAGCTGGCGGCCGGGCGGACCGACGTACGGCGCTCGGACCTCGACCGCGAGCTGCGCGGCCAGGGCGCGGCCAACGTCGTCTCCGGCGTCCTCGGCGGCCTGCCCATCGCCGGCGTCGCCGTCCGCAGCACGGCCAATGTCCGCGCCGGCGCCACCAGCAGGCACTCCACGATGCTGCACGGCGTCTGGGTCGTGGCGGCCGCACTGCTCCTGGTCCCCTGCCTGGAGCTGATCCCCCTCGCCGCACTCGCCGCCCTGGTCATGGCCGTCGGGGTCCAGATGGTCTCCCTGCACCACATCCGCACGGTCACCCGCCACCGCGAGGTGCTGGTCTACGCCGTCACCACCCTCGGCGTCGTCGCCCTCGGCGTCCTGGAGGGCGTCGCGCTCGGCATCGCCGTGGCCGTCGGCGTCGCCCTGCACCGCCTCACCCGCACCCGCATCACCCATGAGGAGAGAGAAAACGTCCATCACGTCCATGTGCGAGGACAGTTGACGTTCCTCGCCGTGCCCCGCCTCAGCCGCGCCCTGCACCAGGTCCCCCAGGGGGCCACCGTCGTGGTGGAGCTGGACGGGTCGTTCATGGACCACGCGGCCTACGAGTCGCTGCAGGACTGGCAGCACGCGCACCACGCGCGCGGCGGCGCCGTGGAGATCACCGGCCGCACCGGCACCCGTATCGCCGAACCCGCCGGTGCCTCGGTGGCCGCCTGTCGCTGCCGGCCCTGGACGCCCTGGCGGAACCACCAGTGCGAGGCCCCGGCCACCCCGGCCGCGGGCACACCGGAGGAGGAGGCGGCCGAGGGACCGAACGGCCATCAACTGGCGCGCGGCATCAGCGCGTTCCAGCGCAACACCGCCCCACTGGTGCGCGGTGAGCTGGCCCGCCTCGCGCGCGAGGGACAGCAGCCCTCACAGCTCTTCCTGACCTGCGCCGACTCCCGGCTCGTCACATCGATGATCACTTCCAGCGGGCCCGGGGACCTCTTCGTCGTCCGCAATGTCGGCAACCTCGTGCCGCTGCCCGGCGAGGAGAGCGGCGACGACTCGGTGGCGGCGGCGATCGAGTACGCGGTGGAGGTGCTGAACGTGCGGTCCATCACGGTCTGCGGGCACTCCGGCTGCGGTGCGATGCAGGCCCTGCTCAAGGCCGACCCGCACGGCGCCCAGACCCCCCTCAAGCGCTGGCTGCGGCACGGCAGGCCCAGCCTGGACCGGGCGACCGACAAGAACCGCCCCTGGGCCCGCCTCGCCGGCCGCGAACCTGCCGACGCCATCGAGCAGCTCTGCCTGACCAATGTCATCCAGCAGTTGGAGCATCTCAGAGCCCACGAGTCCGTCGCCCGGGCCCTGCGCGCGGGGGCGCTCGAACTGCACGGGATGTACTTCCACGTCGGTGAGGCCCAGGTCTATCTGCTCACGGAGGAAGCGCCCGAGAGCGGAGTCTTCGACCAGGTCGCCGGAACAGCCGGCACGACCGGCACCACGGGTACGACCGGCACCGCCGACCCGACCGGGACGGTTCTGCACGACACGCGCGCGTGAACCGATTTCCGTCCCGGTCCGTGGGAACGGGTGGCGTCCGGGCCGCGCGGCCACCCGTCCACAGGTCTAAACCAATCCGAGGAAGGCCCTTGTCATCGGGGGTCGTGGTCTGATGAGCTGTGGCCTGGGACACAACGGACACCCTGGGAAAGGGAGATGTCGTGAGCAACGAAAGCCTGGCCAACCTCTTGAAGGAGGAGCGACGCTTCGCGCCGCCCGCTGACCTGGCCGAGAACGCCAACGTCACGGCCGAGGCGTACGAGCGGGCCAGGGCTGACAGGCTCGGCTTCTGGGCGGCTCAGGCCCGGCGGCTGACCTGGGCCAAGGAGCCGACCGAGACGCTGGACTGGTCGAACCCGCCGTTCGCCAAGTGGTTCGCGGACGGCGAGCTCAACGTCGCGTACAACTGCGTGGACCGGCATGTCGAGGCCGGGAACGGCGACCGGGTCGCCATCCACTTCGAGGGCGAGCCCGGCGACAGCCGCTCCCTCACCTACGCCCAGCTCAAGGACGAGGTGAGCAAGGCCGCGAACGCCCTGCTGGAGCTGGGCGTCCAGGCGGGCGACCGGGTCGCGGTGTACATGCCGATGATCCCGGAGACGGCCGTGGCGATGCTCGCCTGCGCCCGGATCGGCGCCGCGCACTCCGTCGTGTTCGGCGGCTTCTCCGCCGACGCGCTCGCGACCCGTATCCAGGACGCCGACGCGAAGGTGGTCATCACCTCCGACGGCGGCTACCGCCGCGGCAAGCCGTCCGCGCTGAAGCCGGCCGTGGACGAGGCGGTCTCGAAGGCGGGCAATGTCGAGCATGTCCTCGTCGTCCGCCGCACCGGCCAGGACGTCGCGTGGGACGACTCTCGTGACGTGTGGTGGCACGAGATCGTGGACCGGCAGAGCGCCGCGCACACCGCGCAGCCGTTCGGGGCCGAGCACCCGCTGTTCATCCTGTACACGTCCGGCACGACGGGTAAGCCCAAGGGCATCCTGCACACCTCCGGCGGCTACCTCACACAGACGTCGTACACCCACCACGCCGTCTTCGACCTCAAGCCGGAGACGGACGTGTACTGGTGCACGGCCGACGTCGGCTGGGTCACCGGCCACTCGTACATCGTCTACGGGCCGCTGGCGAACGGCGCGACGCAGGTCATGTACGAGGGCACGCCCGACACCCCGCACCAGGGGCGGTTCTGGGAGATCGTGCAGAAGTACGGGGTGACGATCCTCTACACGGCGCCCACGGCCATCCGTACGTTCATGAAGTGGGGCGACGACATCCCCGCGAAGTTCGACCTGTCCTCCCTCCGTGTGCTCGGGTCCGTCGGTGAGCCGATCAACCCCGAGGCGTGGATCTGGTACCGCAAGCACATCGGGGGCGACGCGACGCCGATCGTGGACACCTGGTGGCAGACCGAGACCGGCGCGATGATGATCTCGCCGCTGCCCGGTGTGACGTCCACCAAGCCGGGGTCCGCGCAGACACCGCTGCCGGGCATCTCCGCGACGGTCGTCGACGACGAGGCGAACGAGGTGCCGAACGGCGGGGGTGGCTATCTCGTCCTCACCGAGCCGTGGCCGTCGATGCTGCGCACCATCTGGGGCGACGACCAGCGGTTCCTCGACACCTACTGGTCGCGGTTCGAGGGCAAGTACTTCGCCGGTGACGGGGCGAAGAAGGACGACGACGGGGACATCTGGCTCCTCGGCCGCGTCGACGACGTGATGCTCGTGTCGGGCCACAACATCTCCACCACCGAGGTGGAGTCGGCGCTCGTCTCGCACCCGTCCGTGGCCGAGGCGGCCGTGGTCGGCGCGGCCGACGAGACCACCGGTCAGGCGATCGTGGCGTTCGTGATCCTGCGCGGCACGGCCAACGCCGAGGACGAGAACCTCGTCGCCGACCTCCGCAACCACGTCGGCGCCACCCTCGGCCCGATCGCCAAGCCGAAGCGGGTCCTGCCGGTGCAGGAGCTGCCGAAGACCCGCTCCGGAAAGATCATGCGGCGCCTGCTGCGGGACGTGGCGGAGAACCGTCAGCTCGGTGATGTCACCACGCTCACCGACTCCACGGTGATGGACCTGATCCAGGCCAAGCTGCCGGCGGCGCCCAGCGAGGACTGACCCACCGCGTACGGCCTCGAAGGGCACCCGGCGACAGGCGCGCCGGGTGCCCTTTAGCTAAGCTAAAGAACAGGTGTGCCGGGAAGTCTGGTCGGCGAGTGTTCCGTGCTGCCCACCGACCGGAGGTCCCCACCGTGGCCGCGTCCCGCACCACCCCCACCCGCAAGGTCCTCGGCAGGCTCTCCCTGCCCGAGCGGACCTTCGTGGCGGACGCGCTGCGCACGGAGACCGTCGGCGGCTGTCTGCTGCTCCTGGCCGCCGTCACCGCGCTGGTCTGGGTCAACATTCCCGCGCTGCACGACAGCTACGAGAGCGTCAGTGACGTCCACTTCGGCCCGGAAGCGCTCGGCCTGAACCTGTCCGTGGCGCACTGGGCGGCCGACGGACTGCTCGCGGTGTTCTTCTTCGTCGCCGGGATCGAACTCAAGCGCGAGCTGGTCGCCGGTGACCTGAAGGACCCCAGGACGGCCGCGCTGCCCGTGGTCGCCGCACTGTGCGGCATGGCCGTACCGGCGCTCGTGTACACACTCACCAACCTCGCCGGCGGCGGCTCCGCGGCCGGATGGGCCGTACCCACGGCGACCGACATCGCCTTCGCGCTGGCCGTGCTCGCCGTCATCGGCACCTCCCTGCCGAACGCGCTGCGGGCCTTTCTGCTCACCCTCGCCGTCGTCGACGACCTGTGCGCGATCCTGATCATCGCGGTGTTCTTCACCGACGACCTCAACTTCGCCGCGCTCGGCGGCGCGTTCGCCGGCCTCGTCGTCTTCTGGCTGCTGCTGCGCCAGGGCGTGCGCGGGTGGTACGTGTACGTTCCGCTCGCGCTCGTGATCTGGGCGCTGATGTACAACAGCGGCGTGCACGCCACCGTCGCCGGTGTCGCGATGGGGCTGATGCTGCGCTGTACCCGGCGCGAGGGCGAGGAGCACTCCCCCGGCGAGCGCATCGAGCATCTCGTGCGCCCCCTGTCGGCGGGTCTCGCCGTGCCGTTGTTCGCCCTGTTCAGCGCGGGGGTGACCGTGTCGGGCGGGGTGTTGGGAAAGGTGTTCACCCAGCCGGAGACGCTCGGGGTGGTGCTCGGGCTGGTCGTCGGCAAGACGGTCGGGATCTTCGGCGGGACCTGGCTGGCCGCCCGTTTCACCCGGGCCACGCTCTCCGAGGACCTCGCCTGGCCGGACGTCTTCGCGGTCGCCTCCCTCGCCGGCATCGGCTTCACCGTGTCCCTGCTCATCGGCGAACTCGCCTTCGAGGGCGACCCGGTGCTCACCGACAGCGTCAAGGCGGCCGTCCTCACCGGGTCGCTCGTCGCGGCGGTCCTGGCGACCGTCCTGTTGAAGCTGCGCAACGCCAAGTACCAGGCCCTGTGGGCCGCCGAGGAGCGCGACGACGACCTCGACGGCATCCCCGACGTCTACGAGCAGGACGACCCGGCGTACCACCTGCGCATGGCCGAGATCTACGAACGCAAGGCCGCCGAGCATCGCAGGCTTGCCGAAGTGGCGGGCGGGGCAGGCGACGGCGACGACGGTCCGGCATGATCTGACAGGACCGCAGACAGGACCGTACAAACGCATATGAGGGAGACCCCGATGAGCGCACCCGACGGCAGCCCGGTCGGAGCCGAACGCAGTGTCGGCCAGCTGTTCGCCTCGGCGACGGCCGAGATGTCCGCGCTGGTGCACGACGAGATCGCGCTGGCCAAGGCCCAGCTGAGGCAGGACGTCAAGCGCGGCGTGATCGGCGGCGGGGCGTTCACCGCGGCCGGCGCGGTGCTGATCTTCTCCCTGCCGATGCTGAGCTTCGCCCTGGCGTACGGCATCCGCACCTGGAGCGAGTGGAACCTGGCGATCTGCTTCCTGCTGTCGTTCGCGGCGAACGTGGTGGTCGCCCTCGTGCTGACCCTGATCGGCGTGGTCTTCTCGAAGAAGGCCAAGAAGGGTCAGGGCCCGCAGAAGGTCGCCGCGTCCATGAAGGAGTCGGCGGGCGTGCTGCAGAACGCCAAGCCGCACCCCCGTCGGCCCGCCCCGGCCGACGACGCCGTCGAGGCTGTGGCACGCTCGACGTCATGACCGACCCCGCGACCACCCCGGCCGCCCCCTCGAATCAGCCCGCGTCTCCCGTACGGCTCGACGTGCCCGGCGCCAAGGAGCTGATCCACCGGGACGTGGCCGCCAACGGCGCGCGCTTCCACATCGCCGAGGTGGGCGACGGGCCGCTGGTGCTGCTGCTGCACGGCTTCCCGCAGTTCTGGTGGACGTGGCGGCACCAGCTGGTCGCCCTCGCCGACGCCGGCTTCCGGGCCGTGGCGATGGACCTGCGCGGGGTCGGCGGCAGCGACCGCACCCCCCGGGGTTACGACCCCGCGAACCTGGCCCTCGACATCACCGGGGTCGTACGGTCCCTCGGCGAGCCCGACGCCGCGCTGGTCGGCCACGACCTGGGCGGCTATCTGGCGTGGACGGCGGCCGTGATGCGCCCCAAGCTGGTCCGGCGGCTCGCGGTCTCCTCGATGCCGCACCCGCGGCGCTGGCGCTCGGCGATGCTCTCCGACGTCAAGCAGACCTCCGCGGGCTCCTACATCTGGGGCTTCCAGCGGCCCTGGATTCCCGAGCGACAACTGACCGCCGACGACGGCGCCCTGGTCGGCCGGCTCATCCGGGACTGGTCGGGGCCGAAGCTGCCCGACGACGAGGCCGTGGAGGCGTACCAGCGGGCGATGTGCATCCCGTCGACGGCGCACTGCTCGATCGAGCCGTACCGGTGGATGGTGCGGTCGATGGCCCGCCCGGACGGCATCCAGTTCAACCGGCGGATGAAGCGGCCGGTCCGGGTGCCCACCCTCCACCTGCACGGTTCGCTCGACCCGGTGATGCGCACCCGTAGCGCGGCCGGGTCCGGGGAGTACGTCGAAGCGCCGTACCGTTGGCGGCTGTTCGACGGTCTAGGACACTTCCCGCACGAGGAGGACCCGGTGGCGTTCTCGGCCGAACTCATCAACTGGCTGAAGGACCCCGAGCCCGACCGGTGAGCCCGGCCAGGCCGCCCGCTATCCGGACTTGAACACCTGTTCCCCGAACAGCCACTTGCCCGGCGCATAGGCCAATTGGGGGGCGTGGGGGCGGTTATCGACCTTGGGGCGGGGGCACACGTCGGGGTATGGGCTGGACGCACGACTACAGTGACGCAGCACGCAACCGCCGCTCGGCCGCGGGCCTGAGCTCCCACCAGAGGGGCGCCCCGCAGCTGCAGGGGGCGGATCCCCGGCTGGGCATTCCGCGCATCCTGCGCCGCCGTGCCCGCTGGGTCTCGGCCCGGCTGCGCCATCCCCGTCCCTGACCCGTACGGGGCGACCCGCACGAGTCTCTCGCCACACCGGCCCGGGGATCTCATCACACCGGCCCCGCCCGGCCTCAGAGCGCGCAGCTGTCGCTGTCCACCTGCTGGTTGGCCGTACGGCCCTTGGCGATGTCCTCCTCGACCTCGTCCGCGGTGAGGGCGTAGCCCGTTGCCGGGTCGTCGAGGGACTTCGCGAAGACCACGCCGTAGACCTTGCCCTCGGGGGTGAGCAGCGGGCCGCCGGAGTTGCCCTGGCGGACGGTCGCGTAGAGCGAGTAGACGTCGCGGTGGACGGTGCCGCGCTTGTAGATGTCGGCGCCGTTGGCCGTGATGCGACCGCGCACGCGCGCGGGGCGGATGTCGTACGCGCCGTTCTCCGGGAAGCCCGCGACGATCGCGTCGTCGCTGCTGACGGCGTCCTTGGTCGTGAACTGCAGCGCGGGCGCCTTGAGACCGGGCACGTCCAGTACGGCGATGTCACGCTCCCAGTCGTAGAGGACGACCTTGGCGTCGTACTTGCGGCCCTCGCCGCCGATCTGGACGGTGGGTTCGTCGACTCCTCCGACCACGTGCGCGTTGGTCATGACCCTGCGCTCGCCGAAGACAAAGCCGGTGCCTTCGAGGACCTTGCCGCAACTCTGGGCGGTGCCCATGACCTTGACGATGGACCGCTTGGCGCGCTGGGCCACCGGGCTGCTCGCCAGCGCCGGGTCGGGGGGCTGGACCTCGGTGATCGGCTCGTTCGAGAACGGGCTGAAGACCTGCGGGAAACCGTTCTGCGTGAGGACCGAGGAGAAGTCCGCGAACCAGGTGTCCGCCTGGGTGGGCAGGGCACCGGCCACACCCTGCAGCACCTTGGAGTTGCGGACCTCCTTGCCGAGCGTCGGCAGAGTCGTTCCGGCGAGTGCGGAACCGATCAGCCAGGCGACCAGGAGCATGGCGACGACGTTGACGAGGGCGCCGCCGGTGGCGTCCAGGGCGCGGGCCGGGGACCAGGTGATGTACCGGCGCAGTTTGTTGCCGAGGTGGGTGGTCAGGGCCTGTCCGACCGAGGCGCAGACGATCACGATGACCACCGCGACAACCGCGGCGGCCGTGCTGACCTCGGAGTTGTCGGTCATCCAGTCCCAGATGACGGGCAGGGCGTAGACCGCGACGAGACCGCCGCCGAGGAAGCCGATCACCGAGAGGATGCCGACGACGAAGCCCTGTCGGTAGCCCACGATCGCGAACCAGACAGCGGCTACCAGCAACAGGATGTCCAGCACGTTCACCGCTTCAAGCCTCGCCTCGTCACTTCGCGATCACTACAGGCCGGCCGGGGGTCCGGTCCGCCGCGCGGCGACGGGAGGACACGACAAGCCCCAAAAGACGCAGCACGGCAGACACCCTGTCATGAGCGCCAGTCGAGCGGGACCTGCTTCTCACGGTCCCAGGGGCGCTCCCAGCCCGCGTAGTGCAGCAGACGGTCGATCACTCCGGCCGTGAACCCCCACACAAGGGCCGATTCGACCAGAAATGCCGGGCCTGCGTAGCCACGGGGGTGAATGGCGGTGGCTCTGTTGGCCGGATCCGTGAGATCCGCCACGGGGACGGTGAAGACGCGCGCCGTCTCGTTCGGGTCGACGACCCGGACCGGGGTGGGGCGGTGCCACCAGCCCAGGACGGGGGTCACGACGAAGCCGCTGACCGGGATGTACAGCTTGGGCAGCACCCCGAAGAGCTGGACTCCTGCGGGGTCGAGACCGGTCTCCTCCTCGGCCTCGCGCAGGGCGGCGCGCAGCGGGCCGTCGGTCGCCGGGTCGCCGTCCTCGGGGTCGAGGGCGCCGCCGGGGAACGACGGCTGGCCCGCGTGCGATCTCAGCGAGCCGGCGCGCTCCATGAGCAGCAGCTCGGGGCCGTCCGTGCCGTCGCCGAACAGGATCAGGACCGCCGACTGGCGCCCCGAGCCGTTCTCCGGCGGCAGGAAGCGGCTCAGCTGCAGCGGCTCCACCGTCTCGGCGGCGCGCACCACCGGGTCCAGCCAGCCGGGCAGGCCCGTCTTGTCCAGGCCGACCCGCCCGTCCCACGCGTGCCGACGCACCGCGTGATCATGTGCCGCGTGGTGCCCGTTGCCCGTGTCCGGGCCGCCGTCCGTCCGGCTCGCGCGTGTCATAGCCACCCCCGTCGTTCTTCCGGTCCCAACGCCCGAGGGGCCGCTGATCGTTCCGCCCCGGCCCCGCGTCCCTCGTGTGGGTGGCGGACACCGGGGTGGGGCGGGTGCGCGCGGGAGTGGGCGCGCGCGGTGGCGTACGTGCCGGGGCGCTTGGTTTCGGACCGCCGCGTGCCGGATCGCGTCGTGCCGGACCGCTTGGTTCCGGTGGGTGCCGTGGTTCCGGATTGCATCGTGCCGGGCCGCTTGGTTCCGGTGGTTCCGGGTCGCGTCGTGCGGGATCGCGTCGTGCCGGCCGTCATCCGGCGGCTCCCAGGGGCGGGGCCGGGATGCCGCCCGCGTCCAGGTAGGACTGCGGCGGGTTGAGGCGCTGACCGGGGAAGCCGCCCTTCTCGTACTTCAGAAGCTTCCGGGCCTTCTCCGGATCGGTCTCGCCCTCGCCGAACGCCGGGCAGAGCGGAGCGATGGGGCAGGCGCCGCAGGCCGGTTTCCGGGCGTGGCAGATACGGCGGCCGTGGAAGATCACGTGGTGCGACAGCATCGTCCACTCACTCTTCGGGAAGAGCGCCCCGATGGCCGCCTCGATCTTGTCCGGGTCGGTCGCCTCGGTCCACTTCCAGCGCCGTACGAGCCGCTGGAAGTGCGTGTCCACCGTGATGCCGGGGCGGCCGAAGGCGTTGCCCAGTACGACGAACGCGGTCTTGCGGCCGACACCGGGCAGCTTGACGAGGTCTTCGAGACGGCCGGGGACCTCGCCGCCGTGGTTCTCCACCAGGGCCTTCGACAGCCCTATCACCGACTTCGTCTTGGCCCGGAAGAACCCGCAGGGCCGCAGGATCTCCTCGACCACCTCGGGATCGGCCCCGGCCAGGTCCTCGGGGGTCGGGTACTTCGCGAAGAGCGCCGGTGTCGTCTGGTTGACCCGCAGGTCGGTCGTCTGCGCGGACAGCACGGTCGCGACGATCAGCTGGAACGAGTTCTCGAAGTCCAGCTCCGGGTGGGCGTACGGGTACACCTCGGCGAGTTCGCGGTTGATACGGCGGGCCCGGCGGACCAGAGCCGTGTGCGACTCGGGCTTGGCGGGCCGCGCGGACTGGGCGGACCGGGCGGGCTTGGCCGGCCGGGTGGCGGTCGTGGGGGCGGTGGCGGTCGCGTCCGCCGGGGCCGGCGTGCGCGCGGGAGCGGGCTTCTTCGCCGCCGCCTTCCGGGGTGCGGCAGCCCTTCTCGCCGGTGCGGCCTTCTTCGCCGGGGCCGTGGTCTTCTGGGCGGGGTTCTCCGCCGTTGATGGATCGGACACCTTCGTCGCCTTTGCCGTTTTGTTCGCTCCCGTGGGGCGCTGTTCGCCCACAGCGGAATCACGCCTTACCACCACGTGCCCAGCCCCCTCGGCCTGTGCTCTCACCGGCGATTTGGACACCCGGCCAGCCTAGAGCCCGGCACCGACAACCGCCCCGGGCCCAGAAGATCGGCCCCCAATTGGACCCCTGACGCTTACCCCGGGACATGTGTGCGGCATCCTTGTGACAGATCACACTGTTTGGTCCGTCCGGCAAGATGGGGAACACGGTCCCCTGGTAGTACGGGGAGCAAGATCCCCTGAGCAGGTCGACAAGGAGAGAACTCGTGGACGACGTTCTGCGGCGCGCCCCGCTCTTCGCGGCGCTCGATGACGAGCAGGCCGCGGAGCTCCGCGCCTCCATGAGTGAGGTGACCCTCGCGCGCGGTGACGCTCTCTTCCACGAGGGTGACCCCGGAGACCGCCTCTATGTGGTCACCGAGGGCAAGGTGAAGCTGCACCGCGCGTCGCCCGACGGCCGCGAGAACATGCTGGCCGTACTCGGTCCCGGTGAGCTGATCGGCGAGCTGTCGCTGTTCGACCCGGGTCCGCGGACGGCGACCGCCACGGCGCTGACCGAGGTCAAGCTGCTCGGCCTCGGCCACGGCGACCTCCAGCCGTGGCTGAACGCGCGGCCCGAGGTGGCCGCGGCGCTGCTGCGCGCGGTCGCGCGGCGGCTGCGCAGGACCAACGACCAGATGTCCGACCTGGTGTTCTCGGACGTGCCCGGGCGGGTCGCCCGTGCGCTGCTGGACCTCTCGCGGCGGTTCGGTGTGCAGTCGGAGGAGGGCATCCATGTGGTGCACGACCTCACGCAGGAGGAGCTGGCCCAGCTGGTGGGTGCGTCGCGGGAGACCGTGAACAAGGCGCTGGCGGACTTCGCGCAGCGGGGGTGGCTGCGGCTGGAAGCCCGCGCGGTGATTCTGCTGGACGTGGAGCGGCTGGCGAAGCGGTCGCGCTGACGCGAGGCGGTTCGTCTTTCGGCCGGTTCGTCTTTCGGCCGGTTCGTCGGCCCTGGTGGTCCTTTGCGGTCGGTCGTACGTCGATGGGGTTCGCCTCGGTCTCGGGGCGGGCCCCATTGGGTTGTCGCCCCCGCCGCCCCTACCCATTCCCATCCCCAGGGGCCGCGCCCCTTCGACCCCGCCTGCGTGCCTCGTGTCATGCCGCGCCCTCACGGGGCTCCGCCCCGTACCCCGCCAGGGGCGCTGCGCCCCCTGGACCCCCGCCAGATTCATGGGCCCCGCCACCTGCACGTGGCCCCTCCCCGGGGTTGACTGGCCCCGCCATTAATCGCGTGCCCTCGCTCCGCACTCCCGGCACAGTGGCCACATGGCTGGATCGGGGCGTTCGCGGGGGCTGGACCGGCAGGGGTACATCGAGCGGGAAGGGGCGCTCGGGCGGGTCGATGAGGGCTTCCGGGCGGTGGTCGGGGCGGCCCGGGAGCGGGTTCTGAACGCGTTCGGGGCGCGGCTGCACAGTGCGTACCTCTATGGGTCGATTCCCCGGGGTACGGCTCGGCCGGGGCGGAGTGACCTTGATTTGCTGGTGGCGTTGCAGGAGGAGCCCACGGAGGCGGACCGGGCCGCGGCGCGGGGGCTGGACGAGGCCTTGGACAAGCAGTTCCCGCAGATCGACGGGAGCGGGACGCTGCTGGTCGGCCGGGCTCAGGTGCTCAGCGAACTGGAGCGGTACGACCTGGGCTGGTTCGTGGCCTGTCTGTGCACTCCCCTGCTGGGCGAGGACCTGGCGGAGGACCTGCCCCACTATCGGCCGACCTCCCTCCTCGCGCGCGAGACGAACGGCGACCTCGCGCAGCTCCTCCCGCGCTGGCACGAGCGGGTCGCGGCGGCCACCGGCGACGACGATGCCCTGAGGGCGCTCGTCCGCGGCTGTTCCCGGCGCCTCGTCCGCACCGGGTTCACCCTGGTCATGCCCTGCTGGAACGGCTGGACCAGCGATCTCCACGAGATGGCGGCCGCGTTCGGCGAGTACTACCCCGAGCGTGCCGAGCAGATGCGCGCGGCCGCGGTGGCCGGGTACGAGGCGGGTGCCCACGTCGACGTTCTGCGGTCCTACCTGGACGACCTCGCCCCCTGGCTGGCCGAGGAGTACGCGCGCGTGCACGGCGTCAAGGCGCCCCGACCCGGAGATCGTTGAGGAAGGTACTCCTGGGGGTGCCCAGGGGCCCCAGGAGGGGCCTCTGGGGGGCCGGGAGGCCTCTGAGGTCCCGTGAGGCCCCTCGGGCTGCCGTGGCCCCGGAGGCGGCCGATCAGCGGGTCTTGGTCGGGATCGGGGCGTCAGATCAGGCCGTGTTCGGTCAGGTACTCCAGTTGGGCCCGTACCGAGAGTTCCGCGGCGGGCCACAGGGAGCGGTCGACGTCGGCGTAGACGTGGGCGACGACCTGGTCGGGGGTGCGGTGGCCGTTCTCGACGGCCGTCTCGACCTGGGCGAGCCGGTGGGCGCGGTGGGCGAGGTAGAACTCGACGGCTCCCTGGGCGTCGTCCAGGACGGGGCCGTGACCGGGGAGGACCGTGTGCACACCGTCGTCGACCGTGAGGGACCTGAGGCGACGGAGGGAGTCTAGGTAGTCACCGAGGCGCCCGTCGGGGTGGGCGACGACGGTCGTACCGCGTCCCAGGACGGTGTCGCCGGTCAGGACGGCGCGGTCGGCCGGGAGGTGGAAGCACAGCGAGTCGGCGGTGTGGCCGGGCGTGGGGACGACGCGGAGTTCCAGGCCGCCGAGCGAGACCACGTCGCCCGCGCCGAGTCCTTCGTCGCCGAGCCTCAGCGCCGGGTCGAGGGCCCGTACGTTCGTCCCGGTCAGCTCGGCGAAGCGGGCGGCGCCCTCCGCGTGGTCCGGGTGCCCGTGTGTGAGCAGGGTCAGGGCGACCCGCTTGCCGGCCTCCTCCGCCGTGGCGACGACGTTGCGCAGATGGACGTCGTCCGGCGGACCGGGGTCGATGACCACCGCGAGGTCGGAGTCCGGCTCGGACACGATCCAGGTGTTGGTCCCGTCGAGCGTCATCACGGACGCGTTCGGCGCGAGGACGTTGACCGCGCGCGCGGTGGCGGGCCCCGACAGGACGCCGCCCCTGGGCTGGCCGGGGAGGGCTGCTGCGTCGGTCATACGGAGGTGCCTTCCAGCGGGACGGGGGGAGGAGTGTCGGAGGGCCGCGGGGCGGCGCGGAGGGCACGTGACGGGGTGTGGGGCGCGCGACGGCGTGCGGCCCCGGCCCTCCGGCGCCCCTTGGGGCCCGTCACTCGGTGCCCCTGGCGGCCGATATGCGCTTGGTGAACTCCTCGTGGCCGGGCCAGGAGAGGACCACGTCGTCGTTCTCCAGGCGGGCTTGGGCGAGGACGGGGGTCAGGTCGCAGGCCGGGGCCGCGGCGAGCGCGTCGGCGGCCGTGTCGAACTCGGCGAGGCGGCGCAGGGTCGCGATGGTGGGCGGCATCATCAGCAGCTCGCCCTTGTCGTAGCCGTCCGCGGCCTCCCTCGGGCGGATCCACACCGTGCGGTCGGCCTCCGTGGAGGCGTTGCGGGTGCGCTGGCCCTGCGGGAGGGCGGCCACGAAGAACCAGGTGTCGTAGCGGCGGGACTCGAACTCGGGGGTGATCCAGCGGGCCCAGGCGCCCAGCAGGTCGGACCGCAGGACCAGCTGCCTGCGCTCCAGGAACTCCGCGAAGGACAGCTCGCGGGCGGCCACCGCCGCGCGGTCCGCCTCCCAGTCGTCGCCCGTGGTGTCGCCGACCACCGTGTCGGAGCCGGGTCCGGCGAGCAGGACGCCCGCCTCCTCGTACGTCTCCCGGACGGCCGCGCAGACGATCGCCTGGGCGTCGTTCTCGTCGACGCCGAGCCGGGACGCCCACCACGCGCGCGTGGGGCCCGCCCAGCGGATGTGCCGGTCGTCGTCGCGCGGGTCGACGCCGCCGCCGGGATACGCGTACGCGCCCCCGGCGAAGGCCATGGAGGCGCGTCTGCGCAGCATGTGCACGACCGGGGTGTCGGCCGTGTCCTTGAGCAGCATGACGGTGGCGGCCCGCCTGGGGGTCACCGGTGTCAGCGTGCCGGCCGCGAGTGCGCGGATGCGGTCCGGCCACTCGGCTGGGTACCACTGCCCGTTTGCCATGGGCGGAGGCTAACTCGTCACGGGCGGATGTTCGAGTGAGCCTCCGCGATCTTGGCGGGCCTAGGCGGTGGTCAGCTCCACCTGGAGCTCCACCTCGACCGGAGCGTCCAGCGGCAGGACCGCCACTCCGACCGCGCTGCGCGCGTGGACGCCCTTGTCGCCGAAGACGGCACCCAGGAGCTCGCTCGCGCCGTTCAGCACGGCGGGCTGGCCCGTGAAGTCGGAGGCCGAGGCGACGAAGCCGACGACCTTCACCACGCGCGCGACGCGGTCCAGGTCGCCCGCCACGGACTTGACGGCCGCGAGGGCGTTCAGCGCGCAGGTGCGGGCGAGTTCCTTGGCCTCCTCGGGGGTGACCTCGGCGCCGACCTTGCCGGTGACGGGGAGCTTGCCGTCCACCATGGGCAGCTGTCCGGCGGTGTACACGTACACACCGGACTGGACGGCCGGCTGGTACGCGGCGAGCGGCGGGACGACCTCGGGCAGCCTCAGCCCCAGCTCCGCGAGCTTTGCCTCGACGGCGCTCACGGCTTGGGCCGCTTCAGGTAGGCCACCAGCTGCTCGGGGTTGTTCGGCCCGGGCACGACCTGGACGAGCTCCCAGCCGTCCTCGCCCCAGGTGTCCAGAATCTGCTTCGTGGCGTGGACGAGCAGCGGCACGGTTGCGTATTCCCACTTGGTCATGTGGCCGACTTTATCCGCTGCCCGGCCGCCGTCCGGCACGGGTTCGGACGGCCGGACAGGTGGGGGTCGACAGGCGGGGAGAACACAAGTTGTCCACAGCCTCCCGCGTATGCCGCGCGTCGACTGGTTAGGCTCGAATACGTGAGCAGGCTCCAGGTCGTCAGCGGCAAGGGCGGGACCGGAAAGACCACGGTCGCCGCCGCACTCGCGCTCGCCCTCGCGACCGAGGGGAAGCGCACCCTCCTGGTCGAGGTCGAGGGCAGACAGGGCATCGCACAGCTCTTCGAGGCGGAGGCACTGCCGTACGAGGAGCGGAAGATCGCGGTGGCTCCCGGGGGCGGGGAGGTGTACGCGCTGGCCATCGACCCCGAACTGGCCCTGTTGGACTACCTCCAGATGTTCTACAAGCTCGGCAGCGCGGGCCGGGCCCTGAAGAAGCTCGGCGCCATCGACTTCGCGACCACCATCGCGCCGGGGCTGCGGGACGTGCTGCTGACCGGCAAGGCCTGCGAGGCGGTGCGCCGCAAGGAGAAGAGCGGGCGGTTCACGTACGACTACGTGGTGATGGACGCGCCGCCCACCGGACGTATCACCCGGTTCCTGAACGTCAACGACGAGGTGGCGGGCCTCGCGAAGATCGGTCCGATACACAATCAGGCGCAGGCGGTGATGCGCGTCCTGAAGTCACCCGAGACGGCCGTGCATCTGGTGACGCTGCTGGAGGAGATGCCCGTCCAGGAGACGGCGGACGGCATCGCCGAGCTGCGGGCCGCGAAGCTGCCGGTGGGGCGGATCATCGTCAACATGGTGCGGCCGGAGATGCTGGACGCCGACGAGTTGGAGTACGCGCGCGCGGTGCCGCGTACGGCCCTCGCCAAGTCCCTGTCCACGGCGGGGCTGGGCGGCGCGCGGCGCGGCGGCACCGCGGAGCGTCTGGTGGGGCCGCTGCTCGCGCAGGCCGAGGAGTACGCCGAGCGGTACACCCTGGAGCACGAACAGCGGGGCGTCCTGGGCGAGCTGGGCCTGCCGTCGCACGAACTGCCGCTGCTCGCCGAGGGAATGGACCTGGCGGGCTTGTACGAACTGGCCACGGAACTGCGTCAGCAAGGGATCTCATGACTCCGGACCCGGCCGCCACGCACGATTCGGCCCCCTCCCACGACGGACACCGCGCGATCAGCTCGCCCAGGCTCCTCGCGGTCGATCCGCTGCTCGACGACCCCGACACCCGCATCGTGGTGTGCTGCGGCGCCGGTGGCGTGGGCAAGACGACCACGGCGGCGGCGCTCGGGGTGCGGGCGGCCGAGCGCGGCCGCAAGGTGGTCGTGCTGACCATCGACCCGGCCCGGCGGCTCGCCCAGTCCATGGGCATCGACTCGCTGGACAACACCCCGCGCCGGGTGAAGGGCATCGACGGCGACGGCGAACTGCACGCCATGATGCTCGACATGAAGCGCACGTTCGACGAGATCGTCGAGGCGCACGCGGATCCCGACCGGGCCTCCGCGATCCTGAGCAACCCCTTCTACCAGTCGCTCTCGGCGGGCTTCGCGGGCACGCAGGAGTACATGGCGATGGAGAAGCTGGGCCAGTTGCGGGCCCGGGACGAGTGGGACCTGATCGTCGTCGACACTCCGCCGTCCCGCTCGGCGCTGGACTTCCTGGACGCCCCGAAGCGGCTCGGCTCGTTCCTCGACGGCAAGCTGATCCGCGTCCTGCTGGCACCGGCGAAGGTCGGCGGGCGGGCCGGTATGAAGTTCCTGAACGTCGGCATGTCGATGATGACGGGCGCCCTGGGCAAGCTGCTCGGCGGTCAACTGCTGAAGGACGTCCAGACGTTCGTGGCCGCCATGGACTCCATGTTCGGCGGTTTCCGTACGCGCGCGGACGCCACGTACAAGCTGCTCCAGGCGCCCGGCACTGCCTTCCTGGTGGTGGCCGCGCCGGAGCGGGACGCGCTGCGTGAGGCCGCGTATTTCGTGGAGCGGCTGGCGGCGGAGGACATGCCTCTCGCCGGGCTGGTGCTGAACCGCGTCCATGGCAGCGGCGCGGCCCAGCTGTCCGCCGAGCGCGCGCTCGCCGCCGCGGAAAATCTTGACGAGCCCCGCATTGTGGATCAGATGGCCGGGAAAGCAGTTCGTAACTCTCCCGACACGTACGGCAGTTCAGACAGTCCAGAATCTCCCGCACCGACCGGTACCCAGGACGGCTCCCCTGTCCCGGACCGAACGGTGGAACAACTCACGGCAGGCCTGCTCAGGCTGCATGCCGAGCGGATGCGGCTGCTCTCCCGCGAGCAGCGCACGCGTGACCGCTTCACCGCGCTGCATCCCGAGGTGGCCGTGGCCGAAGTGGCCGCGCTGCCCGGTGATGTCCACGACCTGGCGGGTCTGCGGGACATCGGGGACCGGCTCGCGGCCATAAGGCCGGAACTGCCCACCTCCGACGACGCCTGACGTCCGGACGGACTGACTCACTGACGTCCGGACGGACTGCTGACTGCTGACTGCTGACTGAAGTCCGGCCGGGCTCGACCGCTCGACCGACCCACCGCTCCACGCCTCGGGGCACCCGAGAGCCGGCACACCTGCCCGACGCGCCGACACCTCAAGGGCGCCCTCGACCGACGTGACCCGGAAGGGGTCTCGCCTCAGCTCACCGCCGCGTAGTTCTCGTACATCTCGTCATCGTCGAGAGGCAGAATGCCCGCGCCACGCTCGTACTCCGTGCGCGCGGTCTCCAGCAGCCTGCGCCACGACGTGACGGTCGGTCGCCTGCGCAGCAGTGCGCGGCGCTCGCGCTCCGTCATTCCTCCCCACACGCCGAACTCGACGCGGTTGTCCAACGCGTCCGCCAGGCACTCCGTGCGTACCGGGCATCCGGTGCACACCGCCTTGGCCCTGTTCTGCGCTGCTCCTTGAACGAACAGTTCATCCGGATCGGTAGTGCGGCAGGCAGCCTGCGCACTCCAGTCGGTTACCCAGCCCATACCGGCGCCGTCCTCTCCCGAATCGAGGCTCCCCCACGGCGGCAGCGGCATATTCACCGCCGCCAGTTGAGGACGTTACGGAAGGTGGGCACAGCGCAACACCCCCTTCGGGCCCAATCTTGAATGGCCCGAACGGACTATGCGTAAGCGGCAGATCACCCGCGGGAGTGACCTGAGGACATACGTGACTATCCCGTCAGAACGGGACAGTTGACATGCGTCACAACGGACACCGAATGACACACGAGGTGGATTCGGACACGGCACCGGAAAAAAATCGGAAGAACGTCAGAACGATTCGGGCTCGCTGGACGTACTTGATACAAGGGCCTACGGCTGTGACAGTTGAGAGCAGCTTAGGCCAACGCCTGCGCGCGTGTCCGGCGAATGAGAACGTAGACAACCGTTCACGTTCTTCGGGCTCACAGCGCTCCAAAAGTGCCCCGGATGTCACGATCCGGCACCCGTACCCCTCTGGACCCACCTGCTCCTTCGGAACGGTCAGGACTACGGATTAGGCTGCCCCCATGCCAAACAAGCGCTCGGGCGGTGGCCTGTCCCCCACACAGCAGGCCGCCAAGTTCCTAGGTGTCAGCGTCCTCGCCGGTGCCGTCATGGCGGGCATCGCGCTCCCCGCGGTCGGCGCCCTGGGGCTGGCGGCCAAGGGGTCGGTCGAGGGGTTCGACGAGCTCCCCGCCAACCTCAAGCAGCCACCGCTGAGCCAGCGCACCACGATCCTGGACAGCAAGGGCGACGCGATCGCCACGGTGTACAGCCGCGACCGTACGGTGGTCGATCTCAAGGAGATCTCGCCGTACATGCAGCAGGCGATCATCGCCATCGAGGACGCCCGCTTCTACCAGCACGGCGCGATCGACCTGAAGGGCGTCCTGCGCGCGCTCAACCGGAACGCGCAGGAAGGCGGCGTCGCCCAGGGCGCGTCCACGCTGACGCAGCAGCTGGTGAAGAACGTCGCCGTGGAGGAGGCCGGGGACGACCCGACCAAGGTCCAGCAGGCCACCCAGCAGACCCTCGGCCGGAAGATCAACGAGCTGAAGAAGGCGATCCAGCTCGAGGAGGAGCTGGGCAAGAAGAAGATCCTCGAGAACTATCTGAACATCACATTCTTCGGCCAGCAGGCCTACGGCGTCGAGGCCGCCTCCCAGCGCTACTTCTCCAAGTCCGCCAAGGACCTGGACGTCGACGAGGCCGCCCTCCTCGCCGGCATCGTGCAGTCGCCCAGCCGGTACGACCCGGTGAACGACCCGCAGGAGGCCACCGAGCGGCGCAACATCGTGCTGCAGCGCATGGCCGACGTCGGTGACATCTCGCAGACGGAGGCCGACAAGGCCAAGGACAAGCCGCTCAGCCTGAAGATCAGCAAGCCGAAGAACGGTTGCATCACGGCCGTCAAGAACGCGGGCTTCTTCTGCGACTACGTCCGTGAGGTCTTCCTGAACGACCCGATCTTCGGCAAGACCAAGGAGGCTCGGGCCAAGATCTGGAACCAGGGCGGTCTGACGATCCGGACAACGATGGACCCGAAGGCCCAGAAGTCGGTCCAGGCCTCCATCAAGGACCACGTCAACCAGAAGGACGAGGTCGCCACGGCCGCCACCATCGTGGAGCCCGGCACCGGCAAGATCCTCGCCATGGGCCAGTCGCGGCCCTACGGTCTCGACATAAAGAAGAACGAGACCACGATCAACCTGTCGGTCGACGAGTCCATGGGCGGCGGCGCGGGCTACCAGCCCGGTTCGACGTTCAAGCCGATCGTCGCCGCGGCCGCCCTCGAGGACGGCATGGCCCCGACGAAGTCGTACTCGGCGCCGTACGAGATGGCCTACCCGAGCCCGATCTCCGCCTGTGACGGCGCCACCTGGCGGAACGGCACCGGCAGCGCCGCCGCGAAGCTCACCAACGAGAACGAGTCCGAGGTCGGCCCGTACTCGATGAAGAAGGCGACCGCACTGTCGGTCAACACCTACTTCGTCCAGATGATCGCGGACATCGGCATCTGCCCGGTGACGGACATGGCGAAGAAGATGGGCGTCGAGCGGGCCGACGGCCGCAAGATCGACCAGGCCCCGTCGATCGCGCTCGGCACCCAGGAGATGTCGCCGCTGACCATGGCGAACGCGTACGCGACCTTCGCCTCGCGCGGTATGTACTGCACCCCGGTCGCCATCGAGTCCATCACCCAGCGGGTCGGCGAGACGTCGAAGTCGCTGGACGTCCCGAAGTCGACCTGCTCGCGCGCCATGTCCGAGAACACCGCCGACACCATCAACGCCCTGCTCAGGGGCGTGGTCGAGGACGGTACGGGCACGGAGGCCGGCCTCGGCAGCGGCCGTCCCAGCGCCGGTAAGACCGGTACGACCGACTTCCGTTACGCGGCCTGGTTCGTGGGCTACACCCCGAACATGGCCGGTGCCGTCTGGGTGGGCGACCCCGCGCACAAGCGCCGCATGGTCAACATCACCATCGGCGGTGTGCCGTACGACAAGGTCTTCGGCGGCAAGGTCCCCGGCCCGATCTGGCGCGACATGATGTCCGGCGCGCTGGAGGGCAAGCCCAACCCCGACTTCAACCGCGTCTACATCCCCGAGGACCGGCCGGACCGCGGCCGCGGGGACGACGACAACGGCAATGGGAACGGCAACGGTGGCGGAAACGGGAACGGGAACGGGAACGGTGGGAACGACGACGACAACGGCAACGGTGACGACGACGGCTTCATCGGCGGCGCCGACGGCGACACCACGTTCCCGACGCCGGAGTTCAGCATCCCGGAGAACTGGATCCAGGGGCAGACGAACGGCGGGAACAACGGGAACGGCAATGGGGGCGGGTTCGGGTGACGGGCGTCTCTGAGGGGCTGCCCGGCCCCGGGTGGGCTGTCCGAGCCTGAGCCGATGAGTCTCTGATCCGCGTGGATACGGCGGTGGGGGGGTCCCTTGTGAAGGGGCGCCCCCACCGCCGTTCCGCTGTGGCGTCTGCTGCGGCGTCTGTGCTGCGGCGTCCGCTGTGGCGCGTGGAGTTCGGTCGCGCGGGCCGCTCAGCGGTGGTGCGCTGCCGCTCAGTTCCCCGTGAGCTGCTGCTTGACGATGGCGGCGACCCGGCCGCCCTCGGCGAGACCGGCCACCTTCGGGTTGACGATCTTCATGACCTGGCCCATCGCGCGCGGACCCTCGGCACCGGCGGCCTTGGCCTCCTCGACCGCCTGCACGACGATCTGCCGCAGCTCCTCGTCGGACAGCTGCTTGGGCAGGTACTCGGCGAGAAGCTCGCCCTCCGCCTTCTCCCGCTCGGCCGACTCCGTACGACCGCCCTGGGCGAAGGCGTCCGCGGCCTCGCGGCGCTTCTTCGCCTCCTTGGTGATCACCTTGAGCACCTCGTCGTCGGAGAGCTCGCGCTTCTCCTTGCCCGCGACCTCCTCCTTGGTGATCGCGGTGAGGGTCAGCCGGAGCGTCGAGGAGCGGAGCTCGTCGCGCTCCTTGATGGCGGCGTTGAGGTCTTCCTGCAGCTTCGACTTGAGCGTGGTCATGGGGTCGATTGTCGCAGGTGTGGTGTGGGGAGCGCGCCTTGATTTCGCTGGTGTGTGCGGAGGGGGTGAGATGACGTGGGCAAGGTGAGCCGAGAGACGGAGTCGGTTGTCCACAGGGGGAGTTGATGATCGGCGGCTCCGTTCCTCGGTTATCCACAGGCGTTCACGCGGGCTCGGCGGGGTCTGACACGATGGACACATGCGAGCGCGATACGGAGTACCTCTGGGGATCGCGGCGGTCGGTGCCGCCGGTGTGATGTACGCGGCGGGTTTCGAGGCCCGCTCCTTCCGGCTGCGGCGGGTGACGGTGCCGGTGCTGCCACCGGGCATGCGACCGCTGCGGATACTCCAGGTCTCCGACATCCACATGGTGAGCGGGCAGCGCAAGAAGCAGCGCTGGCTGCGTTCCCTGGCCGGGCTGCGCCCCGACTTCGTGATCAACACCGGGGACAACCTCTCCGACCCCGAGGGTGTCCCGGAGGTGCTGGACGCCCTGGGCCCGCTGATGGAGTTCCCGGGCGCGTACGTCTTCGGCTCCAACGACTACTACGGCCCCAAGCTGCGCAACCCCGCCCGCTACCTCCTGGAGAAGGCCCAGGGCCGCCATGGGCTGAACGGCAACAAGCCGGTGGTCGGCGCCATCCACAACCCGTGGGAGGACCTGCGGGACGGCTTCGACGGTGCGGGCTGGCTCAACCTCACCAACACCCGTGGCACGCTGAAGATCGAGGGCATGTCGGTCGAGCTGACCGGCCTCGACGACCCGCACATCAAGCGGGACCGCTACGCCCGCGTGGCCGGCGGCCCGTCCGACTCCGCGGACCTCTCCCTGGGCGTCGTCCACGCCCCCTACCTCCGCACCCTCGACGCCTTCACGGCCGACGGCTACCCCCTGATCCTGGCCGGCCACACCCACGGCGGCCAGCTCTGCATCCCCTTCTACGGCGCCCTCGTCACCAACTGCGACCTCGACACGGAGCGCGTGAAGGGCCTCTCCACGCACACGGCCGACGGCCACACCGCGTACATGCACGTCTCGGCCGGCTGCGGCACGAACCGCTACACCCCGGTGCGGTTCGCCTGTCCTCCGGAGGCGTCGTTGCTGACGTTGGTGGGGCGGGAGGGGTCGGCTGGGTGAGGGAGAGAGACGGGCGGGGGTTGCTTGTCGGGGGCGGAGGGGGCTGACGGGGCGGGGGTGCTTGTCGGAGGCGGCGAGGGCTGACCGGGCGGGAACTGGTGAGGGCCGGGAGCGGCGCCGATGGCCGCTCCGGGGGATGTGACCCGTACGGATCACACCGAATAGCCCGTTTCGTCCGGGCGTCCTAGCGTGAGCGCATGACCTCACCGATACCCAGGGACATCCCCGACCTGCCCGCGATCTCGGGCATTCCCGCGCCGGTGACGTCCGTCGTGCCCGCGACGGCGGTGGTGGCACCGGCCCGACGCCCACTGGCAGCGGTGTGCCGCGCCCTGATCGCGCTGGCGGCGGCAGCGGCCGTGGTGACCGAGATGGTGCTGGGCAGCCCGCTGCGCGCGTTCAGCCATTTCTCGGTCCAGAGCACGGTCCTGGTGGCGCTGGTCTTCGCCGCCTCGGCCCGCCGCGCGTGGTCGGCCCGGCACCCGCTGCCCTCCTGGGCGACGGGCGGCACGGTCCTCTACGCCGTGATCACGGCCTTGGTGTACCACCTGATCCTGATGCGTGACCCGGCGACGTTCTCCATGACGATGACGCCGACGGGCGCCCCGGTCGACCCGACCGGCTGGCTCGCGGTGACGAACGCGGCCTTCCACACGGCGATCCCTCTCGCGGTGGTGGCGGACTGGCTGCTGCTGACCCGCCCGTCGCCGCCGCGCCTGAGCCACGCGGCGGCCTGGCTGCTCTACCCGCTGGCGTACCTCTTGTTCACCCTGGGCCGGGCCGCCCTGGTGACCCCCGACTGGCCTGCCCCGTACCTGTATCCGTTCCTGGACGTCGACCAGCACGGCTACAAGAGCGTCCTCGGTAACGCCCTCCTCCTGGGCCTCGCCTGCTACGCCCTGGCCCTCCTCCTCATCGTCGTCGACCACCTCCGCCCCGACCTCGTACACCCCCGCCGGGGCCGCCCCAGCCGCCACGACCGCCGCCCCGAAAACCGGATTTCGTCTCCGGCCAACGGTGGGCTAAAGTAAACGACGTCGCCGCGACAAGCAGTGACAATCGGGGTGTAGCGCAGCTTGGCAGCGCGCTTCGTTCGGGACGAAGAGGTCGTGGGTTCAAATCCCGCCACCCCGACAGTGAAGTACCAGGTCAGGGGCCTGATCCGCATCGCGGGTCGGGTCCCTGACTGGTTCCTGGAGATCGCTTGGGAGAAATCTGGGAGAAGATCTTGGTCGGCTTCTCCCGGGAGCAGTCTCCAGTGCCGCAGGAACAGCGGCGCTCACGCGCCCGATGACCTGCGCATTCGCGAATCCGGGCTCGTAGCTGATCAGGAACACCCGTGCGGGCCAACCCAACGGTCGTTAGGAACACCGCATATGGCTGGTCATCTCTCAGCTCCTTCTCACGACCGGGCCCGTGCGCTCGCCCAGCGGGTACGTGCGTTAAGGGAAGACCGTGGATGGACGCGGGAACGGCTGGCGAAAGAGGCAGGCATCGCCGTCGGAACGCTGAGCCGCCTGGAGAGCGAGGGAGCGATCCAGCCAGGTTTCCTGACCGTTGGCTCGGTGGCTGAGGCACTTGCGGTCTCTCTCGATGATCTGTTCCGGGCGACCCAGGTCCCGGCCGTCACGCCCGGCCTCTGGTCCGCCGGATACGAAGGGCGGGACATCGACTCGTTCGTCGCCGCGCTCGTCGACAGCCACATCGGTGTCGTGGCGGATGTACGGCTCACGCCGATCAGTCGCAAGAAGGGCTTCAGCAAGACCCGCCTCGGAGATGCCCTGGCGGAGGCCGATATTGAGTACACGCACCTGCGTGGCCTGGGCAATCCGAAGGACAACCGGGAGCCCTTCTGGGACGGCCGGGTCGAGGTGGGACGCGCGCGCTTCCGTGGCCTGCTGCGGTCCCAGGAGGCACAGGCCGACCTTGACCGCCTCGCGGAGCATGCCCAGCAGTCGCGGGTGGCGGTGTTGTGCTTCGAGAAGGACGAGAGCCGCTGCCACCGGCAGGTCGTCCTGGAGACGGTTCGCAATCGAGCCGCCGTGCCGGTAATTCCCCTGGCCTGACTTCACCCCTCGCTCCTGCACGCGCTCTTGCCCGCATCGCATGCCTCTCCTCCAATCATCAGATCGGGAGATCTATGGAGGGGGCAACCATGGGATCGGGGAGTCGAGAGCGCGCACGGATCATGATCACGGTCAAGACCTATCCGGAACTGTCCGCGAAGTACCACGAGACGAGCTGCGTGGCCGGCATACGGCTCGACCAGGGAACGCCCCAGCATGTGCGGCTCTTTCCGGTTCCGTTCCGGTTGCTGAACGAAGAAAGCCAGTTCGCAAAGTACTCGATCGTCGAGGTCGACGTGCAGCGACACCCCGGGGACCGCCGTCCCGAGAGCTTGCGCCCCAACCTGCAGACCCTCAAGGTCATCGAGCGCCTCGGGACAGCGGACGGCTGGCGTGAACGCTTCTCGCGAGTTCAGCCCCTCGTGGCGCCGTCCTTGTGCTCCATAAAGCGGGACCAGGAACGGCGAGGGACATCGCTTGGTGTCTTCCGCCCAGAAGAGTTCACCGGCTTCCGCTTCGCTCCTGCTGAGCCCTGGCCAGCTTCAAAGGCGGCCCTGGCTGATCAGTTGGATCTACTCGCGCAGGACCTTCGCCAACTGGAGTGGGTGCCACTTGAGTTCCGGTACAGCTTCCGATGCGCGGATCGGGAGTGCGGTGGTCACGACATGGGGCTGAGGGACTGGGAGGCGGGCGAGTCGTACCGCAAGTTTTTTCGCCAGTATGGGAAGGACGACGTGGAGGAGAAGCTCCGCGAGCGCTGGTTCGACCGGATGATCTCTCCGGAGAAGGCCGTGCACTGCTTCGTCGGAAACGTCGCGGCCCGCCCCAAGACTTTTCTGCTGCTGGGCCTGTTCTACCCGCGACGGGATGTCGTCGAGAACTTCCAGGAGAGTTTGTTCGACCTGTAAGGGTGATTACGCAGGGCATGGTCCCCGGGGCCAACCGCATCGGGCCCCCAGCCGTCATTCCTACAGCCGCTCCACCTTGATGCTGGTCGTCGCCGTGGCGCCCTCATAGTGCCGCGCTCAGTTACAACGCTCCCGACGCCCCACTGCGGGCACTGCACCGACGACCTTGCACGCTCCCTCCCGGCATCACTGGCAGCGGTGGCATCATGCTGTCGGTGACGTGCAAGATTCGCCTGTCCGCAGCCGGTGTTCACCTGTTCGACCGTGACTCGGGGATGAACGTGCTCCTCGACGAGGTGCCTGTTCCCGTTGAGCAGTTCTCCCGTGCTCCGCGGTACCTGTCCATCGCGCTGACCAACGCCTGCGAACTCCGCTGCGCCTACTGCTATGCGCCCAAGCACGCCGCCGCGCTCGACAGGGAGCGTGTAGTCGCGTGGGCGGTCGAACTCGATGCTGCCGGGTGCCTCGGGGTCGGCTTCGGAGGAGGGGAACCGACCGTGTACCGAAGGTTCGCCCAGTTGTGTTCGGACATAGCACAGTCCACGTCTATGGCGGTCACCTTCACGACGCATGGGCACCGGCTCACACCCGAACTCGTCGAATCCCTGCGCGGGGCCGTGCACTTCGTCCGCCTGTCAGTCGACGGGGTAGCAGCCACCTACGAGCGGCTCCGCGGCCGGCCGTTCGCGGCCGTGGTCCAGGCGGCCGGGTTGCTCGGCTCTCTCGCCCCGTTCGGCATCAACGCTGTCATCAATGCCGACACGGTCGGCGAACTGGATGACCTCGCAGAGTTCGCCGACGAGGTCGGCGCGTCCGAGCTCCTGCTTCTTCCGGAGCAGCCAACCGCGGCAACTCCCGGTATCAGCGACGCCGACGCTCAGCGCCTCGTCGAGTGGGCCGCGGCCGCCAGGAACGGGGTTCGGCTCGCGATTTCCCGTACCGGCCTCGAAGCCACGCTGCCCACGGTGGAGGCCGTCCCAGGCGAGCGCCCCCTCGACGCGCACATGCATGTCGACGCGACAGGCGTCCTGCGCCCGCACGCCTATGCGCCCACGGGATTGTCAGTCGGGGGCTCCATCATGAAAGCGGTGCAGGCGCTGAGGGAGGCCCGATGAGGATCTGGAACGGCTACGGCTCGGAGCACTCGATGGACCTGGTCTTGATCGGCCGATTTCAGACGGTCACCGGTGCCAAGGCGGCGGAGGAGCGCATGGAGGCTCTGAAGGCTCTTGCCGAGGACGCGTGGTCCGATGACGACTGGCAGAGCCCTGGCGAGCGCATGCCTCGCGAACTCGGCGAAGCACTCGCCAAAATGAAGTTGTACGACATGGGGAGGTACGACGTCGACGTCTTCGCCCTTGACCACACCGTCACCCGCACCGGAGAGATGGTCCGGATCTGGACCGACGAGTCCGACGTCCAGGGATTCCTGAAGGCACTTCTCCACTACGGCGCGAAAGTCGAGATCTTCTCCCGTCACGAATGGGACGAGGACACGATCACTCGGTCGGATGCAAGCACTCGGAGCGACAGTGGATCTGACTGATCTGGAACGTCTGCCCGGCGCCGCCGACCGGAACTTCGAAGCGCTCACACGGGCCATCGTCTCCCGCCGCTACGGCGCGCTGGGCACGATGCGGGAGCGCCGCAACCAGCCCGGCGTCGAGTTCTACCTGCAAGTCGATCACACCGGTGCTCTCGGCGACCCCGGCCGCGTCTGGGGTTGGTCGTGCAAGTGGTTCATCCTCAACAGCAAGAATGAGCTCAGCGCAGGCCAGCGCAAGCAGATCAAGGACTCGCTCTCCAAGGCGATCGAGCACGTCGTAGGGCTGACCGACTTTGTGCTCTGCCTTCCAGAGCGACCCGCCAAGGGAGACGAGGAATGGATCAACGGACTCGGTCAGCAGGGGGTCAGCGTCAAACTCTGGTCCACCGAGAACTACGACGACCAACTCGCGGGACACGACGAGCTCCGCTCCACCTTCTTCGGTGAACTCGCCCTCACCGCAGACGTACTGGCGCAAGCCCACAAGCGATCTGTTGCACCCATCGAGGCACGGTGGACGCCACGGCTGCACACCTCCCACCACGTAGAGCATCGCATCGACCGGGCCTTGCTGCGCCCGGCGTCGTTCGAGTGGCTGCAGCAGCGCACCGACGACATCGCAGCCCGGATCCAGGCACTGCGCGCAGCCATCAACGGCCTCGACAACACCTTCCGCCAAGACGCCGCAAAGATTGCCGACGACCTGGAGCGGTTCGTCGACGACCTGCGGGAGGTCCTTGACGCCGGAAGGAGCCTCCGGCCCTGGGAGGTCCGCGAGCGCCTCGCCGAACAGCGGCCGCCCGCAACCTCTCCCCGAACGCTGCGACGCCTGGTGCTCAAACTGAGGCAGCGTCGCCTGCCCGAGGCGCTGCTGGTCACCGGACTCGGTGCGGAGATCCGCGACATCGTCCAGTGGCTGCACGACACACGGGCGGACATCGAAGCCCCCCTACTCGCCGTCATCGCCGCCGCGGGACAGGGTAAGACGCACCTCGCCGCGCAGATGACCTCACCGAACGACCAGCCCACGGCAGGAGTCTTCATCCAGGGCGGGAACCTGCCTGCCCGCGGGACGCTCGACGACCTCGCGCGACGGATCCCCGGACTGAAGGTCGACTACTTCGAGGACCTCCTGGAAGCGCTCAACTCAGCTGGTAGCCGCGCCGGCTGCCGGATTCCTTTGATCATCGACGGCCTGAACGAGGCCGAGCGGCCCTCGCAGTGGAGGACACTGCTCGCCGGATTGGCACCGGCCCTGGGCGCCTACCCTCACGTGGCGGTGATCGTCACCCTCCGCGAGGCGCTCGCCGACCAGGCCCTCCCGCAGGACACAGTGCTCCTGGAGCTGGAGTGGCAGCGCGCGGAAGTCGACGACATCCTCCGCGTGTACTTCCGTCATTACCTGATCAATCCGGCCGACGCCTGGCTGCCGATGGGAGAGTTCCACAACCCGCTGTTCGTCCGCATGTACTGCGAGGCCGCGAACCACGCCCGCCGAGTGCCGGTGGGCGTGGAAGCGCTGCCTCAGTCCCTCATCGGCGTCTTCGAGCTGTACCGCAAGGGTGTGGTCGAGCGGCTGGCCCAGGATCCGGCCCGCATCCCGGTGCCGGCGGACCAGATCCAGCGCCGCCTCACGGCTCTGGCGAGACACCTGTGGACGCACAGCGTCCGTCGGCTTCCGTTCGACGAAGCACGAAGAATCCTCGACGCTGACCAGACGAACTGGGACGAAAGCCTGTTCCGGCGCCTCGCAGAGGAGGGAGTGATCTTCCGCGAAGAGATCAGAGGTTCCGACGACACGGAGTGCGGCTTCGTTTTTGATCGCCTCGCTGGATACTTGATCGCCGACGCGATTCTGGTGCGCATTCCCCCCGCGGACGTCAACGAGCAGCTCGCGGAGGCGACTCTCTGGCAGTCCTTCCTGGGCGACCAAGCGCACCCCCTCGCCGAGGACATCCTCATCGGTCTCATCTCACTGCTGCCACGCCGCTTCACCCGGCACCACCTGTGGCGCGTCGCCCCCGATGAACACCGTTCGTTGGTGCTCGCCCAGGAACTCACCACCGAATCGGACTTCCTCGACGACGAGACCGTCGACGCGCTCGCAACCGCGCTCGTTACCGCGCATCCCAGCAGAAGGAAGGGCCGACCAGCGTTCGGCCGTCTGTGGGAGATCCGCAGGTCGGCGCCGCACCGCCTGAATGCCGTATTCCTCGACCGCGTCCTGCGCCAGCTCCCCCTTCCCGAACGTGACCTGCGCTGGACCGAATGGGCGCGAGGCCAGGCTCCAGACCGGCTGACGGCAGACCTGGAACGAGCGATCGACAGGTGGTCCGGCACCAGCGATCGCGCTGAGAGCGACGACCTGGAAGCGCTGGCCATCGCCTGGCTGCTGACTTCCTCGGACACGAGCATGCGGGACCTGGCGACGAAAGCCATGCAGCGCTACGGCCGGCCCGAACCCAAGCGGCTGTTCGACCTCGCCGCCCGGATGCTCGATATCGATGACCCCTACGTCATCGAACGAGTCGTCGCCGCAGCATTCGGCGCCGTCAGCGCCCACCAGATGCCCGATCCCGGCGGACCGCTCGAAGGCGCGCTGCGGGACTGGCTGGTGCAACTGCGCGACCACTTCCTCGACGGCGGGACCACACCCACCTCACACGAGCAACTGCGCGGCCACGTACGGGCCACCTATGAATTCGCCGGCGCCCTCCACCCTGCCGCCATCCCGGAGGGTGTCGACGCCTTCGCGCCAAGGTTCGCTGCCGTGGCGCCGGCCAAGGTGATGGAGGACGACGACCTCAACGCCGAGGAGTGCGCCCGCACCTTCGGCATGGACTTCGAGAACTACATCATCGGGGCCGCCATCAACGGCAGGGACAACTACGACTTCACCCATCCCGACTACCGCAGGGCCCGCGCCGAGGTCATGGCCCGCGTCTGGAAACTGGGCTGGCGCGAGAAGGAATTCGGCAGCGTTGACCAGTCCATTGCCGCGAACGCCGAGCGGCCTTACAGCTCCAAAAGGAGGGTGGAGCGGTACGGCAAGAAGTACGGCTGGATCGCCTACCACGAAATGGTCGGCCGCCTCGTGGACGTCGGCCGCGCACCAGCCCCATTCGGGGACGCAGAACGCTTGATGCCCGACATCGACCCGACCTTTCCCGACCGGCCGCCCGTGGCGCCCATGCCCCTTCCGCTGTGGGCGCCCGTGGAACCGACCGACGACCAGACGTGGCTCACCTCGGGGACGGTGGCCGTCCCGGACCAGCTGTGGTCACCCGAGGAGGTCCACGGCGTGAAGGGCGGCTGGCTTCTGGTCGAGGGGTATCTGAAGCACGGCCACGACGGGCGGACCGTGTTCGGGTTCTTCCGCACCCTCCTGTTGGAGCCGGAGGACGCGGAACCCGCTCAACAGCTCGCCAGCGAGCGCCAATATCTGGGAAACCACTTCTTCCCTCCGCTGCCGATGGTCCGCGACGTGCTGGCCGCTGAAATGCCGTGGAGCCCTCGGTTCGAGCTGACCCTCGACGACGATGCCTCAGGCGCCTTCCCACACCGCGCGCTGCGTCGCGACTGGCAGGACGACGGCATCGGGCTCGACCAGGTCGCCGTGGAGTTCGCCCCCGACAGCACTTCGGAGATCGGTCTCGGCGGGAGCTACGACGTGCCGTCGTTCGAGTTCGCTGCCAGGTTCGGTCTGCGCCAACTGCCCGGCACGGTCGACCTCGTGGGCCTGGATGGCCAGCGCGCCTCCGCAGTTTTCCGCGCGGACAAGCCCTGGCGCGGCCACCTGCTCTTCCTGCGCCGCGATCTTGTCGAGGACTTCGCCGGTGATCGCCGGATCATGCAGGTGGCTTGGGGCGAGCGCGAGGTGGCCGCCGACTGGAACTCTGTTCCTTCCTGGATGCGCGCGGTGCATCGCAGCTACGCGCATGTGTGGCGCCACATCCGAATGCCGGGGGCAGATCAGCGCAGCGCGGAGAACTAACAGGTCGTACGCCAACGGGCGCCGCTGGCTCGGCGGCTGCTGCCGCCGACGCACCAGCCAACGCCCCCGGCTCGCGGGCGTTCCCGCGCTCGCGCTCATCGGACCAAGACGTCGTGCGTTCCCGACAATAAAGTGCCAGGTCAGGGGTCTGATCTGCTAAGTGGATCAGATCCAAGATTCCGAAGATCGAACTGCTGCTCGACACCAACCGCCTCGGCCACTCCGCCCTCACCGGGCTGCTGCTGCCGGTACCGGGGCCCCGGGTGGTGACGGTCAGCTCTGGTTGGAACAGATCTGCGAAATCACTGTTTTGGCCGAAGTTTCGCGCGCGTCTGCTCCGCTCGCTCCGCGAAGCCGTCCAGCCACTCCTGAGAGATGTGGTCCTTCCAGATGGGGAGGTGTAGCGCGGACACCCACGGCCCGAGCACTCGACCTCCGGATCCGAGGTGGCAGAACGCACGAAACCGCACAGGGACGTATACCCTCACCGTCTGCATCACGAGTCGGATTCCGTTACAAAGCACATCAGGGTCGATGAGCCAGACCGTGTTCGCCTGCGGCTCCAGTCGCCTCGGCGGCCGGTGGCGGATGTGCTCGGCGGGAAATCCATAGACCAGCGGGGCTGGCCCGTGGATATCGATCTCATAGCCGACGGCATCGACCCCGAATCCGATCGCTCCCACGTTGGTGATCCGCACGCCGAGGTAGCGCGCTTCAGTGTCGGCGTTCAGGAGCTTCAACTCCGGGAGGTGTTCGATCTTGGATACGATGTTCTCGCCTCCGGCGCTGATAATGCCGACCGCTTCCGCCTCAGCCTGCGGCGTCGTGAACGCCTTTACGACCTGATTGAGTTGGTCTGCGCTCAGGCCGCCACCACGGCTCTGGGTAGCCTGACATTCCTTCCAGGTCAGCAGTTCTTCGGTGGGGTAGGCGTCCGGGTGGCGGTCCACCCACTTGTGATGCTTGTGACACAGAAGCACCAAGTTCGGCTCACTGTTGACCTCGGTAAAGTTCAAATCGAACCGCGGCCCTCCAGCCTTCTCCGCGCGGATGTGAGCCACCTCCACGTTGATGCTCAGCAGTCCTCGATGCTCCTCGACCAAGGGCTCTGGGCAATCGGGGTATGCACAGCTCGTCGCACGGCCGAAGAGCAGCTTGCACAGCGGGGCACCAGGGCTGAAGTCACTCACGCGACCGACGATAGGCGGTCCTTATCGCTTCGACCGGTCAAACGCTTCAGCACATCGCAGTGCGCTAAGAACGGGGAATGCGACGGTGCCCCACAACAGTGTCGTGGGGCACCGTGGGGCTACCGGAAGGCGGCCGCGCGCGAGCGAAGGAGGTCGTTGAGCACACGCACAGGGGATCTTGGGCACAGGGCCAGACGGGCGTCGAGTGCTGCCTCCCACTGCTGGGTTAGGCCGAGCTTGAGGCGTTCTCGCATGCCGGGTGTGACGTGGGCGTAGCGCGCGGAGACCGAACCGTCGAGGTGACCCATGCGCTCGTCCATGAGCACCTTCTCGGCGCCCAGGTCCTCCATCATCGTCCGGTGGGTGTGACGAAGGCCGTGGGGTGTGAGGCCCTTGGCTATCGGGAGCCAGCAGGCATCGGCGCGATCGGTGGCGCCCCGCCCTCGTGCGGGGACGCCGGGCCACCGCTCGCCGAGGATGGGCACGGGGCGGGCCTCCTGCGGTGCCTTCTTCGGGTACCAGCCGGAGGCCGCCGGGGTGAACAGCCAGGTGGCGAAGCCGTTCCTGCGCCAGTGGGCCGCGTGCTCCGACACTGTGCCGCCCCGTACAAATCCGAGGTCGGCGATGGCCTTCTCGACCCGCACTCGGGTGGCCTCGACGACCCGGTCGGGTCGGTTGAGGACGTTGGAGACCGTCCCCGTGGAGACGCCCGCCAGCCGCGCGACGTCGACCAGCTTCGCGCCCTGGTGCCCACCGGTACGCGCTGCCCCCTGGCCCCGGAAGACGTACGTCCTCCCGTGGCAGGGACACGGCGTCGGCTTCGTACGGGCAATGTGGTCGAAGACCAGGGACGACAGCCAGCCCATCGAGTCGATGTTGCGGTAGCTGTCGTCCTTCGGCGGACAGCGCACCAGCTCACCGGTGTCCAACTCGTACAGCTGCCACTCGACACGGAACACGCCGGGCCGAACGAACTCCGTTTCCAGACCGACGATTTCGCCCCAGCGCTTTCCGGTGTAGCCCTTGAGGACCACGGCGACGAACTCGTCGTCGCGGCCAGACAGCAGGGCCGCTCGCTCGGCGGTCAGGAGGATGCCGAGGGCGTCGGTGACGACCTTCTCCGGACCGCGGTCCCGCGAGCGGCCGGCGCGCTTGCCACGCCCTCGCCGCCTGGCGGCCGGGTTGGAGGTGATCAGACCCTCGTCGATCGCGTCCTCGAAAATCAGGTGGAGGGTCGAGCGCCAGGTCTTGACGCTGGAGGCCGCGTACACGGCCTTCTCCTTCTTCTCCCAGGCGGCGACGTCCGTGCGGAGGATGCCGGCGAGCGCCTTGTCCTCGAAGTCGGGGAGCAGGTGCTCCTCGATGTGGCGCTTATAGTTCTGCATGGTCGAGGCGGCCAGGTCCTGGGCCTCGTACCAGCGGCTTGCGTACTCGCCGAAGGTCTCCTGGCCGAGGCCCGGGTCGCGCCACTGGCCGCGCCGGACGTTGACCTCTTCGGCGTCTGCGGCTTGCTTGGCTTCGCGCTTGGTGGCGAACTTGACCACGGCACCCGTGGAATCGGAGACCGTGCCGTACTTGCCATCCTCGATCTTGTACCGCCCGCGCCAGTAGCTGGCGCGCTTCTCTGCGTACCCCACTGAGTTCCCTCCCTTCTGTCGTGTGGGGTGCGTTAAGCGGCGGTGCCGTACTGGGACCTGAGCATGCGGCGCGGTGGCCGGGCCTTGAGGCTGCGTGCGGGAGCAGGCCCCTCGCTCTGCCGACGAACCGGAGGCTGCGGAGCAGACGCAGTCACGCCGCTGGGGCGCTGCGGATTCCGAACCGGGCGCTCTTCGTGCATGCGGATGATCTCGGCGAGATGATCATCCGAGAAGCGGTAGGCGCGGCCGACGCGGGTGAACGGGATGAGCCGTCGGCGGGCACGATCCTTCACCCACCAGGCGGAGCAGCCGAGGACGGCGGCAACTTCCTCGGGGAGGTAGAGGCGCGGGAAGGCTGCCTCGGGGTGCGGAGTCGCTGCGGAGGCGGGGGGTATTGCGGGTTGACGCAAGGGGTGAGTCCTCTTCTGGCAGACGTGTGGTGCGGCAACACCGGCCTGCCGGTCGATCGCTAGGGATGAGGGCGAGATGCCCGAACTGGGGGTTTGCGGGTCCAGGACGGGAGTAAGAGCCGGCGGCTACACCTCGTCTGCGGGATCGGCATCGCGATGCTCGCCGGGCTGCGGTCCGTACGTCTCCAGCAGATGCTTGGTGGACGCCTCGGCCATGGCGTTGGAGACCATCACGTCTGCCTCCTCGCGGATATCCGGGTGCTCGGCGAGATACGCGTCGAGGGCATCGCGCGCCTTGGTGTAGGCGTCATTGGCCCGCTGGGTCTCGCGGAACGCGTCCACGACGGCGTCGATGAGTTCCATGGCGCGGGCCTGGGCGGCGAGCTGCGGGGGGCCGACGAGGTTGCGCAGGGCGAGGCCGAAGACCTCGGCGAAGCCGATGGCCTCGTCGAGGTTGATACGGCGCTTGCCGTTCTCGATGCGCCAGACCGCGGAGGGGTTCATCTCGAAGCCGGCCTCGTTCAGGCGGTCGGACAGGGCGTTGGTGCTCCAGCCGCGCGCCTCGCGCTCCAGCTTGATGCGCACCGCGACGTTCGCCTCGCCGCTGAGCAACACGCCCTGCTGGGGGCCTTCATCGGACATGCCCACCTCCTTCCGTTCGTAGCAGTCTCCTGCCGATCGCAGTGACCTCATAACAGTAGCATGGCTCCTGCGAGATGCAGAACACTTATGCAATCTGCAATTCATGTGGCATACTGGTGGTCCCTACCACGCCACCAACCCGAGGAGTCCGTGCGACCGCACGTCACATGAATGAAGCCCCCGGCATTGCCGGGGGCTCAAGCGCAAACCTCTCAACCGCCATCCCTAGCGATCAACCCGCGGAGTCCGGGATTGCCGTCCCATATGGCCCGCGAGCAGAGGAGCTGATGCCCAGTATGGCCGATCCCCAACCGAATACGCCATCCCGCTTCAGGGAACCCGAGCCAACGCGGGACGCGGCGGAGCCTCCGTACAACGTGGACGCCGAGCGCGCGGTCCTCGGCGCCTGCATGCACAACGCCGACATCATCGACGCGGTCCGGCCGGTTCTGGGCGAGGGCGTCTTTTACCGGCCGGCCCACGAGACCATCTGGCGTGCGCTGCTCGCCCAGCACCGCGAGGACAAGCCGACCGACCCGATCGTCCTCACCGAGGTGCTCCAGCAGCAGGGGGACCTGGAGCGCGTCGGTGGCCGTCCCTACCTTCACCAGCTCGCCGACGTGCACTACGGCACCGGCAGCGCGGAGTACCACGCGGAGATCATCCGCGAGAAGGCCAACCTCCGCCGCCTGCTCGCCTCCGCGATACGCACCGTCCAGCGCGCCCAGGAGCCGGGCGCCGACCCCGAGGCGATACGCAGCGAAGTCGAAGCGGAGATGCGGGCCGAGCGCGAGCGGGCACTCGCCTCGGGACAGGGGCGCCTGAACCGCTTCGCCAGGGACGGGTGGTCCTTCGTCAAGGAGACCGGCGCAGACGCCGAGCCTCTGTGGGGCACCCGTGAGAAGACCGTCTGGGCGCCGGGCGAGAGCCTGATGATCGTCGGCGCTCCGGGTGTCGGCAAGACCACCCTGGCCCACCAGGTGGTCTTCGCCCGCCTCGGTCTGTCGGAGACGGTCCTGGAGATGCCGGTCGCCCCCAGCAGGCGGGTGCTCTACCTGGCCATGGACCGGCCCCGGCAGATCGCCCGGGCGATGGACCGCCGCGTCTTCCCCACCGACGAGAAGATCCTGCGCGAGCGTCTCGTGGTCTGGGAGGGCCCGCTGCCCGCCACCCTCGACAAGGAGCCCGACCTCCTCGCCGACCTCGCCGCCGCCCACCGGGCCGACACCATCGTGATCGACAGCCTCAAGGACGCGGTGAGCACGATGGTCGACGACAGCCTCGCGGTCGCCTTCCACAACGCCCGCATGCGCGCCCTGCGAGGCGGTGTGGAGATCCTGGAGCTGCATCACCAGCGCAAGGCCACCGCCGACGCCCCGCGCGGCCAGCGCCCCGCCCTGGACCAGGTCTACGGCTCCACCTGGATCACCGCCGGCGCGGGCAGCGTCCTCTTCGTCACCGGCCGGGCAGGCGACCCCGCCGTCACCCTGCACCACCTCAAGACCCCCACCGGGGAGATCGGCCCGCTCGACGTCACCCACGACCACGTGCGCGGCACCACCACCGTCGACCCCAGCAAGGACCCCGCCGTCCTGCTGCGCAACGCCCCCAGCGGGCTGACCGCCCGCGACCTGGCGGCCATCCTGATCGGCAGCGGCGACCCCGAACGCGCCGACGTGGAAAAGGCACGGCGCCACCTGGCCCGCCTGGTCGATAGCGGCCTGGCCACCAGGGCCGACGGCATCGCCGGAGGAGCCGGAGGCGGACAGCAGACCCGCTACTACCCCTCCGCACGCCACCTCACCGCCGTCGGCTGAACCCCGATCGGCCCGCACGAGAGCGATCACGCGACCGTACACGCGGCCCTCACGCGAACACCCCGCCGTGAACCGCTCACGGCGTCCACGTTCGCCGCAAAACCGCAGGTAGAGCGATCACGCGAGCGTCCACGCCGTACACGCGCCCAGGCGATCACGCGCGGGGCCCCCTTTAGAAGGGGGCCCGCGTGAACGCCCCCTCCGTGAACGCCGCTCACTCCCCACCCCGCAAGCCTCACTCCCCACCCCGGAACCCACGCCCTTGCACTCCCCTGCCCCGCGCCCCGGCAGCCATACGCGGCAGCCGCGGCATCCACGCCGGTATCACCCTGCTCCCGCTCGCCCCGGCCGCCGAGCACTCGCACCCGCTGGAGGTCGTCGCGTGAACCGCAATGGACGCATCACCCTCGTCGTCGGCCTGGTGGCCGTCGTCCTCATGGCCTGCCGGGTCTCGTGGAACGCGCTGTCCGACGTGGCCCGCGCCATCGGCGCCGACTCCACCGCCGCCCTGCTCTACCCGATCGTCATCGACGGGCTAATGGCCCTCGCGCTGGTCGCCACGCTCGTGCTGACCGGTAACGACCGCAAGTTCGCACTGCGGGTCCTGGCGACCTACACGATCGCCAGCCTCCTGCTGAACTACGTGCACGGCCTCATCCCGGCCCTGCACACCGAGTCGGTCCAGTGGGGCCGACTGGCCAACTGGGACCCTGCGAACTGGGCCCTTGTGCTGCTGGCGACCTCGCTCCCGGTCGGGTCGATCTACTTCGGGTCGGACCTCGTGGCGAAGGTGCTGCACCACAACCCCGAGTCGGCCGACTCCGCCGACACGGGCTTCGCCGAGTCGGTTAGTCAGGTAGCTGACGAGCAGGCTGCACGGTCGATGGCTGACCAGGCCGAATCGGCCCACGAGCAGCCGACCGAGTCGACCCCCGTGAAGGTCGCCGATGCGCCCGTGACGAGGCCGACCGAGGCCGACGAGTCGGCCCCCGCTACCCGACCGCCCCGGTTGGCCGCCGCAGTGGAGTCGACCGAAGCCGCCCCGCGTCGCCCGACCGGTCGGGTCCGCGCCACGGCCAAGCCGACCGCCGACCGCACGCACACCCGCACCGATGCCGAAGTCCTCGACGAGGCCCGGCTCCTGACCGCCGACTGGAGCGACGACCGGCTGAGTGCCGAGCGTCTGCGCAGCGAACTACGGATCGGCCAGAAGCGCGCCCGCGCCCTGCGCGACCAGCTGCAGGCCGAGCGCAACAGCCAGGCCGAGCCCGTCGCGTACGACGGCTTCGAGGCCGAGCCTCTCGACGGACTCGACGAAGCCGCCTCCCAGCGGCAAAGGGACCTCGACACAGCCCCCGTCGGCACCGCCTGACCCCCGCAAGCACACCGATCGCCCGCCCCTCCGGCGCACCCCGTGCCCGCGCAGACAAGCGCGGGCACGGGGGCCGCACTCAGCGAAGCACCCGGCACCAACACCCCACGGAGAACCGATCCATGCACGACCTGCACCATGAACTCCCCACTTCCCAGAAAGAGATGGCAACCGGCCTGAACAGCGCAGCAAGTTGTCCGGTAAGGAGTCCTTACCGGGCCCCCGCCCCGGGGGAGGCGGAGGCATCCGGCGCAGGGGCGCCGGAGTCGGTCGGCCCGGGGGAGCCGACCGGGACAGGGGGTAGCGACTCGTCGTCGAACGTGCCGCAGCACTCCGCGCCGCGTCGCCGCCTGCGTGACAAGCAACTGCGCAAGCGCCGCATCCATCCCCGCTACAACGACGACGAGATCGCCCTCGTGAAGTACGCCGCTGCCCTCAGCCGCATGAACCCCGGCGGTTACGTGGCCGAATGCGCGCTCGCCGGCGCCCGCGCCGACGATCCCACCGCAGCCGTCGCCGACTACCGCGCTCTGGTGAAGGCGCTGATGGCCGCCAACGGGCAGCTCGGCAAGATCGGCAGCAACCTCAACCAGCTCACCCGGCACCTCAACATGGACGGCGCCTTGCCCCACCCCGACACCGTCCAACGGCTCCTGGACCGCGTCGAGGCGTCCATCGCCGAGTTGGACATCGCCGTCGCCCGCATCACAGACGGGCGGTGAGCCGTTGATCCCGAAGATCATCCTGGGCAAGGGGCCACAGGCCACGCGCCGCACGATCGGCTACCTCTTCGGCAAGGGCCGGGCCAACGAGCACATCGACCCGCACCTGGTGGCCTCCTGGAACGACTTCGCCCCCGACCCCGGCCGCAGCCCGCACCGCGACCCGAAGGAGGTGGAGGCCCAGCTCGCCGCACAGCTCGACCAGCCCGTGAAGATGCTGGGCGACAAGGCACCCAAGTACACGGTGTGGCACTGCCCCGTCCGTGCCGCGCCTGAGGACCCGATCCTCACCGACGCCCAGTGGGCGGACATAGCCCGCCGGATCGTGGCCGCCGCCGGCATCGCCCCCGAGGGCGACGAGGAAGCCTGCCGCTGGGTGGCCGTACGCCACGCCGACGACCACATCCACATCGCCGCCACCCTCGTCCGCCAGGACGGCCGCCGCCCCCGGCGGGACCACGACATCCGCGCCGTGCAGAGGGAAGCCCGCCAGATCGAAGTCGACTACGGGCTCCGCCGGTTGAAGCCGGGCGACGGCACCGCCGCCAAACGCCCCACCAGCAAGGAGCACTTCAAGGCCAGGCGCCTGGGCCAGGACGCCACCTCCCGCGAGATCCTGCACCTGCGCGTCCGCCGCGCGATGGCCGCCGCCTCCACCGAGGCCGAGTTCTTCGCCCTGCTGGAGGCGACCGGAGTGACCGTGCGCCTCAAACTCGGCCCGTCCGGCGACGCGCTCGGCTGCACCTTCGCCCTCCCCGGCGACACCAACGACAAAGGTGAGCCTGTGTTCTACGCGGGGTCCACCCTCGCCGGCGACCTCTCCCTGCCCAAGATGCGCCAACGCCTCACCACCACCAGCCCCGAACCGGTGGCCATCCGGCCGGGCAACCCCTGGCACCAGGCCACCGCCGCCACCGAACGCATCCCCCACCACCTGGCCCGCAGCACCGAAGAAGTGGCCCAGGGCCAGCTCGCCGCGCTCGGCGGAGCACTCGACCTGCTCCCGCTCACCGCCCCCGCCGCAGCGAGGGCCGAACTCGAACGAGCCGCCGTCGCCTTCGAACGCGCCACCCGCTCCCGCATCACCGCCGACCACACCAGCGCCCGCGTCCTGCGCCGCAGCGTCCAAGCGATCTGGAAGGACCCCGCACCGCGTGGCGACGGTGCCGGGCTGGCGATGCTGCTGGACGTCACGCTCACGGCGGTCGTCTACGCGATGCACTGGCACCGCACCCGCCAACACGCCCAACAGCAGGCGGCAGCCGAGCAGACCCTCCTCCACCTACAGGCCGCGTACGCGCAGGTCACCGGACCGGTCCTGGCCAGCCTCGCCAGGCGGGCACCCAGCACGCAGACCAAACGCCGCTACGCCCACCACCTCCGAGAGGCGATCCCCGAGCAGGCCGAGCGCATCCTGGCCGACCCGGCCTGGGACGCCCTGGCCACCGTGCTCGCCGAGGCGGAAGCGGCCGGACACAACCCGACCGCGCTCCTCGACCAGGCCCTCAACCAGCGCCGCACGCTGGACGACGCCCGCAGCCCCGCCCGAGCACTGACCTGGCGCATCCGCCGCCTCGGCGAACGCCACGCACCCGGCCCACGCGCCCAGGCAGCCAACGCCGGCCACGCCGCAGTACACCCCACCGCTCCGCGCCCGCAGGAACCCCAGACCCGACGGCGCTGAACACCCCTACTCCCGGCCGCCACCATCACCGACACCGATCACAACGACACCACACAAGGAACCGCCCATGCCCCAGCCCTCTGTCCGCACCAACATCGTCGTCCTCCTCACCGAAGTGGACAGCACCAGCGGCGACGACCCGTCGCTCCTGCATCGCCGCAACGGGACCGCGTTCACCACGGCCGAGCACGACCTGATCTGCACCGCTACCCCGGCAGAGATGACCGCCGCGAAGTCGCAGCGACGGCTTGAGAGCGAGTGGGTGCGCGAAACCCACGAGATGCAGCAGGCCCTCGTCGCCCTGTTCACGAAGTACGTCGACCAACTCCCCGACGGCTCCCTGTGCAGCAACATCTACGCCACCATGACCGACGAGGACTACGCCGAATACGAGCGCCTGGCCAAGATCGTCGCCGCACGAACCGGCCTCGAATACCGCACCGAGCACGAAGACAACTGACCTGACGCACACCAACGGCGGCCCACCCAGTGGGCCGCCGTTACGGCAGGACTGAAGCGGCTGCCGATTCACCCCGCGACGATCACCGTCCCGGTACGGACGGCCGTCTGCTTGACGATGCGGCTGCGCCCCTCGGCAGCGAAGGCCGGAAGCTGGCTCCACCGCTCGTCGCCCCGCCGGGCAACGAGCACATTCTGCGCCGTGACCATGACGGTGGTACCGCCAGCCACGACCTGGTGGGTCGGGGAGAAGCCGTCAGCTGCGGCGGACGACGGTGAGCCGGCCCTCGGCACTCTCAGGAACGGTGCGGCGGGGCACCGGAACCGGCGAGGCGAGCGAGGAGGCAAACGCGGCAACCAGGCCGTGGGGGACGCTGGCGCTGAAGCTGGCACACCACAGATACGGAGCGCCAAGCACGGGCTCCGCCCACGCCTGCCAACCCAACAGGTCAGGACGCGGGTCGGCGTCCTCGATGAGGGGCGGCAGCATCTCCAGGGACACACTGGAGCAGAACCCGGGGTCCACTGCGGTGGTGCGAGGCCGATCCACGTCACGCATCCAGCCGCAGGCACAGAGCGCGTCGAGGACGGTCTCGGGCCCCTCGAAGCGGACGTCAGGCGTCTTACAAGCGCCGATCTCCACGAGTAGATCGGCGAGCGCCTCGTACGGGGTGCCGACAGTGAAGTAAGCGTTCCACTCCGCCATCACGGACGTGGCGTGTGAGCGGGCGCTCAACTGCCACGCAACCGGCAGCCCACCCAGCTCGAACGGGTAGGCAGCGAGAACCCACTCAGCGCCACAGAGCCCGTTGGGGCTCACGTACAGCAGGGTGCTGCGGGAGGTTGGCCACATGTCCCAGTCGAGGTCGGCCAGGGTGTCGCCGATTCGCTCGGCCAGCGCGCCATCGTCACCGGCCAAGTGGCGCGGTGTGACCCAGTACACCGGGTCTGGCGAGTCGGGATGGGAGGGATCGCTGGGGTGGTGCGGGTGCAGGGGCGCCTCCATAGGCTCGGAGATGGAGCAGTCATCGTCGAAAGGAGATGGGTAGCAGCTATCGGTCATGAGCAGAGAGGCTGCGTATGGGGTCATGGACGTCGACCATCTGCCCTGGTCCGCTGGCGAGGTGTTGCAGGTTGCCATGCTGCTGCCGCCAGGCACCAGTCCTTGCGGGGTCTTTTCTGTCTGCCTGGGGCGAACTGATGTCCTTGGACAGCGAAGTTAGTCGGGGGCGCCTCTCTGATCTGCGACGACTGGATTGAATGTCAAACGCCGTGGTCAGGTTCGCGCACGCGGGAGCAGACGATCTAGCTCTTCACGGGCCCAGCGGCAGTGGTCCACACCGCAGGGAGTCAGACCACGCGCCTCTGCTTCGGACTCGAACTGCGTGTGGAACGAGTCAGGATGCCGCCCGGCACCGGAGACGCGGCCGCAGCTCATGCTGTAGTGGTAGATCTTGAGGGCAGCGCCGATGGTGGTCCGGGTCCAGACAACGGGGTCGTTCCAATGGGCCCGTAAGCTTGCCTCCCGCGCTTCGAGGGCTTGACGTTCACTGGGGATCGGGTCGAGGGCGGTAGAGAAGTCCGCGCGTGCCAGTCCTCGAACGCGCTGGCTCTCTCCGCCGTCTTGGAACAGGAGGCGGTCGGCGTCGGTCTCGTGAGTCATGCACCGCTCGCGGATAGCTTGCGCTGCCTGACTGCGCCGCTGCTCGTAGGCTTCCCGATCCGCGAGAAGCTGCCTGAGCTGGCGCCCTCGATGTTCGTTACGCCAGACGAGTAGGTCCGAAGTACTGATGACGTCCACGGTGCTTTTCCCCCTGATGCGCGTTGTGCGCGAGCGTATATCGCGAGCCGAGGACGGGGCCGCAGTGTGCTCGATGTGTGGACGGAGGGGACTCCACGTCCGTGACTACCGCGACTGGGTTGGCTGACACGGAACGTCAGTCGCCTAAGTACGGTGACACGACGGCTGAGTTGGGTGTCAACGGACAACTGACTTCCTCGGATGGCGACTTGCGTCGAGCAACTCTCGCCGACCTGACAACCAAGGGGTGACCGGCACCGTTCATGAGGGCCTACGCGGACACCATCCGTGCTGTCCCCGTCTGGTGTGCTCCACGAAAGCCGTCCACGTGGTTGGTTGGACTTCGATAGTTCCCCGGCCCCGTGCCTTGGTGTCCCGGATCATCACCGTGGTCGGGTCGTTGTCCGCTACTTCGACGCAGTTCTGCGTTTCCGTGTAGGAGCTGGTTCGCCAGTTCGGGGTCGTCGGCTGCATGGTGCGCTCTCCTAGTCGTTCGGCATCTGGTCGTAGTGCTGGATCGCCGTGGAGATGAGGTCTCGGACGGCGGTGCCGTAGACCGCTGACTGCTTCAGGAGGGCGAACGCCTTCGTGTACAGCTCGATTTCGCGGGGCTGGGAGACGGAGAACTCCGCCGAGTAGGTCTCGACGAGGACGAGTCGGCTGTCGAACATCGAGAACGCGTTGCCCGGCCAGATGAGGATCGGGGCGGACTTGGGGACGATGCCCAGGCTGAGGCGGGGAAGGCGCATCACCGCCAGGAGGCGGTCGAGCTGGCCCTTCATCACTTCTGGGCCGCCGAAGTTGGTGTAGAGGGCCTGTTCGCCGAGGAGGACGTTGAAGATGCGCTCGCCCTGGTACAGGTACTGCTGGCGTTCGAGGCGCTTGGCCACGGCCGCTTCGGTGTCGTTGGGTATCTCGTAGTAGCTGACGCCCTGTTGGAAGACCTCGGCGGCGTAGTCCGCGGTCTGGAGGGTTCCCCAGATGAGTGTGGGGTGCCAGATGCGGAAGACCTTGGTCTTGGCGTACACCGGGATGGCTTGGCGCTGTCGTTTCTCAACGCCGGTCTGGAGTTGCCGGCGCCATTCGAGCCACAGCTCGTCGACATGGCGGACGATCGCGACCAGGTCGCCGAGCTGGTCGCCCTGGCCGGTCTTCTCGCACCAGACGCGGATGTCGTCCTCGCTGGGGCGCTGCTTGCCGTTCTCGATGCGGGAGACCTTCGACTCCTGCCACGCGGTGGCGCGCGCGAATGCCCGGCCGCTGGCGAATCCGGCGTCCTTGCGGAAGCCGCGCAGCCGGGCACCGAGTGCTTGCATTGCTTCTTGTACTTGGGTGCTCACGGGTCGGTCAGGGCTTGTACTCGGGGTGCGGGGTGGCGGCGGACCACAGCAGGTCCCGTAGGCGTACGCACTCGGCCACGGTGTCCGGGTCCTCGATCAGTTCCGACCCGAGCACCCTGCCGTCGGGGTCGAAGTGGCCCACGGCGAGCAGGCGGTCGTCGTACAACCACCAGTCGTTGCCTCTCACGGGGAAGGTGATGCCCTCCGGCAGCCGGTGCCGGGGCAGCCAGCGGATCTCCTCGCCGGCCCCCTCGTTGAGGGCGGTGGTGGCGTGCTCCCATTGGATGTAGGGAGTGTGCGGCTCGGTGACTACGCGGACGCGTCGGACGGTTTTCCCTTCACCCGTGACGCGCCTGATGAGCCGCGTCCAGGGGGCCATGTAGGAGTAGTCGACACTCTCGCCGCTGAGCCAGCTCGTGAACGGGCTGTCCTCGTCGGGGACGGAGTAGTCGTCCCTCAGCTCCAGATGGAATGCGTCCTGCGCGAAGCTCTCAAAGAGCCGGTTGCGCTCGGCGCTGGAGATCAGCTCCACGCGGTTCCTCCAGTAGGGCGGTGATCGCGGCTTTGGGGACCTCGACCACGGTCTCGTAGTCCGGAATCTCCATCTGGGCCAGCGCTTCGGGGTCGATCACCTCGCGGCCCTGGACGATGAACGTACCGTTCGGCGTGAGGATCATGATCGGATCCTCGACGCGCCTGATCTCCCCGGCCGCCAGGCCGTCGTTGGTGAGGTGCTCGAACAGCTCTGTGGGCACCTCCACCGCCGTCTCCCCCTCTGGGATCTCAAGCTGCATCAGCAGGTCGTTCGCGAAGATCTTCCAGCCCTGGACGAGGTAGGTGTCCCGGTCCGTGGCGTACAGGGTCGGGCAGTCGCCGACCGTGGAGTTCTTACCAAGGAACCGTAGCTTCATGGCCGTTCTCCTGTCTGCTGCCTTGCTTGGGTTTGCGCGACATGACGATGGTCGATGGGCGGTTGTGGGCCGTCAATCGCCTTGCTGCAAACTCGCGCAATCTCCTTGGGACTTGGGTGACGGCCGCTCTACGTTCGTCTCCGAACCCGAGCAACCGAGGCAGTCGCCGCAGGTTGCGGTACCGAGGGGAGATGCGTGGTGAGCACCGTGACGGACAGACGCAAGGCTCCAGCCGTCGACAACCAGCCCATCGACACGGAGCTGATCGCGGACAGCACCGACGCCGCCCTGAGGATGAAGCTGGGCACCTCTACCCGCGAGAGCATCGCCATCAGGACCACGGCCGTCATCGAGCAGCTGAACCAGCTTCTCGGCATGGACCTGGACGCGGACGAGGACCCCGACATCAGGAGTCTGGTCAGCCGGGCGAACAAGCTGCTGGAGCTGTCAGCGCGTCCTACGAAGGAGACGCCGGCCTTCAGCGCCTTCTTCTACATGCGCGACGTCGCCAGTCTTACCCGTCGGCTGCTGTGGGTCTGCCCGGAGGCAGGCGGCCATGCGCCCTGATCACCCCGTGCTCCTTCGTGTCTCTCCCCCGCCGACACGCGCCGTCTGCGAGCCTGAGTCCGGGTTCTGGTGCGAGTGGCGTCACGCGGACGGGCGGCGCATCAGCTGTGCCGCGCAGCCGACCGCCGCCTCGGCTGTCCGATGGGCACGCATTCAAGTCCGCGTGATCGCCTCGGTCGCTGAGCCGGCCTCCATCGACCTCCTCGTGGACCGACGTGCCCAGAGCTGGCGGGACGCCGTCTCAGCTCTTCAACAGGGTGTGGATTTCACGCTGCCGCTCGCAGCGGGGCCGTGCTCCTTCGTGTGGCATGCGCGCCCCGTCGCCTTTCTGCCCCTCGTCGGCGGTAACCCGATGCCCCATCTCCATCTCCGGGGAGGAGGCCCGCCATGGGGGTGAGGCCAGGAGAGTTGTGGAGCCGTTTCGACTGGGCGACCGGCAGCTGCTTCAGGTGCGAGCAGACGAACGTCCCCGTAGCCGAGGTCGGCGAGATCGCGATGGCGGGCACGGCGTTTCCCCTCTGCGCTTGCCAGCGATGCGTCTTCAGGCTCGAACAGCTCCATTGGACGATGAGCGAGCGCGCCGCCCGCCTGCGGAATGCCCCGTCTCCCGGACAGCCCAGTCCTCTCGGCCAGTGGCCCACGAAAGCGCCGCTCAACAGACCGCCCGCCCACGTCGCGTAGGAGAGCGGCCGCGTCCTGGGCGGGCCTTCAACCCCGCTCCCGCTGTTCGAGCTGGAGGTATCCCAGACCTCAGAAGGACAGGTCACAGCGGGAGCGGGCCGCACCGCCGCAAGAAGAGGGAGCCGCCTTGGCAGCCGAGGAAGCAGAAGACGACACATTGTTCGACCTGATCGGCGCCGACGGCGCCGGAATCAATGCCAGTAAGGACGAGGGCCTTCCCCTTAACGTGCGCGCACTCGCCGCTGACCTGGCTGACAACACCGCAGACAAGCTGGCCCAGCTCAAGAAGACGACGTAGCGCCGAGAAGGAGAATGCTTGTGAATAACACTCCCGCCCCGATGTCCGAGACGGACAACGCTCCCGCATCCGAACAGCAGTTGCGTGATGCCATGGTGGAGCGGCTGATCGAACTGGGGGCCGCGCGCAGTGGCCGGGTCGTGGCCGCGTTCCGTTCGGTACCCCGGCACCTGGCCACCCCCGAAGTGGACATGGCCAAGACCTACGAGGCTGAATTCGCCCCGGTCACGAAGACGGATGCGACGGGCGTGAACATCAGCTCGGTGTCCGCCCCGCGTATCCAGGCCATGCAGATCGAGCAGGCGGACATCCAGCCGGGGATGAGCGTCCTGGAGATCGGCTCCGGCGGAGTGAACGCGGCCTACCTCGCCGAGATGGTGGGCGAGCGGGGCCACGTCGTCACGATGGACATCGACCACGACGTCACCCGCCGTGCGGAGGAGTTCCTCAAGGCGACCGGCTACGACCAGATCGTCTGGGTGATCACAGCCGACGGCGAGCACGGCGTGCCCGGCCACGCGCCGTACGACCGCATCGTCGTCACCGTGCAGGCCGCCGACATCCCGCCCGCCTGGGTCCACCAGCTGAAGGAGGGTGGTCGGCTCGTGGTGCCGCTGCGGATGCGTGGCATGACCCGCACGGTGGCGTTCGTCCGCGACAGGGAGCGGCTCGTCAGTGACGGGTTCGAGCTGTGCGGGTTCGTGCCGATGCAGGGCGTCGGGGAGAACCGGGTGCGCCTGGTATTGCTCCACGACGTGGAAGGGGAGGAGATCGCCCTCCGCCTGGACGGCCATCCCGAGCCTGACGCCGAGGCTCTGCGTGTGGCCCTGGGCATGCCCCGTGTCGAGGCGTGGTCGGGCGTGACCGTGGCCGGCGACGAGTCCATCGAGCACCTAGACCTGTGGTTGACGACCGCCCTCGACAACCTGCCCCTGATGGCCGCGAAGATCGGCGCGCGACAGCGTGGTCTGGTTGCCTCCGCGTCGCCGATCGGGGTGCCCACGCTGGTGGACGGAGACGGCTTCGCCTACCGCACCGCGCGCCCCACCGACGACCCCGACCGGTACGAACTCGGGGCGATCGGCCACGGGCCGCAGGGACAGAAGGTCGCGGACCGCCTGGTGGAGGAGATCCAGGTCTGGCACAGCGACCACCGGGCCCAGCGTGCGCACATCGAGGTCCACCCGGCGGGCACGCCGGACGACCGGCTTCCCGCAGGCCGGCTCATCGACCGGCCCCACACCCGGGTCACGATCACCTGGCCGTGACGCCGTCGGCGGCGCCACGGCCAGGCCAGCACAGCACATCCCACCCACCTTTTCCCGTGAGGAGTACGTGATGGCACAGCAGAACCCCACCACAATGCTGAAGGCCGCGACCGACTACAGCACCAACACCGGGTCCGACTTCGACCTCAACATCGAGACCCTCGCCTCCGCCCCGGTCATCGGCTCGCTGCTGAACGACACCAGCGACAACTGCACCTCCACCTGCCAGTCCGCCTGCACCAACAGCACCTGCATCGGCGGCTGACCCACCAGGGGCCGGGCGAAATCTGACGCGCCCGGCCCCGCGCACCACCGTGACGAAGAAGGAGGCACAGCGATGTACCACGCAATCGACGCGAGCATGATCCGCGCATCAGTCTTTCCGCTGGCGGCAACGCTTCCTCCTTGGCCCGACCTAGGTGGCGACGCCCCCGCCGACGTCGAGCGCCTACGCGACTGGATCGCCCAGGTCTGGGAGGACGAGACCCGGGCTGCCGCCATCGAGTTCGCCGCGCCGCTCCTCGCCGCCGCCATCCGCGACGTGTTCAACGGAGAGCGGCAACGGCCGCGCTCCGTCCGGCGCACTGCGGCCTCGCTCGCCCGCTACCTGCTGCGCACGCAGCACCGCGCCACACCGTTCGGGCTGTTCGCCGGCCCCGCCCCCGTGAGCACCGGCGGCACCGCTCGGGTGACATGGGGGAAGGAGCACCGTGCTTTCGCCCGGGCCGATGCCGAGTGGTTGAACGCCGCCATCACCGCCCTGGAAGGCAACCGGGAGGTGCTGCGGCGCCTGCCCGTGGTGGCAGATCCGACCTGCACGGTACGAGGCACTCGGGTGGCAGTGCCGCACCAGTCCGGCACGCATGGCCCTACCGACACCACTCTGCGCCGAACCCGAGCCGTGGAAGCGGTGCTGACCTTGGCCGGTACGCCGATCGCGGTCGGCGACCTCGTGGGCAAACTCCACGGCGACTACCCCGGTACGCCGCCTGCGGTGATCGAGGACATGGTGTCCAGCCTCGTCGCCCATCGGGTCCTGCTGACGAACCTCCACGCCCCCATGACGTGCGACGACGCGCTCGGGCACGTCATCGCGCAGCTGGACGCCACTGGGGCCGCCGCCGCATCAGGTGGGGCGGAGACAGCCGAGGAGCTGCGAAAGATCCACCAGCTCCTCGTTCTGCACGACATCGCTGTCCAGGGTGAGCAGCAGGCCCTGCGCGTCCAGGCGGCTGCGCAGATGAACACCCTCACCGGAGGCACCACCGCACGCACCCTGATCGTGAACGTGCGCCCCGACTGCGACATCGTCCTGCCGACAGCGGTCACGTGCGAGGCGGAGCGTGCCCTGGAGGTCGTCTCCCGCATCTCGCCGTACCCGAACGGCTCTCCGGCGTGGCAGGACTATCGCGCACGGTTCCTGGAGCGCTACAGCATGGGCGCGATCGTCCCCCTGCGCGACCTCACCGACCCGGACACCGGCCTCGGCTTCCCCGTCGGCTACCGCGGCACCGTACTGAAGCGGCCAGTGCTAGCCACGACCCGCCGAGACGATCACCTCCTCGCCCTCGCCCAGTCGGCGGCCCTCAACGATCGGCGCGAAGTCGTCCTCACCGAGGAGGACATCGAGGCCATGTCACTCGGGGAACCCACTCAGGTGCCCGCGCACGTCGAACTGTGCTTCATCGTGCTCTCCCCCTCACTGGAGGACCTAGAGCACGGCCGGTTCGACCTGGTCACAGGCGGTCTATCCCTCGCGGCCGGCACCACCACGGGCCGTTTCCTAACGATGCTGGACCAGTCGGACCGCGACCGGATGACCGCCGAGTACGCCGCCCTGCCAACGCTGGCCGCCGGAGCCGTACGCGGGCAGGTGTCCAGCCCACCCCTGCGCATCCCGACCCGCAACGTCGGCCGCGCCCCAGCCGTCGTCCCCCACGTCCTCGCGGTCGGCGAGCACAACCCGGACGTCACGCTCGACCTGGACGACCTCGGGGTCGTCGCCGACTCCCGACGCCTCTACCTGCTCTCCCTCACCACCGGACAGCTCATCGAGCCCTCGGTCATGAACGCCGTGGAACTCAGCAGCGCCACCCACCCCCTCGTCCGCTTCGTCACCGAACTGCACCGCTCCCACACCGCCATCCTCACCCCCTTCGCCTGGGGCGCGGCGGCCCGGCTGCCGTTCCTGCCCGAAGTCCGGGTCGGCCGCACCATCCTGTCCGCCGCCTGCTGGCGGCTGAACGCACGCGACCTCGGCGATGACGGTCGCGCCTGGATGTTCCACTTCACCGACTGGCGCATCCGCTACGGCGTACCCCGCACCGTGTACGTCGGCGGCAACGACCAACGACTCCGCCTCGACCTCGACATCAGCGCCCACCGGCAACTACTGCGCGCGGAACTGGACCGCCACGGAACCGTGACCGTGCACGAAGCGCCCGACGAGACGGCGTTCGGCTGGGTCGGCCGCGCCCACGAATTCACCGTGTCCTTCGCTTCCGACCAACCGCCTTCCCCCGCGCCCATCAACCGCACGGCGACCGTCGTCAACCACGACTCCAGCCGCCTGCCCGGCGCCGGCGAGTGGGCCCACCTGAAGCTGTACGGCAACGCCGACCGTGCACCCGAACTGCTGACCGCGCACCTCCCGCGCCTCCTCCACAGCTGGGATGCCGACGCACCGACGTGGTGGTTCACTCGCTACAACGACCCCGACAGCCACCTCCGGCTGCGACTCCGCCTCCCGAACCCGAACGCCTTCGGCGAAGCGGCGGAGCACGTCGCCGCCTGGGCGAACGCACTACGTGCCGAGGGCCTGCTCCAACGCGTGCAGTGGGACACCGACAAGCCGGAAATCGGACGCTACGGCACCGGCCCCATGCTGGATGCCGCCGAACAGGTCTTCGCCGCAGACTCCGCCGCCGCCCTGGCACAGATGGCCCTCCCCATCCCCGACAGCCTCCGGCCCGCCGTCACCGCCGCCAGCTTCGTCGACATCGCTGATGCCTTCCTCGGCTCCCCAGCGGACGGACGGGCATGGCTTACGAGGAACCTCCTGAAGAACGACGGCGAAGCCACGACCCGCGACGTACTCTCCGCAGCCGTCCACCTCTCCGCCTCGGGCCCCGACCACGCGGCCCTGCGAGCCTTGCCCAACGGTGAGCACCTCGTCACAACGTGGGCCCTGCGCCGCACCGCCCTGACTGCCTACCGCCAGGCTCTCGAAGCGCACGGTGCCGCCCCCACTGCGGTTCTGCCGTCCCTCCTGCACATGCACCACAACCGGGCCGCCGGCATCGCCCCCGACAGCGAAGCCATCTGCCGCCGACTGGCCCGCGCCGCCGCTCTTTCCTGGACCGCAAGAAAAGAAGGAGCCCTGCGGTGACCACCGCTTCTCCCGCCCTGGACACGGACGTCGGCCTCCGGCAGTCCCTCGCCCGAGGCTCCCTCGGCATCGCCCTGTTCCACGTCGAACGCGCTCGCCAGGGCACCGGATCCTGGCAGACCGCCCATCAGCAACTCGCCGACATCGGCCCGCTCCTGGACGGCAACGAGACCGGCCTGTTCCTCGGCGCGCCCGCGATGGCGTACGTGCTGCACTGGACCGCCGACGGCAGCAACCGGTACACCGGCGCCCTGCAGACCCTCGACCGCATCGTTGCCGCCTACACCCGACGCCGACTGGCAGCAGCACACGCCCGCATCGACCGCGGCGAGCCAACCAGCTTCGCCGAGTACGACCTGCTGCGTGGCCTGACTGGCCTCGGCGCCCTCCTCCTACGCCGCGACCCACAGGGCGACGAACTCACGGGCGTACTGGAGTACCTGGTGCGCCTGACCGAGCCGCTCCACACCGCCGACCGGCGAACCCGCCTGGGCTGGTGGGTGAGCCACAGCCCCGTCAACCTCACTGCTCCCACCCCCGACGGCCACGCCAACGCCGGCCTCGCCCACGGCATCACCGGTCCCCTCGCCCTCCTCGCCCTCGCCAAATTCCGCGGCATCACCGTGCCCGGCCACGAGAAGGCAATGCTGCGGATCTGCCGCTGGCTGGACCAAATACGTGTAAGCGACCACCACGGCACCCGCTGGCCACGCTGGATCACCGACACCACCACCGTGCCCTCACACCTGGCCGCCCCCTCCTGGTGCTACGGCACCCCCGGTCTGGCCCGCGCCCAACAACTCGCCGCCCTCGCCCTGAACGACCCCGACCGCAAACGCATGGCCGAACGAGCACTCCTCTACTGTCTGGCCGACCCCACCCAGCTCAACCAACTCACCAGCCGCAGCCTGTGCCACGGCCTCGGCGGCCTACTCCGCGTCGTACAGCGCATCGCCCAGGACGCCGACGAACCACGAGCCTTCGTCCACCACCTGCCACAGCTCACCGAACGCTTCCTGACCACCGAACCTCCAGCCGAGACGGGCTTCCTCAACGGCTCGGTCGGCGCGACCCTCGCCTTCCAGAACATCCAAGAAGGCACACTCCCTACCAGCGACTGGGACGCCTGTCTCCTCCTCATCTGACCGTGTCACCCAACGGGTCTGGAGCGACAGGATGAACCTGCCCGACAGCGACACGACCGAGCAAGCCATCCTGGCCGTCCTCACCGGTACCCCGATCGCGGAGGCCGCGGACCGGGCGCAGACTTCGTCGGCGCATCTCGTCGCGGCCACCGAGCGATACCGCGAAGCAGGTCGCGCAGCTCTCGAAATCCGAGGCGCCTCGTCCGGCTGGCTCCAGGCGAACATTGAGTTCGCCGACTACTCGAACGCCGGACACATCTTTCTCACGCACCTCCTGCCGCCACTGCGGCAGGCTGCGCAGAGCGGGACAATCGGTGGCTGGTGGTTCGTCCGTAAATACCCCTGCTGGCGCCTCCGCGCCATCCCAGGGCCGCGATCAAACACGGACAGGTTGTCACGGGAGATCAGCCAACTCCTCGACCTAGCAGCCTCGGAAAGTGGAGTTGAGCGCTGGTGGACCTCACCGTACGAACCGGAAACCACAGCGTTCGGCGGCCCAGAAGGCATGAACATCGCCCACAGCCTCTTTCACACCGACAGCCTCGGCGCCCTCCACTACCTGCACTATGTGAGCAAGGACGGGAAGCGTCTCCTCGATGCGAAGGCCACATCGCTCCTCCTCATCTGCCTCTTCCTGCGGGCCGCGAAACAGGAATGGAGCGAGCAGGGTGACGTCTGGGCACGCGTTGAGGCAGCGCGTCCCCTGCCCGACGATGTGCAGGTCGACCGCGTGACCGCCATGGTCCCCGCACTGCACAAACTCTTGACGGCCGATGCCGCTCCCGCACTCGCGGCCAGTGGCCCGCTTGCACCTGTCGCCGATTGGGCCACGGGAATGGAGCGCGGTGGCCGGTTGCTCGGCCAAGCCGGGCGAGCAGGGCAACTCCGTCTCGGCACACGCGGCGTCCTGGCCAGGCACGTTCTCTTCCACTGGAACCGCATGGGCTTCACCACACGCCAGCAGGCCATCTGGGCCCGAGCGGCGCGGCAGACCATTCTCGATGTCTAGCCGCCCGACCAGCGGCTGCCCATCAGCATCTCGCGCTATTGACGATGCGTCATCTCCCGCGCTGCTTGTCGCACAGTCGGATGGGATTCTGCCCGCTTGCACACCCCTCTGGTTCTGGCGCAGTTACCTCGCGTGAGGCATTTCTTGATCGGCAGAGAAGAGGTACAAGTGACGTTTCAGTCCAGGTTTCCGGTGGAGAAGCGTGCCGAACTGGCGGATCTCGTGATCGCTCAGAAGAAGACCGCGGCCGACGTGAGCAATGAATACGAGGTCTCACGTAAGACCGTGGACAGCTGGGTGCAGCGACGCAAGCGAGAGCTCGGCATTCCCGGATCTCCCGTAGGGGGAGACCGTTCCCACGCCCCTTCAGCTCTGCGCCGTCGCGCCGCCAAGGAAAGAGAGAAGCGGGTAGCGGCCGAAGGGCTTGCGGAGTCGTACCGAGGAAAACTGGAGAGCGCCGAAGCGCAGATCGCACGGCTGATGGAAACGGTGCACGGGATGCAGATCACCTTGGAGTTCTATGTGAGGCAAGGGCCACTCGGCGGCGCCGTCGCTCAGTGACTTCGGACAGGCACCCTCGAATGGGCACCCACCGCCATGACGGCAACCACATCGCAACCGAACTGGAAATCCTGTGCAAAGGCATGGGGCTCCCCGTCGCGGAAACGGAGGATCGCTCTCGGGCTGTCGGCGTGCTGATCGCGTCAGCGGGAACCAGGGCCGCGACACTGGAGTGGTTCGTCTCCACTAGCGCACGCTCAGCCGCAGCACGGGAACAGACTGAGGGGCTGGCCGACGGACGCGCCGGCCTCCTCCACCGCAGTACGCGCGCCTACGTACATCACGCACTCACGGGCGTCCTCCAGGAACTGGGTTACTCGGTGGCCCACACCACCTCTGGACTGCGGATCGAGGGTCTCCCAGGCGCCTCGGCCGGTGCGGAGACCGCCGGCGCCCTCGCGGACTTCCTTCGCATGAGCCTCGACAACCTTGACGTGGCACGCGACCGTAAGAAAAACGGCGAAGACGGTGAGGACGACGACGGCCTGGCCGGCGTACCCGCCCGCGTTTGACGCGCCACCGCCGAAGATCAAAATCGCCACGCCTTGAGACGGGCTACAAACGTTCCTCGCGCATCAATGCCTGAGACCACGTCGAAGCGACCGAAGATTGAATCCGGCCTCGCTCTCCTGCGAGGCCGGTCACTTACCGTACGCCTGCTTCCAGCGCGCTCGGTGACGGGAGTCCCCCTGTCCCAGACCGTTCACCTCGCTCAGCGACAGGAGGGAAGCCCCGTTGTTCCATAGCCCAAGGTGATCTCGGTGTACGGCGAGGATCCCGTGCTGAAGCGCGAACTTCTCAGAGGGACGACTGAACCGCGTGGTCGTGACGAACACCGCCAAGTCGGCCCCGAAGTGCACCTTGGAGCCCAACAGATCGCGCAGCTCGCGACTCGCGATCGTGCTGCTGGGCGCATAGCGCTTGCACTGGATCACCACGCTCCGGCCGTCCGGGAGCCGGCCGACGACATCGGCACCGTTGTCGTTCGCACCGCCCACCCGCCGGACCTCCGTGCAACCGTCCCGTCGGCACAGACTCGCGACCAGGTCCTCGAACTCGGTGCCGGTCATCGCGTCCACCTCAGCGAGCGTCCGGTGCCCGGCCTTCACCGCCTCTTCCCGCCGCCACAGACGGTCCCGGCCGCGCACGAGCCGGTCCGTACGCCACAGCCACCATCCCACGGATACGACACCGCCAACGAGCAAAGCCCCCGTGATGTACGGCCACACCTCCAACCAGAACACCACCAGCAGAACCAGCACGAGGCTGCCGCCGACCGCCCCAGCCTTCAGCCGCGCGGCCCGCCGCCTGCGCGCAGCCGCACCCCGCCCACGCCCAGCCACGTTCGAAGCCCCTCCCCCATAAGTCCTTACGGCAGTCTGAGCAGCCTGAGGCAGCACGGGAAGGGCGCGAGCCGGCCATGGCCGAATCAGCTTCCCAGGAGGCGGAGGAGGAGGACGTGGGCCTGGTGACGGCAAGCGACCAGGTACCCCAGGCGTCAATGCCAGCGGCCTCCTTAGCCCTTTCCGGTGATCACAGAGCTGATCGAATCCGAAGAAACGGGTCACGGAGCAACACTCGCAAGGTGGCTGACGAGACAACGAACTCACCCGGCACCACCGGCCCGTCTCAGCAGAACGCACCCAGAGCAACAGGAAGGACGGCCACTCGGACCGGCCACGTACGGCTACAGCTCTGGCGCTGGCTGCTCGCACCTCGCACGACGTGGCAGGCCCGCCGACTGGCAACCGAGTTCGGGCCGGGCATGGACGCTCGTACGGCCTGGGTACTAGCGCGGCTGGCGCGGCATCCGGAGGAACGGGCATACGCAATGCGGCACCTGGACGAAGAAGAGAACGTCACCTGATCCGAGCGTAGGCAGTCCCCATCTCCCCCGTCCCGATCTGCAGGCGAAACATTGACTCGGGAGCCTGCCATCCTGCTGCGGTCTGAGCCCGACCGCTTTGGATCCGTACCGTGCTCAGCGGGCCTCGGGTCTGCTCCCCGCGCCCGCAGTCGCCGTGCACATCATGCCGAGGCGGTGGGGTCCGGCAAGGCTGAGAGCGCGTCGAGGAACTGCCCGAAGGTGACGGTTTCGTCGTCAAAGTCCAGGGGCTTCCAGCAGGGCCTGCGGTTGGAGAGGACAGGGCCGCACTGATCGAGCACTACACGCAGTGCTACGACAGGGGCGTTCCAGGTAAGGATCTCATCGAGGGCGACTGCCGCAGGTGGTCCAGAGCTCGATGCCGCGAGCGAAGGACTGCGTGGTGGACGCCGTTGCGCGACCAAAGTCCGTCCTTTTGCGGCACGTCCGGCCAGGACTGCAGGATGGCGCCCGGGTTTGGCGCCGGTCGCGTTCGTCGTCGGCCAGGAGTCGCAAGGCTCCTTCGTCTTCTTTGGCCGAAGCGAGCCCTGCCGCGGCCTCGCGCAGCGCCGCAGGCGCCCCAAGCACTCACCAACTACCTCGGCAACTAACATCCGAACATCCACGATGTAGTGGTGCACTCACAGACACAACGCCTAAAATCAATCAGAAATGATTGAAAATTGATCGCAAACGAACCTTGAAGTGCGCAATTTGGTCAACATGGCGGAATCTGCAATCTCCTTTCCATTACTTCCGGCGCTGCGGCTACTGTTCCACCCCATGGGAAACATGGTTCACCCGCTCGCCTGGTCATTGCGCACGAGCTCCGTACCAAAAATGTCCGGCTCGGTATCGGGTTGGGTGGATCAGCTGCGCAACTTGATCGACAGCCTGAATAAATCGCCAGACGACCAGCCTCGGGACTCCACGTTTCCGACGCAAAGCCGAGCTTCCAGTCGCACCCTGCCGGATCTCGTGCGGGCAGGAGTGCTGCGCCGAGATGAAGATCTCTTCACGCCAACCACGTCAGGTCTACAGTGGCTAGAAAGCGGCGATCCGCGCGATCTGATCAGCATCTTCCATCGGCATGTCAAATTCATCGGCGAATTGATGGGGCCTTTGGCCCAACAGCCTGCAACACATCATGAGCTGGTAGACATCGCACGACGCTTCGGACTGCTCTGGGACTCGCCTAGTCCAATTCGTGACCGTACAAACTGGCTGCGCGCCCTCGGCTTGGCCGATCTGTTCGATGGGCAGGTGCATCTGACCGCAACGGGCCAACAAATCGCTCCTCTCCTCGTCCCCGGCACTCAGGAGATCGACGACGAGCCAGTCGACCTGCCAGCTCCTTCACCAGCTGTGGCCTTGCTGCTCAGCCAGCTCGATCAGCAAGCATTGCGCGACCGCCCTTACGCTTCAGCGCTGTACGTGCCGGGACAGCAGGACAACGACGGCCGACTGGAGGCTCTGCGACTCCTCACAGAGGCAGCTATCCCTTCGATCACCGATGATGCGTTCACCGCACTGCTCCAGGGGGCATTCCCTGGCATCAAGACCGTGTCAAGCGCGAAGAGTGCTCGGGAAGCAGCCAAGGTGCTGGGCTTGATCCGACGCGATTCGTCCACGAGTTGGACAGCTACGGAAGCGGGCGCCGCTTGGGTGGTCAGCAACCAGCCCCTCGACCTGGTCAGAATCATTCAAGGCCACGTCTTCTACTTCACGGAAATCCTGCACGAACTCGATACCGTGACAACTCCGACCGCCGCCGGTATCGCTGATCGTGCGCAGGCGTACACACCCCCCAACGGTCGCCAACTGCCCGCCTCCGCGATCAAAGCCCGTCTGGACCTGCTGTTGGCTTGTGGCCTGGTAGCCAAGCCTTCGTGGGCTACGTACCGTGTCACGGCTCTAGGTCGCGCCCTTCGGGCCGCAACGCCGTACATGTCTCCGCTGGACTCAGCAGTACCACAAGAGCCCGACACCACAATTGCCCCCGAGCTGCCAGCGAATGCCGCTCATGGTGAGACTCTCGCTACGGAGGTTGAGTTGGCAGCCTATGAAAGTGCGTCTCCCGAGCGCCTGGAACGGGCAGTCATCGCGGCCCTCGCCTACCTCGGTATGCCCGGCCATCACATCGGCGGTCAGGACGCTGCCGATGGCGTCGTCCGTACCGGGGTGGGCGTGTACCGTCGCGTCCTCGCCGTCGAAGCCAAGACGTCTGCGAAGGGACGCGTCGTCTATCAGTCCCTCTCCCGCCTTCCGGTTCATCGAGCCAAGGTCGGAGCCGACCTCACGCTGCTTGTAGGCCCTGGATTCGATCCAAGGCTGCAGGAAGAAGCCGACAACGACCCCTCAATCACCGTTGTCCATACCGATACTCTGGCCGAAGCTGTCCGAGCTCAGGCGCTCACCCCCCTCACTGCCGCTTCTCTCCATCCGCTCATCGACCCAGCTCTGTCGGCAGACCAGCGCGATGAGCTGCTTCACCAAGCTCGGCAGGATCAGCTGCGTCATGCACAGCTCGAACGTATTCTGCTCGATATCCTCCTGATTGAGGCCGATGATCCACTGCACGAAGGGGCATGGCTGGAGGTAACCGACCTCAGGCGCGAACTTCGTACTCGCGGGGAGCGAGTAGATGCGGAAGAGGTGACGAACGCACTCGCCTTCCTGCTGTCGCCGCATCTCGCAGTCGTGGAGAGGTCAAGCCGCGGATACCGGGCAATCGCCACTGCTCACACAGCGCTTCAGCGACTGGAAGGGCTGGGGCGCCAGTGGTCCCATCTAGGTGCTGAGCAGCGCAGAGCTGAACAGTCAGGGACTTTGCAGCCGCGTCCAATGTATCCGGCTTGATCCTTTCGGTCTCCACAGATGATGCGGAGCGGAGCTGGCTCGACGATTTGCCTCGCTCGTCCGACCGAGCTGTCATGCTTTTTGGATGGCGAGCAAGGGCAACGGGCGTCGAAGGCAAGGACAGCCCGCAGGGGATGTGCCACATAGCGATCCGTACAGCGAACCCGCAGAGTCCCTGTGGATGAAGACACGTTCAGGGGCAAGGGCTGGCCGGGGATTCCACTACCAGGACGCCGTCGGAGCATGGTTGTGCAGCCGCGTTCTGTCCAACGCCCTCGCCGTCGATCGCATCGTCCCGGAGGGGTTTGAAGATCTTTCCTGTGAGGGCTCGACACCCTGGCACGTCCAGGTGAAGTCGCGGCAGGAGCGGGTGGGTGATTTCACCGCCTCCGATGTGGCCGAGCATCTCGTCACCATGGCCAGGGCACATTTCAAGCGTGAGCAGGCGATGGTGGCCGGTCGACCGGTGCTCGTTCTCGAACGTCCGGTGAACGGCGAGTGGTTCACCTCATGGGGCCACCCATTGTGTGGTCTCCCGGCAGACCACCCGGTGCTACGCGAATTCGACACGAAGGCTGCGCAAGCCGGGTTGAGCCGAGACGAGCAGGACTCCTGGTGTACCGCTGTCAGCCTCTACGTGCTTCCTTGGCGAGTTGCGGCGGAGGAGACCCGCACTGCAGTGGTGCAGCGATTCGGATTGCTACCTGCAGCAGCGGAGCCAGTCGTCCTGGCCTTGCGCGACGCCGTGGCAGGTCATGCCGACACGAATGCGGTGACAAGTCTCGCGCAGGCGGGTGGGCTCAGCCGGACGAGCATCGCACTCGTCGCGCAGGACATAGTGGAAACCATCGATCACGAGTCATTGGAAGAGGCACTCACTACGGGTCTGTGCGAGCCCGTGGACTTCGACCGACCGCTTCCGTCGGCCGGCTTCTACGAGGGCATCGACGTTCAGCCGGGGCATATCGCCGCGGGTCTGCCCGCCCCGAGGGCGACTCTGACCTACCAGGTTGCCACAGCGCTCGCCCGCGAGGAGAGCGTCCTCGTCACCGGGCCCTCCGGGGTGGGCAAATCGACCGTCATGTGGACTGCCGCCTACGTGACCAGGCACGTCCTCTGGTATCGGGTGCGGCTCCTGCGGAACGAGGACATAGCCTCGCTGGTACGGCTCGCTAAGGCTCTGAAACCCTCGACACGCTCACCGGTCGGGTTCGTGGTGGACGGCATCGGTATCGGAGCAGCCGAGGCTTGGGACGCCCTGCACCGTGAACTTGCGCCGATTCCCGGCGTTCTGCTTCTGGGCTCGGCCAGGAGCGAGGACCTACTGCCACTCCGGAGCAAGGCCGACTGCACTCAGATCAACGTGACGCTCGACGAGGACGTCGCGGAGCAGATCCACGCCGGGCTGTCCGCATCAGGTGCTACCGAAGCTCCGCACTGGCGGGAGGCGTACGAAGAAGCAGACGGGCTGACCCTGGAGTTCACGCACCTACTCACACGCGGACGACGGCTTTCGGACGTCCTGTCGGAGCAGGTCGAACGGCGGGTGGTCGAAGGCCGACAGCCGGAGATCGAGATTCTGGCACGGATCTCAACAGCCCACCGGTGGGGCGCCGACCTATCGGTCCGAGCTGTCCAGCAGCAACTCCACCTCGGTAACACGGATCTTCGGGCAGCGCTGTCCCGCCTGATCGATGAGCATCTTGTTCATGAGCAGATGGGCCGCTTGACTGGGCTTCACCAGTTGCGCTCGGGCCGGTTGGCCGACGCTGTGCATGCGGTGCCGCCGCCGATGCTGGACGAGACCGTCATCGCGGTGATGCAGATGCTGACGGACGCACAATTGCAGCCGTTCGTGGCCGGTGCTCTCAACGAGTGTCCTGACCTTGATTCCGTCGTGTTGGATCAGATCTCGGTCGAGCTCGGACGCAGGAGCGGAGTCGCTGCCACCACCGGTGTCCTCCAGGCCCTGCGGTTGGTCGATTTCACCCGCTGCGCCGTTGGCTGGGCACGGATCCTCGACCGGCACCAGGTGGCACCGTCACTCCGCCGCATCACTTTGCAACTCGCCCTTCACGGTGGGGATCCGCTGCCCAATCTGAAGCCGGAAATCGCTGCAGCCACGGCCGCGATCGGCGCGACCGATCCGGTCGGCTCGCCGCTGCGCGACGCCGTGGTGGAACGCCTCGGGACGGTCACGTTGGCGCGCGTCCTCGCACAGTGCGGTGACGCCGACGATGCACAACGACTCCTGGCCGTACTCACCGGAACGGACCTGGACCTCACGGATTGGCCATCGACACTCGCGAACTCACCCTTCGGTCGGCTGCTCGCCGATTCATCAATCGAGTCTCTCGGAGACATTCTCACGGCGGCGCGCACGGTGTCGTTGACTCTGGCTGTGGCTCTACTGGACCTGGCGGGTGGGGAGGAGACCTTCCTGACACGGTTGAGGGCCCACGTCCCGTGGGTGATCGAGGCGTCTGTCATGGAGCGAGACGGTAGCCAGGTCGCGCGTGTCCGCCTCTTGCATGTGTCGGATCAAGCGCAGCCGGACCCTGAGCAGTCGATCCGAGCACTCAGCCGCATCCTGCTCGGCTGCCTGCCGCACTGCGAGAGCGTGGACGTCCAAAGCTTGCTGCCCGGTGGAATCCCCCAGACCTTCGGAGACTTCACAGCGGGAATCAGTCGCATGGAGCGCCGGTTCGACCGTTCGCCGGCCCAGGTGGCATGGATCCGAACACAGGCCCAGATCGCCACTGCGGTGGCCGGTACTACCGACTGGACCAGCCGGACAGCCACAGCGAGCGCCTTGCTCCCCATGCTGGACAAGTACCTGACAGACCTCACCCGGATCTGGTTGACCGGCCGCAGCCGCCCCCAGGACATCGCCAAGCTTCGTACAATGCAGGCAACGCTGAGCGAGCAGGCCGCCGCGCTCCTGCTGCCCGCCGACAGCACGTCCCTGTCCGCGCTGTCTCCAGACGACGCCGTTCCAGGCAGCGACGTAGATCATCTACAGCTGCTCGTGGCCGGGATTGCGGACGGTCTCACTCGAAGGCTCGTCGACCCCGACGAACACCGTGCGCTCGCGTGCGACACCCGAGACAAGTTGCGAAAGAACGTGGCAGGCGTGAGGAATCAGGAACGCTGGCATCTGATCGGCCAGGAACCGCCCGTCGTCCTGACGCAGTTGGTGAACGCCTTGACCGACCTGCACGCCGTTCTCGCGGAACTCGTCTGGGGCAGCCTCGGACCGAAGACGCTCAGGGCCGAGGCAAGATCCGGGCCTTCCGCAAAGGCCCTCGCCCGGGTGGCGACCCTCGCCCGCAGGACCGCCGACGCCCGAGCGAAGGCCGTCCAGCAGAAGTTGCGGACCGACGCCGAGGCCGAGGGGTTGTCTGTTCAGCTCTACTCTCGGCCACTCGCCGATGCCGACGCGACCGATTGGCCAGCCGTGGAATGGGCGGTGGGTGTCGACCTGGACGATTTCGCCCGGTGGCCGGCGGCGCTGGACCGGCTGAGCACTCTGATGCACCACGATCCCGCATCCCAGGGCAACCGCAGTGCCGTCCTGCTCGTGCCCTTGATCGACGGCAGACCGGTCAGACTCCTCGCGCGCCAGCTCCAGACCAGGTTGTGGCCGGGAGCCGACCTCTTCGACGCCTGGAGCAGCGCGCTTCCTGAGACCCGTCCGACCCCGCTGACCGATGCTGTTATCGATGCGCACCAGGCTCTCCAGTGCCTGTCCGGTCTGGCACACCTGGTGCCCCTGCGAGAGCCCCACCCGAACCATCAGGACATCGCGGATCAAGCCTCAGAGCAGTTCCAGCGGGCCAACCACGCCATCACGGAACTCGGACCTGAGGATACGGTCCTGGACATCGTCGGGGATTTCCTCAGCTCTCTCGCCCGCCGAGTGGAGAGCGAGTTCAGCAGGGATGCAGCTAACCGCGACCCAGACGTGCCGCATCTCTCCGTCGCCCTCGCTCAGGGCTTGACCGGTCACCCAACAGATGATTACCGGCTGTTGGACAGGTTGACCACGCTTACCCTGCAGTGGGACCTCGATCCCGACCGTGCGGCACGGCTCCTCACCACACCCGAAGGTCAAGGCTCATGAACATCAAGACGCTTTGGGCTGGGCCCTACTTCGGCACGAGATCACCATCGAGGTGAGGCAATGAACAGTCCGGTACGGACAAATCAGTACGGAGGTCGTTGCGCTCGGTGCGGCGCGGATGTCGCGGCCGAGGCCGGCGTGCTGCTCCGCAGCGTGTGGGGTAGCTGGGTGGTCTATCACCCGGCTCATGCACCGACACCCGGCCCGGACGGCACTACGTCGGACCCTTCCGCCCTGCGCTCCAATCAGCGGGACGGAGAGTGCGAGGTCTGTGGCTCGACCGTTCCGGCAGGGCAGGGGGTGCTCGTGAGCACTGGCTTCGGCGGATGGGACGTCTACCACGGCGAACACGTCCGTGAGCCCGCGCCGCCACCACGCCGTCACCACCCGGGCTGGCACCGACGCCGCCTCATGGCCTTGGACATCGCGACCACCGGCAACCGCTACGGCGTCGACCGCATTCTCGGTGCGGCCGTGCGCACCAGCGACGGAACGGACCGATCCTGGCTCATCGATCCCGGTCCCGGGCCGTTGTCCGTCGCACCTCGCAAGAATCACAGCATCACGGTGGAGCACGCACGTGCCTCCGGCGAACCGGCCATCCAGGCGCTGGAAGAACTGGCGACCGCTCTCGCCGAGCATGCCGCGGCCAAGGAACCACTGGTGGTCTGGCACGCCCCCTTCGTGCTCACCACCTTGGAAACCGAACTGCTCCGCCACGGGCTCACGCCGTTGTCCGAGCGCCTGGCAAACGGATTGTCGCCGATCTGCGACCCACTCGTCCTGGACCGGCACGCCGAACCCTTCCGCTCCGGTCGGCGTGCATTGGAAGCGGTCGCCGAGTGGTACGGCATCCCGCACGAACGCCCCGGTGATCCCTCTTGCGACGCCGAGACCACACTCGTCCTCGCGCAGGTGATCGGGGCATGTCACCCCGCCATTGGGCGCTTGTCCCGTCCCGCACTCCACCGAGAACAGGTGCACTGGTACGAGCAGCACGTACAGGAGACCGAGGCCCGACGCCCCGGTAGCAACCGGGACCATCGCTGGCCCCTGGAAACGGTCCAGGTGCTCGCTTGGAAGGAGCACGATCCCGCCTGACACACCGCACCCGGCCCCTCCCCCCGGCCATCACCGACAACCGCAAGCCTCAGCGCTGGCTTACGCCCGCGAGCGTGCGGTCGCTACTTCGTGTGCCTCAAAAGCCGATCAGCCTTTTCCGCCAAGTAGACGGAGGCGAGACGTTTGGGATGCCACATGACGATCTGTGTCGTGCCGAACCCGTACCAACCCGGTCCGCCGAACGCCGCCATGAGGCCCGCTTTCTTCCACTGATCAATCCGGCTTCGGTCGTCCTCACTCACTGAATACGGCGCGGACGTGATCGCGGTCGGCAGCCCGTCCTTGAGCCAGAAATTGGGATGATCAAGCCAGCTCGCGTCGTCACGAGGGCCAGAACCGTACTTGCCACACGTATCGGGTTCACAAGTCCTGCTGGCATTACGCAGCAGCCACTGCGGACAACACCCGCTCTCGCTGCTGCGCAGACCATGGTCTTCGGCCCAATCCACGATGACCTGCTGAGCCACGCGCGCGCGAGCAGCGGCCTGCTCGCACTGTTCCTGGCTGAGCCCACTACGTCGCTGGTTCGGGACAGCGAGCCCGTACGGCCATAAGATTTCTCCCTGCCGTTTCTTGAAGATCTTCGATGCCCGAGTCTCCAAATCGCGATTCACTTCTTCTCCCTGGGGCCGGTGAGAGGCGCGGGTCGTCTGGTAGCCCGGCGAGGGCTTCGGCTGAATTACCCTGATGCAGCGCTCCGTACGCACGGTGAGTAATGCAGGCCCGCACTTCCACCTGCGTCATATCCTCCAACAAGCGGAGCGGTCAGCGCTCCGACTCCGGTATCGACGAAGCGCAAGATCGGGCCCGCGCTCCTACCGACGAGCCATGTGTCGAGCAGCCAGTGAGCAAGAGCACTCCCTCGCTCCTCAGCCCGGGGCGGCCAGAAAACCCCGAAGGATCACGCAAAAGCTACATCCTTCCGGCCTCTGCTACCCCAGAATGGGCTTCTGTCCCATCTGGCGCACGGAGTGTCTCTGTGCCCCGTTGAGAGCGGTGATGACGGCGTCCCGTTGGTACAAGTGTGACCTTCAAGTGGCCACACCAGCATGGAAGTTCTCGCTACCAGCTGGTAGTTCATACGATTTCTCCCTGGAGGAAGACCGGGTCCGCTTCGCGGACGCGTACATGGAGAGGCTCCGCGCCTGCGGCATCGAGGTGATCGCACTGGCGGACCACAACACCGGTGCGTGGCTGCCTGTTATGCAGGCCGCGGGACGCAGGTACGACATCGTCGTGTTCCCTGGGGTCGAGGTGACGACGGCCTCAGGGTCGGATGGGGCTCACCTGGTACTGATCGGCGACCTAGACCGTACGGAGCAGGACATCGATGTGCTGCTTGCTCGAACTTGCGGCTTCGACGACGACCATCCGTCGTTGAATCCGAGGACGAATGATCCCGCGCCAGCTCCTCGGACAGTCAATCAGATTCTGGATGAGCTTCCTGAGCAGTGGCTGGCCATTGCTCCACACGTGCTCACCGACAACGGCCTCGCCTCGGGGAACACCGTGCGCGGGGATCTGCGTTGGAAGGCACTCCACCACGACCGGCTCGGCGCGGTGGACCCCGGAGAGGTAACAGAGGAGCGGTGCGCCGGCAAGGGCTTCGTGGCCCGGTTCCTTAACAGGGCTCTCCGCGAATTCCCGTGTCTTGCCCGCATGCCGTTTCTCGCGACGTCAGACGCCTACAGCCTGGAGGGTTTGGGGTCGCGTTTCACGTGGATCCGGATGGACACGCCATCGAAAGAGTCACTACGACAGGCATTCCTTGACCACGACGCCCGCATCATGCCGAGCTGGGATCCGCGGCTGATCGCACACCCCGACCCGAATGTCGTCGACCACGCCTGGGTGGAAAATATCGAACTCGGCGGCACGTTGGGCAACTCCATCGAGCCGCTACGGGTCTCCTTCGACCCACGGCTGAACGTCATCATCGGAGGCCGCGGCGCTGGCAAGTCAACCGTGGTCTCCGCACTGCGGCAGCTGTACGGCAGCACCCAGAGCCTGCCGGACTCCATCGAGCACGAGGCGACCGCCTTCGTCGATGGCGTCTTCAGCGAGGCACGACTGACCGCACAGCACAGGCTCGCCATCTCCCGGGAACAGCAGACTGCGCTGTGGAGCTCCCCGTTGGGCTCACGCACAGAGCGCAACGGCGTGCAGTTGCCGACACACTTCCCGATGCGTGTCTTCAGCCAGAAGGAACTGTTCGAGCGGACCGCTCATGACCGTGCGGACCGCTTCGCCGCGTCCAAGCACCTATTGAGCCTCGTTGACGCAGCTCTTGAGGCTGACGCAGCCGCCCCGGGCGGATTCGCGATCGAATTGGATGGGGTACGGACCCAGTGCCTAACGAGAGTCGCTAAGCGCCTCAGCGTCGAGGCGCGGCTCGCTCAGCGCCCCTCGCAGGAGGCCCGGCACGACGAACTCCTCCATCAGATCGAGGCATTCGGGGATGCTGAGAGCCAGAGCTCCCGTTTGGAGAGCGAGCGGATCAGGCGCGACCACGCCAGACTCGGCGCCGATGCCTCGCGGTTCGAAGCCGCAGTGGACGAACTTGGCGCGGCGACGATCAAGCGCCTGGAAGCCGCACTGCCAAAGCCCCCAGCAGGGTTGGACGAGGAGCCCCGGCAGCTGTACGCGGAACTTGCCCAGATCCGTGACGACCTCAACCGGACCGTCCGAGCCAGTGTCATAACAGCGAAGGAGGCACTCGCACAGAACCACCAGCGGCAGCAGACAGGAGTGTGGGCAGATCGGGTGCAGCGTGCGGACAGGGAAATCATCGAGTTCCAGCAGCGCTTGAGCCTGCTCGGCGTGGAGCCCACGGCCTACCTCTCGCTTACCGAGGCGCTGAACTCCGTGCAAGGAATCCTGCGGGAGCTTGAGGATGACGAAGCCGCTGCCCCTGGGCTACGCAGCGCGGAGAAAGCGGCTTGGTCCGACCTGGAGCGCACATACGAACGGCGGCGCCGGCGCCGGGAGACGCTCTTCGCAGAAGTGGCTAAGCGCAGCGGGTCACTGCGTTTCGAGGTGATCTCGCACGGTAACTGCACCAGCTGGGTACAGGAGGTACGTAGTCAACTCGGCGTGCGATCAGGAGGGTTCGTGGACGACATCCCGGCCCTTGCCGAGTGGCTTTGGATTGCCCCACTCAACGACGGGCAACGCCGTCAGGAACTGTGGCGCGGATCCCTACTGACCTGCGACTTCACGCAACTGCGCCAAGAGGCCGGCGGCAAAGCCACATGGTGGAGCAAGCTGGCCAAGCTGGAGTCGACACAACGCATCCGCCTCGCGATGAATTTCCCGGACGACGCGGTGGTGATGTACTTCCTACGGGACGGCGGCAAGGCAGAGAACGACGCCGACTGGCAGTCCGTCACCACAGGTTCGCCAGGCCAGCGCAGTGCGGCCATGCTCAGCTTCGTCCTGCACCATGGGACAGAACCGCTCGTGCTGGACCAGCCTGAGGACGACCTCGATACTGCGTGGATCTCTCAGCTCATCGTCCCGGAAATCAGGAAGAGCCGGTGGCACCGACAGGTCATCGTGATCACGCACAACGCCAACATCCCCGTAAATGCTGACGCAGAGCGGGTGATTGTCCTCGAGAACGACGGTTCCCGGATCCGAATCAAGACCAGCGCTTCGGAGGCAGGTGCCGAAGGGTACCAAGAACAGGAGCACGTGGGCCCAATTGAGGTGACGAAGGTCCGCCATGACATCCAGGACATCCTAGAGGGGGAACCGCAGCATTTATGTCCCGGGAACGCCGCTACAACAACGAGCTCAGTACCTACCGAGCCGCCCTACACGGCTAGGGGAACCCTCATGCCTTGGGCCGGCGCACCCTGCTGGTCTTCAGTCACGCCGAGGTCGCCAAGGACTTACGGGTGAGTGTGCGCTCGGTGCAGCGCTGGCGCCGATCCTGGCACGACGCTGGCACCGAGGGGCTGCGGTCTGCCGGGCCGGTGGCACGACCCAAGCTGAGTGAGGGACTGTTCTCCGTGCTCGAGCGGGAGCTCGCCAGGGGGCCTGTCGCGCATGGCTGGCCGGACCAGACCTGGACGCTTGCGCGGATCAAGACGCAGCCAGGTCAACACCGCCTTCACCGACCCAGACCACCTCATCAAGGCACTTCGGCACGGTCTCCGTCAGATCCAGTACCGCAGCAACCTCATCAACGGATGCCTCGCTGAAACCAGACTCACCTCGACGACATCACGGCAACAACGTCAGTGGTGCCGGGCCTCCGCGGCGTGCGGCCCGGCACTAGACCTCCCGCGAGTCCGCTGACTGCTGGTGCCGCCATCGAGGCGACGGCAACATAGCTGCACGGCCCATCAGGCTGCCGCCCGTCGGCAAAACTCAGGAAGGCTGCAGCGCCCCCGAGGCCCTGCCGTAACGTGGCCTCACGGTCACCGCGGGATGGGGGCCATGGAACCGAGAAGCGCTGCGGCCACTGGGAAGGACTTCCCGTATACGCTGGACACCACGTGCTACATCGAAGTCCACGAGGACGGCCGAGTCACCCAGGGCGCGGGGCCCGATGCCCACCAACGGGCGGTCGCCGGAGCATCCCGCCTCTTCGCCGTCTGGCCCGGACAGTGGCGAAGCGCCCTCTTCGCCATCGACGACCTGGACGAGTTCGCGCGGGCACACGGCATCGTCCACGACGAGGAGCGAACCGGCCTTGCCGACCATGTCCACGACGTCCACTGGAGCCTGGCGGACCGTGAGCAGAACCCCCGCAGCCAGTACGTGAGCATTGACCTACGCCTCGCCTGCGGATGTTCCATCAAGGACCGTCGCACCTTCGCCGCGCAGATGCGAGAGCAGCGCGGTTGGGACCTGGCGGTCACCGGCGGCTGAGGTCACCACACGGACGCGAACGGCACCACGTACACGTTCCTTGCCCGCCGTAAAAGCCTCAGTTCCTGAGCCGCCACGGCAGCGAATGTGCTTCTGTGAATACGAGCGTGATCACGACGGCACTACAGCAGCTCGGCCTATTGGGAGAAATCTGGGAGAAGATCTTCTCCCAGAGCCCCTGCGGGACTCTCTCAAACCGACCGAGACCGACACGCTGACCTGCGCAAACGGCATCCCATACAGGTAGGCAGCCCGCGTGTCCTTCGTTCGGGACGAAGAGGTCGTGGGTTCAAATCCCGCCACCCCGACAGCCAAAACAGCAGGTCAGGCCCGGTACTGAGAGATCAGTACCGGGCCTGATTTGCGTTTCGACCCTGTTTTGGGAGCCATTTGGGAGCCAACTGGGTGTGATCTTCGGGATCCGGCTCCCAGGTTGGCTCCCGAGCAGTGGCATTCCGCCGCCTCGTAGCGCTCAGGGACCGGGGCTTGGTGACCATGCCCAGGAAGAAGGGGCGGTGGCAGGCGGAGATCACTGACGCGGGTCGCTTCTATCTGGAGCACGGTCACCATCCCGACCGTCCGGAACTGGCTCCACGCAAGCCTCGCGCGGCGGCGTCTGAAGCCGAGACGCCGGTTGCCGCCGGCCCTCGGCAGGATGCCGACCTTCCGACGGAGACGGAGCCCGTATCGAAGCGTGCCGTGCAACCTCCGCGCCCGTCGCCGGCGACTGTCGGGCCATCGCTCATCGCGCAGGTGCAGAAGGCCGGACGATTCCTTCGGATCCCGGACCCCAGTGCCGAGGAACGGGCTCGGTATCGCAGGGCGTTCGACGCGGCACGGCAGTGCGCTCCGGACGGGTACCACCTGAAGTACAGCGGGCGGGTGAAGGGAGACTTCTTCCTCGGTCTGCTCCGGGTGACTGGTGAGGACGACACCGAGTGGAACCGGATCCGCCTGGCGCGCAGCCGTGTGATCACCGACGTCGAGGACGTGCTCGCCGCGGTCACCAAGGACCACAGCGCGTTCGAGATCTCCGAGGAGGTCCTCCCGAGGGTGCTCGCGCTGATTCGGCTCCTCGCCGATCAGGCGCTCGCGCGGTACGGCGAGATCGCGGTGTCCAAGAAGCGCAGGCAGCCGAGGCCGCTGCTCACCGTTCACGGCAGGACGTACGAGGTCGGCTTCCGTGAGCGGCAGAAGCAGGTCCGGTACGTCCCCAAGCAGCCGGGCCGACGCACGTACGACTGGCAGCGGGTTACGCCGGCCCGCAAGTCCGAGCCGTCCGGCGAACTGGAGCTGCTGGTCAGCGAGAACTCGGGTTACAGCTACAGCTACGGCTGGAAGAAGGAATGGGCCGATACGGCGAAGAAGCCGTTGGAGGAGCAGATCGGCTCAATCTTCCGGGCGTTGAAGGCACGCGCGGAGGATCAGGAGCGGGCGCGGCTGGAACGAGAGACGGAGCAGCGGCGTCTGCGAGAGGAGCGGGAGCGGCAGGAGGCCGAGCGTCGGCGGCTTGCGGCGGAGCAGGAGGAGCGTGAGCGGCGGGAGTGGGAGGCCGCGGTAAGTGCGGCTTCGGTCAAGGCGGTTCACGCGGTACGGGTCGAGCACTTCGGCACGGCCCTTGAGCAGTGGCGGGCCGCGGGTGAGATCCGGGAGTTCTGTGCCGCGCTGGATGAAGTCGCCGCCGCGTCGGAAGACGTCCTCGAAGCTGAGAGGCTGCGTGAGTGGTCGACTTGGGGGAACACGGAGGCCGATCAGCTCGACCCCACCACGAACGGCCAGGGCCTGGCCGCCCGCGGCTACCGCGCGGAGCCGACGAAAAAGCAGCTCCGGCCGTTCCTCGACGGGTGGCACCCTGACCGGCCGGAGAAGGAGAAGCCTCCGGCACAGCCAGCGCCTCCCAAGCCGGAGCCGGACCCGTGGCGCGGCGTCATCGACGCACATCAGGATCAAGGGTGGCGATATGGACGCCCAGGTCGCGCTCAATGGTGGAGGCGATGACGCCGTGACCTCGGTCGCGTAGGGCCTTGGCCGCCTTCTCGACGAGTTCTCCGAGCCGGATGACCTCGGCGCGTAGGGCTACCAACTCGTCGTAGCGGTCGGCCTTGTCTTCGCCGCACCAGGCCCGGACGGTTCGCAGGACAGCTGCCTCCGCGTCCAGCTTCCGGTCGTCCCGTCGGCTGTAGGAGTACCAGGAGGACTGGGCACGCTCCTGCTCGATGCCCTAAGCCGCATGAAGAACGGGCCCGGTCCCACCCTGGGCGTGGTGAGCAAGCTCGGCACCACCTACCGCGGGCCTCTGTCCGACATCGTCAGCCGGGCGCCAGCGGCGGATGGGTAAGCGGACTTTGAGCACCGTGGCCGTGGAGAGCTCGTCGGCTGTGGTCTGAGCCGAACCAACCGGTGGTGATCACGCCCGGCCTTCATTCGGGACGCAGAGGTCGTGGGTTCAAATCCCGCCACCCCGACAGGTGGATCGCAGGTCAGAGGGCTCCTACCGCATCGGTAGGGGCCCTCTGGCGTTGCTGAGGCGTCGTGGGGGTGGGCTCGGCAATGTGCTGGCTGAGTAGGTCAGAGGGTGAGGGGTAAGGAGGTGAGGCCGCGGGTCAGGCGGGTGTGGCGCCAGGTCAGGGGGGTGGCGGTGGGGGCCAGGTGGGCTTGGGGGTAGCGGGTGATCAGGGCTTGGAGGGCGAGTTCGGCTTCGGCTCGGGCCAAGGGGGCTCCCAGGCAGCGGTGGATGCCGTGGCCGAAGGCGAGGTGGCCGGTGGCGCCTCGGGAGAGGTCGAGCCGGTCGGGCTCGGGGAAGCGGCCGGGGTCGCGGTTGGCGGCGCCGGGTGCGATGAGGACCGGGACGCCTTCCGGGATCTCGGTGCCGCCGAGCGTGAGCGCCTCCGTGGTGTAGCGGAACGTGGCGATCCCGACCGGTGAGTCGAAGCGCAGCAGCTCGTCCAGCGCGCCGCCGAGCAGCCGCGGCTCGGCCCTCAGTCGCGCGAGTTCCTCCGGGTGCCGCAGCAGGGCCAGGGCCGCGTTGCCGATGAAGTTGGTCGTGGTCTCGTGGCCGGCGACCAGGAGGAGGACTGCCAGCGACACGAGTTCGTCCTCGGTCAGGTGGTCCTGGCCGTCCCGTACCGCGATGAGGTCGTCGAGCAGGCTGGTGCCCGGCGAGGCTCGCTTGATGGCGACCAGGTCGGTCATGTAGTCGCCGACGGCGTGTGAGGCGGCGTCGATCCGCCGGGGGTCTCCGGCGTCGAACAGGTCGCTCGACCAGGTGTGTACGGCCGCACGGTCGGACTCGGGCACCCCCAGCATTTCGCAGATGACGGTGACGGGCAGCGGAACGGCGAGGTCCGCGACGAGGTCCACCGTTCCGTGGTCCGGCCAGGCGTCGAGCAACTCGTCGACCAGTTCGGCGATGTAGGGGCGCAGCCGTGCGACCGCTCCGGTGGTGAACGCCTTGGTCACCAGGGCCCGTAGCCGTGCGTGCTGTGGGGGGTCGGTGGCGAGCATGTTCCGGGCTACGGCCGGGTGGAGGTCCCGCCCCGACGGGCGGTCGGCGAAGAACCGCGTGGTGTCCTTCGAGAGCCGCGGATCGGTGAAGGCCTCCCGAGCTTCGGCGTAGCCCGTGATCAGGTAGCTGGGGCGGGCGCCTGTGCCGGTGGGCACCTTTCGTACAGGTGCCGCCTCGCGCAGCCGGGCGTAGGTCGGGTAGGGGTCGGCGAAGAAGCCCGGGTCCCGCAGGGGGTCGGGTGTAGTGGTCGGGTCGGGCGTCGTGGTCGGGTCGGGCACGCTTCGGGGTCCGTTTCGGCGGGGTCCGTTTCGGCGGAGGCGGGTCGTCCGTGGCGGGTCGTCGGTGACGGCGGCCCTTCCTTGTGGGTTCGGCGGCGGCGTCCGGTTCCAGAGTGCCGGAGGGCTCGCGGATGAGGTGGCCGATCTCGTGCGCCAGGGTGTGGTTCCGGTGCAGGGCGGACGGGCGTTCCCTCCCCGTGGAAGTGGAAGAGAGAGAAGGTCGGCGTCGCAGCGGTGCCGGGTCTTGAGTGGGGGCGGCTCTGGTGTCGCTCGGGTTCGGATGCCGGAGGGTGTGACCCGCCTTCGAGGCCGCGGCGGATCCTCCGTCGGGAGTCCGCTGGGGGGACCGGCCGCTTCCGGCAGAGCTCCGCGCATCGCGGCGTCGCTTCGTTCGGCACCGGTCCCTCCCCACGTGGGGACCGGTGCCGAACGTCGCGGGGGTGTCGATCCGTGTCAGGGGGACAGGGATCGAGGTCGGTGGGGCGGTGCGCGGGGCGGGGGCGTCGCGGGGGCCGGCCGGGGGTGTGCGGCATGATGGGGCGGATTTGCGGAAGCGATGCCGGTGGCCCGGGTGGGCGGTGCACCGGGTGTGGGCGGCTTGGGCCAGATCCTGCCAGTCGGGGGTGGTGGGGAGGAGGGGCCGGCCGTCCGGAGACGGCGTTTTCGCAGGTCAGGCATATAAGGTGAGTTTTCCGGTCCGGATGTCCAGGTAGCGGGGGAAGGTAAGGGGTGGATGCCTTGAGTCATGACTCAGGGGCTCGCACGGCCTTCGCGGAACGTCTCGCGCTGCTGTACAAGGAAGCGGGCAATCCTCCTCTCAAGAGTGTTTCCGAGTCGGTCGTCCGGCTGCAGCGGGCCGATGAACGCGGGCGGCCCGTGCGGGTGTCCGCCCAGCGGATCAGTGACTGGCGGCGGGCCAGGAACGTGCCGGCGCAGTTCGCCGCCCTCGCCGCCGTACTGCAGGTGCTGATCCCCGAGGCGCGGCGGGCGCGGCCCGTTCCGGTGTCCAAGGGGCTGTACGACATGGCCCAGTGGCAGCGGCTGTGGGAGCGGGCGCTCGCCGATCCCGTCGGGGAACGGGAACGCCCTGCGGACGCGGGCTCCGGGTCCGGCACCGGCACGGCCACGACCGAGTCCCCGGGCGGCGAGCAGCCTCCCGGTGAGGGCTCGCCTCTGCCCGGTGGCGTCTGCCCCTACCGGGGGCTGGCCTCGTATCGGCAGCAGGACGCCCGCTGGTTCTTCGGGCGGGAGCGGAGCACCGACGCGCTCGTCGAGCAGTTGCGGGCGGCGGGGCGCGCGGGTGGGCTCGTGATGCTCGTGGGCGCTTCGGGCGCCGGGAAGTCCTCCCTGTTGCACGCCGGTCTGGTGCCCGCGGTGCGCGGCGGTGCCCTCGACGACGCCGCAGACGGTGACAACCACCCGAGCCCGGCGGGTGAGTGGCCCGCGGGCGGGGCTCCGGCCGCCGCCCCGGGAGCCTCCGCGTCGCGGCGGCGGGGCGGGCAGGTGCTGCAGCTCGTACCGGGGGCCGATCCGGTCGGGGAGCTGACCCGCCGGATACCGGAGCTGGCGCGGGTCGTGTCCGCCGCCTACGAGCCCGGTACGCCGCTGTTCGCGGATGCCGTACGGGAGGCCGTCGCGGCCTGGGCGCGCCGACGCGCCGCCACCCCCGAGGACGGCAGCGCTTCCCCATCCGCCGGCCCCGGCAGCACCCCTGCGCCTCCACCCCCCAGCACGCCGTCGCCGGGCGGCGCCCCCTCCCCCGGCCTCACCACTCCGCCCCCGAGCGGTGCCCTCTCCCCCACCGCCCCCCGCCCCGTCCTGATCGTCGACCAGTTCGAAGAAGCGTTCACGCTCTGTGCCGACGAGGCGGACCGGCGGACCTTCGTGCAGTTGCTCAGTGCGGCGTGCACGCCTGGGGAGGAGGGTGGGGCGGCGCCCGTGGTCGTGGTGCTCGGGGTGCGGGCGGACTTCTACGAGCAGTGCCTCGGGTATCCGGAGCTGGCGGACGCGTTGCAGCACCGGCACATGGTGCTGGGGCCGTTGACGACGGCGGAGCTGCGGGAGGCGGTGACCGGTCCCGCCAAGGCCGTGGGACTCGAACTGGAGCCGGGGCTCGCGGAACTGATCGTGCGGGAGGTGAGCGCGGACGGCCCGCGCGGGGCGCACGATGCAGGCGTGCTCCCCCTGCTGTCGCACGCCCTGCTGGTGACCTGGCAGCGGCGCAAGGCGGGGCGGCTGACGCTGGCCGGTTACCGGGCGGCAGGCGGTATCCAGGGCGCGGTGGCGGCGACCGCCGAGCGGGCCTGGTCGGGGCTGGACCCGGCGGCCCGTACGGCCGCGCGCCTGGTGCTGCTGCGGCTGGTCCGGCTGAACGAGGACACCCAGGCCACCCGGCGCCGGGGCACCCGGCGGCAGCTCGCGGACGGTTCGGCGGACCCGGCGAAGACCGAGGAGTCGCTGGAGGCGATGGCCCGCGCCCGGCTGCTGACGCTCGACGCGGAGACCGTGGAGATCACCCATGAGGCGCTGTTGCACGCCTGGCCCCGCCTGCGCGGGTGGATCGACGAGGGGCGCAACGACCATCTGCTGCGGCAGCGCCTGGAGGAGGACGGCCGGGCCTGGGAGGACTCCGAGCGCGATTCCTCGCTGCTCTACCGGGGCTCGCGGCTCGAACAGGCGCACACCTGGGCCAAGGCCACCAAGGACGCCGGTGACACCTTCCTGACCCGGAGCGCGGTGGAGTTCCTGGCCGCCTCGGTGCGCCTGCGCCGGCGTACGGTCCGGATCCGGCGGAGCGCGGTGGCGGCGCTGGTGGCGTTCGCGCTGGTGGCCGTGGGGTCGGCGGTGGTCGCCTGGCAGCAGCGCAACGACGCGGTGTTCGAGCAGGTGGTGGCGCAGGCCGATCGCGTCCAGTACTCGGACCCCTCGCTCTCCGCCCAGCTCGATCTGGTCGCGCACGACCTGCGGCCCGACGACGAGGGCACCAACAACCGGCTCGTCTCGATCGTCAACGCGCCCCTGGCCACCCCGGCGCTCGGCCACGGCGGCGCCGTCTATCTCACCTCGTTCAGCCCCGACGGGAAGTACCTGGCCACCGCCAGCTACGACCGGACCGTACGGCTGTGGGACGTGGCGGACCCGTCCCGGCCCGAGGCCGTGGGCAAGCCTCTGACCGGCCACGGCAGTTGGGTGAGCAGCGCGGTCTTCGCGCCGGACGGCCGTACGCTCGCCAGCGCCGGGGACGACGGCACCATCCGGCTGTGGGACGTGGCCGATCCGCGTGCGCCGCGCACGCTGGGCGCGCCGCTCACCGAACACGACGGCACGATCTTCCTGATCGCCTTCAGCCCGGACGGCAGGACGCTCGCGTCCGTGGGCGAGGACCGGACCGTACGGCTGTGGGACGTGAGCGATCCGGCGCACGCGACGGCGCTCGGCGCGCCGCTCACCGGGCACAGCGCGCCCGTGCGCGCCGTCGCGTTCAGCCCGGACGGGAAGACGCTGGCCACCGGGGGCGACGACAACAGCATCAGGCTCTGGGACGTGGCCGATCCGCGTGATCCGGCGTCCCTCGGCACCGTGCTCAAGGGGCATACGAGCCTGGTGCACTCGCTGGCCTTCAGTCCGGACGGGCGGACGCTGGCCAGCGGCAGTTCGGACAACACCGTCCGGCTCTGGGACGTGGCCGAGCCCCGGCGGGCGAGTGCGCTCGGGGCGCCGCTGACCGGGCACACCGGCCCCATCTGGTCCGTGGCGTTCAGCCCGGACGGGGGGTTGCTCGCCGCCGCCAGCGCGGACAGTACGGCGAGTCTGTGGAACGTCGACGACCCCGCGTACCCGTCCCAGGTCGGCGAGCCCCTGGCCGGGGCCAGCGGGGAGATGTTCGCCCTGGGGTTCAGCCCGGACGGGCGGACCCTCGCCACCGGGAGCGGGGACAGCAAGGTCCGGCTGTGGTCGGTGCCGACCGCGGACATGGTCGGGCGCAACGGCGTGTTCCGGCCGGACGGGCGGGTGCTGGCCACGGCCGGGCGCGACGGCCGGATCCGGCTGTGGAACGTGGCGGAGCCCGGCCGGCCCGTGCTGCTGGGGAAGGCGTTCACGCTGAAGGACAGCGGCAACCGCTCCCTGGCGTTCTCGCCCGACGGCCGCACGCTCTCCATCGTGGCCGGTAACCGGGCCCTGTATCTGTGGGACGTCAGCGATCCCGCCCGCCCCGTCCTGCGGGGATCGCCCCTCCCGCTGCGCATCCGGTACACCGACGCGCAGGCCTACAGCCCCGACGGGCGGGTCCTGGCCACCTCCTACGGCGACCACGACGTGCGGTTGTGGGACGTCTCCGACCCGGCCCATGTGGTCCCGCTCGGCAAGCCCCTCACCGGCCACAAGGGCTACATCCTCGCCCTCGTCTACAGCCCCGACGGCCGGACGCTCGCCAGCGGCAGCGCCGACGGCACGATCCGGCTGTGGGACGTGGCCGATCCGGGCCGTTCCACCCGGCTCGACGGGCCCCTGACCGCGCACCGCGGCGCGGTCAGCGACCTCGTCTACAGCCCGGACGGCAGGACGCTGGCCAGCGGGGGCGGCGACGACACGGTCCGGCTCTGGGACGTCTCCGACCCCGGCGAGGCGACTCCCCTGGGCTCCCCGCTCATCGGCCACACCGAGGCGATCGTGTCGCTCACCTTCAGCCCGGACGGCCGGACCCTGGCCAGCGGCGGCAACGACAGCACCGTCCATCTCTGGGACGTCGCCCACCCCGCCGACGCCTCCCCCATCGGCCAGGCGATGAGCCCCAACGCCAAGACCGGCCAGTTCCTGTCCTTCAGCCCCGACAGCCACATGCTCGGGGTGTCCAGCGGCGCCGACACCGTACGGTTGTGGAACCTGGACGTGGACGACGCCGTACGGCGGATCTGCTCGACGACACGTGGGGTGCTCACGCGGGAGAAGTGGGACGAGTATCTGCCGCGGCTGTCGTACGAGCCGCCGTGCGCGGGGGCGTGACAGAGGCGGGTGCCTGACAAACGTTTGGGAGTCCCGCACTCGCCGTCCAACAAATGTTTGGCGGCCCACCGCGGCGTCTAACAAACGTTTGGGCGGCCCGCCGCGGCATCTAACAAACGTTTGGGCGGGCCCACCGTGCGCCCAACAAACGTTTGGGCGGCGCCACCGCATCGCCTAACGAACGTTTGGGCGGTAGGGCCTCGGCGCGTGATCCCGATCACAACTTGTCCACGCAGTCGAGCAGTCGGCTCCCGTCCTACGAGCAGCCTTGTTAGCCTTGGCCATAGCCCGGTCGCTGGTGCATCCCCCGTCGCCAGCGACCGGGCCCTTTCATGCCCGCGGCTTCATGCCTCCGGCACCCCGGCCCGGGCCCCGCCCGCCACGGTGAGCCAGTGGGCGATCCTGCGGACGGCCGTCTCGTCGAGTCCGTCCACGACGGCCTGGACGGCGGCCAGATCGTCCGGCGCGAGATCGTAGAGCCCGGCCTTGCCGAGGCCGGCCATCAGCACCTGTTGCCGCCGGTCGGTCAGACGCTCCTGAAACTTGCTGGGCGTACCGCCGGGAGCCTCGGCGGGCGCGCCGGGCGGTGGTTGCGGCGGGGCGGCCGCGGCCGGCGGGTCGTGCCGCTCCCACTCCCCGCCCCTGGGGCCCCACAGCACGGCGACCGGGTCGGCGTCGCGCGCCCGCAGGGTCTGGGTCATCTCGCCCATCGCGTAGGCGACGGGGAAGCGGTACGGCGACTCCGCGCCCACCCGCCAGGAGGACGAGGAGGGCTCGTAGAACATCGCGACCCAGCGCGGGGCACCGGGCGGCTGTGGGCTCTCGGGACGTGTCTGCACGGGGCTCATCCCTTCGGATACGGCGTTGCGGGCGACCATAACTGACGACCCGTCAGCTATCCAGGGCGTTACCCGTCACCCGCCCTCAGCCGTTCCATGCCTCGTCGTACGGGTCCTGGGGGGCCTTGACCGGCCTGGTGGTGGCGACGTGGAGGTACGGGACGGCGGTGCCGTTGAGGGGGTCCTTCGTGCGTTTCGGGGTGTAGGTGCCGGTGACCTCGATCCAGGTGTCGGGCTGGAGGACGGCCGGGAGTTCGCCGGTGAGGGCGATCTTCACGGGCTGGGCGTCGGCGGCACAGCAGTTGAGGGCCATGCGGACGAGGTACGGGGTGCCGGAGCCGTCGAACGCGAGGAACCCGGTGACCTTGAGCGGCCGGTCGGCGAGGGCGCGGCCCTTGTCGTAGACCGCGCGGCCGGCGTAGTCGGCGACGCTGAGGCGGAGCGGGCCGTCGGCGGGGAGCTTCGGATAGCCCCAGGGCTGTTCCTGGAGTGCCGTGCCGGTGCGCATCGCGGTGTAGGAACCGGCGGCGGGCGGGGCGACCAGGACGAGAGCGAGGAGGGGGAGGACGAGGAGCCAGGAGACCCGGGGCTCGCGGTGGGCGTGCGGCTCGCCGTGGCCGTCCTGTTCGCTGTCCTGTTGGCCGTCCTGTTGGCCGTGCTGTTCGCCGTCCTGCCGGCTGCGCTGTTCGCCGTCCTGGCGTCGCGCCCGGCGTTCGTACCAGAGCGTGGCGAGGGCGGCGGCTATGAGGACGAGGCCCGCGCCGATGAGGAGGGGGCGCAGGCCCGCCTTGACGTAGCGGAGGTAGAGGTCGGTGAAGCCGGCGTGCAGGAGGGCGCCGCCGGTGAGGAAGAGGATGACGGTCTGGGCCTGGCGGTTCACAGCAGCACCGCCCCGACGAGGGCCGACACCAGGATCGCGAGGGCGAAGGTGGCGGGGGCGAAGCGGAGCGCGAAGGCGCGGCCGAAGGTGGCGGTCTGCATGGCGAAGAGTTTCAGGTCGATCATCGGGCCGACGACCAGGAAGGCCAGCCGGGAGGTCAGGGAGAACTGGGTGAGCGAGGCCGCGACGAACGCGTCCGCCTCCGAGCAGATCGACAGCAGTACGGCCAGGACGGCGAGGGCGAGGATCGCGATGACGGGGTTGTCGGCGGCGGCGTTCAGCCAGCTCGCCGGGACGACCGCCTTGAGCGTGGCCGCCGCCATCGCGCCGACGACCAGGAAGCCGCCCGCGTGCATCACGTCGTGCCGCACCGAGCCCCAGAAGGCGGCGCCCTTGCTCTGCCCCTCGTAGGAGGGGCGCTCGGGCGGGCGCATCCACTCGCCACGACCCACTCCCTGCCACAGCCAGCCCATCGCGCAGGCCACCAGCAGGCTCGCCACGAGCCGGGCCAGCACCATTTCGGGGTTGCCCGGGAAGGCCACGGCGGTCGCCGTCAGGACGATCGGGTTGATGGCGGGGGCGGACAGGAGGAAGGCGAGCGCCGCCGCGGGCGTCACGCCCCGGCGCACGAGGGCGCCCGCGACCGGCACCGAGGCGCATTCGCAGCCCGGCAGTACCACCCCGGCCACGCCCGCCGCCGGTACCGCGAGCGCGGGCCGCTTCGGCAGGGCGCGGGCGAAGAACGAGGCCGGTACGAACACCGCGATGGCCGCGGACAGCAGCACCCCGATGACCAGGAACGGCAGGGCCTGCACGACCACCGCCACGAACACCGTCATCCAGCTCTGTGTCACGGGCGCGGACAGCAGACCGCGCAGCGGCCCCTGCGCGACCACCGCCAGCACGAGCACCATCGTGAGCAGCAGCGGCGGGTCGAGATGCCTCCCGCGCCCGGGGGCTTCTTCCTTGATTGTGGCCACGGGGGACGGTACCTCCGTAGGGAACGGCTGCGGCGAGCGGGCCTGTTCGACCCTTTCCTCCCATACGGCGCCCGGCGCGGGGTTGCTCACGGTCACCCTCGAATCCCGTTTTTAGTAATGGGATCCATTTTCATGTAGCGTCCGGTGCATCACCCTGTGGAGGAGGACCCCATGGCCGTACCCAAGCGGAAGATGTCCCGCAGCAACACCCGTCACCGTCGGGCCCAGTGGAAGGCGAGCACGCCGCAGCTGGTGCCGTTCACCGTCGACGGCGCCACCCATCTCGTACCGCAGCGGCTGCTGAAGGCGTACGAGCGCGGGCTGCTCCACCCCGAGGGATGAGGCCGTGACCACCACAGTCCGGGAACGACTGCCCGTCACCGTCCTGTCCGGGTTCCTCGGCGCGGGCAAGACCACCCTGCTCAACCATGTCCTCGCCAACCGTGAGGGGTTGCGGGTGGCGGTGATCGTCAACGACATGAGCGAGATCAACATCGACGCCGCGCTCGTACGGGGCGGCGAGGCGGCGCTGTCCCGCACCGAGGAGCGGCTCGTCGAGATGACCAACGGGTGCATCTGCTGCACCCTGCGCGACGATCTGCTGGAGGAGGTGGACCGGCTCGCGCGGGAGGGGCGTTTCGACTATCTGCTGATCGAGAGCTCCGGGATCTCCGAACCCATGCCGGTCGCCGCGACCTTCTCCTTCGCCCGGGACGACGGGGCCACGCTCGGGGATCTCGCGCGGCTCGACACCATGGTGACGGTGGTCGACGCGGTGAACTTCCTGCCGGAGCTGGCGGGTGGGGACGAGTTGGTGGCACGCGGGCTCGACCAGTACGAGGACGACGAGCGCACGGTGAGCGATCTCCTCATGGACCAGGTGGAGTTCGCCGATGTGATCGTGCTGAACAAGCTCGACCTGGTGGACGCGGCGACCGCCGAGCGGCTCGCGGCGGCGCTGGCGCGGCTCAATCCGGCGGCGCGGATCGTGCCGGTGCGTCATGGGCGGGTGCCGGTGGGCGAGGTGCTCGGCACGGGGGCGTTCGATCTCGAACGGGCTCAGGGGGCGCCGGGGTGGGTGCGGGAGCTGAACGGGGAGCATGTGCCGGAGACCGAGGAGTACGGCATCTCGTCGATGGTCTTCCGGGCCGAACGCCCCTTCCATCCCGGGCGGTTGTGGGCCTTTGTGACCGAGGCGCTCGACAGTGGGGCGTTCGGGGAGGTGTTGCGGTCCAAGGGGTTCTTCACGCTTGCCGGGCGGGCGGGGGTGGTGGGGTTGTGGTCGCAGGCGGGGGCGGTGGCGCGGTTCGAGCCGGCTGCGGTGGAGGCTGAAGAGGCCGCGTGGGCGCAGGAGTTGGTGTTCATCGGGACGGGGTTGCGGGGGGAGGCGTTGCGGGTGGCTCTGGGTGGGTGTCTGGTGCGGGAGGAGGAGGTTCGTTCCGGGGGTGTCCTCGACGATCCGTTTCCGGGGTGGGACATGCACGGGGTCGTCTGCGGGTGAGTGGGGGCTTCTCGCGCAGTTCCCCGCGCCCCCGCGCCCCCGCGCCCCTGAAAAAGCGGGCTGCGCCCTGCTTTTTCGGCCCTTTCGGGGGCGCGGGGAACTGCGCGAGAAGTCCCGCCGGGCCGCAGACGAATCACGGCCGAAGAACCTACGCTCCCGTACCCGCCCGCCGTCCCAACAGCTCCGCCAGTCCCCGCCTCGTCGCCGCCAGGACCACGCGGTCCTCGGCGCGGAGGACGTACGTGGGTGGGAGGTCCCAGACGAGGCCGGAGGGTGGGCCCGGTTCTCCGAGGGTGGCCGTGTCGAGGGCGAGGACTCGCCAGGCGCCGGGGCGGAAGGCCTCGGCGAGTGTGCGGCCCTCCAGGCGGGCGTGGCCGCGGACCTCGACGGCGGCGAAGAGGAGGACGCGGCGTTCGACGGGGATCGCGCCCAGGATCTGGCGGCCCATCATCGCCCCGGCGAACGCCGGCGCGGCGAGATGGGTGACGCTGCGGCTGCGGGTGAGGGCGCCCGGGTGCGCGGCGCGGAGGGTGCGGTAGACGGCGGTGGCGAAGTCGTCGTCGTAGAGGCGCAGGACGACGCGCAGGTCGGGGCGTACGGAACGGGCGTACAGGCCGGCTTCGAGGTTGGTCGTGTCGGAGCTGGTGACGGCGAGGAGGGCGTGGGCCCGGTGGATCTTGGCGGCCTCCAGGACGCCCTCCTGGGTCACGTCGCCGAGGATGACCGGGACCCGCAGGCGACGGGCCTCCGCGAGCCCGCGTGCCTCCGGGTCCTCCTCGACGCAGACGACCGGGATGTGGAGGTCGCGCAGCCGGGCCAGTACACGGGTGCCGATCTTGCCGAGGCCGAGGAGGACGACGTGTCCGGAGAGGCCGCGCGGCGGCTTGCGCAGGGCGGTGCCACTGCGGAACGTGCCGAGCGCCTCCAGCACGGCGGCCAGCAGCACCGGCAGCAGGAGTAAGCCCATGAGCCCGGAGAGGAGTTGGAGGACCTGGCGGGAGTCGCTCTGGTCGGTGGCCGGGTCGGCGATCCCGAAGAGGTCGAGGAGGGTCGCGTACGTCGCCTGCAGCGGGTGTTCGCCGGTGATCAGGATCTGGGCGACGGCCAGGGCGAACACGCATCCGATCATCCCCGCGAGGGACCAGCGCAGCCGCCGGGAGAGCAACGTCCCGAAGGCGCCCAGCGATCCGCCGCCCGCGCGGCCGGGCGGCAGTGCGGGGCCGGCGTAGCGGACGGTGTCGAGGACGACGGTTCCGCGGCCGGTCGCCTCCGCCACCGCCCGCTCGTCGGGGAGGAGTTGGGGGCCACGTTCCCCGCTGCCCTCGGAACCTTCGGTTCCGGCCGGGTCGTTGGTGGTGGCGGACAGGAGCGCGAGCGTGCACAGGCCGCCGCCCGGGCTCTGACCTGCCTGGTTCTGGCCGCGCCTGCCCGGCGGGCGTTCGACGGCCCGCAGCATCAGTCCGTCCGTCTGGACGACCTTGGTGGTGCCGACGACGGCGGTCGCGGCCAGCGCGGGGGCGGCCGTGTCGGCGTCGGAGAGGACGGTCGTCGAGGCGCCGAACCCGTCGACGCCGTCGGTGGCCGCGTCGCCCGTCGCCAACGCCGCCGCCTGGTCGAGGAGTTCCTCGATGTGCTGGCCGAGTCTGCGGTTGTAGAGCCGCAGGACGAGCCGCAGACGGGGGTTGAGGCGGCGGGCGGTGAGGGCCGCGCGGATGTTGGTCTCATCGTCGTCGTACACGAGTGCGAGGGCGGCGGCGCGTTCCACGCCGGCCTCGGCGAGGACGGCCTCGGTGGCTTCGCCGGCCTCCAGGATCCGTTCACCGCGTTCACCGCGATCGCCGTGTGTGCTGTGCGCGCCGTCGTTGTGGGTGGGCGGCTCGCCGGTCCGGTCCGTTCGGTCGCCTGTCGTCGGATCGCCGTTGCCCGCCGCCCGGTTGACCACCGCCGTCATCCGGTCGAGGAGGGAGGCGGCGGTCCGGGTCCGGCCGACGACCGGACGCTGCGCGATCCGTGCCGTGGGCGGTACGACGAGGGTGACCTGCTCCCGGTACACGGTCCGCAGTTCGGCGGCGAGCCGGTGCGCCAGCCCGTCGTCCCCGCAGACGACCATGTGCGCGCCGGAGTCGGCCGCCGGTCTGCTCCGGCCGCCCGGGACGGGCAGCCGGCCCACGCCGAGCGGACCGGACGGCGTGCCCGAACCTGCCCTCGCTGTCGGTCCGGTACGGCTGTTGTGCTGCGACGGGGTCCCCACAAGGCAGAAGACTGCCTCATCGACAGGGTCGGTTCCTGCGTGATCCGGATCACAGTTGGCGGTGTGAGTGCGACGCCGGGTGGAAATCCGTACTCAAGGGGGACGGGATGACGACGGTGTCCGGATGCGAGGATGGGGCGCCATGACCGCAGGGTGGGGTTCGCGCACGACACGCGCCGCGATGTTCGCGGCTGTCTGCGTGCTGCTCGCCGCCTTGGGCCACGTGATGATGTCCGGCCACCATGTGCCCTGGTGGGCCCTGGCCGCCGGGGCCGTCGCGACCGGGGTCGTCGGCTGGTGTCTGGCCGGGCGTGAGCGTGGACTCCCGCTGATCACGTCCGTCGTGGTGGCCGCCCAGACGGTCCTGCACTCGGGCTTCGAACTCGCCCAGTCGTCGACGACCGTGATGGCCCACAACGGCCCTATGGGTTCGGCGAGTTCGATGGGTTCGATGGGTTCGGCGAACTCGATGGGTTCGGCGACGCTCGTGGACATGGGTTCCGCCCACATGGTTCACACGGTCTCCACGGGTGGGGCCGGTCACATGGACCATGTGGACCACACCGGGTATCTCCTGGACGGCTCGTCCGCGTCCTCCTCGTCGCTCCTGTCCTCGCTCGCGTCCATGTACGCGTCGTCGTCCGGCATGTTCGCCGCGCATCTGCTGGCCGCGCTGCTGTGCGGACTGTGGCTCGCGTACGGCGAGCGCGCCGCGTTCGGGCTGCTGCGGGCCGTGGCCGGCTGGCTGGCCGCGCCGCTGCGGCTGTCGCTCGCGCTGACCGTCGTTGCGGAACGGCCGCGTCCCCGGGTGCGCCGGGGGCGTTCGGACCGCTCGCCGCGGCGGCTTCTTCTCGTCCATGCGCTCACTTCTCGGGGTCCGCCCGTCGGGGCCGCTGTCATCTGACGACAGCCGGTGACCCGACGCAGCCACCGCGCTCGCGCTTCGGGCTACGGCCGTACGCCGCCGCCGCGCGGGCCGTGCGGTCGGCTCCCTTCCTCACCGGACCGCCTACGCGTTCCCGGGTACGTACGTACGTACGCACGTACGCCCCGCACACCCGCCCGTCTGTACGACCGGTACGGCGGTGCCGTGCGGCTGTGTGCGGCCGTGTGCCCATGGGCCCGTGTCGGCGTCCGGATCCCCGGATGACCCGAGAAGGACACCAGGTGATCACACTTACTCCCCTGCCCTCGTCGATCCCGTCGGCCCGGTCCATGACCGACGAGTCGATAACCGCCTGGGCGCTCGCCGCCCGTGGCGGGGATCCGGAGGCCGTCGAACGGTTCGTCGGCGCGCTGCATCGTGACGTCCAGCGGTTCGTCGCCCACCTCTGTGCGGACCCGCAGGCGGTGGACGATCTCGCCCAGGACACGTTTCTGCGGGCGCTCGGCAGCCTGCATCGGTTCGAGGGGCGGTGCTCGGCGCGTACGTGGCTGCTGTCCATCGCGCGGCGGGCGGTGACCGACAGCTTCCGGTACGCGGCGGCTCGGCCGCGGCGTGCCGATGTGCCGGACTGGCGGCTGGCCGTCGAGGGTGCGCAGCCGCGTGGGCTGCCCGGGTTCGATGACGGGGTGGCGCTCGCCGATCTGTTGGGGGCGCTGCCTGAGGAACGGCGTGAGGCGTTCGTCCTCACGCAGATGATGGGGTTGTCCTACGAGGACGCGGCGGAGTTGACGGGGTGTCCCATCGGTACCGTGCGGTCGCGGGTGGCTCGGGCTCGGGGCACGCTTGTGCGGTTGCTGGCTGCGGCGGAGGAGGAGGTGTTGGCTGCCGCGTGAGGGGCTGTGTTTTCTCGCCCCCGCCGCCCCTACCCGTCCCATCCCCCAGGGGCTGCGCCCCTTCGACCCCCTTCCTTCGCGCTCCGCGCGGGGTGGGTGGGTATGCGCGGGTTCGGTGGGGGTGGGTGGGTACGCGCGGGTTCGGTGGGGGTGGGTGGGTACGCGCGGGTCCGGTGGGGCGGGTGGGTACGTGCGGGGCGCGAGGGTGGGTGGGTATGCGCGGGTTCGGTGGGGCTTCTCGCGCAGTTCCCCGCGCCCCTGGGGAGGCCTGCGGCCTTCCCAGGGGAGGTCTCCGCGCCCCTGGGAGCAGGGGCGCGGGGTCTTGGGTCAGGGCGCGCGTGGGGGGAGGTGGTGGTTGGCGAAGGTCAGTTCCAGGTGGAGTTGTTTGATGCGTTCGTCGACTACCAGGGAGCCGTGGCCCGCGTCGTAGCGGTAGACCTCGTGGATGGCGGAGCGGGCGGCCAGGCGGTCGACGTAGTTGTCGATCTGGCGGATGGGGCACCGGGGGTCGTTGACGCCGGCGGAGATGTAGACGGGGGCCTTGACCGCGTCGACGTACGTCAGCGGTGACGACGCCTCGAAGCGCTCGGGCACCTCCTCGGGCGTGCCCCCGAGGAGCGTGCGGTCCATCGCCTTGAGCGCCTCCATCTCGTCGTGATACGCGGTGACATAGTCGGCGACGGGCACCGCGGCGATGCCGAGGGTCCAGGCCTCCGGCTCGGTCCCCAGGCCGAGGAGGGTGAGGTAGCCGCCCCAGGAGCCACCGGTGAGGATCAGCCGCTCGGGATCGGCGAACCCCGAACCCACCGCCCACTCCCGGACCGCCGCGATGTCCTCCAGCTCGATCAGCCCGACCCGGTGCTTGAGCGCGTCGGTCCAGGCCCGGCCGTACCCGGTGGAACCCCGGTAGTTGACGCGGATCACCGCGTACCCGTGGTCGAGCCAGGCGGCCGGGCCCGCCGCGAAGGCGTCGCTGTCGTGCCAGGTCGGGCCGCCGTGGATGTCGAAGACGGTGGGGTACGGGCCGGAGACTCCCGCCGGGCGCTGGACGAGGGCGTGGACGCGCCCGCCGGGGGTGTCCACCCAGACGTCCTCCACCGGCACCGAACCGGGGGACTTCAGACCGGGCGGGTCGAGGACCACCTCGCCCGTGGTGGAGCGGACGACCGGCGGTTCGGCGGCCGAGGACCACAGGTACTCCACGCTGCCGTCGGGGCGGGGCGTGGCCGCGGAGACGGTGCCTCGCGGGGTGTCCACGCGGTCCAGGGCCCGGGTCGCCAGGTCGTAGCGGAACAGTTCGCTGCGGGCCTCGAAGCTGTGGGCGACGAGCAGGGCGGAGCCGTCCGGGTACCACTCGGCGCTCAGGTCGCCCGCCAGCCGGTCGGCGAGCCCGAGGTCGGTCTCCTCGCCGGAGACCACGTCCCAGACGAGCGGCTCCCAACGGCCGCCCCGCTGGTGGCCGATGAGCAGCCGGGTGTCGCCGCCGACGGGCGCGAAGCCCATCACCTCAAGGCCCAGCTCGATCGTGCCGCCCTTGGTGTCGTCCAGCTCGGCGACCGCCGTACCGTCCGGGCGGACCACGCGCAGCGCCGAGTGCATCGCGTCGCCGTGCTCGGTGTGCTCGATCGCGATCAGCGAACCGTCGTGCGAGAGGTCGCCGACGCCGGCCGACTCACGGTGGCGGTAGATCTCGACGGGGGCCTCGCCCTGCCGGGACAGATGGATGGTGGAGCCGTCCTCGTCGGTGGAGCGGCCGACGACCGCCGTACGGCCGTCGCGGCCGAGGGCGAGGCCCGCCGGGTACGACGGCTCCAGGCCCGGGGCCCCTTCGTCGTCCGGGCCGCCCCCGAACGGCTGGCGGCGCCAGACGCCGAACTCGTCGCCGTCCTTGTCGTCGAACCACCAGATCCACTCGCCGTCGGGCGAGAGCACCCCGTCCGTCGTGCCGTTGGCCCGGTTCGTGGCCTGACGCTGCTCGCCCGTGGCACGGTCCCACGCGTACAACTCGTAGGTGCCCGTGGCGTTGGAGACGAACAGCGAGCGGTGCGGCGCGTCCTCCGCCCAGTCCGGCAGGGACACCCTCGGCGCCCGGAACCTCTTCTCCCAGTCGGGCATGGACCCGCTCTGCTGCTGCGGGGTGGACCCGTTGCTCTCAGTCATGGCCCCATACTGCCCCGCCCGCACGACAATGTGCCGCCGAGGTCCCCAGCCTGTGGATAACTTCGGCCCGCGGCGGCCCCGGCGGGGTTCGTCCGGGCCGGTTGTCAGTGGCGGGGTGCAGACTCGCCGCATGACCTCAACGACTTCTGGCACCGATCTGCGCAAGACCGTCGAGCGTTTCTGGGCCACCGCCGAGGCCCGGGACTGGGCCGCTTTCGCCGAGACCCTGGCGGAGGACATCGTGTACGACCTGCCGCAGACACGGGAGCGGATCCGCGGCCGGGAGCGGTATGTGGAGTTCAACCGGGAGTACCCGGGCGACTGGCACGCCCGGATAGAGCGGATCGTCGCGGAGGCGGGGCAGGTCGTCAGCTGGATCCACTTCACCGTGGGACTGGAGGAGATGTACGGGATCTCCTTCTTCACGGGGGACGAGGACGGCCGGATCGTCGCGATCACCGACTTCTGGCCCGAGCCGTACGAGCCGCCGGTGGGGCGGGAGCATCTTGTCGAGCGCTACTGAGGCGAGTACGGCTGAGGCGAGTACGGCTGAGGCGAGCGGCGCTGAGCCGAGCGCCGCTGAGCGGTGGGCCGCCGGGGTCGTGGGGACCGACCCCGCGGCCGGGCGCCCGGCGCGGGCACCGTACGGTGGAAGGCGTGTACCGGTTTCTGCTGACGCCCCGATGGTGGGGGATCAACGTCTTCGTGCTGCTCGCCATCCCGTTCTGCGTGTTCATGGGGTCCTGGCAGCTGAGCCGGTTCGAGGACCGGATGCAGGACCATCGCGCGGCGACCGAGCGGATCGACCCGGCGGACCGGGCCCCGGCGCGCCCGCTGGCCGAGCTGCTGCCGGTGGACAAGGAGACCTCGGGCGAACTGGCCACGGTGACGGGCGAGTACGGCGAGCAGCTCCTCGTCCCGAACCGCGAGGTGGACGGCAGGAACGGCTTCTACGTACTGACGCTGCTGCGCACCGACGACGGCAGGGCCCTGCCGGTCGTACGGGGCTGGCTGCCGGGCACCGCGGACGCCGGCCGTGCCCCGGCGGCGCCCTCCGGCGAGGTCACCGTCACCGGTGCGCTCCAGTCGTCCGAGACCCCGGGGTCGAACGGCGTGCCCGTCCAGGGCGGGCTCCCCGCCGGGCAGACGTCGGCGATCAGTGCGGCGACGCTGGTGAATCAGGTTCCGGACGACCTGTACGACGCCTGGATCACGCTCGACAAGGCCGACTCGGGCATGACGGCCGTGCCCGCGACCGCCCCACAGGACACCGGGCTCGACCTCAAGGCCTTCCAGAACCTCGGCTACACCGGCGAGTGGTTCGTCTTCGCCGGCTTCGTCGTCTTCATGTGGTTCCGCCTCGTCCGCCGCGAGATCGAGTTCATCCGCGACACGGAACTGGGCCTCGTCCCGGACCCGGACCTCCCGGACCCGGACCTCCCGGACACCGACCACCCGGCCGAGGCCCCCTCCCGGGCGGCCGAGCCGGCCCAGTAGCGCCCGGTCAGGTTCCCGCCATCAGACCCGTGCGGTAGACCACGCCCGCGCATGCGTTGCTGACGGCCGTCGTGAAGGTGGCGATGCCGCCCTCGGTGGTGTGGGAGACCAGCACACTGCCGTCGACCACGCCGTCCTCGGTGAAGAGCTGGGTGGAGACGGAGTTGGCGCCGTCGGTGGTGGTTCCGGGGGTCGCCTCCCCCGTGGGCGTCGGGTCCGGTGACGGGTCAGTGCCACCGGTGCCGCCGTCGGTCGTACCGCCGCTGGTGGTGGGACAGGGCTCGGACGGCACCCAGGCGAACTGCACCTCGTACGCCGCTCCCGGCGCCAGCACCAGCTGGGCCAGGGACAGTGCCGGGTCGGGCAGTCCGGCCGCGGCGTCGCCCGCGACATGGGGCGACACGGTGATCTTGGACGCGTCCGCGGCGCCCTGCGGGGTGGTGCTCACGCCGCCCGAGCCGGTGACCGTACAGCTCGTGCCGGAGATGTTGGAGACGCGGAACGTGCCGTAGACGGCGCCGCTGGAGTCCGGTGCGCCGACGCTGCCGCCGCCGCCGAGCTGGGACGCCGTGCACAGGGAGTCGGCGGCGGTCGTGGGCGTCGCCTGGGCGCCGCCCGTGGAGCCGTTGCTCTGGCCCTTGCCCTTGTCGCCCTTGTTCTTGCCGGTGTTCTTGCCGGACTCCTTGGAGCCGCCGGATGAGCCGCCCGACTTACCGCCCCCGCCGGTCTGCCCCTTGGTCTGGCCGGCCGACTCCTGCGTCTGCGAACCGTTGCCCATGATCGAGGGGTTGACGTCGGGGCCGGTGGAGTTGGAGACATGGACGAGGGCCGGGATCGCCGTGCCGATGAAGAGCGCGGCGGCGGCCATGCCGACGACGGCCTGCCGCTTGCGCGCCCGGCGCGCCGGGACCGCCCGCCGCAGATGCTCCAGCGTGCCGTCCCTGGGCTCGATCTCCGACACCGCCTGCTGCAGCAGATTGCGCAGCGCCAGCTCCTCCGACGGTCCCGAGCCGTTGCGTCCCGGGCCGTTGAGTCCCGAGCCGTTGAGTCCCGAGCCGTTCGGACTCACCGACGACAGCGCGCCGAGCCGCAGGCCCGCGACGACCGGCTGCTCGTCCGTACCCGGGTCAGCCGCGTTCAGATCAGCCGCGTTCAGGTCAGCCGAATTCAGGTCGGCGGCCCCGGAGTCGTCCGGGTGTGAGTCGTCCGGAGCGCGGCCTTCGAGATCCTGGCCCTTGGGGTGGGGGCCTTGTTCTTCGGGGCCGTGATTCACAGTTCCGTTCCCAGCGTGCGAGTGCGTGTCGTCCTGCTCTTCGGGCCCGCGCCCCCCGGCGTTCCCGTCCTGCCCGTTTTGCTCGTTCTGCTTGTCCTGCTCGTCCTCGTCCCGGCGTCCCCAGGAGGCGCGCCTGCGGGCACCGAGTTCGTCCCTGCCGTCCCTGCCGTCCGCACTCATGCCGTCGCCTCCATGGCGACCCGCAGTGCCGCGATGCCCCGGGAGCCGTACGCCTTGACCGAACCCAGCGATATCCCGAGCGTCTCGGCGACCTGGGCCTCGGTCATGTCGGCGAAGTAGCGCAGCACGAGAACCTCGCGCTGACGGCGCTGGAGCCCCTTCATCGCCTTGATGAGGGAGTCGCGCTCCAGCTGGTCGTACGCGCCCTCCTCCGCGCTCGCCATGTCGGGCATCGGCTTCGAGAGCAGCTTCAGCCCGAGGATGCGGCGGCGCAGGGCGGAGCGCGAGAGGTTCACGACCGTCTGGCGCAGATAGGCGAGCGTCTTCTCCGGGTCACGGACCCGCTTGCGCGCCGAGTGCACGCGGATGAATGCCTCCTGGACGACGTCCTCGCAGGAGGCGGTGTCGTCGAGGAGGAGCGCCGCGAGCCCGAGAAGCGAGCGGTAGTGGGCCCGGTAGGTCTCGGTGAGATGGTCGACCGTCGTACCGGAGGCCTCCACCGTCGACGTGTCGTCCGCGCCGTCGCGCTGGTTGGGTATGCGGGTCGGCCGCGCCGCAGGCATCGGCGCGATCACCGGCATGCCGCCGGCCGAACCGGGCAAGCGGGGACGGCGGGGTGGACGCAGGGTGGTGCCCCTCGTCTGGACCGCGGTGAAATCGAGTACCTCTGCCACGCCTGTTGGACCCGCGTCCCCCCGTCGGGGTTGTACGCGCCAGGCATCTCTTTTGCGTCAGACCGTACGTGTGTCCGTATGACACCTGCGCCGGCCGGTGCGGCCCGCCGAACACCGGACAGCGCGTCGAACGCTCTCATGCGTACCAGCTCTTCCCCTGTGCCCCGAGTGTTGGCGCCCAGCCCCGCCGAAGGGCGCCCGTGAAAGACGCTCCCCGTCCGCCGCGCGGTTGCGGCGGACGGGGAGAAAAAATCCTCGATCACCGGGAGGCCTGAATCAACCCGGAAATCCCGCGACGGCCCGGCCGGAAATCCTCCGTCCGCCGAACCACCGACTCGAAGAACTTACACGCCGCCGCGGACAACCGGCCCACGCGCCGGAACTCGGGGGTTCGGGTGCGCCGGCGACCGCGGGTCCGGTGGGGCTCCTCGCGCAACGCACCCCACCCCGCCCCGCCCCCCAGAGGGCCTACGCGCTCTTCACCACCAGCTCCGCCACCTGCGCCGCGTTCAAGGCGGACCCTTTGCGAAGGTTGTCCCCGCAGACGAACAGCTCCAACGCCGTCGGATCGTCGAGCGCCCTCCGCACCCGCCCGACCCACGTCGGGTCCGTGCCCACGACATCCGCCGGGGTGGGGAACTCCCCCGCGCCCGGATCGTCGAAGAGGACGACCCCGGGGGCCGTGGCCAGGATCTCGCGCGCCTTGGCGACCGTGACCTCCCCCTCGAAGCGGGCGTGCAGCGTGAGGGAGTGCGCGGTGACGACCGGCACCCGGACGCAGGTCACGGCGACCGGCAGCTTCGGCAGGCCGAGGATCTTGCGGGACTCGTCCCGGACCTTCATCTCCTCCGAGGACCAGCCGTCCGAGCGGAGCGACCCCGCCCACGGCACCACGTTCAGCGCCACCGGCTCCGGGAACGGCCCGGTGTTGTCGCCCACGGCCCGCCGTACGTCACCGGGGGTGGTCCCCAGCTCCGTACCGGCGACGAGGGCGATCTGCTGCCGCAGGGTCTCCACGCCGGCCCGGCCCGCACCGCTGACCGCCTGGTACGAGGAGGCCACCAGCCCGCGCAGCCCGAACTCGGCGTGCAGCGCGCCCAGCGCCACGATCATGGAGAGGGTCGTGCAGTTGGGGTTGGCGATGATCCCGCGCGGCCGGTTCCGGGCGGCGTGCGCGTTGACCTCGGGGACGACGAGGGGCACCTCCGGGTCCATCCGGAAGGCGCCCGAGTTGTCCACCACGACCGCGCCCTTGGCGGCGGCGATCGGTGCCCAGCGCTCCGCGATCTCGTCGGGGACGTCGAACATGGCGACGTCGACCCCGTCGAAGGAGTCCTCCGACAGGGCCGTCACCTCGACCTGCTCCCCGCGCACGGCCAGCTTGCGGCCGGCCGAGCGCGAGGAGGCGATGAGCCGGATCTCGCCCCAGATGTCCGCCCGGTGGGACAGGATCTGGAGCATGACGGTGCCGACGGCACCGGTGGCGCCCACGACGGCGAGCGTCGGCCTGCCGGTGCGCCCGGCATCGACGGCCATCAGTGGCCGTCGCCTTCGTGGAGTGCGGCCATCAGTGGCCGCATCCGTCGACGAGGACGGTCATCAGCGACCCGTACCCCCGTAGACGACGGCCTCGTCGCTGTCGGAGTCGAGCCCGAAGGCGGAGTGCACGGCGCGCACGGCCTCGGGGACGTCGTCGGCGCGGGTGACAACCGAGATACGGATCTCGGAGGTCGAGATCAGCTCGATGTTCACGCCCGCGTCGGAGAGGGCCTCGAAGAAGGAGGCGGTGACGCCCGGGTTGGTCTTCATGCCCGCGCCGACCAGGGAGATCTTGCCGATCTGGTCGTCGTAGCGCAGCGAGTCGAAGCCGATGCCCGCCTTGTTCTTCTCCAGGGCGTCGATGGCCTTGCGGCCCTCGGTCTTGGGGAGGGTGAAAGAGATGTCCGTCAGGCCGGTCGTCACGGCGGAGACGTTCTGCACCACCATGTCGATGTTGACCTCGGCGTCCGCGATGGCGCGGAAGATCGCGGCGGCCTCGCCCGGCTTGTCCGGGACGCCGACGACCGTGACCTTGGCCTCGGAGACGTCGTGGGCGACTCCGGAGATGATGGCGTGCTCCACCTTGTGGTCCCCTTGCGACTCTGGCTTCTCGTTGCTGACCCAGGTGCCCGGCAGTCCGGAGAAGGACGAGCGGACGTGGATCGGGATGTTGTAGCGGCGGGCGTACTCGACACAGCGGTGGAGCAGCACCTTCGAACCGGACGCCGCCAGTTCGAGCATGTCCTCGGAGGAGATCCAGTCGATCTTCTTCGCCTTCTTCACGACCCGCGGGTCGGCGGTGAAGACGCCGTCGACGTCGGTGTAGATCTCACAGACCTCGGCGTCCAGCGCGGCGGCCAGCGCGACGGCGGTCGTGTCCGAGCCGCCGCGGCCGAGGGTGGTGATGTCCTTCTTGTCCGCGCTGACACCCTGGAAACCGGCGACGATGGCGATGTTGCCCTCGTCCAGCGCGGTCCGGATGCGGCCGGGCGTGACATCGATGATCCGGGCTTTGTTGTGGACCGAGTCGGTGATGACGCCTGCCTGGCTGCCGGTGAACGACTGGGCCTCGTGACCCAGGTTTTTGATCGCCATGGCCAGCAGCGCCATGGAGATCCGCTCTCCGGCGGTCAGCAGCATGTCGAACTCACGCCCGGCAGGCATGGGTGACACCTGCTCCGCGAGATCGATCAGCTCGTCCGTCGTGTCGCCCATCGCGGAAACGACGACGACCACCTGGTGGCCGTTCTTCTTCGCTTCCACGATCCGCTTGGCGACGCGCTTGATGCCCTCGGCATCGGCTACGGAGGAGCCTCCGTACTTCTGCACGACAAGGCCCACGTGCGCTCCTCGCTCCGTTTCAGTCCCTTATCCGCCCATACACACGCACTCGGACGTGCTGCGGCGGTCGGCTCAGTCTAACGAGCGGCCGAATTTCCCTTCCCAGGTATCGCATGGTGAGATGTCCCGCTCACCCTTTGATCACCTGGGTTTTCTCCGGACGGTCCACCGATTTCACCCGGCTTCTCGCCCCGAACCCTCGACCGCTCCGGGAACGTCTCTGCCCAGGTCGGGGCCGAACAGTCGACGGCGGCCCGGAAAAGTGCCGGGCGTCACACCAAGGGCCCCTCCCCGCCTCCCGCGGCCGGATGGAACGGCAACTTTCAAGCACCGGGGTCGTCAAGCACTAGGGTCATGGCGTGCGCGTACTTCTGGTGGAAGACGACGAGCCGGTCGCCGAGTCCCTGCGACGAGGGCTCCTGCGATACGGCTTCGAGGTGGAGTGGGTCAACACGGGCGGGGCGGCGCTCTCGTACGACGGCCCGTACGACGTCGTCCTCCTCGATCTCGGGCTGCCCGACACCGACGGCCTCGACGTCTGCAAGGTCCTGCGGGGCCGCAGCCAGGTGCCGATCATCGTGATCAGCGCCCGCAGCGACGAGACGGACCGCGTGGTCGGGCTGGAGCTGGGCGCCGACGACTACGTCTCCAAGCCGTTCGGCGTGCGCGAGGTGATCGCCCGCATAAGGGCGGTGATGCGTCGCGTCCAGCCGCGCGCCGCCGACGCGCCCCCGGCCGGCCCCGACCGCTACGGCCCCCGCCTCACCGTCGACCGCAAGGCCGCGCGCGTGCGTCTGGACGGTACGGAGGTGGCGCTCGCGCCGAAGGAGTACGACCTCCTCGCCTTCCTCACCGAGGAGCCGGGCGCGCTGATGTCGCGCGAGCAGATCATGGAGGCGGTCTGGGACGCGAACTGGTTCGGGCCGACGAAGACGCTGGACGTCCATGTGGCGGCGCTGCGGCGCAAGCTCGCCGGGGCGATCACCATCGAGGCGGTCCGGGGCGTGGGCTTCCGGCTCATCGTGAACGAGAACGAGGCCGCGGGCTCCGGCGCGGGCTCAGCCACGGGCGCGGGCTCCGATGGCAGTGAGGGCTCCGGCGCGTCATGATCCGTCAGCTCATCCGCAGCTATGTGCTCCTCGTGGCCGTGGCGATCGCGCTGTTCACCGTGCCGGTGGCGTTCACGCTCACGGACCAGCTGCGGGACGACACCAGCGACGCCGTGAAGCGCGAGGCCGGGACCATGGCCCGGCTGCTGGGCACCGGTGACACGGCCTCCTGCGAGGCCCTGGCGCAGCTGGCCGGCGCGTACCCGCCCAACGAGGAGAAGGTCGAGGTCACCGCGACCGACCGGTGCGCGCGGGCGAAGCTGCCGGAACCGGAGGCCGACACGGCGCTGACCGACGCCCTGGAGCACGGCAGGACCACCGTCGACTGGGGCTCCGACTTCATCTGGGGCGAGAACCTGGTGGTCACGGTCCCCGCCTTCGAGCGCTCGGCGGCCGAGAAGTCGGAGTCGGAGGCCGGGTCGGAGTCTGAAGCGGAAGCAGAAGCAGAAGCGGGAGCAGAAGCGGAGCCGAAGAAGGTCGTTGGCGCCGTACGGATCATGTTCTCCACCGACCATCTCACCTACCGTCTCTGGACGATCTGGGGCTTCCGGGCGGGGCTGGCCGTCCTGGTCCTGGCGGCGGCCGCGTTCATCGGCGTGTTCGCCGCCCGCCGCCTGACCGCCCCGCTGCGCCAGCTCAACGAGATGGCGAGCAAGATGAGCGACGGTGATCTGACCGCCCGCTCCCCCGTCACCGGCCCCCAGGAGACCCAGACCCTGGCGCGCACGCTCAACCAGGCGGGCGAGCGCCTGGACACGCTGATCGCCTCGCAGCGGATCTTCGTCGCCGACGCCTCCCACCAGCTCCGTACGCCCCTCACGGCCCTGCGCCTGTCGCTGGACAACATCGCGGACGGCACGGACGACGAGTTCGTACGGGAGGACGTGGAGCAGGCGACCGCCGAGGTGGTCCGGATGAGCCGCCTGGTCAACGGCCTGCTGGTGCTGGCGCGGGCCGAGGCGAAGGTGACGGCGGCGGAACCGCTGTCCCTGCGCGAGATCATCGGGGAACGTCTCGACGTGTGGAGGCCGGCCGCCGACGAGCGCGGAGTCACCATCGCGCTCAGGGGGAGTGCCGACGGCCGGCTGCTTGTGCTGGCCAGTCCCGGTCACTTGGAGCAGGTACTGGACAACGTGCTCTCCAACGCCCTGGAGGTCTCACCGGACGGTGCGACCATCACGGTCTCGGTGGAGACCCGGGGCGAGGAGGTGGTGCTGTCGGTGCTGGACCAGGGGCCCGGTATGTCGGACGCCGAGAAGTCCCGCGCCTTCGACCGCTTCTGGCGCGGTCAGGGCCTCACCGGGAAGTCGGGTTCGGGCCTCGGCCTCGCCGTCGTCAAGCAACTCGTCACCGACGACAACGGGACCGTGACCCTCAAGGACGCGCCCGGAGGCGGCCTGTGCGTCGCGCTCACGCTGCGCGCGGCGCGACACGGGGGTGGCTGAGCCGGGGGGTGTGGCTCAGCCACGATCTGGGGGCTCAGCCCTCGGGCATCGCGGACGAGTGGTGGTTGACGATCTTCCACACGCCGTTCCGCTTCTCGTACTCGTAGGTGTAGCGGGCCTCGACGACACGCTTCTTGCCGGTCTTCGGGTCGGTGAGCGTGAAGGCGTACGTACCGGCGTCGAGCGCGGAGTTGCTGTCGAGGACGTTGATGTGCGACTTGATCTTCTTGCCGACCGGCTTGTTCTCCAGGAAGTGGTCGAAGTAGTCGACGATGCCGGCGCGGTCGGTGCGGACCTTGTTGGAGACGGTCGGCAGCAGCACCGCGTCCTTGGCGTACCGGTCGGCCACCTTCTTCGAACTACCGGTCTGCAGCGCCTTGTTCCAGCCGTCGAAGAGCGCCGCGATCTCCTTCTTGGACGGCTTCTTCGGCGCGGCCTCGGCCCCGGCCGTGCTGACCCCGACGGTGACCGTACCCGCGGTGACGACTGCGACCGCCGTGACGATGGCGGCGCGTATCCGGTTCTTCCTGGTCATCGCGATCTCCCCTGCGAACTCGGTGTGTTACTGCCTCCGCTTCCTGTGCGGTGGAAGTGACTCAAGATTCGCGTGGGGGCGGTTAGGGGCGGTGCAGCGGACGTACAGGGCTGATGCAAGGAACGAACAACTCACACAGGGCGAGCAGTCGACTACTCCAAGCGAGCATTCGACTGCTTCTCGGTCATGCCGAAACGCTCCATTACGTACTGAAGCGGGCGCTCGTCCCGCCGGTCACCGTCGGCGGCCTCCAGGCACTCTTCCATGAGTTCCGAGAAGAGCGTCTTCGCGCGGGTCCTCTCCCCGACGCGCGATACGAGGTTGATGTGCACCACCCGCAGTTCCAAGGTGACGGGATCCAGGCCACCCAGGATGTTCCGGTGCGACACGACCAGCCGTTCGGCCAGTTCGAGGGCGACCGCCGTTTCTCCGGTGGCCCGCAGCGTGTGGAGGCGCCACCGTTCGAGGAACGCGACATCCGGGTCGTCCTCGTCGAGTATCTCGGCGGCTTCGGCGAGCAGCGCCTCGACGCCAGGCAGATCCGGCGTTGTCCAGGTGATCATGTTCAGCCTCAGCCGAAGGCGGAACAGCAACGGGTCGTCGGAGGCCAGGACCAGCGTGCCCCGCTCGACGTTCTCACGGGCGATGGCCTCCGCCTTGGCGGAGTCCACCTCGGAGAGTGCGAGGGCGAGTGCGTCACGCGGCCTCAGCGTGCGGACGTCACCGGCGCCGAACCGGCGGACGGCGTCCTCCAGATCCTGCTCCAGCAGTGCGGCGGCCTGCCCATGGTCACGGCTCATCAGGTGCAACAGGGTCTTCGTATGGCGGACGACACGGGCGGCCTCCGCGCTCTCCCCGTGACGTTCCAAACCGGCGGCGCCCCTCTCGCCCAGCGCCATGGCGCGCACCGGGTCGGTCCTCGAGAGGTGCGCACCGGCATGCGCGAAGAGCATGGCCAGTTCCTCGGTGTCGGAGTCCGGTGGCGTATGACTCGCCATCGCCTCGACGTGCCTGACCCAGACCTGCGCCGCCTCGCCCCAGATCGTGTCCTTGGGGCGGACCTGGTGCAGCAGGCGGGCGACGAAGTTGCGGACACCGATGTCCGACGCGGGCTCCGCGGTCCGGGACACCGCCTGGACCAGACGGTGGACGGAGATCATGTCGCCGTCCAGCCGGATCATGCTGTAGGCGGCGAGGCGCCGCAGGCCTTCGGTCAGCTCGACGGGGTCCGCGAGCCCGTTCAGGTAGGCCCGTGGAATGCCGTCCTGCGCGCACCAGGCGATCGTCCGCAGGATGCCCTTGGCGGCCCGGGTGTCGGCCAGCCGGTTCAGAGTGATGTGCCACACCCTCGCGACCGTCCGCTCCGCGTCACCGCCCTCCGCCGTGGCGGCGTACATGTCGGCCGGACGGTGCGCGGCCAGGTCGAGGTAGGTGCGCGGGGTGACAGACGCCTCGCGGCAGTAGGCGGCGGCCTGGTCGATGGCCAGGGGCAGACGCCCCAGTTCGGCACAGAGTTCCTCGACACCGTCCGTCTGACCCTCGTAGATCGTCGTGAACAGGTCGACAGCTTCGTCACGTGCGAGAACATCCAGTTCCAAGGTGTGTGCGATCCCACGCCAACTCGTCGCTCCCCGGCGGGTGGTGACGAGGAACCGGCCGTTCGCCGTCCGTGCGAGCAGTGGTTCGATGTCGGCGGGGTCGTCGACGTTGTCGAGGACGAGGAGCCAGCCGTCGTGGGCGGAGAGCCACTGGAGCGTACGTTCCCGGAGGGCCGCCTCCGGGAGGGTGCCGGCCAGCGCGGGCGCCAGGGCCCGGCCCAAGTCCGCGAGACCCGCGTCGAGTTGGGCCCGGGACTCGGCGGCGATCCACCAGACGGGGTTGACGTCGGCGCCCCGCCCGGCGGCCCACCGCGCGGCCAGTGTCGACTTCCCGACCCCGCCGAGCCCGTGCACGGCGTGCACCACGACACCGCCGGGCTCCTCGAACGCCGCGTCCAGCAGGGCGAGTTCCCGCTCCCGCCCCACGAACTGCGCGGTCCGCCGGGGCAGATACCGCACCGGCCAGGTCACCTCCCCGACCGCGAGCGCCTCCGCGGGCAGGACGGTCGCCCGTTCCACCTGAGTGACGAAGTCCCCGGCGGCCACCTGCCCGATGTCCCGCCCGGCCGCGACGGCCCGCTCCCCGGAGGCCTCCACCGAACGTCCCCCGGACGCTTCCTCCCCCGCCGCCACGTCACTCACCGTTCGCCCCGTTCCACGCACGACCCGTGGGACACATCATGGCGTCGGGGACACAACAGGTCACGCGAAATGGGCGCGGACGTGGGCGAGGACGAGGGCGAGGGCTTGAGCGACTGTCACGGTCGCTCGACGCGGATGCGTTTACGGCCCGCGCAGTCGGCCAGGGCTCGGATGTCCCCCAGGTCGTCGGTGAGGATCGGCGCCTCGTCGTAGGCGATGGACGCTAGGACGACGCTGGCGTCGATGACGTCGGCGGTCTTGTTCTCCTGGCAGAGAAGCGCCGCCGCCTTGGCGAACGTCGCGTTGAACGGCAGCACCTCGCATCCGCGCAGTACGCGATGGAGCGCCACGGCCTTCGGACGCCTGTCCCAGCCCTGTGCGAGAACCCCCGCCGGGACGATGGGCACCTTCCCGGCGCCGATCAACCCGAAGTGCCGATGCAGGAAACGCCGGTCGTTCTTGGCGGCGGCGATCAGCGCGCCCGTGTCGTAGACGATGTGCGTCATGCGCTGCGGCGCTCCTTCCGCGACTCGCCGAAGAGGTCGTCGATCCACGCGTCGACCTCAGCCGTCTCCTCGGCCGTCGGCCGGCCGTGCTCGTCGAAGTGCTCCTCCATCGCCCACAGCCCTTCGCGCAGGACGCGTCGCTTGTCGAGGTACTGCTCCAGCGCCCGGCTGACCACAGTCGAGATCTGCTCGTCCTCGGCCTCGGCGCACTGCCGTAGCGCCTTGCCGAGTTCGGCGTCGAGACTCACGCTGAACTTCACCTTCTCTGGCATATTACGAATGTATTCCGGAACGCTCGCTGGTGCCAGGACCGCTTGGCGGCGACCGCACGGGAGCGGCGGCGTGGGCCTGCACGCCCGTCACCCCCGGGCCCAGTTCCAGCGCCTCGGCGGCAACCCGTTCGCGATGCGGTCCCGGTTGTCGCGGAAGTGGTAGTGCACGAGGTCGTCGACCGGGACCGGGCGGAACGTGTCCGGCACCGGGCCACCCGTCCCGCGCTCCATCTTCTGCTTGAGGAAATGTGCGGCCATGACCCCGTCGTGGGCGATCTCCTCGAAGCCCCGGACGATCTCCTCGTCGGTCATCGGGTTCCGGTCGTCCTCCTCGCGGCACGTCACACAGATGCCCCGGTCGAGTTTCACGACGCGTTCGTCCTGCTGACAGATGGCGCAGAGCATGAGTACGCGCGTCACACGGGCGCGTACGGGCCTCTCCTCCGGCACCGCGCGAGCGGCGTCGATGTGCTCAGGGGGCATCTTGTTCTCCAGTCGTCTGCGGGCGAGTCCGCCCGGGTTGGCGACCTCGGGCGGAAGCCCGTCGGTCAGGGCTCGGGTGATGTCGTCCTGTGTCGCACCGCGTGCCAGCCATTCGGCGGCAAGCGGCTCCAGGGCCTGGCATTCGGCGTGCGAGAGGGGCATGCGGCGGTCGGTGATCCGCAGCAGCGCGAGCGTGCGGTACGCGGCGCTGTCCTCGCCGGGGCCCTCCTCACCGGGGTCGCCCTCCTGGGCCTCTGACGCTTCCGCGACCGGCTGCGCGGCAGGGTCCTCGACTCGCGCCAGGCCCGGCCGCCAGTCCTCGGTGACGTCCTTGCCGTTCCGCCTCCGCGCGAAGTCCGCCCACCACTCCACCGACCTGGGCGTACGCGACCAGTACGTCCGCGTCACCCAACGCATCGTGTTGTCGTCGAGGCTGATGTGTTCCTTGATCCAGCGCAGATGGCCGGCGCCGACGAGGTGGTTCAGCGAGGTGCGGATCGCCTGCTGACCGTAGCGGGGGTGCTCCGCGGCGAGCACCTTGTGGGCCATGGAGTGACCGTTGTCGAGGTGGTCGATGAAGACGGCGATCTCGGCGTCGCGAGGGCGCAGATGTGCGAAGTTCGCGTCTGCTTCCGGGTCTTCGTCACCTACGGAGCGTTTTCCGTAACCCGTTTTGGCCATCGGGTGGGACGGGGAAGGCAGGGCAGCACTAGGGTGGGCGTAAGCCACGATCGACTCTCATTCGATCCGTAGGTCTAGGCCCTGGCAGTGGTGTTGGTGCACCCGCCGGGGCCGATCTATTTGGTCGTTCGCCGCGAACCTAGAGGGACTTCACGCTCCGAAGCAATCCGATCACAGAACGTCACCCTTTCGGGTTACGCCCCTTCAACTCACGTACACGCTTGGTTGGTTGGGTTGGTTTTTCACCCATCCCAGAGATCTTGGAAACCCCATGGAGGAGCTCGGGCCCCGGGGCTCAAGCTCCGGGCTGACCTGCGGAGATGAAGGCGCACCAGGCGGGGGCGGTGAGGGTGAGGGTGGGGCCGGTGGGGTTCTTGGAGTCGCGTATGTGGACGGTCAAGTGGCCAACGGGGAGGGCGACTTCGACGCAGTCGGCACCCTCGGAGTCGCTGTAACTCGACTTGAACCACACCAGGTGCTCGGTCACAGGTCCTCCGCCATCCGTTCGAGGAAGGTGACCGACTCAGCGGGGCTGAGGGCCACGGCACGGATCATGCTAAGTCGCTCGGTGTGCTTCGAGACCACTTCCGGATCCGAGGTGAACTGGCTCACCGACTGCCCCTCGGACAGGGCGTATCGCTCCCGCTCACGGGTCTCCAGCAGCACCATGGGGCCCATGAGGGCGACCGAGATCGCGCGGGCGTACGGCAGCACCTGGATCGCCACGTTGTTGCGGGATCCCGTGGCCAGCAGGTGCAGCAACTGCTCCTTGTCGACCAACGGCCCCTGTACGGCGGCCTCGTAGAGCACGAAGCTCAGGGCGACCGGCGGCCTGCGCGTCAGCAGCTCCTGGCGGCGCAGCCGCGCGGCGACACGCTCCTCGACGGTCTCCTCCTCCAACGGCGGGCAGTGGTCGCCGATCAGCGCCCGCGCATACGTCTCGGTCTGCAACAGCCCGGGCACGAGGGCCACTTCGTACGACCAACGGCTGATCGCCAGCTGCTCGTACGCCATGAAGTCCTGAGCCCTCGCGGGAAAGGGCTCCCTCTTCAGGTACTCCTTGGCCGCACTCAGCAACCCCTCCGCCCGGCACAGCTCATCCGCCACATCAAGCACCCTCGGGGTCGGCATCCGTACCCCCTGCTCCATGGACTTGATCGTGTCCGGTGAGTAATTCGCGGCCTCGGCCAGCTCCTCGCGGCTCACGTTCGCCTTCGTGCGCCAGCGTTTCATCTGGTTGCCGCCGTAGCGCCAGGCAACCGGTGGTTGGGAGTTGGCGTTGTACTGGACCGACACCGCGCGCACCTCCGACCGATACACACCGCCGTGTATCACCTCAGTCACTACCGAGCGTAGCCCGCCCCTCGCCACCGTGTGACCATGACGAACGCAATTCACCGGCCCCCTTGGGTCCCCGTGGCGGGACACCGGCTGCGTGTGATCGGCGTGCACTTCGACGCCGTACGGATCGAAGGCGGGCGCGGGGAGCTGGTCGCGAGGGAGTTGGTCGAGCGGGCCGACGGGGACGCGGGGGCGGTCGTGCTGGAACAGGCCGGGTTCCGGTGGATGTACTTCCTGTTGCGGCCGGGGACGGTGCACAGACACGCCTGGCTGCCGGGGGTGCAGCGGTTCGGTATGACCGCGAGGACCATGCGGACCGTGACCTACGTCGGCATCCCGGCCCTCGGCGGCAACACGTTCCCGCTGCGCTGGTACTCCGAGCCGACCCCCGAAACAACTTACGTCGACCCGGAGTTGCTCATGGCAGCGGTGACCGCCGTATCGCATCGGGAGAGGCCCGACCATGAGTGAAGTACGGCTGACCGAGACCTTCCGGAGTGCGTCCGGGGACGTGCGCTGGGGCACGGTCGGCGAGCCCGGACGGGATCCGGTCGTCCTCCTGCACGGGACGCCCTTCTCGTCGTACGTCTGGCGGGGTTTGGCCCGTGGGCTGGCCGGCACCGGGCGGTATCAGGTGTTCGTGTGGGACATGCCGGGGTACGGGGCGTCGGCCAAGTACGCGGCTCAGGACGTGTCGCTGGCCGCGCAGGGGCGGGTCTTCGCCGAGCTGCTGGCGCACTGGGGACTGGACGAGCCGCTGGTCGTGGCGCACGACTTCGGCGGGGCGGTGTCGCTGCGGGCGCATCTGCTGCACGGGGCCCGGTACCGCGCCCTCGCGCTCGTCGACCCCGTGGCCCTCGCTCCCTGGGGCTCTCCGTCCTTCCGGCTGCTCGGCCGCCACGCCGGGGTCTTCGAACAGCTGCCGCCCGCGCTGCACCGGGCCCTGGTGCGGGAATACGTGGCTTCCGCGAGCGGCCCCGGGCTGCACCCGGCCGTTCTCGACCGGCTCGTGGAGCCATGGCTCGGCGAGGACGGTCAGCCCGCCTTCTACCGGCAGATCGCCCAGGCGGATCAGGCGCACACGGACGAGATCCAGGGGCGGTACGGGGAGATCGGTATCCCGGCGTTGGTGTGCTGGGGCGAGGCGGACGGCTGGATCCCGATCGCCAAGGGGCGGGAGCTGGCCGACCGGATTCCGGGGGCGCGGTTCGTGCCGGTCGCCGGGGCGGGGCACCTCGTCCAGGAGGACGCGCCCTCCGAACTCACCGGCGCGCTCCTGGAGTTCCTCAACACCGTCGCCTAGTCGTCGTTCAGGCGATGCCTAGAGCGTGCCCAGCGCCGGGGCGAACGCGATCAGGAGCGGGAGGAGGGCCAGGAGCGCGGCGGCCGTCGTGGTGGCCGCGCGGTGGGTCCGGTCCAGGCGGGGCGGGGGTTCGAGGAGGCGCTCCACCCGGTCGCCCAGCAGGCGGCGGGTGTTGGAGCAGCTCAACACGCCCCGGTGCTGGTTGAGTTCGATGAGGGCGAGGGCGGTGGTGAGGTGGCCGCAGCGGCGGGAGGCCGTGTCGTCGGCGGCGAGTTCGACCAGGCGGTGGGTCTGGTCGGCGAAGTGGGCGAAGAGGGGGACGCGCGGGAAGCCCGTGGCGAGGGCGGTGGAGAGGTGGAGCAGCCAGTCGTGGCGGGCGCGGGCGTGGCCGAGTTCATGGGCGAGCACGGCGTCCAGCTGACGGTCGCTCAGCTTGCCCAACGCGCCCGTGGTGACGACCAGTTGGGGCGGGGCGCCCGGCATCAGCCACGCGTCGGGGTACTCGTCCTCCAGCACCAGCAGCGGCCCCTTCGCCTGCGGCAGACCCGCCGGGAGATCGGGGGCGCGCTCCCGCAGATGCGCACGGCGCGACTGCCGCCGACGCCGGGCCTCGACCAGCTCGCGGGCTAGCATCGCACCGCTCCAGGCCGCGCCCAGGGCCAGCACCAGCGTCAGTACGGCCGTCCAGGGCGGCGCCGCCGTGAGGTCGTACGCGGCGGTCACGGCCGGGGGTGCGGGCGCGAACGCATGCGTCCGCACCGTCTCGAACACCGCCGCCGCGCCCAGCACCAGCGCCGCAAGGCAGCTCAGCAGCGCCGCCGCCACCAGGCACTGCCACGTCCACAGCGCGACCACGGGTTCCCGCTCGGGCCACACCGCCTTCACCAGGGCACGGGGGCCGAGCACGGCGGCGGTCAGCGCCACGGCGGCGAGTAGGAGCAGGAGAACGGTCACGTCATTGGGTCCGGTTCCTGGTCGGGGGCGGGCGGGCCGTGCACGAGGGACTGGCCTCCACGGCCGGGTGACACGCTACCGGTGAACGGGACGGATGCCATCCCCGAAGCACCCCGGACCGGCGACGATCAGGTGCCCGGGACCGGTGCCGATCAAGTGCCTGTCGTCGCCGAGCCGATGTCGCCGCCCGCCGCGATGGAGCCACGGCCGGAGGCGGTCACGTTCGCACCCGGGCCGGGGGCGCCGGAGGAGGGCGGGGTGGTGGGCTGGTTCTGCGGCGGCGGGGTCGTACCGCCGGTGGACGCCGAGCCGATGCTGCCTCCGGCGGCGATCGCGCCCGCGCCGGATGCGTGGACGTCGGGCGAGGGCTGAGGCACGGGGGCGGGCGGGACCGGCGGGGCCGGAGGCGCGGACGAGCCGCCGAACTGCGCGATGGCGGCGAGAGCCAGGCCGATCACGCCCGCGGACCCCCCGGCCACGCTCGCGATCTGATCCGCCGACCCCAGATCGACGAACGCGAACCCGACCAGGGTGACCACGCCCGCCCCCGCGATCCCCAGACCGGCCCACGCCCACGGCTTCAATGTCATGGGGGCATTGTGGGGCATGGTGACGAACGGCGGGCCCCACGGGGAGAGTTGCCTCCCCACACGGATCACCGGCCCGCGGCCGACGGTGCGGGGCCCGATGCCGAAGCGGACGAGCCGAAGCGGACGGGCCGAAGCGGACGGCTACTTGACCTTCCTGCCCAGCCCCAGCGGGCCCGCGATCTCCTCCGCCATGACCTGGCCCGCCTCGAACTCCAGGGTTTCGTCGCCCATGAGTTCCTGGTCGGTGTCGAGGCCGTCCAGTTCGGCGAGGGGCTGGTTGAGGCGGACGTGGGCGACCAGGGACTGGAGGGCGCGGAGGGTTGCCGAGGCGGTGGAGCCCCAGTTGGAGAAGTAGGAGAACTGCCACCACCACAGGGCCTCGGTGGTGCGGCCCGCGCGGTAGTGGACCATGCCGTGGCGGAGGTCGGCGATGACGTCGGCGAGGTCGTCGGAGATCCGGGCCGGGACCGGCGCCTTGCGGGGCTCGTAGGGGTCGAAGACCTCGGAGTAGACGTCGACCGGGTCGAGCATGACGGCGAGGCGTTCGCGCAGCTCGTCCACGTCCGGCTCGAAACCCGGGTCGGGCTCGTAGCGCTCGTCCGGCACGATGTCCTCGTGCGCGCCGAGGCGCCCGCCGGCCAGGAGCAGCTGGGACACCTCCAGGAGGAGGAAGGGCACGGCCGAGTCCGGCTCGTCGCCCTTGGCCACCTCGGTGACGGCGACCAGGAAGCTCTCGATCTGGTCCGCGATCTGGACCGCGAAGTCGTCCGGGTTCAGGTCCGTCGCGTGCAGCGTGGCGTCAGACATCGAGCAATCGTCTCCCCTCGAAGGCGCGGCCGAGGGTCACCTCGTCCGCGTATTCCAGGTCGCCACCCACCGGGAGGCCGCTGGCCAGGCGGGTGACCTTGAGGCCCATGGGTTTGATCATGCGGGCGAGGTACGTGGCCGTGGCCTCGCCTTCCAGATTGGGGTCCGTGGCCAGGATCAGCTCGGTGACCGTCCCGTCGGCCAGGCGGGCCAGCAGCTCCCGTATACGCAGATCGTCGGGGCCGACGCCCTCGATCGGGCTGATCGCGCCGCCGAGGACGTGGTACCGGCCCCGGAATTCGCGAGTGCGTTCGATCGCGACGACGTCCTTCGGTTCCTCCACGACACAGATGACCGAGACGTCCCGGCGCGGGTCGCGGCAGATCCCGCACAGCTCCTCCTGCGCGACATTGCCGCAGGTCGCGCAGAAACGGACCTTCGCCTTCACTTCGAGGAGGGCCTGCGCGAGCCGCCGTACGTCCGTCGGCTCCGCCTGCAGGATGTGGAAGGCGATCCGCTGCGCGCTCTTGGGACCGACGCCGGGCAGCCGCCCCAACTCGTCGATGAGGTCCTGGACCACGCCTTCGTACACGGACTGCCGTCCTTCCTGGTGTCTTTCCGTACGTACCGTAGTCGGCCGCCGCCGCTCCGAGGAAGGCGGTACGAGGCACGGATGGGGTCAGAGGGGGGTCGCGGAGTTGTTCAGAAGGGCAGGCCGGGGATGCCCGCGCCGCCGCCGAGACCCTGGGCGAGGGGGCCCAGTTTCTGCTGCTGGAGGGCCTGGGCGTTCTCGTTGGCCGCCTGGACGGCCGCGACGATCAGGTCGGCGAGGGTCTCGGTGTCCTCCGGGTCCACCGCCTTCGGGTCGATCTTCAGGCCGCGCAGCTCGCCGGAGCCGTTGACCGTGGCCTTCACCAGACCGCCGCCCGCCTGCCCGTCGACCTCCGTCCGCGCGAGTTCCTCCTGCGCCTGCGCCAGGTCCTGCTGCATCTTCTGGGCCTGCTGGAGCAGCTGCTGCATATTGGGCTGGCCACCACCGGGGATCACGTTCAGCTCCCTCGTACGTACGGGTAGGTCTCTACCCGGGGTCTCTACCTACGGTCGTCACGAGCCTACGTGGTCGGCCCGGCCTCTGCCGGGCCACTCTTTCGAGTGAGTCGGCCGGGGATTCGTATACCTGATCAAGGGCATCTTCCAGGGGATAAGCGGTGAAAACACCATCTTCGCCACCCATTGGGCGGTAGGAAGGGTCCGGCCGCGTCAGGGTGGTGCGTGAGCGCCGTAGTACGTAGGGAGTGCCGGGTGAGCCAGCCGGAGATGCAGCCCGAGGGAGGACCCCAGGACGGGCGGGGTGAGGGGTCCGGGCTGTGGGCGGAGCCGTGGGCGTCGACGACCGGGCCGTGGGTGGGGGACCTGGCCGGGCGGCCGTTTCCGCAGGGGGACTGGGGGGCGCCGGCCGAGCGGCTGGAGGAGCTGTACCACTGGGTCGAGCGGGCGGCGCTGGAGACCGCCGCGTGGTATCTCACGGACCGGGTGTGGAAACGGACGGTGGCACGCGTGCTGCGCGTCGGGGCGGCGGCGGGGGCGCTCGCCGGGGCGGCGCTGCCGTTGCTCGACCTCACCGGAGCGGTGGGCGGGGTGGCGCCCTGGGGGTATCTCGCGCTGCTGTCCTGTGTCGCCTGCGTCGCGGTGGATCGGTTCTTCGGGGTCACCTCCGGGTGGATGCGGGATGTCGCCACGGCGCAGGCGGTGCAGCGGCGGCTGCAGGTGCTGCGGTTCGACTGGGCGTCCGAGAGCGCGCGGGAGGTGCTGGGGCCGGCGGAGGGGACGGCCGGGGAGGCGGCTGAGCGGTGTCTCGGGGTGCTGCGGAGGTTCTCCGAGGATGTGACGGAGTTGGTGCGGGCGGAGACGGCGGACTGGATGGTGGAGTTTGGGACGGGGTCCGCGCCGTTGGGTGTGCAGGTGGGGGGTGTGGTCGCTCGGCCCGAGGTGGGGGTGAACGGGCGGGTTCCCTTGCCGCCGGGGGCACGGCCGAACATGCCTCGCCAGCGGCCGCCGGAGGCTCGGTAGGGGGGTGGGGGGTTCTTGGGGCGGTTGTTCGGGCGCGGGCCGGTGGGGCTTCTCGCGCAGTTCCCCGCGCCCCTGAAAAGCAGGGGCTGCGCCCCATGCTTTTCGGCCCGAAAGGGGCGCGGGCCCGTCAGGGCCTGCGGCCCTTTCAGGGGCGCGGGGAACTGCGCGAGCAACCACGACGCACCCGCAGCCGCCTACGAACTCACACCCCCCGAGCTATTAGGCGCCCCCGTTCAACCTGCCGCATCGTCCCGCGCCCTCTCGTCGCACAACCGCGCCCCCGTCGCCGTCTCACACGCCACGTGCCCATGGTTGCGGATGACGCTCTGCGCGGTGCCGCGCCGGATATGGGCGAGGAAGCTGTCGGCGAGGGAGTTGGCGGGCGGGCGGCGGTAGGTGTAGGCGTACTCGGCGCCGTAGTACGGGTAGGTCGCGTCGCCCCGCTCCAGGGCCTCGACGGAGGCCCGGTGGCCGTCGAGGGCGAGGCTGTGGAGGCCGGTGCGGCGGGTGGTGAGGTTGATCTCGCTGTAGCCGATGGCGCCGGGGAGTTCGGCGACCTTGGCGAGGACCTGCTCGGTGGAGTCGAGTTCGCAGCGGGTGACACGGGCGGTCGAGACGTCGACCCGGCGGCAGTCGAGCGAGGTGCTGGCGACCTGCTCCCAGCCGTCCAGCACGGTCCGCTGGAAGACCTGACGGGTGCCGGAGTCGGCGTCCCGGCTGACGAGGACGACCGGGATGTCGGGCAGGGACCGGTCGAGCTGTCTCCAGCGGGTGATCTCGCCCCGGTAGATACGCTTTACGTCGGCGGTCGACAGCGTGCCGCCGGGCGGGCGGACGCCGTCGTTGACGACGAGGGTGAAGACGGACAACGCGACCCGGTGGCCGACCAGTTCGGGATCGTCGCTCGTGCTCGGCCCGTCGGAGAACGCGATGACCGCCGGGGACCCCTTCTTCGACTCACCGCCCAGCGTGGCGAGTTCGTTGACCCCCGCCGAACTCCCCCGCGCGTCCACCCGGATCTCGGCGCCCGCGCAGTCCTTCTCGTACTCCTCCGCGAGCCCGCGCAGCACCGGCGCGAACGCCGTCGACCCGGTCAGCGTCAGCTCGCCCGTCGCGCACTCGATCGGCGGCGGGGTGTCGTCCCGGACGACGACGATCGCGGCCAGGGCGATCACGCACAGCGTCAGCATCACGGTGATCAGCCGGGCCGCACGGCTGAACAGCGGCGGCTTCTCGTCGGGCGTGGCGCTGCGGTTGGGGTGCACCTCGCCGTCGCGGATGCCGCCGATGAGCCGGATCGGGCTGTCGACGTCGCCGCCGGAGAGGAGGACGAGCAGCTTGAAGTGCTCGCCCCGGTTGAGGGGGACGCGGGGGATGCGGAGCACGCCGTCGCGGTAGCCGAAGCCGGCGGACGAGGTGAAGTGGTCCATCAGATGGTCGGTACCGAGCGGCTGGGTGACGGAGACCCCGCGGATCACCCGGCCGCTGAACACGGCGGTGAGGCCGTGCAGTTCACGTCCCGTGTAGTCGTTGTCGGCGATGCTCTGGGATCCGTCGTTCTCGACGCGCAGCAGGACCAGGGTGGCGTCGGACATGTCCGGGGCCTCGTCGAAGAGGCCGAGCCGGACGTTGGCCCGGCCCGAACGCACGTCGTGGCCTATCGGGTTGTCCATCTGCACGCGGTAGCCGATGCGCTTCCGCCTCGGCACCCGGCGCTCGTACCAGACCATCACCGCCGACGCCACGACACCGGCGATGGCGGTCGCCACCGCCACCACGTTCTCCGCGCTCAGCCACTCCTGCATCCGAGCCACTCCCCCGAGCCTCACGCTCCGCAGTCAAGCGGGGACACGGTACGGCGGGGGTGGCGGGCGGTGCGTGGACATTCCGGATACGGCGCCGGAAGTTCAACGGAAGTTCGCCGGGGCCGGGGCCGGGGCCGGGGCCTGGGCCTGGGCCTGGGCCGGGGGGGCGTCAACTGCTGGGCGGGGGCGGTCAGTCGGCCTTCTCGTACGTCACCGCCTTCCCCGCTGTGTCGACGCGCCGCAGCTCGCCGCTCGGCAGGAGGGTGACGGTGGTGGCGGCGCCGGGGGAGCAGGAGGCGGCCGGTTCGCCGGTGGTGACGGTGGAGGGGCCGATCCGCAGGGGCCCTTCGTCGTCCGGTTCCTCCGTCAGCGCGGCCTCGAACACGCAGTGGTACGTGCCCCCGCCGTCGAGCGGGCCGTCCGCCGTGAGGGAGAGCACGGTGTCGCCGACCTCGCCCTGCTGGATGACGAGTTGACGGGTGTCGGCGCCGCTGGAGCCGTCGAGGGTGGCGGTCCAGGTGCCGAGGAAGTCCGCCGGGATCGGGCCGGCGTCGGGCGACTCGGTGGTGGGGTCCGGCGAGGTCTCCGGATCCGTCGGCTGCTCGCTCGTCGGTTCCAGGGTCCGCGGCGCGCTGGTCGCCGTGCCGCCCTTCGCGTCGTTCCCCTTGCCCCCGTCGTCCCCCTTCTTCATCACCGCGTACACCGTGCCGCCGGCGCCGAGCGCGACCACGAGGGCGACGACGACGAGCAGCACGGAGGAGCGGCGGTTCCCGCGCGCGGGCTCGGGGCCCGGCCCGGCGCCGGGTCCGTAGTAGGGGTCGGGTCCGTGGTGGGGATCGGGTCCGTGGTGGGGTCCGGGTCCGTGGTGGGCATCGGGTCCGTAGAGGGGCTCGGGCCCGTACGGCGGCGTCGCGCCCAGTCCCGCCCCGGCGGCCCCTCCGGCCACCGGTCCACCGCCGTAGGGCCCTTGCCCGTACGGCGGCTGTGTCCCGTACGGCGGTTGCGTCCCGTACGGCGGCTGCGGTGCGCTGTGCGGGTAGCCGTAGCCGGGGGCGGTGCCGCCGGGGTGCTGCGGGTAGCCGGGGGCGGGCTGCTGTTGTCCATATCCGCCGGCGGCGGGCTGTTGGGTGTACCCCTGAGGGAAGCCGTACCCGGCGGGCGCGGAACCCGGCCCGGCACCGGGGTGATGTCCACCGGTCCCGGTCCCGGACGCGGGTCCGGGCGGAGGCGGCTGCGTTCCCTCCGTACGGACCACCTGTGTGGGCATCCGGTCGAACGGCTCGGCCCCGGGCGCCCCCGGCGGAGGCGGTACGGCCCCCTCGTGCGCGGCGGCCGGATGCTCGGACGACGACCCGGGACCACCGGCAGCGGCACCCGCCCCACCCGCCTGCGGAGCCCCGGAAACCCCGCCCACACCCCCCGAACCACCGTACGGAGAACTGGGATCACCCAGCGGATACACGGGCGGAGCGGAGGGCGGGCCGGCGGGAGCGGGTGGCCCGGCGGGAACGGGGGGCACGGCGGGAACGGGCGGGCCGGCGGGAGCAGGAGCAGGCGGGCCGGCGGAGGCGGGACCAGCGGGGTTGCCGGAGGCGGGACCGGACGGGCCCGCCGAAGCGGGGTGCGCGGCGCCGGGCTCCGAAGGGCTCGCCGAAGCCGGACCGGCCGGGTTCGCGTGAGTCGACCCCGACCCCGACGCCGACGGGCTCACGCCTCCGGGGGCCGACGGGGCCGACGGGACTGTTGCGGGCGCCTGCCCGGCGGAGCCCGAAGCCCCCGCAGGACCGCTACTTGCAGGGCCTCCCGACACACCAGGGCCTTCGCCCGGACCCGGACGCCCCGGCCGCCCCGAACCACCACCCGACACACTGGACTCACCCGCCGACGCACCCGAGCCCCCGGCAGCCGCCCCGTCACCCGAAGCCGCCGCCGGGCCACCCGAAGCGGCGGCACCGCCCACAGCAGCCACCCCGCCCGGGCCACCGGCAGCCCCCGGCACCCTCGCCATCCCGGCCCCCGGCACCCCTGAGACCCCAGGCACCCCCGAGACCCCAGGCACCCCCGGCGCACCCGCGGTTCCCGCGGCTCCCGCCGCCCCCGGCTCCTCCGGATTCTCCACCTCCAGCAACTGCACCGCGTGTCGCCCCAGTTGGGCGACCAGGGCGCTCGGGAGCCAGGGGTCGCGGGAGCGGCCGGCGAAGACCGTGTCCTCGGCGCCGGTGCGCTGGAGGATCTGGGCGAGGGTGGGACGGGCGGCGGGGTCCTTGCGGAGGCAGTCGCGGACGATGTCGTACAGCCCCTCCGGCAGCCCCGTAAGGTCCGGTTCCTCCTGGGCGATGCGGAACATCAGCGCGTGGACACCGGAGTTGGCGGCGCCGAAGGGGAGGTTGCCGGTGGCGGCGTAGGAGAGGACCGAGCCGAGGCAGAAGACGTCGCACGCGGGGGTGATCCGGTCGCCGCGCACCTGCTCGGGGGCCATGAAACCGGGCGACCCGACGAGCGCGCCCGTGCGCGTGAGCCCGCCGTCCGTCACGGTCTCCAGCGCCCGCGCGATCCCGAAGTCGATGACACGCGGCCCGTCGATGGTCACCAGCACATTGGACGGCTTGAGGTCCCGGTGGACGATCCCGGCCGCGTGGATGTCCTGAAGCGCGTGCGCGAGCCCCGCCCCGAGGATCCGTACGGACCGCTCGGGCAGCGCCCCGTGGTCCCGCCCGACCACCGCCTGCAGCGAGGGCCCGGCGACGTACCCGGTGGCGACCCACGGGATCCCCGCCTCGGTGTCCGCGTCCAGCACCGGCGCCGTCCAGTACCCGCCCACCTGCCGCGCGGCCCGCACCTCCTGCCGGAACCGCGCCCGGAACTCCTCCCGCTCCGCCAACTCCTGCCGGACCAGTTTCACGGCGACGGTACGGCCGCGCTCGGAGCGGGCCAGGTACACGTTCCCCATCCCGCCGGCCCCCAGCCGCGCGAGCAGCCGGTACGCCCCGATCCGCTGCGGATCCCCAGGCCCGAGCTTCTCCATGGCCACGTCCCCCGTCTTCCCCGCGCCCATTCCCCTGCGCATGCCCCATAGGTGTACGCGTACGTACGGGTACGTCGTCTACGTCATCAACGTCGTCTACGTCGCGTACGTGCGCAACGGACCGATCGTAGTGCGGCCGTAAGGAGACGCGGATGGACCGGTGTCTACGGTTCCGTAACAGCGGCGGGCGCCTCGCCGGCCCCCGCTGCCGCCGCGAGACCGTCCAGGGCACCCGACAGCCGTTCGAGCGCCCGTACGGCCTCCGCGAACCCCTCCTCCCCCAGCGCCTCCGCGAGCCGGGCGGCCAGCGCGGCGTGACCGGGCTCGATCTCCGCTATCGCGGCGCGCCCGGCGGGGGTCGGGGCGAGGAGCTTGGCGCGGCGATGGGCCGGGTTCGGCACGTACTCGGCGAGCCCCTTGCCGACGAGGAGGTCGGCGACCCGCTGCACGCTCTGCCGCGTGATGCCCATGACCCGGGCCACCCCGGCGACGGGCAGCGGCTCGGGCAGCACCGCGCCCAGCACCTGCCACCAGGCGGCGGTCAGCCCCGCCGGACGCGCCAACTCCTCGGCCACGGACAGGAACTGCCCGTTCAGCCGGAACACCCCGAGCGCGGCCCGGCTGAGGAGGTCCTGCTGTTCCCGGCTCACCGGCCCGCCGCCTCCAGTACGGCGTACGCCTCCGCGTCCGAGTCGTGGAAGAGCCGGTACCAGGCGTCGAGGACCTCTCCCTCGTACACACCGAGGAGCCGGAAGACCTCGCGGGCGAGGGCGACGGGTTCGGTGGGGCCGGCGGTGACCAGCAGCCCGGACGCGTCGGTCACGGCGTCCGCGTCCACGTACCGCTCGCCGCCCGCGTACCCGGTGGCGGCGAGATAGAAGGGGGCCGCGCTGGTGTGGTCGCGGTCGTCCAGCAGCCCTTCCCTGGCGAGCCCGGCGGTCGCCCCGCAGATCGCGGCGACGGGGACGCCGGCGTCGAGGAACTCCCGCGCCTTCCTGGCGAACGGCGCGAGGTCGTCGCCCATGTCCCACAGGTCCGCGCCGGTGAGGACGAGCATCGAGCTCTCCTCCGGCCGCAGCCCCTCCAGCACCTCGTCCGGCTGGATCCGCACCCCCGCGATGGTCCGCACGGCGTCGGGACCCGGCCCGACGGTCCGGATCTCGTACCCGCCCCGGGCGAGCCAGGCGGTCGTGTGCCCCGTCTCCCAGTCGGCGTAGGTGTCGTACACGGCGAGATGAACAGGCTTGTGATGACTCATGACAGCATGCTGACACTTGGACAGCTTACTGTCAAGAGAGGGGTTGGCGGGAGGTCGGCTGCGGGCCGGTGGGGCTTCTCGCGCAGTTCCCCGCGCCCCTGAAAGGGCCGCAGGCCCTGACGGGCCCGCGGCCCTTTCGGGCCGAAAAAGCAGGGGCGCAGCCCCGCTTTTTCAGGGGCGCGGGGAACTGCGCGACCAGCCCCCACCGGACCCGCACTCGCCCACCCACTCACCCACTCACCCCCCAGGCCAGACACACTGTCGCGCCCACCCACCCGCACACAGACAAAAAGCCGATGTCCCCCACCCACCCCCCACCCCTAGCCTCACCCCCATGACCCCTCACCCGGCCCCCAGCCCCGCCACCGGCGCCACCGTGAAGGCCAAGGACCGCGCCCACGTCTTCCACTCCTGGTCCGCCCAGGAACTCATCGACCCCCTCCCCGTCGCCGGCGCGGAGGGCTCGTACTTCTGGGACTACGACGGCAACCGCTACCTCGACTTCACCAGCGGCCTCGTCTACACGAACATCGGCTACCAGCACCCGAAGGTCGTCGCGGCCATCCAGCAACAGGCCGCCACGATGACGACCTTCGCCCCCGCGTTCGCCATCGAGGCCCGCTCGGAGGCCGCCCGCCTCATCGCCGAACGCACCCCCGGCGACCTGGACAAGATCTTCTTCACCAACGGCGGCGCCGACGCGGTCGAGCACGCCACCCGCATGGCCCGTCTGCACACCGGCCGCCCCAAGGTCCTCGCCGCGTACCGCTCGTACCACGGCGGCACCCAGCAGGCCGTGAACCTCACGGGCGACCCGCGCCGCTGGGCGTCGGACACCGGCACGGCGGGGGTCGTGCACTTCTGGGCGCCGTTCCTCTACCGGTCCCGTTTCCACGCGGAGACGGAGGCGCAGGAGTGCGCCCGCGCGCTGGAGCACCTGGAGACAACAATCGTCTTCGAGGGGCCGGCGACGATCGCCGCGATCATCCTGGAGACCGTCCCGGGCACCGCCGGGATCATGGTCCCGCCGCCGGGCTATCTGGCCGGGGTCCGGGAGCTGTGCGACAAGTACGGGATCGTGTTCGTGCTGGACGAGGTGATGGCGGGCTTCGGCCGGACCGGCACCTGGTTCGCCGCCGACCTCTTCGACGTCGTACCGGACCTGATGACCTTCGCCAAGGGCGTGAACTCCGGCTACGTCCCCCTCGGCGGCGTCGCGATCTCCTCCGCGATCGCCGAGACCTTCGCCCGCCGCCCCTACCCGGGCGGTCTGACCTACTCCGGGCACCCGCTGGCCTGCGCCGCCGCCGTGGCGACGATCGAGGTCATGGCGGAGGAGGGCGTCGTCACCAACGCGGCCGGCCTCGGCGCCACGCTCATCGGCCCGGCGCTGCGCGAACTCGCCGACCGCCATCCCTGCGTGGGCGAGGTGCGCGGCACCGGCATGTTCTGGGCGCTGGAGCTGGTGAAGGACAAGGAGACCCGCGAGCCCCTCGTCCCCTACAACGCGACCGGCGAGGCGAACGCCCCGATGCTCGCCTTCGGCGCCGCCGCCAAGGCGAACGGTCTGTGGCCCTTCATCAACATGAACCGCACCCATGTCGTCCCCCCGTGCACCATCACCGAGACCGAGGCCAAGGAGGGCCTCGCCGCCCTGGACGCGGCCCTGTCCGTGGCGGACGAACACACCGCGTAGACCGCGCGTAGGCCCCGTGAATCCGCGGTGCCGAGCAGAAAGGGCGAAAACACCTCCGTCGAACCCGAACGCGTAAGGTGACGTGCTCGTAAGAGAACTCAGAGAGCACGCACAGGATGCGTACGCGTTACGCGGATGGGGGACCCAGACCACGATGCCCGGCACCGGCGGCGGCAATGGCGCCGTGACCCGCAGCACCCTGCGACAGCAGCTCGCGGACGCGCTCCGTGACGAGGTGCTGGCCGGCAGACTGAAGCCGGGGCAGGAGTTCACGGTCAAGGAGATCGCCGAGCAGTACGGCGTCTCGGCGACCCCCGTGCGCGAGGCCCTGGTGGACCTGTCGGCGCAGGGGCTGCTGGACGCCGTGCAGCACCGGGGTTTCGAGGTCCACGCGTACTCGGTGGCCGACTACCGGAACATGGTCGAGGCCCGCATCCTGGTCACCGACGGCATGTTCCGGCGGCTCGGCGACCGCAAGGTCGATCCGCGCACGGCCGCCGTGCTCGCCGGGGTGCGGCGGCGCGGCGAGGAGGCGCGGCGGGCCGCGACCGCCGGGGACCTGGACATTCTGATCGGCTACGACCTGCGGTTCTGGCGCGAGCTGAGCGCCATGTTCGGCAACCCGTACCTCACCGACTTCCTGCACCGGCTGCGCGTCCAGGCCTGGGTGTGCGCGGTCCAGCACCTGCGGCAGGGCGACGACGGGACGGCCGGGACGGGCACGACAGGCGGGGTGGCCGGGGCGGACGATCTCAAGGGGCGGCTGTGGGCCGACCACACCGATCTCGTCGACGCCCTGACCCGCCGGGACGCGCAGACCGCGCAGGAGATCATCGCCGGGTACGACGAGCAGTCCCTGACCCTGGTGGAACGACTGGCGGACGGATGAGCATCACCGCGAAGCCGGGCGGCGGCGGGCAGGTGAGCGTCGATCTCTCCGTCGTGGTGCCCGCGTACAACGAGGAGGCCCGCCTCGCCCCCAGCCTCGACGCGATCATCGCCCACCTCACGGCGACCGAGGCCGCCGCCCGCTGGGAGGTCATCGTCGTCGACGACGGGTCGACGGACGGCACGGCCGAGGTCGTGGCCGCCGTCACCGCCCGCGACGCCCGGGTCCAGCTGGTCTCCGGCGGGCCCCGCAACCGGGGCAAGGGCCACGCCCTGCGGCTCGGGGTGCTCGCCTCGCACGGCCGCCGGGTGCTGCTCACGGACGCCGATCTCTCCGCGCCCATCGACGAGTTGGAGCGCCTGGACAAGGCGCTCTCCGACGGGCACACGGCCGCGATCGGCTCCCGCGAGGCGCCCGGCGCGCACATCGAACGCCATCAGCACCGGCTGCGCGAGACGCTGGGCCGGGCCGGGAACCTCCTCATACGCGGGGTCGCGGTGCCCGGCATCCGCGACACCCAGTGCGGTTTCAAGCTGTTCGACGGCGACCACGCCCGTGAGGCCTTCGCCGCGTCCCGGCTCGACGGGTTCGGCATCGACGTGGAGATCCTGCGGTACTTCCGGCGCAGCGGCTGGCCCGTCGTCGAGGTCCCCGTCCGCTGGTCCCACCAGCCCGGTTCGAAGATCCGGCCGCGCGACTACGCCCGGGTCCTCGGTGAACTCGCCGTCCTGCGGGCGCGTACCGTCCGCCGCGCGGACGTCCTCGCGGTCCTGGGCTTCCTCCTGATGGCGGTGGCCCTCTACAGCGGCCGCTGGCTCGATCCGAACGGCCGCTATCTCCCGGACTCGCTCCAGGACCAGAACCAGTGGGAGTGGTTTTTCGCGGTCACGGCCGACAACCTCGTCCACTTCCGCAACCCGCTCTTCACCACCTTCCAGGGCTTCCCCGACGGCGTGAACCTGATGGCCAACACGGTCATGCTGGGCCTGTCCGCCCCCTTCGCCCCGGTCACGCTCCTCCTCGGCCCGGCCGTCACCCTCGCCCTGGTGATGACGCTCGGCCTCGCCGCCACGGCCGCCGCCTGGTACTGGCTGATCGTCAAGCGGGTCGTACGGCACCGGGGCGCGGCCTTCGCCGGTGCGGCCCTCGCCGCCTTCGCGCCGCCGATGGTCAGCCACGCCAACGCGCACCCGAACTTCGTCGTCCTGTTCATGATCCCGCTGATCGTGGACCGGGCGCTGCGCCTGTGCACGGGCTCCCGCACCCGCCGGGACGGCATCGTCCTCGGTCTGATGGCGGCCTATCAGATCTTCCTCGGCGAGGAACCCCTCCTGCTCGCCGCGATGGGCATGCTGCTCTTCGCCGCCGCGTACGGCGCCGTCCGCCCGGACGTGGCCCGCGAGGCCTGGCGCCCGCTCCTCAAGGGCCTCGGCATCGCGGTCGTCGTCGCGCTCCCCCTCGTCACCTTCCCGCTCTCCTGGCAGTTCTTCGGCCCGCAGAGCTACGGCAACATCGCGCACGGCGACAACGCCGGCAACAGCCCGCTCGCCCTGCTCTCCTTCGCCGAACGCTCCCTCCTCGCGGGCGACCGCGAGCGCGCGGACGCCCTCTCCCTGAACATCACCGAGCAGAACGCCTTCTACGGCTGGCCGTTGGTCCTGCTGGCCCTCGGCATCGTCGTACGGCTGTGGGAACGTGCCCTGGTGAAGGCGCTGGCCTGCACGGCCGTCGCGGCGGCCGTCCTCTCCCTCGGCAAGGAGTTCCGGCTGCCGCAGACGGACCTGGTGCTCCCGGGCCCGTGGGCGCTGCTCGCCGAGAAGCCGCTGTTCGAGTCGGTCATCGAGGGCCGGGTGGCGATGATCTGCGCCCCGGTCCTCGGCATGCTGCTGGCGATCGCCTGCGCCCGCCTCGCGACGGCCCCCGGCCTCGGCACCCGCTACGTCGGCTTCCTGGCCGTCACCCTCGCCCTCCTCCCGATCGTCCCGGCCCCGCTGCGGTCGGTGGAGCGCGCCGAGGTCCCGGCGTTCATCGCGGACGGCACATGGACGTCGTACGTCGACACCGGGGCCGGCGAGACCCTGGTGCCCGTGCCGCTGCCGGACCCGGGCAACGCGGAGGCCCTGCGCTGGCAGACCACGGCGGACTTCGGGTTCCGGATGCCCGGCGGCTACTTCAACGGCCCCTTCGGCGAGGACCGCGTCGGCATCTACGGCGCCGTCCCCCGCCACACCTCCAACCTGCTGCGTGACGTCCGCTACACCGGCAAGGTCCCGGTGATCGGCGTGAACTGGCAGGCGCAGGCGCGCAAGGACTTCGCGTACTGGCACGCGGGCGCCCTCGTCCTGCGCCCGCAGCACTACGACGCACAGTTGCGGGAAGCCGTGGAGAAGCTGGTCGGGCGACCCGGTAAGTGGGTGGGCGGTGTGTGGGTATGGGATCTGCACGACGGGGACTGAAGCCGCCTCCAGCGACTACGCTTCCCTGACCACTGTGTGCCGTACGCGAACGTAGCCCTACCGTGCGTGTGCGTACGTGCCGGATGACCGAGGAGTTCTCTTTTGGCCTGTGACCTCTGGCTGGTCCCGCTCGTCGACGTGCTCTGCCACACGCCCGACAACCCCTTCGCCGAGGAACTCGCGCTCTACAACAAGCTGCTGGGTGAGGCCGGGCTGCCACCGGTCCCGGTGTACCAGTACATGCCGGGCCTGACCGGCGAGGTCGCCCCCGTCGCGGGCTTCGACTACGACGCGCTGCACTTCCTGCGCCGGGCCTATCTGCTCCAGGTGTGCGGCCTCGCGGTGACACCGGTGGACGCGCTGGGCGGGGACTACGAGCAGCTGCTGGAGATGTTCGAGGGCACGGCCCAGCAGTCGCATCTGGTCTGGCACTACGACCACGCGGGCGCCTACGTCCCCGTCGACTTCCCGCAGCCCCTCTCCAGCGACGAACTGCTCGCCGGCGGCGGCCCCCTGGGCTCCTCCCAGGGCCTGCTGAGGGAACTGGAGTTCGTGGCCGCGGCCATCGGCATCGACCCGGCGAACCCGCCGTCGCCTCCCGAAGCACCGCTCGCACCCACGGAGTTGGAGGAACCGGCCGTTCCGGCGCCCTACGATCCCAGCCCCTTCGCCCGCGAACGGCACGTCTGGCTGGGCCTGCACGCGGCGGCGACCCGCAGCCTGGCCCAGGGCTCGATGATCGTCTTCAGCTGAGCCCCGACGATCCCGAGACTCAGCGCCCGGTCGCCGAGAGCCCCTTCTGCAGGTCCTCGGGGTTCATGACCGGGGTGTAGGTGACATCCGCGCCCAGTTCCAGGAAGAACGGCTCGGCGATCGCCGGCATCTGGGAACTGTCCTGCATGTCGAACACCAGATAGCAGGTGCGGTGCCCGTTGTCGGTGGTGAAGTAGGCCGCCTCCGGCTTGACCTGCTCCATGGAGGCCTGCATCAGCTTCCCCAGCGTGCCGTTGCGAATGGCGTCGTTCGACTTCTCCGTATCGAACCGCGCCTTGAAGAGAACGCGCATCGCACTCACTTCCTCCGGTTGCCCGATCGGTTGCCCGATATGCGTAAGTCTGCGCACTTTCCAGGATAGGCCCGGCCGGGCACGCCTGCGCGGGCCCGGCCGGTGTCCGGTAGGAGGGAGCGGGGTGGAGCCGGACGACGTCCTAGATGAACGAGTTGATCTCGATCGTCTCGTCGCGGCCCGGGCCGACGCCGATCGCGGAGATCGGGGCGCCGGACATCTCCTCCAACGCCTTGACGTACGCCTGGGCGTTCTTGGGGAGATCGGAGAAGGACTTCGCGGACGTGATGTCCTCGGACCAGCCCGGCAGGGTCTCGTAGATCGGCTTCGCGTGGTGGAAGTCGGACTGCGAGTACGGGAGTTCCTCGACGCGCTTGCCGTCGATCTCGTACGCCACGCAGACCGGGATCTGCTCCCAGCCGGTGAGGACGTCGAGCTTGGTGAGGAAGAAGTCCGTCAGGCCGTTGACGCGGGTCGCGTAGCGGGCGATGACCGCGTCGAACCAGCCGCAGCGGCGGTCACGGCCGGTGGTGACGCCCCGCTCGCCGCCGATGCGGCGCAGCGCCTCGCCGTCCTCGTCGAACAGCTCCGTCGGGAACGGTCCGGCACCGACACGTGTCGTGTAGGCCTTGAGGATGCCGATGACGCGGCTGATCTTCGTCGGTCCGACGCCCGTGCCCGTGCAGGCGCCGCCCGCGGTGGGGTTGGAGGAGGTGACGAACGGATAGGTGCCGTGGTCGATGTCGAGGAGCGTGCCCTGACCGCCCTCGAAGAGGACCACCTTGCCGTCGTCGAGGGCCTGGTTGAGCACCAGGACCGTGTCGGTGACGTAGGGCGCGAGCTTGTCCGCGTAGACGAGCAGTTCCTCGACGACCTGGTCGACGGAGATCGCGCGGCGGTTGTAGAGCTTGGTGAGCAGCTGGTTCTTGACGTCGAGGGCCGCCTCGACCTTCTGCGTCAGGATCGACTCGTCGTAGAGGTCCTGGACGCGGATGCCGACCCGGTTGATCTTGTCGGCGTAGGTCGGTCCGATGCCGCGGCCGGTCGTCCCGATCTTCCTCTTCCCGAGGAAGCGCTCGGTGACCTTGTCCACCGTCACGTTGTAGGGCGTGATGATGTGAGCGTTTCCGCTGATCAGGAGCTTGGACGTGTCGACGCCGCGCTCGTTCAGACCGCTCAGCTCGGAGAGCAGGACCGACGGGTCGACTACGACACCGTTACCGATGACCGGAGTGCACTCCGGAGTGAGGATCCCGGAAGGGAGAAGGTGGAGGGCGTACTTCTGGTCACCCACGACTACCGTGTGGCCGGCGTTGTTGCCGCCCTGGTAGCGCACCACATAGTCGACGGATCCGCCTAGCAGGTCCGTCGCCTTTCCCTTGCCTTCGTCACCCCACTGAGCACCGAGCAGCACAAGTGCGGGCACGCGCGTACACCCCTTCCGGGCGGGGCATGTCCAAGGTCGGGGGCGTACGCGGTGGCTCATTACCGTCGCGTGCACCGCGACCGCCGTTGGTCGCACCTGTAGGACCCGGATGCCCCGGAATAGACGAAGCCCCTGGCGCAATAGCGCAAGGGGCTCTTGCACAAAGATGCTACCCGAGGAAGCGAGGCAGGACCGAGGTGGCGACTGACGACCAGCTCCTCGTGGTCATCGACCCCCTCGCCCGTCGCACGGACGGCGAGGCCGTACGGATCGCGAAAGACGTGCTCAGCGCGGGTGCGGCGAGCACGAAGGTGTGTCTTCCGGAGGGCCCCGAGGAATTCGCGCGGGCGCTCGTCCGACGCGGTTCACGGCGTCCGGTGGTGGTCGGCGACGACCGCGCACTGCTGCGGACGGTGGCTCTATTGCATCGGCGGCGGGAGCTGGGGGCGTGCGCCCTCTCCCTGGTCCCCGTGGGCTCCGCCCTGGGCCTCGCCCACTCCCTGGGCGTCCCCACGGGCGCGGTCGCGGCGGCCCGCGCCGCCCTCGACGGCGTCGAGCACCGGCTCGATCTGCTGGTCGACGACAGCGACGGCGTGGTGCTGGGCACCCTCCGCATCCCGGCCCTGCCGGGCACGTCCTCCTCACCGGACCGCATGGACGGCATGGACGGCATGGGCGGCATGGACGGCAGGGGGATGGCTGGCGGCTCCGGTGGGGGCGACGGTTCGGGCCCGGCATTCGGACTGGGCCTCGGGCTGGGACGGGGACTGGGACTGGGAGGGCTGGGAGGACTGGGCAGAGGGAAAGGCCACGGGGCAGGATCGGGCCCGGGGGCGGGGGCGGGGGCGGGGGCGAGTCCCGGGACGGAAGCAGGAACGGGGAGGGGAAGGGGAGCGGGCACGGCCGGTGGCTCCCGTGGGGGTGACGGCTCGGGAACGGGGGACGGCTCCGGCATGGGCGGTGGTCCGGGTAGGGGCGATGGTCCGGGTACGGGCGGTGGCGCGAATTCGGGTACGGGGCGGGAGACAGGGGCCGGGGGCGCGGACGAGGACCACGGCTCGTCGTCCGGCCATCACTCCTGGCTGCGCGCCTGGCCGCAGTCCCTCGCCCGTACGCTGTCCACGCGGCCGGTGCGGCCCGCCCGGATGTCCCGTCCGCTGCGGCCCTCGCGCATACGGGTCTCCGCGGGCGGCGGTGCCGGGCCCGCGCGGCTGCGGGTGGAGGTGGACGGGGTGATGCTCGTCGACCTCGACCAGCCGGTGGAGGCTGTGTCGATCACACCCGGCATGGACGGCGGCGCCCGCGTCGAGATCCGTCCGGTGTCCCTGGGCGCCGCGGCGTCCGCTCTGCATGCCACCGGCCACCGGGTCACAGTCTCCGGCGCGGACTTCCGCTACCGGGCGGACTCCCTGGTCTCCGGGCCCGTACGAACACGGACGTGGACGGTACGGGAGGGGGCGTGGGGGCTGACGCTGCCGGGGTGAGGGCGGGGCGGAGGACCGATCACTATAGGCACGACGGGGCCCGCGAAAACGCGCGACACGCCGTTGCCGAGCATTTCCCGGCGTGGAATTCACGCGGGGGGCCGCATTGCTTATTGATGTACCCCTGAGGCTTCTTGATGCGTCGTCAGTCGGGCGCAGCGAGAGGTGACCTGACAGGTGGTCATGGGTCGGGTCGCGCACGGCACGTCCAAGAGGGTGACGACGTGTCAGTGTGTTCCGAACAGACGCTCCCCTCGAATCAAAGTGCCTGCTCATTGCCATATTTTGATGGGGTGTCAGGCGCGCCGATCGTCATCCATCGTCACCCTCCGGGGCGACATTTCGCGCGGCCGTTCAGCCCTATTTTCACACTTCTCCAAGCCTGCTCGAAATGACAGCCGAATTGGCCGTCATTACGTTCGTTCTCGTCGGCAGGTCCTGTCGACGAGAACGAAGAGAAGGGGAAGTGCATTGCGCACTCGTAAAGTCACAGTGATCGCCGCCTCCGTCGGCGTGGCAGTCGCGGCCGCCACCGGTGTCACCTACGCCAGCTCCGCCCTGGAGTCCGCTCCCCGGTCCACCACGATCGTCCAGGACGCCGCCCCCGCCCCTGCCCCGCGCGGCGGCAACGGCACGGGCACCGAGGCCGGCTCGAACGCGGCGTCGGACTCCGGGGGGAAGGAGAACAACTGGAACGGCAAGCGGGGCGAGGGTCGCGGTGACCGGGGTGACAACAGGGAGGAGGGCCGTATCTACATCAACGAGCGGTCGTACTCCGCCGACCCGGGTTCCTGCGTCGCCGTGGTCAACCTGAACAGCATCATCGACCAGTTCGACACCACCAGCTTCAACATCCGGAACGAGAGCGAGCGGACCGTCGAGTTCTACAACGGGCTCACCTGTGACAACGGCGCTCCCGTTGCCACGGTCGGCCCGCGCAGCTCCAGCCACGCGGTCGCCGGGGATCAGGAACTGGAAGACGTGGTTGTCGTGGGCAGCTTCCGCGTGATCAACGGGCACAACGGACACCACTGAAACTGACAACCGAGGCCTGAAGGCCTCAACGCACCACTGGAAACCCCGGCTCGCCGTAATCGAGCCGGGGTTCCGGCATGCATGTTAGTCAGTGCGCAGCGCGTGGACGGTTGGGGCCTGGGCGGCGAGTGCGCCGAGGGGTTCGCCGCTGAGGCGGCACACCCTCCATTCGTCGAGGAATTCGACGTCCAGCGATTTGTAGAAGTCGATCGTCGGCTCGTTCCAGGCCAGCACCCACCATTCGAAACGCTCGTAACCCCTCCGCTCACAGAGCGCGGCGAGGGCCGCGAGCAGCGCCTTGCCGTGCCCCGCGCCACGGGCGGGCGTAGCCGACGGTTCCGCCCGTGTCGTCGTCCTGCGCGATCAGCGCGTACGCCGCCGGGTGCTCGCCGAACAACGCCTCGCGGAGCTGCTCCTCGGTGGCCCGGGCCTGGTCGACGGCCTTCTCGTAGGCGGCCAGTTCGCGGATCATCGCGACGATCTCCGCGATGTCGTGCACGGTGGCGGTACGGATCATGCGGCGATCATCGGCCACGGCGTCGAGCCGTGTCCACCGGTGGGATCCGGCCCCCGCAAGCCCCTGGATACATAAGTCCGTTGAGACCCCGGGGCGGGTCGGTAAGGCTGCGGGGCATGGAGTTCTTCTGCTTTCACCGTGACCGGGCCGGCACTCTCGACCTACGGGAGGGGCTGGTGGAGGCGCACTGGTCGTACATGGACGGGTACGCGAAGGAGCTGATCGCCCGTGGTCCGACCTTCGCGGCGGACGGGGAGACGCCCTCCGGGAGCGTGCACATCGTCGACCTGCCGGATCCCGCCGCGGCACGGGCGTTCGCCTTCGACGAGCCCAACTACCAGGCGGGCGTGTTCCGGGACGTGCTGCTGCGCCGCTGGCGGAACCTGCTCGGCCGCACGATGTGGGAGTTCCCGGGCGGGCGCACGGGCGGCGGCCGCCGCTACCTGGTGCTCGGCCTCGCACCGGACCTCGGCATCGCCCCCGGCCCGGGTGCGGGTTCGGGTGGCGCCGCCGGCCTCGCCGTACCGGCCGCGTGGCGGGACGAGTTGATCGCGTACGGGCCGCTGCTGTCCGACGACGGCACGGCCTGGCTGGGCACGGCGGCCCTGGTCCGCGCCCCGGAGGGGGACGCGGCGCGCGCCGTACTGGCGGGGGAACGGTACGCCGAGACCGAGGTACGGGAGTGGGAGTTCGGCGGACGGCGGTGACGCGGGCTGCGCGCCCCGGAGGGCTGGGCTAGGGCGCGCACCCTCGCCGTACGAAGGCCACCATGTCCTCCAGGCCCTGTTCGACGCCGTTGGCCGGGATGCCGCCGGCGATCGCGAGGGTGACGTAACCGTGCAGCGCGGCCATGACCGGCAGGCCGATCTCGTCCGCCGGACCCTCGCGGACCTCGCCCCGGCGCTGCCCCTGCTCGATCAGCCGGTTGGCGAGGGCCGGCAACTGCTGCGAGACCTCGACCAGTTCGGGTGAGGCCGTGGGGTCGTACTTGACGGAGTACATGAGGTCCAGCAGGGCGGGGCTGGCGGTGGCGAACGCCATGTAGGCGCGGGTGAGGACGGCCAGCCGCTCCGCGAACGACTCCCCCGCCTCCCCCTGCGCGGCGGTCAGCGCAACCACCAGACGGTCGAACCCCTCCAGCGCCAGCGCGTCCAGCAGCGCCCGCTTGGTCCTGAAGTGGCGGCTGGGCGCGGCGGGGCTGACCCCGATGTCACGGGCCAGCTCGCGCAACGACAACTCGGCCACGCCCTTCTCCTGGAGCGCCTGCTCGGCGCGGGCCAGCAGAGCGGTGCGGAGATCTCCGTGGTGGTACGGGCGGCTCTTCATGTCTTGAGCGTATCCGAGTGTGTACACCAACTACATTGTAAGCATTGACTACATTGTGAGCGATGCATACATTGGAGTCATGACGAACCACTCCCAGCCCCACACCAAGACCCCTGCCTGGAACACCGCCCGCATCCCCGACCAGACCGGCCGTACCGCCGTCGTGACCGGCGCAAACAGCGGGATCGGGCTCGCCACGGTCGACGCGCTGGCGCGGGCCGGGGCCCGTGTCGTGCTCGCCGTGCGCGACCCGCGCCGGGGCGAGGCCGCCGCCGCGACCGTCGCCGGCGCGCGCGGCAGCGTGGAGGTGCGCCCGCTGGACCTGGCCGACCTGACCTCGGTCCGCCGGTTCGCCGCCGACTGGCAGGGCGACCTCGACCTGCTCATCAACAACGCGGGCGTCATGAACACGCCCGAGGGCGCCACGAAGGACGGCTTCGAGACGCAGTTCGGCACCAACCACCTCGGCCACTTCGCCCTGACCAACCTGCTCCTGCCGCACATCACGGACCGCGTCGTCACCGTCTCGTCCAACGCGCACAAGATGGCGGGCAGCCCGCGCATCCGCTTCGAGAACCTGAACCTGACGGGCGAGTACAACCCGGTGGCCGCCTACGGCCAGTCCAAGCTGGCCAATCTGCTGTTCACCCTGGAACTGCAGCGCAGGCTCGCCCTCGCGGGCTCCCCCGTCCGCGCCACGGCCGCGCACCCGGGCCTGTCCAGCACCAACCTGCAGAACCACGGCGCCAACTTCCTGCTGCGCGGCGCCGGACATCTCGCCAACCGCGTCATGGCCCAGGACAGCGCGGCCGGCGCCCTCCCCACCCTGTACGCGGCCGTCATGGAACTCCCCGGCGCCTCCTACGTCGGCCCCGACGGCCTCGGCGAGTGGCGCGGCGCCCCCACCCTCGTCGGCCGCTCCCCCAACGCCAGCGACCCGGAGACCGCGCGGCGCCTGTGGACCGTCTCCGAAGAACTGACGGGTGTCGCCTTCCCCGCCCACGCCTTCACCAGGGTGCCCGCCCCACTGTCGTCAGAAATAATCCGTTGACAACAAAGTGTTTGCATCGCACGCTGAACACATGACGTCACCCACAGACCCCTTCACGCCCCCGAGTGCCGACGAGGCGCGCGCCCAGCGCGTGTACACGGCGCTGTTCCGTATCGCCGAGCGGCACGCGGGTACGGCCGAGCAGCGGAACCGTCAGGTCCACCCGCATGTCCTCGGTCCGCACGAGGCGATCCGGCTGGTCTCGTACCTGCTGAGCGGTGCCGCCCTCCTCGACGACGGCGAGGCGGAGGTCGACCGCGCCGACATCACCGCCGCCCTGACCCTGATCCCCCTCGCCCGTGGCGAGATGGACGAACTGGAGGTCGGCCTCCTCGACATGGCCCGGGGCCGTGGCATGACCTGGCCGGAGATCGCCTTCGGCCTCGGCCTCCAGACCCCCCAGGCGGCCCGCCAACGCCACGAACGCCTGTCGAGCCGTACGGAGAAGACCGGCGAGTAGCCCCCGGCCACTCGGCTCCCACCCCGGACTCCGGCCGCCCCTCAGCCCTGGCCGAACAGCTCGTCGCGGCGTACGCGCCAGCGGCCCATCATCTCCTCGACCTCGGTCTCGACGAACTCGAAGAAGGCGAGGGTCTCGGCGAGCCGGCGCCCCGCCGGACTGTCGGCGCCCAGGCTGGCGACGCCCTCGCGCAACGCCTCCTCCCAGCGCTTCATGATGGCCTCGCGGTTGGTGAGGGCCTCGTACCACTGGTCGCTGTGGACGCGGTAGCGCTCACGCCGCGAACCCGGCTCACGCTCGCGTGACACCAGGTGCACCTGGGCGAGATAGCGGACCCCGCCGGAGACGGCGGCGGGGCTGATCTTCAGCTGTTCGCCCAGCTCGACGGAGGTCAGCGCGCCGGTGTCGGAGGCGAGGAGCGCGGCGAAGATCCGGGCCGCCATGCGCGGCATCCCGGCCTCGACGAGCTGCGCCGCGAAGTGCTCGACGAACCGGGAGACCGACTCGGCATCGCGCCCCACAGCCCCGGCACCGACACCGGCCTCGGTCCCGGCAGCGGCACGGGCACCGGCACCGGCCTTCGAATCCGCCATCCCTCGATCAACTCCCTCGGTATCCCCCGGCGTCCCCTCATATCCCCTGGTCAGACACCACGCCCAGCCTACCGTCAGTTCACACCCTTCCTTAACTTCACAAATTTCTGAAGTAAGCGTACGTTCTGAAACATGACGAAGGCCATCACCGTCGCCGGACTGCACAAGTCCTTCGGACGGACCCATGCGCTGGACGGCCTGGACCTCACCGTCGAGACCGGCGAGGTCCACGGCTTCCTCGGCCCCAACGGCGCCGGAAAGTCCACCACCATCCGCGTCCTGCTCGGCCTGCTGCGCGCCGACTCCGGTGCCGCGCAGGTCCTCGGCCGCGACCCGTGGAAGGACGCGGTGGAGGTGCACCGCCGGATCGCGTACGTCCCCGGCGACGTGACCCTGTGGCGGAACCTCTCCGGCGGCGAGGTCATCGACCTGTACGGCCGGCTGCGGGGCGGCCTGGACACCGCGCGCCGCGCCGAGCTGATGGAACGCTTCGAACTGGACCCCACCAAGAAGGGCCGCACCTACTCCAAGGGCAACCGCCAGAAGGTCGCCCTCGTCGCCGCCTTCGCCTCCGACGTCGACCTCCTCATCCTCGACGAGCCCACCTCGGGCCTCGACCCGCTGATGGAGGAGGTCTTTCAGCGCTGCGTACGGGAGGAGCGCGACCGGGGCCGTACGGTCCTGCTCTCGTCCCACATCCTCAGCGAGGTCGAGGAGTTGTGCGACCGGGTGAGCATCATCCGCAAGGGCGTCACCGTGGAGAGCGGCTCCCTCGCCGACCTGCGCCATCTGACCCGCACCACCGTCACCGCCGAACTCGCCGGTCCGCCCAACGGGTTGGCCCACCTCCCCGGCGTCCACGGCCTCGACGTCCGGGGCCACCGCGTCCACCTCCAGGTCGACACCGACAAACTCGACGCCGTCCTGCGCTCCCTGACCGACACCGGCGTACGCTCCCTGACCTCCACTCCCCCGACCCTGGAGGAACTGTTCCTGCGGCACTACCAGGCGGGAGACCAGACGGGAGACCAGGCGGGAGACCAGGCGGGAGAAGTGACAGAGGTGACCGCGCGATGACCGCCACCGCAGCCGACCCGTTCACCGTACGATCCGGCGGGACCCGCCAACTGGCCGGTACGGGAACTCTGTTGCGGTTCGCCCTGCGCCGCGACCGGGTGATGGTGCCGGTCTGGGTGGTGGTGACGGGGCTGATGGTCCTCTCCATGCCGAGCAGCCTGGAGAGCCTGTACGGCACCGCCGCCGAACGCGCCGACCTCATGCGCCAGATGACCACCAACTCCTCGCTGCGCGCCCTGGTCGGCCCGGTCTTCGACGACTCCCTCGGCGCCCTGACCGCCTGGCGCGTCGGCGTCTACGCCGGTCTCCTCGCCGCCGTCATGAGCCTCCTCGTCGTCATCCGCCACACCCGCGACGAGGAGGAGAGCGGCCGCCAGGAACTGATCGCCTCCGGCACGGTCGGACGCCGGGCCTCCCTGACCGCCGCCCTGCTCACGGCGGCCGTCGCCAACGCCGGGCTGGCCCTGCTCGTCACCCTCGGCCTCGCCGGTCACAGCACGGCGGGCGCGCTCGCCTTCGGGCTGGGCATCGCCGGCGTCGGGATGGTGTTCGCGACGATGGCGGCGGTCGTGGCCCAACTGACGGAGAGCGCGCGGCTGGCGCGGGGGCTCACGGCGGGGGTGCTGGGCGCGGCGTTCGTCCTGCGGGCGGCGGGCGACGCTTCCGAGAACGAAGGTTCGTCTTTCTGGACGTGGGTGTCGCCGCTGGGGTGGCTCGAAAACGAGCGTTCGTTCGCGAACGAGCGGTGGTGGGTGCTGCTGCTGTTCGTGGCCGCGACGGCGATCCAGGCGGCGGTGGCGTACGCCCTCGCCGGCCGCCGGGACGTCGGCATGAGCTTCCTGCCGACCCGGCCCGGACCGGCCGCCGGACGCCTGGGTACGGCCGGCGCGCTGGCCTGGCGGCTGCAACGCGGCAACGTCCTCGGCTGGAGCATCGGCTTCTTCCTCACCGGCCTCGTCTACGGCGGGCTGACCGAGGGCACGGCCGACTTCGTCGGCGACAACGAGGCCGCCCGCGAGATCTTCGAGCGCATGGGCGGCCAGTCCGGCCTCACCAACGCCTTCCTCTCCTCGATGATCGGCATGCTCGGCCTGATCGCCGCGCTCTACGTCGTCGGCGCGGTGCTGCGCCTGCACGGCGAGGAGACCTCCGGGCGCGCCGAACCGCTTCTCGCGGGCGCGGTGGGCCGGCTCCGCTGGGCCGCCGGACATCTGGCCGTCGCCTTCGGCGGAACCGTGTGGATCATGCTCCTCGCCGGCCTCGGCTTCACCCTCGGCTACGGCAAGGAGGCCGGCCCGATCCTGGGCGCCTGCCTCGTCCAGGTCGCCGGGGCCTGGGTCGTCGGCGGCGCGGCCGTCCTGCTCCACGGCCTCGCCCCCCGTGCCGTGCCGGCGGCCTGGGGCCTGGCCGGAGCCGTCCTCCTCATCGGCTGGATCGGCCCCGTCCTCGACGCCCCCCAACTCGTCCTCGACCTCTCCCCTTTCGGCCACCTCCCGAAGCTGCCGGGCGGCGAGATGCGGTGGACACCGGTCCTGACCCTGACCGCGCTCGCGGCGGCGCTGGTGGCGGGCGGTCTGGCCGGACTGCGGCGGCGGGATCTCAGCAGCTGAGGACAGGGCTGAACAGGACGCTCCGGCGAACCAAGAACCACCGCCGCACCCGACGCGTCCCTCCGGTCATGGACCGACTGGGACCGGAGAAGCGAGAGTCAGAGAAACGAGAGCCAGAGGGCCGGGGAGCAGCGCGCCGGGAACTGGATCGGCACGGCGCGTTGGGCTGTGGAGGGTGTGCGCTGTCGGCGGTGGGCATGGTGGCCACGACGCTCGTCTGGAGCACCTCGGACCGCACGCGACGCCATCTCCGGGGCGGCTTCGAGGGCGAGGACATGGACTACACCGTCCTCGCCACCGAGCTTCCGTTCGTCGCCCTCGCCGGGGCCGCCCTCCCAGCCGTCGTCTGCCTGGCGATCGCACTGGTGCTGGCCCGGCGGAGGGGGCCCTGACCGGGGCCGACAGCCGAGCCCGGGCCAAGGCCGGAGTCGGGCGGCGGGCGTTCCTCAGAGCTCGACGGCCAGGCCGTCCAGGCCCCGGATCACGAAGTTCGGCTTGCGGGTCGGCTCCGTGGCGAGGGCGAGGGTCGGGGCCTTCTCCAGAAGGGCGGTCATCGAGGCCGCCAGTTCGATACGGGCCAGGGGTGCGCCGATGCAGTAGTGGATGCCCGCGCTGAACGAGATGTGCGGGTTCTCCTTGCGGCCGAGGTCCAGCTTCCCCGGGTCGGCGAAGACCGCCGGGTCATGGTTGGCCGAGCCGAACAGCATCGCGATCTCCGCGCCCCGGGGCACCGTCGTCCCGTCGATCTCGATGTCGTCCAGCACCCACCGCTCGAACAGCTGCAGCGGGGTGTCGTACCGCATCAGCTCCTCCACCGCCGTCGGCACCAGCGCGTGGTCCGCCCGCAGGGCCGCCAGCTGCTCCGGGTTCCGGAACAGTGCCCACCAGCCGTTCACCGTGGCGTTCACCGTCGCCTCGTGCCCCGCGTTCAGCAGCAGCACACAGGTCGAGATCATCTCCTGCTCGGTGAGCCGGTCGCCCTCGTCGTACGCGGCGATGAGCCCCGAGATCAGGTCCTCGCCCGGCTGGGCCCGCCGGCGCGCGATCAGCTCCCGGAGAAACTCCGAGAACTCCACCGACGCCCGCACCGCCCGCTTCGCCGTCTCCTCCGAGGGGCTCAGCTCGTACATCCCGCAGATGTCCGCCGACCAGGGCCGCAGCTGCTCCCGGTCCGACTCGGGGATCCCCAGCATCTCGGCGATCACCGCCACCGGCAGCGGCTCCGCGACATCCGTCAGCAGGTCGCCCCCGCCGGCCGCCACCAGCCCGGCCACCAGCTCACCGGCCAGCTCCTCCACATACGGCTTCAGCCGCTCCACCGTGCGCGGCGTGAACGCCTTCGACACCAGCCGCCGGATCCGCGTGTGGTCCGGCGGCTCCAGGTCGAGCATCCCGTGGTCGTTCAGCGTGTGGAACGGCTCGTGCTCCGCCGGCGGCGCCGTCCGCCCGAAGTCCTCGTGCGTGAACCGGTGCTGATACGTCCGCCCGAGCCGCCGGTCCCGCAGCAACGCCGAGACGTCCGCGTGGTGCGGGACGAGCCACTGGTTCGTGGGCTCGAACCACCGCACCCGCCCCTTGGCCCGCAGCTCCTCGTACGCCGGGTACGGGTCGGCCACGAAGTCGGGGTCCCACGGGTCGAAAGCGAGATCGGAAGCAGCTGCCATGGGGCGACGCTAGCCCGGTTCCCCCGTTCTGACCAGGGGCGTCCTACCGACGAGGGGTGCCCCGCCAATGAGGGGCGCCCTGCCGACCGGGGCTCTCCCAGCCCGGCGTGACCGGTCAGCCCGGCGTGACCAGTCTCGCCTCGTACGCGAACACCGCCGCCTGCGTACGGTCGCGCAGGCCCAGCTTGACCAGGACGCGGCTCACATGGGTCTTGATCGTGGACTCGGCGACCACCAGACGCTCGGCGATCTCCGAGTTGGACAGACCCTGGGCGATGAGGACCAGGACCTCGGTCTCGCGGTCGGTGAGCTCGCCGTACGCCAGCTGCGTGGCCGCCGAAGGGCGGGGGGCCTGCGCCAGCTTGGAGAACTCCGTGATCAGACGCTTGGTGACGGACGGCGCGAGCAGAGCCTCACCGGCGGCCACCACCCGGACCCCGTCGGCCAGTTGCCGGGCGGAGGCATCCTTGAGCAGGAAGCCGGAGGCCCCCGCGCGCAGCGCCTGGTACACGTACTCGTCGAGGTCGAACGTCGTCAGCACCAGCACCCTCGCCCCGCCGTCCGACGCCACGATCTCCCGGGTGGCCTCGATGCCGTTCAGCTCGGGCATCCGAATGTCCATCAGGACGACGTCCGGCGACAGCTCCCGGACCCGGTCGACCGCGTCCCGGCCGTTCACCGCCTCGCCGACCACCTCGATGTCCGGCATCGCGCCGAGCAGCACGGAGAAGCCCTCGCGGACCATCATCTGGTCGTCGGCGATCAGCACACGGATCGTCATGCGTCGGCCTCGCTCGCACTGGACACCGGCAGGAACACCGTCACCTCGTAGCCTCCGTCCTCCGTCTCGGCCGTCGTCATCTCGCCGTTCAGCATCGTGACCCGCTCGCGCATCCCGGTGAGGCCGTGGCCCGTGCCGTGGGTGGACTTCACCAGGGTGACCTCCGGCGACGGGCCGTTGACTATGCGCAGGCCGAGCCCGCCCAGGACGTAGCCGATCTCCACGCGGGCGGTCGCGCCGGGGGCGTGCCGCAGAGTGTTGCTGAGGGCCTCCTGCACGATGCGGTACGCCGACAGCTCCACGCCCTGCGGGAGTTCACGAACCGCTCCGGTGACCGCCTTGTCGACCGTGAGGCCGGCCTCCCGCACATTGGCGAGCAGGGCGTCGAGGTCGGCGAGGGTGGGCTGCGGGGCGTCCGGGGCCTCGTAGTCCTCGGCGCGGACCACGCCGAGGACGCGGCGCAGCTCGGTGAGCGCGGCCACCGCGTTCTCCCGGATCGTGGCGAAGGCCTGCTCCAGCTCCGGCGGCGGGTTCTCCACCCGGTAGGGCGCCGCCTCGGCCTGGATGGCGACCACCGACATGTGGTGGGCCACCACGTCGTGCAGCTCTCGGGCGATGGTGGTGCGCTCCTCCAGGAGGGTGCGCTTGGACCGCTCGTGCTCGGTCACCGTCTGCTGCGCGGTCACCTCGCGCTGGGCGTTGCGGCGTATGGTCAGCGCGGAGGCGGCCAGCAGGGACATCGCGGAGACGACCAGCAGCGGGCCCGTGTTCGACGCGTAGTGCCCGGCTCCGGGGAGGATCTCGGCGATCACGCCGTAGGCCGCGGTCAGTCCCCACATCCAGGCGGCTATGCGCGGCCGGGTGCGCAGGGCCACGACCGTCATCACCACGAGATGGGCAGCGAAGCTGCCGGGCGCCCACGGCCAGTCGCTCCACATGGTGCCGAACGCGGCGGTGAACGGGGTCGCCGCCATGGACACCCAGAAGGCCCCCACGGGCCGGATCAGCGTCAGCAGGACCGGGCAGAAGGCGAGGAGAGCCACCAGCAGCCCGCCGAGGTCGCCCGCGCTCTCGCTGGACGAGGCCGCGATGGTCGCCGTGAACAGGCCGGCCACCACGACGGCCGCGTGCGGCGCCCAGGCCGCGTACTCGCGGAGGCGGCCGGAGAGGCGTCCGGTGAACGGGCCGTCCATCTTCAGCGGCGGCAGTGGTCGGTAGGCGAACGCGTCGTGGAACAGGTCCTGCCGCAGCCTGCGCCACGCGTCCATCGCCATCTGGAACTCCGGGCTGCTCGGCCTGCCCCCGCCGCGCGAGGGCATCGTCTGCGTCTGGGTCGTCTCGGTCACATGGAAAACGGTAGGCGGAGGGCCGGGGCGGCGTCGTCACCAGTGAGGAGGGTCTGTCCGGGTCCGTCTCAGGTACTACGGGTACGGCGGGTACGACGGGTACGGGTACGCGAGTGGCTGTTCCTCAGTAGCCCGTGGGGCGGACGAGGCCCGACTCGTAGGCGAAGACGGCCGCCTGGGTGCGGTCGCGCAGGCCCAGTTTGACCAGGATGCGGCCCACGTGGGTCTTCACGGTCTGTTCGGCGACGACGAGGCGCTGGGCGATCTCGGCGTTGGACAGTCCCTGCGCGATCAGGCTGAGCACCTCCGTCTCCCGCTCGGTCAGATCGCCGACACGCTCCTTCAGCGGGGCGCGGGGTGTGGTGCCGAGACGGGAGAACTCGGCGATGAGCCGGCGGGTGATCCCGGGGGCGAGCAGGGCGTCGCCCGCCGCGACGACCCGTACCGCCTCCGCCAGCTGGTCGGCGGAGGCGTCCTTGAGGAGGAAGCCGGACGCGCCCGCGCGCAGCGCCTCGTACACGTACTCGTCGAGGTCGAAGGTGGTGAGGACGAGGACTCTGATGTGCGGGTGCTCGGTGGTGATGCGCCGGGTGGCCTCGATACCGCCCAGCTCGGGCATGCGGATGTCCATCAGGACGACGTCCGGGGCGAGTTCGGTGACCTTGTCGATCGCGTCGAGGCCGTGCACCGCCTGGCCGACGACGTCGATGTCGGGCTGGGTGTTGAGCAGCACCGAGAAGCCCTGCCGGACCATCTGCTGGTCGTCGGCGATCACTACACGAATGGCGCTGCTGGTCATGGACTCTGTTCTCCTGTCGTGTCCGGTGCGCGTTCCGAGGGATCGCCACCGGGGCCGCCGTTGCGGGGGAGGAAGGCCACGACGGCGAAGCCGCCGTGAGAGGTCTCGGTCGCCATGAGGGTGCCACCGAGCATGGCGACCCGCTCACGCATACCGAGCAGCCCGTGCCCGGCGCCGGGCGACGGCGGCGCCCTGTGCACGGGACGGGAGTTGATCACCCGCACCTGCAGCCCGCGCGGGAAGTGGGTCAGCTCCACCCGAACGGTCGACCCGGGCGCATGCCGCAGCGCGTTGCTCAATGCCTCCTGCACTATCCGGTACGCCGACAGCTCCACACCCGGCGACAGCGGTCTCACCTCCCCCTCGATCTCGGTGACGACCCGCAGACCGGCCGCGCGAGTGTTGTCGATGAGCGCGTCGAGCCGGTCCAGGGTGGGCTGCGGGGCGTGCGGGGCGGTGCCCTCGGCGGCGGCCGCCGCGCCGTGCGGGTCGTCGGGGCCGGTGTCCGACACGTTCTCGGAGCGCAGGACACCGAGGACCCGGCGGAGTTCGGTGAGGGCCTCCAGCGCGTTCTGCCGGATGCCTTGGAGGTTCTCCCTCAGCTCCTCGGAGGGGTTCTCCACGAGGTGCGGGGCGACCTGGGCCTGGATCGAGATCACCGACATGTGGTGGGCGACCACGTCGTGCAGCTCGCGCGCGATACGGCTGCGCTCCTCCAGGACGGTGCGGCGGGCGCGCTCCTCGGCGGTGATGCTCGTCTGCTCGACGAGCTGGGTGCGGGCCTCGCGACGGCCGCGCATGGCACTGCCGAGCAGGGCGGCACCGGCGAACAGGGCCAGCGCCAGCGGGCTCGTCGACGCGTACGGACGGGAGCCGGCGAGGCTCTGGAGGGCGAAGGTGCCCAGCGTGGTCAGCACCAGCACCTCGATCACCACGCGGTTGGGCAGGCGCAGCGCGAGGAGGAAGAGGATCAGCGCGTGGGCGACCAGCCCCATCGGACTCCACGGCCACGGCACGTCGTGGTCGACCGTGCTCTGGGGAAGCGGGTTGGTGAGGCCGGTGCCCGTCTCGGGGAAGTCCGGCCGCTGGAAACGCGAGCCGGTGTCGGTCTGTTCGGCGAAGAGCCGGGCCCGGACACCGAGGGCCACCACCGTGGTGACGACCATGGAGCCCCACCACGCCGGCACCGGCCACCACAGCGCGAGCACCACGGCCGCCGCCTGGGCCAGTGAGCACAACAGCGTGTACTCGCCGCCCAGTTGGTAGCGGTCGTCCATCTGGTCGATGTTGCCGAGCATGGTGACGAACGCGAGGACGACGACCAGACCGTGCGGAAGCCGGCGCAGCCGGGCGGAGGGTGGCAGCGGGTGCGGCCTGGCGCTCCCCAGGTCCTCGCGCAGCAGCCGTAGCCCTCCGGTCAGCCGCTTCTCCACCCCACTCATTCCCCACACCCTAGGCATGGCGCACCGCTTGGGCCGGTGAGTTCTGCGGTTGGGGGGTCGTACGGGACCGGGTCGTACGGGACCGGATCGCCCGGGAGGTCCGGCGCGGGCGGCGGTTCTCGTAGCCGTGGAACGCGGACCAGCAGAGCAGGAGCGCGAGCGTGAACACCGGCAGCCAGGCCAGGCGGGCGGCCACCCAGGTCAGGTCGTCGGGGAGGGTGTGCAGGCCGGGGAGGCGGCCCGCCGCCAGGCCCGTGGCGGTCGTCGCCATCATCGCCGTCTGGTGCCAGAGGAACACGGTCATCGCCGAGAGGTTGACCAGCGCCACCGCCGCCCAGGCCACCGGACGGCGGCGCAGCGTACGGCGGAGGGGGCCGCGCAGGAGCAGGGCCAGGCCGCACTGGGCCAGGCCGAAGGTGACGGCGGCCAGGGTGGGTGGGTTCAGGTTGGAGATCTGGGCGCCGGGGACGCCGACCATCGACGCCGGGTAGCCCGCCCAGAGGATCAGGGCGGCCGTCGCCGCCGTGCCGGACAGCAGCAGGGTCCAGCCCGCGCGCAGGCGTTCCAGTTCGCCTCGGGTCCAGGCCGCGCCCAGGGTGTACGGGACCAGCCAGCCCGCGGCCAGGTTGAGCCAGCCGACGGCCTGGGGGCCACCGAGGCCGAAACGGACGAGGTCGACGTGGAGGACCACGGCCAAGGGCCAGAGCGGGTTGAGGCGGGTGAGGAGAGGGGTTGCCGCGGTCAGCGCCGCGAAGACCAGGAGGAACCACAGCGGGGACAGGGCCAGCTTCAGGAGGGTGTGGACCGTGTCCATGCGGGTGCCGGTGGCCAGGAGGGTGAGCGTGATCGCCGTCCAGAGCGTCAGGAGGGCGGCGGCCGGGAGGAACAGGCGGGTCAGGCGGGTGCGGAGCCAGTGGGTGTACGGGGTGCCTCGGGATCGGGCGGAGGTGTAGCTCCTCGTGGCCACGTGGCCGCCCACCAGGAAGAAGACGGCGAGGGTCTGGAACAGCCAGGAGATGGGGGCGAGTTGGGGCATGTGCTGGAGGGGGCTGGTGGTGTGGAGGGTGGTGCCGTCGGCTACCAGGGCGGTGACCAGCCAGTGGCCCAGGATTATGCCGAGTATGGCGAGGGCGCGGAGGGCGTCTATGGCGCGGTCTCGGTGGGGTGGGGTGGTGGTGTCGATGTGGTGGACGGCTCGGTGGAGGGGGGTGGGGAGGAGCTTGGGGTTCTTGGGTGGCTTGGGGTGCCTGGGGTGCCTGGAGGGCTTGGGGTGGGGGGTCTGTGCGGGTGCGTTGGGGGGCATCCGGCCTTCGGCCGGATCTGGTTTCCCACCCGCACCGCCCGTGCGGGAATCGTCGTCGGGTGCGGGTGGCCCCTGTGGGGGTTGAGCGCCGTCGGCGACTGCGGGTTCGGGGCGGGTGCGTGCTGCGGGTTCGGGGTGGATGCGTGCTGCGGCTTCGGTTTCTCTGACCGGCGCAGTCCCAGGTGCGTTGTTCGTCGCGGTCCCGAGTGCGTCGTCCGTTGCGGGCTCAAGTGCGTTGTTCGTCGCGGGCTTGTGTGCCTTGCTCGTCGCGGGCTTGCGGGCGTTGTTCGTTGTCGGGTGGTGGTGGGCTGTAGCCGTTGGCGTTGGGGCGTGGGGGTTATGCATGGGTGGGCTCCGGGAGGGTGCCTTGGGCTATGTGGGCGAGGTTGTCGAGGGAGGTGGAGTGGGGGGTGAAGTAGTCGCTGTGGCCGGCGGAGCCCGCGGGGAAGACGTGGGCGCCGAAGGAGGGGGACGTGGGGTCGGGGCCGAAGCCGATGGTGGTGCCGAAGAGGGCGGCTCGGGTGTGGGGGACCATGGCGATCCAGTCGTCCGTGCCTCTGGCCGCCCAGACGCGGGCCGAGGTGTGCAGGGCCGCCGCGCTGTCCGCGCCCGTGCCGGGGCTGCCGATCAGGACCAGGTCGTCCATGTCGTCGAGACCGGTGGCCGCTCGGGCGCAGACGACCGAGCCGTAGGAGTGGCAGAGCAGGGCGATGCTGGTCGAGTCGCCCACCAGGCCCCGTAGTTCGCGGACGAACGTGCGCAGGTGAGGCGCCGCCCGGTCCGCCCGGGTCGGTGTGAGGACCGTCGTGCTGATCGTGCCCGGCGTCTCGTAGCCGAGCCAGGCGATCACCGCTGTGTCCGGGCCCGTGCGGTCGTGCAGGGCCGCCGCGGCCTCGTGGAAGCGGTCGTACGTGTCCAGGCTGGTGTCCGATCCCGGGACCAGGATCGCTATGTGGCGGGCCGTCAGCAGATCGCCCAGGACCTCCACGGCCTGGCCCGCGCCTCGGCCGTCGAACGCCAGGAGCTGTCGGGCGGGTGCCGCCAGCCACCGGTCCGTCGCTGCCCGGCTGCGGTCGCCGTGGGTGTCGGCCATACGGGACGCCTCCTCCGCGTTCGCGCGGTTGGCCTCGTACGTCGACCGGAGGGTCGTCGAGGTCGGTGGGGCGAGCGATGCCGGGAGCGGGGCGGGGATCCGGGGGTGGGCCGCGGCGGAGACCGGGACGGTCACGGCCGTGGCCACGAGGAGGGCGAGGAGTGTGCGGCGGAGGCGGGCCGGCCAGGGGGTGCGAGCGGACGGCGTTCGCGGTGGTGCCGGTTGCGGGCTCGGTTCCGTGGGTGGTCGGAGGTCCGCCTCCGGCCATGTCGCGACCCCCATGTCACCCGCCCCTTCCCCTCCGCGCCGCCCGTCCTTCGGGCCGCTCTGGGAAGGAAGTTATGGATCGGGGGGCGTCGTCGGCGTCCCGCCCGGGAGCTCACCTTGGAGGTAGCTCTCAGGTACTACGGGTATCTGCGGGGAGGAGTTGAGAAGGGGCTGAGGAGTCGGGAGGGGGCGGGAGGGCTGGGGAGGGGTGGGGAGGGGTGGGGAGGGGTGGGGAGGGGTGGGGGCGGTAGCTGGTCACCACGCCAGTTGTGCGATCTCCTCCACCACCACCGCGCATGCGTCCGCCGCCGGGTCGATGAGGGGGAAGTGGCCGACCTCCTCCAGCAGGGTCAGGCCCACGACCTCGCCCGCCTTGGCCGCGGCGTCGGCGTACGCCTCGGCGACGGCCTGGGGGACGACGATGTCGGAGCGGCCCTGTACGAGGGTGGTGGCGATGCCGGTCGGGAGCAGGAGGGCGGGGTCGGCGTAGGGGCGGCGGTCGGTGAACTTGTCCTGGCCGCCGAGGAGTTGGAGGGCCGCGCCGTTGCAGACGTCCAGCTTCTCGGCCACGGTGAGGTCGGCGATGGGGGCGAGGGCGACGACGCCGCGGAGGGGGGTGGGGCGGGGGGTGCGCCACGGGGAGTCGGGCGGGAGTACGTGGCGGGCGGCGGCCCACAGCGCGAGGTGGCCGCCGGCGGAGTGGCCGGTGAGGACCGTGCGGCGGGGGTCCGCCTGGGGCAGGGCCCGGCGTACGAGGTCCGGCAGGGCGTCCAGGGCGGTGGCGATGTCGTCGAACGTCTCCGGCCAGCGGCCCGCGACCGGGGTGGGGGCGCCGGTGGGGCCCGACTGGGTGGGGAGGGAGCTGCCCCGCCGGTACTCGATGTTGGCCACCGCGAAGCCGTGGCGGGCGAGGAAGTCGGCGAAGGGGGTGATGTGGTGGCGGTCGTGGGGGGTGCGCCAGGCGCCGCCGTGCAGGACCACGACGACGGGGGCGGTGGCGGTGTCTGTGCCTCCCCCGGTGCCTGTGCCTTCGGCCGGGGTGGGGGTGCGGGGGGCGTAGAAGTCGATCACCTGGTCGGGGTGGTCGCCGTAGGGGGCCGTGGCGTCGGGGGTGACCGGTGGGTGGGAGAAGGCGGATGCCTCTTCGGCGGCATCGCGGAGTGCGGCGTCGTCGTCGGGCATGCGCCCACCTCTCGGGGAAACTGATTTGGAAGGGTTTGGGTGGGCGGGTGCCTGGGAAAGGGGCGCCTGCCGTTGGCGGGGACGGTATCAGGCCCGTGACGTGCGCCTACACGGGGATGTGACGCTGGGTCAGGGGGTGGGGTCGGGGGTTGAGGGGTGGGCTCGGGGGTTGGGGAGCGGGGCGGAGGTGGGGCGGGGTGGAAGCGGTGCCCTCCGTCGGGGCTGGGCGGAGGGTGGTTTCGCTCACCGGCGCTTGCCGGGTGCCGCTGCGCCCACCCGTGCCGCCCCTAGCGGCACGACTGCCCGCAGTGAGGACGGGGCGGGGGCGGGGGGACGAGGCGACTGGCCCGAGTGAGGGCGGACCGCTGCTCCCAGCGCACCGGTTCGGCGGCCGCCTCGCCCGCCCCCGGCTAGCCCATCGACTTCAGCGTCTCCCCCAGTACTCTCGCGGCTCGTTCCACGTCGGTGAAGGTGACGTAGAGGGGGGTGAAGCCGAAGCGGAGGACGTCGGGGTGGCGGAAGTCGCCGATGATGCCCTGGTGGATGAGGCGTTTCATGACCTCGCCGGCGTCGTCGCAGCGGAGGGCGACCTGGCTGCCGCGTTCCTCGTGGGCGGTCGGGGTGAGGGACTCCACCCGGCCTTCGGGGACGTACGCCGCCACACAGCGCAGGAAGAAGTCCGTCAGGGCGAGAGACTTGGCGCGGACCGACTCGATCGTCACCGAGGTCTCGCCGACGGAACCACCGCCCCGCCCCGCAGCCCCACCGGCCGAAGCACCATCCCGCCCCGCGGTCTCGCCGAGGGAACCGCCATCCCGCCCCGCGACCCCGCCGACCGAACCACCGTCCGGCCCCGCAACCCCACCGACCGAACCGCCACCCAGCCCCGCGGTCTCGCCGACGGAACCACCGCCCCGCCCCGCGACCCCACCGACCGAACCACCAAACCCCCGCCCCGTGCTCCCGTCGGCGGAAGCGCCGTCCCGGCCGCCGTACCAGACGTCAAGTGCTGCCTCCAGGGACAGCATCGACAGGATGTCCGGGGTGCCCACTCGGCCTCGTAGGGCGCCCGGTGCGGGGGCGTAGGACGGTCGCATGGCGAAGGGGTCGGCGTGGGAGGTCCAGCCTGGGAGGGGGGAGTCGAAGCGGGGCTGGAGGTCGCGGCGTACGTAGAGGTACGCCGGGGAACCGGGGCCGCCGTTGAGGTACTTGTACGTGCAGCCGACCGCCAGGTCGACCCCGTGTTCGTCGAGGCCGACCGGAAGGGCGCCCGCACTGTGGCACAGGTCCCAGACGGCGTACGCCCCGGCCTCGTGGATCGCCGCCGTCAGGGCGGGCAGGTCGTGGAGGCGGCCCGTGCGGTAGTCGACGTGGTTGAGGAGGACGGCGGCCGTACGGTCGCTCAGGGCCGCCGGGACCTCGGACGGGGTCACGGGGCGGAGCGTACGGCCGGTCATACGGGCCGCGGACTCCGCTATGTAGCCGTCCGTGGGGAACGTCGTCGCGTCGACCAGGATCTCGTCGCGGCGGCCCTCACCCCGCTCCTCCCCCTCCTCCGCCATACGGACGGCCGCCACGACCGCCTTGAAGACGTTGACGCTGGTGGAGTCGCCGACCACGATCTGGCCGGGGGCCGCGCCCACCAGCGGGGCGATGCGGTCGCCGATCCGCTCGGGCGCGGTCCACCAGCCGCTCTCGTCCCAGGAACGGATGCGCAGCTCGCCCCACTCGCGGTACACGACGTCCGTGAGCCGTCCGGGGACCGACACCGGCAGTGCGCCGAGGGAGTTGCCGTCGAGGTACACGGCGTCGTCGAGGACGAAACGGGTGCGCAGACCGGACAGTTCGTCGACCGCGTCCAACTCCCTTGCCAGGGAGGCCAGCGCAGTGCCGATCAAGGTGGGCTCAGACATGGGACCGCGCCGTCCACAGCTCGGGGAAGACGTTCTTCCGGGCGCGCTTCTCCAGCCAGGCCACACCGGCGGAGCCGCCCGTGCCGGCCTTGGCGCCCATCGCGCGACGGGTGGCGACGAGATGGTCGTTGCGCCAGCGCCAGACGAGTTCGGCGACATCGGTCAACGCCTCGCCGAGACGGGCGAGTTCGTGGTCCGGGTCGCCGGAGTACAGCTCGGTCCACACCTCCTCGACCTCCGCGGAGGGCTCGTAGCGCTGGGAGACGTCACGGCGTACGACGGACTCGGGGATCGCGTGACCGCGCCGGGCCAGGAGCCGCAGGACCTCGTCGTAGAGGCTCGGCTCGTGCAGCGCCTTCTCCAGTTCGGCGTGGACGCGCGGGGCGCCCCGGTGCGGTACGAGCATGGAGGCGGACTTCTCGCCGAGCAGGAACTCCATGCGGCGGTACATCGCGGACTGGAAGCCGGAGCCCTCGCCGAGGGCGGCGCGGTAGGAGTTGAACTGGCCCGGGGTGAGCTGGCCGAGGGGCTTCCAGGAGGCGTTCAACGCCTCCAGTTCGCGTACGGAACGCTTCAGCGCGTCCTTCGCCGTCGCCACGTCGTCGTCGCGGATCGCGTTGGTCGCGGTCTCCCACTCGTGCACGATGACGGTGAACCACAGCTCCATGACCTGGGTCGTCACCAGGAAGACCATCTCTCCGGGGTCGTCGGAGAGGGGGTGCTGGAGGTGGGTGAGGACGTCCGCCTGGACGTAGTCCTCGTACGGGGTCGTGCCCTGGAAGTCGAGATGCGGGGTCTCGGGCTCCGAAGCCTCGTGGGGCTGAGCCGGAAGGGACATCGCTGTCTCCTGTTGTGTACTCCGGGTAGCGGTCCGCCCCTGCCGAATTCCGACACGGGGGCCCCGGTCCCCACCCGCATGTTCGGTCATACCCCCCGGTACCGCAAGGTCCGCCCGGTCACACCAGGCGGACCTGCACGAACATCCCTCCGATCAGCTGAGCGTCTGCGCCGCCGTCGGGGAGGAGTCCTTCAGGAACTGGGAGCAGCGCTCGTACTCCTCCTGCTCGCCGATGTCTCCCGCGGCGCGGGCGAGGGCGTGCAGGGCGCGCAGGAAGCCGCGGTTCGGCTCGTGCTCCCAGGGGACCGGGCCGTGGCCCTTCCAGCCGCTGCGGCGCAGGGCGTCGAGGCCGCGGTGGTAGCCCGTACGGGCGTAGGCGTACGACTCCACGACACTGCCCCGCTCATAGGCCTCGTCGGCGAGCTGGGCCCAGGCGAGGGAGGAGGTGGGGTACTTGGCGGCGACGTCGGAGGGGGCGGTGCCGTTCGCGAGGAGTTCGCGGGGTTCCGGGTCGTCGGGGAGGTGCGTCGGGGGCGGGCCCCCGAGGAGGTTCTCGTGAATCGTCATGGGTTCCAGTCTGGCGCATGGGTGCGGGTGCGCGTGCGGGGTGGGTGCGGGGTGAGTGGGCGGGTGCGGGTCCGGTGGGGCTTCTCGCGCAGTTCCCCGCGCCCCTTGAGGGCCTGCGGCCCTTTCGGGCCGAGAAAGCAGGGGCGCAGACCCGCTTTCTCAGGGGCGCGGGGAACTGCGCGACCAGCCCCCACCGCACCCGCAGACGACTACGCACCCCTCGGCTGCTCCCCCTGCTCCCCCTCCAGCGGCGGAGCCGTCACGCAGCCGTGGGTGCGGCATTCGGGGTGGTGGCAGTCGGGCGCGGGGCGGCGGACCGTGGCGTAGGCGAGGGCGGAGGCGGCGAGGAGGGCGACCGCGCAGGCGATCATGGCCGTGTCGAAGGCGCTGTCGAACTGGGTGGCCGAACGGTACGCCTCCGGTCCCATGCCCGCGATGAGCGGGAGCGCGGCCACAGCCAGGAGGCCCGCCGCCCGGGCGGCGGCGTTGTTGATGCCGCTGGCGAGGCCCGCGTGGTCGGTGGTGACCGAGGCGAGGCCCGTGGCGGTCAGGGGTGCCACGAGGGTGACCATGCCGAGGCCCATGACCAGCAGCGCGGGGAGGACGTCCGCGAGGTACGAGGCGTCGGGCCCCACACGGAGCATGAGCAGGACGCCCGCCGCGCACAGCAGGGGGCCGACGGTGAGCGGGATGCGCGGGCCGATGCGCTCGCCGAGGGCGCCCGCGCGGGCGGAGAGCAGCAGCATCAGGACGGTGATGGGGAGGAGGGCCGTACCGGCGCCGAGGGCGGAGTAGCCGGAGACCACCTGGAGCTGGAGGGCGGCGAGGAAGAAGAAGCCGCTGAAGGCCGCGTACACGAACAGGGTGACGATGTTGACCGCCGTGAACTGGCGGGACGCGAAGATCTCCGGCGGCATCATCGGGTCGGGGCGGTGGCGTTCGACCTGGACGAACGCCACGGCCGCCGCCACGCCCGCGAGAGCGGTGACCGCGACGGCGAGGGTGCCCGCACGGGCCTCGATCAGTGCGTACGTGATGAACGCGAGGGACGCGGCGCCGAGTACGGCGCCGAGGATGTCGAAGCCCCGGTCGTGGCTGCGGCCGTCCGCGGACTCCGGTACGTGGCGTACGGCGACGGGGACGCAGAGGAGGGCCAGGGGGACGTTCAGGAGGAAGACCCAGCGCCAGCCGGGGCCGTCCACCAGCCAGCCGCCCAGGAACGGGCCGACGGCCGCGCCTATGCCGCCGAAGCCGGACCAGAGGCCCACCGCCCTCGCCCGGTCGTCGGGGTGGAACGACGCCTGGATGAGGGCGAGGGAGCCGGGGGTGAGGAGGGCGCCGCCGACGCCTTGCAGGGCTCGGGCGGCGATCAGTACGCCGCCGTTGGGGGCGATGCCGCAGAGGAGGGAGGCGGCGGCGAACCAGACCACGCCGACGACGAACACCTTGCGCCGGCCGAAGCGGTCGCCGAGGGCGCCGCCGAGGAGGATCAGGCCGGCGAGGGTGAGGGTGTACGCGTTGACGATCCACTGGAGGCTCGCGAGGTCGGCGTCCAGGTCGAGGCCGATGCGGGGGAGGGCGACGTTGACGACGGTCGAGTCCAGCATGGCCATGCTGGAGCCGAGGATCGTGGTCAGGAGGATCCATCTGCCCTGGGGAGAGGCGAGGCGTACGTCGGCCATGGACGGATCATCCCGCGCGGGGGGTGTTTGGGCCAGGTGTACGGGTGGGTCGGTCGAGCGTGCCGGGGCGGGGGCCGGTGCCGGGGCGGGGGCAGGTGGGCGGGCCTCCCCGGGGCTGTGGGGCTGAGCGGTGCGGGTGCGGGCCTGGCGGGGTCACGCGGCCCGGCGCTCACGGGGTGCCGCCTGCGCCCACCCTTGCCGCCCCAGCGGCACGACCGCCCGCAGCCGAAGGGCGGCTGCGGGCGGTCGGAGTGAGCGCGGTGCGGGGGACGCTCCGTGTGGCGGTTACTTGATCTTCGTGCCCGCCGAGCGCAGGTTGCCGCAGGCCTCGACGACGCGGGCCGCCATCGACGCCTCCGCGAGCTTGCCCCAGGTGCGGGGGTCGTAGGTCTTCTTGTTGCCGACCTCGCCGTCGACCTTGAGGACGCCGTCGTAGTTCTGGAACATGTGGGCCGCGACCGGACGCGTGAAGGCGTACTGGGTGTCGGTGTCGATGTTCATCTTGACGACGCCGTTCTCCAGGGCCGTACGGATCTCGTCCTCCGTCGAACCCGAACCGCCGTGGAAGACGAAGTCGAACGGGGACTCCTTGCCGAAGCGGGAGGCCACGCCCTCGTTCAGCTCCTTGAGGAGGTCGGGGCGCAGGACGACGTTGCCCGGCTTGTAGACGCCGTGGACGTTGCCGAAGGACGCGGCCAGCAGGTAGCGGCCCTTCTCGCCCAGGCCCAGCGCCTCGGCCGTACGGATCGCGTCGTCGACCGTCGTGTAGAGGGAGTCGTTGATCTCGTGCGTGACGCCGTCCTCCTCGCCACCGGTCGGGGTGATCTCGACCTCCAGGATGATCTTCGCGGCGGCGGCGCGGGCGAGGAGTTCCTGGGCGATGGAGAGGTTGTCGGCGAGGGTCTCCGCCGAGCCGTCCCACATGTGGGACTGGAAGAGGGGGTTCCGGCCGGCCTTGACGCGCTCCTCGGAGACCGCCAGCAGCGGACGTACGTACCCGTCCAGCTTGTCCTTCGGGCAGTGGTCCGTGTGCAGGGCGACCGTGACCGGGTACTTCTCGGCCACGATGTGCGCGAACTCGGCCAGGGCGACGGAGCCCGTCACCATGTCCTTGCTGTACTGGCCGCCCAGGAACTCGGCACCGCCGGTCGAGATCTGGACGATGCCGTCGCTCTCCGCCTCCGCGAAGCCCCGCAGCGCGGCGTGCAGCGTCTGGGTCGAGGTCACATTGATGGCCGGGTAGGCGAACTTGCCTGCCTTCGCCCGGTCGAGCATCTCGTTGTAGATCTCGGGGGTTGCGATGGGCATGGTCCGCTCCTTGTATGTGCGGGTGGCGTTGTGCTTACGAGCCCTGACCTAGGGTTGCGACATCATCGTCGGCCCCATCCTTCCAGACGGGACCCGATGCTCCGGCCAGGGTGTCCGGAACTGTTCGGTAACCGTTCCTAGCGGCTGAGCGAGAGTGAGTCCTGTTGCCAGGTCTCATGCTCGGCCGAACGCCCCGGACGGTGTTGGGCGTTCTGGTTGCCGCGTTCGCTCCGCGTCCGGGCGGCACGGATCGTGTCCGTGGTCCGGGTGTGCGGGGGCGGGGTTCCTCACGCCCAAGGACTCCTGGTCGGGCCTGGACGGTCCGATGCCCCACCGCATCACTCCGGTGCGGTGGGGGCGGTGCCGTCCGTCGCCGGATCGGGTGTCCCTGGGCGCGCCTTCCGATCGCCACGGCGGCAGCCTCGTGGCGAGTGGTGGTGCGGGTGGTGCTGGTCAAGGGCTTCTGCCAGTGCTGGGCACCCCAGCGGCTGGTGTAGGCCGGGTCGACGGCGATGACCGAGATGCCTGTCTGATCCGCCATCGAGGCCAGCCGGGCACGGAGCTTCCCGGTGGGCATGCCGGAGATCAGCTGCCGGAAGCGTTTACGGCGGCCGTGCTTCTCCCTGGTCTTCTCCCCGGCGAAGTCCAGGTCCTCCACCGCTACCGCCTTCACACCGCAGGCGTGGGCCCAGTGCAGGAGGCGGGTGAGGGCGTGGCGGACCTGGGCGTCACGGTGTTCGGCGGTGCCGGTCAGGTCGTAGAAAAAGCGGCGCGGGCTGCCGGTCGGGTTGCCGTGGGTATCGAGGCGCCAGGCGGCCAGGTGATCGGCGTTCATGTCGACGCCGATCACACCGTGCGCGAGCGCGGCCTCGATCGGAAGGGTGGGGGTGGGCGGGATCTGCCAGGACGCGGTCAGGTACCAGCGGTTGCGGCCGGTGTCGTAGCGGATGCGGTAGGCGACGGCCCGGTCGGCCGCGACGCGGTCCGCCCACTCGCCGCCCCGGTGCGCGAACACGACCCGGCACGCCAGCGCGTACCGTCCATGCGGAGCGTTGGCCAGGTGAGCCAGCGGTGCGGGAAGCTTGATACTCACTTCTCCGTCGGGGCTGATGCGGATGGTCTCGTTGCCGTAGCGCTTGCCGGACTCACCGTCCGCCTGGCAGAACCAGCGCTCCGCCTCCCAACGCCCCCGCCACGCGGACTCCGTCAGCCCGGCCGCCTCCAGGTGGTGCCGGGTGCGGGCCAGCCGTCTGCCGCCGCGCACGACGTGCACGATGCCCGCCTCACGGTCGGCCCGCGCGGCCCTCAGCCGGTCTTCCAGTACCCGCAGCCGCCGCGACTTCGCATGCCACTCCCGCCGCGACCGATAACCCCCTGGCGCCTTCTTCGTGCCCTTCTGCCCGACCGGCAGGGACAGCCGGTCCTTGATGGTGCGGATACCGGCTTCCAGGGTGTGGATGTGTGCGAGCTGGCCCCGGCGGGCCAGCGCCCACTGGTCATGCGTGGCTTTGGTGATACTGCCCGCCCACCGCGACGACGACAACGGCGTCAGCTCCCGCTTGCGCATGGCCCACGCCTGACCGGAATGCTCCAGCCCGTCCCGGCAGCGCGCCCTGAGATCCCGCGAGGCCAGCGACCCCAGATGCGCGCCCACCAGACGCAGCACCTTCTCATCACCCGGCGTCAGCTGCTTGAGGCGAGTCCGCACGGCCACACCACTCGGGCCGGACGCGACGAAAGGCGACGCGATGCTCCGCAGCTCACCCACCCCGCCACCCCCGCCCGGCCCGACTCCAAGAACCCCTCACCCTGGAAAACGAGCTCCACCCAGCAAGGACACGTATGCGATGTGGGAACGCCAGTTCCCACCGCACCCAATCCAACTGCCGACGGGCGCGACACCCACCACTCCTACTCACTCCCGCTCACCAGAACGCATTCCAACGGCAGCGGCTCCAAACCCCTGACCTCGGTGTTCCTCCCGGCGTGCCGACGTCAGTCGAGACCCAGTTCGTCCTTCGAGAACGCGAACCGGTACGGGACCCCGGCGCCCTGCTCGATCTTCTCGGCGGCGCCGGTCGCGCGGTCGACGATGGTGGCGACGGCGACGACCTCGGCGCCGGCCTCGCGCACGGCCTCGACGGCGGTCAGCGGGGACCCTCCGGTGGTGGAGGTGTCCTCGACGACGAGGACGCGACGCCCGCTGATGTCCGGGCCCTCCACGCGGCGCTGCAGACCGTGCGCCTTGGCAGCCTTGCGGACGACGAACGCGTCTAGCCGGCGGCCCCGCGCGGCGGCGGCGTGCAGCATCGCGCCGGCGACCGGGTCGGCGCCCATCGTGAGACCGCCGACCGCGTCGAAGTCGAGGTCGGCGGTCAGGTCGAGCAGCACCTGTCCGACCAGCGGCGCGGCCTCGCCGTCGAGGGTGACGCGGCGCAGGTCGACGTAGTAGTCCGCCTCCAGACCCGACGACAGGGTCACCTTGCCGTGCACCACGGCCTTGTCCTTGATCTGCTGCAGCAAAGATCCACGTACGTCCACGTCAGTCATGGCAGCCAGCTTAAGGGGGCCCTTATGTCCCCTTACAGGCGCCGCCAGCTCCAGGTCGTGGTCGCCTCCAGCGGGTCGATGGGGGTGACGAGGCGGGGGTGGGTGTTGAGGCCGTTGGGCGGCCCGGTCTGCGGCTCCACGCAGACGGCCTCCGCCTGCTCGTCGTAGACGACGACCCACTCCTCCCGTGAGGCCACCTTGAGTTCCAGCCGCTCCGGCCAGGTGAGGGTGACGTCGACGCCGCCGGGCATGCCGAAGCAGTCGTCCCAGGGGCCGGGCTTGGGGTCGACGCGGTTGCCGGTGGGGAGGTGGTCGGCGCCGCGCTCCTCCTGCCAGGCGGGCGTGAAGTCGATCCGTACGTCCGTGTCCTCGCCGCCGCCGTCGCCCTCCAGGTTCCGGTTGAACCAGGGGTGCCAGCCGATCTGGGCCGGGAAGGAGGAGTCGTACGCCTCCACGGACATGGTGAGGGTGAGGCTGTCCGGGGTGAGGGTGAACACCTGGGTGACGCGGCCGGGGTAGGGCCAGGGGTCGACCAGGTCGTACGTGAGGACGGCCTCGGTGGCGCCGTGGCTCGCGACGCGCCAGGAGCCCTCGCGGGTGGTGCCGTGGATGGCGTGGGGCGGGGCGTTGAGGGGCAGCTGCCGGACGGTGCCGCCGTCGCGGAACCGGCCGTCCCGGATCCGGCCGCACCACGGCACCATCGGGAAGCAGCCGAACCGCTCGCCCTGCCGCAGCAGTTCGACCCCGCCGACCCGAAGCCCCGCCACCCGGCCCCCGTTCCCCGGCGCCAGCCCCACCTCCGCGTCACCCGCGGCCAACCTGATCTCTTCGCTACTCACCCCTCGACCCTACTGGCCCCCACCACCCACCAGTTGCCGAACACCAGGGCGCACACCGGGGCGCCGGTGGGTGCCTTGTGACGAAGGGTGGGGCCGGCCGCGCCGACACCACAGTGGCCGAACACGCCAAGAGGACGGGCACGGGGGGCCACGGTTGGCGCCATGGCCCGGACGCGGACCGGCGGCTCGCGCAACCCCCAGTCGGCGGCGGTCCGCAGCCACGGGCGGGCTTCTCAGCGACGTGCACGCACGCACGGCTCACGACGACGGCCGAGACCACCGCACGGGCGAGGACAGGAGCCGAAACCGCGAACCACCTCAGCTGCGGGCACGGCACCGGCTGCGGTCAAGGGCGGGGGCTCGCGCGCTGCCCAGCCAATGGCGGTCGGCGGCGGTTTCGGCGGCCATGGGCAGGCCCCTCAGCAGCGTGCACGCACGACACGGCTCACAAGGACGGCCGAGACCACCGCACGGGCGAGGACAGGAGCCGAAACCGCGAGCCGCCCTCAACTGCGGGCACGGCACCGGCTGGAGTCAAGGGCCGGGGGCTCGACCGCTGCCCAGCCAACGGCGGTCGGCGGCCGTAGGCAGACCCCTCAGCGGCGTTTGCGCAAGGCGCGGCTCACGATGATGGCCGAGGCTACGGCGAGGGCGGCTGCGGGGGCCGCCCAGCGGAGGGTGGCGGTCGCGGAGACGGTCTCGGGGGCCGGGACCGGGGCGTACCGGCCGCGTGGCGGGGCGTGGTCGACCTCCTCCGCGCTGCGGCCGATCATCGTCCGCCGTGCGTGCGCGGCCTCCGCGGGCGGCTCGCCCCCGGCGACGAAGTCCCCCTCGGCGTAAGGGTCCAGCGCCGACGGCGGAACGTCCGTCTCGAAGAGGGAGCCCGTGGGCTCGTCCTCCTCCCCCGGTTCACCACCCTCGCCCTCACCCTCGCCTTGCTCGTCCCGCACCCCGCCCTCGATCCCCTCGGCGGCCTCGCCGCCGTCCGCGGACCTCTCGGCCTCACCAGCCCCGACTTCACCACCCTCGGCCTCACCGGCGGCGGCCTCGCCGCTCTCCTCCCCGCCGCCCCCCGCCTTCGGCGTCCGCTTCGGCTCGGGCTCAGGCGGTGTCGCCAGGTTTTCCGTGAATCTGGTCAGCAGCCGGGTCAGGGCCGAGGAGATCGAGTCGGAGGGAAGCTCGGTGATGCGGCCGTCGGGGGTGGCGGTGGCGGTACCGGTGTACGTGAGGGTCGTGCCCTCGGACGCCGGGGCGAGGCGGAGCGTGAGCGTGAGGGTGACCGTGCCGGTGCCCCGGACCTCGGCGGCCTCGCCCTCCACGGCGTACGCACCGTCGTCCTGAGCCGTGACGCGGAGGGTGCCGCGATAGGTGATGGTGTGGCCGGCGACCCGTACCTTCAGGCGCCCGGCGACGGGTGGGGTGCCCGCCTCCTGCTGGAGCCCGGGGACCGCTCGGGCCACCCGCTCGGGGTCGGACAGCGCCTCCCGGAGGCGGCCGACGGGAACCGGAACGAACACCTCATGCTCCATGAAATCCCAGCCTACCCAGGTGGCACCGCCCCGCACCCGTACATACGCGTTCTTGCTCGTATTCCGCCCCTCCCGGGCCCACCCGCCCCACACACCCCACCTTCCCCACTCAGTCGGCGTACCGCGGGTGCACCAGAGTCGACGCCGGCAGATCCCGCATGCCGTCAGGGGCGATGAGGCGCGCGGTGCCGGTGCCGGTACCGGTACCGAGGTCAGGAAGGGCGCGGCGGGTGGCGAGGACGAAACCCCACTCGTGGGGGGCGCGGGAGGTGTGGGCCGTACGGTCGGGGCCGGTGACGAAGCCGGGGTCGGCGGCGCCGACCCGGTACGGCACGGTCCGCAGCCCCGTCGCACGGACGGTCGCGTCGACCGTCCAGAACACCTGCCGCCGCGACGCCACCGGCCCGGCGTGCACCACCATGCGCCCGCCGGGGGCCAGCACCTCCCGGGCCAGACCGTAGAACTCCTGTGAGTAGAGCTTGGTGCTCGCCGTGATCCCGGGGTCGGGCAGATCCGAGATCACGACGTCGTACGGCTGTGCCGGGCGGGCACCGCGCAGCCAGGCGAAGGAGTCCTCCGTGTGGACGCGGACCCGGTCGTCGGCGTAGGCGTGGCCGTTGAGCGCGGAGAGCGCGGGGTCCGTGCGGGCGAGCCGCACCACGCCCGGGTCGATCTCGACGACGTCCACCCGGCGTACGCCGTCGTGGCGGAGCACCTCGCGGGCGGCGAGGCCGTCACCGCCGCCGAGGACGAGGACGCGGGCGTGCGGGCCGGCGTTCAGGGCGGGGTGGACGAGGGCCCGGTGGTAGCGGTGCTCGTCGCGCCCGCTGATGCGCAGCCGGCCGTCGAGGTAGAGGGAGAGCGGGCGCCCGTCCCGGCCGCCGGTGAGGACGACCTCCTGGTGGCCGGTCTGCAGCGCGACCCGTACGTCCTTGCCGTACACCGCGCGCCGCGCCGCGCGTTCGAAGTCGTCGACGTGTAACGCGGCGGTGGCGAGGAGGCCGAGGACGGCGACGTTGGTGGTCACCAGCAGCCGGCGGGCGCGGCGGCTCAGGTCGTGGCGGAAGAGGCCGAGGACGAGGGCGCCGCCGACGAGGGCGTTGACCGTGCCGGTGAGCAGGGCGCCGGTCAACTGGCCGAGCCAGGGCAGGAGGAGGAAGGGGAAGGCGAGGCCGCCGACGAGCGCGCCCACGTAGTCGGCGGCGAAGAGGTCGGCTACCGCGCCGCCCGCGTCCTGGCGGCGGATGCGCTGGATCAGCTCCATCAGCAGGGGGACCTCGGCGCCGATGAGCAGCCCGATGGCCAGGGAGAACGCGACGAGGAGATAACGGGTTCCGCTCGCCCACATGCCGCCCCAGTCGCCGGTCCAGGCGAACGCCGCGTACAGCGCGAGGGCGCTGCAGCCGCCGACCAGGGCGAGGGCGGCCTCGATGGCGCCGAAGCCGAGGGCCGCGCGGGGGCGGAGGCGTTTGGCGGCGAGGGAGCCGATGCCCATGGCGAAGACCATGACGGAGAGGACGACCGAGGCCTGGGTGACGGAGTCGCCGATCAAGTACGAGGCGAGGGCGACGAGTTCGAGTTCGTACACGAGTCCGCAGGCGGCGCAGACGAAGACGCCGGCGAGGACGAGGAAGCGGCCGATTCCGGGGCGGACCGGCAGCCACGCCTGGGTGCCCGGGCCGCCCTGGCCCCGCCAGGGGGGAGGGGCGCCGGGGGGTGCGGGGGCGTGCGGCTCGATCACTCCTCGCACGCTACCGTCACGGTCGCGCTCCGCTGGGTCACCCACACGGGTGGTCTGCGACGCTGGGCCGGGTGCCTAATAGCTCGGGGGTTCGGGTGTCTTGGCGGGTGCGGGTCCGGTGGGGGCTGATCGCGCAGTTCCCCGCGCCCCTGAAAGGGCCGCAGGCCCTGACGGGCTGCGGCCCTTTCGGGCCGAAAAAGCAGGGGCGTAGCCCCGCTTTTTCAGGGGCGCGGGGAACTGCGCGAGAAGCCCCACGCACCCGCACCCGCCAAGACACCCGAACTCCCGAGCTATTAGGCGCCCTTCACAACGTCACCGCCACTCTCACCCCCACCCTCGTTCTCGTGGCGACCAGTTGCCCGTCCTGGGGGTACGCGTGCCAGGTGCGCCAGTGCACCTGCCCCTCGTACCGCTGCGCGAGCATCGCCGTGAAGGCGTGCGGGCTGCCGGGGAAGACACCGGCGAGACCGTGGGGATGGTCGGAGACGAGGGCCAGCAGCTCCTGCGCGCGGCCGGCGAAGGACCCCGGGGACAGGACCTCGACCCGCGCGGCGAACTCGTACTCCCAGTCGCCCACCCGTTTGGCCACACCGAGCGGCAGGGGCGTGCTGGACCCCGGGATACAGGCGACCGTCTCCGAACAGTGGCTGCCCCGCTCCTCCTCCAGGAGTACCTGGTGGGACGCGCCGAGCAGCCTCAACTGCAGTTTCGCGCCGGTGAGTTCGAGGTCGAGCGTGGCGAGCGCGGGCAGCGGTTCGCGCCCCAGGGCCCAGGCGAGGTCTGCCGCGCGCGTGTCGGTGTAGGCGGTGTTGAGGGTCGTGAGCATGGGTCGGCTCCGCAGCGACGCAAAAGAGAAGAGGAGTGGGTCCGGCGCGCACCCCGGTCGGCACCGGGAGATGGGGCCCGGTCAGCCAGGTCGGGTGAGGACGACGTCCCAGTCGGTCCGGTCAGCCGTGTCAGGCCTGCCGGGAGGGACGTCCGGGGGCTGCGTTGGCGATTTATAGGGAATCATGAACTGTGGCGCCACCACAGCGTTTTTACCCAATCTGACGTGCTTTCCATCCCCCCGAGGGCAGCCCAGCTCAACTGTTCAACCAGGCGTACGCCCCACCGGCCAACACGCTCCCCACGCGCCCGTCGAGCCAGGCGCGCGAACTCCGGGGAGCGCCCGCCGGACAACCGGGCCCACCCGGCGTACTCAGGCGTGAACGGATGCCACACCCGTGCGCCTGCCCGTTCCGAGGAGCGGTACACCCGCGAGTGGTACACACGGGAGCGGTACACACGCGAGCGGTACACACGCGAGCGCCCGCCGGGAAGTCGCGCTTCCCGGCGGGCGCTCGTGTCGTGAAGCTCAGCTGCCCCGTGTCAGCTGCCTCCACCGCATCCGCCCCCGCCTCCGCCACCGCAGGAGGACCCGCCGCCACAGGACGAGCCGCTGCTGCTGCCGCAGGAGGAGGAGCTGCTGCCGCAGGACGACCCGCCGCTCCCGGACGAACCCCGGTCGTCGTTCGACGAGGAGGACGAGCCGCTGTCACCGACACCGGCCGCCGCCCCGAGCACCCACCAGCTGCTGTCGGAACCGCTGTTGTCGGAACCGCTGTTGCCCCGGCTGCTCCGGTACGCGCCGCCGCCGCGGGCGGCCGAGGGACGGCGTCGCGCCGAGTGCCCCCGCCGGCTCCGGTTGTTGATGGCGACAATGCTCAACGTCCCTACGAAGAGCACCGCCAGGATGATGCCGATCACCGCGATCACGTTCATGGCGTTCACCCTCCCCTCTCCTTCTCCTGAATCCCCCGAAGCGACCCCCCATGGGCGCCTCGCCACTTGCCACTACCGGTACGCGCGGTCAGCTGCCGCCGCCGCACCCTCCGCCGCCCCCGCAGGAGGACCCGCCCCCACAGGACGAGCCGCTGCTGCACGACGAGCCCCCGGACGAGCCCCCGCCCGCCCACCAGCTGCCGCGCCGTCCGCGCCGCCGGGAACTCCTGACAACCCCGACGACGATGGCCAGACCGATGACGCTGAGCACCAGGACGACCCCGAATTCCGCCATGGCCCACCCTCCCCTCTCCCTTGCCTGTGTCCCCCGAAGCGACCCCCCGTGGGCGCCTCGCTCACCTGCGTGTAGCGGGGGATGCCCCCGCCGGTGACCGCTCAAAGCCGAGTTGAGCAAGTCCAGAGCTTGTGCCGCCCGGGCCGCGGTCGCCGGTCAGCTGCCGCCGCCGCACCCGCCTCCGCCGCCACAGGAGGACCCGCCCCCACAGGACGATCCGCCCCCGCAGGACACCCCTCCGCCGCCCCGGTGGGACGACCCGCTGTCGGCCCACCAGCTGTGCGAGCGGCGACGGCCTCGCCGTGAACCGCGGCCCCCCGACACCAGGCCGATCAGAACGACCGCGCCCATGAAGAGAAAGAAGAAGACCTCCATCGCGGCACCTGCCTTTCGTTCCCCCTTGCAGACCCCCCGTGGGCCGTGCGTGACGTGGGGATGCCCGGGCGTCTCACGAGTCAAAGCCGAGTTGAGCAAGTTCAGAGGGTTCTCACCGGTCAACACCTCCTGACCTGCGCAGACATACGGGTCGCGGGCCACCCGACTTGCGGCGCCGGTTGATCGCGCGAACGCTGGAGCGGAGGGGAGGGACGTGAACGCCTGCCTGGGCGTGGGAAAAGGAGACAGATCATATGTCTGTTCGAAGCATGGCGTCGGCGCGGCTCACGGACGGTCGTCCGCAGGTGTTCGCGGGTAGCAACCACGGGTTGTTCACCCGCTGGAAGGAGAGCGAGCACCCGGATGCCGGCTGGACCGACTGGCAGCTGTTCGACTTCGATCACGGCCGCGTGGTGTCGCTCGCCGCGGCCCCCCTCACGGACGAACGGCCGCAGATCTTCGCCGTGTCCGAGGGCGGCGAGCTGTGGAGCACCTGGAAGGTGACCACCGACCCGAGCGCCGCCTGGGCCGACTGGACGAAGTTCAACAACCTGCCGGGGTCGGCCCGCAGCGTGGGGGTGGCCACCCTGACGGACGGCCGTCCGCAGATCGTGGTCGGCACCGACGACGGTTCGGTGTCCTCGTGGAAGGTGAGCACCCACCCCGACGACGCCTGGTCGGAGTGGTCCTCCTTCGACGGTCCGCCCTCCTGATCCCGGGAGGCACGGTGCCCGGCCGGGGTTTCCCGGCCGGGCGGTGCGTGGGGCGACACCGCGGGCGCCACACTTCGAACGCGGGTTGAGGAAGTCCGGAGCTTCGGCGCAGGATGACGGCCATGACCTCCAGCGCAAGCCCCGCCCCCGCCCCTCGCCCCGCGCTCAACCGGCGGCTCGCCGAGTTCGGGACGACGATCTTCGCCGAGATGTCGGCGCTCGCCCTGAAGACCGGGTCGATCAACCTGGGCCAGGGCTTCCCCGACACCGACGGCCCCGAGGAGATCCGCGAGGCCGCCGTACGGGCGCTGCGGGACGGCCGGGGCAACCAGTACCCGCCGGGGCCGGGCGTCCCCGAGCTGCGCACCGCGATCGTCGACCATCAGCGGCGGCGGTACGGGCTGACGTTCGACCCGGACACGGAGGTGCTGGTCACGGCGGGCGCCACGGAGGCCATCGCGGCGGCGCTGCTCGGCCTGCTGGAGCCCGGCGACGAGGTGGTCGCCCTGGAGCCGTACTACGACTCGTACGCGGCCTGTATCGCGATGGCGGGCGGGACGCGCGTACCGGTGACGCTGCGGCCGTCCGAGGGGCTCCGCGACGGAGTCGCAGATCGACGCTTCCGGCTGGACCTCGACGAGCTGCGGGGCGCCGTCACCGACCGGACGCGGCTGCTGCTGATCAACACCCCGCACAACCCGACCGGGACCGTCCTCACCCGCGAGGAGCTGACGGCGATCGCCGAGCTGGCGGTGGAGCGGGATCTGCTGGTGGTGACGGACGAGGTGTACGAGCACCTGGTCTTCGACGACGCCGAGCACCTGCCGCTGGCGTCGTTCCCCGGCATGCGGGAGCGGACGGTGACCATCGGGTCGGCGGGCAAGACGTTCTCGTTCACCGGGTGGAAGGTGGGCTGGGTGACGGCCGCGCCCGCGCTGGTGACGGCGGTGCGCTCGGCGAAGCAGTATCTGACCTATGTGGCGTCGGGGCCGTTCCAGTACGCCGTCGCCGAGGCGCTCGCGCTGCCGGACAGCTACTTCGAGGGCTTCCGCGCGGACCTGCGCGCCAAGCGCGACCTGCTGGCGGCGGGGCTGACGGACGCCGGCTTCGAGGTGTTCCACACCGCCGGCACGTACTTCATCACCACCGACATCCGCCCCCTCGGCGAGACCGACGGCTTCGCCTTCTGCCGCGCCCTGCCCGAGCGCGCGGGCGTGGTGGCCATCCCGAACGCCGTCTTCTACGACCACCGCGAGGCCGGCGCCCCGTTCGTACGGTTCGCTTTCTGCAAGCGGGCGGAGGTGCTGGAGGAGGCGGCGAAGCGGCTGAAGGCGGCGTTCTGACGCGCCTCCGCGTGGCCACCGGGGGTGGACGGCCGCCGGTGGCCACGGAGGTGTGCGGGGCGGGGGCGGTTACGCGTCGCCCTCGTCGTCCTTCTCGTCCTTGGGCTTCTCGGCCTCGTCGACGTCCTCGGCCAGGCCGAGCTGCTCGACGAGCCACTTGTCGAACTCGATGGCGGCGCGCACCCAGCTGACCGTCGACGAGACGAAGTGCTCCAGGCTGACGCCGGTGCCGATCAGCAGCTGGGCCTCGCCGATGAGGCGGACCGTGCCGTCGTCGTGGGTGTGGCTGTAGACCTTGGGCCACAGGGTGCGGCGGTTCCAGTCGTCGATGGTCTCCAGCAGGGCCGGCTTCGCGTCGATCTGGTGCGGGCGGTCGTAGAACGTGCGCACCGAGAAGACCTGCTGGTCACCCTCGCCACGGAACATGAAGTACGTGCGGAATTCCTCCCACGGCGCCGCGAGGTCACCCTCGTCGTCGATGACGTACTTCAGCTCCATCTGGTCCAGGAGCTGCTTCACGAGGTCCTGATCCGGGACGACGGGGCCCGCCGGCCCTTGGGGCTGCGGCTCGGGCTGGCCCCCGAAGTTCGGAATCGAGGACGGGTCGATGCTCACCGTGATTTTCCCTTCGTACGGATTCCGCCATCCTCCCCCATGCGGGGGCGGGGGTGGCAACCCCAGCCCCGCGTGGTTCGTCGCCCTTGGCCGGATCCGGAAGGGGATTCAGCTACGAGCGTGGCAGGGAACCTTTCGGGTACCCCCGATCGACCCCGGTCACGGCTTCTTCTCCATCGACGGAACCGGTCCCACGATCAGGCCCTCGGCCTCTCCGAACGTGTCCACCCGCACCGTGTCGCCGTCCTTGACCTCGCCGGAGAGGATCTCCTTGGCGAGGCGGTCGCCGATGGCGGTCTGGACGAGGCGGCGGAGGGGGCGGGCGCCGTAGGCCGGGTCGTTGCCCTCCTCGGCGAGCCAGGCCAGGGCCTCGGGGGTGATCTCCAGGGTCAGGCGGCGCTCGGCGAGACGCTTGGACAGGCGGTCGATCTGGAGTTTGGCGATGCGCTCCAGCTCCGCCTTGTCCAGGGCGGAGAAGACGACCAGGTCGTCCAGGCGGTTGAGGAACTCCGGCTTGAAGGAGGCCCGCACCACGTCCAGGACCTGCCGCTTCTTCTCGTCCTCGGTGGTGACCGGGTCGACCAGGTACTGGCTGCCCAGGTTCGAGGTCAGGATCAGGATCGTGTTGCGGAAGTCGACCGTGCGGCCCTGGCCGTCGGTGAGCCGGCCGTCGTCGAGGACCTGGAGGAGGATGTCGAAAACCTCCGGGTGCGCCTTCTCCACCTCGTCCAGCAGGACCACGGAGTACGGGCGGCGGCGGACGGCCTCCGTCAGCTGGCCGCCCTCCTCGTAGCCGATGTAGCCGGGGGGCGCGCCGACCAGCCGGGCGACGCTGTGCTTCTCGCTGTACTCCGACATGTCGATGCGGATCATGGCCCGCTCGTCGTCGAAGAGGAAGTCGGCGAGCGCCTTGGCCAGCTCGGTCTTGCCGACACCGGTCGGGCCGAGGAAGAGGAAGGAGCCGGTGGGGCGGTCCGGGTCGGCGATGCCCGCGCGGGAGCGTCGTACGGCGTCCGACACCGCGCGTACGGCCTCGGTCTGGCCGATGAGACGGCGGCCCAGCTCGTCCTCCATACGGAGCAGCTTCTGGGTCTCGCCCTCCAGGAGGCGGCCCGCGGGAATGCCGGTCCAGGAGGCGACGACGTCGGCGATGTCGTCGGAGCCGACCTCGTCCTTGACCATGGTGTTCTTGGAGTTCTTGGACGCGGCGGCCTCCTCCTCGGCCTCGGAGGCCTCCTCCAGCGCCCGTTCCAGCGTGGGGATCTCGCCGTAGAGGAGCTTGGAGGCGGTGTCGAAGTCGCCGTCGCGCTGGGCGCGTTCGGCCTGGCCGCGCAGCTCGTCGAGCTTCTCCTTGAGCTCGCCGACGGCGTTGAGGGACTGCTTCTCCTTCTCCCAGCGGGCGGTGAGGTTGCGCAGGTCCTCCTCCTTGTTGGCGAGGTCGCGGCGCAGCTTCTCCAGACGCTCGCGGGAGGCGGCGTCGGTCTCCTTGTCGAGAGCCATCTCCTCCATGCGCAGCCGGTCCACGGACCGCTGCAGCTCGTCGATCTCGACGGGCGAGGAGTCGATCTCCATGCGGAGCCGGGAGGCCGACTCGTCGACCAGGTCGATGGCCTTGTCGGGCAGGAAGCGGGAGGTGATGTACCGGTCGGAGAGGGTGGCGGCGGCGACCAGCGCCGCGTCCGCGATCACGACCTTGTGGTGGGCCTCGTACCGGCCCTTGAGCCCGCGCAGGATCGCGATGGTGTCCTCGACGGTCGGCTCGGCGACCAGCACCTGCTGGAAGCGGCGCTCCAGGGCGGGGTCCTTCTCGATGCGCTCGCGGTACTCGTCGAGGGTGGTCGCGCCGACCATGCGCAGCTCGCCACGCGCGAGCATCGGCTTCAGCATGTTGCCGGCGTCCATCGCGGAGTCGCCGCCGGCGCCCGCGCCGACGACCGTGTGCAGCTCGTCGATGAAGGTGATGATCTGCCCGTCGGAGTCCTTGATCTCCGCCAGGACCGTCTTGAGCCGCTCCTCGAACTCGCCCCGGTACTTCGCCCCGGCGACCATCGCGCCCAGGTCGAGCGAGACCAGCCGCTTGTTCTTGAGCGACTCGGGCACGTCGCCCTTCACGATCCGCTGCGCGAGCCCCTCGACGACGGCGGTCTTGCCGACGCCCGGCTCACCGATCAGCACCGGGTTGTTCTTCGTACGGCGGCTGAGCACCTGGACGACCCGTCGGATCTCCTGGTCCCGGCCGATGACGGGATCGAGCTTGCCCTCCCGCGCGGCGGCGGTGAAGTCGGTCCCGAACTTCTCCAGGGCCTTGTACTGCCCCTCCGGATCGGCTGTGGTCACCCGGCGTCCTCCCCTTGCCTGCTGGAACGCCTCCTGCAGCTTTCCGGCGTTCGCCCCCTGCCGGGAGAGTACGTCCCCGGCCTGGCCGCCCTTCTCGGCGATCCCGATCAGCAGGTGCTCGGTGGAGACGAACTCGTCGCCCAGCTCCTTCGCCTTGGCCTGGGCGGCGGCGACCACGCCGAGCAGCTCGCGGTTGGGCTGGGGCGGCGAGACGGTGGCGCCGGTCACGCTGGGCAGGCCGGACAGGATCTTCTCCGCGCCGGCGCGGACCGCCGCCTGGTCGGCCTCGGCCGCGGCGAGCAGATCGATGATGTTCTCTGGTGCCTGTTGGCCTCGGCCCTGCAGCAGAGCCAGCAGCAGGTGGGCGGGGGTGAAGTCGGCGTGTCCCTCGGACACGGCCCGGTTGCTGGCCGCGTTGATCGCGTCCCGGCTCCTGTTGGTCAGCTCGGCGTCCACGTTCGCGTTTCCCTCCTTGCGTCAGCCGTCGCGCAGTCGTCGCACAGTCGTCGCTAACAGTGACTTGAGCAACGTACACAAAGTTGAGTCTATTCCACTCAAGGTGGAGCCGGGAGTGTTCCCGCTAGATTCCAGGACCGTGAGCACATACCGAGTGGATCCGGGGGATCCCGACGCCGCGTATCTCGCCTTCTGGCAGGAGCGCCACATCTGCACCCTCACCACCCTCCGCGCCGACGGCAGCCCCCATGTGGTGCCGGTCGGGGTCACATACGAGCCCGGGGCGCGCCTCGCTCGGGTGATCACCAGCACGACGAGCGCGAAGGCGCGGCATGTACGCCTGGCCGGGGAAGAGGGCGCCCGGGTCGCCGTGTGCCAGATGGAGGGCAGACGCTGGGCCACGCTGGAGGGACGCGCGTACGTCCGCACGGACCGGGAGCGGATCACGGAGGCGGAGCGACGGTACGCGGAGCGGTACGGCAGGGAGCCGCGGCCGAACCCGCACCGCGTGGTGATCGAGATCGAACTCACCGGGGCGCTGGGGCGCGGCTGACCGGCGGGGCGGACGGTGACGACCCGCTTCCGGTTGGCCTTTTTTCGGACAGATGAGCGGACGGGTGAGACCGTACCGATATCCGGGGGCATCCGGAAATGTCCCCCTAACCTGCAGCGGCGTCACCGTGTTCAGGTCACGGTGACGCCGCTGCTGGGGGGAAGCGCCTGAGCGATTTGAAACGACGGGGGAATCGCTTCAGGCACTGCGGGGGGTGGCTGAGACGGCCGCGGAGGCCGGGGTCTCCGGCTCGGCGAGCCGGTGGTCGCGCTGGTCGAGATTGACGAAGACCATCCCGTACCGGACGGCACACCGCACTGGCTGCGGCGCGCCGCGCGGGCGCCGCAGACACCGGTACGCCCGGATGTCCTCGTCCTCGTCCCGGGTCACCACCACCGGTTCGCCGAACACGGTCACCATCAACGAGTCACCGCTGTGGGGGATGGCGGTGGCCAGGTCGATGAAGTGCCAACCGGAGCGGTAGGCGGTGGCCATCTCGCGGCGGAAGGAGCGGTCGTCAGGAGGAGTCGTCATGTCAGTCAGTCCCAGACGCTGTCTTGTTCGCCTGTCTCTCCGGTAGCACCGGCTTCCACTGCCACCACGGCAGCCGTCGCCTCGTCACCGTTCGCCAGGCGATCACCGCTCTCCGCGCCGGAAAGGCCGCTCAGCGCTCCGAAAGCCACAACGGTGGAGAAGGCGGCGACAAGCACCGAGCGAAGCATTCTGTTACGCATAGTCGGCTTCGTCCTCACTTGAAGGTCCCCTCTTCCCCCGTCGGGTACGACGATGACTCATTCGGGCACGTCATGGCCACATAATCGATGCATCATGTTCCTGCATGTTCAGGACCCTGGGGGGTGGAGATTTAGTGACAGATCCGACTAAAGCGACACATCCCCATCCGGTGACAGAGTTGTGCGCGGAAGGCGGGCGCCTCTACGCGAACGCCCTGCGGGTGGGACGTATCGCCCGCGCGGACGTGGAGTCCGCGCCCTGCCTGATGGAGTTCGCACTCCTGCATCCCGACCCGGACGACACCGGCTGGCTGCGCCCCGTGGCCCCGCTGGTCGCCCTGGCCCAGCGACTGACCCCCATAGAGCGCGAAATCAGTGAGCGCCGACGGCTGTCCATCGAACTCTCCGACGTGTTCGAGCCCTTCATGGCCCTCACCGCCCAGGAGACCGCACCCACTCACTCGATCACGGTCCTGGAGGGCCTGGACCGCATCAACACGGCGCTCGACCTCGCCACCGCCGAGTGTCAGACCGAGATGCTGACGGTCCAGCCGAGCGGACGCCGCCGACCCGAGCAGCGGCTCATCGAGGGATTGGAGCGTGACCGGCCGCTGATCGAAAGGGGAGTGCGCCTGCGCACTCTCTATCAGCACACTGCTCGTTACAGCCCCGAACGTCTGGGTTACATCGACCAGATCGGCGACGGCAAAGTGGAGATACGCACGATCGACGAACTCGTCGAGCGGCTCATCATCTGCGACGAGAGCGTCGCTTTCATCCCCGTCAGGGACGACCGGCAGGTTGCCCTGGAACTGCGCCATCCCGGCCTTGTCCGCTACCTGGTCAAGGTCTTCGAGTTCATGTGGGGCCGTGCTGTCCCGCTGACCGCCGGCGCCCCCTACGAGACGGCCCCCGACGGCATCACGGACATCCAGCACTCCATCGCCAAGCTCCTCGTCGAGGGCCACGTGGACGAGGCCATAGCCCGCCGCCTCGGCATGAACGTCCGGACCTGCCGCGCCCACATAGCCAAGCTGGCGACCGCGCTCGGCAGCGGCAGCAGGGCCCAACTCGGCTATCTCATCGCGCAGTCGGGGATGCTGGAGCAGGGACAGAGCCACTGAGACGGCCGAGGAAAGCGAGTACAGGTGAGCAGCGAGGTCCACGGACATCGGACCGACGAACTGTGCGCAGTCGGCAGTGAGTTGTACGCGCGAGCGTTACGGGAAGGACGGGTGCGGGGCGAGGAGGCGTTCGCGGCGCCCTGTCTGGTCCAGGCTGGGCTGCTGCACCCGGTCGTCGAGGAACCCGACTGGCTGGAGCCGGCCACTCCCGCGGTCGCCCTGCACCGACTGATGCGCGGCATAGAGGATCGCATCGCCGAGGAACGGCACAGGGAGGAGCGGCTGGCGGCGGCATTCGAGCCGATGCTGCGCATCGCGGAGCAGCGCACGGCACCCACCGACAGCGGCACACAGGCGATCACTCTGCTGAGCGGGATCGAGCAGATCAACGCCGCCATCGCCGAGGCCATCGCCGGGGCATCCGAGGAACTGCTGTGTATCCAGCCGCACACCAACTACTACGCCCCGCGCGGCCAGCAGGGCCACGCCGTCGCCCTCGATCGGGATCAGTCCCTGCTGACCCGAGGCGCCCGCATCCGCACGCTCTACCCGCACACCCTCCGGCACTCCCCCTTCGTCCTCGACCGCTACGAGCGACTGCGCGGCGACGCCGAGGCCCGCACCCTGGACCAGGTCACCGACCGCCTCATCCTCGTCGACCGCACGGTGGCCTTCATCCCCGCCGACGCCGAGCGCACCTTGGCCCTGGAGATCCGCCACCCCACCCTGATCTCCTTCTTCGCCACCACCTTCGACCGCCTCTGGGCAGTGGCCACTCCCATGTACCCCGAGGCCGTCCGCCTCCCCGTGATCGATGGGATCACCCCGCGCCAACGCGCCATCGCCCACCTTCTCGTGGAAGGCCACACCGACACCGCCATAGCTGATCGTCTCGGACTCAACGTCCGCACAGCCCGTCTCCACATCGCCAAACTCGCCGCCCAACTCGGCAGTGAGAGCCGGGCTCAACTCGGTTATCTCATCGGGCGGTCGGGGATTCTGGAGCGGGAATCGGAGGCGTAGGCGCCGGGACCCGGAGCAGGTCGTCCGGTGGGGTGGTGCGGGGCGGGCCTTCGAGGCCGGCCTCGGCGATACGGACGCCCAACTGCGTACGGCTGGCCGCGCCGAGCCGTTCGGAGAGGCGGGCGATATGGGCCCGGCAGGTGCGGACGCTGATCCCCAGCCGCTCGGCGACCACCGCGTCCTGGTGGCCCTCCGCCAGCAGCGCCGCGATGGAGCGTTCCCGGTGGGTGATGCCCGCGACGCCGGTCGAGGGGAGGGACGTGGCCAGGGGGACGGCGAGACGCCAGAGGCGTTCGAAGACGGTGACCAGGTACTCCACCAGCGCCGGGTGGCGGATCTCCAGGGCCATCGTGCGGTCGGCGTTCGCCGGGATGAAGGCCACCGTGCGGTCGAAGACGATGAGGCGTTCCACGACCTCGTCCAGGGTGCGGGCCTCCGCCGACTCCCCCATCAGCTCCATGTAGTTGTGCAGGCCCTGCCCGTGCCGGGCCACATGCGTGTAGAGGTCCCGCATCCGCACGCCCCGGCGGCACATCGCCAGCGCCCGGTGCAGCCCCTCGCGCAGCTCGTCCTCGCGCCGGATGCCGCCCGGCTGCACGGTCAGCACCTCGGTCGTACAGCGGTCGGTGGCCTCGTCGATCGCCGCGCGGATCCGGGCCAGCCCGTCGAGCACCCGGATCGCCGTGCTCTCGCCCGGCTGCCGGGCCCGTGAACTGCCGAGACCCGCGTACCACTCGACGGCGTCCACCGCCGCGCCCATCCGGGCCTGGCTGGCACTGACCTCCGCGTGGACGCCGCGCAGCAGCCGGGTCATGACCTCCTGCGGGGAGGTGGGCACCAGCCAGCCCATGTCGTCGGGGTCGGGGTGCAGCAGGGCGAGTTCCAGCAGGCAGGGCACGGCGTCGGCGTCCGCGCGCGGGACGCGGCCCCGGCGTACCGCTCTGGAGTACACGCGGTCCCCGGCCGCGCAGAGCCGGTCGGCACCGTGTGGATGCTCCTCGGTCGCGTGCCCGGCCATCGCCCCATTCACCCCCGGTTCCAGCCTCTTCGCAGCGCAACTATGCGCGGCCCGCACCGGCACCGCAACACGGCGGCGGCGTGTTCTCGTCCGCATAACAGCCGTTGTGATCGGGTTTCTCCACCCCTCAGGCAGTGCGCCCTGCAACAAGCTGAAGTTCGCACGACGGTGGCGGCCGTGCGCTGCGGCAGTGGCGCGGGGAAGGGAACAGGCCCAGAAGCCGAAGGAGTTGGTCGTCGCCCTCGGAGAATCGCTCCGCCTGCCTGCCTGCCCGCCTCGGTACCGTGGCTTCGTATGACCGACACCGAGATCGATACCGAGACCGAGACCGACACCGAGATCGAGATCACCGCGGACCTGGTCCGCGACCTGCTGCGGGAACAGCATCCGGACCTTGCCGACCTGGCCGTCCTTGAGGTGGCGGGCGGCTGGGGCAACCAGATGTGGCGTCTCGGGGACGAGTTGGCCGTACGCATGCAGCGTATGGACCCGACCCCGGAGCTCCAGCTCAAGGAGCGGCGGTGGCTGCCCGTGCTGGCTCCGCGCCTGCCGCTCCCGGTACCGACGCCGGTGCGGTCCGGTGAACCGTCCGAGCGCTTCCCCAAACACTGGACCGTGATGACATGGGTGCCCGGCGAGCCGCTGGACCACGGCACGATCAGCCGCGGCGCCCACGCGGCCGACACGCTGGCGGACTTCCTCCGGGCGCTCCATGGGGAGGCGCCCGCCGACGCGCCGGTCGCCCGGGACCGGGGCGCCCATCCCAGGGACTGCACGGACGGCTTCGAGCACTTCTTCCGGGCCATGGCCCCCGGCGCCGTCCCTGCCGGGGTCCGGGCCGTCTGGGACGACGCCGCCGCGGCCCCCGCGTGGGAGGGCCCGCCGGTGTGGGTGCACGGCGACCTCCACCCCGCGAACGTCGTCGTCTCGGACGGGACGCTCTCCGGCGTCGTCGACTTCGGTGACATGTTCGCCGGAGACCCGGCGTGGGACCTCGCCGCCGCCTGGGTGCTGCTCCCCGCGGGCACGGCCTCCCGGTTCTTCGACCGGTACGCGCACGCGGACGAGGCGACGGTCCGGCGCGCCCGGGGGCTGGCCGCCATGAAGTGCCTCTTCCTCATGCTCATGGGGCAGAACGGCGACCGCGGCCTCCCCGGCGGCAAACCACACTGGGGCCCCGTGGGCCGCGCCGCACTCGACCGAGTCCTGAAGGACGCCTGACGCACGCGTGTGACGTGTGCCGCGTCGCCACCGGGGGGCGGTCGGGCCGGGCTCTCCGGGGCAGGGACGGGCGCGGCGTGGGAGCAAGCCTGCCGACAGCTCCTAGTAGTTCTCCTCCTCGTCCTCCCGGGCGTAGTCGGTGAGCACACAGCCCGCCTCGCCCTCGTCCTGCCGGTAGGTGTTCGGTATGTCCACGCCCGGGTCGCAGACGAGGTAGAGGAGACCGGCGTCGAGGAGGGCCTTGGCGGCCTTGTCGTCGTCGGCGTCGACGGCGAAGGTCATACCGACCATCAGGCCGGTGTCGTCGACGATCTCGGAGTTCACCACGTCCTTCTGGAAGTCGCCCAGCTTGAGGAAGTGCAGGAAGTCGATGTCGGTGTTCTCACTGACCTCGCACTCCCCGGCGCTGTCGACCGCGTAGCTGACCTCGGCGCGGAACTCCAGCAGGTCTTCGCCCACGTAGTAGTCGGTGTCCTGGCACCCGACGTGCTCGTCCAGGAAGAGGGCGACCTCCTTCGCGTCCTTGGCCAGGGGCAGCATCCCTCCGTCGTCGTCACCGCAGGCGGAGACGGTGAGGGCGAGCAGCAGGGCGCAGGCGGACGAGGTCACGGCGGTGGGCAGGCGGCGGCGGGTACGGGCAGCGGTGCGCAAGGGAGGGTTCCTCTGGGGAGCTCGGTGAGCGGAAGGGGAGGGTGGGGGGGTGGGGACGCCTGCGCCCTTCCGGTGCGCCGCGCGGCGGCCTCGCGCGCACGGCATACCTCACGTACAGCTGTCCCGCTGCTCCGAGACATGCGACAGTCGTCCCCCGTGATCACGACATGACAAACCGTCACCCTAGACCATGGGCGAACGGCGCGGCCCGGCAGGTGCACCGCCGGGTGGAGTCGCGACGGTGGCCCTGCCGGGCCGGAGGGGGTCCGGAGGTCCGGGGGTCCCGGGGTCAGTCCAGCTTGGCCGCTTCGCAGGCGGACTTGAAGTCGGTGGTGCAGATCTGCTTGACGGTGTAGATGCCGTCGGCGACGACCGTGTCCTTGATGTTCGACTTGGTGAGCGCGACCGGGGGCACCAGCTGGGCCGGGATCCGCTTGGTGGTCGGGGAGTCGATGCTGTCCTTGGCGAGGGCGTCGAACTCGATCGAGCGGCCTTGGACCTTGGCGACGGCCATCTCGGCCGCGGCCGCGGCCTGCGTCGGGAACGACTTGTACACGGTCATGTACTGGTCGCCCACAAGGATCCGCTGTACGGCGTCCAGGTCGGCGTCCTGCCCGGTGACCGGCGGCACCTTGGAGACCCCGGCGGTCTTCAGTACGTCGATGACGGCGCCGGCGATGCCGTCGTTCGCCGCGTAGACGGCGTCGATGTTGTCGGCGCCCAGCTTGGAGACGGCCTCTTCCATGTTGGCCTTGGCGACCTTGGGGTCCCAGTCCTTGGTGTCGTACGTCTCGGAGATCGTCACCTTGTCCTGCAGTTCGGAGAGCGCGCCCTCCTTGAACATGGCGGCGTTCGGGTCGGCGGGCGACCCGTTCATCATGACGATCTTGTTGGCGGCGCTGTCGCCCAGATCCTCCACCAGCGAGCGGCCCTGCACCTGGCCGACCAGCTCGTTGTCGAAGGAGACATAGCCGTCGATCGGGCCCTCGGCCAGCCGGTCGTAGGCGATGACCGGGATGCCCGCGTCGTCCGCCGTCTGCACGGCGGGCGCGATCTTCTTGGAGTCCACGGCGTCCACGATGATGATGTCGACCTTGTCGGCCACCATCTGTTCCAGCTGGGTGTTCTGGGTCTCCGGGTCCTTCTCCGCGTTGGCGTACTTGGTGACGCCCTTGTTGTCCGTGAGCTCGGCGATCTTCTTCTTGATGTTCGGGTAGTCGAACTGCTCGTAGCGCTTGGTGTCCTTGTCGGGGAACAGCACGCCCACCGTGATGTCGTCGCCCTTCGTGGGGCTCGCCTCCGCGCTGCCGCCGACGTCCACGACCCCGCAGGAGGCGAGGGAGACGGCCGCGGCCGAGGCGGCGAGGGCGGTGGCGGTACGGCGCAGAGCGGTGGTGCGACGACGTATCCGAGTGCTCGGGGTGGTGCGGGTGGTACGGGCGTTCACATCAAGGGCCTTCCGGGCGTGGGTGCAGCAACTGCGACCCAGGTGGCTGAAAGCCAACGCGGTGATCACCTCAGCGTCAAGGACTAATCACTTAACGAGATGACAACAGCCTTGTGTGGTCTCGGTGTGAAGAGGGTAAAGCAAAGGGCCCCCGCTGTCGCCGCGCGGCCTTCACGTGACACGAGACAGCGGGTGCGGCCGGGTGCCCCTTGGAAGGCAATGACGGCCGCACGAAATGGCGGTGGGAACGGGAGAGGTTCCTGCCACGGAATCTCGGCTTCCTCGCATGCGGGACGCCAGGTCAACGGGGCCCCCGACCACCGGCCCCAGCCTCCGCCGATATGCCACCTCCGGCCGAAACGGCCGCCGCCCCCGGCGACGCGGCACCGCTCACCGGCCGAGGGATGGAACAGGGATAGGTGGTGGACCTCACTACTTCCATGCCGTCTCGCCGCACACGCGGTCGTCCGCGACACCTACGACCATGTACGGAGGACCGGACCGCTGCCGACACTGGGATGGCGAGAAGAGCCACACAACGTACAGGGCGGCCGTGCCCCTGACCAGGTGGCGCTCCAGGACATCCTGTACGGGTAGCGAAACCCGGCTGGTTCGCCAAGACGGTTCCCCTCTGGCCTCGCGCTTTCGCGAGTGGGCCTGTCCGGGTCTTGATCAAATAAATGGAGAGTGCTGCTGACCTGCAACGATGGGACTTGTCGAGGGTCCTGTCAGCTGCAAGGAAAGAAGCACTCTCCAGGTGAAGAAGAGTAGCGGGTCGTACCCGCGTGTCCGTGTCGGGGGCGGGGGCCATGGGGTGGTCTCGCAGGCCGGGTCAGTGCTGCTGGTCGAGACGGTCCGCAAGTCCGGCCTGGACGCGGCAATATCGGCGGGACTCACGCCGTGGCGCAAGCCGCGGGCTGTGCACGATCCGGGAAAGGTACTGCTGGATGTGGCCCTGGCCGTCGCACTCGGCGGCGACTGCCTGGCCGACGTCGGCATGCTGCGGGCCGAGCCGGGCGTGTTCGGCCCGGTTGCTTCCGATCCGACGGTCTCCCGGTCGATCGACACCCTCGCCGCTTCGGGCGAGAAGGCGCTGACCGCGATCCGCGTCGCACGTTCCGAGGTCCGCAAAAAAGTCTGGGAGTTGGCTGGCGAGCAGGCTCCGGATGCCGGCGGGCAGGTGATCGTGGACCTGGACGGGGTCCTGGACGTCGCGCACTCGGACAGCAGGACGCCGCCCCCGCCTGGAAGAAAACCTACGGCCACCACCCGCTCATGGGGTTCGTCGACCACGGCCCCGGAGGAACCGGAGAACCCGTCGCGGCTCTCCTGCGCCCAGGCAACGCGGGCTCGAACACGGCCGCCGACCACATCACCGCCACCCGCCTCGCCCTCGCTCAACTGCCGGGGAAGTACCGGCGGGGGCGGCGGACACTGATCCGCTGCGACTCCGGTGGCGGCACCCATGAGTTCGTGGCCTGGCTCGCCCGGCGCGGACGCTGGCTGTCCTACTCGGTCGGCATGGTGATCACGAGGCCGTCCACCAGCACGTCCTGAAGATCCCAGCATCGGCCTGGACACCGGCCGTCGAGACAAGCGGCGAAGTCCGTGACGGAGCCTGGGTCGCCGGACTCACCGGTGACCTGCTCGACGGATGGGCGACGGGCATGCGGTTGATCGTCCGTAAGGAACGGCCGCATCCTGGAGCCCAGTTGAGAATCACGGACGCGGACGGCATGCGGATCACCTGCTTCGCCACCAACACCCCCGACCGGCCTACGGAACCTCCCCTTGCACGACACCGCGCAGAACAGGGTCTGGCTGGAGATCGTCCAGATCGCTCTCGACCTGATGGCCTGGATGCCCGTGCTCGGGCCGGTCAGCTCGTCACCACCGGCCGGCGCCGCTTCCTCCGCCTCGCCCACCACTGGCCCTGGACCCGCGAGATCACAGACACCCTCGAACGGCTTGCACTCCTGCCGAACCCCGGCTGACCGGCGGACTCGCCTGTCCCTACGAGAAGAGGATCCAGCCCGGAGCAGTGGAACCCGGCGTCCACCCGAGACGACACCCGGGCCCTTGGCCTGCCCGCCCCCGGCCACCGACAACAAAATGGGCCCCGACTCCGTCGGCGGCCCATCACGAAAGATCGAGGCTAGCATGTTCACGCCATTGACTGGGCGTCAAACCTCCTCGACGAAAGCGAAACATGCATCTCAAGCGGATAATCGCTGCGGCCGTCGGCCTTGCTTCCCTCTTTCTGATCGCGGCCTGCGAGGACTCCGACGCCGACCGCGCGAACGCCGTGACCGGCGCCACCGCGGGCAGCGGCGCCGACGCCGACACGCTCGAGCATGCGCAGAGATACGTTCAGCGGTACGTCTCTTGCGAGCGGATGGGCACGGATCCGAACGACAGCCGACTGCCGCTCACTGAATTCACCGCTGTAGGCAAGTGGTCGGTAACCGAACGTGGGGTATGCAGCGACCGTGTCGAGGACGGCGAGATCATTTTCTACATGTTCTCCGATATGAAGGCGTTCCAGGAGGGCTACAAGAAACGCGTTCTGGCAAAGATCGCCTCTGGTGACTCCGACTACGGCCTGTTCAGCCGCGTGCTCGTGGGGAAGAACTTCGCCGTCACGCCTACCGAGACCAAGACCGCGCTCAAGCTCTCCCGCTCGGACCTGCGCGTCCTGACCTGCAACCCGACGGCCCGCGTGCCCGAGGGCTATAAGCGGGAGAAAGCTCTGATAGAGGGCTGTGTCCTGAGCGACTTCGTGGCGGGCGACAGCGAGGACGACAGCCCCAACTTCGAGACCCCGCGGGACCCGGCCACGGAAGGCGAGTCCGAAAAGCCGGACCAGCCCTCTACGGAGAGCCTCGGCCTGCCGCGCGCCGGAAGCCTGACCGAGCTGAAGCAGCTGGTACACCCGCACACCGTCGACTGCACCGGCTACTCGACCGCCCCTGCCGCCCTGGCCGTCGAGTCGATCGACTACCAGCCGGTGATCACCGGCGACCACAAGCAGTGGGGCGTCGGGGAGCGGGCGATCTGCGGCGAGCCCGGTGGAGAACAGCGCGCCCACAACCTCAACTGGCTCGACATGGTGAGCGACATGGAACTCCTGCAGACTCGTGCGAAGGCCGCCCAGCAGGAGGATCTGAAGGACGACAACCGTCTGAGCGCCACTGCGAGCAGGCTGCTCGTCGGAGAGAACATCGCAGTGGAGACCAACGACCCGATCATCCGCGGCGGCCTGTACCAGCTTCAGTTCCTCTACCTGAACTGCGAGCCCGGCTTCTCCGCCCCGACCGGCTACCGCGCCGAGAAGGCGAGCGTCGAGGGCTGCGTGCTGACCAACTACGAGCCCGGGGTCGAGGTCGGTGGCAACTGACTGAACGTAATGAAATGAGGCCCGGAGGGGTGCAGGCGGATCGATGCTCCAGAACCGCAGCGACCTGCGCGACGGATGTGGCACTGGCCCGGCCTCACTTTGCCGACGTCACTGCGGCAACGTCATCAACGTCCGAGCGCCGTCCGCAAGTTCACCCCGTATTTCGTACGCAGACGCCGTATCTCCCACGCGGACAGTGCCGTCACCGACGACGGCCCGCCGAGCAGGAAGGAGTACTGCACGGCCGGCGGAGCCGCGACGTCGGGACTGTCGGAGAGGCTGATGAGGAACACCGACCAGACCAGCAACGGCGAGAGGAGTCCGGGCAGCGTCTCGTGCACATCGCCGACACGGAAGCACGAGTTCAGCGCCTTGAAAGTGGTCACCAGAGTAAGGAACGCGGCGGCGAGCATCAGAAAGAAATAGGCGATGGGAGCCACGAACGCCAGCAGGCCGAGCACCACCGCGACGATGAAGGTACCGGCCCCCGTTTCGGAACCTCTGGACTGGTAGTGCCGCGAGGCGAGTTCATCGAAGGAAAGGATGTTGCCGTGCACCGCCTGGAGCATGAGCCAGAACATGCCCATCTCCAGAGCTATGAGGCCGAGCACTGCGAGCGGACTCACCAGACGGCGTACGTACACGCGGCGCAGCGGCGGGCGCGCCGCGAAGATGAAGAGCGTGATCCCGACGGCTCCGGCGGTCACCAGAACGGCACAGCCCATCATCAGGTTCTCGACCTTGCCCAGGACGAAGTCCTCTCGTCCCTTCCGCAATGGGTAGGCCATCACCAGCCAGACGCCGGCCAGCAGCCCCAGCACGGTCCGAGCCTGCTGGAGCCGTTCGATGACCGGGTCCGCGATGCGGTCGGGACGGATCGGAGTACCCCACACCACCGGGGCGGCGATCGCCAAGCGGACGAAACCCCGCGTCCTCAAGCCGGTGTTCACGTGTGTCCTCCCCCGAGCAGGCCCAAACCGTCGCGCGTACGCGCGACGGCACCCGACCTTAATCGATCATGGCCACGTCATACATGCGGGCGGGCATTGCCTATCCTCACGCCTACGCGCACAGCTCCCCCACCAGCCCCACCTGCGTTGCAGCGCGGCGCCTCCCCCCATGCCGACACCGTTCGTTCCGTCCCCATGGGTCGCCGAAAGGGCCGCACGTCATGACCGAGGGTTCCTCTCCCCGGCGGGCAGGAGTGAAGCGACTCCGCCGCCGACGGGGCCGCACGCGCACCACGGCCCTCGCCACCGTGCTCACCGCCGCCACCGGCACCGTCTACGCGCTGACCGCCGAAGCGGCCTCGACCTGCGCTCCCCTCACCTTCAAGCGGCAGATGTACGCGAACACCACCTTCTCCGGTACGCCGAGGAAGACGGACTGCGATACGGCGATCAGCGAGAACTGGGGGACGGCGGCGCCCGCCGAAACCCTGCCCAAGGACCACTTCGGCGTCCGCTGGACCCTCACCCGCGACTTCAACTCCGGCGGCCCCTTCACCCTCACCGTCACCGCCCGCGACGGCATCCGCGTCCACGTGGACGGCGAACGCGAGGTGAACATCTGGAAGGACGCCTCCTCCCCCCACCGGAAGACCGTCGACATCACCATCCCCGCCGGCGAACACACCCTCCGCGTCGACTACGTGAACTGGACCGGCCCCGCCGACATCACCTGCACATACACGCCCCGCACTCCCCCGCAACACCCGTACAACCAAACCCCCACCCCAGCGGTCTGATCGGCGGCGGCACGCGTCCCCCGTCGCCGCCGATCAGATACACGCTCCCGGCGCCCCAGGACCTCCGAGGACCTCAGTGACCCCACCCAGACGTACGACGGCCCCCCGAACGACCGCCAGAACGACCGTCACCACGGCCGCCACCACGGTCGCCACGGCCACCGCCGTCGTGCTCGCCACCGCCGGCGGTCTGCTCGCCGCGACCGCCGCCCCCGCGTCCGCCGCCGTGACGTGCGCCTCGCCCGTCTACAAGCAGCAGTTCTTCGCCAACACCTCCTTCTCCGGTACGCCGAAGAAGACCGTCTGCGACAGCGCGATCGACCAGAACTGGGGCACCAAGGCCCCCGCCTCCGGTCTGCCGGCGAACAACTTCGCCGTCCGCTGGTCCGTGACCCGTGACTTCGGCTCCGGCGGCCCCTTCACGCTCTCCGCCTCCGGCCTGGACGGCATCCGCGTCTACGTCGACGGCGAGCGCAGGATCAACCTGTGGAAGAACGGCACGTCGACCGCCTCCAAGACCGTCGACCTGAGCCTCTCCAAGGGCAAGCACACCCTCCGCGTCGACTACGTCAACTGGACCGGCTCCGCCAAGGTCAAGTTCACCTACGCGCCCCGGACCCCGGCCACGGTCGACAAGGTCAAGCCGCTCGCCCCGACCGGGCCCAGAGCGGCCTACGACGCCACGACCGGCAAGGCCGCGCTCACCTGGACGTCCAACAAGGAGATGGACCTCGCCGGCTACCGGATCTACCGGCGGCTCGCGGACGGCGCCTACGGCACCAAGCCCCTGGCGACCACCACCTCCACCAAGTACACCGATACCCTCCCGATGACGGGCGACGCGTACGCCTACCAGATCCGCGCCTACGACAAGGCCGGGAACGAGTCGGCGGGTTCCGCCGATCAGGCCGTACCCACGGTCGACCGGACGGCCCCCGCCGCGCCCACCGGGCTGAGCACCGGCTCGCGGCAGAACGGGCTGAGCGTCGGCTGGGCCGGGGTCGCCGACGCGGTGTCGTACCGCGTGTACCGGGCGACGAGCGCGGACGGGACGTACACGCTGCTCGGCGACACGGACCAGGTGTCGTACCTGGACACCACGGCCGAGGAACGCACCGCCCACCACTACCGGGTGACGGCCCTGGACGCGGCGGGCAACGAGTCCGCGCGGTCCGCCGCCGTCAGCGGCACCCGCAAGGACCTCACCCCGCCGCCCACCGTCACCGGGCTGTCGGTCACCCCGACCGAGTACGGCTTCGAGCTGGACTGGGACGCCAACCCGGCGCCCGACCTGTTCCGGTACGTCGTCTACGCGGGCGAGCTGCTGCGCGACGAGGAGGACAGCGTCTGCTCCGCCCACCAGGAGGTGTGGCTGGGGACCGACGTCACCTCGTACACGTACACCACGCTCCCGGACGGCGTGGAGCGCTGCTTCCTCGTCGACGCCTACGACTCCTCCTGGAACTCCCCGTACGAGTGGAGCCGCGCGGGCGAGATCGTGAGCGCCACCGAGCTAGACATGACGCCGAGCGTGCCGACGTCCGAGGACTCGCCGCTCCAGCTGACGGCGGTCCCCGACGCGGAGGAGAAGACCGTCGACCTGTCCTGGTCCGCCGTGGACGACGCCACCGGCTACCAGGTCTACCGCTGGAACCCGGACACCGAGGCGTACGAGAAGCTGGCGGCCACCACGACGGCCACCCGCTACCTGGACACCGGCGCCGCCAAGGGCACCACCCACTTCTACCGGGTCACCGCGCTGTACGCCGACGGCACCGAGTCGGCGGCCGACGGCGACCACGCGATCCTGAGGCCCTGAACCCCCAAGTAGGGGTGAGGGCCCGGAGGTTCGTCGTGAACCTCCGGGCCCTCACCCCTACTCGAACCGGTCAGTCGGCGGACGGCTGGCGCCCCTTCGGCCGCCACACCACCAACGCGCTGCTCTGCTGCACTTCCTGATACGGCACCAGGTCGCGCCGGTAGGAGGCGTGGACCGCGGCCTCGCGCTGGCGCATGGCCGCGGCGGCGCCGTCGAGGGCGGCCTCCATCTCGGCCATGCGCGACTGGAGCGCGGCGACCTGGTTCTCCAGCTCGATGATGCGCTTGATGCCGGCCAGGTTGATGCCCTCGTCCTGCGACAACTGCTGCACCGTACGCAGCAGTTCGATGTCACGGGCCGAGTAGCGACGGCCGCGCCCGGCGGTGCGGTCCGGGGAGACCAGCCCCAGCCGGTCGTACTGACGCAGGGTCTGCGGGTGCAGACCGGAGAGCTGGGCGGCCACCGAGATGACGTACACCGGTGTCTCTTCCGTCAGCTCATAAGCCCGGTTACCGAATGAATTCTGCCTACGGCGGCCGTCCATCACCTTCATGCTCCCTTCGCGGCCTGGAACAGCTCCGCTCGCGGGTCCTCGCCCGCGGTCGCCTCGCGATACGCCTCCAGCGCGTCACGAGCCTTCCCCGACAGGTCCTGCGGGACACTCACCTCGACCGTGATCAGCAGGTCCCCACGGGTGCCGTCCTTGCGGAAGGCGCCCTTGCCCCGGGCCCGCATCGTACGGCCGTTGGGGGTGCCCGGAGGCAGTTTCAGGGTGACCGGCGGTCCGCCCAGGGTCGGGACCCGGACCTCACCGCCGAGGGCCGCCTCGGTGAACGTCACCGGGACGGTCACCGTGAGGTTGTCGTCCTTGCGGCCGAACACCGGGTGCGGGTCGACATGCACGACGACGTACAAGTCGCCCGCCGGGCCGCCCCGTTCACCGGGAGCGCCCTTGCCGCGCAGCCGGATCCGCTGGCCGTCGGAGACGCCCGCCGGGATCCGGACCTGCATGGTCCGGGACGACTTGGCGCGCCCCGAGCCGTGGCAGATGTCGCACGGGTGCTCGGCGATCAGGCCCCGGCCCTTGCAGTCCGGGCAGGGGTCGGTCAGGGAGAAACCGCCGCCGGAGCCCCGCGCGACCTGGCCGGTGCCGACGCACGTCGGGCACACCCGGGGGGTGCCGTTGGCGTCGCCGGTGCCCGAACAGGCCTTGCAGGGCGACTGCGAGGACATCCGCAGCGGGACGGTCGCGCCCTCGATGGCCTCGGTGAAGCTCAGCGTGACCTCGGACTCGATGTCCTGGCCGCGCCGGGGCTGCACCCGGGTGGTGCCGGAGCTGCCGCGATTGAACAGGCCGCCGAAGACATCGCCGATGCCCCCGCCGAAACCGCCCGCCCCCTGGCCGCCGCCCTGTGCGCCGCCGCCGAAGAGGTCGCCGAGGTCGAAGTTGAACGAGCCGCCGCCGGCGCCGGGTCCGGGGCGGAAGCCGCCGTTGCCGAAGAGGGCGCGGGCCTCGTCGTACTCCTTGCGCTTCTTGGGGTCACCGAGGATGTCGTTGGCCTCGGAGATCTCCTTGAAGCGCTCCTCGGCCTTGACGTTCCCCTTGTTGGCGTCCGGGTGGTACTCGCGGGCGAGCTTGCGGTACGCCTTCTTGATCTCGGCCTCGGTGGCGTCCTTCGGGACGCCGAGGACCTTGTAGTAGTCCTTCTCGATGAAGTCCTTGGTACTCATCCGCGACGTCCCTCCTTCCACTCACCTGGCTCACCCTGCGTGCCGTTGTCTCGGCCTGTGGCGTCAGCCCTCGTCCGGGCCACCGCTCTCCTTGTCGTCGGCACCGGAGGAACCGGAGGCACCCGCCGCCTGCTCCTCGGAGCCCTCCGCCTTGACCGCCTGCGCCCCCGGCTGGGGCTCGGCCACGGCCACCCGCGCGGGGCGGATGGTGCGCTCGCCGATGCGATACCCCGGCTGGAGAATCGCCACGCACGTCGTCTCGGTGACGTCGGGCGCGTAGCTGTGCATCAGGGCCTCGTGGATCGTCGGGTCGAAGGGCTCGCCCTCCTTGCCGAACTGCTGCAGGCCCATCTTCGCCGCGACGGTCTCCAGCGATTCCGCGACGGACTTGAAGCCGCCGACGAGTTCGCTGTGCTCCCGCGCGCGGCCGATGTCGTCGAGTACGGGCAGGAGTTCGGTCAGGAGGTTCGCGATGGCGATCTCCTTGACCGTGATCCGGTCCCGTTCGACCCGGCGACGGTAGTTCTGGTACTCGGCCTGGAGGCGCTGGAGGTCCGTCGTGCGCTCACCGAGCGCCGTACGCACCTGGTCCAGCTGGGCCGTGAGGCCGGCCACCTGGGCCGCCGCTGCCGCGTCCCCGGCCGGGGCCGCCCCCTCCTGGGGGGCGGCCTTCGGCTCGGCGTCGTTCGAGCCGGAGGGGACATCAGGCTGCTGCGGCTGAGCCGACTGCGGCTGCTGCTCGTCGAAGCCCGGGGTCTCCTCCGTCACGCGGCACCGTCCTTGCGGTCACGGTCCTCGTCGACGATCTCGGCGTCGACGACGTCGTCGTCGGCCTTGGCGTCACCGGCACCGCCGCCGGCACCGGCCTCGCCGCCGGCGGCCTGCGCGGCCTGGGCGTCGGCGTAGAGGGCCTGGCCGAGCTTCTGCGAGACGGCGGCGACCTTCTCCGTGGCGGTGCGGATCTCGGCGGTGTCCTCGCCCTTGAGCACGTCCTTCAGCTCGGCGACGGACGCCTCGACCTCGGTCTTGATGTCACCGGGGACCTTGTCCTCGTTGTCCTTGAGGAACTTCTCGGTCTGGTAGACGAGCTGCTCGCCCTGGTTGCGGGTCTCGGCGGCCTCGCGGCGGGCGTGGTCCTCCTCCGCGTACTTCTCGGCCTCCTGGCGCATCCGGTCGACCTCGTCCTTCGGCAGCGAGGAGCCGCCGGTGACGGTCATCTTCTGCTCCTTGCCCGTGCCGAGGTCCTTCGCGGTCACGTGCATGATGCCGTTGGCGTCGATGTCGAAGGCGACCTCGATCTGCGGGACACCGCGCGGGGCGGGCGGCAGACCGGTCAGCTCGAACATCCCGAGCTTCTTGTTGTACGCCGCGATCTCGCGCTCGCCCTGGTAGACCTGGATCTGCACGGACGGCTGGTTGTCCTCGGCGGTGGTGAAGATCTCGGACCGCTTGGTCGGGATCGTCGTGTTCCGCTCGATGAGCTTGGTCATGATGCCGCCCTTGGTCTCGATGCCGAGGGACAGCGGGGTGACGTCGAGGAGCAGGACGTCCTTGACCTCGCCCTTGAGGACACCGGCCTGGAGGGCGGCGCCGATGGCGACGACCTCGTCCGGGTTCACACCCTTGTTGGCCTCGTTGCCGCCGGTCAGCTCCTTGACCAGCTCGGCGACGGCGGGCATACGGGTGGAGCCACCGACGAGAACGACGTGGTCGATCTCGGACAGGGCGATCCCGGCGTCCTTGATGACGTTGTGGAACGGCGTCTTGCAGCGCTCCAGCAGGTCGGCCGTCAGCTGCTGGAACTGGGCGCGGGTGAGCTTCTCGTCGAGGTGCAGGGGGCCCTCGGCGGAGGCGGTGATGTAGGGCAGGTTGATCGAGGTCTCCGTGGAGGAGGACAGCTCGATCTTCGCCTTCTCGGCGGCCTCGCGCAGACGCTGCAGGGCCATCTTGTCCTTGGCGAGGTCCACACCGTGGCCGGCGCGGAACTGCTGCACCAGGTAGTCGACGACGCGCTGGTCCCAGTCGTCACCACCGAGGTGGTTGTCACCGTTGGTGGCCTTCACCTCGACGACGCCGTCACCGATCTCCAGCAGCGACACGTCGAAGGTGCCGCCACCGAGGTCGAAGACCAGGATCGTCTGGTCGTCCTTGTCCAGGCCGTAGGCGAGGGCGGCGGCGGTGGGCTCGTTGACGATGCGCAGGACGTTGAGGCCCGCGATCTCACCGGCCTCCTTCGTCGCCTGACGCTCGGAGTCGTTGAAGTACGCCGGGACGGTGATGACCGCGTCCGCGACCTTCTCGCCCAGGTAGGCCTCGGCGTCGCGCTTCAGCTTCTGCAGGATGAAGGCGCTCATCTGCTGCGGGTTGAAGTGCTTCCCGTCGAGCTCGATCTTCCAGTCCGTGCCCATGTGACGCTTGACGGACCGGATGGTCCGGTCCACGTTCGTGACCGCCTGGCGCTTGGCGACCTCGCCGACGAGCACCTCGCCGTTCTTGGCGAAGGCGACGACGGACGGCGTGGTCCTGGCGCCCTCTGCGTTGGTGATGACGGTGGGCTCGCCGCCTTCAAGAACGCTGACGACGGAGTTAGTCGTGCCCAGGTCGATGCCGACCGCACGTGCCATTTCAATTCCTCCAGCAATGACTTGAGTGGAACGGACTCAAGTGTGCACGACACCCCCCGATGGGTCAACAGAGCTGAGTCGAGGGGGCTCAACTCTTATGTTTTACTTACAGGCAAGGAGGCCTTGACCTGGAGGTATACGGCCACGGAGCGCCCCGTCAGGGGCGCGGGGAACTGCGCGAGAAGCCCCACCGGACCCGCACCTACCCCACCCACCCCCGCCGCCCCAACTCCGCAGCCTCCTGCTCACGGAACCGCCGCGACCGGGACGACGGGCTCGGGGCACGCCGCCCCGGGATGGGCCGGGGCCGGTGAACCCCCGTGGGAACGGCCCGCGCGGCCGTGGAAACGGCCCGCGCCGCCGTGGGCGCCGGCCGGGGCGGACCCACCGGCACGAAGAGCATCCCCAGCACCACCACCCCCGTCGCCCCCGCCACCCACCAGGCGAACCGCGGCTCCGTCCACAGCATGTGGATGGCGAGACCGACCCCCGTGGAGCCCGCCGCGCACGCCCCCAGCACGACCACCACCCCCGGCGGCGTGAGCCCGATCCGCCGCAGCCGGTGCGCGAGATGGTCGGGCCCGCCCCGCCACAGCTCCCGCCCCGCCCGCTTCCGCGAGACCAGCGCGAGGACGACATCGGCGGTCGCGACGGCCGTCAGGGCGAAGGGCGCCCCGACACCGGCCCCGTACCCGACGGCGTACACATGCAGCACACCCCCCGCGAGCACGAACCCCACGAACAGCGCCCCGCAGGTGCCGAGCAGGACGCGCGCGGGCGGCCAGTTGTGCATCAGGAACCCGGTGAGCGCGGCGGCCAGCACACTGAACAGCGTGGCCAGTCCGTCCATGACCTCGGCGGCCGCACACCCGCTCAGCGCGAACGCGGTGACCGCCCCGACCACCCCGAGCACCCCGTCCGACCGGGCCATCCCCTTGAACCCGTGCACCACGAGAGCGATCCAGCAGACCCCCGCCATCCCGCCCAGGACCCCCAGATCGCGGTACGGCACGACCAGCGCGGCGGCAACGACCACGCCCGCCGCCCCGACCACCGCCGGCAGCCGCCACACATCACCGACCAGCCCGAGCACCCCGAGCCCGGCCCCGACCACGATCAGCCGCCCGGCCTCCTCGCCCAGCGGGGCGACCCCGCTCCACTCCCCGACCCAGGCGACGGCCCCCACCCCGGCCATCACCGCGACACCGCCGAGCAACGGCACCCGCCGCCCCCGGCGCCGCTCGGCGATCCGCAGCCGCAGCGCGGGCACGCGGACGGCCGCCGAGAGCACGGCGGTCAGCAACAGGGCGGAGGCGGCGGCGAGGATTCCGTACAGCACGGATCCAAGTTAGGTGGGAATGTCACAATTTCGCACGAATAACACGATCGTTTTGAAATGGCATCATTGACAGAAGCGTGACAGGCCCGCACTCAGGCAACCCTCAGCGACGCAGATCACCGCCCCCCTGGCTACAGTGCGGCGGAAGAACTGGGTAGTCTCAGACGGACTGCATAAGTTACCGCTCAGTAATCACCCTCGCAGGCCCGAGGAGCCCCGAAATGCAACTCGCCGCGATCATCGTGTCGCTGGTCCTGACCGTGGTCGGCGTCGCGCTGATCTCGCGGGCCGTGGCGCAGATCTACCGGTTCGTGAAGCTCGGTCAGCCGGTGCCGGCGGGCAGCCGTACGGACGACCCGAAGGCACGCACGATCACCCTGGTCAAGGAGTTCCTCGGCCACACCCGGATGAACCGGTGGGGGATCGTCGGCTTCGCCCACTGGTTCGTCGCGATCGGCTTCCTGACGCTGCCGCCGACCCTCGCCCAGGCGTACGGCCAGCTGTTCCAGGCCGACTGGACGCTGCCGGTGATCGGCGGCTTCCTGCCGTTCGAGATGTACATCGAGTTCATCGGTGTGATGACGATCCTCGGCATCCTCGTGCTGATCGCCATCCGCCTGCTCAACCTGCCCTCCCGGGCCGGCCGCAAGTCGCGTTTCGCGGGCTCCAAGGCCTGGCAGGCGTACTTCGTCGAGTACGTCATCCTCACCATCGGCCTCGCCATCTACACCCTGCGCGGCCTTGAGGGCGCCCTCCACCACGTGGAGCACTACGAGGCCGGGTACTTCGCCTCGTACCCGCTGGTCGTGGCCTTCCGGGACCTGGACCCGAGCACCCTGCAGACCCTGGTGTACTTCACCGCGATGATCAAGATCGGTGTCTCGCTGATCTGGATGATCACGGTGTCGCTCAACACCAACATGGGTGTCGCCTGGCACCGCTTCCTCGGCTTCCCGAACATCTGGTTCAAGCGCAACGCCGATGGTGCGACGGCGCTGGGCGGTCTCCAGCCGATGACCTCGGGCGGCAAGCCGATCGACTTCACCGACCCCGGTGACGACGACGTCTTCGGTGTCTCCCAGGTCGAGCAGTTCTCCTGGAAGGGCATCCTCGACTTCTCCACCTGCACCGAGTGCGGTCGCTGTCAGTCGCAGTGCCCGGCCTGGAACACCGGCAAGCCGCTCTCCCCCAAGCTGCTGATCATGTCGCTGCGCGACCACGCGCACGCCAAGGCCCCCTACCTGCTCGCCGGTGGCGGCAAGAGCATGGAGGGCGAGGAGAAGGCGTCCGAGGAGCAGCTGAAGGACGTGCCCGCGGCGGCCCTCGTGGAGGCCGAGCGCCCCCTCATCGGCACCGTCGAGGAGAACGGCGTCATCGACCCGGACGTCCTGTGGTCCTGCACCACCTGTGGCGCCTGTGTCGAGCAGTGCCCGGTGGACATCGAGCACGTCGACCACATCGTCGACATGCGCCGCTACCAGGTGATGATCGAGTCCGCGTTCCCGTCCGAGGCGGGCACGATGCTCAAGAACCTGGAGAAGAAGGGCAACCCCTGGGGCCTGGCGAAGAAGCAGCGCCTGGAGTGGCTCAAGGAGGTCGAGTTCGAGGTCCCGGTCGTCGGCAAGGACATCGAGGACCTCACCGAGGTCGAGTACCTGTACTGGGTCGGCTGCGCCGGCGCCCTGGAGGACCGCGCCAAGAAGACCACCAAGGCCTTCGCGGAGCTGCTGCACATGGCGGGCGTCAAGTTCGCCATCATGGGCGGCGACGAGAAGTGCACCGGCGACTCGGCACGGCGACTCGGCAACGAGCCGCTGTTCCAGGAGCTGGGCATGGAGAACGTCGCCGCGCTGAACATGGCCTTCGGTGAGGAGATGGACGACGAGGGCAAGGTCGTGCCCGAGTCGGCGAAGCCCAAGTCGGCCAAGAAGATCGTCGCCACCTGCCCGCACTGCCTCAACACCCTCGGCAACGAGTACCCGCAGCTCGGCGGCGACTACGAGGTCATCCACCACACCCAGCTGCTCCAGCACCTCATCGACGAGGGCAAGCTGATCCCGGTGACCCCGGTCGAGGGCCTGATCACCTACCACGACCCCTGCTACCTGGGCCGCCACAACAAGATCTACACGCCCCCGCGCGAGATCATGTCCGCCGTCCCGGGCCTGCGCCAGCAGGAGATGCACCGCCACAAGGAGCGCGGCTTCTGCTGCGGCGCCGGCGGCGCGCGCATGTGGATGGAGGAGCGCATCGGCAAGCGCATCAACAACGAGCGCGTGGACGAGGCGCTGTCGTTGAACCCCGACATCGTCTCCACCGCCTGCCCGTTCTGCCTCGTCATGCTGACCGACTCGGTCAACGGCAAGAAGAACGACGGCAAGGCCAAGGAGTCCATCACGGTCGTCGACGTCGCCCAGCTGCTGCTGGAGTCGGTCAAGACGCCCGTCCCGGACGAGGACGAGCCCCCGGCGGGCGAGGCGGAGACGGAGAGCGAGCCGGAGCCGCAGCCGGTGAAGTAACCCCGGCCCAGGTGTCACGGCCGTTCGACGCCCCCGGTCCCAGCGGACCGGGGGCGTCGCTCATTTCGCCGGGAGGCGTGCCTCGACCTCCGCGGGCAGCTCCTTGCCCTGCCGCACCATGAAGAACGTCTCGTCCTCCGGTGACCTGCGCACCGCGATGGCGTCGGCGGGGTCCAGCCCGTCGATGGCGTACGCCTCGTACGTCTCGTACGTCTCCGGCTCGGGCGCGGAATCGTCGTCGTTGGGGGTGTCGTCGCAGTACGCCGAGCGGGCGGTGCCCACCTTGTCGCCGAGCTCGAACTCGATGGTGGCCAGGTCGTGGTAGTCGCGCTCGCCGTACTCCACCACGAACGCGCACGAGGCCGAGGCTTCCCCGCCGCCGCTGAGCGCCGTACAGCCGACGGCCGGCGGAGCCGTCACCACGGCCAGCGCGGCCAGGGCGGCCCTCGTACGGCAACCGAACGTCTTCGTCATCGTCACCTCATCGCCGGTGGGGGCCGCCGACGGCCCCCTCACACCCCCGACGCCGCACCCCCGGGAAACGTTCGGCCGCCCTCCCCAAAAAACCCAGGAACCCCGTACAACCCTCCCCCACCCTTATCGGTCTCCTGTTCGCCAACTTCCCGTGAACCCCGGGACAACTCCGGGCGAACACGAACAGGAAGGGCACCCCATTGACTGCGGACGTCTGCCAGGCGTCCCGCATGCAGCAGGAGATTCCCGCATGCACAAGCATCTGCGACTCGCCCTCGCGACGGCCTCCGCGGCCGCGCTGACCGGCGGTCTGCTCACCTTCTCGGCCGCGACGGCGACGGCGGCCGACTCGGTCCACCAGCCGGTGGCCGACTTCAACGGCGACGGCTTCGGCGATGTCGCGTACTCGGCGGGCAACGCCACCGTCGGCGGCAAGAGCGGCGCCGGCCAGATCGTCGCCCTGTACGGCTCGGCGAGCGGTGTGACCTCGTCGAAGCGCACCACGATCAGCCAGAACACCACCGGCGTGCCCGGCGGCGCGGAGAAGAACGACGCCTTCGGCTGGGTCAGCGCCTACGGCGACTACAACGGCGACGGCTTCGACGACCTGGCCGTGTCCGCACTGGCCGAGGACGTCGACGGCGACACCGACGGCGGCACGGTCGTCATCGTCTGGGGCTCGGCGAAGGGCCTGTCCGGCGCCACCACCGTCAAGGACCCGGCGACCTCCTCGCACGACTACTGGGGCACCGCGCTGGCGTCCGGCGACTTCGACGGCGACGGCAAGGAGGACCTCGCGGTCGGCTCCTCGTCGAACCGGGTGTACGTCTTCAAGGGCGGCATCAGCAAGTCGGGTACGGCCGCGGGCCGCTACAGCTTCACCACCGACATCCTCTCCGGCAAGGACACCGGCACGCTGGTGCTCACCGCGGGCGACGTCAACGGCGACAAGCGCACCGACATCGTCGTCAACGGCTATGAGACAGACGGCAGTTACCACTACAACACCAACTGGTACGTGCCCGGCACCGCCTCCGGTCTCAGCGCGTCCGGGGCGCAGGAGCTGAAGCGCGGCATCATCACCGGTATCGGCGACATCAACGGCGACGGCTTCGGCGACATCGTCACCGGCCAGGACTGGGACCCGTCGAAGGACGGCAGCGAGCCCTCCGTGCCCGAGTCGTCCACCGGCGGCAAGGTGCACATCGTGTACGGCAGTGCGGACGGTCCGGGCACCACGGTCGCGGTGACGCAGAACAGCGGCAACGTGCCCGGTTCCTCCGAGCGCGGCGACTGGTTCGGCAGCGAGCTGTCCCTCGGCGACATCAACGGCGACGGAAAGACCGACCTGGTGGCCGGCGCCCCCGGCGAGAACCTCGGCGGTGTCGTCAACGCGGGTGCCCTGACCATCCTGTACGGCGCGGAGTCGGGCCTGAACACCACCTCCGGCTACCAGTACTTCGCCCAGTCCACGGCCGGTGTCCCCGGCTCGGACGAGAAGGACGACCTCTTCGGCAGCGACGTCAAGCTCACCGATGTCACCGGCGACGGCAAGGCCGACCTGACGGCCGGCGCGTACGGCGAGAACGACTTCAACGGCTCCGTGGTCTATCTGCCCTCCAACGGCACGAAGATCACCACGACCGGCTCGCGTTCCCTCGCCCCCTCCGCGGTCGGCGTCTCCACGTCCGGCCAGCCGGTGTTCGGCGCGAACGCGGCCAACTGAGCCCACCCGCCCGCTGTTCGGGCCCGCACCCGGCAAGGGTGCGGGCCCGTCCGCACGGCACGCGCCCTCCCTCCTCCCTCCTCCCCCCTCTCTTGCTTCCTGGAGCCCTCTTGCGTACTCGCTCCCTTCTCCTGACCGCCGCCCTCACCACCGGCCTCCTCACCGCGCTCCCGGCGACCGCCGTCGCGGCGCCCTCCGGTCTCTCCGGTGACTTCAACGGCGACGGCTACCGCGACCTCGCGATCGCCGCTCCCATCGCCAAGGTCTCCGGCAAGAAGGGGGCCGGTTACGTGGCGGTCGTCTACGGCACCGCGAAGGGCCTCGGCACGGCCAAGCGCCAGATCATCAGCCAGGCCACGGCCGGTGTGCCCGGCTCCCCGCAGTCGTCCGGCTACTTCGGCGACCGTCTGACCACGGGCGACCTCGACGGCGACGGCTACACGGACCTGATCGTGGGCGCGCACGGCCGTTCCCTCGGCTCGTCCGGCGATTCGGGCGCCCTCACGGTGCTGTGGGGCGGCGCGAGCGGTATCAAGACGGCCACCGACATCACCTCGCCCCTCCCCGAGAACCGCAACGAGCTGGGCTGGTCCGTGGCCACCGGTGACTTCGACGGCGACGGCGACACCGACCTGGCCGCCGCCAACCTCGCGTTCCCCGAGCTGAACATCTTCAAGGGCCCGATCTCCCGCACCGGCAAGGCGACGGGGCTCGTCGGCATCGACACCTACGGGCAGACCGGCATCAACACCGACAAGCTCGTCGCGGGGGACGTCACCGGCGACGGTACGACGGACCTGCTGGTCATGGGCCAGCAGGAGATCAAGAACGGCTACCGCACGCGCAGCGTCCTCTACAAGGGCTCCGCCTCCGGCCTCAAGGCGGGCCCCAAGGTCGCCGGCGGCTACGACGCCGTCATCGCCGACGTGAACAAGGACGGCCGGGGCGACATCGTCACCGGCAACTTCATGGAGAAGTCCACCGACGAGCCGAACGGCGGCCTCGGCGGCGCGATCACCGTCACCTACGGCAGCGCCACGGGCATCAGCTCCCGCACCCCGGTCCGGATCGGCCAGAACACCGCGGGCGTGCCCGGCACGGCGACGAGGAACGACAGGTTCGGCTGGAGCCTGTCCGCGGGAGACGTCAATCGCGACGGGTACACCGACATCGCGGTCGGCGTCCCCCAGAAGACCGTCGGCGGGAAGCAGCACGCCGGTGCCGTCGTCGTCCTGCGCGGCGCGAAGTCCGGCCTCACCGGCAGCGGCGCCAAGTCCTACTCCCAGAACACCTCGGGCGTCCCCGGCGCCGCGGAGGCGTACGACTACTTCGGCGCGGCCGTCCGCCTCACCGACAGCAACGGCGACGGCTACGCGGAACTGGTCGCCGGCGCCTACGCCGAGAACTCCGCCGACGGTGCCGTCTGGACGCTGAAGTCCGGCAAGTCCGGTATCACGGGCACCGGCGCGAAGTCCTTCAACGGGCAGACCGTGGGCGGCCCTTCGGGCGACGCGTACTTCGGGGACGTACTCGCGGGCTGATGCTCAGTAACGCGGCCCGCGTATCGCACGTATGAGTGCGGAGAGCCCGGCGGGGGTGGCCCGAACCACCCGGCCGGGCTCTTCGCTCTCGCGGAGGTGGAGGGTTTCGCGCTGGGCGGCGATCTCAAGGCAGTTGGGAGCGTCCTCGTCCTCGGAGAACGAGGACTTCTGCCACGCGGGAACAGCTGCCATGTCGCCCTCAGATCTCTTCAGCCAGGTCGCGCAGGAAGTCCCTCGACTCTACGACGCCGAGCGCGGCCTTCTCCGCCACGGCGATCCTGCGCCGATAGGTGGCCAACTCCGCCTCCGCGTCCAGGAAGGCGCCCCCATGGGGAGCGTCGCGCAGGACAGTGTCCAACTGCGGAACGGGCCCGTCCAGCAGCAGAATCGGACTGCTGATCGTGAACCCGTCCCGGTCGAACGGCACGACACGAACGGCGACCTGGGGCCGCTCCGACTGTTCGAGCAGGTGTCGCAACTGCCGCCGCGCGACCCCGCGATCGGCCTTCCTGATCCGCAGCGCGGCTTCATGGATGACGACCGCGTAGACGAAGTCGTCCCGGTCGAGGACCCGCTGCCGACGCAGGCGGAACTCCACGCGCAGGTCCCGCTGTTCCCGGCTCATCCCTGGCGGAGAGCCCTCATAGAGCGATCGGACGTACCCCTCCGACTGCAACAGCCCCGGAACGCTCACGATTTCGAACGACCTCACGTGCCGCGTGTGGTGCTCAAGTTCCGCGAGGTCGAGAAACCCACGCGGGAGCAGCCCCCGGGAGTCCTCCCACCAACCCCGCCCGCGCTCGGTCGCCATGGCGGCCAGCGCCTCCACCAGCGCGGCGTCATCGCTGGCGTACTGACTCGCGAGGTACCGAACACGATCCGCGCTGACGCCGACACGCCCCCCTTCCGTGGCGGAGAGCTTGCTTTCGGCGATCCCCAGCGCCCGCGCCGCCTCCCGACCGCCGAGCCCTGCCCGTTCCCGGAGTTTGCGCAGCTCAGCGCCGAGCCGCTCCTGACGTGCGGTGACGATGCTCCGTGCCGGCATGTACGCGTTCCCTCCCGAAAGTCGGCTCCTCATTATCCCGGTTCACCTTGACCGGGTTCAACTGAACCCCATACCGTCAGTGACGCGACGCACACGCTGCGGAACCCCGGGACCCCGGAAGCGCACCGCCCCGCCCTGCCACGGCGGCGGCGACAGAGCCACCGCCCGCCACCCCAGCGCCCCCACCCCTCCGCACCGGGAGACCCCATGCGCACCGACTGGGAGTACACCCTCTACATCCCCCACGACCCCCGAGCCGTGGCGATCAGCCGCCGCACCCTGCGCGACATCCTCACCACCCACACCCTCCCCGCCCTCCTCGAACCGGCGGAGCTCCTGGCCTCCGAACTCCTCACCAACGCCCTGCGCCACACCACCGGCCCCGCGGCCCTCAAACTCCGCCAGTCCGGCCACTCCTTCCGCCTCGGCGCCTGGGACACGGACCCCACACCCCCACGCCTCACCGCCCCACCCTCCCCCACGGCAACCTCCGGCCGAGGCCTCCACCTGGTCAACTCCTGTGCGGACGACTGGGGTTGGTTCACCGTGAACGGGACGGACGGCAAGTACATCTGGTGTGAACTGGGTACGGAGCCGAAACCGGACTGACGGTGGATGGCCACGGGGGTGGGGATGACGGACTCGGCTCATCCCCCTTGCGCCAAACGATCCCCAGCCAGCTCCTCCTCCTCGCCCGCACCCAGCCCTGGCCACGCCCTAGCCGGCCATGCGCTGGCTGGCGAAGCACCCCGCACGGGAAGACAATTCGAACAAGGGAACATCGCAGCCAGAAACCCGGAAAGCCGGCGATCACCATGGCCGAACACCCGAACGCAGCGCTCGTCCGCAAGGGCTACGAAGCCTTCACCCGAGGCGACATGGACACTCTCCGCGGCCTGCTGGCCTCGGACTGCACGCATCACGTCCCCGGCAGCCACCTCCTGTCGGGCGACTACAAGGGCCAGGACTCGATGATCGGCCTCTACCAGCGGCTCTTCGAGGAGACCGGTGGGACCTTCGACGTCCGGCTGAGCCACATCTGCGTGGACGGCCGGGGCCACGCGGTCTCCGTGCACCGCTACACCGCCGAGCGGGGCGACCGGCGGATCGAGCAGAACGGCTGTCTCGTCTTCCGGATCGTCGGCGACCGGATCACGGACATCGACGAGTGCCAGGAGGACCTGGACAAGGAGAGCGAGTTCTGGTCGTAGGCCCCGGCCCTCGACCACCCGACCTCTGCCCCCCCGACTCCAGACCCCTGACCCCGCCCGCACAACCCCACGAGGCCTCCAGGTGTCACACAGGTGAACCAGCCGAACCAGCCACCACCCCACCCCGATATTCGGCCATCACCTGGAGCCCCCCGTGCACAGACGGACGTACGCCCTGGCCGCCACCACCGCGGCCACGGCAGCACTCGCCCTGGCCCTCGTCCCGCACCCGGCGACCGCCCGCCCCGCCACCACCGCCGCGCCCACCACCCCCCTGACCAGCGACTTCAACGGTGACGGCTACGCGGACCTGGCCGTCGGCGTACCCGACGCGACCGTGAGCGGCAAGGCGAAGGCCGGTTATGTGAACCTCGTCTGGGGCGGAGCCAAGGGCCTCGGCCGGTACGGGAGCCTCCGGGTCAGCCAGGCCACCGCCGAGGTCCCCGGCAGCCCGGAGGCGGGCGACCGCTTCGGCGCGTCCGTCCTGCTGCGCGACCTGAGCGGCGACGGCCTCGCGGAGCTGATCGTCGGCGCGCCCGGCGAGGACGTCGACGGCCGCGGCGCGGACGCGGGCGCGGTCGTCGTCGTCGGCGGCGCGAAGCGCGGCACCGGCCCGGGCTCCAACGCCCTGCTCGGCCCGTCGGCGAAGTCGGCGTACGGCTGGTCGGTCGCGGCGGCCGACCTGACCGGCGACGGCGGCCGGGACCTCGTGATCGGCGGCCGGGACAAGGTCGTCATGCGCGCGGCCGTGGACAACGGCGAGAACCTCGTCGTCACCACCGTCCTCGCCACCCCGATGGGCGGCCGCGCCCCGCTCCTGGCCACCGGCGACTTCACCGCCGACGGCACGGACGACCTCGCCCTCGCCTACCACACGGTCGACACCCCCTCCACCCAGTCGCACGTCCGGCTGTGGACGTGGGACGAGGCCGAGCGCCGTATGGCCAACACCTGGAACTCCGACAACGGCGCCGCCTCCGCGCTCGCCGCCGGCGACTTCGACGGCGACGGCCTGGACGACCTGGCCCTCGGCGAGTGCCGCGAGATCGCCGACGAGAACATCGACGACCCGTGCGGCCCGGAGTCGTACGCCAAGGGCGGCGGCATCCACATCGAGTACGGAGACGGGAAGGGCTCCTTCGGCCTGCGCTCCCAGACCCTCAACCAGGACACCGTCGGCGTGTACGGCGTCGCCGAGACCGGCGACCGCTTCGGCGCCTCCCTCGCCGTACTGGACTGGAACCGCGACGGCCGCGACGACCTGATCGCGGGCGCCCCCGGCGAGGCCATCGGCAGCCGCAAGGCGGCGGGCGCGGCCACGCTGCTGCTGGGCCACGCCGGCGGCCTCGTCGACGAGTTCGGCGAGGCGACCTCCGTCCCCTACCACCAGGACCGCCCCCGCGTCCCCGGCGTGGCGGAGACGAACGACGCCTTCGGCACGGCCGTCGCGACCGGCGACTACGACAAGGACGGCGTCCCGGACACGGCCGTCGGCGCCCCGGGCGAGAACGCGAAGTCCGGCGGCGTCTGGGTCTTCCCGAAGACCTCCGTCACGAACTCCGTCGCCCTCACCCCGAAGAACCTGGGCCTGCCGTCCCCGTCGTCGGCCCTGTCGTACGGCAGGTACGTCAGCAGTCACTGAGGCAGCCACTGGAGCGGTCACCGAGGCAGCCGCTGGAGCGGTCACCGAGGCAGCCGCCGAGACCCGCGCGGGCCTGCGGGAACGCCTCCCCGGGGCTTCCCTGACGCCTCCCTGACGATCCCTTAGGGGATGTCACAGCTCGGCCGCAAAGCCGGGCCGGTTGCCCCCGGCCCGGCACGCGGCCGCCCGGGACCAGGTACGTTCGATGACGTGGCTGGATTCAGGATCGGACGCGGCCGGGACAACGGCGCTCCTCAAGCGCGACCGCACAACCCTCCGTACGGACAGCAGGCCCCGCAGGCCGGCGGCCCGTCGTACGGCTACCCCCAGACGCCCCCCGGGCCGCCGTACGGCGGTGGCCGGGGCGGCGCCCAGGGCGGCTGGCCGCAGACGCACGGCGGCGGGCAGGGCGGCGGACATCGCGGCGGTTACGGGCCTCAGGGCAACCACGGGGGTCACGGCGGCCAGGGCAACCACGGCGAGCCGGAGTACTTCGGCGACGACGGCGGGCACCCGCACGGCGGCGGCGTGGACCCCTACGCGGCCAACAACCCGGGGCACACCCAGATGTTCGCCGTCGGCGAGGACCCGTACCAGCAGGGCGACACCTACCGCGCGGGCAACGCCCCCGCGGCCCCGATCGGCCCGCGGCTGCCCTGGAAGGCGCTGCTGAAGGGCATCGTCACCAGCCCGAACCAGACGTTCCTGGTGATGCGCGACTACGCGGTGTGGGGCCCCGCCCTGATCGTGTCGTTCCTGTACGGCCTGCTGGCGGTCTTCGGCTTCGACGGCGCCCGCGAGGACGCGATCAACGCGACCCTCTCGAACGCCGTACCGATCGTCCTCGTCACCGCCGTGACGATGGTGGTGAGCACCTTCGTCCTGGGCGTGGTCACCCACACCCTGGCCCGCCAGCTCGGCGGCGACGGCGCCTGGCAGCCCACGGTCGGCCTCTCCATGCTGATCATGGCCCTCACGGACGCGCCCCGCCTGGTCGTCGCGATGTTCGCGGGCGGCGACGCCTCCTTCGTCCAGATCCTCGGCTGGATCACCTGGGTCGCCGCGGGTGCCCTGCTGACGCTGATGGTCTCCAAGTCCCACGACCTTCCGTGGCCGAAGGCGCTGGGCGCCTCCGCGATCCAGCTGGTGGCGATCCTGTCCCTGATCAAGCTGGGCACGTTCTAGTCGACCAGGAGTCCACCAGCAGTCCACCAGGAGAACCCCTCCGCCTCATCTACGGCAGGGCCCCGGCGCAGTCACTGCGCCGGGGCCCTGCCGTATGCCAGCAAATAACCTAAATGCACGATTACACGATGAGTCATCACCATTTATTCACATACCGTCAGATAACGTGACCGAGTCCTGAAACCTGAACACCTCCACAAGGAGTGCGTGTGAAAGCTCGCTTTGGCATCCGCCGGGGAACGGTGCTCCTGGCCACACTGCTCGTCGCCGTCTCCACCGCCGCCCTCCCCGGCAGCGCGTCCGCCGACGGAGACGGAAACGGAAACGGAAACGACCAACACGCCCGCTCCTCGGACCACTGGGGTGTCATCACCCGCAACACGATCGGCTCCCCCGTGGCCGAGTTGCGCAACGGCCCGTTCGGTTCGTACGACGCGCCGAGCGCGGCGCAGCGGCCGCCGTACGGCCGGGGCAGCCTCGGTATCGAGGTGGCGGACAAGTCCACCACCCTGACCACCCCCAGCGAGAAGGTCGACTTCGGCAACGAGATCGACTTCTACGGCAAGCCGGTGGCGGGCCTGCGGGAGGTCGGCTTCCACGTGTTCCAGACGGCCGAGAACATCAGCTACGGCGGCCCGACGAACATGCCGAACATCAGGTTCGAGATCGACCCGAACCTGACCACACTCCCCGCTGTCGAGTACTCCACGCTGGTCTGGGTGCCGCCGGCCTCCCCGGCGACGAACCGCTGGAGCCCGTTCCTCGACGCCGCCACGAGCGGCTACTGGTACCTCACGAATGCAGCGGCGGCCACCGCGACCGGCTGCACCCAGGCAGCGCAGTGCACCCTCGCCGCGGTGAGGACCGCACTGCAGGACGGCGGCGCCCCGGCGACCCTCTACAGCGCCGCCGTCGGCAAGGGCCGTGACTTCATGTGGATCGGCGCCGTGGACGGCTTCCGCATCAACGAGACCATCTACGACTTCGAACGGTGGGGCGTCCGGGCCCTCCCCGCCGACTGACCACGCTTCACAGGCCCGCTCGGGGGCCGATTCGGGCTGTGTGATGATGCACGGACAAATGACCGGCCCCCGGGGAGGGGCCGGTCGCACGAGAGGGGCGGGGGCCGTCGTGGGCAAGGGTGGGGAGTCCGGGGAGTCCATACCGGACGAGGAGTGGGAGCGCTTCCTTCGCGAATCCGAAGCCGGGACCACGGACGCGCCCCAGGAACCGTCGGCGCGGGCCCGCATGGTGGCCGGCCGGCTGCGGGAGGAGACCGCGCGGCCGGAGCCGTGGCGCGGTCACGCACCGCCGGCCCGCCGGCGGGGAGGCAGAGGCTGGTACGCCGTCGGCCTGCTGGCCGCGGTCGCCCTGCTGGTCGTGGCGCTGGCTCCGGGGCGGGTGACCGGATGGTTCGGCGGCGGAGGCGGAGGGGACGGCGAGAGCGGGCCCCTGGCCGTCGAGTCGGAGCGTCCGGATCAGGCGCCACCGGCGGAGGCGGCGGCCGGGGCCCCGACCTTGGAGCAGCCGTTCAAGGGGTCGCCCGCGGCACGGTGGGGCGACGGGACGGCTGGGATCGGCGTACCCGAGGCACGGGCGACCGGCTGGATGAGCAAGGCGGAGGTCGCGCGGGCGCTGGAGGAGACCCGGGACTTCCTCGCCGAGTCGAGCCTGGATCGCGGTGTGCTGCGCGGGGAGCGCCCGAAGAAGGCGATCGCGTCGATCAACCCTCATCAGCGGGACGTCCAGGACTTCCTGAAGACCGCGTTGCGCTCGCCCAGCGAGGACGACAACCCGCTGCTGCTGTTCAGCCGGTTCGAGAAGGGGAAGGTCCGGCTCGTCGGGGACGTGGTCAAGACCCGGGGGCGGATCACGTACCGGGAGGGCGAGCGCGGTGCGGTGGAGGTGACCACCGACGTGACGTACGTCTATCCGGTCGTCCGCGCGGCGGCGGGGAGCGACGAGGTCGTGCGCACGATCGTGCGCCGCGAGGTCGTGATGAGCTGGGACGACCCGGCGAAGATCGTCATCGAACCGGGTACGTTCTCCCTCGTCTCCTACAAGCTGGACACCACCAACGGCGGCTGCGACACCTACACCGGCTACCTCACCCCCGAGTTCGGCGCGGACCGCGCGACGTCGTCCCCGGGAGGCGGTCAGGAGGTCGACCCGTACGACCGGAGCACCTCGATGGAGGAGCGCGTGCGGGGGGCCGACGAGCCGGGGTGCCGGACCGCGTCACGGTCGTGACCGGGCGGTGGGCCACGCGACCGGCTGCCGGTCCGCCTTCCCCGGCTGCAGGGTGACGCGGCGCGTGGAATCTGCCTGTGTGGATGTCCAGGCAGACGAGGCGGGATCTCGCGGCGCCGACCGGTCGGCGCCGATGGCGGTGCTGATCGCGACGTGCGTCTCGACTCCGGTCGTCAACGCCAACACCTCGGCGGTGAGAGCAGCCTGCTTCCGGCGATCAGTGCGGACACCGGCACGTCGCTCGATGTCCTGCAGTGGGCCGTCACCGGATATTCGCTGGGGGGGGAGCGGCGGTCGTCGTCACGTCGGGGGCCCACTGTGTGGGGTGGCGCGTCAGCGGTGGGGCCGCTGCTCGGCGGTGTCCTGGTGGACGGCACAGGATGGCAGGGCCTGTTCTGGATCGACGCGGCGATCGTTCTGGATCGACGCGGCGATCGCGCTCGCCTGCGTGCCGCTCACGCTGATAGGCGTCGCCGAATCCCGCGATCCGGACCGCAGCCGCTCGATCGACTTCGCGGGGACCGTACTGATCGCCGCCGTGCTCGCCCCGGCGCCGCTCGCGCTCAGCGAGGGGCCACATGGGGGTGGACGTCAGCCGCGATGCTGGGATGCTCGCACTCGCTCTGGTGTCGTGCGTGGCGTTCGTCGCGGTGGAACGGCGGGTCGAAGCACCTTCGGTCGAGCTACGCCTGCTGAAGGATCGCGTACCGATCGGGGCGACGATCGGAATCCTGCTGAGCCCGGGCGTGATCAACGCGCTGATGTATCTGGTCAGCCTCTACTTCCAGGACCCCAGCACGCTCTCGCTGAGCCCGTTCCAGGCGGTCCTGGCCACGCTGCCCGCGACAGTGGGCCTGATCGGGGTCACGCCCCTTGTGCCCCGGATGGTTCAGCGGCTGGGCATCGGGCCCGTGATCGCGGCCGGTTTCGCGGTGGCGACGGCCGGTTGCGTACTGCTGTCGTTCGTCCAGGGCGACTGGCGGTACGTGGCGTTCGTCCTGCCGCTCGTGCTCCTGGCCGGAGGCCGGGGACTCGTCAACGGTCCGGCGAGTTCGGCATCCACATCGTCGGTGTCCACATCGTCGGTGTCCGCCGACGAAGTCGGAGCAGCATCAGGTATTTCGAACATGGCTCGATACATCGGCGCGGCAGCGCTCACGGCGGCCGTGGCGACGGTCAACGCGGCGGTGGGAGAGTCACGGCGCTCGGAGGGGGACGGGGCGGCGGACGCTCTGGCGGCGGGCCTGTCCAGCGCGTGTCTGCTGCTCGCGGTCGCGTCCGGGGTGGGCATGTTCCTGTCGGTACTGGCGGTCCGCGCCCGCCGACGCCGGGTCGGACCAGATGCCTACGGAGCGGCTGCGGCGTCGCACGCACACACCCTCCCCGTCGAAGACCCATGACAGGGTGCCTCGGCCGGCCTGACATCGACGGGAGCACACGGCCACGGTCCCCCTGAGCGGCACTCGCCGATGACCACGAGGGTGCCGGCGGCCCCCTCGCGCCGGGCGGGGATCGTCCGATGCCCCATCGTGATGCGCCGGCGTACAACCCCGTACGGATGCCGGGCGTCTGTAAGGCGCTGGAGGGATGAGCCTTCGGTGCCGTTCCGTAAGGAGATGGGGGATCAGGTGGGGAAGCAGGTCTGGAGAGTCGTCGTGGCGGGTGGTGCGGCGGCGGTGTTCACGGCCGTGGCTGCGGCGCCGGCCGGGGCGGCGGAGGGTGGGGTCTCGTTCACCCGTGTCCAGGTGAACGGCGGCAAGCCGATCGTGATCGGTGTGTCGAAGGAGGTCGCGGCGCCCGCCTCCTTCCGGATGGCGACCACTCGCAAGTGGAAGTGGCCGGCGGTCTTCCTGTACCGGGATGGTGCGGATGACCGGCTGTGGCACGCCGTCGAGACGAGCGACTGCGTCAAGGTGAGCTCGGGCGTCTGCGACTTCAACGAGACGATGTACTTCGACCCGAGCGTGTGGGACATGCGTAACAGCGAGGCCGGGGCCTGGAAGGTCGGGGCCGAGGTGTACTTCGAGGGCGGCGGCGGCGACACCGACGACAAGGGTCTGACGGTCCACGTCAAGCGGAACTCCCGCCTGACCGTGAACGCCTCGCCCGAACCGGTGTCCAAGGACAGGACCATCACCGTGACCGGAAAGGTCACGCGCGCCAACTGGGAGACCAGGAAGTACGCCTCCTACGGAGGCCGCCAGGTGAGCCTGCAGTTCAAGCCTGCCGGCACCGCCTCCTACACCACGGTGAAGAAGGTGTACGCGAACAGCTCCGGTGACCTCAGGACGACCGTGAAGGCCTCCAAGACGGGTACGTGGCGCTGGGTGTACTACGGCAACACCACCACCGGGCCGTCGACATCGCCCGGGGACAACCTCGTGGTGAAGTGACGTCCGTGAAGGCGTCGGGTCCGCCACGATCGTGGCGGACCCGACGCCTCGCGCCGACCGACCACGAGCGAGATCCAGGTCAGAGGGCTTCCTTGGACGGCGTGACAGGCTCCCCCGACTTGCGTACTACGGGGAGGACACTCCAGGGGAAGTTGATCCACTCGTCGGTCCGCTTCCACACGTACTCGCATTTCACGAGGGAGTGGGACTTCTCATAGATGACGGCCGACCGGACCTCGGCCACCGCGTCGAGGCAGAAGTCGTGGACGAGCTTGAGCGTCTTGCCCGTGTCGGCGACGTCGTCCGTGATCAGGACCTTCTTGTCGGAGAAGTCGATCGCGTTCGGGACGGGGGCGAGCATGACGGGCATGTCGAGGGTCGTGCCGACGCCGGTGTAGAACTCGACGTTCACGAGGTGGATGTTCTTGCAGTCGAGGGCGTACGCGAGCCCGCCCGCGACGAAGACCCCGCCGCGGGCGATGCTGAGCACGATGTCGGGCTCGTACCCGTCGTCGGCGATGCTCTGCGCGAGTTCGCGTACGGCGGTGCCGAAGGCCTCGTAGGTGAGGTTCTCGCGGACGGTCGGGGCGGCGCTCATACCTGGGTCCGGTGGAAGTTGAGGAAGGACCGGGAGGCGGTGGGCCCGCGCTGCCCCTGGTAGCGGGAGCCGTACCGCTCGCTGCCGTACGGGAACTCGGCCGGCGAGCTCAGCCGGAACAGGCACAGCTGCCCGATCTTCATGCCGGGCCAGAGCTTGATGGGGAGCGTGGCGAGGTTCGACAGCTCCAGCGTCACGTGCCCGGAGAAGCCGGGGTCGATGAACCCGGCGGTGGAGTGGGTGACGAGCCCGAGACGACCGAGGGAGCTCTTCCCCTCCAGCCGCGAGGCGAGATCGTCGGGGAGCGTGATGACCTCGTAGGTGCTGGCGAGCACGAACTCACCGGGGTGGAGGATGAAGGGCTCGTCGCCCTCGGGTTCGACGAGCCGGGTGAGGTCCGACTGCTCGACGGAGGGGTCGATGTGCGGATACCGGTGGTTCTCGAACACCCGGAAGAAGCGGTCGAGACGCACGTCGACACTCGACGGCTGCACCATGGATTCGTCGTACGGATCGATCCGCACCCGACCGGCGTCGATCTCGGCCCGGATGTCCTTGTCTGAGAGAAGCACGACCCGAGGATACGCAAGACGCGCGGGCCGCCCACCATCAGGACGGACTCCGCGCGCCTCGACGACCGCCGGCCGTGGTGGCCGACTGCCACTTCTTCTGTGACTACCGTTGTAACTACCGCTGTAACTACCGCTGCGACTACCGCTTCTGCAACGCCACCGGTACGACGCTGCGCAAGCGCGCGCAGCGTGGGCAGCGCATGAGCCGCCCGGGGCCGAGGCGTTCGGCCTGCTGCATCGGGAACGAAGCGGTGCTGAACACGTGCCCATCGGCACAGCGGACGACGGTGCGCTCCATCAAGTCCAAGAGTCCCTTCCCCAAGAGCCGCGTCTGGCTGTCGACCTACCTACTACCTACGTCGACCTGACGACGAACCGCCACATTACGGGATGATTGGGACGGCCCTCCAGGCGGCACTCCGATCCCGCCGAGCCCCACCCAGACCCTCTTCCGCGTCTCCACGGTACGCCCCAACTCCCGCGCCCCGCAGCCCCGTCCCCACCCCGGAAACACCACCGGGCCCCATGCGTTCAGCACGCGGGGCCCGACATGAGGTAAAGTAACGACGCGTTCCGACATCGGCACCGACCGGCGTCTTACGCGGGTGTAGTTTAATGGTAGAACATCAGCTTCCCAAGCTGAGAGCGCGAGTTCGATTCTCGTCACCCGCTCTATGTGAAACCCCCAGGCCGTCGGCCTGGGTTTTTTGTTGTTCAGACCCGTGGGCCGGTCGCGCACCGCAATCGCACCACTACGCCTCACGCACTACCTAGGGGTGCTTTCAAGGCGTCGCCCTCTGGTCCACCCACTGATCCGGCGGGGACCAGAATCTGGCGATTTCTTGCCGTCGCCGTGTGGCGGGAATCCAGGCTCCGTCGCCCGCCGGCGCCGGCCTGGCGGCCGTCCGGACCGGCGGGCGGCGGAGCGACGTCACGCAGACACGGCGAGCGGCGGGTGCTCGAGCACGCGGGGCTTGTACTCGACCAGTTGGATGCGGCCGTCGAAGGTGCGGTGCTCCGTCATCTCGAGGGCAACGTCCGGATAGCCGTCGTAGATGCGTTCTTCGCCCGTGGCCCCGGTGATCACCGGGAACATCACGACCCGGAAGCGGTCGACGAGTCCGGCTCGTAGCAGGGACCGGCTCAGGCTGAGGCTGCCGATCGTGCTGAGGAGCCCCGAGCCACTCGACTTCATGGCGCGGACCGCCTCGACGGCGTCGTCGCGGACGAGCGTGGAGTTGGCCCACGTCAATGGCTCCTCGAGTGAGGAGGAGAACACCACCTTGGACGCTTGCGTGAGCTCGTCGACGGACGCCTCTTCCTCGGGCCGGAACTCGTCCTGGCCACTCGGGACCTCGCCTGCGGCGAAGCCCGACATCAGGCGGTAGGTGTTCGCTCCCATCAGGTAGGTGACCTCGGGCTGCTCGCCGAGCCACGCGAGGTACTCCGGGCCCTCAAGGCCCCAGAAGCCGGGCCATCCCTCGCCCGATGCGCAGCCGTCGAGGGAGGTGATGAAGTCGACGAGAAGCTCCGACATGGCAGTGTCCTTTCCTGGGGTGTCACGAGCTTGGACCGGCCGGGAGCCACAAACTCATCGGCCACGCTGTGGAGTGACGAGAAAGCGCATGACGCTGCAGCCGATCAGGTCTGCGGCGCCGCCGTGCAGGCGCGCACCGCGACGCGCATTGGCCGTCACCCCGTTCAGCGCCCGCATCCTGCTCGATGACAATGCCTCACGCCGGGCGCCGCGAGCACAGCTGGAGCCGCACGGGCGTGGCTCCGTTCTCTCCCCCACTCCGTGCCCTCCGCGTGCCCTCAAGAGCGGAGAACCACAGTCAACAGCGGTAGTTTGTTGTCTAGACCGGTGGGCGGGTGGCGCGCGGAGATGATGACCTGATGCAGCACATCCTCAACGCACCGGGACGACTGACGGACAGGGGGCGGCGCTTCTTCGCTGCACGGGCCCTCTTTCCGGCCTCTCAAGACAGCTCGCCTCAGAATGCTCAACAGCGTGGCCCAGTCGGCGAGTTCGAAGCGGTCCACGAGTCGCGTGGCCCCGTCGGTCAGCAGACTCACGGAGTTGAGGGGGTCGAGCGGCACAGACCCGGTCAGTGCGTGCTCAGCCGCACGGGGTTGCCGTCCGGAGCGAGTGCGCCGGTGTGCTGCGACGTGGGCCGGCCAACCGGCTCAGCAAGGTCGTCTGTCGTCGACCGATGCTAGTATCCGCCCGCTTGTTCGGGGGGATGGGGCCCTCCGTCGGGGAGGGGAAGCAAGTGACTCGTCATACCTTCGTGCGTGGCTGCCTTGTCGCGCTGACCGGGTTGGCGCTCTCTGTGTCCGCGCTGCCGCTGGTGGCGCCCGCGCACGCGGATGCCGCGACGGAGATCGTCGTTCCGGCCACCATGCGCACGACTCCGCGCACGGCGTATCTGCAGAGCGCGGGGGCTACCGGCTTCCTCGAGTACCGCTCCACCGCCGAGGGCTACGGGCTCTGGTGGACGAGCTACGACGGCAGCCGAAAGCCTGTGGAAGGTGGTGAGCGGCTCGAACCGCGCACCGCAGGGTCGTACGGCACCGCTTCGGACGTCGTCGCCCTTCGCCCGTCCCCGAGCAGTGGTGGGCAGGTCGTGCTCCGGGACATGGGAACCGGTACGACCGAGACCGTGGCCGTCCCGGTGGGCCAGAATTACATGCAGACGTACGGACGTACGGTCCTGACCAGCACGTCGACAGGTGGGGAACGGACTCGGCTGTTCCTGCTGCGCAACGAGAACGGCAGTACGGTGCAGAGGCCGGTCACCGGGCTCCCGGACGGGACGGTCTTCCCCTTCTTCACCAGGGGTTCGGCCTCCGGCATCCTCGTCAACTACTTCGGCTACGACGGCCCGAACCGGGTCCTCCGGTACGCCTGGGTGGACGCGGAGACCGGTGCCGCCACGATCCTGCCGCCACTGGTGGCGAGCACGGCCAGCGTGGTGGGACCCGACTACCTGGTCAGCTGGTACGGCACGTCCCGGGTGCGGGTGTACGCCGAAGGTGCCTACGACGCACCCGCTCACGAGGTCGCGTTCCCCCACACCTCGGAGCACATGATCCTCGGCGTCGTCGGTGACGCGGTCGTCGTCGCGCGGCGCGACGCGTCCTCCGTCTGGAGTGTGTCGGCGCTGCCCTTCGACGGCTCCGCGGAGCTGCCCCTGTTCAAGCGGGCCGATCCCGCTGCCGTCGTCAGCCCCGACGGCGGCCTGGTCATCGCCGGCGGAGAGTCCGCTCTGGACTACGGCATCGCCAAGGTCGAGGCGGGCGCCGACGGTCTGCCCCGGGCCCGCCGGATCGTGGACCTTCCGGCCGTGCCCCTGGGGATCGAGTCGCTCGATCTGAGCGGCGGTGAGCTGATGACCTACGAGTCCGGCGACCGGGCGACGCATCTGTACAGCCGCTCGCTGACCACGGCGGGGGCCCTGACGGCGGGCACGCGCACGGATCGGGGAGCGACCCGGCAGTGTGGGGTCATGGCCGGGGACCACGGGGACTGTCCCGACCTGCTGGGTACGGGTGACGGCCGGGCGGTCATCCGGACCACGGCCGGGGAGGTCCAGGTACTGGACCGGGGTCAGTCCCTTCCCGGAACCGTGATGGGTTCGGGCCTCCAGGACAACCATGGTCTGGTGGACGTCGCGGGCCGGTATGCGGCCTGGCGTGGGCCCTCGCCCGCGGGAGACGGCCTGACGGTGGCGGATCTCGACACACGGAAGGTCGTGCTCACCCGGACGGGCGCGGCCGGTGCGGTCCCCACTCGCCTGTGGGGGGAAACGCTGTGGACGGCGGCCGATGGCGGCGTGGTCACAGCCAAGGATGTGCGTTCGGGCAACACGATCACGTCGTTCCGGGTGTTCGGCAGTGGCAGCGGCTGCGCTCGGAGCGGCTTCCGGGCGGTGGGACGCTGGGTGCACTGGTCGGGCTCGTGCAGCACTCCCCAGGGCAGCGAGTCGAAGGCGTACGTGTACGACACCCGCAGGAAGAAGCTCATCGACGTGCCCACGGGCGGAGAGGCGCGGCTGGGCGACGGCTTCCTGGTCACGCGTGACTCCACGTCCGGGGCGCTGGTTCTCACGGACGTCACGAGCGGCTCCGCGGTGAGCCGGACCCTGGCGGCCAAGGCCGGGAAGTGGGACGTCGATCCGTACACCGGCCTGGTCGGCTACGTGGACCCGGCCTCCCAGGACATCCACGTCCTGCGCAGTGGCATCCCCGCCACGGACATCGCGGTCCTGGGAGCGAGGACGGAACCTTCGGTCGACCTGTTGGACTCGTCGGCCTCGTGGGACGGCACGTGGTGGCTGTCGAAGCCGACCGCGTCGTGGACGCTGGTGCTCAGGAACAAGGCGACCGGCGCCACCGTGCGCACGCTGACGGGTGGCGCCGCGCGCGACGCGGTCCGCACGTCCTGGAACGGCAGGACGTCGACGGGCGGGTACGCGCCGAACGGCACGTACAACTGGACGCTGACGGCGGCCCCGGCCGACCGGCGCGGTGCGGCGGCGACCGTGTCCGGCTCGCTGAAGCTGACCGGTGGTGCCGCGGTGAGACGCGACCATGTCGGATCCGACGGCATCGGTGACCTGGTCACGCTCACCTCCAAGGGTGCGCTGTCCTTCCATCGGGGTGACGGCACGGGGAAGTTCTCGACGAAGACCTCGGCTTCGGGCTGGCCGGCCTCGATCGCGGTGGTGCCCTTCGGAGACCTGAACGGTGACCGCTGCGACGACGTGCTCGTGCGGTTCGGCAGTGGTGCGCTGCGGGCGTACCGCCCGGGGTGCGGCAAAGCCCTGACGACATCCACGCCGTACACCACGCTGGGAGCGTCGGGGTGGAACCAGTACGACGTGCTGACCTCACCGGGCGACATCACCGGTGACGGCCGGGCGGACCTGATCGCCCGCCGGGCGTCCACCGGTGACATCTACCTGTACAAGGCCACGAGCGGCGGAAAGCTCTCGGCACGCGTGAAGATCTTCTCCAAGTGGTCCGGCTACAAGAAGATCATCGGCGTCGGCGACCTCAACGGTGACGGGTACGGAGACCTGCTGGCGCAGGACAAGTCGAACAAGCTGTGGCGGTACGCGGGCACGGCGAGCGGTGGCTTCAAGGCGCGGGTCAAGGTGGCCGACAACTGGGGTGCCTCCTACAACGTCGTGGTGGGCGCCGGTGACATCAACGGGGACGGGAGGGCGGACATCGTCTCCCGTGACACCTCCGGCAGGCTGTGGCGCAACAACGGCGACGGCAAGGGCTCGTTCGGGCCACGCGTACAGATCGCCGCCGGGTGGCAGGGGTACAAGGCCCTGTACTGACCGCTCGTGCCAGGTCACGTCCGAGGAGTGCCCAGCCCGTGACCACAGAGTCGGCGAACTCACCGGGGCCGATGGGTGAGTTCGTGCCGTGCTGTCGCGCGAACCCCACAAGTCGCCGTGCGGGAAGCCGAGTTGCCACGTCCGTCAGAGCGCACCAGAGACGGCGGACAGCCCGTTCCCGCTCGCGGACTTCGCCGACCGGACCGGGGCCAAGAGGTGCACCGATGGGAGTGACGAGACTGTACGTCCACCTTCAAGGAAGCCATCGGCCCGAAGATCACCGTGCAGATGTCCCTTCGGAGGGTGAACGCTGTGCAAGCGCAAGTGGCGGGCCAGGAGAGGGAGCTTCCTCTCCGCTTCAAGCGGCCCTTCCTGGTCTGGTCCTCATTCACCACGCTGCTCGTGTCGGACGGCTGGGACTCGCTCCGCGTTCGCGAGGATCGACTCACGGCAACTCGCACCGCAACCGCCGCATCGCGCCGCGCGCACTGCTTCGCACACCTGCCACCGTCATAGGGATCGAGGCGCGCGGCGCAGACCGGCATTTTTGATCTTGCAGACCAGAGCCGTGCCCATAGCGTGGCCTTCAGGGCGGACAACCACGGTCGGCAGGGGTGCCACCAAGCACTCACGCTTGCTCTGGCATGACGAATCTATGCAGGTCAGAAGCCGCATGGGTGCCCAAGCGCCGTCGCTTCCCAAGCTGAGAGCGCGAGTTCGATTCTCGTCACCCGCTCCAGAGAGAAACCCCCCGGTCAGCGACCTGGACGAGGGGTGATTCGCCCTCGTCCAGGGGCGGGGTCCGGCGACGGAGGATCAGTGTGCGGCGCGGCGGGCCAGTGCCCCGCGTGAGCGGGTCACCAGTGCGGCCAGCAGGGCGGCGCCGAGGGGCACGACCACCAGGAGGGCGGCGAGCGTCTCCCAGGGGACGACGATCGGCACGTACGGCGGGGCGTCACCGGCGCCGCCCCAGCCGTTGTCGAGAGCCTCCTGGTAGGAGCGCAGCTGCTCGCGCTCCTCGGTGAGCCGCAGCCCGACCGCGGGCAGGACACCGGCCGCCGAGCCGAGGACCACACCCATCGCGGCGACCACACCGCACTGGAAGCCGCTGAGCGTGCGGCGCACCCGGGGCGGGGCTCCGACCGCTGCGAGCGTCTTGAGATCGGCCTCCGCGTCGGCCTGGGCGAGACCGGTGGCGATGCCGGCCGCACCGATGGTGACCAGGCCGGCGAAGACGGTCAGCGCGAGCAGGACGAGCCCGTTCTCGTCGACCCAGCCCTGCTCCACGGTCAGCTCGACGTTGCTGCCGAGCTTGGCGATCTCGGCGTCGAGCTTCTGCCGCTCCTCGGTGCTGGGGATCCGGTCGGTGCTGAAGAAGGCGCCGAGGGGGACGGTGGTCAGTCCGGCGGCCTTGGCGGCGGCGGGGCTGAGCACGCTCTGCACTCCGTAGGCGTCGGGCGAGCCCGGCACCTGGTAGGCGGGGAAGGACTTCAGCTCGCCCGGGACCGGCTTGTTCTGCGCGGCGGCGCGGTCGGCGGCCTTCGGGTCGGCGATCAGCTTGATGCCGACGGCGCCGTTCCTGTCGACCTGGGGCTTGTGGAAGCTGACGAGCTTTCCGTCGGCGAGGGCCTTGGCCGCGCCCGGGTCGTCGATGCCGAGGAGCTTCAGGAGCGGGGCGTCGGCGATGAGGAGACCGCCGTCGACGTAGACGCCGTTGCCGTCGGGCGAGAGGCAGCGCCAGTCCTTGGCGAGCGCGCGCCGCTGCTCCTTGCTGTACTTCTCCGCGGGGTCGGAGCCGTCGGGGGTGCTGGCCCACAGCGGGCACTCGTTGGCCGGCGGGGTGACGATCTCGAAGCGGCCACAGCCCTCGCCCTCGTCATACGGGGCGCAGCCGGGCTTGCCGACGGCGATGCGGAACACGTCGGCGCGGACGTCGACGGGCAGCGTCCGCTGCACGGCGTCGCGGACCTCGGGAACGTCCCGGCCGCCCTCCTCGGGGACGAGCGCGGCGACGGCCCCGTACGGCAGGCTGGCCCGGTACTCGGCCTGACTCTGGGCGTCGCTGCTCGCGGCGTACGTCGAGACGGCGACGGTGCCCGCGACGGCGGCCAGGACGGCGGCGACAGCGGGTGCCGTACGGCCCCGGTTGCGGACGGCGTCCCGCAGGGCGAGGCGCGGCGAGAGCGGCAGCCAGCGGCTGGCCCGGCCGAACAGGCCGACCAGGGCGGGCGTCATGGCGACCACACCCAGCTCGGCGATGGCCGAGCCACCCGCGACCAGGACGAACTGGTCGGAGACGACCGAGCCGTACAGGGCGATGGCCGCGCCGAGCAGGACGGCGCCGAAGCCGATCAACGGCAGCACGCGGTTGCTGCGGCGCACGCCGCGACGGCCGGTGAGGGAGGCCAGGACGGTCTGCCGGGAGGCGGTGACGGCCGGGACGATCGCGGAGAGCAGGCCGGTGAGGACGGCGAGCGCGGCGATGGCGAGCAGTTCCAGCGGTCTGACGGTGAAGCCGCCGAACCGCTGCCCCATGTAGTCCTCTAGGAGTGGCCGGAGGGCGAAGGTAAGGATCAGGGCGAGGACCATGCCGACCAGGGCCGCCGCGAAGCCGATGACGAGGCCGCCGCTCAGCACGATGGCCCGGATGTGGCTGCGGGCACCGCCGTTGGCGCCGACCAGGCCCAGCTGGCGGCGGGAACGGCGGGCACCGACGGCGAAGGCGGGACCGGCGAGCAGGCAGATCTCCAGCATCGCCAGGCCGACGACCGTGCCCACGGCGGCGAGTGCGGCGGCGTCGGTGCTCCCGCCGCTCTCGTAGTCGGCCCAGCCTTCCTTCTGGTAGAGCGGCACCTCGGAGTCGGCGGGCGGGTCGAGGGCCACGGCCCGGGAGGTGACCAGGACGCCCTTGGTGTTGATCGCCTGGACCGTGTTCCACGTGAAACCACCGGACTTCTTCACCAGGTAGGTGGTGGAGTCCTCGGGCTTCGGCAGTCCGGCCTTCTCGACCGCCTTGGCGTACGGCGCGAGGAAGGCCCCCGGCAGGGCGTTGACCTGCTGTGCCGTGAGGTCGCTGGGCAGCTCGTACGAGCCGCTGATCACATAGGTGCGGTCGAAGCCGCGGGCGGTGAGGGTGGAGCCGACGGACAGCCCGCTGCTCTCCAGGAACCGGGTGGTCGCGGCGATCTCGTCGTTCTTCTCGGGGAAGCGGCCCTCCTGCAGTCGCATGATGCCCCGGGCGACGGGATCGACGGCGGCCAGCTCACGGACCTCGGCCTGGAGCAGACCGTGCCTGGTCGTCAGCTTGGCGCTGCCCCTGCTGTCGGTCAGTACCGTCGAACCGGCCGGAATGCTCTTGGTGACATCGGTCGGGCCGTCCGGCCAGGACTTGCCCGGCGAGTCGTAGTCCCCGGCCGGGGTGTGCTGCTCGCCCTCGGGGTCCTGCAGGATGGCCACGCCGGCCACTTGGGCATCGGAGAAGCGAGCGTCGGCGGCACCCAGGGTGCGCTCCATCCGCTGCGCGGGGGTGAGTTCGGCGCTGCGCAGGGTCAGGTCCAGGGCGCTCACGCCCAGGATCGGCAGCGCGATCATGGCGAGGACGAGGAAGCTGCGGCCCTTGTAGCGCCAGGCGTCACGGCGGGCGATGCGGACCGCGGCCCGCCAGGAGTGGAACCAGGTCGTCACCGCTGGGCCGCCCGGCCGGTCAGGAGCGAGTCGGCGTCGCTGCGTACGGTCTGGTCGACGACGGCGCCGTCCCGCAGGAAGACGACCCGGTCGGCCCAGGCGGCGAACCGCGGCTCGTGGGTGACCATGATGCCGGCGGCTCCGGCGTCGCAGCGGGAGCGCAGCAGGGCCAGCACGGACTCGCCGGTCTCGGAGTCGAGGGCGCCGGTGGGCTCGTCGGCGAGGACGAGTCGGCGGTCGCCGACGAGGGCGCGGGCGATGGCCACGCGCTGCTGCTGGCCGCCGGACATCTCGTCGGGGAACCGGTCGGCGAGATGGCCGAGGTCCATCTCGGCGAGGGCGGCGAGGGCCTCGGTACGGGCCTTGCGGGCCGATATGCCGTCCAGTTCGCGGGGCAGGGCCACGTTCTCGGCGGCGGTGAGGGCCGGGATGAGGTTGTAGTCCTGGAAGACGTAGCCGATGCTGCGGCGGCGCAGGGCGGCGAGCCCCTTGATGCCGAGGGCGGTGATGTCGGTGCCCTCGACGAAGACCTGCCCGGAGGTGGGGGTGTCGAGGCCGCCGGCGATGGTGAGCAGGGTGGACTTGCCGGAGCCCGACGGGCCCATGACGGCGACGAGTTCACCGGGGTGGACGTCGAGGTCGATGCCGCGCAGGGCGTGTACCTCGGTGGCGCCGGAGCCGTGGACGCGGGTCAGGTTCCGCAGACTCAGCGCGGGCTGCTGCTGTGTGGACATGGTTCCCCCTCGGGCGTACGCCGGCGAACGGCCGGACGTCTGTGCGACGGACGGTCGTTGGCAGCGCCGTGCGTACGGTATGGGTCTGGTCGGGTGGTTCGGAGTCTTCAGGTGCTATGGGTGGGTCGGGTGGAGCCGGTGGGTCGGGTGGACCCGTCGGGGCGCGTGGACCCGGTGGGTCGGGTGGTTCGGGTGAGCCCGGCGGACTCGGTCGGCCCTGTGGATCCGGTCGGCCCTGTGGATCCGGTCGGCCCTGTGGATCCGGTCGGCCCTGTGGATCCGGTCGTTCGGGTGCTCAGGGCCGGTCGTGCAGGGCGGTCGTCACGGGCGGACGTCACGGGCGGTGGCGTGCGGCCTCCTCTGCCCCGGCCCCGGCCCCGGCCCCCGCCCGCGCTCCCATCCCCGCCGCTCCCGCTACCGCCCCCGGGGAGGCCGGCTCCGGCGGCCCCGCCGCCGGGGCGGTCGACGAGAGACGGATCAGCCGGGACTCGCAGTGGTCGAGCCAGCGCGCCTCGGCCTCGGTCTGGAAGATCAGCTGCTCCAGGACGAGGAGCCAGGCGATGTCGTCCCGCTCCCGGGCCCCGTTCTTCTCCACGGCGGCGAGGGCCTGCGCCTTCAGCCGGGTGTAGTCCTGCATGGCCTTCAGGGTGTGCCGGCGCTGGGACTGGATGACATCACGGATGTCGACCCCGGGCGCCCCGACGGCCATGGCCAGCTTGATGGCCAGCTCGTCACGGGCCGGGCTGGTGCGGTCGACGGGGTTCTCGAACCAGCTGCGCAGTTCGACGCGACCGCTGTCGGTGATCGTGTAGAGCGGGTGGCCGGCCTCGTCCTCGCCGTTCTGCACGACCATGCCGTCGCGTTCGAGCCGGCTGAGCGTCGTGTAGACCTGACCCACGTTGAGCGGCCAGGTGGAGCCGGTGCGGGACTCGAACTCCGTACGGAGCTGTGAGCCGTAGCGCGGGCCGCGTTCGAGGAGGGCGAGAAGCCCGTGACGGATGGACATACCGAGTATGTATACCGAGTAAGTCCGCGTGGGCAAGCGTCCTGAGGCGGACCCCGGAGGTCCGACTCAAGGGGGACCCGGGCCGCCGCCAGCCGCTCAACGGCGGCGCATCCGCACCCCGAGGAAGCCGATGCCGAGGCCCACCAGAGCCAGCCCCCCGCCCGGTGCGAGCACGGGAATCCGCCGGTCGGAGAGGTCGAGGGGGCCTCGGTGCCGGTCCGGTGAGCGGCCGCCGGCAGCTCCGCGGGCGAGCTCTCGGCGGGCCGGGGCGTCCGTCTCGGGTACCACCTCGACCCCCTCGTCCGGCTCCTCCGCGGACTCCTCCTCTGTTGCCGTTTTAGTACGAGCGGGCTCCACCGGGCTCGTGGAGCACGGCGAGCCGGAGGGGTCGGCCGGTCGGCCGGGCCGCTCCCGGCCCTCCCCCGCCGACCGCCCCGCGAGGGAGGCGGAGTCGCTGGGCGCGGGCGCGTCGGGCGGCCCCGACGGCTCGGGGGCCGCCGGACGGGCGGGTCCGGCGGGTCCGGAGGAGGGCGACGCCGACGGGCGGACGGGCGATCGGGCGGGGTGGGTGCGGCGGCCGTTGCCGCCGAACCGTTCGGAGCGGGGCGTGGGCCTACGACTGCGGAGTCGACGGGCACGCGAACCTTGCGAGGTCACGCCATCAGCAGCCCGTCTGCGGTGGGCCCGACTTCCCCCGAGCCCGACGTCAGCAGACGGACCAGGGTCGACCCTGAAGTCCACGAGAGGCGAGCTCTCCGCCCACTCTTTGCCCAGCGCACTGGAAGAGTTACCGTTCCTATATGAGCGATTTGATACAAGAAGTGCGTTTGGTCCTGTCGGGGCGCATTGAGTTCCAGCAGGACATCAGCGTGGCCCAAGGAGCTCGCGTGATCAGTCTTCTGCAGGCTTCTCCCGAGCCCGATCTCCCGCCTTCGCGCCCCGAGCCGGTGGCACTTCCCCCTCCACCCGCCCTGGACTCGGAAGAAGCTCCCCCCGAGCTCCCGGCGCGTGAGAGTGCTCCCCCGCGGAAGCACATCGAGGGGCCCCGTCAGGCCCTGGAACTCTCCGGCGCGAGAACCATTCCGGAAAGAATGACAGCCTTTGCCGCATACCTCCTTGAGGCGGAAGGGCACGAGACGTTTACACAAGGTGACATCCGCAGGCTTTTCCAGCGCGCACGGGATCGTGTTCCGTCCCACTTCACCCGCGAGTTCGACAAAGCCGTGCATGCGGGCTGGATTCACGAAGGGCAGACCAAGGGCGAGTTCTATCTGTCACAGGCCGCCCAGGGTGTGTTCGAAGATCGCTTCGACGCCCTTCGTGGCAAGCGCGGTCGCAAGCCGGACAGCGCCGCTTCGTCGTCGAGAGGATCCGCGCGGAGAGCACCACGCCCGGTCTCAGCACCGGAGCCCTTCTCCAGCCTTGACCACGTACCCACGACTCTGGACGGGGTGATTCCCTACCACAAGGTGAAACTGAAGCGGGACAAGCTCCTCTGGGCCCTCAAGCTGGCCAAGCAACTCGGCGTCGACGCCCTACAGGGTCCGGAAGCCGCATGGCTCACCGACAAGCTGGGAGAGGGGCTCCCGACCCGGGACATGTACGGCCACTTCATGGGCCTGAGTCGACAGGGATACGCCAACCGCTCGATGATCGGCAACGCCATGCGGATCACCGAAACGGGAGAGGAGTACCTCGCATCACTGTGACTCCGGGCATCGCTCGGATCGGCGGGCGGCGGCGGCCAGACGGGCCCATCCCAGGGGGGAGCGTTCGAGACGCCGTGGACCGCGACGCGTTCTGCATGAGGCGTGTTCGCGCCGGGGACGGAGCACGTCAGAGTGGCGACGCGGGCCGCGAAGGTGCAGACGTCGGTTACGTCTTCGAGGACAGCGTGCCGAGCCGGCCGCCGAGGTGATCGAGTGCGGAACATGCCTGCTGGGAAGGAGTCTCCGGCGCCGATGGTGTCGACGACGTCCCCGGCCGGGGTCGGGACGGCGGCGCGTGGGCTGTCGAGATTGCTGAGCATTTCGCGCGCGACGCAAACCGGACATCGACGTCTGGCAGCAACGGCGGTGACCGATGACGGACGGCAGCGGCCGTAGTCGGAGCGGCGAGCGACCGACGAACGGTGCTTCGCAAGGCCGCGCCGCAGGGTGATCGAGCTCTTGATGCGGTGGTCACACCTATCTGCGACGCCAGACGTACCAGCCCACGACCAGCACGACCAGAAGCGACAGCACGAACGCCCAAACGGTGGTCGATGCGTCGTAGGACCGATACACGATGGCCAGCATGCGGCAGCGGGTACCCGGCAGGTGGCGTTGCAGCCCTGCACCGCCAGCGCACCGGCATCCCAGAGATACGCGACTGGGAGTTGGGGGCGGTCGGGCAGTTGCGCCCTTTTGCGCTGGAGTCCCTTGGGTGTGCTCGTGGTCGAGGTGGGGACGGGGACGAGACGGGGGTGGGAAGGGGATGTCGACGGAGCCGATGGCGGCGGGGGCGCTGCCCGGTGTGGTGCACCGTGCCGTCCGTGCCGTCCGTGGTGGTCAGGTGGCGGTGAGTTCGGCGGCGGCGAAAGAGACGTCGAAGCGGTCGCACCAGATGGTGACGCTGGTGTAGTGGGAGGGATCGATGTCCTCGGGCAGGGGGTAGTTCTGGTTTCCCTTGTTGCCCTTGAGCTTGCCGAGGCTGATGTGCTCGCCGTCGTCGAAGACGTGCCAGCCGGCCCGTCCCTCCCTCACCGGGGCGTCGGTCAGCCACACGCGCAGATCCGGGCCGTTGCTGGTGTCCAGCCGCTCCAGGCGGAGCACATGGGTGCCGTCGGCGAGCCGTACGAGCCTCACCGTGCCCGATGTCGTGTGCTCGTGGCTGATCAGCTCAGCGGTGGCCAGCGTCGACGGTCCGGGATCCGGTCCGGGAGTGCGGGAGGCTTCCACGACGGTGCCGGGCAGTGACTCCGTCACCGTCTCGTCCTGCCAGAGCTTCCACGGCTGGAACCAGTACAGCCCGGCGCCCGCTCCCACGACCGCCGCCACCACCGCCGCCGCCACCGCCACCGCCGCGAGCGGCCCGATGGCCGAAGGGCCTCTCCGTACATGCCCCATGCCGTCCCTCTTCTCGCTCCGTCGGTCCATGCCGTCACTCCATTCAACGAGGAGAGCGATCGGCCCGGCCCAGGGCGGGCGATGACGAAATCCTTACGTCCCGGCGGCGGGGCCGGCGTCTTACGGAACCGTGACGTGCCTGGTGTGGCCGGGGGAAGTCGTGGGTGCGCCGCCCTAGCGTGGGCTCATGCGTGTACTGGTCACCGGCGGTGCCGGGTTCATCGGGTCCCATGTCGTCGAGGCGCTGGCGGCGCGTGGGCACGAGCCCGTCGTGTTCGACGTGCGGGAGGACGCGCGCGCGGACGTGCGGGACGGGGAAGCGGTCCGCCGTGCCCTCGCCGGAGTCGACGCCGTGTGCCATCAGGCGGCCATGGTCGGCCTCGGCACGGGCTTCGCCGACGCGGCGGAGTACGTCTCCCGCAACGACCTGGGGACGGCGGTGCTGTTGTCCGTGATGGCGGACGTCGGCGTGCGGCGGCTCGTACTGGCCGGGTCGATGGTCGTCTACGGGGAGGGCCGGTACGTCTGCGGGCGGCACGGGGTGGTCCGGCCGGGTCCCCGGGCCGTCACCGAACTCGACGCCGGCCGCTTCGAGCCGCTGTGCCCGGAGTGCGGCGCGGAACTGGCACCGGGGCCGGTGGGCGAGGACGCTCCGGTCGACCCGCGCAATGTGTACGCGACGACCAAGCTCGCCCAGGAGCATCTGGCGGCGGCCTGGGCCCGGGCGACGGACGGGGTGGCCGTCTCGCTGCGCTACCACAACGTGTACGGGCCGCGGATGCCCAAGGACACCCCGTACGCCGGTGTCGCCTCCTTCTTCCGCTCGGCGCTCGCGCGAGGGGAGAGCCCGCGGGTGTTCGAGGACGGTCGTCAGCGGCGCGACTTCGTGCACGTACGGGATGTGGCGGCGGCCAACGTGGCGGTGCTGGAGGCGGGTTCGGCCCGGGGCGCGCTGACCGCGTACAACACCGGGAGCGGTGAGCCGCACACCGTCGGGGAGATGGCGCGGGCGCTGGCCGCCGCGTACGGCGGGCCCGAGCCGGTCGTCACCGGGGAGTACCGGCTGGGGGACGTCCGGCACATCACCGCCGACTCGTCGCGGCTGCGGGCCGAGCTGGGCTGGAAACCGGATGTCGGCTTCGCGGAGGGGATGCGGGAGTTCGCGCGTTCCGGGATGCGGGGCGCGTAGATCCGTACGGGGCGCGTGGATCCGTACGGGACGCGTGGCCCCGGTGCGGGGTCGGGGCCCGTAGGCCCGGTACGGGGCGCCCCCCATGGGACCGGTGGTGCTGCCCGTGATCAGGAAGCGGTGGCGGGCAGCACCACCTCGAAACGGCAGCCGCCGGGGATGTTGCGTACGGTCGCGGAGCCTTCGTGCGCCTCCACGATGCCCCGGACGATGGCGAGGCCCAGGCCCGCGCCGGCCGGGGGTGTGCGGGCGTGGGTGCCGCGCCAGCCGGTGTCGAAGACACGGGGCAGGTCCGCCTCGGGGATGCCGCCGCAGCCGTCCGTCACGGACACGACGACGCCCTCGGGCGAGCGTCCGGCGGCGACGGCGACCGTGCCGTCCGCGGGGGTACGGCGGATCGCGTTCACCAGGAGGTTGCCGAGCACCCGGCTCATCTCCCTGCCGTCCACCTCGACCGGCACCGGCTCGATGCGGTCGCCGACCAGTCTCACCTCGTGCTCACGGGCGAGCGGGTCGGCGCCCGCCATCGCGTCGCCGACCAGGTCGTACAGCGAGATCCGGGAACGGGTGAGGGCGAGGGCCCCCGCGTGGATGCGGGAGAGTTCGAACAGGTCGCCGACCATGTCGTTGAGGCGCTCCACCTCGGTGCGGATCTGCCGCAGATAGCGGTCGGGGTCGGCGGCCACGCCGTCCTCCAGCGCCTCGGCCATGGCGCGCAGTCCGGCGAGCGGGGTGCGCAGGTCGTGCGAGATCCAGGCGACGAGTTCGCGGCGGGAGGACTCCAGCGCGCGCTCGCGTTCCCGCGATGCGGCGAGTTTGGCGCTGGTGGTGGCCAACTCGGCACTGAGCGCGGCGAGTTCCGCGGTGGCCGGGCCGTCGGGGGCGGCGAAGTCCCCGCCGTCGCCGAAGGAACGGGCGGCGAGTTGGAGGGCCCGGCTGCGGGCGACGACCCAGCGGCCGAGCAGCAGCGCGGTGATCAGGGAGACGACGGCGGCCATGGCCACGACCGTGGTGACGACGGTCAGGTCGTGCGGGGAGAGGAACATCGCCCAGGCCACGGCGAGGGTGCCCGTGAGCATGGCGGTCACGGCGACGGCGGCCACGACGGTCAGCGACGCGGTGAGCGAGCGGCGGCGCAGCGGCCACAGCGCGAGCGCGCCCAACAGTCCGGCCGCCACGGCGCCGAGGAAGGCGTACAGGGCGATGAGGAGGGTGTCGCGCATCGTCAGTCCGTCCGGCGGGCGGTGTGGGTACGGGCGTCGGCGTCGGCGTGGGTATGGGGGGCGGGGGCGGGGTGGGGGTCGGGGGCGGGGTGGGTTTGGCCTTCGGCGTCGGTACGGGCGTCGGTGACAGCGTCGGTGTGGGCGTCGGCCTTGGGACGAGCGTCGCCTTCGGCTTCGGCTTCGGCGTCGGCGTCGGCGTCGGGGTCGGGGTCGGCGTCGATACGGGCGTCGGCGCCGGTATGGGTCTGGGCTTCGGCCCCAGTACGGGCATTGGCGTCAGCGTCGGTACGGGCGTCGGCCTCGGTACGAGCGTCGCCTTCGGCGTCGGCGTCGGCGTCGGCGTCGGCGTCGGCGTCGAGGTCGGCGTCGGCGTCGATACGGGCGTCGGCGTCGGCGTCGGTACGGGCGTCGGCGTCAGCGCGCGTCGGGTCGAAGCGGTAGCCGACGCCCCATACCGTCTGGATCAGCCGGGGGCGCGCAGGGTCGTCCTCGATCTTGCCGCGCAGTCGGCGGACGTGGACGGTGACCGTGGAGAGGTCGCCGAAGTCCCAGCCCCACACCTCGCGCATCAGGTCCTCGCGGCTGTACGCCCGTCCCGGGTGCCGCAGGAAGAAGGCGAGGAGGTCGAACTCGCGGAGGGTCAGGGCGAGTTCGGCGCCGTTCCGGGTGGCGCGGCGGGCGGCCGGGTCGATGGCGAGACCGGCCGCGCTCAGGGGCCGCGCGCCCGCGCCGGGCCGGGTGCGCCGCAGGACGGACTCCACCCGCAGGACCAGCTCCCGGGGGCTGAAGGGCTTGGTGACGTAGTCGTCGGCCCCCACCTCCAGGCCGAGGATACGGTCGTCCTCGTCGCCCCGGGCGGTGAGCATGATGACCGGTACCGGCCCCCGCCCGCGCAGTCGGCGGCACACCTCCAGGCCGTCCATGCCGGGCAGCATCAAGTCCAGCACCACCAGGTCCGGCCGGTGCGTGGCGGCGCGGGCGAGCGCGGCCGGGCCGTCGCCGACGCGGTCCACCGTGTACCCGGCCCGGTCGAGGTAGCCGGCGACGACCTCGGCGACCGTGGGGTCGTCGTCGACGACGAGGACGCGGGCCGCGCCGACGGCCCCCGGCCCGGGTGACCGCCGTACCGTCCCCGGCTCATGTGACTGCTGCTCCATGCGCCCAGCCTCGCACCGCCCGGCCACCGGCGGGCTTCCACCGGCTCGCACGGGCACGGACGTCCGCGTTTCGTAAGGAGCGGACGTCCGATACGTCCTTTTCGTGCTCGTAGGGTGAAAGCCGTGACGACCTCTCCCACCTCACCCGACCTCGATGCCGATGCCGATGCCGATGTCGATGTCGTGCTGCCGTGTCTCGACGAGGCCGGGGCCCTGCCCTGGGTGCTGGCCCGGATCCCGCAGGGCTGGCGCGCCCTGGTCGTGGACAACGGCTCCACCGACGGCTCGGCGGAACTGGCCCGCGAACTGGGGGCCACCGTGGTCCACGAGCCGCGCCGGGGTTTCGGCGCCGCCTGCCACGCCGGTCTGACCGCCGCCACGGCCGACATCGTGTGCTTCTGCGACTGCGACGCCTCGCTCGACCCGTCGCTGCTCGTCCCCTTCGTCCGCGAAGTGGCGGACGGGCGGGCCGACCTGGTGCTCGGCAGACGCCGCCCGCGGAGCCACGGGGCGTGGCCCGCGCACGCGCGGGCGGGCAATCTGGCGCTCGCCCGGATGCTGCGCCACCGCACCGGACTGCGCCTGCGCGACCTCGGCCCGCTGCGCGCCGCCCGCCGCGAACCGCTCCTCGCCCTCGGGCTGACCGACCGGCGCAGCGGCTATCCGCTGCAGATGGTGGTGCGCGCCGCCGACGCGGGCTGGCGCGTCACCGAGCACGACGTGCCGTATCTGCCTCGCACCGGAGCCTCCAAGGTCACCGGCACCTGGCGGGGCACCTGGCAGGCGGTACGGGACATGCGGCGCGTCCTGAACGAACCGCCCACGCCCGTCCCGGCGGAAGGAAACCGCCGATGACCACCCGTCCCGTCCCGACGACCACCCCTCCCGACCCCATGACCACTCCTCCCGTCCCGACGACCACCCGTCCCGACCCGACGACCACGCTCCTCGTCATCGCCAAGGAGCCGGCGCCGGGGCGGGTGAAGACCCGGCTCACCCCGCCCTTCGCTCCCGAGGAGGCGGCGGCGCTCGCCGAGGCGGCCCTGGTGGACACCCTGCGTGCCGTGGCCGCGACGCCCGCGCGCCGCCGTGTCCTGGTGCTCGCCGGGGAGGCCGGCCCCTGGCTGCCGCCCGGCATCGACGTCGTACCGCAGTGCGCGGGCGGGCTGGACGAACGGCTCGCGGCGGCCTTCGCCGGCTGTGACGGCCCGGCGCTGCTCATCGGCATGGACACCCCGCAGGTCACCCCGGAGCTGCTGACCGTGGACTTCGCCGACTGCGACGCGTACTTCGGTCCGGCCGAGGACGGCGGCTTCTGGGCGCTGGGGCTGGCCGAACCGGATCCCGGCCTGCTGCGCGGGGTTCCCATGTCGACGCCCGCCACCGGCGCCGTACAGCGCCACCGGCTGGTCGCCGCCGGACTGCGGGTGCGTGACCTGCCGCGGTTGCGTGACGTCGACACGGCCGCGGACGCGGAGGCGGTCGCCGCGACGGCACCGTACGGCCGGTTCGCCGCCGAGCTGGCCCGACTGCGGACGGTCGGCAGCCGATGACCACCGCCCGGCGGGAGATCGGGGCCGAGGTCGGGGCCCGGGACGAGGTCGAGGCCGGGGGCGGGAGCGGGGCCCGGGACGGGATCGGGACCCGAGGCGGGAGCGGGACCCGGAACGGGATCGGGACCCGAGGCGAGACCGGGACCCGGAACGGGATCGGGACCCGAGGCGAGACCGGGGCCCGGGGCGGGAGCGGGGCCCGGGACGGGATCGGGACCCGAGGCGAGACCGGGACCCGGAACGGGAGCGAGACCCGAGGCGAGACCGGGACCCGGGACAGGAGCGAGACCCGAGGCGAGACCGGGACCCGGGACAGGAGCGAGACCCGAGGCGAGACCGGGACCCGGGACAGGAGCGAGACCCGGGACGGGAGCGAGACCCGAGGCGAGACCGGTACCCGGGACGGGAGCGAGACCCGAGGCGAGACCGGTACCCGGGACGGGAGCGAGACCCGGTACGGGAGCGCGGCCGGGGGTCGGGCCTGGGGCATGGGTCCGTATGCCGACGCTCTGCGCACCGGTCGCGGTCCGCTCTTCCTGCGCCGCGGTGACGGATGGCTGCTGCCGCTGGAGGTCGAGCGGTGGTGCGGCCGCGCCGACAGCGTCGACCGGGAGGTCCTCGCGCGGTGCGAGGGTGCCGTACTGGATGTGGGGTGCGGGCCGGGACGGCTGGTCGTGGAACTCGCCGCCCGGGGCCGGCCCGTCCTCGGCATCGACGTCAGCGAGGCCGCCGTCGCCCACACCGTCCGGCTCGGCGGACAGGCCCTGCGGCGCTCGGTCTTCGCCCCGCTGCCCGGCGAGGGCCGCTGGGGCACCGTCCTGCTCCTCGACGGCAATCTCGGCATCGGCGGAGATCCCTACGCCCTGCTCGGCCGGCTCGGCGAACTGCTGCTTCCCGGCGGCCTGTTGATCACCGAGACGGTCGCGGCGGACGTGGACGAACGGGTGGAGGTCCGGCTCGTGGGAGCCACCGGCGGCGCCGATACCGACGGCGGCGGAGCCGGTACGGACGGCGGCGGCACCGGTACCCACGGCGGTGGCGGCGCCGACGACGCCCCGTTCCCCTGGGCCCGGCTCGGCACCCCGGCGCTGCTGCGGTGCGCCCGCCCGTTGGGCTGGCGCACCGCCGGTCAGTGGACGGCCAGCGGCCGGTCCTTCGTCGCCCTGCGCAGCCGTGTCCGCAAGCCCAGCAGCAGCGCCGAGCCGGCGAACAGCAGGGCTGTGATCAGCAGCCAGCGGGACAGGAACCCCTCGGCCGACAGCGCGGTGGCGGACTCGTAGCGGTCCGCCACCCGCCCGCTGATCAGCGGGAACCACACCAGCAGGAGCAGCCCGGAGAAGAGGGCGGGCACTCGCGCGTACACGGCCCACTCCCGGTGGCCCGTGGCACCGGATACCCGTACGAGCGCCCGGTCGGCCGCCGCGTACAGCGGCACCAGCACGAGATCGTGCACCACCGCCGCGCCCACGAACCACAGCGCGACCCCGAACCAATCGTCCGCGAGCAGCCGCACCCCCGCGTACCCGGCGAGCGCGAACGAGGCCGCCAGGAGCAGCAGTTGGAAGGGGCTGCCCAGCGGCAGACGGAACAGCTCGAACAGCTTCCCCATCACAGGTCTCCGAACGTCATCCGCGCCACCCACTTGGTGTTGAGCACACCGGGCGCGGCGGGCACGATGATCCGCGCCGGGTAGCCGTGGTCGGGGGACAGCGGCTCGCCGTTGACCTCCAGGGCGAGCAGCGAGCGCGGGTCGCGCACCTGGTTGGCGCGCAGGGCGGCCCGGCGGAAGGCACCGCGCCGTTGGAGGGACTCCACCAGCACGTCGGGGGCGGCACCGGCCTCGTATCCGACGAGGGCGGCGAGGTCCCGCAGCCGCACGCCGCGCCACCACTGGTCGGAGGTGGACCAGCCCTCCACACAGGCGATCGGCAGGGCCGAGCTGTGCAGGGACAGCCCCAGCAGCTCGGGGCGGCTGATCCGGACGGTCCCCGAGGGGCCGGTCACGGCGAGCCGCCACGCGTCCTCGCTCGTCTCCGCCGCGCTGATGCCCCTCGACGCGGCCGTTTTGTTGATCTGGAATCCGTTCGGCCCGCTGCCCGGCCCGGCGCCACCGTGCGGCGCGAGGAGAGCCGTTCGCCGCAGCGGGCCGTCGAAGTTCTGGCCCACGGTCGTCCCGAACAGCAGCAGCGAGCCGCCCCCGACCAGCCACACGGCCCCACGCCGGGACACCGTGGGCTCGGCGGGGTTCGGGGACACGAGGGAGGGCTCGTTGACGGACACCGGTGGCGGCGCCCCTTCCTCCTCGCTTCCCCGCATCCGGCGCAGGTTGCGTACGGCCGTCGGCGCCCGCAGGACGACATGGACCGCGAACGCCGCGAAGAACACCCACGCCCCGTAGAAGTGCAGGGGGTAGAAGGAGCCGGGGAAGAGGTAGTCGAGCTGGATGTTGAGCACGCCGGTGACGAACTCGAAGAGGGCGCCGCCGACCAGCAGAAGCAGCGAGAGGCGCTCCAGCGCGTGGGCGAGCGATCTGACGGGCGGCAGTTGGAACAGCCTCGGCAGCACCGACCACAGCTTGGCCAGCAGTACGGGGACGAGGGTGATGCCGAGCGTGACATGCGCTCCCTGGTTGAGGCGGTAGAGCCAGGGCGGGTCCGTCGGCCAGGCGAAGAGGTAGAAGCCGAGGATCCCCTTGTCGGGGGTCTTGTCGTTCACCGGCGACAGCCCCGGGTTGTACGCCGCGTACGACAGCAGCCCCGTCACGAACAGCACCGTGATCCCGGCGAGCAGCACCACACCGAGCACCGAGGTGAACCAGGGGCCACGCAGCGGGCTGCGCCAGAACGCGGGGGAGAAGGGAGTCCGTGCCATGCCCCGACCGTAGGTCCGCGGCACCGGGTGGGAGGGGCCGCGACCCATGACGAAACGCTGACGTTCGCGCCTGTCGGGGCGGTGCGGGGCGCCGTCCGGCCTAGCGTTCCCGCGTGACCCGCGATCTCCGCCACCACGACCCCGGCGGCGCCGAACCCGACCCGGACCTCCGTGACGGCGACCGCCGCCGTGACCTGCGCCATGACCTGCGCCGTGACCTGGGCGCCGCCCTGGCGGCTGTGCTGCTCGTCGTGGCCGCCGCGGTGGTCGGCGTCGTCATCAAGCGCGCCGAGGACGTTCTCCATGTGGGCTGGCCGCCGCTGTACGCCAACTGGGCGCCGCACACCGGCCCCGGTACCCCGGCGGCACTCGCCGTCGCGATCGCCGTCGTGGTGTACGGCCCCCCGCTCGCCGCCCGGCTGCCCTGGCGCCGCCTGCTGTGGACCACGTGGGTCACCACCATGGCATGGACCTTCTCCCTCGCCCTCGTCGACGGCTGGCGGCGCGGGATCGCCCGGCGGCTGACGACCAGGTACGAGTACCTCCAGGTCATCGACCGCTTCGACGACATCCCCGGCACCCTGCGCACCTTCACCGACCACATCCTGCTGGGCTCCCCCGACCACTGGCCCCCGCACGTCGCCGGCCACCCGCCGGCGGCCACCCTCACCTTCGTCCTCCTCGACCGGATCGGCCTGGGCGGCGGGGCGTGGGCCGGCGTCTGGTGCGTCACCGTCGGCGCCACGGCGGGCGCGGCCGTACTGGTCACGGTCCGCGCCCTGGCCGGGGAGGGACCGGCACGGCGGGCGGCACCGTTCCTGGTCCTCGCGCCGGCCGCGGTGTGGATGGGCACCTCCGCCGACGGCTACTTCGCGGCGGTCGCCGCCTGGGCCGTCGCCCTGCTCGCGCTCGCCCTGACCGGGCGCACGGGGCGCCGGCGGCGGACAGCGGCGTTCGGCTCGGGACTGCTCTTCGGCCTGACCTGCTACCTGTCGTACGGACTCACCCTGTTCGTCGTCATCGCGGCGGGAGTGGTCCTCCTGGGCCGAACCGGCCGGGGCCGGGGCCAGGGCTCCGTGAGCGGGCTGCCCTTCCTGGTCTGCGGACTCGCCGTCGTCCCGCTGCTGTTCACCCTCGCCGGATTCGACTGGTGGGAGGCGTACCGCCTCCTGGTCCGGCGCTACCACCAAGGCGCCGGGGGCTTCCGCCCGTACGCCTACTGGGTGTGGGCGAACCTCGCCTGCACGGTGTTCGTCGTGGGCCTGGCGACGGTGGCGGGCCTGCGGCGGGCGGGTGCCGCGCTCATCCGGGAGCGCCACCGCCTCACGCCCCGACGGCGGGACGGCCTCCCGCCCCGCCCGGACCGGCCCGGCGACTCCGACTCCAACTTCGACTCCGATGCCGATGCCGATGTCGATGCCGCGTTCCGCCTCGCGCTGCTCGTGTCGGCCGCGGCGCTCGCCCTGCTGGTCGCCGACCTGTCCGGGATGAGCAAGGCGGAGACCGAACGGATCTGGCTGCCCTTCGCGCTCTGGCTCCTGCCCGCCTGCGCGCTCCTCCCCCGTCCGCGTGCCTGGCTTGCCGCCCAGGCCGTCCTCGCCCTGCTCCTCAACCACCTCCTCCTGACCGGCTGGTGACCGGCCTTCGTCTGTCCTCGTTCAGCCGGGGGGCGGGTTGGGGTGCGTCTTGAACAGGGCGGCCAGATGCATCAGGTTGCAGCGGCTCGGCGGTAACAGGCGTACCAGCCCCGGGAGTTGAGCAGCCCGGAGCACCCGTACGGCCGCTCGATCACCTTCTTCGACACCGCCTCCCTCGGCGCACTCGCTACCGACGGCCGGGGTGGTCACCTGTGGGCGGCGCGGTTCATCTCGACGATGTCGTCCAGCGTGGGATCGGCACCGAGGGCGGCGAAGCGCTCCCCCATGCTCTCCCGGACCGCCGTGTCCTTGACGCGATCGGCCGCGGCCAGGGCTGCCGGCAGCTCGTCCAGGGTCAGCTCGGTGCAGTAGGCGGGGCCCATCGGCTGCTGACGCCAGGAGTCGGCCAGTGCTCCCGCGTCGTAGGGGTCGAATCCGGTGTCGTCCACCAGCCGCATTGCCACACGCTTAGCCTCCTCGGAATCGCCCGCGACCGGGAGGGCGATGCGGCCCGGAGTGCCCGCCGGGACACCCTTCGTCCGCTGGGTTCCGGCCAGGGCGGCGTTCCACGCCTTGACCACGGGACGCCCGAGGAGCTCGGCGGTGTGCACGCTCTCGATGGCGCCACCCTCCACTGCCTCGATCCGGCCGCTGAGGTGCGGGTAGTAGTTGGAGGTGTCGATGACCACCGTCTCGGCGGGGACGGAGGCGAACAGATCGGCCAGCTGTCCCGCCACCCCGAAGGGGATGGCCAGGATGACGGCGTCCCTGTCCTTGACGGCGGCCTCAAGAGCGACGGCGCGGGCGCCGGTCTCCAGTACGTCGGACGCGACGGCCTCGGGCCCGCGGGCGTCGGCCACCTGGACGTCGTGACCGGCCTCGCCGAGCTTGCGGGCAAGATTGCCGCCGATCGCTCCCGCTCCGATGACAGAGATTTTCATGAGGTGTCCTTTCAGGGGCGCACCGCTCCGGGGCGGCGCCATGCGGTCACTTGGGGCTGTCGAGCGGAGGCGGGGGTGACCGCCCGGAGTCCGTTGATCAACGGAGCATCCGGGCGTCCGGGGATCCCTGCATGCTCCGGACGTCCGGGGGTCCCCGGGCGCTCCCGGCGTCCGGGGATCCCCGCATGCTCCGGGCGTCCGGGGATCCCTGGACGCCCGGATGCTCCGGTGATCGCCCGGCAGAGGCCTACGCCTCGGCGTTCGTGTTCCGTTCGCGGCAGCCGGCGGCGATGAGCGGGCGGACGAGGTCCGGCGACTCCGCGGTGATGACGGTGTCGCAGTGCATGGTTCAGCGGGTCCCGGGGGAGGTCAGGCCACCGCGTTCAGCAGGTCGGCCAGCACGTCGGGCCGTTCCAGGGCGATGAAGTGGCCGGCCTTGGGGACCTGGGTGAAGTCGGCCGCCGGAAGCAGTCGCTTGTTGGCTTCCCGGTCCGAGGGGCGGGACCAGTCCTTCTCCCCGTAGACCAGGTGGACGGGCGCCTTGACCTCGGGGTAGCGCGGGCGGGCCGCGATGAGGCTGGGCAGGGCCTGGTACACGGCCCGGGCGACGGTCGGGTAGCCGGGACGGCTGCCCACCCGGAGGAGTTCGTCCACGTAGTCGTCCCGCAGCGCGCCCTTGTCGCCGAGGCCGCCCTGAAGGATCGTACGCAGGGCGGGCCGGGGCTCCACCCCGGCGATCACGGGGCCGACGCCGGGCGCGAGGACACCGCCGACCACCACACGGGCGAGGAGGCTGGAGCGGGCGATGCCACCGCGGAAGTCGTAGGTGTTCACCGCGACGACGCGTCGGACGCGCTGCGGGAGATCGGCCGCAGTGGTCAGGGCGAGCACCGCTCCCATGGACTCCCCCAGCAACGTCACGTCGTGGAGGTCGAGTTCGGTCAGCAGCCGCTCGACGCCCGCGCGCATGGCCGGCTCGTCGTACGACGCGCCAGGCACGATCTCGGAGTAGCCCATCCCCGGCAGGTCGAGGGCGTACACGGTGTACCGGTCCGCGACCAGCGGGATGAGGTGGCGGAAGTGCTCGGCCTGGGTGCGCACGGTGTGCAGCAGGACCAGGGGGGCGCCGGTCCCCGCCTGGAGGTAGCGCAGGGTTCCCGCACGGCCGCCGGATCCCGCGCGCGGGGCGATGGTGTGGCTGGTGGTCCCCGGAACGCGCATCGTGGGACGTGACTCTCGGCTGGACATCTCGCCGACTCCTCGGGTGTGAAGGGGTTGCTTCGCCAACTGGGCGGACAGCGCTGCCAGGTCGCCCGCGAGGCCCGCCTCCCGTCCTCCGGAGAGCGAGAAACCGACCGGTTTCCACCAAGGTAAACCGGTCGGTTTCAATTGGCAAGCCCGGTCCACTTGCACCCAGGAAACCGATCTGTTTCCCTAGATGGAAACAGATCGGTTTCCAACCGATGTCGGCCCATGACCAGCGACTAAGGGGAAAAGTGAGTACCACCTTCGACCACGGGGCGCCCGCCTCCGGGAAAACAGACTCGGGCCGCCGCGGCTCACATGCCGTGCGCTGGTGGGTGCTCGTCGTGCTGGGCGTGGCGCAGCTCATGGTCACGCTCGACGCGACGGTCGTGAACATCGCGCTGCCCGAAGCGCAGCACGACCTCGGTTTCAGTGACGGCAGCCGGCAGTGGGTGATCACGGGGTACGCCCTGGCGTTCGGCAGCCTGCTGCTGCTCGGGGGCCGGCTCGGTGACCTGTTCGGCCGACGTACGACCTTCGTGACCGGCCTGATCGGTTTCGCGGTCGCGTCCGTCGTCGGCGGCGCGGCCGGCAGCTTCGAGATCCTCGTCGCGGCGCGCGTGGCCCAGGGCCTCTTCGCCGCGCTGCTCGCGCCCGCGGCGCTCTCCCTGCTCAGCGTGACCTTCACCGAGCCGGCCGAACGGCCGAAGGCCTTCGGCATCTTCAGCGCGTTGTCCGGTGCGGGGGCCGCGGTCGGACTCCTGCTCGGCGGCATGCTCACCGAATGGGCGTCGTGGCGCTGGGTGATGTACGTCAACGTCGTCTTCGCGGGCGTCGCGCTGGTCGGTGCGCTGCTGTTGCTGGCCAAGCCCGCGCACGCCGAGCGGCCCAAGATCGACATTCCCGGCACCGTCGTGGTGAGTGCGGCGCTGTTCGGCATCGTCTACGGGTTCGCGCACGTGGAATCCACCAGCTGGACCGACCCGGTCGCCCTCGGCTCCATGATCAGCGGCGTGGTGCTGCTCGGGGTGTTCGTCTGGCTGGAGCTCAGGGTCGCGCAGCCGCTGCTGCCGCTGCGCGTCGTGCTGGACCGGACCCGGGGCGGTGCGTTCCTGGCCGTGTTCGTCCTGGGCATGGGGATGTTCTCGATCTTCCTGTTCCTGACCTACTACCTGGAGGCCAGCATCGGCTACTCGCCGATCGAGGCCGGGCTGTCCTTCCTGCCGATGGTCGGCGGCATCGTCGCCTCGTCGACCACGGTGCCTTCGCTGCTGCTGCCCAGGGTCGGCCCCAAGGTCGTGGTGGTCGCCGGCTTCCTGGTCTCCGCGTCCGGTATGGCCCTGCTGACCCGGCTCACGCTGGACAGCGGCTACGTCGCCGACATCATGCCGGGCATGATCCTGCTCGGTCTCGGTATCGGTGCGGTGATGACCACCTCGTTCCAGGGTGCGACCGCGGGCGTGCACCACGAGGACGCGGGTGTCGCCTCGGCGCTGATCAACACCAGCCAGCAGGTGGGCGGTTCGATCAGTACGGCGCTGCTGACCACCGTCGCCTCATCGGCCGCGACGGACTACCTGTCCTCGCACAAGCCGGGCGCGCTGACCGTGGCCCAGGCCGGCGTCGAGAGCTACACGGCCACCCTGGCGTGGGGCGCCGGGATCTTCGTGGTCGGTGCGGTGCTCACGGCGTTCCTGATGCCGAACGCGGCTCTGGCGCCGTCGGAGGGCGAGCCTGTGATCGCCCACTGAGCCCGGATCTCCCGTGGCGGGAAATGTCCTGCGCTGATCGGTGGCCTCCGGGCACGCATCAGCGCGGGGCGGGGGGCGAGGACGGTGTGCGGGGCCGGTGTGCGGGGCGCCGGCGTGCGAGGCCGCGGCGTGCGAGGCCGGTTAACAGGTCGCGTGCGAGGCCGGTGGACAGGTCGGTGTGCGGAGGCCGGTGGACAGGTCGGCGCGCGGAGGCCGATGGACAGGTCGGCGATCGGTAGGCGACCGGTGGGCGCCGTCGTGGCGCACCCCGACCCGCACCGAAAACCGATCGGTTTCCCCTGGGTCGGAAGCGAGTTAACCTCGGAATATGACCACCGAAGCAATGCCGAGCTCCCGCGAGCGACTGCTGGAGGCGGCGGCCAGGCTCACCTACCGAGACGGCGTCAACATCGGCGTCGACGCGCTGTGCAAGGCGGCGGGGGTGTCCAAGCGCTCCATGTACCAGCTGTTCGAGAGCAAAGGCGAACTGCTGGCGGCAAGCCTGGAGGAACGCGCCTCCGCCTACATGACGGCACTCCTCCCCTCGGCGGACGACAACCGTTCCCCCCGCGAGCGGATCCTGCACGTCTTCGAACGGGCGGAGGCACAGGCGGGTGCGCCCGACTTCCAGGGCTGCCGGTATCTCGTCGTGCAGATCGAGCTCAAGGACCCGGACCACCCCGCGAGCCGGGTGGCCCATCGGGTCAAGGAGAACCTGGCGGCCTTCTTCCGCGCCGAGGCCGAACAGGGAGGGGCGAGCGACCCGGACCTGCTGGCCCGTCAGCTGATCCTGGTCTTCGACGGCGCCAGCGCCCGTGCGGGAATCAAGGCCGACACCCGGGCCGGGCTCACCACCCCCACCGTGTCCGCCCTGCTCGACGCGGCGGACATGCGCTGACGCGTCGCGCGACGAGCGGTCGCGGGGAGCGAGATGCTCGACGGGCGGCTGCGATGAGCGGGTTCACCGACTGGGCGCAGACCGTGGCCGACAGCGAGGACGCCGCCGACTACCGCTCCCGGGTCACCGATTCCGAGAGCGCCTCCATGCGGCAGAGCCTGAGCTCGCCGCCCGGCTACAAGTCCGGCTACTGCCTAGCCGTCTGCCCCGCCGGAGAGGACGTCCTGGGCCAGTACCTGGACGACCGCATGACGCTCATGGACACCGTGCTGCGGCCACTCCAGGACAAGAAGGAAACCCTGTACGTCCTGCCGGGCTCCCACGCGCAGGAGTACGCCCGGCGAGGCGCTCCGCGCCCACCGACCGAGGGAACCAAGCGAACCGAGAGAGCCGAGAGACACGTACGCCATGAGCGACAGCCGGAAACCGATCGGTATTCCATGCGTCCGCTCCGGGTAACCTCACGGCATGAGCACCGAAGTGAAACTGAGCTCCAGGGAGCGCCTGCTGGAGGCTGCGGCCACGCTCACCTACCGGAACGGCGTCAACATCGGCGTCGAGGCGCTGTGCAAGGCGGCGGGGGTGTCGAAGCGCTCCATGTACCAGCTGTTCGAGAGCAAGGACGAACTCCTGGCAGCGAGCCTGAAGGAGCGCGCCTCCGCCTACGTGGCCACTCTCCTGCCTGCGACGGACGACGGCCGGTCACCCCGCGAGCGGATCCTGCACGTTTTCGAGCAGGTGGAATCGCAGTCGGGGGAGCCCGAGTTCAGGGGCTGCAGGTATCTGGCCGTGCAGGTCGAGCTCAAGGACCAGAGCCACCCGGCCAGCCGTGTGGCCCACCAGGTCAAGGCGAATCTGACGTCCTTCTTCCGCACCGAGGCCGAGCAGGGCGGTGCGACCGATCCCGATCTGCTGGCCCGACAGCTCAGCCTGGTCTTCGACGGTGCCAGCGCCCGCGCGGGCATCCAGGCCGACCACCTGACCGGCCTCGTCGCCCCCACCGTGACGACCCTGCTCGACGCGGCAGACATGCGCTGACACCTCGGACACACACGGGAGAGCCCGCTGACCGCGAGCGCGTCGCCGCCCCCGCTGTCGCCGCCCAGACGATCGTGGCGACCGCGACCGCGACCGACTCCGAGCCGAGGCCCTGACGAAAGATCGAGGCTAAGAGCTGCCCCGTAAAAGAGTGCGGTTCCCGGCGAGCGGCCGGCCGACCACGACGACCAGGCGGGTGTCGGCGTCGATGACGGCCTGGTGGCTGGTGGAGTACCGATGGTTCTTCGACCGCTCGGCGATCCGTGTGGTCACGGGTGTGTGGGGACCCACGTGCCGGCCACGATGAGCACAGCGAGGCGAGCTGGCGCATCGTCAAGTTCGTTCGCCAGTACGGGGTGACCAGCATGGCCCGGTCCTCCAGCGGAAGGCTCCGACGCCGCGATCACACCGGTCACTGCATGATCATTCCACTGCTTCAGGTTCCCCCTGCTCGAACGCGATACGGCAGCGTTCCACCTGGTCGGCAACCTGCTCCATGAACCAGCGCATGACCTCGTAGGGGACGACGCGCTCCTCCGGGCTGTAGACGCGGACGGTCGGTTGCAGACTCGGGTCCTCGTCCGGGACGAGCGCTACCAAGAAGGCAGAGCCGGGCAGGTGGGTCACCGCGGCGTCGGGGTTCTCGGCCCTCTTGGCCGACGCAGGCACAGCCTCGCTCAGCTCCACGGCCCAGGCATCGTCGGGCAAGGCGTAGTGGAACAGGACGGCGTAGTGACAGCCTGCATGTTCTCGCAGCTCCCATGGCATGCCAGCAGGCTGCCACAGTTGCGTGTCGGAGGCTCGCGGATATCCCGGCTCTCACCTGGACGCAATCCCGGCCAGCGTTTTACGGGACAGCCTCAGGGCCTGAGCACCGCCAGTACATCGTCGAGCGAAACGTCGGTGGGGTCGCTCATGTCGGAACCGTCGAACGTCTGCCAGACATAGGACGCCGTCCCGCTCTCCCGCAGCGGGTGCAGGTCGGCCAATTCCGGATCGTCACGGAAGCTGTTGAACGCCTCTTCGGACTCCCATTCGACGAGGAACAGAACCTGTCGTGGCGTGAGGTCACCGGCCACGTTGTCCCGGAATCGACCGAACGCCACCATGCGGCCCCCGTACTGCGGAGCCGCTTCGGGCAAGCGGCTGAAATACGCGAGATATTTCTCCAGGTCGACCACGTCGAACATATTCAGGGCGTAGAACTTCTTCTTCTCTGCATTCACAGCCATTTCCCCTACCCTCGCCCTCGCCGGATTCCGGGCTACTTGGCGAGCTGGGGGTACAGCCCCGCCAGGTCGCCGGCCAGGCCGGCCTTGACCTGCCGGGAGATGTCGTCGGCGAGCACCTCGTACGCGCCCGCCTCGACTCCGTCGAGGGCGAGGGAGGCGACGTCGCGCGGGTCGGACTTGGGTGCGTCGACGTCGGCCGCGAGGTCCGTGTCGACGTAGCCGACATGCAGCCCGGTCACCGCGATGCCACGCGGCTGGAGTTCGATGCGCAGGGAGTTGGTCTGCGACCACAGGGCGGCCTTGGAGGCGCTGTAGGAGCCGCCGAGGGCCAGCCAGGACAGCACGGAGTGCACGTTGAGGAGGTGGCCGCCGCCGTTGCGCTCGATGACCGGCACGAAAGCCCGGGTGACCAGGAGCGGGCCGTAGAAGTTGGTCTCGAACTCCCGGCGTACGTCGTCGACCGGGGAGCCGAGGAAGGACGCGCCGACCGAGGCACCGGCGTTGTTGATCAGCACGGTCACATCCGGCGCCTGCGCGGCGGCGTCCGCCACGGAGGCCGGGTCGGTGACCTCCAGCGCCACCGGGACGGCATCGGGGTGCGTCACGCCGCGCGGGTCGCGGGCCGTGGCGTAGACCTTGCCGGCACCGCGTGCGTACAACTCCTCCACCAGCGCCTTGCCGATACCCCGGCTACCGCCGGTGACGAAGACGTTCGCGCCCTTCAGAACAGTCATGACTCTCCCCAGAGAATGGTAAACCGATCGGTTTCCACGAAAGAGTAAACCGACGGTTTCCCAGCGCAAGCCCAAGCGTCCGGCCGATCCCCGTCGGAAGACCGGGCAGCCGGGTGAGCGGTCCGATCGCCCGGCTGCCACGATGCACCCCATGGATCTTGAGAGCCCCGGCACCCTGGCCATTCGCCGCGCGCACGCCTCGGACTGGACCGGCTTGGCCGGGATCGACTCCATCGCGGCATCGGGCGACGAGGCGCGACGTGCCGGCATCCGACGCTGGTGCGAAGAGGGCCTGGCCCTCCTCGCCGAGGATGCATCCGGCCCCTTGGGCTACAGCGTGCTGGAGTACACCTTCTTCGAGCAGGGTTTCGTCACCATGCTGATGGTCGCGCCCACCGCCCGCCGACAAGGCGTGGGCGCCCATCTCCTCAAGGCCACCGAAGCCGCGTGCACCACCCAGAAGCTGTTCACCTCGACCAATGTCTCCAACCACCCCATGCAGCACCTGCTTCAGCGCATCGGCTGGAACCCGGTCGGCCTCCTCCACGGCTTGGACGAAGGCGATCCTGAACTCTTCTACCTGTGCCCAGGCGTCCGACTGCGCGGCACAGCCGCGGCCGAACGTTGAACGGCAAGGTCAGAGCTTGTACCGCGACGGAGCAAGGACGGCAAGACCAAGCCCACCCGCGAGGTGAAACCCGGAGACGAGGTCACGTCCGCCGACCCGGCACGGGCAGACGCCAGGGCGGGAACCCCGTCACCGACCGCTTCGTCCTCCGCACCACCGCGGACCCTGGTACGCCAAATTCGGGGACACCGTCTCCAGTCCCTTCGGAGGGTGAACAGTGTGCAAGCACAAGCGGCGGGCCAGGAGGGAGAGCTTCCTCTCCACTTCAGGCGGCCTTTCCAGCTCTCTCTGGTCCTACGAGGCGTCCCATCGCCGCCTCGTGCTGCGGACACACCCTGGAGGCGGACCGGACGAGTCAGTGGAAGTCGAGTTCCTGAACGTCCTGGGCATGAAGCTGAAGTCCCAGTACCCCGAACTCCGGATCTCCGCCGCCCCCAACGCAGACACCACCAGCATCGACGAGTTCGTGGCCATCCCGACCAGACATCGGTCCAGATTCACCACGCTGCTCGTCTCTGACGGCTCGGACGACGGTTTCGTCGTCTGCGGCTCACTCCGTGTCCACGGGGGCTGACTCACGAGAACTCGACCACAACCGACCACTCCCGCACCCGGCCGCACCTGGGCTGAAGCCACGGTCAACTGCGGTGAGACACGAGGTGATCACGATGGACGGACAGAGCCGGGCCTATCTGCTGTGGCACGTCCGGCACGCCGAGCCGGCCGACGGGTCGGAGGGCGGGTCCGAGGGCGGGTCGGAGGGCCGGCACTTCGCCGCCGACGACGACTTCTGGGCCGACGAGGAGGAGGGCGACGACGTCAAACTCCTGGGTGTCTACTCCAGCCGCGACAAGGCCCAGGAGCGCATCGTCCGGGCCCGTCCGCTCCCGGGTTTCCGTGACGAGCCGCGGTGCTTCTACGTCGAGGAGTTCACCGTCGACGCCGACGAGTGGGAGGACGGCTTCGAGACCGTCCCGACCGGTGACGAGGACTCCGACCGGACGGAGGACTCGGACTGACAACCCCGGGCCGGGGTACGGCCCGACGAACTGCGGGGTGCGGTGCCGGGTCGGCACCGCACCCCGTTGCGCATCCCGGCGGCCTGATCCGGGGGCGTCCCGGCGGCACCCTCCTCCGTCGTCCGTCCGTCCGTCCGGATGAGTCACGCCGGCAGCACGCCGGCGGACAGTCGAACGGGCGTCGCCGGCCAGGGCCTCGCCGAGGTCGTCGGTGCCGCGCAGACCGGCGGCCGCCGCCGGTCAAGGGACCTCGGTGGCGGTATGGCCACCTGTGACGCGAAGAAGGTCGAGTTTCCCCGCTTCGCTGCTTCCGGTCGCTGCCGTGTAGGTGACCATGCGCAGGTCGGCGCCGGGGACGATGAGGACGTCGCAGTCGAGCTGGATGTCGCCGATCTCCGGATGCCGGATCGTCTTGCGGTCGGTGGTGTGTTGGGCGGCGGTCGTCTGCGTGGCCCAGTGATGGGCAAAAGCGTCGGACACGCCTCGCAGTTCGTGCACGAGACGATCGAGCTGGGCGTCCCCGGGATAGCGGGACAGCGCGTCCTTGAGGTCGGCGACGATCGACGCCTCGAAGACGTCTGGTCCGCGCTCGGATTGGACGGGCGGCATCGAGGCGTGTGCGAGGCCGTTGCCGAAGAGCGCACGGGCGAGGTTCCGTTCGGCGGGCGGGACGACGGCGGCGTCGCCGAACACGGCGCTCCACATGGTGTTCCACCACACGAGGGTCCAGTCTGCGCTGAACACGCCGATCGGGATGTCACCCAGACGCGCGGCGAGCCGTTGGATGCCGGCGGGCACATGGGTGCTGACCGTCCCGTCCTGCGGCGGCAGGAGCCCGGCGCTTCGGTGAAGCTGGTCGCGCTCGGTGCGGGAGAGCTGAAGGGCTCGGGCGAGGGCGCCGACGACCTGGGCCGAGGGGTTCTTCGCGCGTCCCTGTTCCAGGCGCAGGACGTAGTCGACGGAAAGCCCGGCCAGTTGTGCGAGCTCCTCGCGGCGCAGTCCCGGGACACGACGGATGTCCGTCACGGCGAAGCCGGCGTCGGCCGGAGCGAGGCGGTCTCGCCAGGCACGTATGAGGGCGCCGAAGACGGAGCGGGAGGAAGCCATGGGGGTCATTCTCGCCGCGCGGCCCAGGATGAGCCTGGGTACTGCCAGTCCTAGTGACGGGGACGGCACTGGTTGGCGGTGGCGCGCGCGGCGAACGTGGACGTGTGCCCGAGCCGGACGCCATCGGCCGGCCGGTGAAGGAGCCTTCCATGAAGCACACCATCGTGATGACGGGCGCGAGCCGCGGGATCGGCTGCGTCGCCGCCAGGCACATCCTGCGACGGTCGCCGCAGGTTCACCTCCTCGTCGTCGCCCGCGGATCCTCCGGCGCACGGCTCGCTGCGGAACTCGCTACGGAACTCGCTACGGGCGGGCACACGGTGTCGCACGTCTCGGCGGACCTCGGCTCGCTGGACAGCGTTCGCTCGGCCGCCACCGAGATCCGTGACCGGCTCGATCGCGGTGACCTCCCGCCGCTGCGCGGCTTCGTGGGTAACGCGGGCATGCAGTACACGAACGCGCTCACCGAGACACCCGACGGGTTCGAGTCCACCTTCACGGTCAACGTGCTCGCCAACCACCTGTTCGTCCGCATGCTCCAGGACCACTTCGCCGCTCCCGCCCGGATCGTGATCACCGTCAGCGACACCCACTTCGGCGACTTCAAGCACAACATGGGCATGGTGCCCGGCCCGGCCTGGAAGTCCCCGGACGTTCTCGCCCGCACCGGCGCCTTCCCCAGGCCGGACACCGTGTTCGCCGGGCGCACCGCATACTCGACGAGCAAGCTGGCCGCCATCTACCTCGTGCACGCGTACGCGCGTCGTCTTCCGGCCGGGATCGACGCCGTCGCCTACAACCCGGGCTTCGTCCCCGGCACCGGCCTCGCCCGCAATGCCGACCCCGTCTCCCGCTTCGCGATGCGGCGCATCCTGCCGGTGATGACCCTCACCCCGTTCGCCACCAGCCGCAACGCCGCGGGCCGCTGTCTCGCTGACGTCGTCCTCGGCACGCCCCAGGCGCCGACCGGCTCCTACGTCGACCGCAGCCGTGTGGACCGCTCGTCCAAGGAGTCCTACGACCCACGGCGCGAAGGCGAACTCTGGGATGCCGCCGAACGGTTCACCACGGCGTGAGCAGCCAGGACGGATGCGCTGACGTGCGGCTCCTGTTCGGCTGGGTCCCGGTCGACGACCGCGCCTACGACCGCGCCTGGCAGGTCCAGGAGATCCTCACCCAGCGCGGACAGCACCGCAGCGCCGGTCCCGTCGACCTCGTCGTGGCCGCCACCGCCGAGCTTCAGGGCCTGACCCTCCTGCACCGCGACCGGGACTTCGAGTGCATCGCCGCCGTCACCAACCAGGCACTCCAGTGGTACGGCCCCGCGGCCCGCAAATGAGTGGTGCGCCCGGGGTGTGCCCGGGGTGTGCCCGTAAGAGCGGACGACTTCGGTCGACAGCGGTACGGTCCGGTCGCCGCGATCACCGGTGGCGTGCCCCACTTGCGGGCGGGCAGCGCGGCTTGCCCGCATCGCCGTGGCCGCGCGCCGCGCTGACTGACGCTTCAGGGCTCCGTGGCCGCCTCCCGCGTCGGCTCGACGCAGCTGCGCCGGCGTAGGCACCGTCGGCGTCGCGATCCTCGCTTGGCGCCGATGCTGGTCAGAGAGGCGGATCCGGCGGTCCCACGATCGCCCGGAGTGCCGCGAGGTGTCCCTGATACGCGTCCCGGCCTCGACGGGTCAGCCGGAGCCACACCCGCTGCCGGGTGTCGCGGACGGCCTTGCGCTGCTCGACGTAGTCGGCGCCCATCAGCACGGTGACGTGTTTGCTCAACACGGAGGCGGAGAGGTCGAGTTGCTTTTGGACCAGGCCGAACTCCGCCTCGCCCGCGGCGTCCAGGAGGGCGCAGATGCGCAACCGGTTCGGGGCGTGGATGGTGACGTCGAAACCCTCCAGCCCGTCGTCGGTCTCGGCGCTCACGGGGTCTTCCGGTGCAGGCGGACGAAGGCGAGGTGGAAGCCGACGGACACGGCGGCACCGATCAGCGAGGCCGCGATCAGCCAGACCGGCTGTCCCGTGACGCGGAAGGCGAACGGCGCACCCACCAGCACCACGGGCAGGCCGACCGCGAGCGGCACGGTCGCCCGCTTCGGCAGCACGTCGAACCGTAGCGCCACCCCGGTCCTGTCGCGCCAGGCCCTCGCCGCGACGGCGAAGAGCGCCATGTACGCCGCGGTGCTCGTCAGCAGGACGGCCAACCAGGCGGGGCGCGGCAGCAGCCAGTCCGAGTCGGCCATGACGCCTCCGTAGGTGATCGGGAGCGCGGCGATGTAGAGGGTGAGCGCGGCGAAGAACCAGTTCGGCCATGGTGTGGCTGACAGCGCGGCGGCGGAGGCCCGGACGCGCGCGGTGTCGGCCAGGGCGGCATGGGCCTGCTCCGGCGACAGTCGTACCCCGTGAGTTTCCATACCGGAAAGAGTAGCTGACAGTTTCCGGCATGGAAAGAGACAAGTTTCCGATACGGCAAGTCACCGGCTCGGCGGCGCACTTCCGGGGAGGATCGCCGCCCGCTGGTTCAGGTGCCGGTCGCCCGGGCCGAGCGGGGTCGCGCGCGCAGGTCAGGGAGCCGGGCACAGTCCTCGGATTCGGCCAGACCCTCGCCCACGGCCAGCAGCGACAGGAGCCGCACCGGGCGGGCAGCCGCGGCCGCGGCCTCCAGTTTGTGGTGACCGTCGAGCAGGAAGTGCGTCAGGCCCCAGTGCCGGTAGTGGTCCGCCGGCAGGCCGGAGGCGGGTTCGCAAACGTCCAGCGTGGAGACCGCCACGGCGGTCGGGACCGCTCCCCGGCTCATGAGTCCGATGTACTCCTCGACGCGCTCCCTCGTGTTCCACGTCGGGGGAACCATGGGCACGACGAACTCATAGAGGTGAGCTGACGCGTCGACCGCGGTCTCGAAGGTCCGGTAGTACGGGGTGTGCGGGTACTCCGGGAGGCCCCAGAACTGGTCGAGTCCCCACGTGGCCACCTGCTCCTCGCCGAAGTAGTCGCCTTCGCGGCCGGGGACGACCAGGCGGGGCTCCACGTGGAGCAGCAGCGGAAGGTACTCGCCCTCCGGCAGCAGCGCACCGAAGGCATCGATCACGCCGTCGTCGTCCGGATCGGCCGGCTCTCCGGTGAGCCGTTCCCGCACGCTCTCCAGCGACAACGTCTGCCGGGCGCTCTCCAGTCGGCGGAACAGGAACGGGCAGGTTCCGCACCAGAAGCTGAGTTCGAAGGCGGGCTCCCCGTCGACCACGAGCAACCTGCGCCCCGGCCCACCCCCGCTCGTCCGCTGCTCCGTCTCGAAGCGCAACCGCGACGCGGGGGCTGGGACACCGAGCCTGCGGGGCCTGCCCGATTTGATCATCACGGACCGACCGTAGGGGACGTCGCTGCTCGGCACCACCGGCTACTGGCGTGCACCCGTGTACCTGTGTCCCCGTGTACCCGTCCGCCTGGCGCGGTTACTCGGAGGCCGCCGTGACGAGGCCGTCCAGCCAGGCATGGTGGCCGTTGAGCATGGGGTTCGGGCGTTCGTTCGCGAGGGCCGCGGCGAGGCGGCCGATCTGGGTCTCCTGGGTCAGGACGCGGACCCGGCCGCCGGGCAGGTCCTCGACCAGCCAAAGTATCTGCTGGTCGCGCATCCGGTGTGGGCACGGCGGGTCGCCGAGCATCCCGAGGCCGGTGACCTGTGTGCCGCGCTGCGGGAGGTGCCGATGGTGACCTATGCCGAGGACCTGCCGATCGTCCGCCGCTACTGGCGCAATGTCTTCGGCAAGCAGCTCACCGCCCGCGCCGCGGTCACCGTGCCCAACCTGTACGCGGTGCTCTCGGCCGTGAACTCCGGCGCCGGTTACAGCGTCCTGCCGCGTTCGCTGTGCCAGGAGCACCTCGACTCCGGCCGCCTGGCCCTCCTGCACGAACCGGAGGAGCCGCCCCTGAACACCCTCTTCCTCGTCCAGCGCCCCGGCACCGAGACCAACCCCGACGTGACCCGCGTCCGCACCCTCCTCCAGACCACCGCACGGGGCTGGTAGCGACGCGACGGCGCCTCAGCTCCGTACCGCTGTCGAGGTTCTCGAAGCCGAGGTCCATCGCGCCGACCAGCGGATGACGCAAGTGCTTCACCCCGGAGGTCCAGGTACGCACCGGGTGCCGGGCCCAGCGAGAGGCGAACTCGTCGCAGTTCATGGCGAGTTGGCGGAGCCAGGGGGCCGGCGGGGGATCAGTAGGAGCCGTTGGCCTGCCAGAACGTCCATGCTTCGCAGGGGCTGCCGTAGCGGTCGTTCATGTAGTTCAGGCCCCACTTGATCTGGGTGGCCGGGTTGGTCCGCCAGTCGGCGCCGGCGGACGACATCTTGGAGCCGGGGTAGGCCTGGACGAGACCGTAGGCGCCCGAGGAGGGGTTGACCGCCTGGTGGTTCCAGCCGGACTCGTGGTCGACGATGTTGCTGAAGCACTGGAACTGATCGCCGGGCACCATCTGCCGTGCGATGGCCTGGACCTGGGCCACGGTGTACGAGGACGAGGACGAGGACTGCGGCTCGGTATCGGAGGAACCCGTCGACGCGCTATCCCCGGTCTGCCGTTGGGATTTCTGCTGTAACTTTCGCTGTGCCTCCTGGCGCTCCTTCGCGTCCTGCTGGGCCTTTTTCCGTTCGGCCTCCTTCTGTTTGGCGATCGCGTCCTTGGCGGCCTGTCTGCGGGCCGCCTCCGCCGCGGTTTCCCTCGCGCCGGCGTCCGCGGCGATGGACTGGGCGTCCGCCTGTTGGGTCAGGGAGGCCGTCTGGAGCCGCGCCTGCTGACCCATGGGTATGTCCGCGAGGAGGGTCGTACCGCTCGCCGTCGTCCCGGCGTCGTTCACCGCCCGGCCGGTGCCGCTCTGGCCGACTCCCACGACGGCACCGACAGTGGTGACCGCGGTGGCAGAGACCACCGCCAAGTCCCGGACCAAGTTCCCGCTCACACAGTGTCCTTCCAGTTTCGTCGGATCAAAGGTTGGGCTTCGCGGGAGTAAGACGGTGGATCGGCCGCACTGGTGGCAGGACGATGTCCGGGACGCCGGTCCAGATGCCGAAGGCGCGGCGGATGACGAAGTCGAAGGCGCGGTCGGGGAGCAGCCAGCGCAGGAACATCGTGGGGGCGGCGCCGAAGCCGACGCGGTAACGGGTGCGCGGGCGGCGGGCGCCTGCGGCCTTGAGGATGGTCCTGCCGATGACCGACGGGGCGGAGGTCATCTTCGCGTCGGGCCGCGAGCTGGCGGCGAGGGTCGTGGCGACGCCTTCGGCGAGGGTGGCGTACGGGCCCTTGCCGGACGTCTCCTTGAGGGTCTCGGCGGCGATGGCGCCCCATTCGGTGCGGATCGAGCCCGGTTCGACGACCACCACGTTGATCCCGAACTGCCTGGTCTCCATGCGCAGGGCGTCGCTGAGGGCTTCGACGGCGTACTTGCTGGCGTGGTACCAGCCGCCCAGCGGGGTGACGAGCTTGCCGCCCATGGAGCTGATGTTGATGACCGTGCCGCTGCGCTGGCCGCGCATGTGGGGCAGCACGAGCTGGGTCAGGTGGGCCAGGCCGAAGACGTTGACCTCGATCTGGGCGCGGGCCTCGGACAGGGGGACGTCTTCGAGGGAGCCGTAGGAGCCGTACCCGGCGTTGTTGACCAGGACGTCGATGCGGCCGGACTCGGAGACGATCCGGTCGATCGCCGCGCGGATGGAGTCCTCGTCGGTGACGTCGAGGCCGAGGACGTGTACGCCGGCGGCGCTCAGTGCGGTCATCCGCTCGGTGCGGCGGGCGGCGCCGTAGACGACGTAGCCGGCTTCGCGCAGACGCAGTGCGGTGTCGGCGCCGATTCCGGAGGAGGCGCCGGTGACGAGGGCGACCTTGGTGGTGCTGGACATGAGGGTTCCTTCGGTTCGAGTCGTTGTCCGCTTGCCGTTCTTCATCACACAATGACAAAGCTGTCATCGAGTGTCAACTATGGCTGTGAGTGATAACCTGAGGCGATGACGACGGAGAAGACGAGGCCCGGACTGCGGGAGCGCACACGGCAGGCGGTCCGGCGCGAGATCACGGAGGCCGCCAACGCCCTGTTCATCGAGCGTGGCTACGAGGCGACGACCATCGACGACATCGCCGAGGCGGTGGGCATGTCGAAGCGGAGTGTGTTCCGGTACTTCCCCACCAAGGAGGACCTGGTCGTCGGCAAGGTCGACTACCTCGCCGAGGAGATGCTTCAGGGGCTGCGCGCCCGTCCGGCCGGCGAGCCCGTCTGGCAGTCGCTGCGCGCGCTCTTCGACCTGCTGGTGCCGCACGTCGACGACCTCGACAAGGACTCCGTCGCGGCGCCGATCCAGCGGGTCATCTTCGGCACGCCGAACCTGCTCGGCAGCTACCTGGAGAAGCAGCAGCAGATGCAGGAGGTGGTCGTCGCCGCGCTGAGCGAACGCGCCGCCGCGGCCGGCGCGCCCTGCCCGGCCGGCGACCCGACCCTGCGCGCGATCACCGCGGCCGCCTTCGGCTGCCTCGTCGCCGCCCAGCGGGCGTGGCTCGAAAGCGGCTCCAGCGGCACCTTCGCCGCCGCCCTCGACGAGGCGATGGCCGCGGTGGCCCCCCGGGCCCGGCCGGAACCCCGCTGATCCCGACCCCGGCCGGAACCCCACTGACCCCGACCCCGGCCGAAACCCCACTGACCCCAGGCCCGGCCGGAACCCCACTGACCCCGACCCCGGCCGAAACCCCACTGACCCCAGGCCCGGCCGGAACCCCGCCGCCCCCGACCCCAGCCGGAACCCCGCTGCCCCCGACCCCGCACCCCCGCCTACGCCGCCGGGGCTCAGCAGGGCGGAACCCGATCCGTCACCCCGCCCCGCCCCGCCCCGCCCCTCACCCGGCGGTCTCCGGCGCGGGCACACCTCCACCCCCGGAGGCCGGTCGATCCGCGCGGTACTGCCGCGGGCTGACCCCGTGGCGGGTCTTGAAGGCACGGGTGAAGTGCGAGGCGTCCTTGAAGCCGACCGCGTAGGCGATGTCCGTGACGCTGCGGTCCGTCCGGGCCGGGTCGGCGAGCAGCCGGGCGGCGAGGTCGATCCGCCGGCGCAGGATCCAGCGGGACGGTGAGGTGTCCTCGGTCCGGAAGATCGTATGGAGGTAGCGGACGGAGATGCCCAGCGTCTGGGCGATCGCGGCGGGTGACAGGTCGGGGTCGGCGATGTGGTCGGCGATGTACCGGCGGGCGCGGTCCATGTGGGCGGCTCGGGGCAGGGCGAGCCGGACGCCCGAGCCGCTCTCGTCGTAGGCGTACAGGGCCGTGGCCAGCAGTTCCAGCAGCGTGGCCCCGAGCCGCGCGCTCACATCGGCGGTCAGACCGGGCGCGTGGTCGCTCAGGGAGCGGAGGAACGGTGCGAAGAGCGCGCCGACGCCCCGGTCCCCCGGCACCGGCGTGGCCATCGCGTCCCGGGCCAGCGGGCAGTGCGCGTCGAACAGCGGGCGCGGCACCTTCAGGACGAGCAGTTCGAAGGGGTCGGTGCAGGCGATCCGGCAGGGGCGGGCGCTGTCGTAGACGGTGAAGTCGCCCGGGCGCAGGACCGCGTCGCGCCCCTGCTGCGTGACCGTCATACGGCCCCGGACGGCCAGGTTGACCAGGAAGTCGTCCTCGCCCGCCCGGCGGATCAGCGTCGGCGAACGGAACACCGTGTGCGGGTCGGAAACCACTCGCGCGATGCCCACGCCGCCCAGCGTCCGGGCCGTGACCTGCCCCCGGAAGCCGGGGGACGAACCCCGCGGCACATCCATCTCGTACTCGACGAACGTCGAGCGGACCACCTCGCGCCAGTAGTCCAGCTGGGCCCGGCTGTCGAGCGGCGCGGTGGAGAAGTCGAGCGTCGAGAAACTGAGCGTCATACCGGTGCCACCTCGCATCGCACCTTCCGGGGGACCCGGCGGCGGGTGCGCTCAGGGTCAAGTAACCGTGCCGCGTCAGTCAAGCCCTCGCGGCGGGCCGGACCGTACGTTCACAGCCACACCCACCGAGGCGATGGAGCAGGTGACATGACGACGTCCGAAGAGATCATGGCGCAGTACGTGGCGACCGAGGCACGCGTGGACCGGATGCGGGACAAGTACGCCTTGGAGGAGGGGTACATCAGCGAGGACAGCAGCCCCTGGGTGCCGTTCGTGCCGGGCGTGTTCATCAAGCACCTCACCTTCGACGTGCGCGGCAGCAGCGCCGCGAACGTGCTGTGGGTGCAGGAGGGCGGCACGCTCGGCCGGCACCGGCACCGCGGCCCGGTCTCCGGCTACGTCATCGAAGGCAGCTGGCGCTACCTGGAGTACGACTGGGTCGGCAAGCCCGGCGACTTCGTCCGGGAGAGCCCGGGCCGCAGCCACACCCTCTACTCCGAGCACGGCATGAAGACGATGTTCTGGCTCAACGGCGCGCTGGAGTTCCTCGACGAGGAGGGCCGGGTCATGGAGACGGTCGACGTGTTCTGGTTCATCGACCACTACGAGACGTACTGCCGCGAGAACGGCCTGAAGATCAACGAGCGGCTCTACCTCTGACCGGCTCCGGGCACCTCGCCGGTGTCGTCCGTGTCGCCCCACCGGCGACCACGTCATCGTCGACGCCGAGGGCCGGGTCGTCGGGATGATCGCGAGCGGCAGGCTCGACCAGCGGGCCGGTCTGCCGGAAGCGGGGCTTTCGGCAGACCGGCCCGTCCTCTCATCTCATCTCAACTCATCTCAAACCATCTCAACTCATACGCGTGCTCCGCTAGGCGGCGTCGCGGACCGTGCCGGTGAACTCCGGGCCCTCGACCGGTGCTCCCTCGGGGTCGTAGGTCCACAGGTGCCACCTGAGGGACTCCGGGTCCTCGCTGAGCTGGTCCGTGACCGTCGGCACGGGCACGTCGACGCTCAGGTCGCCCGCGGGGACCTCGGACATCAGCAGTGCGCCGTCCGGCAGGGCGGACAGGGGGAGTTCGGGGTCCGGTGAGGCTTCGAAGTACTCTTCCAGCCAGGTCGCGGGGACGTCCTTGGTGGACAGTTCGGGGCCGGCGGAGACGGGCAGCAGCTGCAGGTCCGTCCAGGTGGCCACCTCGGCCGCCGCGGAGAGGCCGATCCGCCAGACCAGCGGCTGTCCCTCGGTGACCTGGTCGGCGACCGGTGTCACCGTCACCGTGGGCTGGGGGTCGTCGTTCTCCGCGGTGACGCCGCCCCGGTAGGAGCCGACCACGGTGCCGCGTACGGCCTTGACGGCCACCCCGTGTGCCTCGTCGGAGCCGTAGCGGGTGTCGCCCTCGACCGTCACCGGGATGTCGACGCGGGTGCCGGCCCGGACCGTCACCGTACGCGCGACCGGGAAGTCACCGCCCGGCTCGTCCACGAACAGCCGGACCTGGCCGCTGCCCGACCCGGACACCTGTACCGGCACCTGGTAGGTGCGCGATCCGGAGTCGCCCTCCTTGACGGTCAGCCGGCCGACGTCCACCCGCGCAGGCCGCGCGGGCTCGACGGCGGGGGTGCCGGGGCGCCAGCCGTACGCGTCCACCAGCCAGGCCGTCCCGGACGTGGTGCGCGGGGTCAGGTGCAGGGTCTTGACGTGGCCGAGGTCGAGGCCCGCCCGGGTCGCGGCGGACAGCGGTACGCGGACCTCGCGCGCCCAGTAGGAGGAGGTGCGGGAGGTGCCGGGCAGGCCGTCGACGGTGACCCGGCCGAGGTCGGCCCGCGCGCCGGAGGTGTCGGTGAGGGCGATGTCCAGCTCGGTGCCGGTGGTGTTCGGCGGGACGATCACCCGCAGGCTCAGCGACTTCGCGCCGGTCAGGGAGACCGGGCGGGCGGGGCTGAGCGTGGTGGCGGTGCCGGCGCCGCTCCAGTTCATGGCCAGCGCGTAGCGGTCCGGCTCCTTGCCGGGGGCCACCCCGCGCCACTGGGTGAAGTGCGGGGAGGCGGTGGTGAGTTCGGGGTCCAGGCAGGAGACGTCAGGGTCCGGGTCCACCTGGGCGCAGAGCCGGCCGCCGCCGACCGTGGCGGTGGAGTCGGGGAGGAACGCCCCCGAGCGGGCGGCGCCGACGGCGTGGGTGGCGACGCGGGCGGGCCCGGCGGAGGCGGCGCGTGCGGAGGAGCCGTCGAGCAGCGGGCGGGCGCGGTCGTCACCGGCGACGAACAGCCGGGCCGCGGCGGCTATGTACGTCGAGCCCGCCTTCTGCTGCTGCTCGGCGGTGAGCCGGGTGGCGGTGCCGGGCGAGCACAGCGGGTCGTGCTCGTCGCCGCCGTAGAGGAAGTCGTCGTTGGCCGGTGCGGTGGCCTGGCCGGGGGTCCACTCGGTGTTGAAGTAGTTGTGGTTGGCGCCGGTCATGTAGACCGCGCTGTGCAGGGCCTTGCCGCGGCTGACGCCTCGGGTGCCGTCGACGTAGTACTCGCCCTGGAGGTCGATGACGTCTCCGTCGCAGCCCGGCAGGATCGTCATGGACGGCACGTCGGGGGCGGGGTTCTGGCCGAAGATCGTGGGGCCTATGAGGACGGTCCCGCGTATCGTCCAGCGGGTCCTGCCCCGGTAGCCGTCCTGGTCGGCGGGCGGCGGAGTGAGGCTGTCCAGCGCGGCCCGGTCGGCGCCCTCGCCGCCCCGGGAGTGGCCCACCAGCAGCACCCGGCCGAGGTCGGCGCGGGGCGCCCGGCGTACGACGTCGGGGGCGGTGGACGGGTCGGCGGCCCAGTCGGCCCAGTGGGCGAGGTGCAGCCGTATCAGCGAGGAGCGGGCCTGGGCGCCGGCGTCGTCGGCCTGCCAGTCCTGGGCGTTGACGGAGTTGGCGGAGATGGAGACCGTCACATAGCCCTGGGAGGCGAGGAGTCGCTGGTCGTGCTGGTAGCCGCGGTAGCTCGGCACCGACGCGTAGTCGGCCGGGCAGGGCCACTCCAGGGTCACGTCGTCGCCCTTGAAGCAGCTCACGTGGCGCCCGTGGAGGAACAGCGCCAGCGGGCGGCTGCCGGTGGCGCCCTCCGGCGCGACGACGACGGCCCGCATCTCCACGTCGGTGTCGTAGCCGGGCAGGTGGACCGCCGGGAGGGAGTACTCGCCGGTGGTCGTACGGTACGGGCCTGGCACACCGGGGTCGATGCCGTTCAGGTCCGCCGTGCGGGGCGGGCGCGACGGGCCCGAGGGGGTGTCGAGTGAGCGGCGCTCACGGGCGTCGGCCTTCGCGCCGGCCGCGTCCAGGCGCCGTCCCGCGGCCTCGACCCGCAGATCGTCCGTCCTGTCGAGGCGCACCCCGTCCAGCGGCAGCCGGAAGGTACGGCCGTCCGCGGCGGGTCTCGGGATGCCCAACAGGCGTTCCCCGCTGCGGAATTCGACCTGGGCGTCGCCCACCGGCACCTGATCGGGCGAGCGCCACACCAGCTCCGCCGACTTCCCGGTGCCGGTGGTCCGCCAGCCCTCGGGAAGTCCTGCGGACGCGGCGGCGGGCGATCTCCCCGGCGGCAGTTCCGGCGCCGCCTGCGCCGCCCCCGGCGACGCGAGCGCCAGCGCGAGGACCGCTGTCACAGCGGCCGTCACGCGCGAGACACGGATCACTTCTGTTCCTCCTGGTGGTCAGTGCCCTGGGACCCCCACGGGCCCCGGGCTCCCCCGACGGGCCAAATGCATCACATTCGATCACCAAGTCGCCTTCTCGCACAGCATTCGCACAACTTCCGCCCTGACTGCTCAACAAGACACGTGCAACCAGGGCCGCCTGGGCTGCCGATCGGGCCAACACCGTTGTGCGTGACGGTCGTTGACGCCCCCTCCCGGCCGGTCGAGACCCGCCGGGAGGGGGCGTGCGAGGATGGCGGCCGTGAGTGGATCGCCGTCCTTGCCTGATTCCGAGAGCGGGTCCCAGGCGCGCGGCCTGGGTTCGCGGGCCGCCGTCGCGCTGGTGTTCGGGGCGTCGGCCGCCGTGCTGGTGGTCGAGATCGTCGCTCTGCGGCTGCTGGCCCCCTATCTGGGGCTCACGCTGGAGACCAGCACCATGGTGATCGGGATCGCGCTCACGGCCATCGCCGTCGGCTCGTGGCTCGGCGGTCGCGTCGCCGACCAGGTCGATCCGCGGCGGCTCCTGGGCCCTTCGCTCGGGGTGTCGGGGGCGGTGGTGGCGCTCACCCCCGCCGTGCTGCGCACCACCGCGGAGTGGTCACCGGCGTTGCTGCTGCTGATCGCCTCGCTGACCATCCTCGTGCCGGGCGCGCTGCTCTCCGCGGTGACGCCGATCGTCACGAAGCTGCGGCTCACCACGCTCGCCGAGACCGGGACGGTCGTCGGCCGGCTGTCCGGTGTCGGCACCGCCGGCGCCATCGTCGGCACCGTCCTCACCGGCTTCGTCCTGGTGTCACGGCTGCCGGTCAGCGGCATCCTGATCGGCCTCGGCTCCCTGCTGGTGGCCGGCTCGGCGCTGGTCGAGTGGCGCACCCGCGGCTGGCGCGGCACCCCCGCCCTGACCCTGGTGGTCGTCGCCGGAGGCCTCGGCACCGTGGTCGCGCCCGGTGCCTGCGACGCGGAGACCAGGTACCACTGCGCACGGGTCGTCACGGACCCCGACCGGAAGAGCGGCCGCACGCTCGTCCTGGACGGCCTGCGGCACTCCTACGTCGACCTCGACGACCCGACCCACCTGGAGTTCGCGTACGTACGCGCCATCGCCTCGGTGGTCGACAGCGCCTTCCCCGAGGCTGAACCCCTCGACGCCCACCATGTGGGCGGCGGCGGACTCACCTTTCCCCGCTACCTCGCCGCCACCCGGCCCGGGACACACAGCCTCGTGTCCGAGATCGACGGCGGGGTCGTACGCATCGACCGTGAGCGGCTCGGTCTGACCCCGGGGGCCGGGATCGACGTACGCGTCGAGGACGGCAGGCTCGGACTGCGGCGGCTGGACGACGGCAGCCGCGACCTGGTCGTCGGCGACGCCTTCGGAGGCGTGAGCGTGCCGTGGCACCTCACCACCGTGGAGGCGATGACGGACGTACGGCGGGTGCTCGACGAGGACGGGGTGTACGTCGCCAACCTCATCGACCACGGCCGTCTGGACTTCGCCCGTGCCGAAGTGGCCACCCTCGGCGAGACGTTCGACCATGTCGCCCTCCTCGGCGACCCCGACGACCTCGGGTTCGGCCCCGACCCGGACGCCACCCCCGTGGGCGGCAACCTGGTGGTGCTCGCCTCCGACCGGGCCGTCGACCTGCGCGCGGCACAGGAGGCGCTGGACGCCCGGCACACCGGCTGGCGGATCGCCACCGGCGACGACCTGACCTCCTGGATCGACGGCGCCCGACCGCTCACCGACGACTACGCCCCCGTCGACCAGCTCCTCCAGCCGTCCGCCACACGGCGCTGACCGGGCGGGCCGACGGTGACCGGGGGCGCCGTCAGAAGCGCGGGGCCCCGTAGCCCGTCGCGGTCAGGATGAACTGGGCGTAGGAGTCGGCGTTCATCAGGGCGCGCTTGCCGAGCATGGCCGCCTCGCGCTCCGCCGCCACATCGGGCCCGCATCGCGGGCGCTGTACCGGGACGGCGCGTCGCTGGGGGCGTGCGCCCCGGCTCACTGCGATGGCTCTTCCCATACAGGTGATTTATGTCAAGTAAGTCACTTCATGGGACCTACCATCCCCTCTCGTGACAGACAGTCAGACCCGCGGGACGGCCGACGTGGTCATCCTCGGCGCCGGACCGGCCGGGCTCGTGCTCGGCAATCTTCTTCAGGACAGTGGGATCGATTGTGTGGTGCTGGAGCGCGCCGAGCGGACGTACGTCCAGACGCGGGCGCGGGCCGGGTTCCTGGCGGCCAACACCGTACGGATCCTGGAGCGGCACGGGCTGGCCGAGGGGCTGCGGCGGCGGGGGCAGCCGCACAGCGTGTGCGAGTTCCGCGGCGCGGACGGCCGGTTCCGGCTCGACTACGGCCGACTCGGGCGAGGCGAGCGGCACACCGTCTACCCCCAACAGCTCCTGGTCACCGACCTGTTGACAAGGTTCCTCGCCGCCGGCGGACGTATCGCGTTCGGCACCGAGGCGGTGGCCGTCCTCGACGCCGACACCGACCGCCCCTCGGTGTCCGTGCGCGAGGCGGACGGGCGGCCCGGCCGCTGGGGCGCGCGGTACGTCGCCGGGTGCGACGGGCGGCACGGCGCGGCCCGGCGGTCACTGCCGGCCGGCTCGGTACGCCGGCACCACTGCGACCACGGGGTGACCTGGCTCGGCCTGCTCGCCGAGGCGCCGCCCAGCCTGGACGCCGTCGGCTACGCGGTGCACGAGCGGGGGTTCGCCGGGCACATGGCGCGCAGCAGCGAGATCACCCGCTACTACGCGCAGTGCGCGCGCGGCACCCCGGCCGACGCCTGGTCCGAGGAACGCGTCTGGGACGAGCTGGATCTGCGGATGCGGGGAGCGGAGTACGGCCCGCTGCGCCGCGGCCGGATCGTACGGCGGGCCGTCGTCGACCTGGAGTCCGATGTGCTCGAACCGCTGCGGCACGGTGCGCTGTTCCTGGCCGGCGACGCCGCCGGGCTGATCAGTCCCGCCGCGGCGAAGGGCGCCAACCTCGCGGTCCTGGAGGCGGAGATCCTCGCCGAAGCGCTCGTCGACGACCTCGTGCGTAACAACTCCGCGGGGCTCGACGCGTACTCCGCGCGGTGTCTGGCGTACATCTGGCGTGCGCAGGAGTTCTCGCACTGGATGATCCGGCTCCTGCACGGCGGACACGGCTCACCCGACACCGCCTCTCCCTTCCATGACTCCCTGCGGCGTTCCCGCATGGACTCGCTGCGGACCTCGCGCAGCCACCAGGACTGGTTCGCCGAGCACTACGTCGGCGTCTGACGTCCTGTTCTTCCGCCTTGTACTGATTGCTTGTACCGATGGAGAGTTCCCTCAATGATCACGACGTTGTCCCGCGACACGTCCCGCCTGCTCGCGACGGTCGACTTCGTCAAGGAGCAGGACACCGCCGCCCTGCTGCCGCTGCTGTTCCCCGGGCTCGACGGCCCGGAGCTGCGGACCCTCGTGGGGCACTGCCGTTTCTCGCACGCCGCGCTGCTCGTCTTCCCGTCGGGCGAGGCGGAGTTGCGGGCCCTGCTCGGCGACTGCGGACTGGACACGGTCGCGCCGCCGCGCCCCAGTGTCGTCGTACGGGAACGGCTGGCCGTACGGCACCGGCGGCAGGCGGCCGAGCTGGACGTCGGCATCCTGCGCCCCTCGGTGACCGGGGCGGACGGGGAGCGCCGTACGGTCGAGGTGTTCGCGCTGACGGTGGCGCCGGGATCGGGGCTGGACGCGATCGCCGCGGACGAGCGGGAGCGGGAGCACGAGACCCACGTGGCCTTCGACGTCGTGGCGCCCGACCCGCTGGTGCTGCGGGGCCTGTGCGCGACCTTCGCGCGCTACGGGGCCACCCCGGACGGCGGTGGCTACAACCCGCACGAGAACGGCACGGTCTTCTACTTCGGCGCCGCCCCGGAGGCCAAGGTCGGGTACCGGCGCGTGGAGCTGTACGTGCCCGGCGACCACCGGGACGTCCTGGCCGCCCACCTCGACGAGCATCGCGCCCGACAGCCTGCCGAAACGCTCCTGCGCCTGCTGACCGGGGCCTGGACGACCCAGGCACTGGCCGTGTTCGCGCAGCTGGGGGTGCCCGACGCCATGGACCGCGAGCGCGGGGCCGACGTGGCGGAACTGGCACGCGAGGTCGGCGCGGAGCCGCTGAACCTGGCGACGCTGCTGCGCTATCTCGCGATGCTGGGCACGGTGACGGAGGGCCGCGACGGCTTCCGGCTCACCGAGGTGGGCGCGCTGCTGCGGGAGGGTGCGCCGGGGTCGATGCGGGCGCTGGCGCTGATGTACGGCGGCCCGTTCTACGAGTCCTTCGCCGGGCTCGGGCACACCGTGCGCACGGGGGAGGTCGCGTTCGAGCATCTCTTCGGCGAGAACCACTTCGACCGCTTCGCGCGTGACCCCCGCCTCGCCGAGCTCTTCGACCGGTCCATGGCCGCCGGGGCCGCCATGTTCGACCCGGTGCCCACGCATCCGGTGCTCACCGCGGCGGCCGAGGCTCCCGGCGGGGGCACGGTGGTCGATGTCGCGGGCGGCAACGGGGAACTGCTCGGCCGAGTCCTCGCCGCGCATCCGCGCCTGAACGGGGTGCTGTTGGAACGTCCGCACGCCGTCGAGGCGGCCCGCCTGCGGCTGGGGGAGGCCGGTCTCGGCGCCCGTTGCGCCTTCCTGACCGGCGACTTCGCGGACGTACCGGCGGGCGGGGACGTCTATGTCCTCTCCCGCGTCCTGCACGACTGGGACGACGAGCGCTGCCGCGAGATCCTGCGCCACTGCGCCCGCGCGATGCCCGGGCACGCCGATCTGCTCGTCGTCGAACGCGTCCTGCCGTCCGACGGCTCGGTCTCGCTGGCGACCGCCTGGGACCTCCACATGATGTGCAACGTCGGCGGACGCGAGCGGCGGATCGGCCACTACGCCGACCTGTTCACCGACGCCGGCCTCACCCTGGTGGACCGCTCACCGCTGCCGCTGGACGGCCATGTGCTGCATGTCAGGAAGGCGGGAGCGGGAGCGGGAGCGGGTGCAGGTTCGGCTTCGACTTCGGTGTGACGGGGGGCGGGTACGGTTGGAGCCGGTTGGAGCCGGTTGGCACCCGTCGGGGCGCCAACCACCCCCGCCCGCTCCGGTGTTGCTGTGTCACCACTTTGCAACAGTGGTGTGCTGACGGGCGGACGGGTGTGACCTCGGGGCACCATTGCCCCTCTTGATCATCGCAAGACCGGGAGCCGGCGGAATCACCGCGGCCCCCACCACCCCCCTCGCACCCCCATTCACCCCCTCGGAAGGAACCACCCCGTGATCAACCGCCACCTGCGCAAGGCCATCGTCGTCACCGCCGCGCTCACCGCCGGACTGCTGATGACCGCATGCCAGAACGGCGACACCGACGCGTCGTCCGGCTCGTCCGGGTCGGGTGGTTCGGACAAGGCCGCGACCGCGGACAAGGCGTCGAACGCCAAGAACGCCAAGGGCGTCACCGGCTCGTTCGACAACGGCCAGGTCAGCTATCTGGCCCCGGGCAAGTACATCGTGTCCGTGCCCGGCAAGGACGACCAGCAGTTCTGGACCGCCGACGACACCAAGGTCTACGGCACCGGCACCATCTGCGGCGAGGCCGGGTCCAAGGTGGACGCGCCCTGCACGCTGGACCAGTTGGAGGCCGCCACCAAGAAGGCCGCCGTGAACGCCGACGTGGACATGAAGGACGGCATAGCGACCGTGGTGACCGAACGGCGCGCCGACCAGCAGGGCTCCGGCTCGGGGTCGTCGTCCGGGTCGACCGGCTCCTCGGGTTCCTCCGGCTCCTCCAGCTCCGGATCGAACTCGGATGAGCCCCCCGTCGACGAGGTCGACCAGGACAAGCTCGTCAACGGAACCTGGTTCGGGAACGTCTCCTACCTCGCCCCGGGCAAGTACACGGTCTCCGACTCCAAGGGCACCGAGCAGCAGTTCTTCACCTCCGAGGACACCAAGATCATCGGCTACGACGACATCTGCGAGGCCGTGAACACCGGCCCGGGCGGCGAGGGCGGCAAGGAGTGCACCGAAGCCGAACTGGAGGCCGCCGCCAAGAAGGGCTTCACCGCGGAGGTCGTCATCAGCAACGGCATCGCGACCAGCATCCGCGACGACAACTGAGCCTTGACATGCTCCTCGCCTGAAGGGCGAGGATTCTGGCCTTCCTTGACCGGTTGCTGTGCCGCTACGCGGCACAGTTTCCGGTCGGGAATCCATGGCTTCCTGTTTCTTCGCGCTGTGCCAGAACGGGTTCTGGTCTTACCGGCGCTCCGCAGGCCGTCACCGCCAGTCCGGCGGCCGTTTTGATGTTGAGTGCGGCGTTGGTGTCCCGGTCGTGGACGGTGCCGCAGGCGGTACAGGTCCATTCCCGCACGTTCAGGGGTTTGGGGCCATCCTTGACGCCGCAGGCGGAGCAGGTCTGGGAAGTCGGCTCGAACCTGCCGATCTTGACCAGGGTGCGTCCGTACCGTTCTGCCTTGTACGCCAGCATGCCGATGAACTGAGCCCATCCGGCGTCATGCACGGACTTGGCCAGCCTGGTGCGGGCCAGTCCCGCCACCGACAGGCCCTCCACGGCGATCCCTTGGTTCTCGGAGATCAGCTTCGTGGAGAGCTGGTGGTGGAACTCACGGCGGGCGTCAGCAACTTTGGCGTGGGCGCGGGCGACCTTGAGGCGGGCCTTGACGCGGTTCTTGGATCCCTTCTGCTTGCGGGACAGTTCCTTCTGGGCCTTCTTCAGCTTCTTCTCCGCGCGCCGCAAGAAGCGGGGGGAGTCGATCTTCGTGCCGTCGGAGAGAACCGCGAAGTGGGTGAGGCCGAGGTCGATGCCGATGGTGTTCTCGGTCTGCGGCATCCGTGCCGCGTCGGCGGCGGGGTCGGTGTCGATGACGAAGGAGGCGAAGTACCGCCCGGCCGCGTCCTTGATGACGGTGACGGAGGTGGGGGTGGCAGGCAGGGTGCGGGACCATTTCGCCTTCACCGCGCCGATCTTCGGCAGGTTGAGCCGTCCCCGGTCGGTGATGCTCCAGCGGGCGTTGGCGGTGAACCGGATCGACTGCCTGCTGTCCTTGCGGGACTTGAACCGGGGCGGGCCCAGTTTCGAACCCTTCCGAGTGCCCTTGAGGGAGGCGAAGAAGTTCTTGTAGGCGGCCTCGGCGTCCCGCAGGGACTGCTGGAGGATGACTGCGGACACTTCACCGAGCCAGGCGCGCTCCGGCGTCTGTTTCGCCTGGGTGATCAGGCGGGTGGACAGCTGGCCGGCCGTCGGGAGCGGCTGCCTGGCCTTACGGGCATCCTCGCGGGCCCGCACGGCGTCGTTGAACACGACGCGTGCGCACCCGAACGCCCTGGCCAGCGCGGCCTGCTGAGCGGCGTCGGGGTACAACCTGAAGGCGTACCGGAGCTGCATGACGATCACACTAGGCACATCGAACCTGCGTCGCCACCGGGAACATGTGAACGACCCGTCACCGTCACGAAGCGGGGTCCGGCTCCGCCGGAACGACACCGCGACGCTCCGCGCCGCGGCCACAAGATTCGCTCCACCTCCGGCCTGAAGGCCGGAGCACTACGAATGATTGCCGGTAGCCTCACGGGGCCCTGGTGCGGTCCCCGGGGCGGGAGTGCGGCCCCGGGGCGAGGGTGCGGTCCCCCGGGGCCGCACGGCGTCGCCGTCACCATCGGCCCATGACGTCAGGGCGGGCGAATGCCGCGTAGGGCGCCCCGCGCGGTGCGGGCCGGTGGGTCCGGCGGGCAGGGCGAGGGCGCGGTGAGCAACCTGCTCATCGGCGCCTGTCCCGGGCCTCCGGCGTGCGCCGCCGTCCACACGTACCTCTTCGTCGACGGCCTCGACCTGATCACGCGCAGCCACAGCGGCATGGCCGGTCTCGCTCCTGGGCGGCTGCTCCGCCCGGGCGGGCCGCTCCACCCGACGGACACGCCGCGCACGGTGGACGTGGCGACCCGGGTGCGGCCCGAGCCGGCCCCGGACACCCTGACCGTCCGGATCCGGCTCCGGGGGCACACGGTCGTCTGGTCCGGCCTGGCGTACCCGGGCCCCGACGGCGGGCCCGTCGAGGAGGTCCGCTTCCGCCTGGAGCGGTACTTGGGCGAGATCGAGCGGGCGTACGCGGCGCTGGTGGCCCGGCCCTGAACTCCGGGCACGGGTAGGGCCGTACCACCGCGGTCGGCCGGTTGCACGGCCGAACTACGATCGCCGGTCATGGACTGGATCGAGCGGGTCGCGAAGCTCAGGCAGTGGACCAGGAGTGGGACGCGAGCCCCGCACAAGCCGCTGCTGCTTCTGCACGCCCTGGGCCGGTTCCAGCAGGACCCCGGCGGTGAACTGCCGTACAGCGCTGTGGAGGAGGACCTCCAGCGGCTGCTGACCGAGTACGGCCCGCCCCATCGGACGTCGCCCGCCTATCCCTTCCACCATCTGGTCAGCGACGGCGTGTGGGAGGTGCGGACCGACCGCGGACCCGGCAGCCCCGGGACCGGGGTGCGGGACCTCCGGGAGTCGGGTGCCACCGGCCGGCTCGTACCGGAACTCAGAGCGGCGCTGCGCGACGAGCCGGAACTGCTGGGCCGGATGACGCGGTTGCTGCTGGATCTGCACTTCCCGCCCTCCTTCCACGCGGAGTTGTGCGAGGCCGTCGGTCTGGAACCGGAGCCGGCGGACACCCCGCGTCTCTCGGCCGCGCGGAAGCAGCGGGACCGGCGGATGCGCGAACTGGTGCTGACCGCCTACGAGTACCGGTGCGCCTTCTGCGGCTACGACGGCAGGATCGGCACCGTCCCGGTCGGGCTGGAGGCCGCACATGTGCACTGGTGGGCGTTGGGCGGGCCGGACGACGTCGACAACGGGCTGTGCCTGTGCTCGCTGCATCACAAGCTGTTCGACAAGGGGGTCCTCGGGGTCGACGGCGACCACCGCGTCCTCGTCTCCCAGCGCTTCGTCGGCCACAGCCCCGCCGCCCGCGAGCAGGTCCTCGCGCTGGCGGGCCGTGCGCTGACCGGTCCCCAGCCCGGCGTCCGCCCCGTCGCGGCCCGTCACCTCGACTGGCACCTCGACCAGGTCTTCCACGGCTCACCACGCCCCGCCGGCGCCGCATGACCGCTCCGGCCCCATGGCGTCAACCGCAGTGTCAACTACCGGGAGATGTACGGCAGTTGACCCCCGGATGTGGCGACGGCGACGACTCGGACGGGAGTGAGTGGAGAGGGCGTCCGGGGCCTCGTGCGTGCGTAGGTTGCCCTCGTGTGGGCGAAGCGGCAGGCAGGGAACGGTAGGGGCGGCGCTCGGGAGGGCACCCGGGGGCCGGAGGGGTCCGGGAGCGGGCTGCCTCCGCAGGCGTTGCTCGCGCTGCAGCGGACCGCGGGGAACGCGGCGACCACGCGGGCGTTGCGGCGTGGGGACGGGGCGGGGCGGCCGGCGGGCGGGCGGGCGCCGTTGTCCGGGCCGCCGCCCCGGATCGAGGAGGAGCACACCGACCCGGGGCTCGTGCTGCCGCCGTATCTGCTGGGGCTGGAGGCCGCCGGGCTGTCCACGGCGTACGGGCTGACCGGGCACGAGTTCGTACGGAACGCGGTGGCCGCGGTCGTCGGGCACGGGGACGGCACGGTCGCCGACATCGGCGCCGAGCTGGCCGGGCGGCCGGAGACCTTCTTCGGGCAGGGCCGCGCCTTCGCCGTCCGGGGGAAGGGGCCGAAGGGGGGCGAGGGGGGCGACGAGTGGTTCGACATCACGGTCACCGTGTCGCCCGCCGCCGACGACCTGCCTCCCGTCTTCCATCCCGGGGCCGCGCTCGCGAACACCGTGCCGGACCCGGGCGGGGCGCCGCTCGCCGAGGTGGACGACGCCGAGGGCAAGGAGACCAAGGTCGACGCCCAGCACAACTCCGCCGCGACCGTGTCGACCACCGCCGGCGGCTCGTCGACCAAGGGCCTGGGCGGCCTGGCCTTCGGGTTGGCCCCGGTGGCGCCCGGGTTCTGGATGGGCGCCGCGGGCATGGCCAACGCCCAGCCCTGGCAGTCCTCCCGGGAGTCCCGCGGCCAGCGCAACATCGCCGAACCGCGCGTGCTGCGCAGCGACAAGGGCTCGGTCGAGGTGCCGCGCAAGGTGCGGTACGGCGTACGGGTCGCCAAGCGCGGCGCCGGAGACGCGCGGGACGCACAGGGCGCGCGGGACGTGCGGGCCTTCGCCGGGTCGGGCACCCTCACCCAGCGGGTCCCGACCGAGCACCTCGTCCCGGCCGGGACCCGGGCACCCGGCGCGCCGGGGCCCGTGGCGGCCGACACCGCCCGGCGGGTCTCGCTCGCCGACTCCCTGGCCCCGGTCGCCGTCAGCGACACCGCCGCCCCGCACCAGGGCGGCGGCGGCCTCTTCGACACCGTCGCCTCCGTCCTGCACCCCTCGCTCACCGCGCCCGGCGCGCCCGGCCTCGCCCGGCTGTACGAGGCGACGTCCACGACGACCGTCCTGGAGGACATGCCCCGGCTGCTCGGCGACGGTGTCATGGGCGAGGATCTGCGGTCCAAGGACGGGAGCAGTGTGGGGAGTTACCGCATGCGGGCCGCCCTCACCGGGCTGTCGCCCGCCTGGAGCACCGGCAACACCCAGCTGCGCACCCATCAGCAGACCCAGCACTCGGTCACCGAGAGCGCGGGCAAGGGGCGTTCCGTCGCGGCCGGGGTGGGCCCCGCGGTCGGGGTCGGAGCCGCCGCGAACGCCGCAGTCGTCCGGGCCACGGCCATGCCGGTCGCGGCGGCCCGCAAGGCACGGTTCACGGTGACCGAGCAGACCGTGTCGAGCCGGCAGGGCGCGGAGGTCCGGGGCGAGAAGGCGCTCTATCTCGGGACCGTGAAGTTCACCGTGGAGGGGACGGGACCCCGGTCGGCGCGGCAGCTCCTGCGCCCCGGCACCCGGGCCGCCGAGCACTCGATGACGGTGTGGATGAGCCTGCGGGCCGACGAGGCCGCGTCCCTCGGACTGCCGGTGCCGCCCGGTGTCACGGCCGGGGAGTTCATCGAGAAGCCGAAGCGGACGGACGAGAACGGCGACGAGGTGGACGTCGAGCGGCATCTTCCCTTCGGCGCCATGGGGAACAGCGTCGCCCTCAGCCAGCTCGACACCGGGCCCATGGTGAAGGCCGTGGAGGAGCTGTTCGCGACCGACCCTCGGCTGGCCGGCTATCTGCCCGGCTTCGGCGCGGCCCCGCTCGGGACGCTCGTGAGCAAGGAGGAGGCGGAGGCCCAGCGGCGCAACTACCGCGAGCTGATGGCCGCCCTGTCGGAGACCAACCTCCGCGTCAACAAGGACCAGTTGCTGTCCACCGGCATCCGTGTGCGGCTGCGCCGCAAGACCACGATGCACGCCCACGACGTCCAGCTACGGGTCAAGGGCGCGCTCCGGGAGACCGGCTACCTCGGCGACACCGACGACTGGCTGGTGCGCAGCCACTCCGGCGTCGGCGCCAACGCGCAGAGCGGGCGCGGCAGTTCGCGCTCGGTCGGCGGGCTGGTCCTCGCCCAGGCCCGGCTGGTCCCGGGCATCCTGGCCGCCTCGGCCCGCCACGAGCGGCACAGCACCGGCACCCGCCGCAACCAGGCGGGCCCCACCACCCGTACGGACGTCCTCACCAACGGCTCCGAGAAGGCCGCCAACTTCGGGGCCGCCCTGCGGCTCGACGTGGACGTCACCATGACCTCCCGGCAGCGCAAGCTCGCCCGCGGTCTCACCCCCGGCTCCCCCGGCCGGGACACACCGGAGGCGGCCCTGGTGGGCGGGCTGCACCTGGACGAGCAGGACGTACGGCTCGTCACGCCCGCGGAGTTCACCCTCGACGAGGAGGGCAGGCAGCGCAACGACGCGGTGGTCGACCGGCGCCGGGGGCAGGCCGCGCGGCCCGAGCACGCGGTCACCGCCGAGGGCATCGGCGATCTGGCCACGCTCGTCCCCCGGCCGTCCACCGGGCGGGTGCTGCGGGACTGGCAGCTGGTGGAGACCGTCGGCGACGGCCAGGCCGTCCGCGACCTCGCCCTCCAGCTGCTCTCCCGGGCCGCCGCCCGCAACAAGGGTCTGCGCGAGGATCCCGCCCTGGCCACGGAGGGGCTCGCGCCGCGCCTGGCCGTCGAGGAACGGTTCAGCCCGCAGGCCGTCACCGCGTCGCTGCGGCAGGCCGCGTCCGCCGGGTGGGTGGTGAAGAACCTCCGCTACCCGCGCCGGCTCGCCGCACTGAACGGCGCGGTCGGCACCCGGCTCACCCTCGCCAACCCGAAGTACGTGCACACGGGCTCGGGCCCCGGTACGGAGACCTTCGTGCTCGGCGGCCACCAGTCCGCCGGACAGCGGGGGCACGGCACCACCCGTACGACACAGGTCGGGGTCATCGGCACGGAGAACGCCGCCGAGTGGCGCCTCGCCCAGGGCGTGTCCGGGAGCCGTACCCGGAGCGAGGGCGACGCCGGGTCCGCCGCGCTGTCCGGCACGGTCGAGCGCAACGCCCACACCCCCCGGAAGGCACCGCTCCACCTGGTCCGCTGCGATCTGCTGGTCACCATGGTCGCCGAGGTCAAGGTCACCGGCGGCGGTCCGTACGTGGCGAAGGCCGCGCGGACCCTCCCGGCGGAGGCGGCGGTGTGGCTGACCGAGGAGCAGCTGCCGGCGTCGATACGACGGCAGCTCGGCCTCGACGCCGCCGAGCCGGACGTGATGTCGCCGGGCCGGAAGGAGCCCACGCCCAAGGCAGAGACCAGGGCGGAGAGCTCCCGGATGGGCGCCGAGCGCGGCGAACGGGAGCGGGCCGCCGCCCGTGGTGCGGATACGGCCGGGTCCTCCTCGTCCACGCCCGGTGGTCCGGCGCCGTCCCTCGACCGTGGGCTTCCGCTCGGCTTCGGCGTGATCGAGAACCTGCCCGACTTCGTGCCGCTGCTGGAGCGGCTGCGCACACGCCTCGCGCGGAACGGACAGCAGTCGCTCGCCGAGGACCTGCTGCCCCGGCGGCAGTTGGCGGACCGCAACGACAACGTGCAGCGGCTGCTGCGGGTCCTGGACCGGGACGGTTCCGCCGGGCTGCTGTCCGGCGCGATGGACGGCGGGGTCACCGTCGAGCTGTTCGACGGCCGCAAAACCCCGTACTGGGCGGTGTTCAAGGTGAACCGCGTGGGCGACGCCACCTCCGGCGGGGCGGCGGGCGACGGCCGGGACATGGAGTACATCACCTCGGCCGTCGCCCAGCGGGGCACCTCCCACGACGAGGGCGTGACGACGGGCGCGGAGGGCGTGTTCGGCGGTTCCGGCAAACCGGAGGGCGGGATCGGCCAATTGAAGAGCACGGGCGGCTCGGCGGGCCTCGGCGGCGCGTCGAGCAAGTCGCGGCGCGACGGGACCGCCGGCCGTGGCCAGCTGGGCATGAAGACGGTCGCGGAGGCGAAGACCGCCAGGTCGACGAAGATGCGGGTGCCGATCGAGGCGACCCTCGAACTGCACCGGGGCGGCCGCCGGGTGGAGATCGTCTCCCTGGGCCGTCAGGCGCTGACCCATCGCGTCCTGGACAAGGATCTCGCCGCCCTCGCCCGGGTGACCGCGCCCCACGGGAACGCGCCCGCCCCCACCCCCGGTCCGCGGGGCGACGGCTCCTCCGCCGCCGGGCTGGGCGCCTGGCGCTCCGCCGGGGTGCGGCTGCCGATGGAGGCACAGGTCAACGGCTTCCAAGGGGCGCCGCAGGTAAGGGAGTTGGTGAACTCGGCGGTGCGCGAGGCGGGCGGCGGCGACCGTTTCCGGGAGAAGGGCCAGGCCGCCGCGTACGCCCTGAACGAGGCCGTCTCCACCGAGTGGATGATCGCCGCGCTGCCCCTGCTGACCTCCGCCGGCGCGGAACTGCCCCCGGTGCACGCCTCCGGCGCGGAGGGGCAGGATCTGCGCGCCTCCCTGCACGCGCGGCTGCGCGCCGGGCGGGTCCTGGGGGTGGGCGACAAGATGACCTTCGAGACGGTCGGCCAGAGCCACCTGGACGCGCCCCGGCCCACCCAGACGGACGGCCAGAGCTCCGCCGACCACGGCAGATCGGCGTACGGTCTGGCGGGCGCGGGACTGCTCAACGCCGACCAGTTCCGCCTGAACCAGCTGATGGGCAACGCGGGCGGCGCGGGCGGCGCGGCCGACGGCGCGGTGAACGCCTCCGGCACGATGCCCCTGCACAAGCCCAAGCTCGACTCGGCCCTCGTCCAGTTCACCCTGGACGTCCGGGTGGTGGCCCAGGTGACCAACCGGGTGCGCACCGGCCGCACCGGAACGGCCACCCGCGAACTCACCCTGCGCCGCCCGGTGGTGATCCGTATGCCCGCCCCGACCGTCCGCCGCATGCTGACGGCCCAGGGAGCCCAACTCCAGGACCCGGACGACCACTTGGGGCTGAGGGGGCGGGGGAAGGCGGTACCGCCACCGAACTTCTGACGACGACGGTGAACGGTGACGGCGAACGGTGGCACGGCGTTGACGCCACACGAGCCTCACCGAGCAGCGCCGGGCGTCCCGTCGGCGGGCGAGCCGTCTCCCCGGTCGGACGACGGCCAGACGTACGGCAGATCGTCCGGCACACCGGGGAACAGCGGCGCATAGACGGCCGGATCCTTGCGCACCAGCGCCGACCGGTGGCTGCGGTGGAAGTCCTCGTCGCCGAGCCAGGGCGGCAGTTCCCCGGCGGCCGCCAGGCGCGGCTGGTCGCGTACCGGCTCGTCGGGGCGGACCACGGCGAGGTCGGCGACCAGCGTGGCCGCGCAGCTGTCCCGGTGCCCCTGCTCGCACCACACCGCGCAGACGTCCAGGCCGTACCGGACCAGCGCCTCCTCGTATCCCGCCCACATCCGCACGGCCGGGTGCCGACGCCACCCGTAGCCCGGCACGACGAGGCCGCGCAGGACCTGCAGGGCCTCGACCCGCTGCTTGCCGAGCCGGCGCCGGTCCAGGAGCAGCGCGGACTCCCTGAAGCCGGGACAGGGCAGGAAGGTCTGCATACCGTCGCCACCTCCGTACGCCTGGTGGGCCTCGGTCCGCCTTCGCTCGTCGCGTCCACCGCCGGGTACCCGCGCTCGGCGGCACGCAGACACCGGCACCGGCTGCGGCTCCGGCAGGGGTCCAGCCTGCGGGTGCGGTGCGGCGGGGGCTGGGCAAGACTGGACGGAGGCATGACCTCATCAGGGGCGCGTGAGGAGGGTCCGGCGTGGGCTTCGACCGGCTGCCGCTCAAGTGGCTCTTCGCAGGCGCTGAGGACATGCTGCTGTCCGCCGTGGCGGACGCGCCCGGCGAGGTGCTGGAACAGGCCCACGAGTACGGCATCCTGCGCCGCGTCCTGGACGGTACGCCCGCCGCGGTGGCGGTCATGGACGAGCGGTTGCGCTACCGCTATGTCAACCCGGCCATGGCGCGGATGAGCGGGGTGCCCGCCGCGTCGTTCCACGGCCGGACCATGGGCGAGGTACTGCCGGGTATCCATCGCTCGGAGGAGATCCTGCGCATGGTCCTCGACGACGGCCGCCCCCGCGAGCTGTCCGTCACGGGCCGGACCCTGGCGGGCTCGCCGTTCCCGAACCGGCAGTGGAGCGCGGTCTACCACCGGCTGGAGGAGAACGGGCGGGTGACCGGCCTGTGCGGCATCGCGGTGGAGGTGAGCGGGCTGCGGCAGTCCATGGACGACCTGGAGCGGACGCAGCAACGCCTCGCCCTGCTGGACACGGCCACCACCCGCATCGGTACGACGCTCGGGGTGGAGGAGACCTGCGCCGAGCTGGCCGAGTTCGTGGTGCCGAGCCTGGCGGACCGGGCCAGCGTCTGCACGCTGGAGGAGGAGTCCGATGACGCCCCGCCCCCGGCTCCCGGGATCGTACGGCTGCGTGTCGTCGCCGTCGCCGGAGGCTCGGACGCCGACAGCAGCCTGGGCGCGATCAGGAACGTCGGGGAGTACTTCGACGCCCCCCGTGGCACACAGCCCAGGCTGTGCCTGGACGCCGGCCGGCCGTGGGTGGGAAACCTCGTCACGGACGACGTACTGCTCGACATGCATGTGCCGCCGTCCAAGGTGAAGGCGATGCGCGCCGCGGAGGTCCACTCCCTCCTCTGCGTGCCGCTGCCGACGAAGGGGCATCCGGTCGGCCTCGTCTCCCTGTTCAGGGCCGGGGACTCCGCGCCCTTCACCGACGAGGACGTCATCGTCGCGCAGGATCTCGCCGGCCGGGCCGCCGCCGCGATCGACAACGCCCGGCAGTACTCCTTCGAGCACGACATGGCCCTGGAACTGCAGCGCGCGCTGCTGTCGGAGCCCGGTAGCCCCCACCCGGACGTCGAGGTCGCCTCCCGGTATCTGCCGGCGGGGCGGCACGCGCTGGTCGGCGGCGACTGGTGCGACTCGATCGCGCTGCCGTCGGGGCAGACGCTCCAGGTCGTGGGGGATGTGATGGGCCACGGTTTCACCGCGGCCGTCGCCATGAGCCACTACCGCTCGCTGCTGCGCACCCTCGCCGTGTCCGGCGCCCCCGTCGAACGCGTCCTGGACGAGGCCGACCACCGGGTGGCCAGCATCGGCGTCGACCGGGTCGCCACCTGCCTGCTGGCCCTCGTCGACCCCGGCTCCGGCACCTGCACGATCTCCAGCGCGGGCCATCCCCCGCCCGTGCTGCTGCGCCGGCAGGGCCGTACCGATCTGGTGCCGGTCCCGGCGGGCCCGCCCCTCGGCACCGACCTGGGCGGGCACGAGGCGTCGACCGTGCCGCTGCCGCCCGGAGACGTGCTCCTGCTGTACACCGACGGGCTGGTCGAGCAGCGCCGGGTCGACATCGACGCCTCGCTGCGCCGCCTGACCGGCCTCGGCCTCCGCGTGGACGGCCCCCTGGAGGGCGTCCTCGACACCCTGCTCGCGCGCCTGGTCCACGGCCCCGCCGAGGACGACGTCACCCTGCTCGCGGCGCGCAGGGAAGCGGCCTGACACCGACGGGACGCCCTCAGGTGTCGTGGCGTGTGTCCTGGCGTGTGTCGTGGCACGTGTCCTGGCGTGTGTCGTCGTGGCGTGTGTCGAGGCCCCGGCGGCGGGCCAGCCACACCACGGCCGCCGCGTAGAGGGCGACCAGGGGGACATCGAGGGCCAGCATCATCCAGTCCATGTCGGCGGCGGTCCCGTCGATGCCGAGGCCGTCGACGGTGGCCGACAGGATGCCCAGGGGGAGCAGGTTGTTGAGGACGTGCAGGGCGATCGCCGCTTCGAGGCCGCCCGTACGAATGGTCAGCAGGCCCGTGATCAGGCCGAAGGCCACCAGGTCGGCGAAGCCCCAGGGGGTTCCCCAGCCGTGCGCGGCGGCGAAGAGCACGGCCTGCGGCACGACCGCGATCCAGGGTGAGCGGCACCACGCTCCGACCGTCTGCGTCAGCCAGCCCCGGAACACGTACTCCTCGGCCGCGGCCTGGAACGGCACCAGCAGACAGACCGTCGCGAGGCCGAGCAGGAACGGGGTCGCGCCGGCCCACGTCCATTCCGGCGCGCCGGTGTCGGCCCCGGGGAGGAGCAGGGAGAGGCCCAGGGTGGCCGCGGCCACGGGCAGGGCCACCACGAGGCACAGCCCGAGCCAGCGCCATCGCAGGGCGCCCGCCACCGACGCGAGGGTGCCGGGCGGGCGGCGCTGCGTCCAGCGCGCGGCCAGCAGCACCACCGGGATGCACAGGCCGATGGAGAGCAACAGCAGGGCGGTGTCGCCGATCGGGCCCCAGACCACGACGCCGTCGGCGTCCCGGGGGCGGTCGAGGACGGCGCCGGCAATCTCGCCCCCGCCGAACACCACCAGCGCGGCCAGTACCGCCCCGAGGAACACCACCCCGGTCCCCACCAGCGGCCGCCACCACCGGTGCCGTCCGTCCGCCAGCGCGAGCCGGTGGTACGGGAGGGGTGGCACGGGCGGCGGCGGGGCGGCGGTCCGCTGCCAGGGCGGGCCGGGTGGTTGGTGCGGCTGGTAGGGGTAGTAGGGCAGTTGCTGGTACGGCCCGCCGAGGGCGTGCGGCGCACCGACGCTGTGCGGTCCGCTCGCGCTGTGCGGTCCGCTCGCGCTGTGCGGTCCGCTCGCGCTGTGCGGTCCGCTCGCGCTGTGCGGTCCGCTCGCGCTGTGCGGTCCGCTCGCGGCGAGCGGCCCGTACGCGGCATGCGGCCCGTACGGCCCTCCCGTGGTGGGTGGTTGGGGCGGCAGCGGCTCTCCGGCCGGGTGTGTCGTCGTCATGCGCCTCAGCATCCCGGGGTGCGTACGGCCGTGGCGTCGGCCCTGCGCACGACCGGTATCTGCAACCCGGGATAGGGACGGCCCCGGCGGCGGGCCGAAAGTATGATCGGCGCCATCATGGAGCGCATACGGGACTGGCTGCTGCCCGCGCTGTTGGCGGTCGTCCAGCTGTCCGTCTGGCCGGGGTACACGCTGCTGCGCGGCGGGACGGCGGAGGCGCCGCAGCTCGTCGTGGGCCTGGCCACGACCGTGGCGGCCACGGCCGTGCTGGGGGTGCGCCGGCGCTCCCCCGTCCTCGCCGCGCTCACCATCGACGCGCTGACAGTGGCCGCGCAGTTCGTCGTACCGGACGAAGGGCTGCTGGCCGTCGCGGTGGCGGGCGTGGTCGCGCTGTACTCGGTCGCGATACGGCGGCCGGGCCGGACGGCCGTCCTCGTGGCGGCCGTACTGATCGGATCGGCGGTGCTCGGGGCGCTCGCGGTGTACGACTCGGCCGTGGACATCGGCGGGGAGGCGCTGGCGAGCCTCGCGGTGTTCGCGGGCACGGTGGGTGCGGGCCGCAGCCGCCGTCAGTGGCTCGCTGGCCGCCGCGCCGCCGAACGGGAGCTGGCGCGGGCCGAGGCGGTACGCGGCAGCGCGGCCACCACCGAACGGGACCGGCTCGCCCGGGAGTTGCACGATGTCAGCGCGCACCACCTCACGTCGGTCGTGGTCACGGCGGAGGCGGCCCGCCGTCTCGGTGACCGCAGACCGGAACTGACCGCCGACGCGCTGCGGTTGGCGGCGGAGGGCGGACGGGCGACCGTGGAGGCGCTGCACCGGCTCGTGACGGTGCTGCGGACCTCGGCGGCCGACGAGGAGAGCCCGCTCGAAGAACGCGTCGCCGAACTCGCCGCGGGGTTCGTACGCCTGGGCCAGCACGTGACCCTGGACATCGCCCCCGACCCGGCCACCCTGACCGGACCGGTCGCCGACACCGCCTTCGCCCTCACCCGCGAGTCCCTCACCAACTCCCTGCGCTACGCCCCCGGCACCACCGTCCACGTCACCCTCCACGACACGGAGGAGTCCCTGACCCTCCTGGTCGAAGACACGGGCCCAGACGGCCCCCCACTCCTCCCGGCAACGCCACACACCCCGCCCACGCCTCCCCACCCGCCGGCAGCCTCCACCCCAACCACGGCGGGAGGCCGGGCCCTGGCCTCCGTCCCGACCCCGGTCACCCACCCGGCCACAGCCCCCGTCCCGACCCCGGTCCCCCACCCGACCGCAGCCACCGACGCCCCGGCTGCGCTCCCCCACCCGGCGACAGCCTCGCGCCCGGCAGCTCCTTCCCACCCCGCCGCCTTCTCCGGCCCGCCCCCAGTCACCCACCCGACCGCGCCCCCCGGCCCCACCTCAGCCCCCACCCCCACCACGCCTCCCCACCCGACCCCGGCTCCCCACGCACCCTCGGCCCTCGTCGCCCCTCCCCCCGTCCCGGCCCCCCGGCAAAGGCTCGGCTCCGGGCGCGGGACCGTGGGGATGCGGGAGCGGGCGGCTGGGCTCGGGGGCAGTGTCGACGTGGGGCCGCGTGTGGAGGGGCCGGGGTGGGTCGTGCGGGCGCGGCTGCCGTATCCGCGTGCGGCCGGGCGGCGTAATGCGGCGCTCCCGCACGCGAGTTGGGCCGACCTGGCGACCGTGCTCGCCGTCGCCGCGCTGCCCGTCGTGGCCGTACTGATCGAGCGGCCGGCCGCCACCGCCACGGCCGTCCTGCCCGCCGTCCTGCACGCCCTGCCGCTGCTGTGGCGGCGCCGGGCCCCCTGGACCACCCTCCTCCTGGTGCTGGCCACCGCCTGGATCCCCCCGCTCGCCCTGGCCCAAGGGCTGCTGCCGTCGGACGCGGCCTGGGCGCTGACCCTGGCGGGGGCGGGCGCGGAATGCGTCGCCCTGCGCGCGGTGGCGGCCTACGCCGGACCCCCCGGCCGCACCTGGCCGGCGATCCCCCTGGTCGCGACCGCGCTCGCGGCGGCGACGGTCGCCCTCGACCTGCTGAGCGGCGGCTCCCTCGCACCCGGGGTAGAGGCCGGAAGCTCCCTGTTCCTCGTCCTCCTCGGGTTCTTCGCCACGTTCGTCACGCTGTTCCTGGCCGTGCCGACGACCGGCGTCTGGGGCCTGGGCGTCTTCGTCCGCCGGCGCCGCGAACGCGTCACCCGGCGCGAGGACGGCGCGCTGTCGGCGGCGGCGTGGTCCGCGGTCGTCGAGGCGTACGAGGAACGGCAGCGTATCGCCGCCGAGTTGCGCCAGGCGGTGCTCCGGCACGCCGACGCGGTGGTGGCCCACGCCGAGCGCGAGGACCTCGACGGCGCCGCCGAACAGGCCAGAGCAGCCCTCACCGCCATGCGCGAACTCCTGGCCGTGCTAAGACAAGGAGCGGCGACCGCCCCCGGAACGCCGCAGCCCACCGGGACGGCGCAGCCCACCGATACAGCTCAGGTCATCGGAACGACCCGAACCACCGGAACGGCTCGAACCACCGGAACGACGCGGACCACCGGAACGACGCGGACCGACCCCACGGCGCAGCCCACCGAACCGGCCGCGCCTCCGGCCGAGCCCCCCGCCAGGCCGTGACCCGGAAAGCCCCCGACAGACCCCCGACAGACCCCCGACGGACCCCGAGGAGGTGCCTCCCATCGAAACCCCGACCCCGCCCCCGACCCCCGCCTCAGCCTCAGCCTCAGCCCCGACCCCAGCCCAAGTCCCCGCCCAAGTCCCCTCCCCTGCCGCCGAAGTCACCCCCGCTCCCCCCGTCCGCGTGATGGTGGTCGACGACCAGGCCGTGGTCCGTGCCGGGTTCGCCGCCATCGTCGACGCTGAGCCGGACCTGACGGTCGTCGCGGAGGCGGGCGACGGCGCCCACGCCGTGGAACTGGCGCGGCGTCTCGCGCCCGCCGTCGTCCTGATGGACATCCGGATGCCGGGCATGGACGGCCTGACCGCCACCCGGCTGCTCACCGCGTGGGAGGACGCCCCGCGCGTCCTCGTGCTGACCACCTTCGACCAGGACGCGTACGTCCATGACGCGCTGCGCGCGGGCGCCTCCGGGTTCCTCCTCAAGGACGCCCGGCCGGAGGAACTGCTCAGCGGCATCCGGGCCGTGGCGTCCGGGGACGGCATCCTCGCCCCGGCCGTCACCCGCCGCCTGATCGAGACCTTCGCGCACTCCGCGCCCGCACCGGGCCCCGCGCCCCTCGCCACCCTCACCCCGCGCGAGCGCGAGATCCTGACGCTGGTGGCGGCGGGACTCGCCAACGCCGAGATCGCGGACACCCTGGGCGTCACGACGGGCACCGTGAAATCCCATGTCAACGCGCTGCTCCGCAAGTTGGGGCTGCGCGACCGCGTCCAGGCCACGATCTTCGCGTACGACACCGGCCTGACCCGGCCGCGCGGGGCGTGACCCGGCGGGGGACTCCGGCCGCCACGACTGCTACGGCTTGAGGTCCTCGGGGGTGTAGAGGTCGCTCACGGCCAGCACGGACTCGTAGTTGGTCTTGTCGACGCTGATCGGCTGCAGCAGATACGCGGGGACGGCCTTGACGCCGTTCTTGTAGGACCGGCGGTTGTTCAGCTCCGGCGTATCGCCGTTGAGGATGTCGTCGGCCATGGTCGAGGCCATCTGGGCGAGTTGGCGGAGGTCCTTGAAGACGGTCTGCGACTGCTCACCCGCGATGATCGACTTCACCGAGGCCAGTTCGGCGTCCTGGCCGGTGACGACCGGGAGGGGTTTGGCCGCGGTGCCGTAACCGTCCGCCTTCACCGCGTTCAGGACGCCGATGGAGATCCCGTCGTACGGCGAGAGGACCGCGTCGAGCTGCTCGCCGCTGCCGTACGACTCGGCGAGGACCTTGTTCATCCGCTTCTCCGCGGTGGGTCCGTCCCAGCGCAGGGTGGTGATCTGGTCCATCTCGGTCTCGCCGGACGGGACGACGAGCTGCTTGTTGTCCAGGTACGGCTGCAGCAGGTGCATCGCGCCGTCGTAGAAGAACTTGGTGTTGTTGTCGTCGGGCGAGCCGGCGAACAGTTCGATGTTGAACGGGCCCTTGCCGTCCTCCAGGCCGAGTTTCTCGATGATGTGGCGGGCCTGGAGGCGGCCGACCTGCTCGTTGTCGAAGGAGACGTAGTAGTCGACGTTCCTGGTGCCGAGGATGAGCCGGTCGTAGGAGATCACCGGGATGTCCGCGGTGGCGGCCTGCTGGAGCACGCCGTTCAGGGACTTGTTGTCGATGGCCGCGATGATCAGCGCGTCTACGCCCTGTGCGATCAGCTTGCCTATCTGGTCGACCTGGGCCTTCGGATCGTCGTCGCCGTAGACCAGCTTGGTCTTGTAGCCCTTGCCTTCCAGGTCCTCGACGACGCTCTTGCCGTCGGTGAGCCAGCGCTCGGACGCCCGGGTCGGCATCGCGACACCGATGGTGCCGCGCTCGGTGCTGGCCCCGGTGGTCTCGCCCCCGCAGGCGGACACGGTGAGGGCGAGGGAGGCCACCCCGGCGAAGGTCGCGAGAGCGGCTCTTCGGTTGGGCCTGCTGGTCGATCCGGTGCGCACTGGAACCCCGTTGTTCGAAATCTCGTCGCTTGGTCGGAAGGTGGGCGCGAGACTAGGAGGAGATGTGCGGGGTGTCAACGGAACGCACACAATCGGTTCCAGAAAGCAGTCGAAATCGCGTTCGGCCCGGCGGCGGTATTGAGTGACGCGGACGGGCGGGGGGGCGGGGCGTGTGGGAGCGAGGCGGGGACGGGGGTGGGCGCGGGGCCGGATGGCACGGGGATGGGGCGGGCTCGGGGCCGGCGCGGCACGGGGACGGGGCGGACGCGGCACGGGACGGGGTCGGCGCGGCACGGGGACGGGGCAGGCGGGACGGGCGCGGGGCGGTCGCGGGGGCAGGGCAGGCGGGGGGGGGCGGACGCTGGGCGGGTACGGGGACGCTGGGCGGGGCGCGGGGCAGGCGGGGGGCGGACGCGGCACGGGGACGGGGCGGACGCGGCACGGGGACGGGGCGGACGCTGGACAGCGCGGGGCGTGGGGCGGGCGCGGCACGAGCTAGGGGCAGGCGCGAGGCAGGCGGGACGAGCGCGGGGCAGGCGCGGCACGGGGACGGGGAAGCTCCGGGGAGCTGGGCCTGGCCGGCGCGGCACGAGCTAGGGCCAGGCGCGAGGCAGGCGGGACGAGCGCGGGGCAGCCGGGGCAGGCGTGGGCGGCGAGGATGATGGGTGGTATGCGTATCCGCATCGACGCCGTCGACCTGCCCGGCCTCACCCGCCCCGTGTCCGCCGACGGCAGGGTTCCCGCGCCCGGCGTCCTCCACGTCGCCGTACAACGCCGTGACCGGCCGGCCGAACTCCTGGAGCCGCGGCCGGGCGACGCGCCTTCCGCGACCTGGACCCTGGAGTGCACCGCGAGCACCTCCCCGGCCGGCACCGACATCCAGGGCCCCTATGTGCAGGACCGGCTGGGCCGGCGCTTCGTCTATCTGTCGTGGGGCACGGTCGACGAGTCGGGCACCTTCACGATGTTCCGCCGCGCCAAACTCATGCTGGACGTCGTCCCCGCCGACATCCTCGCCGCCGCCGCACGCGACGGACTGCTGGTCGGCCACCTCGGCCTCACCGACGCCCGGGGCGGCCCCCTGTGCGGACGGGTCGAGCCCCCGCACATCACCTGGACCGCACCTCGCCGCGCGGAACAATATCTATATTCGCGAGAGGAAGAATAGGTCGGGGACGCCGCAAGCATTCCTCGACCTCCCGACGGAACGAAATCATCTATCCCGCAGGGCCGCCGACATCGTGCTAACGTCGATGCCAGTTGCAGGTGTGGTTGCCAGAAGGTTCATTTTTCCGACGGGTAAATCAGCACGGCGACACGGAATCCACACAGGGTGAATTCCGTACATCGTCTCCGAAGGAGAAATGACATGGCGAACGGCACCGTGAAGTGGTTCAACGCGGAAAAGGGCTTCGGCTTCATCGAGCAGGACGGCGGCGGCCCCGACGTCTTCGCCCACTACTCGAACATCGCCACCCAGGGCTTCCGCGAGCTGCAGGAGGGCCAGAAGGTCTCCTTCGACATCGCGCAGGGCCAGAAGGGCCCGACGGCCGAGAACATCGTTCCCGCCTGACGCCTGCGGCAACGCATTCTTCGCAGCTGGGCCCGCACCTTTTGGTGCGGGCCCAGCTCGCTGTATTTCCGGGCGCGCTCCCATAATCCCCGGCTCGTTCTCGCGCTACTCCGCGCCATTCATTCCCGCCGCGGAAATACCGGCGGCCCAGACGCACGGGTGAGCTGCGACCCAGACGCGCAGGTGAGCCAGGGCGGAGGGCCGCCCGCCAGAACCACAGTGAGGGCCTGCCGACATCAGTCGGCAGGCCCTCACGTCGTCCCTCCGCCCCGTCAGGGCCACCGCCCATGACCGCCGACGCCGCATCGCCGCATCCCTACATCTCCACATCGCCGCATCGCCGCAGGTGACAGGCTTCCTCCTCCCCCAGAGGAGGTAAATCTACTCTGGCAACAGTAGACATTGGGCCTCGACGCGACTAGTCTCCTTCTCATCAAGACGGTCTGGACAGCCCGGCAGACACGAACTGCCGGGAGTCGCGGCACACGCGGCACGCAGGTCAGTACGGCTCAGAAGCCGTTGGTTCGGAGAAAGGACGGAGGAGCGGACGCCATCAGGATCGCCCGGCCCGAGCGGCACAACACTCGGCCGGGTACCGCAAGACCCCGGATTGGAAGGTGGTCCCCGGTCACGCAGCCGCGATCCCCGCACCCCCTGACACAGGGCCGGTGACGGAGGCAGAAGGTCGGCAGAGCATCAAGGCCGACAGATGGTGTTGAATTTCCTTCGGGGCCCTGGTGCCGTACGGCGCCAGGGCCCCTCGACGCGTTGCACTACGAGGTGACATGACAGCAGACAACCCGCTCAGTGATCGTCTGGACGACGACGACTACCCCGCCTACACGATGGGCCGTGCCGCCGAGATGCTCGGCACCACCCCGGCCTTCCTGCGCGCCATCGGTGAGGCCCGCCTGATCACTCCGCTGCGCTCGGAGGGCGGACACCGCCGGTACTCCCGCTACCAACTGCGGATCGCCGCGCGCGCCCGCGAACTCGTCGACCGGGGCACACCGATCGACGCCGCCTGCCGCATCGTCATCCTTGAGGACCAGTTGGAGGACGCGCAGCGCATCAACGCCGAGTACCGCCGCCGCGCCGGGCACGCAGCACCCGACAGTTCCGCTCCCGGCCCCCACGACTCAGGCTCCGGCTCCGGCTGACCGGGAGACCCCCGCTCCCGCCGTCGCGCCTACACGGCCGTACTCCTGGTCACGGCCGGTACGCGGCACGGTTGTGATAAGTCACCTTCCCGCTCGGCAGCTTGGCCGGGGCGAAGAGCTGGTCGACGGTCACGAAGTGGAAGCCGCGCGCCTTGAGGGCCTTGATGATGCCGGGCACCGCGTCGACCGTCGTCCGGTGGATGTCGTGCATGAGGACGATGTCCCCGGGCTTGGTGTTGGCGTTGACGTACTTGATGAGCCGGGCCGTGTCGCGGTACTTCCAGTCGAGGGTGTCGACGCTCCAGTGCACCAGCGGCCGTGCGGCGGCCGAGCGGACGGCCGCGTTGTGGGCGCCGTAGGGGGCGCGGACGGTGGTGGGCTTCTTGCCCGTCGCCTGCTGGATCGCCGTGTCCGTACGGGAGAACTGCGACTTGATCTTCGCGGCGCTGAGCTTGGTCAGATCCGCGTGATCCCAGCTGTGGTTGCCTATCTGGTGACCGGCCTTCGCCGCGGCCTTCACCGTCGCCGGGTTCTTCTGCACGTTCGAGCCGACGGCGTAGAAGGTGGCTCTGGTGTCGCCGCCCGCCTTCAGGAGGTTCAGCAGCCGCTGGGTGTCCTTGACCGGCCCGTCGTCGAAGGTGAGCGCCACGCACTTCACTTTGCGGCAGTCCACGGCCTTGGGCGCGGCGGAGGCGGTGGTGGCGGTACCGACGAGCGTGCCGGCGCAGAGCGCGGCGACGGTGGCGGCAGAGATGACGAGGCGTCGTTGCATCGGATCCTCCGGTGGCGGTGATCTGCGGTGATCTTCGGTGGTCCACGGCGTCCACGGCGGTCTTCGCCGCTCTGCCCTCCCGGGCAGCCGAACTTCCCTCGCGGGCAGCGGACTTGCCTGTAAGACGCACACGACGCGGCCTTGGATGTGCGCGGCGGGCGGAGAGATTCGCTCCGGTTGGGGACGTTCTGGCCGCGCTCGGCCCAGCGGCCGGCAGCACAGCCGGCGGGCACCCTCATCACGTACTGCGGCACGCGGCAAGTGGCCGACCGCGTGGGCGAGATCCGGCGCGGCCGTCACACGGCCGAATGCCGCCTTGCCCCACGCAGACCGGGCTGGTCATTGTCGGTGGCCTGCCCACACGGTGACTACCTCGTCCGGAGACCGCTATGTTGCGGGTGCACTTCACTGCTGGGGACCTCGCGCGACTGCGTGTCGCGGCCACGCCCGACCCTCTGTGGGAGATCGCGAACAGCTTCCAGATCCTGACCGGCGGGGAGAGCCTGCTGGTGTTCGGCCAGTGGCGCAGCCGAGTCGGGCCACGACTGATCCGCGGCGGCGCCGCGCTGCTCGCCGCGCTCCTTCCGCCCCGCGGCTACTCCCCTGACTTCCTCACTCCCGACCTGGGCGGCTACCCGGACCTGGAGAGCGCAGTCGACACCGTGCTCCGCACCCCGAAGACCACCCTGCGGGGCGACTTGACCAAGCTCGTCGCGTCGCCCGTCAGGCCGAAGCCGCCGTCGTCGTCGACGGCCACAGGTCTGCGTGCCCTGGCGGGCGGGGAGCCCGAAGCGCTGCACGGCCTGGGCATCGCCCTGCACGGTTACTACCGGCGGGCGCTCGACGAGTTCTGGCCGCACATCCGCGCTCAGGTGGCCGCCGACGGCGCGCTGCGTGCCAGGGCGGTCCTCAGAGGTGGCGTCGAGGAACTGCTGGCGAGTTTCGAGCCGGTCATGCGATGGCGGCCGCCCGTGCTGGAGGTCGACTACCCGGTCGACCGCGAACTGCGGCTCGACGAGCGGGGACTGTTGCTGCAGCCGTCCTTCTACTGCGTCCGGAGGCCGGTCATGCTCGCCGCGTCCTCGCCCGGCCGGACGCCGGTCCTCGTCTATCCGATCCAGCACGTCCTCGGCTGGGCCCAGGGACGCGATGCGGCCTCCGCCGAGGTGCGCCTGGGCGGCCTGATGGGCCGGACCCGTGCCGCCATCCTGGAGGAAGTCGTGACCGGCCGCACGACCGGCGAACTCGCGGAACGGTTCGGCATCTCGGGTTCTGCCGTGAGCCAGCACACGGCCGTCCTGCGCGGAGTCGGACTGCTGCTGAGCATAAGGCGCGGCAAGTACGTGCTGCACACGATCACCCCCACGGGGCTCGCTCTCCTCAACGGCGCGTTGCGCACACCGGTTCACGACCACTGGGCGGATTCCGTTTAAGGCAGGGCTTCAACGTGTGGCGCCGGTGTCCCGCCTGTTCCAACCTGGAGCGGCCACATCGGCTGCGATTGCGGAGGAGTTCACATGGGACTGACGAACATCAGGAATCGGGCGGCCACATGGGTCACGACGGTGATCGCCGCGGCGGTCCTTGTTCCCCTGGCGGCGCAGGCACCGGCACATGCGGCACCCGACGCCGCGGCCGAGCCGGCCGCGTGGACACCGGGGATCTCCCCGCTGTACTCGGGCGAGTGGGTGCAGCGGAACGTGTCGAGTGCCGATCGCAACGCGGCGCTGGTCACGTGCTCCCTGGCATCCGGAATCGCCTGTGTGTCGGTCGGTCAGGGCGACGGCATGCACAGCGTCTTCCACCTGTTCAGGTGCGAGACGCGGTCGCTCTCGAACTTCATCGACGCGCTCGCTGTGCGCAACAACCAGACCGGCGGAGCCCAAGTCCAGTTCTGGGGGCCCAGGTACCGGGTCTCCATCCCCGCGAACGGCACGATCACCACGGTCCCGGACTACGCGACGTACGACTTCAACCGCCTCGATCTCTGCTGAGGCTCCGCGCGGGGCAGAGAACGCCGAGGCGCGACCGCCACTGACCGCCGGAGCGCGGCGGAGCCCGGAGCGCGGCGGCGGGCACCCGATCGTGTCCTACTCGGCCGAGATCACCGCCGCGCCCCACGTGCCCAGGGAGAACGAGCTGCCGCCGCCCCTGCGCGACCTCGCCTTCGACCCGTCGGCCGGGGCCACGACCGTGCCCCCGTCCCCGCGCGGCGAGACGCAGACCACACCCGTCCTGGCCACCCAGCTCGCCGAGTGCGTCCTCGCCCTGCTGCACAGCCCCGGGCCCGGACGGTGCCGCCGCGGCCGGTCTGCTGGGGCTGGAGGCGCACTACCTGTCCGCCTCGGCCTCCCGCGCCCGGGCGACGCTCACGCGCTCCGATTCCACCTGTCGGCGGCACCTGGGCGCGGCTGCTCCTCGCCCTGATCCCCGCGTACGAGAGCGGCCCGGGCGCGGCGACCGGCAAGGATCTGCGGGGCCGGCTCGCCGACACCGCCGTACGGCGCCGGGCTCCAGCCGTTCACCACGCACGACGGCGCGCCCCGCCACCTGGTCGAGGAGGGCGAAACCCTCACCGGGCGCGGCCCCGATGAGCGGGTCTCGCCGACATCGCCCCGGATGCCGCACACTGGACCCCGACGCCGGACGCCCGACGCCCGACGCCAGACACCGGACATACGTGCAGGACACACCCTTGCGGTGAAACTTAGGCCAGCCTTACTATGTCCAGTCGCACCACATCGCGCCACAATCACATCGCACACCACATCGCACCACCCAGGGCCCCGCCCGTCCCAAGGGACACGGGTCGCCCGCGGCGAGCGCTCCACCGACGCAGCCTGGCCGTTCCTCCCCCAGCTCCTTCGGGCCCCCGTGCCTGCGGGGCCTGGGAGGCGCCCCCTGCCGGACCCGCTGCCTCAGGACCCGCCACGTGACTCACTCCCCCCAAGGTCTCTACGACGCTGCCCTCGACCACAGTGACTGCGGCGTCGGCTTCCTCACCCGTCTCGACGGGACGCCCAGCCATGACGTCGTCCGCAAGGGCGACGAGGCGCTCCGCGCCATCCCGCACCGCGGCGGCAAGTCCGCCGAGGGTGTCGGCGACGGCGCGGGCGTGAGCATCGACCTGTCCGTGGAGTTCTTCGGCGCGCTCACCGGCGCGCAGCTGCGCGCCGGGCACTTCGGCGTCGCGAACTGCTTCGTGCCGACCGACGCCGGCCGCCGCGACACGGCCGTGGACCTCGTGGCCCGCAGCATCGCCGAGCAGGGCTTCGAGCTGCTCCTCGTCCGTGACGTGCCCGTCGACCACACCGTCGCCCCGCCCGCGGCCGAGCAGTACCAGCTGCCGATCGTGCAGTGGGTGTTCCGGGCCCCCGAGGGCTGGGCGCGCGCCGAGGTCGACTCGGCCGCGAACCGCGCCCTGCTCGCCGTCGAGGCCGTCGCCTACGCCGACACCGACACGTACGCCGGGCTGTACCCGCTCTCCCTCAGCGCGCGGACGCAGGTGCTCAAGGGGCGGCTCAACTCCGGTGAGATCGTGGGGTACTTCCGCGACCTCACCGACCCCCGGCACTCGGTCCGCTCGCTCTACTTCCACACCCGGTTCTCCACCAACACCGAGCCGCACCCGACCATGGCGCAGCCGTTCCGGCTCATGGCGCACAACGGCGAGCTGAACACGGACCGCAAGAACCGGCTCTCCGACGAGGCCCTCGCGCGCGCCCGCACCCGCAGCATCGTGCGCCCGCCGGGCCAGTCCGACTCCAGCCGCCTCGACCAGACCCTGCAGAGCCGGGTCTTCGACGACGGGCTCGACATCGTCGAGGCGGTCGTGACGCTCATGCCTCCCGCCTGGGAGAACGACCGCACCCTGCCCGCGCCCGTCCGCGACATGCTGGAGTACTTCTCCCTCTACGAGGAGAAGAACGACGGCCCGGCCGCCCTCATCTTCAGCGACGGCGACGTGGTCGGCGCCCGGCTCGACCGGCTCGGGCTGCGCCCGCTGCGGACCGTCGAGACCGCCGAGTACCTGATGGTGGCGTCGGAGGCCGGCCAGGTCGCGTTCCCCGACGACGAGGTCGTGCACCGGGGCCGTATCGAGGCGGGCGGCATGCTCGTCGTCGACCACCGCACCGGCCGTGTGCTGCGCACCCGGGACGTCCTGGACGCGCTCGCGTCCCGCCGCCCGTACTCCGAACTGCTCGACGCGGCCCGGGTCAACCTCGACGACCTGCCCGCCCCCGACTACTACCGGGGCACGACGACCCTCGGCTACGACGGCGACCTGAGCCTCGCGGGCCGGTACGTGGCGTACGCGCTGAACCAGGAGAGCTTCCGGTTCATGCTCGACCCGATGCTCGCCACCGGCTCGGAGCGGATCTCCGCGATGGGTTACGGCAACGCCATCAACGCGCTCAGCGACACCGAGGGCGGTATGGCGAAGTACTTCTCGCAGCGCTTCGCCCAGGTCACCAACCCGCCGCTGGACAGCATCCGCGAGGCCGACGGCATGAGCATGCGCGTCGCGCTCGGCCCGAAGCCCGACGGCACCCACCAGACGAGCGGACGGCAGCTCGTCGTCTCCTCGCCCGTGCTCGGACATCTCGACATGGTCCGGCTGCGCGACCAGCGGATCGTTCCGCTGGAGCGGTTCGCCATGCTCTACGAGCCGGTCGCCGGGGACGAGACCGCGAACGCCGACGCGCTCCGGACGGCTCTGCACCGGCTCTGCGACGACGTCGAGCGGTTCGCCGCCGAGCAGGGCGGTATCGCGCTGCTCACCGACCGCGCGGTGTCGTCGACGCGGGCGCCCCTGCCCGTCATCCTCGCCGTCGCCGCCGTCAACCAGCGGCTCATCGAGACCGGGCTGCGGCTGCGCGTCTCCCTCGTCGCGGAGAGCGGCCAGCTGGCCTCCTCGCACCATGTCGCGACCGCGCTCGGTTTCGGCGCCTCCGCCGTCTACAGCCTCAGCGCCCGGCTGCGCGCCGAGGAGAAGTTCCCGAGCGCGCCCGCCCCCGCCGGGGAGATGACCGAGACCGACCGGGCGCTGAAGAAGTTCCGCAAGGCCGCCGAGAAGTCCCTCGCCAAGACGATGGGCCGGGTCGGGCTGTGCACCGCCGAGAGCTACATCGGCGGCGAGTTCTTCGAGCCGAACTACCTCGACACCCGCGACGACGTCTTCGCCCGGGCCTTCCCGCACATGGAGGCCCCGGTCGGCGGTGTCGGCTTCGCCCGGATCGCCCAGGCCGCGACCGACTGGCACGAGCGGGCCCGGACCGTGGAGACCGAGGGGCAGGTCCCGCTGCTCGGGCTGTTCAAGGAACGCTCGGACGGCGCGGGGCACTCCTTCGGTGTCACGGCCGTCCGCGGCTTCGGCGACATGGTCGAGGAGCGGCCCGAGTTCGGCAAGCCCGAGGACTCCGACGCCCTGCGGCTGCTCACCCTCGGCCAGCTCGACGACGCGTTCGGCATCACCGACGCCGCGTACCGCAACACCGGGTACGACGCGCTCAGCGAGGCCGAGATCGACTCGTTCCGGATCACGCCGGGGTACCGGGCCTTCCTGCGGACCACGCACGAGGAGCGCTCGCGCCGCCCGGCCGCGCTCCGGGACGTCCTCGCGCTGCCCGCCGACGTGACGGGACTCCGTACGCCGGAGGACTTCGCCCGCGAGCTGGGCCGCTTCTCCACGGACGGCAACGCGAGCGTGACGGTGCGCGGGGTGACCGTCACGGTCACGGAGGACGGCGTACGGCTGTGCCTCACCGCCCCCGGCCCCGACGCCGCCGAGCGGCACGCGGCCCTCGCCGAAGGCCTCGCCCGCCTCGGTGACGTACGTACCCTGGCCGCGGACGCCGACGGCGTCACCGTCTCCGCCACCGGGGCCGCCGCCCACCTCCTCGCGCTCCTCGACAGCGCCCCCGACAGCGTCCCGCTGGACGAGGTGCAGCCCGCGCACGAGATCACCCGCTCCCTCGCCTCCGGCGCGATGAGCCACGGCGCGCTCGTGGCCACCGCGCACGAGGCCGTCGCGCACGGCACCAACATGGTCGGCGCGATGTCCAACAGCGGTGAGGGCGGCGAGCACCACACCCGGTACGGCACCATCCGGGGCTCCCGGATCAAGCAGTTCGCGTCCGGCCGGTTCGGGATCTGGGCGGGCTATCTCGCCGACCCGATGCTGGAGGAGCTGGAGATCAAGATCGGGCAGGGCGCGAAGCCGGGTGAGGGCGGCCAGCTGCCCGCGCCGAAGGTGACGGTGGACATCGCCGCCGCCCGCGGCGGCACCCCGGGCATCGAGCTGATCTCCCCGCCCCCGCACCACGACACGTACTCCATCGAGGACCTCGCCCAGCTCATCCACGACTGCAAGGCCGCCCGCGTCCGCGTCATCGTCAAGCTGGTCTCCTCGGAGGGCATCGGCACCATCGCGGTCGGTGTCGCCAAGGCCGGCGCGGACGTCATCAACGTCGCCGGGAACACCGGCGGCACGGGCGCCGCCGCCGTCACCAGCCTCAAGTACGCCGGGCGTTCGGCGGAGATCGGCGTCGCCGAGGTCCACCAGGCGCTCGTCGCCAACGGCCTCCGCCAGAAGGTCGTGCTGCGCTGCTCCGGCGCCCACCAGACCGGCGGCGACGTCGTCACCTCGGCGCTCCTCGGCGGCGACAGCTTCGAGTTCGGCACGACGGCCCTCATGATGCTCGGCTGCGTCATGGCGAAGAACTGCAACGTCAAGTGTCCCGCCGGGCTCACCACGAACCCGGAGGTCTTCGAGGGCGACCCGCGCGCCCTGGCCCAGTACCTCCTCAACATCGCGCACGACGTCCGCCAGATCCTCGCCCGGCTGGGACTGCGGTCGCTCCGCGAGGCGCGAGGGCGTACGGATCTCCTCCAGCTCCTCGACCACCCGGCGAGCGTCGGTCGTCTCGACGTCCGCCGCCTCCTCGCGCGCGTGCCCGAGAAGATCGTCGAGAACCCGGAGTACCTGGAGAAGGACTTCACCACCGACGACGCCCTCATCGAGCGGGTGCGGGCCACGCTCCTCGACCGCCGCGAGCCGTCCCTGCTCGTCGAGGGCGTCCACCTCGGCAACAGCGACAAGTCGGTGGGCGGCCAGCTCGGCATCGACATCGAGCGGCTGCTCAACCACCAGGACGACTCCGCCGTCCCGGCCGTCACGACCGACGACCGCGGCCGCCGCCGTCTGGTCGACGACGCGGTGACCGTCCGCACCACCGGATCGGCCGGGCAGTCGTACGGCGTCTTCTGCAACGACGGCATCACCCTCGAACACACCGGCACCGCCAACGACGGCGTCGGCAAGAGCCAGAGCGGCGGCCGGATCGTCGTCCGCGCCCCCGGCGGCGGCAGCACCGAACGCGGCGGGAACGTCCTCGTCGGCAACTTCGCGCTGTTCGGCGCGACCGGCGGCCGGACCTTCGTGCAGGGCGAGGCGGGCGACCGGTTCGCCGTGCGCAACTCCGGCGCGACGGCGGTCGTCGAGGGCCTCGGCGACTTCGGCTGCGAGTACATGACCGGCGGCACGGTCCTCAACCTCGGCGGCTTCGGCAAGGGCCTCGGCAACGGTATGAGCGGCGGTTTCCTCTACCAGTACGACCCCTCCGGCGACCTCCGCGACCGGGTGAGCGCCGACTCGCTCCTCGTCTTCCCGGTGACGGACACCGCGCACGGTGCCTTCCACGAGGAGGCTGTACGGCTGCTGCTGGCCTGGCACGTGGAGGCGACGGGGTCGCCCTTCGCGGCCCGCCTCCTGGAGAACTGGTCCGCCGAGCGGGAGCACGTGTACTGCGGGATGCCGCGCGCGCTGCTCCTCTACCAGGACGCCGGGGAGATCCTCGCGGCCGCGACCCGCAACGAACTCCTGGACGAGCTGGCGACCTCGATCGCGACGGACAAGCTCCGCGCGTTCAAGGTGGACTACCGCGACCGCCGTACCGTCCTCGGCGGCCGGGCCCCGGCCTTCGGCGACCAGGGCGGCGACGACATGTTCTCGCTGCTGTCGTCGTACACCGTGCTCGGCGTCGCGCAGGACCTCGCGCTCCAGCGGGTGCCCGGCGCGACCGGCCCGACCGACCCGAAGGTCACCGAGGCCGTCCGGAACCTGATCCTCACCGAGGACTTCTTCGTCAAGCAGCGCGTGGTGAAGTACCTGCGCGGCACGCTGGACCGCTTCGACGACGGCGAACTCGCCACCCTCATCGCGATCAAGCGCCTCGACGACTACAAGCGCGCCCTGAAGCAGCGCAACAACCTGAGCGTGGACGCGCCCGGCACCTACGGCTGGATCGTCCACCAGACCATCAAGAACGCCGGCCGCGCCCGCGCCGCCCGGTTCGACGAACTGCTCGCGAACGCGGCCCTGGAGGACATCGCCTCCCGCCGCGCCCCGCAGGCCCCGACCGAGGCGGTGACCGCATGACCGTGATGCCCCCGAACACACCCCTGACCGCGCCCCTTGCCGCGGCCCCGCACCTGCCCCCGACCGGCACTCTCATCCCGGCCGACGCGCCCTTCTCCGCCCAGCAGGAGTCCTGGCTCGCCGGGTTCATCGCCGGCATCGCGGCCGCCGGACGCCGGGAGGGCGCGAAGGACGGGGCGCCCGCCGCGACGATCGACGTCCTCATCGGCACCCAGACCGGCAACGCCGAACTGGTGGCCGAGGACATCGTCGCCGGTGCCCGCGCCCGGGGCCTCGGCGGCCGGACCACCGCGCTCGACGACGTGACCCCGGACGCGCTCGCCGCGATGTCCCACGTCATCGTCGTGACGTCGACGTACGGCGAGGGCGAGATGCCCGACAACGCCGGCCTCTTCTGGGAGGCCCTCCAGTCCGACACGGCCCCCCGCCTGGAGACCGTGCGCTACGCGGTCCTCGGCCTCGGCGACCGCGGCTACGACGACTTCTGCCAGGCGGCGAAGCTCATCGACACCCGGCTGGAGCAGCTCGGCGCGACCCGGGTGCACGACCGCGTGGACTGCGACGTGGACTTCGAGGAGCCGGCGGCCGGGTGGACGGCGGCGGTCCTGGACCTGGTGGCGGCGGAGACGGGCGCCACCGGAGCGGGAACGGAAACGGGCGCGCCCGTGTCGGAGGCCCCCGCGCGCCCCCGCTCCCAGTGGAACAAGCGCACCCCGTACCCCTCCCGGCTGTCCGTGAACCGGCGGATCTCCTCCCCGCACAGCGCGAAGGAGATCCGCCACTACGAGTTCGACCTCGCCGACAGTGGCATCACGTACGAGGCGGGCGACGCGCTGGCCGTCGTACCGCTGAACGACGAGCAGCTGGTGACCGACCTCCTGGAGCACCTGGGGGCGGGCGAGGACCAGTCGGCCGCCGAACTCCTGCGCACGGAACGCGAGATCCGCACCCCGTCGAAGGAACTGATCGCGGACCTCGTCGAACGCGCCCCGGAGAGCGAGCTGGCCGCGGTCGTCGCGCACGGCGACCGCTCGGACCTGGACTCCTGGCTCTGGGGCAGAGACGTACTGGACCTGCTGCGGGACGCGGGCCCCAAGGCCCCCGCGCTCCCCGAACTCCTGCCCCTGCTCCGCCCGTTGCAGGCCCGCCAGTACTCGATCTCGTCGAGCCCGCTGGCCCACCCGGGCAGCGTCCACCTCACGATCGCGTCGGTCCGCTACGACTCCGGGCAGCGGACGTACGGCGGCGTGGCGTCGACGTACCTCGCGGACCGCATCGGCGAGTCCCCGGTAGGCGTCTACGTCCAGCCGAACGCCGCCTTCGGCGTCCCGGCCGACGACGACGCACCCGTGATCATGATCGGCCCCGGCACGGGCATCGCCCCCTTCCGCGGCTTCCTGCACGAGCGGGCCGCGCGGGGCGCCTCCGGCCGCAACTGGCTGTTCTTCGGCGACCGCCACCGCGAGACGGACTACGTCTACGAGGACGAACTGACCCTGCTGCGGGAACAGGGCGTCCTCACCGAACTCGACCTCGCCTTCTCCCGCGACCAGACCGAGAAGGTGTACGTCCAGACCCGGATGCGGGAGCGGTCGCGCGAGCTGTACGCGTGGCTGGAGGAGGGCGCGCACGTCTACGTCTGCGGCGACGCCTCCCGGATGGCGAAGGACGTGGAGACGGCCCTGCTGGGCGTCATCGCCGAGCAGCGCGGACGCGGCGACGACGACGCGGCGGAGTACCTGTCGACTCTGCGGCGGGCTAAGCGCTACGTACGGGACGTGTACTGACAATGTCCGACCCCAAGCGCTGCGTACGGAACGTGTACTGACGATGACCGACCACCACGGCTGCGGCTTCGAGGCCTGCCGCGGCCGACGGACCGGCACCGCACGCCTGATCGACCCCCGTATGCCGCACCTGGCACGCAGCCTGACCCTCTTCCGGTACGTCCAGGCCGTCACCGGGGGCCCGGTCGCCCGGCTCGACCAGGTCGGCGGCTACGCGGTCCCGACCCTGCGCGGGGAGGCGTTCACCGTCCCCCCGGGCGCGATCACGCTCCGCCTGGACCCGGCCGGGGTGGACACGGCGGTGGTCGCCCGCGACACCGAGGACGCGGTCACCGTCCGCCTCCTCTCCCCCTCCGGCCGAACCGTGCACGAGGGCCGGCTCCTGTCGGAGGGGGACCGCCTGCTGGCGGGGCTGGCGGGGACGGTCGAGGCGGGGGCGATCGAGGCGGGGGCGGGGGCGGTACCGGCCCCCTCGCCCCCCGTCCCCTCCTGGGAGAACGGCGACCAACTCGCCCAGCTGGACGCGATCCTGACGGACGGCGGGGCGACCCGGCGCACGGCACTCACCCACCACGGCGCCGAGCACCGAGAGGTGGACGTGGGTGCCCTCCCCTCCCTCCTCGACCACCTCCGCTCGACCGGCCTGCCCATCGGCGTGGCGGTCTTCGCCCCGTCGGCGATGCAGGCCTGCGCGGGCCCGGTCCACGTCACCGACCACACGGTGGGAGGACGGCTGTTCGCGGCGATCGCGAACGCCTCCGTGGAGATCGACCTCGCGCACGTACGCCACTGCCGCCTGACCCGCTCCCCCGCCGCCCACGGCCCGACCTCGTCCCTCGAACTGGACGACGAGAACGGCCACTGCGTCGCGGTCGTCACCCAGTTCGGGATCGTGGGAGAGCAGGTGCACGAGGCGTGGGAACACCTGGCGGCATCGCTGCCGGACACGTAGGACCGCCAGGTCAGGACAACTTGTCAGTACAGCTTGTTGACGGCCGTGGTCGTGGTCTTCTTGAAGGCGGCCACGGGCGCGCCGGTGAAGTCGCCCATCTGCTGCCACTGCACGACGGTGACGGTCCTGCCGTCCCGCCCGACCGACATCAGGGCGACGTCGTTGGCACCCCAGGACGTCTCGGTGTTCACGCCACGGACATGGGCCCCCTCCTCGACCGGCAGCGTGCCGTAGTCCCGGCCCTCGGCGTCGATGTCGGGCGAGCCCGCCTCCAGGCGGTCGGCGCAGGTGCGGAACAGGTCGTCGTAGTGCTTCGCCAGGCCCTTGGCCAGAGCGGGCGTGGTCGCTACGACGGTCAACTGCACGGCGCCGGTGTCCACGTCGGTCCGGAACTCCCGGTGCCGGTACTCGTAGTCGAGCACGTTCTCCGTGTGGAAGCAGAGGTCGAGCGCCGCCGGGACCCCCTCGGCGACCGGCCCCGCGGTCCAGGACGACGTCGGATGCGGCGGCAGCTGGGACGCCGACAGAAACTTGGGCGCGGCGGCCTTCGCCGCGGCGCCGGCGGCCGGCGCCGTCAGCACCGAGCCCGCCGCGAGGGCGGCGACGGCGAGTGCGGTGAGAGCGCTCGATCGAATGCGCATGGACATGGGTGTTCCCCCGTGTGAATGAGATGGATGAGTACATGAACCTGAACGCCCCGGCAGGCCCGGCTGGTCGACCCGGCCCTGCTCGGTGCAACACCAAGAGCATCAGCGCTCCCAACGACCGACCGCAACACCCACCACCCGATCGACCACCCTGGAACCATCCCACCCCACCTGACCTGCGGATACGCGGGTACCTGGGATACCGTCCCCGGCACTGAGCCCCCACCGCCTCCCTCCGGACAGGAGGGCCGGGGTCTCTCTCCGGTGTTGCGGGCTCGCGATCAACTGGTGCATGGCCCTCTCCTCTCTGCGGGTTTACAGGCCAGGCCCGTACGAAGTCTTCTCCGCCGGTCAGAAGGCGACCGACTGCCGTCAGCCGCGCTCGCCCCCACCGCGCTCTCCACTTGGTCGGCGGGGAACAGCAGTTCAGCCCGGACGGCTCAGCCCCTGACCGTGCCCCTCCGCCCCTCCCGTGGCCGGCCTCGACGACTCCGCCTGAACCGGCCGGATGCGAGTCAAGGGCACCTCCCACTCGACCCCGCCGCCCCGTGGCCGCACGTACGCGGTTCGGCTGAGGAGCTTGCCCGACTCCTTGAGGCGTTCTTCGATCACGCCGACGAGTTCGCCGGTCCGCTCGTGCTGCGTGTCCTCGACGAGCGTTCCGCGCGGGTACGGCAGTTCGCCGTGACTCAGCATCGTCGGTGGCTTCTCAGTCGCCGCCATCACTGTCGCCCCCTCGCTGGAGCGCCTGGGCCAGGTGCACGGCCACATCGGCGCGCACACGCCCCAGCTCGACGAGCCGCAGATGTGGGGACGCGACGTCAACCGCGAGGGAGGGCAGGACGATCCCGACCTCGGTGAGTGCTGTTCTCAGGGACTCGGCAGCCGTGTGCGCGTCGATGTCCGTTGTCTTCGTAGGCATGCACAGGACGCTAAGGACGAGGAGTTAGAGCACACGAGGGCGTTTTCTCAAGTTTTCTCGGGTTCCCTCTTGCTTGGCTCGGTTTTTCTCACGAGGGTGGTGGAAACCCATAGCCCGAGGTGGGCAGCCTGGCGATGCTGGGGTGATCGGCTCTGGCGAAGGGACTCTGATCATGGCTCGACGACTGCGCTTCAACGGTACGGGCAGCGGCGAGGGAAGCTGCCCGGCCATTCACGAAGACCTCGACACGGGAGAGGTCATCGTGCACGGGCCACGCCTCACCGACCCGCAGGCCCTCGCGCAGCTCCAGCACATCGACGAGGACGAGATCCCGATCGTCATGCCCCGCAACACGCTGATCGACTTCGGCCCGAAGAGCCGCGACACCGAACCGCGCATCTTCACCCCGGAGCAGTTCGCCCGGCTGTTCGAGAACTTCCAGCACAGCGCGTGGCACCTGGAGATGCGCAAGCGCTACGCGGTCGACGAGGCCACCGACACCTACGCCCAGTTCACCCGCGGCGAGGCCCCCACCTGGGATCTCAGCACACCGTGGAGCCAGGGCATCCGCGCGAAGACCCAGGACGGCGTCAGCGTCGGTCGGGTGCGGATCGTGGACAACCCTCCGACCGAGGGTCAGCTATACCTGTTGGCGCACGCCGAGAAGAACGCCGCGCTGGGCGAAGACGTACGCAACATGTGGCGCGAGGACGCCGAGCGCGTCAACCTGCCCGACGAAGACTTCTGGATCTTCGACTCACACATCGTCGCCGTGTGCCTCTTCGACGATGATGACAACCTCACGGGTGCCGAGCTGATCACGGAACCGGCACGTGTGAACCAGTACAACCGACTGCGGGACGTCGCCCAGCACTACGGCGTTCCGTTCAGGCAGTTCGCGGCGAACATGCCCGCGAAGGAGGCGTAAAGCAGGTGGGTGCCGGTGAGCACGGATTATCAGCAAGCCCGCGAAGGGCTCGGAGTGCGCCTGAGGGAACTTCGGCTCACGGCTTCTGATGGTCGGCTTACCGGCACCGCACTCGCCCATCGGCTCGGCTGGCCCAACTCGAAGGTCTCGAAACTGGAGTTGGGCAAGCAGACGGCCACCCCCGAGGATCTCCGGGCATGGGCAACGGCATGCGGTCAGCCAGCCGCGTACGAGGAACTGCGGTCCAGGCTGGCGGGATTCGAGTCGCATATCCGCTCCTGGCGCAGGCAGCTTGTCGGCGGACACAAGCCCGTCCAGGACGTTCACAACGAGGCTCAGGCCGGCTCGAAGGTACTGCGCGCCTGGGAGTCGTCGTGGATCGTAGGAGTCCTCCAGACACCCGACTACGCACGCGCCGTACTCACCCGCTCTGCCGAGCTGCACCGGTCACCCAGGGACATCGAGGCAGCCGTGAGAGCCCGTATGAAGCGTCAGGAGCTTCTGTATTCCGGAGGCAGGCGTTACCACGTCATCCTCTGGGAACCAGTCCTGCGGTCGCTGATCTGCTCACCCTCGGTGCTGGCCGTCCAGCTCGACCGCCTCGCGGGGATCATCGGCATGGACACCGTGGAACTCGGCATCGTGCCGCTCACCGCGTCACTCAAGGTTCCGCCCGGTCTGGGGTTCTGGATCTACGACGACCGCCAGGTGGTCACCGAGGCATGGCACGCGGAACTGTGGTTGGACGACGCCGACAGCGTCGCCCTCTACCTGCGCACCTGGAACACCTTGCGCGAGTCCGCCGTGTACGGCGCCGACGCCCACAACGTCATCAACGCGGCCCGCCGCGCGCTGAACCCCCGTTGATGAACCTCGCGCTGTTCTTCCGACGTCAGTCAGTGGTTGCGCCATCCTCGGCGCTGCCAGCCGCAGCCTCCGGCACCCCGATGACGTACGTCCCCTTCGCGGGCAAGGTGGCGACCAGCCCCCGCTTCCGTAGCTCCACGACGGCGCGACGCACCGTGCCGATGCTGACGCTGTGCAGCTCCGTCATGGCCCGCTCACCAGGCAGGGCAGCCCCTTGGGGCAGCTTGCCGGAGGCGATGTCGGCTGCGATGGCGTCCGCGAGCTTCACGTACTCGTAGCGCGGCAGATCAGTCATACCTCCACCGTGCCGCAACCCTACGCACACCGCAGAGAGTTCGGCCGGGGTGTCACGGAGGGGGCCAGTGTCAGTCGTCACCGGCCAGGGCTTGCCGGTCCTGAGAGGAGCCACAGGTCCAGCGCGCTCTGGCCCGCTGTCTGGCCTGAAGTGTCGGCCAAGGGCTGCGGCACGTCAGCCGGTGGCCGTGTCCTCACCAGAGGCACCGGCTAACGGCTGCTCGGCTCGGACGAACGTGCCCTTGATGGGGACCGTGATGACAAGGCCCTGGTCACGGAGGTCCCGGACCGCCCGCCGGACCGTGTTGACGGCCACGCCGTACTGCTCGGCGAGATCGCGCTCGGCGGGGAGCCGCGCCCCCACGGGCAGGCGCCCCGTACGGATCTGTTCGGCAATGTGGTGCACAACCTGGAGATACACGTAGACGTGGCTCGCCGGGTCGGGCCTCCAGTCGTGGTCATCAGCCATGGATGCACGCTAAGGCGGCTCTTAGCGACGCACCACATGAGGGAACATCAGCATGCAACCGTATGCTTCCTATTGCTACCTAACGCTTCCAGGTGCAACACTGCGCGAAACGCCGAAAACCCCGGCGAGGTGGCTAGACCTCCCGGGGCGCGGCCGATCTGACTTGACTTGGAGCAGACCGACATGACGCAGCTTATCCGCCGTGCCGCCCACAGGCTGAGCCTTCTGTTCGCCCCCGGTACCGGCACCCGCCGGGCGGGCGCCGACAACACCCGGCCCCCGTCCTCCGCCCCCACCTCCAGCCCCACCGCCGTACGACGACGACCCCCCGCCCGCTGCCCACGTCCCACCCTCCCTCCTCACCGTTCTCCGTACTGCAGGCACCTCCCCCTCGACGGCTCCGAGAACCGGCTCGTCCGCCCCTACCTCGCCGCCCATGAGCGCACGTACGACCACGCACACGAGCGCGACCGGCAGGCGCACCGTCGTCTCGCGCTCGTGCTCGCCGCCGACTTCGGGATCGACCTCGACCGGCACCTCATCGGCATGGGCGAGGCGGCCGTCTGATGGAGCCCACCCCCTCGCCCCTCACCACCCTCCGCCTCCTGCCGTGGCTGTCGCCGGAAGGCAAGCCATGCTTTCTCTCCACCAGCAGCCGGGGCGGGTACGTGTCGCGGCTGGCGGATACGACGGAGACCCGGCAACTCACCACAGGCGCCGACGTACTCGCCCGCGCCCGCCGACTCCTGGACGACCCGATGTCACCGAACCCCGAGGTGCGGTACGCCGCGATCCGTCTCACCGAATGCCTCGCTGACGCCCTGCGCGTGGCCGAGTCACGAGGCATGCGATTGCCCGTGCCAGATACGGACAGCGACCTGCCCGCGACAAGGTAGGCACACGCCCCGCAGCCCGCAGCCGAGACCATCGCCCCCGGACCTCCCGTCAGCGCGCAGTACGGGCCGGGGCGGGGGCCGTGGTCCCGGCGTCGGCCGCACCACTCTCCGCCGCCGCAGCGATATTCCGCGCCATCCCCCCGAAGACAGCCGCATGGAAGGGAGCCACGCCCCACCAATACGCGTGCCCGGCCAGCCCATGCGGATGGAACAGCGCCCGCTGCCGATAGACCGTCCGCCCCTCCCCATCCCGGCCCACGGTCATCTCCAGCCATGCCAGCCCCGGCAGCCGCATCTCCGCGCGGAGGCGGAGCAGCCGGCCCGGCTCGATCTCCTCCACTCGCCAGAAATCCAGGCTGTCACCGATCCGCAGCCGCGCGGCGTCCCGGCGCCCCCGGCGGAGCCCGACCCCGCCGACCAGCCGGTCCGCCCAGCCGCGCAGGGACCAGGCCAGGGGCGAGGAGTACCAGCCGTTCTCGCCGCCGATCGCCTCGACGACCCGCCACAGCGCGGACGGCGACGCCGCCACCACGCGCTCCCGGCGATCCTCGTACAGGCTGCCGCCCGCCCAGTCGGGATCGGTCGGCAGCGGGTCGCTCGGGGCGCGCGGCGTCGCGGCGGAGGACCATCGCGTCGCCACGTCCGCGTCCCGTACGCGCCGCAGCGCCAGCCCGATCGCCCGGTCCAGGCCCACCGGCCCCTCCGGCGGGTCCGGTACGTACTCGACGATGTCCCGCTCGGCACACACCACCTCGTGCCGCAGCGACTCGACGAGGGGGCGCGCGAGACCGCCCGGGACGGGGGTGACCAGCCCCACCCACAGGCTGGACAACCAGGGCGTCAGCGGCGGCACCGGCACGATCACCCGCTTCGGCAGCTCCGCGACGGCCGCGTACCGCCGCATCATCTCCTCGTACGTGACGACGTCCGGACCGCCGATGTCGAAGGTCCGGTTCACGTCGGTCGGCAGCCCCGCGCAGCCGACCAGAAGCCGGAGCACGTCCCGTACGGCGATCGGCTGGATCCGGGTGCGCACCCAGCTCGGGGTCACCATCACGGGCAGCCGCTCGGTGAGATGGCGCAGCATCTCGAACGAGGCCGAGCCCGACCCGATGATCACGGCGGCCCGGAGTACGGCGGTGGGGACGCCCGAGGCCAGCAGCACCCGGCCCACCTCGGCCCGGGAACGCAGATGCGGCGACAGTTCGGACTCCGGCACGCCGGCCGGGGTCAGTCCGCCGAGGTACACGATCCGGTGTACGCCCGCCGCACGCGCCCGCTCCCCGAAGATCCGCGCCGCCCGCCGGTCGGTCTCCTCGAACCCCCGCCCGGTCCCCAGCGCGTGCACCAGGTAGTACGCGACGTCCACACCCTCCATGGCCGCCCCCACGGACTCCGCGTCCGTCACATCCCCCCGCACCACCTCCACCCGCCCGGCCCACGGGTGGTCCCGCAGTTTCCCGGGCGACCGAGCCAGACACCGCACGCCGTACCCGGCCTCCAGCAGCTCCGGCACCAGCCTGCCGCCGAGGTATCCGGTGGCACCGGTGACCAGGCAGCGGAGGGGGCGGTCATCGCCGGACGCACGGTTCGTATGGGTCGGACGGGTCGTGCTCATACGGCTACCGGCCTTCGTCAGGGCTCCCCCGGCCCATGCTCAGCGCGACACCCAGGCACCGCAACCTCGGCAGGAAGCTGCTGCGCCGCAGGGTCTCAGGGTCTACAGAACTTGGCGGTAGATCTCGCGACGGTTGCCGACGGCCAGGACCCACACAATCAACTGGCCGTCTTCGACGGTGTAGACGACGCGGTAGTCGCCGACCCTGAGCCGCCAGCGGGCACTGTGCCCCTGCAGGGCTTTGACGTCGAACGACGCGGTGTCCCCCGCGTCCATCGCCTTCTGCAACTCAGCAAGGCGGTACAGAATGCGCAGCGCGTCAGGACGCGGAACCTTCGACAGGTCCCGCTGAGCGTGCGGCGTAAAACGCGTGACATACCCCATGAGGTCAGCCCTGAGGGGTGCGCAGCAAGGCGGCCATCTCTTCGAGCGAGACGGACCCCTCCGTGCCCTCGGACTCGGCTTCGTCGGCCAGTTGGTTGAGCCACGCCTCTTCGGCGTTCTCGGCGATCTCACGCAGGCGCTGGTACTCCTGGATGTCGATCACGACGGCTTCCTGCTTGCCACGACGCGTGATGATCGTCGGGGTTTCTTCCCGGCGGGCGCGATCGATGACGTCGGCAAGGTGGCTGCGGACTTCGGCCATGGATTCGATCACCGGCTCACTCATGTAACGAATGTAGCAGATGTACATGAGAGCGGGAATCGATCGCCAGACAGCGGCCGAGCGAAGATCTCCCGGCCGCCGACACGGCGGCGGCGCTGAAGTTTCAGTCGTTCGCGGCGTTCACCCCGGGGCCGAAGATGCTGCCCACCCCAACGACCCCACGCCCCCGGGAACACGGAACCCCACACCTCGCCCCACCCCTTCCCACCCTCTTGACTACGCTGGACGAGAGACATCCATAACAGGGCAAGAGACCGCAAGGGAACTCAAGAGGACGCAAGAGAAGACAAGAGCCAGCAAGATCGGGCAAATGTTCTAAGGAACCGACCATGGGTCTCGGCGTCGGCCGTACGGCCGTGAAACGTAGGTCCCTCAGCCGGGCGGGCGCGGCGTTCGTGGTCGCGGCCGGTCTGGTGCTGACCGGGGCATGTGGCGGGGGCGGGGGCAGTGGAAGCGGGGGCGGGGAGGACAGTCCCACTGTCGGGGTGCTGCTCCCGGGCGGTGGAGCCTCCCGCTTCGGGCAGTTCGACCGGCCCCTGATCGAGAAGAAGCTGAAGGAGCTGTGCCCGGACTGCCCCGCGGCCAGCGTCGCCGCCACGGCCGAACCGGCGGTCCAGCGCCAGCAGCTCGACGCGATGATCACCCGGGGCGTCGACGTCCTGATCGTCGCCGCCATCGACCCCAAGGCACTGCGCTCCTCCGTCGAGGCCGCCGAGCGGGCCGGTATCCCGGTCGTCGCCTACGACCGGCTCGCCCAGGGCCCCATCTCCGGTTACGTCACCTTCGACGGCGACACCGTCGGCAAGCTCCAGGCCGAGGAGCTCCTGAAGGCCATGGGCGACAAGGCGGACGGCGGCCAGATCGTCATGATGAACGGCGCCACGACCGACCCCAACGCCGGCTGGTACAAACGCGGCGCGCTCTCCGTCCTGGAGGGCAAGGTGAAGATCGGAAAGTCGTACGACACCGTCGGCTGGCGCCCGGAGAACGGCTACGTCAACATGAGCGGCGCCATCTCCGCCCTCGGCGCGAACAACATCGACGGCGTCCTCGCCGCCAACGACAGCCTCGCCGGCGCCGTCGTCTCCGCCCTCAACGCCAGCGCCGTACGGCCGCTGCCGCCGGTCACCGGCCAGGACGCGGACCTCGTGGCGATCCAGCGCATCGTGCAGGGCAGCCAGCACATGACCATCTACAAGCCGTTCAAGCCGGCGGCCGACGCCGCCGCCGAGATGGCCGTCGCCCTGGGGCGCGGCGAGTCGGTCGACTCCATCGCCACCGGCACCGTCGACAGCCCCACGGACGAGGACATCCCGGCGGTCCTCCTCCCGTCGGTCTCGGTGACGGCCGACAACATCGAGGAGACTCTGGTCAAGGACGGTATGTACACGATCGACCAGATATGCACCCCGAAGGTCCGCCCCGCCTGCGACAAGGCCGGACTCACCCCATGAGTCTCAGCCGCCCCGCCCGTCCCGTCCGCCCATCCAGGAGGTGCCCCGGTGGTTCAGCCCTTGCTGGCGTTGCGCGGCGTCTCCAAGCGCTTCGCGGCCGTCCAGGCGCTGGTGGACGTCGAGCTGGAGATCAGGGCCGGGGAGGTGGTCGCCCTGGTCGGTGACAACGCGGCCGGGAAGTCCACCCTGGTCAAGGTGATCTCGGGGGTCGGTCCCCCCGACCGGGGCGTCATCGAGTGGGAGGGCGAGCCCGTCCACATCCGACGCCCCCAGGACGCCCAGCTCCTCGGTATCGCGGCCGTCTACCAGGACCTCGCGATGTGCGGGAACCTCGACGTCGTCGGCAACCTCTTCCTCGGCCGGGAGATCCACCGCTTCGGCGTCCTCGACGAGGTGGAGATGGAACGCCGCACCCGCGAACTGCTGCGCACCCTCTCCATCCGCATCCCCGACGTCCGCGTCCCCCTCGCCACCCTCTCCGGCGGGCAGCGCCAGGTCGTCGCGATCACCCGCTCTTTCGTCACCGCGCCCCGGCTGCTCCTGCTGGACGAGCCCACCGCCTCCCTCGGCCTCGAACAGACCAACCAGCTCCTCGACCTCATCGAGGAACTCCGCGACCGGGGCACCGGGGTGCTCCTCATCAGCCACAACATGGGGGACATCAAGGCCGTCGCCGACCGGATCGCCGTACTCCGCCTCGGCCGCAACAACGGCCTGTTCGACGTCAGCACGACCTCCCAGGAACAGATCATCTCCTCCATCACCGGCGCGGTGGACAACACCGCCGGCCACCACCCGACCGACCCGGAGGAGACATGGCCGTGAGGGGGAAGGGAGAGGAAGGCCCTCGGAACGACAGGGGCCGTCAGAACCACGCGCACCGGTCGCACGCCGCACACGGGTCGCACGCAGCACACCGGTGGTACGGCGAGCGCCCCCGCGCGTACGCCCACGCCGTGCGCCGGAGGGTGCGCGAGGGGGAGCTGGGCCCGGCACCCGCGCTGCTCGCCCTCGCCGTGACCTGGATCGTCTTCCAGAGCCTCAACGAGAACTTCCTCTCCCCCCGCAATCTGTCCGTCCTCAGCGTGGAGATCGTCGGCACCGGCATGGTCGCGGTCGGCGTCGTCTTCGTGCTGCTGATCGGCGAGATCGACCTGTCGGTGGGCTCGCTGGCCGGCCTCTCCGGCGCGATGTTCGCGGCGCTGAACGTGAACCAGGGCATGCCGGAAGGGCTCGCCGTGCTCGTCGCGGTGTCCTGCGGCGCGGCGGCCGGGGCGCTCCACGGCTTCGTGTTCACCAAGATCGGCGTACCCGCGTTCGTCGTCACCCTCGCGGGCCTGCTGGCCTGGAACGGCCTGATGCTCTACCTCCTCGGCCCGGAGAGCTCCATCAGCTTCGGCGGCGACGGCCTGGTGGCCGAGCTGACCAGCCGCTCCTTCAGCTCCCCCGCCGTCACCTACGGCCTGGCCGCGCTCGGCCCGGTCGTCTACGTCCTCCTCTGCCTCCGCGACCGAGCCCGCCGGGCCGCCGCCGGGATGCCGTACCGGGCGCGGGGCGAGATCTGGGTGCGTACGGCGCTGCTCGCGGCGGTCTCGTTCGCCACGGTCGCCGTCCTGGGCCGGTTCGAGGGCCTGCCGCTGGCGCTGCTGATCTTCCTCGTGGTCCTCGTCGTCTCGGACCTCTTCCTGCGCCGTACGGTCCACGGCCGGCGGGTCCTCGCACTGGGCAGCGGGGTGGAGGCGGCCCGGCGGTCCGGCGTGGACGTGTCGCGCGTACGGATCTGGGTGTTCGTGGTGTCGGGGACGCTGGCGGCGGTCGGCGGACTGTTCGTCGCCTCGCGGCTCACCTCGGCGACCCAGGTCCCGGGCTCCGGGATGCTGCTGATCAACGCCATCGCCGCCGCCGTCATCGGCGGCACCAGCCTCTTCGGCGGCCGGGGCTCGACCTGGTCCGCGCTGCTGGGCGTCCTCATCATCCAGTCCATCGCCTCGGGCATGGCCCTCCTCGGCGTCCAGCCCGCCGTCCAGTTCATGATCACCGGAGGCGTCCTGCTCGTCGCGGTGGTCTTCGACTCCCTGGCCCGGCGGGCGGCGGAGTCGCGGGGGCGGGCCTGAACCACCCGGCCACTCGTCCACCCGGCCGCTCGTTCGCCCGGTTACCCGGTCACTCGTCGCCCATCCGCAGCACCAGCCGCAACGTCTCCGTCAGCACGGCCGTCGGCACGCTCGGGTCGGCCACGCGCTGGACGCCGAGCCCTATGCCCAGGCTGAGGAGGGTCATCGCGGCGCGGTCGGCGGGCATGGCCGGGGTGACGCCCAGCTCCAGGGCGAGCGCGTCGAGGAGTTGGGCGAGGGCGTCCCGGATCACCGCGACCCGTACGGCGATCTCGCCCCGCAGTTCCTCGTCGTGCCGCGCGCTGGTGAGGAACTCGACCTCCAGCGTGGTCCAGGCCTCGTCGCCGATGTGCGCCTCGGCCCACGCGGCGAAGGCGGTCAGCCGGTCCTCGATCCCGGCCTCGCCCATGACCGCGTCCGTGAGCAGCCCCAGCTGTTCGGCCCGGATGTCGTCCAGCGCGGCGAGGCAGAGATGGTCCTTGCTGCGGAAGTTGGAGTAGACGGCGCCCTTGGAGTAGCCGGCCGTCTCCGCGACATCGCTGAGCGAGGTGGCGGCGTAGCCGTGGGAGAGGAACAGCTGCCGCGCGGTCGCGACGAGCCGCTCGCGCGTACGTCCCTGACTCTCGGCGCGGCTGAGGCGGGCGGCCATCTCTCGCTCCCTCTCCAGGTGGCTCTCGGAGTTCCCGGATCTTATCTCCGACAGGGGCTGTCCAAGCATTTCGGATACCACTAGTATCCGGATCTCCTTGGTATCCGGATCCCCCGAGTACCCCAGTGTCTGGATGTGAACGCGGTGACCGTCCGAAGCACAGCCACGAGCACGCGCACGCGCACCACCCCTTCCCGAGGCCTCGTCCTCGGCTGCGGCGGCACCCTCGGCGCGGCCTGGACGATCGCCGCCCTGCACTCCCTCCAGCGGGCCACGCACTGGGACCCGCGCGAGGCCGAGGTGCTGGTGGGCACCTCCGCCGGGGCCGAGGTGGCGGCCCTGCTCGGCGCGGGCGTCGGCGTCGAGGACCTGCTCGCCGCCCAGCTGGGCCGCGAGGACGCCCGCCCCGAACTCCTCCGGCACCTCGCCTCCGCACCCCGGGCCCTCCCACCCCGGCCCGCCGTCTTCCCCGGCTCCCCCGGGCTGGCCCGCCGCGCCCTGCGCCGCACCGCCCCCACCCTGGCCGGGCTCTCCGGTCTGCTCCCCCAGGGCCGCGGCGACGCCCGATGGCTGGCGGCCCTCGCGGACTCCCTCGCCCCCGCCGGGCAATGGGTCCCGCATCCGGCGACCTGGCTGGTGGCGACCGACTTCGACACGGGACGCCGTACCGTCTTCGGCCATCCCGACACCCGCCCGGCCGCCCTGCGGGACGCGCTCCGGGCGTCCTGGGCGGTGCCGGGCTGGTTCCCGCCCGTACGCATCGACGGCCGGCGGTACGCCGACGGCGGCATCCTCTCCACCGCCTCCGCCGACCTGCTGGTCCCGAGCGGGCTCGACGAGGTGTACGTGATCGCGCCGATGAGTTCCCGCACCCCCGGGCCGCGCCGGGGCCTCGGCCGGGCGGAGGCGCTGCTGCGCCGCGTCATGACCCGCACCCTCGACGCGGAGTGCGCCGCGCTGCGGGCGACGGGCACCCGCGTCGTCCGCATCGAGCCCACCCCCGCCGACCTCGTGGTGATGGGCGGCAACTTCATGAACCCCGACCGCCGCCTCACCGTCCTGGAAACCGCCCTACGCACCACCCGGGCCCTCGCCCGCGAGGCCGTGGACGAGCCCGCCCCCACCACCGACGCCCGTACAGGAGCCTGAGATGCCGCGGCCCAAGAGCACCGGGAGCACCGGGAGCACCGGGAGCACCGGGAGCACCGAGACCCGCCACACCGACGCCCTGATCATCGGCAGTGGCCTCTCCGGCATCGGTGCGGCGATCAAGCTCCGCGAGGCGGGCGTGCGCGATCTGGTGATCGTCGAGAAGGCGGCCGAGCTGGGCGGCACCTGGCGGGACAACACCTACCCGGGGTGCGCCTGCGACGTGCCGTCCGCCCTCTACTCGTACTCCTTCGCACCCAACCCGGAGTGGACCCGGGCCTTCGCCGGCCAGCCCGAGATCCGGTCCTACCTCCGGAGCACGGCCGCCGCGTACGGCATCACGCCGCTCATCCGCTACGGCACCGAGGTCACCCGGGCGCAGTGGGACCCGGCCGAGTCCCACTGGCGCGTCGAGACCACCCGCGACACCTACACCGCCCGCATCCTGATCTCGGCGGCCGGACCCTGGCACGAGCCTCTGCTCCCCGACCTACCCGGCCTCGCCGACTTCCCCGGCGAGGTCTTCCACTCCTCGCGCTGGCGCCACGACGTCGACCTCACCGGCGCCCGCGTCGCCGTCGTCGGCAGCGGCGCCTCGGCCGTGCAGTTCGTGCCCGCGATCCAGCCGCGCGTCGGCCGGCTCCACCTCTTCCAGCGCACCGCCCAGTGGGTGCTGCCCAAGCCCGACCACCCGGTGCCGCGCGCCGAACGCCGGCTGCTGCGGACCGTCCCCGGCGCCCAACGGGCCCTGCGCACAGCGGAGTACGCGGCCCTGGAGGCCCTCGGCGTCGGCTTCCGCCACCCGGCCCTGCTGCGGGCCGTGCAGAAGATCGGCACCCTGCACCTCCGGGCCACCGTCAAGGACCGGGCCCTGCGGCGGGCACTGACCCCCGACTACACCCTGGGCTGCAAGCGCCTCCTCCTCTCCAACACCTACTATCCGGCCCTGACCAGGCCCAACGTCACCGTGCACGCGACGGCGGTGAAGGCCGTCGAGGGCCGCCGGATCATCGGCGCCGACGGCAGCCGCGCGGACGTCGACACGATCGTCCTGGGCACCGGCTTCCACATCCTCGACATGCCCATCGCCCAGCGGGTGTTCGACGCCGACGGCACCAGCCTCGACGACCACTGGAAGGGCAGCCCGGACGCCTACCTCGGCACCACCGTCACCGGCTTCCCCAACGCCTTCGTCCTCCTCGGGCCACACCTCGGCACCGGCCACTCCTCCGCGTACGCGGTCCTCGAAGCCCAACTGGCGTACGTGGCGGGCGCGATACGCCACTTCCGCACGGCGGGCTGGACCAGCATGGACGTACGCCCCGAAGTCCAGGCCGCGTTCCAGGCGGAGGTCCAGCAGGCGCTCCCCTCCACCGTCTACAACGCGGGCGGCTGCTCCAGCTACTACCTCGACGTCAACGGCGTCAACAGCTTCAGCTGGCCCTGGTCGACCGGCCGTATGCGCCGCCGCCTGTCCCACTTCGACCCGGAGGCCTACGAAGCCCGCTAGCTCCTACGACAGCCGCTGACTCCTACGCCGCCACGGGTGCCGTCGGCCGAGGCCGGTCCCCGATGGCCGCGATCAGGAACGAGAGCCCCGTGGTGACCGCGACGCTCCCCAGCATCACCATCGTGACGCCGACCATGTAGAGGCCGCTGGCGTCGTCCGACCAGTCGTAGAAGGAGGCCGCGGTCAGGCCGATCGTGGTGCCGGCGACCGCGCCGAGGACGTGCCCTCGGGACGCCGCCCAGTAGACCGGGAGCAGCAGCGTCAGCACCAGGCCGACGACCTGCCATGCCTCGTACGGGCCGGTCGACGAACCGTCAGGATGCAGGTCGCGGTGCTGGTCCCAGCCCAGCCAGACGGCCCAGAGGGTCAGCGAGGCGACGGTCGTCACGAGGGCCGACAGCAGCTGGGGGACGGTTCCGAGGAGTCGTTGTCTCATGAACCCAGCCTCCCGGCACGCCCCTTCTCCGCCCAGAGCACAAGTACTCAGCTCCATCCGAGTACATGAGCGGCCCGCCCCTAAGCGGGTGAAGCCCGGTCCCGTTCTCCCGGTGCGGGGCACGTGCGGGGCATGGATGAAGCCCCCGGCCCTACCCGGCCGAGTCGGCGGACACGACGCGCTGGAGCTGAGCGATGAACGCGATGAACCCGATGAGACCGATGAAACCGATGCGGCAGAGCCCTGATCGGACCGACCCCACCGGCACCCCCACCCCCCACGTCCCGGTCCTCATCGTCGGCGGTTCCCTCGTCGGCCTGTCGACCTCGGTGTTCCTGGGCCGCCTCGGGGTGCCGCACACCCTGGTCGAACGGCACACCGGCACCTCCATCCATCCACGCGGCCGGGGCAACAACGTCCGCACGATGGAGCTGTTCCGGACCGCCGGTGTCGAGCCGGGCATCCGGAAGGCCGCCGCCACCCTCGCCGACAACCACGGCATCCTGCAGGCGCCCACCCTGGTCGGCGACGCGGGCGAGTGGCTGTTCAAGGAGATCGACGCGGGCGGCGGCCTCGCCCGCTTCAGCCCCAGCTCCTGGTGCCTGTGCAGCCAGAACGACCTGGAGCCGGTGCTGCTGGAGCACGCCGAACGGCTCGGCGGCGATCTGCGCTACGGCACCGAACTGCTGTCCTTCGAGACCGACGCCTCCGGTGTCACCGCGCTCGTCAAGAGCCGGGAGACCGGCGAGCACACCACGATCCGCGCCGACTACCTCGTCGCCGCCGACGGCCCCCGCTCCCCGATCCGCGAACAGCTCGGCATCGGCCAGAGCGGCCCCGGCGACCTGTTCCACAACGTCAGCGTCACCTTCCGCTCCCGCGCCCTCGCCGGTGTCGTGGGCGACCGCCGGTTCATCGTCTGCTATCTGACGAACCCGGACGCCGACGGGGCGCTGCTGCCCGTGGACAACAAGGAGAACTGGGTCTTCCACCTGCCCTGGCACCCCGAACACGGCGAATCCCTGGAGGAGTTCACCGAGGAGCGGTGCGTCGAGCACATCCGCCGGGCGGTCGGGGTGCCGGATCTCGACGTCGAGATCACCGGCAAGGCCCCCTGGCACGCCGCCCAGCGCGTCGCCCGCAGCTACCGCTCGGGGCGGGTCTTCCTGGCCGGCGACTCGGCCCACGAGATGTCCCCGACCGGCGCCTTCGGCTCCAACACCGGTATCCAGGACGCCCACAACCTCGCCTGGAAGCTGGCGGCCGTGCTCGGCGGCTGGGCGGGCGAGGGCCTGCTCGACTCGTACGACGCCGAGCGCCGCCCGGTGGCGGAGGCGACCAGCGCCCGTGCCGCAGCCCGCTCGGTCGAGCACAGCCACCCCGGCTTCGCCCCGGCCCCCGGCGTCGGCGGGGGCGGCGGCCCGCAGCGCGGCATCCTCGACGTGGCCCTCGGCTACCGGTACCCGCGCGGCGCGGTCCTCGGCGCCGACCCCGCGACCCCGGTCGTCCCCGAACGCCTCGACCTCTCCGCCGAACCCGGCAGCCGGGCGCCCCACATGGCGGTACGTCACCAGGGGAAACCCGTCTCCACGCTGGACCTCTACGAGCGCTCACTCGTCCTGCTCAGCGACGCGGGCGCCGACACCGGCAACAGCGGCAGCGCCTGGCACGCCGCCGCGCTCCGCCTCGCCGAGGCCATGCCCGTCCCCCTCACCCCGTACCGCTTCGGCACCGGGCCCGACGCCGAGCTGACGCCCGAGGACGGCGGCGCGGACTGGGCGGCCGTGCACGGGACGACGGCCGGTGGCGCCGTGCTCGTCCGGCCCGACGGGTTCGTGGCGTGGCGGTCGCCGGGCCCGGTCCCGGACGCCGAGGCCACCCTGCGCGAGGTGCTGACCACGCTGCTGGCAGGCGGATCGCCCGAGTGATCACCCGAGTGATCGCCTTGAGTGGTGACGGGGAGTCGGCTGGCTGACGGTGGATCACGTCGGGGGCGGGTCACCTCAGCTGACGCAACGCCAGCTGCCCGCCCCGTCGACGGAAGGATCGTCAGATGCGCTCTGCTCGCACGCTCATGGTCACTGCGGCGGCCTCGGCCGTCCTCGTACTCGGCGCGCCCGGCGCGTACGCCTCCGGGGGCTGGGACGAGGCGGACTCCTCGTACAGCAAGGAGCAGGAGAAGGGACAGGGGAACGGCGCCGACGGCCCCGCCCGGCAGGACGACAGCGCCGGCGCGGTGCGGCAGGACCCGGCCGCCGGTGCCGTGAAGCAGGAGGAGAACTCCTGGAGCGGCAAGCAGGAGGCCGGCTCCGGCACCGTCAAGCAGGAGGAGAACTCCTGGAGCGGGAAGCAGGACGAGGAGTCCTGGGGCGGCGGTCACGAGAAGCCCCGCGGTGGGGTGCACACCGGTGGCGGCGGCCTCGCCTCGCCGGCCGTGACCGCCGGTGGCCTGGCCGTCCTGGCCGTCGCCGGGACCGGGCTGTACGCGGCGCGCCGCAGGAAGACCGCCGGAAGCGTGGCCTGACCCGTGCCGGGCGCGATAACCACCGTGACCGGCCGCGCCCCCGAAGGCCCGGCCGGTCACCCGAAGACCCGGCCGTTCACCCGAAGCCCCACCACTGCCCCGGCACACCGGTCACCCACCCGACGCCTCGGTCGTCCACGCCCCGGCCACCCGCCCGATACCCCGACCAGCCACCCAGCCGCCACGGCCACCCGCCCAGCGCCTCGGTCATCCACCCGACGCCCCGGTCACCCGCGCAGTGCATACGAGTCGCGCGTCGGAAGGGGCGGGCTCAAGATCGAGGCACGCCGACGTGACGTCACGCCGCCCCGGCCGACGCCCCGTTTCGTCTCTGCCCCCCACCGAGGAGATGTGCGCAGCATGACCACCACGTCCGAACGGCTTACCCAGACGCTGAAGCGACAGGTGTCGCAGCGTGTCTCCCAGTCCGTCTTCGACGGCTCCCGGCTCCGGGTCGTCCTCCTCGTGGACGTCTACGACGGGGCCCAGCAGCAGTTCCTGGAGGCGTACGAGCAGCTGTGCAACCAGGTCGCGTCCGTCCCCGGGCACGTCAGCGACCAGCTGTGCCAGTCCATCGAGAACCCCTCCCAATGGCTGATCACCAGCGAGTGGGAGAGCGCCCCGCCGTTCCTCACCTGGGTGAACAGCGAGGAGCACGTGCAGATGGTGCGCCCGCTGCACGACTGCGTCCGGGACACCCGTTCGCTGCGCTTCCACATCGTCCGCGAGACCGGCGGCCCGGCCGAGGTGGCCGAGGCGGGCGAGCGCCGGCTGCAGAGCTCGCCCCGCATCGGTGACGGTCTGATCCGGCACGCGCTCACCTTCACGGTGAAGCCGGGCAGCGAGGAGATCGTCGCGAAGATCCTCGCCGACTACGCCGCGCCGGAGCCGAAGGTCGACGACTCGACCCGGCTGTGCCGCACCTCCCTGTTCATGCACGGCAACCGGGTCGTGCGGGCCGTCGAGGTGCGGGGCGACCTGCTCGCCGCGCTGCGGCACGTGGCCCGGCAGCCCGAGGTGCGGGCCGTCGAGGAGGCCCTCAACCCCCATCTGGAGCAGGACCGGGACCTCGACGACCCCGATTCGGCCCGGGTGTTCTTCACCCGCGCGGCGCTGCCCGCCGTGCACCATGTCACGGCCGGTCAGGAGAGCCCGGACGCCGAGCGGCACGCCCTGTACTACCCGGCCCGCGAGGGCTGCGGGCTGCGGCTGGCGGAGCTGCTGGCCCGGCAGGACGAGGCGGCGGCGGACGACCCGCAGGGCCCGGTGCTGCGCAGCACGATCTTCCAGCGCGACGACATCGTGGTGCGCCTGGTCGACGTACGCGGCGGCATCGACAACGACCCCGGCCCCGTCCTCGGTCTCACCGACCGGGCCCGCGCGGCCGAGCTGACGGACCTCCTCGACGGCGGCGCGCTCGGCGCGGACGGCTCGCCGAAGGACGGCGCGCCGGCCCGGCTGCTGACGGTCGCCCGCATGGACCTCGTCACCGACCGCCGGGCGCCCGACGCCTGACGACCCGGCACCCCCTCAGCCATCCCCTCCCGTCCTCACGTTCGGAGGAACGTCGTGATCAATCGCCATCCCGGCATCGTGGATGTCAGCGAGGTCGAGCCCAACACCCGGCGCGGCGGCGATCTGCGCGCCATGCTCACCCCCACCACGGTCGGCTCCACCAGCGGTTTCATGGGCGTGGCCATCGTGGCGCCCGGCGACCGCATCGCTGAGCACTACCACCCGTACTCCGAGGAGTTCATCTACGTCATCTGCGGGCAGCTGGAGGTGGACCTCGACGGCGAGGCCCATGAACTCCGGCCCGAGCAGGGGCTGTTGATCCCCGCCCATATGCGGCACCGGTTCCGCAACGTGGGCAAGGTGGAGGCCCGGATGGTCTTCCACCTCGGCCCGCTGGCCCCGAGCCCGCCGCTCGGCCATGTCGACACCGAGGACGCGAACGGCGTACCGATCCCGGTGGAGGCGGCGCACGCCGGGCGGGCTGCCGAGCGACCTCAGGTCCGCTCATGACCAGGCGCGTGGCGGTCACCGGCATAGGCATCGTCGCCCCAGGCGGCATCGGTGTCCCGGCGTTCTGGGACCTCCTGGCCGACGGTCGTACGGCGACACGTGGCATCACCTTCTTCGACCCGTCCGGGCTGCGTTCGCGGATCGCCGCCGAGTGCGACTTCGACCCGGCGGCCCACGGACTGGACGCGGAGCAGGTCGCCCGCTGCGACCGGTACATCCAGTTCGCCCTGGTGGCCGGCGAGGAGGCGGTACGGGACTCCGGTCTCGACCTCGCGGCGGAGAACCCCTGGCGGGTCGGGGTCTCCCTCGGCACCGCGGTCGGCGGCACCACCCGGCTGGAGCACGACTACGTGCTGGTCAGCCATGGCGGGGAGCGCTGGGACGTGGACCACCGGGAGGCCGGGCGGCATCTGCACCGGGCGTTCGCGCCCAGCACGCTCGCCTCGACGGTCGCGGAACGCTTCGAGGCGCGCGGGCCGGTGCAGACCGTGTCCACCGGCTGCACCTCGGGCCTGGACGCCGTCGGGTACGCCTTCCACACGATCGAGGAGGGCCGGGCCGACATCTGCATAGCCGGGGCGTCGGACTCGCCGATCTCCCCGATCACCATGGCCTGCTTCGACGCGATCAAGGCCACCTCCCCCAACAACGACGACCCGGCCCACGCCTCCCGCCCCTTCGACGCGGACCGCAACGGGTTCGTCATGGGCGAGGGCGGTGCCGTACTCGTCCTGGAGGAGCTGGAGCACGCACGGGCCCGCGGGGCGCATGTGTACTGCGAGATCAGCGGGTACGCCACCTTCGGCAACGCCTACCACATGACCGGGCTGACCAGTGAGGGCCTGGAGATGGCGCGGGCCATCGAGGACGCCCTCGACCACGCCCGGCTCGACCGGACGGCCGTCGACTACGTCAACGCGCACGGCTCGGGCACCAAGCAGAACGACCGGCACGAGACGGCGGCCGTGAAGCGGACGCTCGGCGCGCACGCCTATGACACGCCCATGAGTTCCATCAAATCCATGGTGGGTCACTCGCTGGGCGCGATCGGCGCCATCGAGGTCGTCGCCTGTGCGCTGGCCCTGGCCCACCAGGTCGTCCCGCCCACCGCGAACTACGAGACCCCGGACCCCGAGTGCGACCTGGACTATGTGCCGCGCGTCGCCCGGGAGCGGCGGCTGAACACCGTGCTCTCGGTGGGCAGCGGGTTCGGCGGGTTCCAGTCCGCGGTGGTCCTGAACCTGCCGAGGGAGAAGACACGATGACCACAAGGACCACGACGACGAGGAGCGAACGGCGTCCCCGTCGCGCGGCCGTCACCGGCATCGGCGTGGTCGCGCCCAACGGGACCAGCACCGAGACGTTCTGGAAGTCCACCCGGGAGGGCATCAGCGTCCTGGACCGGGTCACCCGCGAGGGCTGCGAGCATCTGCCGCTCAAGGTGGCCGGGGAGGTGCGGAACTTCGACCCGCCGTCGGCGGTCGAGGAGCGGTATCTCGTGCAGACCGACCGGTTCACGCACTTCGCGATGGCCGCCGCCGACCAGGCGCTCGACGACGCCCGGCTCGACCGGCCCGAGACCGACGCGGCACCGTTCTCGGTGGGCGTGGTCACCGCGGCCGGCTCCGGCGGCGGCGAGTTCGGCCAGCGGGAGCTGCAGCAGCTGTGGTCCAAGGGCAGCCGCTTCGTGGGCCCGTACCAGTCGATCGCCTGGTTCTACGCGGCGAGCACCGGCCAGATCTCCATCCGCCGGGGCTTCAAGGGCCCCTGCGGGGTGATCGCCTCCGACGAGGCGGGCGGGCTGGACGCGCTGGCGCACGCGGCGCGGGCCGTGCGGCGCGGTACGGACGTGATGGTGGCCGGCGCGACCGAGGCGCCGCTCGCGCCCTACTCGGTGGTCTGCCAGCTCGGCTACGAGGAGCTGAGCACGGTCGAGGACCCGGACCGCGCCTACCGCCCGTTCACCGCCGCGGCCTGCGGTTTCGTGCCCGCCGAGGGCGGTTCGATGCTGGTCGTGGAGGCCGAGGAGACGGCCCGGGACCGGGGCGCGCCCGTGCGGGCGGTGCTGGCGGGCCATGCGGCGACCTTCACCGGCGCCTCCCGCTGGGAGGAGTCCCGGGGCGGGCTGGCCGAGGCGATCCGGGTCGCCCTGGACGAGGCGGGCTGCGCCCCGGAGGAGATCGACGTGGTCTTCGCCGACGCCCTCGGCACCCCGGCGGCGGACCGCGCCGAGGCCCTCGCGATCGTCGACGCGCTCGGCGCGCACGGCACCCGGGTCCCCGTCACGGCGCCGAAGACCGCCGTGGGCCGGGGCAACGGCGCGGCGGCCGTCCTCGACGCCGCCGCGGCCGTGCTCGCGATGGAGCACGGCGTCATCCCGCCCACCCCGAACGTCTTCGACGTCTGCCACGACCTCGACCTCGTCACCGGCTCCGCCCGCGCCGCCGAGCCGCGCACGGCGCTGGTCCTCAGCCGGGGACTCATGGGGTCGAACTCGGCGCTGGTGCTGCGGCTCGGCACCGGCGCCACCTCCTGACCACCCGCCCCCGACCACCCCGCACCCTCTGCACACCAAGGAGAGAGAACGCATGAGCGAGCGCATCACCGTGGAAGAGCTGTCCCAACTCATGAAGAAGGCCGCCGGGGTCACCGTGCCCCCGGGAGAGCTGGAGGAGCACCTCGATTCCGAGTTCGGCACCCTCGGCATCGACTCGCTGGGGCTGCTCGGCATCGTCGGCGAGCTGGAGAACCGGTACGGCACGCCGATGCCGGCGGACACGGAGAAGTGCCGGAGCCCCCGGGACTTCCTCGACCAGGTCAACAGCGCGCTTCTGGCGGGTGCCTGAGATGGCCGGGCACACGCAGAACGAGATCACCATCGCCGCGCCCGTCGACCTGGTCTGGGACATGACCAACGACGTCGCCAACTGGCCCCGGCTGTTCAGCGAGTACGCCTCCGCCGAGATCCTCTCCCAGGAGGGCGACCGGGTGACGTTCCGGCTGACCATGCACCCGGACGAGAACGGCAAGGTGTGGAGCTGGGTCTCGGAGCGCGAGGCGGACCGGGAGACCCTCAGCGTGGAGGCCCGCCGCGTCGAGACCGGGCCCTTCGCCTACATGAACATCCTCTGGGAGTACGAGAAGGTCCCGGGCGGTACGCGGATGATGTGGACGCAGGACTTCTCGATGAAGCCGGACGCGCCGGTCGACGACGACTGGATGACCGACAACATCAACCGGAACTCCAAGGTCCAGATGGCCCTGATCCGGGACCGCATCGAGAAGGCCGCCGCCGAACGGGGCGCCGCCCCGGGCCTGACCGACTGAGACGGCCGCACCCGACCCCGTATTCGGACCCCGTATTCGGACGGAGAACGACACCCATGCACCAATCCCTGATCGTCGCCCGGATGGCCCCGGGCGCGGCCCCGGACATCGCCAAGATCTTCGAGGAGTCCGACCGGGGGGAGCTGCCCCACCTCATCGGGGTCTCCCGGCGCAGCCTCTTCCAGTTCGACGACGTGTACCTGCACCTCGTCGAGTCCGAGCGGGACCCCACGCCCGCGATCACCAAGCTCGCCGGACACCCCGAGTTCCGGGGCATCAGCGAACGGCTGTCGGCGTACGTCTCCGCGTACGACCCGGCGACCTGGCGTTCGCCGAAGGACGCGATGGCGAACTGCTTCTACCGGTGGGAGCGGGACGGCAGCCGCTCCTGACCACACCGACAGGCCGCCGGACCCGCCGTGCGGCGGGTCCGGCGGCCTGTGCGGTCACGGTCGTGTCATCCGCGAACGGATCATCCGGGCACATGGCAGTCGAACGCGTGGAGGTACGCGTTGACCGGCCGTACGTCGTCGATGACCAGCCCCGCGGCCGTCAGCCGTGAGGTCATGCTCCCGGTGGTGTGCTTGGCGCCGCCGACGTTGAGGAGCAGCAGCAGGTCCATGGCCGTGCTGAACCCCATCGACGGCGAGTCGTCGACGAGGTTCTCGATGACCACGACCCGGGTGCCGGGGCCGCCCGCCCCGATGACGTTGCGCAGCAGCCGGGCGGTGCTGTCGTCGTCCCACTCCAGGATGTTCTTGATGACGTAGGTGTCGGCCCGGACCGGGACGGCCTCGCGGCAGTCGCCGGGGACGACCCGGGTCCGGTCCGCGAGCGCGCCGCCCGGCCGCAGCCGCGGGTCGGCGTTGTCCACCACGCGCGGCAGGTCAAGCAGGGTGCCGTGCAGGGCCGGGTACTTCTCCAGCAGGCTCGCCACCACATGGCCCTGGCCGCCGCCGATGTCGGCGACGGACGAACTCCCCGACAGGTCGAGGAAGTCGGCGACGTCCCGCGCGGACTGGACGCTGGACGTCGTCATCGCCCGGTTGAAGACGTCGGCCGACTCCGGGGCGTCCTCGTTGAGGTAGACGAAGAACTCCTTGCCGTACAGGTCCTCGACGACGTTGCGCCCCGAGCGCACCGCCTCGTCGAGCTTCGGCCAGGCGTCCCAGGTCCACGGTTCGGTGCACCACAGGGCGATGGCGCGCAGGCTGTGCGGGTCGTCCTCGCGCAGCAGCCGGGACATGTCGGTGTGCGCGAACGTCCCGTCGGGCCGTTCGGTGAACACGCCGTGGCAGGCGAGGGCCCGCAACAGCCGCCGCAGCGGCTTCGGTTCGGCCTTCACCGCCGCCGCGAGGTTGTCCACGGCCAGCGGGGTGTCGCCGAGGGCGTCGGCGACCCCCAGCCGGGCGGCCGCGCGGAGGGCGCCGGCGACGGCCGCCCCGAACACGAGTTCACGCAGCCGCATGGGGGGCGGCGGGGGCGGTGGTGTGTGCGCGGTCTGCGCGGGTGGGGTCTGTGTGGTCGTCACGCGACGCCTTCCTTCTCCCTCTTCGAGTTCATGAGCGACCTCGGCCGGTCGGCTCGGCCGGTCAGCACAGTCCCGCGGGCCTGGACGCCCGGCAGGTGTTGCCCGCGAAGGTGTTGCCCTTGCCGACGGTGTCCGTGTTGATCAGGTCCGCCGGGGCGTTGTTCTCCAGCACGTTGTCGGTGATCCGGTTCCGCTCGCTGGTGGTGCCCACGAAGCTCTTCCAGACCACGACACCGCCCGACAACGGGGAGTTGCCGGCGTTCCCCGTGATCCGGTTGCGGGTCACCAGGGTGTCCTCGGCGCCGGTCAGCACGATGCCGGTGCCCTGCAGCGCGTCCAGGCGCGCGGTCTTCGGGCAGGACTTGTTGTTCCGGTCGATGAGGTTGTCGCGCACGGTCAGCGCGCCCGCCCGCGGCATGTTCTCGTCGCCGACGACGAAGATCCCGGCGCAGTTGCCGGTGAGGTGGTTGTCCGCGACGGTGAGGTTCCGCAGCCGCCGGACGGTCAGCCCGATCCGGTTGCCCTCCAGGCGGTTGTGCGCGACCACCGCGCCGCCGGTGTCCGTGGCGCCCTGCTCGGCCTTGATGGTGTTGGCGAGGAACAGCCCGGCGTCGCCGTTGTCCCGGGCGGTGTTCTTGCGGAACACCCCGCGCACCGAACGCTCCTGGGCGATGCCCCACACACCGTTCTTCACGGCGGTCACATGCCGCACGGTCAGCCGGTCGGTGTCCAGGGCGTACACCCCGGACCCGGCGAAGCCGGTCACGGTCAGGTTGGCGACGGTGACGTCCTCGACCTTGCGGTCCTTCGTCCCGATCACACAGATGCCGTTCCCGGCGTCGCCGCAGGCGTCGGGGGTGGCGGGCTTGGGCGCGGCCGGGTCGACGGCGGCCGGTTCCACGACGGTACGGGGGCCCATGCCCCGCAGGGTGATCCCGGGGGTGCTGACCTTGACGCTCTCGCGGTACGTGCCGGAGGCCACCAGAACGGTGGACCCCGGCGCCGCGGCGTCCACCGCCTGCTGGATCGACTCCCCCGGAAAGACCACATGGGTCGGATGGGCCGAATGGGCCGAATGGGTCGGATGGTCCTCGCGGTCGGCGACCGCCTGCGGGGCGGCCCCGAGCCCCGCCCCGATGACCGCCGCGACGCACGCCACTTGGGCAATATGCCATTTCTTCATATTCCGCACGTTATGACCAGATACTCGATGAACGGGCGGATGGGCCATCCGGTGGCGTGTCCCCGCCCCGGCCCGTTCGCCGGACCCCGCGCGGGCCCGCTACCGAGGGGGCGCCGGGCGGTCGTAGACGTTCTCCGGGGTGACGATCTCGGTGATCGCGCGGGCGAACAGCGAGGACGGCTCCTGGCCCCCGGAGGTGATGTCGGTGTTGAGCAGCAGCACCAGGGTGGCCTTCCGCGCCGGCAGGTACACGGTGACGCTCTGGTAGCCGGGGATGGAGCCGTTGTGCCCGATCCAGCCGCCGGTCTCGAAGATGCCGAGGCCGTAGCTGGTGCCGGGGAAGCCGGTCGGCAGCGTCTTCAGCCGTTCCGCCTGGGTCTTCGGGCTGAGCAGGGTGCCGGTGGCGACGACCTCGGCCCAGCGCCGCAGGTCACGCAGGTCCGAGATCATCGCCCCGGCCGCCCAGCCCCAGCTGGGGTTCCAGTCCGTGGCGTCCTCGACCTCGCCGCTCAGCGTCTGGTTCGTGTAGCCGCGCGCGTGCGGCTCGGGGAACTCGGAGCCCTCGGGGAACAGTGTGTGACGCAGCCGGGCCGGGCGCAGCACCCGCTCGCGGATGACGTCGGCGAGCCGCCGGCCACTGACCTTCTCGATCACCAGGCCGAGCAGGACGAGGTTGGAGTTGGAGTACTGGAACTCCGCGCCCGGCGCGAAGGTGTTCGCGTGCCGGAAGCCGTACGCGAGCACCTCGCGCGGGGTGAACGAGCGGCGCGGGTCGCTCAGCAGGGTCCGCGTGAAGTCCGGGTCGGCGCTGTACGGGAAGAGCCCGCTGCGCATCTCCGCGAGATGCCGCAGGGTGATCCGGCGGCCGTTCGGCACCCCGCGTACGTAGCGGGAGATCGGGTCGTCCAGCCGGATCCGGCGGTCGTCGACGAGCCGGAGCAGCGCGGTGACCGTGAAGGTCTTGGTCTCGCTGCCGATCCGCGAGAAGAGGCCGGTGGTCATCGGCCTCCGCGTGACCGTGTCGGCGAGCCCGGTCGCCCGGACGTAGCACCCCCGGCCCGGCATCCACAGCCCGACGACGACACCGGGGACACCGGCCTGCCGGCGGACACCCTCGACGGCCGCGTCCAGCCGCGCGGCCACCTCGGACCCGAGGCCGCCGGAGCGACACGGCGCGGGCGCGGCGTGGACGGCCGCCGCGGGGACGACCGCCAGGGGGGCCAGGACCGCGGCCACCAGCAGCGCGGCGGCGGCGAACGGACGGCGGGAACGGCGGGAACGGCGGGCGGGGAGATGTCTCATCTCGGGGTGCCTATTCCGGATCGGGATCGGAGGGGCCCACGTCACCATCCGGGCACCGGGCCGAGGTGTCCCTCCCGGCCGCGTCGGGGTGCGGTCCACTCGATCGGAGCCGGGCGACTGAGCAGATATTCACCCTTTCATGGGCCATCCACCGTGGTTCGCTCCTCGCGGAAATCCCCGCCGATCGCTATTCTCCCGAATGCCCAAAATCAGGGACCGGCCCCTCTCGCGCCGGTCGGCAAAACGGATCCGAATGGACAGGATGAGGATTCAGAATGCGAACCGATTATGATTATGATTCGGTAGACCAAAACCCTGACGGGTTCCAGCCGTTCGAGACGCAGCCCATCTGGCTCCCCGGTCCGCGAGCCTCGTCGGGCGTGTGGGACCCCAACGACGAGCTGATCCACATGCCCTACACGGCCCACAGCGTGGACCCCGTCCCGCCCCTGCCGGAGGTCCGCGTCGACCTCCCGCGCCGCCCGGTCGACCGACGACGGCCACGCCCCGGGTCCCACATCCTTTCCAAGAACCCGCGGATCGTCCCGGTCGTCTTCTTAATTACGACAATCGCCGTGTGCGCACTGACGATGCTTTATTGGTCAGTCTCTTATTCGTACGGTCAACTGCGCGGTATCGCGCTGCTGGTCGTCTCGGAGCATTTGGCGCGCTGGTGGCCGCTGACCGTGTACGGGCCGTGGCTGCTGGCGGGGCTGTCGATTCTGCGGGCGTCGGTGCAGCAGCGCACCGCCCGGCGGTCCTGGGCGGTGATGCTGATCTGCTCGGGCACGGCGGTGGCGCTGTGCATCGGCCAGTCACCGGGTTCGCTGCTGGCCATGGCGATCGTCGGGATTCCGCCGATCACCGCCCTGGTCTGCTTCCGTGAGCTCGTCGGCCAGTTCGCGTCCGGGCCGGGCCCCCGGCACGCGGCCGACTCCCTCAACGGGCCCAAGCAGGGCAGGCCGTAGGCCGGTTCATCCGAGGGTCTGTTCCGTCCAGATCGTCTTGCCCGTGGGGGTGGGGCGGGTGCCCCAGCGCTGGGTCAGCTGGGCGACCAGGAGCAGACCCCGGCCGCCCTCGTCGTAGGAGCGGGCGCGGCGCATATGGGGTGCCGTGCTGCTGGCGTCCGAGACCTCGCAGATGAGGCTCCGATCGTGGATCAGCCGCAGCCGGACCGGCGGCTCGGCGTGCCGGATGGCGTTGGTGACCAGCTCGCTGACCACGAGTTCGGTGACGAAGGCCGCGTCGTTCAGGCCCCAGCTCTCCAGTCGGCCGAGGGCGTTCTTGCGGGCCTCGGCGACGGCGGAGGGGTCGGGGGACACGTCCCAGGTGGCGACCCGCCTGGGGTCGAGTGCGCGGGGCCGGGCGACGAGCAGGGCCACGTCGTCGGTGGGCCGCTCGGGCAGGACGGCGCCCAGCACTCCGTCGCACAGCGCGTCGAGCGAGACGGCGGGGGTGACGAGGGCCTGCCGGAGCCGGGTGATGCCGTCGTCGATGTCGCCGATGTTCGGGCCCGCGCCGACGCTGTGCTCGGCGCCACCGCCGTTCTCTGCGTTCCGGGATTCGATCAGGCCGTCGGTGTAGAGGGCGAGCAGCCCGCCCTGAGGCAGTTCGGTCTCCAGGGACTCGAAGGGCAGACCGCCCAGGCCCAGCGGGGGCCCCGCCGGGAGGTCGAGGACGTCGGCCGTACCGTCCGGGCGCACCACGACCGGCGGCGGATGCCCCGCCCGGCAGAGCGTGCACCGGCGCGAGACGGGGTCGTAGACGGCGTACAGACAGGTCGCTCCGACGATGCCCGCGCCGCCCTCCGCCTCCGTCGCCAGGCGGGCCACGAGGTCGTCGAGGTGGGTGAGGAGTTCGTCGGGGGGCAGGTCGATGTCGGCGAGGGTACGGACGGCGGTGCGCAGCCGGCCCATGGTCGCGGAGGCGTGGATGCCGTGGCCCACGACGTCGCCGACGACCAGCGCCACCCGGGCCCCGGAGAGCGGGATCACGTCGAACCAGTCGCCGCCCACCCCGGCGCGGGCACCGGCCGGGAGATAGCGGGAGGCGACCTCGACGGCGTCCTGCTCGGGCAGGCTCTGCGGCAGCAGACTGCGCTGGAGGGTGACGGCGGTGCCGCGTTCGCGGGTGTAGCGCAGCGCGTTGTCGATGCTGACCGCCGCGCGGGCCGCCAGTTCCTCGGCCAGGACGAGGTCGTCCTGCTGGAAGGGGTCGGGGTGCCGGTGGCGGGCGAAGACGGCGACGCCCAGGGTGGTGCCGCGTGCGGACAGGGGCACGGTCATCGCCGAGTGGAACCCGAAGTCACGGATCCGGGCGGTGCGTACCGGGTCCTGGGCCACCCAGTCGGCGATCGCGGGCTCGGTCACCCGGTACAGGACCGCCCGCCCCGTCCGCAGACTCTCCACCGGGGGCGAGCCGTCCGGGTAGTCGTCCACCTCGCCCGGCGCGACGACCGCCTCGGGGCTCCCCGGCAGCACGGACTGGTGGGCGATACGGCGCAGCGCGAGGGGCCGGCCGTCCGCCGGCGCACGCGGGGGCGGGCCGTACTCCCCCGCCGCCCCGAGGACGTCGGCGGCGCCCCCTTCGTCGAGGGAGGCCAGCAGGTCGACGCTGAGGAAGTCGGCGAGGTCCGGGACCGCGATGTCCGCCAACTCCTGTGCCGTCCGCGTCACGTCGAGGGTGCTGCCGATGCGCCGGCCGGCCTCGGCGATCAGCTGGAGGCGTTTGCGGGCCCAGTACTGCTCCGTCGTGTCGTGTGCGGTGGTGGCGACGCCGAGGACCCGGCCGTCCTCGTCCTCCAGCCGGTAGAACTGGATCGACCAGGCATGCTCGCGGGTCTCGCCGGGGGCGTGCGCGTGGTTCTCCATGTACTGCGGCCGACCGGTCTCCAGGGCCCGGCGCATCAGCCGCTCGACCTCGCCGATGGCGGGGTCGTCGACCGCGTCCGTCAGCCGCAGCCCGCGCAGGTCCTCGTCGCCGAGGCCCAGGGCACCGCGCGAGCCGCGGTTGGCGTGGCGGTAGCGCAGATCTGTGTCGTGCACCGAGGTCGCGCAGAACGGGGAGTCGAGGAAGCCGTGCAGCGCGAGCGCCGCGTCGCCGGGGCGGGGCCGGGTCCCCGTCAGCGCGGAGACCAGGAACCAGTCACGGGTCCCGCAGTACGACGTCCGGTGATGCCCCAGGACCTTGACCTCCACACGGCGGCCGTCCCGGTGCCGGAGGACGAGGGTGCCGTGCCAGCGGGGCAGCTCGGCGAAGGACGGGAGGGTGTCCGCCGGGGGCGGCTCGGCGAGCAGGGAGGCGGCCGGGCGGCCCAGGATCTGCGGGGGCGTGAATCCGAGGAGGCGTTCGGCGCCGGCGCTCCAGCCGGTGACGGTGCCGTGCTCGTCGACGGTGGCGCGGGCGGTGAGTGCCTCACCGACCGCGTCCGGGCCCGGGTCCGCTCCCGGTCCGTCGCCGATCTGCCGCTCCATGGCCGCTCATCTCGCTCTCACCGCTACCTTCGGTATGTCCCATCACATCCTTTTCACACTATTCCGCGACCGCCGGACGGGCATCATGTCCCGGACCGCGGGGCGGGGGCCGGCGTCGAAGCGGACGGGGCGGGTCAGCGGCGGCGGCGCAGGGACGGGTCGAGGAGGGCGGGCGGGGTGTCGTGCTTCTCGTGGGGGGCCAGGTCGGCGTCCTCGTCGCGGGCCTGCGCCGCCCGGCCGCCTGACCTCTGTCGGCGCGTCGCCGCACACGCACTGTCGTAAGCACCCAAACAATCTGTCGTCCTACACGTGTCACTCCCTTGCCACGCAGGCGCGTTGAGGCAAGCATGGGGCAGCTCGTTTGAGCCGAAACCAAACTCCTCCTCTTCGCCCGACAGGTGAACCATGTCCACAAGTGCGTCCAGAACCCGGCACGCGGCCGGTGACGGTTACGCGTCCACCGGCTCCCTCAAACAGAACGCGCTCGGCGTCCTGGGCATCCTCTTCTTCGTGCTCTCCGCGCAGGCACCGCTGACCGGTGTCGCCGGAGCGGCACCGGTGGCGATAGCCATCGGCAACGGCCCCGGAGTCCCCGCGATGTACGTCGTGGCCGGTGTGGTCGTCCTGCTCTTCTCCGTCGGCTACGTCGCGATGGGCCGCCACGTCGTCGACGCGGGCGCCTTCTACTCGTACGTCGGCAAGGGCCTCGGCGGTACGGCCGCCGCGGGCAGCGCGGGGGTGGCGCTGCTGGCGTACCACGCCATCCAGGCGGCGGTGTACGGCCTGTTCGGCTCCGTGATGAACGGGCTGGCGCTGCAGTACCTGGAGACGGACGTGCCCTGGTGGCTGTTCGCGCTCGGCACGATGGTGATCGTCCAGCTGCTCGGCGCGACCGGTGTCGACGTGGGCGCCAAGGTGCTCGCGGTGTTCGTGCTGGCCGAGATCAGCCTGCTGCTGGTCTTCGGTGTGGTGATGCTCCTCAAGGGCGGCGGCCCCGAGGGGCTGGCGCCCGGCTCCTCCTTCTCCCTGTCGGCGGCGCTGGAGGGCGCGCCCGGGGTGGCGCTGATGTTCGCGGTGGCGTCGATGTTCGGCTTCGAGGCGACCGCGATCTACGGCGAGGAGGCGCGCGAGCCGCACCGTACGGTCCCCCGGGCCACCTATCTCGCGGTCGTCCTGGTCACCGCGTTCTTCGCCTTCACGTCCTGGATGCTGATCTCGGCCCACGGCCCCTCGTCCAGCGCGGCCGCCGCGGGCAAGGCGCTGGAGGCCGGGGACGGGGCGGGCTTCGTCGCCGCGCCGGTGGCGGCGGAGCTGGGGGCGTGGGCGGGCGACGCGCTGCCGATCCTGCTGGCCACCTCGCTCTTCGCCAGCATCCTGGCCTTCCACAACTCGGCCAACCGCTATCTGTTCTCCCTGGGCCGGGAGGGCCTGCTGCCGCGCGCCCTGAGCACGCTCAACGGCCGCCAGTCGCCGTGGCTCGCGGGTGTGGTGCAGACCGGGGTGGCCGCGCTGCTGGTGTTCCCCTTCGCGCTGGCGGGCGAGGATCCCGTCCTCACGCTCTTCTCCTGGCTCAGCGGTCTCGCCGTGCTGGCGATCATGCTGCTGTACCTGCTGACCTCGGTGTCGGTCATCGTGTACTTCCGCCGCGAGCGGTCCGGTGACACGCGGCTCTGGAACACGCTGATCGCCCCGGCGCTCGGGGCCTGTGGCATCGCCGGGGCGATCTGGCTGATCGTCTCCAACTTCACCACGCTCATCGGCGGCGACACCGCGACGGCGGTCTGGCTGGCGCTGGCCGTCCCCGGTGCGCTGCTGGCGGGCATCGCCATGCCGCTGGCCTCCGGCGGGGCGGGGCGGCGATAGGGGGCGCTGGGGGCGCGTCGTCGTCCGCGGGCCCGGTGGGGCTTCTCGCGCAGTTCCCCGCGCCCCTGAAAAGCATGGGCTACGCCCCATGCTTTTCAGCCCCGCCCCCGGTCACCTTTCTGGCTACGGAGGGCTGGTCTTTCAGGCCCGTAGGGGCCTGTGTCTTTTAGGGGCGCGGGGAACTGCGCGAGAAGCCCCACCGGAGCCGCACCCGCCGACGAAGCCCAGCGCCCCCCGACGAACCGCGCCCCCTCTAACCCATCGCGCGCTGCTGCCACGCAGTGAAGGTCTGGAGGGGGTCGCCGTTGTCCAGGGCCCAGGGGTAGGGCGTGACCGCCCCGGCGATCGCGCGGAACACCTCGCCCGCCTCCCCCGCCCGCTTCGCCTGCACCAGCGCGTACGCCAGCAGGTTGAGGTCGGCGAGAGCCGCCGCGTGGGTCAGATAGCCGGGGCGCGGCCAGTCGGCGAGGGCGCGGTTCAGGGCCGCCACCGCGTTCGGACGGCTCCACAGGTGGACCGCGGTGAGGGCCTCCAGCCCGCCCTGGTCGAGGGTGCCCTGGTAGAGGTCGATGAGGGCCGCGATCTCCAGCCCCGCCGTCGGCGCCGTGGGCGCCGCCCCCGCACGTACCCGGTCCAGGAAGTCGACGGTCTGCGCATGCGAACCGCACTCCCACGGCGACAGATAGCCGAGCATCTGGAAGTGGGCCTCGCGGTGCCAGGGATCACGGCGGACTATCTCGTCCCAGAGCGGGAAGACCTCCGCGGCCGGCCGGCGCCACAGCCGCAGCAGCCCGAGACGCACCACCCACGGCGTGGGGTCCTCGGGCCGCAGCGCGGCGGCCTGTTCGCAGGCGTCGAGCGCCTCCCGGGTCTCCCCCGGCACCGGCTGCTCCTCGTACCGCGCCCGCAGCAGGACACCCCAGGCGAACAGCAACTGGGCGTCCGGCTCCCGCATCTGCTCCTCGGCCCAGGAACGCTGCAGCGCCGGTGACGCCGACTCCGCGAGGACACCGATCCGGTGGGCCCGGCGATCCCAGTCCCGGCCACTGTCGCGCAGCAGCTGCTCGATCATGGCCACCGCGAGACTGCGGCCACCCGAACTCCCCCTCTCCACAAGGCGCTTGCGCACCTTTCCGAGGTCGGAGTCGTCGAGTTCGGGAGCGAGTCTGGTCGTGCTGCGTCGGCGACCGAGGAGAGCCATGGCCGGAGAGTAACGAATTTTGGTCGCACAGTGATGGTTCGAGATGGACGTATGCAGATCCGATATCCCGACCGGCCCCCGACCGGCTCCCGGCCTGATCCCCGCCTGATCCCGGCCGGGGAACGAGGGCGAGCACGGCAGCCGTCCGGGGACGCCGGCGGCGCGCGGTGGGCCGCGCGTCATCCGGTCGGCGTACCGGGGCCGACATTTTTGGCTTTTCGCCCGATCCGGCACTCGGCCGGACATGGGGCGGCCACGGAAACGCCCGGCCCAGAATTTTCGCTGGCTGTGTCCGGTGTCTCCCCCCACGCACCCCGACCCTGTGCTACCTTGACATGAAGTGGCAGTTTTGGTTACCAGAGGCTTCTGAGTGCTCTTCGACCTTCCGTCGACGAGCACTCTTTGTTGTTTCCGGGACTTTCCGGGACTTTTCGAATCTTCCCGTCGGGTCGAACCGTGCTGCGACACCGGGTCCGCAAAGTGTGGGCTCCGGGCACTGCATCAAGGGAGTTACAGCATGGCATCCGGCACCGTGAAGTGGTTCAACTCGGAAAAGGGCTTCGGCTTCATCGAGCAGGAGGGTGGCGGCCCCGACGTCTTCGCCCACTACTCGAACATCGCCACCTCCGGCTTCCGTGAGCTTCAGGAAGGCCAGAAGGTCACCTTCGACGTCACGCAGGGCCAGAAGGGCCCCCAGGCCGAGAACATCGTTCCCGCCTGACGCTGACGCTTAACGCATGAGCCGGGGCCCGCGCCCGAAGGGTGCGGGCCCCGGCTCATGTGCGACAGGCGCCGCCGCATCGAGGAAGGTCCCCATGAACCGCACGGCTCGTACGAACAACAGCAGCTCCTCCCGCTCCCGCACGGAGAAGGGCTCAGCCGCGCGCACGGACAAGGGCGCCACCGGTGCCGGCGCGGCGCGGGGCAACCGCACCCGCGCACAGGGGACGGGATCCGGAAATGCGAAAGCGGCCGGTGCCGCCAAGGGCGGCTCGTCCAGGAACGGGCGGGGCAGCCGGCGTGGTGGGCGGACCCCCGCGGCCGTGACCGGCGGCGAGTTCGCGCTGCCCGTCACCGTGACGCCCGCGCTGCCGGCGGTCGAGGCGTTCGGTGAACTGGAGCTGCCCGCACGGCTGTTGGAGACGCTCCGCACCGAGGGCGTGACCGAGCCGTTCCCCATCCAGGCGGCGACGCTGCCGAACTCACTGGCCGGACGGGACGTCCTCGGCCGGGGCCGCACCGGCTCGGGCAAGACCCTCGCCTTCGGCCTCGCGATGCTGGCCCGTACGGCAGGACAGCGGGCCGAGCCCCGGCAGCCGCTGGCCCTCGTCCTCGTCCCCACCCGGGAACTGGCCCAGCAGGTCACCGACGCGCTCACCCCGTACGCCCGCGCGCTGCGGCTGCGGCTCGCGACCGTGGTCGGCGGCATGTCGATCGGCCGTCAGGCGAGCGCGCTGCGCGGCGGTGCCGAGGTGGTCGTCGCGACGCCCGGGCGGCTCAAGGACCTCATAGACCGCGACGACTGCCGGCTGGACCGGGTCGCCATCACCGTCCTCGACGAGGCCGACCAGATGGCCGACATGGGCTTCATGCCGCAGGTCACCGCGCTCCTCGACCAGGTGCGGCCCGACGGTCAGCGGCTGCTGTTCTCGGCGACCCTGGACCGTAACGTCGACCGGCTGGTCCGCGACTACCTGCACGACCCCGTCGTCCACTCCGTCGACCCGTCCGCGGGCGCGGTCACCACGATGGACCACCACGTGCTGCACATCGAGGACGACGACAAGCACGCCACGACGACCGAGATCGCCGCCCGCGACGGCCGGGTGATCATGTTCCTGGACAGCAAGCACGCGACGGACCGGCTGGTCAAGAAGCTGTTGGCGGTCGGGGTGCGGGCCGCCGCGCTGCACGGCGGCAAGTCGCAGTCGCAGCGCAACCGGGCCCTGAAGCAGTTCAAGGACGGCGATGTGACGGCCCTGGTCGCCACGAACGTCGCGGCGCGCGGCATCCACGTCGACGACCTCGACCTCGTCGTCAACGTCGACCCGCCGGGCGACCACAAGGACTACCTCCACCGCGGCGGCCGTACGGCCCGGGCCGGCGAGTCCGGCACCGTCGTCACCCTCGTCCTGCCGCACCAGCGCCGGGACGTCACCCGGCTGATGGCCGTCGCCGGGATCACCCCGACGACCACGCGCGTCCGCTCCGGCGACGCCGACCTGAACCGGATCACCGGCGCGCAGGCCCCCTCGGGCGTCCCGGTCGTCCTCGCCCCGCCGGTCACCGAACAGCCGCCCACCCGCCCCTCGGCGTCGCGCGGCCGCCGGAGCCGCCCCTCCCAGAGCCGCCGCCGCGCACCCGCGAAGGGCAACGGCGGCCGTTGACACCGGTTCGGTTCCGGACCGCCCGGCCGTGGAACTTCCCGGGGGGTGGGAGGCGTTCACAGGAAGACGTGCGGAACGCACGCGGACGACCGGAACGACCGGCACGACACGGGCTGAAGCCGAGGTGGCACGCATGGCGATGTGGGATCGGATCAAGGACCAGGCCAAGGGTCTGCAGCAGCAGGCGCAGGGAGCGCGGGGCGGCAGCGGACACGGGCGGCCGGGTGCCGCGGGGCCCCTGGGGTCCATGGGCGCCGGCGGGTCCTCGGGATCCGGGCGGTCGAGCGGCGGGTCGAAGGCCCAGCTGGTCAGCGCGCTCAAGTCCCAGCTCACCTCGCTCAAGACGGAGCTGAAGAGCGGGGCCTACCGGGACGCCAGCATGGCCATGTGCGCCCTGGTTGCCGCCGCCGACGGGCATGTTGACCCGGCCGAGCAGCAGCACGTCGAGTCGCTGATCCTCAACAACGACGTCCTGCAGAACTTCCCCGCCGACCAGCTGCGGCAGCGCTTCCACAAGCACGTCGAGTCGCTGTCCCGTAACTTCCAGCAGGGCAAGGCCGAGGCCATGCAGGAGATCGCCAAGGCCGCGAAGAAGCCGACGGAGGCGCGGGCGGTCGTCCAGACCGGGTTCGTGATCGCGGGCGCGGACGGGTACATCGCGCAGACCGAGGAGCAGGTCCTGCGCGAGGCGTGCGCGGTCCTCAACCTGTCGCCGCAGGAGTTCGGCCTCTGACAGCGGCCGGCGAAATGCCGCTCTACCTCTCCTGATCCCGTTCGGGCCTGGGCCACTGCAGCGCGGTGGCCGCGGTCGCGGCGGTGACGGCGGCGAGGCGTTCGTAGTCGAGCCGGTCCGGGGTGTCGGTGGGCCGGTGGTAGTGCGGATTGCGGAAGTTCGCGGTGTCGGTGAGCATCAGCGCCGGGACGCGGCGGTTCCAGAAGGCCGCGTGGTCGCTGCGGCCCAGGTTGTTCAGGGGCGGCACCAGCAGTCCGATCAGCGCGCCCAGGGCGCCGTCCGGGCGGGGGTCGCACAGGGCCATGGAGGGCAGCGCCGGGTCGGTGTGCTCCGCCGCGCGCTGCCAGAGGCTGGCGGCGGCGGCCGAGGAGCGCCGGTGCACCACGAGCCCGAAGTCGCCGCGCGATCCGGCGGAGCGGACCTGGGCTGCGACGCCGGGGAAGAGCAGACCGAAGCCGGCCGGCAGGCGCTGGGTCCCCGGGTCGTCGGCGAAGTAGCCGACCGACTCCAGGCAGATCATGCCCTCGATCCGCCGCCCACCACCGGCCTCCCGGCCCAGCTCCCGGACGGCCGCGCGGGCGCCGATCAGGCCGAGTTCCTCCATGTCGAACAGCACGAGGATGACGTCGGCCGGCCGGTACGCCGCCCGGCCCAGCACCCGGGCCAGCTCCAGGACGACGGCCACGCCGGACGCGTTGTCGTCCGCGCCGGGGACGCCCGCGACGCTGTCGAGATGCGCGCCCACGACGACGGTCGGGCGCGCCCCCGCACCCGTACGCGCCCTCGTACCCGCTCCCGCCTCCGCACCCGTACGGGTCCCCGTCCCCGGTAGCTCGGCGACGAGGTTCGCGCCGCGCAGTCTCGGGAACAGGCGGAGCCGGAACGGGCCCGCCGGGTGGCCCCGGCCGACCTGGTGGTCGGTGACGCCGAACTGCCAGCGCCGGTCGAAGGGGCGGCGTTCCACCGTCCAGCCCGCCAGGCGCAGTTCGTCGGTCGCGTACTCCTCCGCGCGCCGCATCCCGTCCGGCGCGCGCCGCCGGCTGCGCGGCTCGGCGGCCAGTGTCTCCACGTCGTGCCGCAGTCGGCCCGGGTCGACATGGGCCCGCAGGCCGGTCATCAGGGCACCGAGGTCGGTGGACGCCCGCATGGTTCTCCTCGCACGTTCGGTCCGGTCCCGAACGGCAGGGCTCCGGGCCGTACTTGTGCACGATATGCGGGCGCGTGTGTCCCACGGACGCCGGCCGTCCCCACTGCCGGCGTCCGTGAGTTCTGGGGGGCGGGGCGCGCCAGGAGGGTGCTGAAGATCTTGGCCGGAGCAGCGAGCGGCGTCTGGTGCGTGCAGCTGCAAGGCGCCGGAGCGTCCTCGTAGCGGAGCTACTAGGACGTTTCGGCAACGCGGCAGATGTGCGTGCCAGACGCCGGGAGCCCGGCCAAGATCTTCAGCACCCTCCTAAATCCAGCAGCCGTTCACCGTGGCGGCCAGGCCGTCGAGCGCGTCCTTGATGTCGGACGGTCCGGCGGTGGAGTCGTTCTCGATGAAGGAGAACACCTTCCACCGCCCGTCCTGCGCCTTGGTGAGACCGCTGAGCGCTACGGCGCCGGTGAGGGTGCCGGTCTTGGCCTTGACCTGGCCGACGGCGCAGCTGGAGTCGGCGGTGTCGAAGCGCCCGAACTCCGGGCCCAGCGTGGCACCGGCCTCACCGGAGACGGGCAGCCCGTCGACGATGTACTTCAGCGTCTGCGCGTGCCGGGGGTCGGCGGCCAGGTCGACGATGTCGGCGATGGTCCTCGCCGGGATGCGGGTCGTGCGGGACAGTCCGCTGCCGTCGTACATCGCGAAGTTGTCGAGGGAGACGCCGTACCGGGTGAGGACGTCGCGGACGACGGCGGTCCCGTCCTCGAAGGTGGCGGAGCGGCCGGCGCCGAGCGCGGTGAGCCGCAGCAGGGACTCGGCGATGTCGTTGTCGCTGACCTTGAGCATCTGCTTGACGATCGTGGACAGCTTGTCGGAGGTGTGCGTGGCGACGGGCACGTCGCCCTTGCCGACGACCCCGCGCGTGACGCCCCCGTCGACCGTGACCCCGCGCTCGGCGAGGAGCTTCGCGAAGACGCCGCCCGCGTCGAGGGAGGTGTCGTCGACGTTGTGGGAGTCGACGACCAACGCGCGTACGGGGGCGACGGAGTCGGGGTAGTAGCCGGTGTTCCAGCCGTTGGCGAGCGTCGGCTCGGGGAAGAGGCTGTCGTCGATCCGGACCTTCACCGAGGTGAGCCCGGCGCTCTTCAGCCCGGCGACGGCGGTCTTGGCGAGCGCGTCCAGGTCGTCCGTGGTCAGCGTGCGGTCGCCGCCGCCGACGAGGGTGAGCGTGCCGTCGCCGTACACGACCTTCGTGGTGAGCCGGTGGTCCGGGCCGAGCACGGTCAGCGCGGCGGTGGAGGTGGCGAGCTTCGTGTTCGAGGCGGCCATCAGCGCGGTGTCGGCGTTGTGACCCCACACCACCTTGTCGGACTTGGCGTCGATGACGACCCCGCTGAGCGTGCTGCCGAGACGGGCGTCCTGGCTACGGGTGTCGAGGTCGTTCGCGATCTTCTGCTCGGCGGCGTCGAGTTCGGTGGCACCGGCCTTCGCGGTGGCCTTGCCGGCCGTCTTGTCGGTGGTCTTGTCGGCGGCGAAGGCGGACGTCCCGGCCAGGATCGTCCCGGCGACGGGGGTCACCACCGCGAGTACGGCCGCCCGCCGGAGCGCCGGGTTCGGGGCCTTGGCCTTGCGGTGCCGGCCGGTCGCGCGCGGGGAGGGGGTGGGGCTGGGCATGGGAGGGCCTCGGTGGGGGGTGAGGAAATCTTGAAAGCGAAAGTAACAGCCACGACTCCCCCTACCGATGGGTACTTTGTGAAGACTTGACGCGCTGTCTTCCGTTTGTGACGGCGGCCACGCCTGGTCGGGGCACCGGGGGCGCCTCACAGCTCGGGGATGCGGGTGTGGTGGCGGGTGCGGGTCCGGTGGGGCTTCTCGCGCAGTTCCCCGCGCCCCTAAAAGACCAGGCCCCTGCGGGCCTGAAAGACCAGCCCTCCGGCGGCCCTGAGAGGCAACCTGGGGTGGGTCTGGACCGTGACGAGGTGGGCGCCGCGCAGCCGGGCGTGGTGCCGGGGGACGGGAGAGCTGGGGCAGGGGCATCCCGCTCCGCGTGGCCGACTCGGAGGGGGTGAGCGGTTCGCGGGCGATGGCGCGGGCGCGGCGCTGCCGGCCGGGGTCCCGCGGCACCGCGCCCCGAGGCTTCCTGGTCACCGCTCCCGGCATGCCGTTGTCAGTGCCGGGGGCTAGTCTCCGGGACAACTGACCGTATGCCCGTTTGTCCGTTTCAGGGAGGTTCTCATGGTCTCGCGACTCAACCCCTACCTCAATTTCGACGGCGACGCCCGGCAGGCGCTGGAGTTCTACAAGGAGGTCTTCGGCGGCGAGCTGGCACTGAACACCTTCGGCAGCTTCGGCCAGCCGGACGCCCCGGAGGCCGACCAGATCATGCACGGCATGCTGGAGGCGCCGAACGGCTTCACCCTCATGGGCGCCGACACCCCGCCCGGCATGGAGTACCGGCCCGGCGGCGGCTTCTCCGTCAGCCTCAGCGGTGACGACGAGTCCGAGCTGCGCGGCTACTGGGAGAAGCTCTCCGCGGGCGGCACCGTCTCCGTCCCGCTCGACAAGCAGATGTGGGGCGATGTCTTCGGTATGTGTACCGACCGCTTCGGCGTCCCGTGGATGGTCAACATCAGCGAGCCGCAGGGCTGAAGCCGCGCCGCGCCGGGCGCCCGCACAACCCACGGGTACGACGCCTCGTTGAGGTCCACGGCACCACCGGACGGTGGCGGCCACCGACCCGGCGGACGAGGAGACCCCCATGCCTTGGGCCAAGGCGAACGGCGTCGAGCTGTTCTACAAGACGGCCGGGCCCAGCTCCGGTGACCCGCTGGTCCTGGTGCACGGTTCCTGGGGCGACCACCACAACTGGATCCCGGCCCTCCCCGCCCTCACCGAACGGTTCCGCGTCCTGGTCTACGACCGCCGCGGCCACAGCCGCAGCGAACGCCCACCGGGACAGGGCACCCGACGTGAGGACGAGGAGGACCTGGCCGCGCTGATGGAGATGCTCGACTTCGCCCCGGCGTACGTCGCGGGCAACTCCTTCGGCGCCTCCACCACGCTGGGCCTCGCGACCCACCGCCCCGACCTGTTCCTGGGCCTGGTCGCCCACGACCCCCCGCTGACGGGCATCGTGGGCGACGAGCCACCGGCCGCGAGCGACGCCGGGGGTGGCGCGAGCGACGCGGGGGGTGGCGCGTCCGCCGCCCCCGACCCGCGCCCGCTCCTGACGGACATCGCCGGGAAGTTCGCCTCCGTCCTCGCCCACCTCCGCGCGGACGACTTCCCGGCCGCGGCCCGCCAGTTCACCGACGAGATCGCCCTGGGCCCCGGCACCTGGGACGGGCTACCGCCCCCGGTCCAGCAGACCTTCCTGGCCAACGCCCCGACGTTCCTCGACGAACACGGCGACCCCCACTGGGCCGACCTGGACCTCCCCCGCCTCGCCGCCTACACCGGGCCGGCGCTCCTCACCAGCGGCACGGCCGGCCTGCCGTGGTTCGCCCCGATCACCGCCCGCCTCGTCGAGGCCCTCCCCCGGGCGGCGACCCACACCTTCGAGGGCGCGGGCCACATCCCGCACGTGACCCACCCGGAGGCGTACGCGCGTGCCGTGACGGCCTTCGCCGAGGGGACCGGGGGGACCGGTACGGCACGCGGGTCCGTCAGCCGAAGCTGACGTTCAGTCTGCCGTCACTGGCGAAGGACCAGTTCAGGCCACCGGAGTACGAGGAGCAGCGGGACCCGTTCGTCCCGGACCAGAACTGGTTGGAGCTGTCGGAGCTGCCGATGATCCGGTCGTTCGTGCCACTGCCGCTCCGGCACGACGTGTTGTCGCGGAACACCGACGTACCGCCGTCGAAGTTGAAGTTCCGCTCGGTGTTGTCGATGCTCACGTTGCCCGAGACGGCCATCGTGCCCGGGTTGCTGTTCCACGTGAAACCGTGCTTGCCGTTGTCGTAGGCGATGCTGCGCCGCACGATGTGGTTGACGGCGATGTCGTCGCCGCCGAGCTTGTAGCCGTTGCGGTCGCCGTTGCCGGCCTGCGAGCCGTCGCTGAGGGTGCCGTTCTCGTAGGCGAGGGAGTCCTCGATGGTCACCGGACCGATGGGGCCGGTGTCCGGCTTGGTGTAGAGGTCCCAGCCGTCGTCGATGTTGTTGTGGGCGACGGCGTACCGGAACACGTTCCCGGGCCCGGTCGTCAGCTTCGCCGCGAAGCCGTCCGCGTCCTCGCCGTCGGAGTCGGCGTTGTCGTGCGACTCGGCGCTGAGGATGAGGTTGTTGGCGGGCCACTCGCTGCTGGGCGAGGTGGAGGCGATACGGCCGAGCTGGAGCCCGGTGTCACGGTTGAAGCGGGTCACCGTGCGCTCGATGACGTTGTTGCTGCCGCCGACGTAGATGCCGTTGTCCCCGGCCCGCTCGACGACGAGGCCCTTGACGTGCCAGTACGAGGCGTTGAGCTGGAGGCCGCGGTTCGACGAACTCTCGCTCTGTGCCGAGAAGTTGAGGACCGGGGTCTCGCCCGGGTAGGCGGTCAGGGTGGTCCGGGCGGCGGCGGTGGCGGAGCTGCCGACCGGGATGGTGACGGTGGAGGCGTGGGCGTACGTGCCGCCGCGCAGGTAGATGGTGCCCCCGGCCGTGATCCGGCTGATGGCCGAGGTGAGGGTGGTGGGGGCGGAGACGGTACCGGCCGCGCCGTCGGTCCCGGTCGGGGAGACGTACAGCGCGGAGCTCGACGGCGGGGGTGTGGTGGAGCCGTCGGGGACGTTCGCGTCGAGGTGGTCGATGTTGGGCAGTCCGGTGGCGGCGGTGGGGTTGATCCGGATGACGTTGCTGCCCGAGGTGACGGGCACGGTCAGCGTCTTCGTCGTCCACGCCGTCCAGGTGCCGGTGGTCTCGAAGGAAGTGGTCGCGGCGGTCGTCCCGTTCACGGTGACGGTCGCGGCCCGTGCGGCGGTGGTGCCGTTGGCGAAGCGGACGAACAGGGTCGCCGTGCCCGATGCGGGTGCGGTCACGGTGAACTGGGCGTACGCGCCGGCGGCGTTGGTGCCGTTGCAGAATCCGCTGCCCGAGTAGCCGGTCCAGTCGGAGTCGATCGTGCCGGTGCAGACGGCGGGCGCGGTCTCGGCCTCGTAGCGCGTGGTCGCGGCCTGCGCGGCCGTACCGGACCACGCGACGAGCAGGCCGGCGAGCAGCGCGGCGCTCGCGGTGGCGATCGTGGGTCTGGCGTGGATCGATTGCATCGTCGGTCTCCAGGGATGAGGGTCCAGTCCAGAACGATCCGATGGAGAAAGCGCTTTCTCTGTGGGCGAGTGTCGAGGGATGACTTGGACACGTCAATAGATCCGACGCAGATTGCGTTCACATGGATGAACTGGAGGGGCGGTCTGGGGTATCCCGCTGAAGATCATCTGAGGATGTGAACGAGCGCGCGCACAAAAAAGAGCAAGGAGGTAAGTCCTCTCCTTGCCTGTCTCAACGTATAGCGCACCTGGGGGCTTGCGGCAAGGCCCCCGTCGTACCGCAGAATCCTCGACCTGAGCACTGAGCCGATGTCGATGTCGATGTCGATGTGAATGAAATCCGGGGGCGCTTTGATGCGTGTGCTGTTGGCGAACTACGACTCGCGCGGGGGCGTCGAGCCGCTGGTCGGACTTGCCGTCCGGCTGCGGGAACTCGGCGCGGAGGTGCGGGTGTGCGCGCCGCCGGACGAGGAGTTCGCGCGGCGGCTGTCCGATGTGGGCGTACCGCTGGTGCCGTTCGGGCGTCCGGTGCGCGCGCTGATGACCGGGGCGACACCCCCGGGGCCGGGGGGTGTGCCTCGGCGCGCGGCCGAGCTGCTCGCGGAGTTCGACACGGTCGCGGAGGCGGCGGAGGGCTGCGACGTCCTGGTGGCGACGGGCCTGCTCCCGGCCGCGGCCTGCGTCCGCTCGGTGGCCGAGAAGTTCGACATCCCGTACGTCTACGCCAGCTTCCAGTCCGTGTCGCTGCCGTCGCCGCACCATCCGCCGATGCAGCGACCGGGGCACCCGTTCCCGGCGGACATGACCGACAACCGGGCGCTGTGGGAGTTCGACGCGTGGAGCGCGGACGAACTGTTCGGCGGGGTGTATGCGGAGCATCGGGTGGAGGTGGGGCTGCGGCCGCTGGAGGGACCAGGGGACGGGGAGGGCAGCGGGACGGGGACGGGGACGGGGACGGGGCTGCGCGACCATGTCTTCACGCGGCGGCCGTGGCTGGCGACGGATCCGGTGCTGGATCCGTGGCGGGAGCCGTCGGACCGCGAGCCGTCGGATCGGGGGCCGTCGGATCGGGGGCCGTCGGATCGGGGGCCTTCAGGGTGGGAGCAGTCCGATCTCGACGTCGTGCAGACCGGTACGTGGATCGTGCCGGACGAGCGCCCGCTTTCGGACGGGCTGGCGGCGTTCCTGGATGCCGGGGCGCCGCCCGTGTACGTCGGCTTCGGGAGCATCGCGATCGGTGGCTCGGGGGAGGTCGCCCGGGCGTGCGTCGAGGTCGTCCGCGCGCACGGCCGCCGGGCGATCGTCTCCCGGGGCTGGGCCGAGCTGGGTGTCGTCGACGACCGCGGCGACTGTTTCGTCGTCGGCGAGGCCAACCACCACGCCCTCTTCCGCCGCGTCGCCGCCGTCGTCCACCACGGCGGCGCGGGTACGACGACCACGGCGACCTGGGCGGGCGCACCCCAGGTGGTGGTGCCCCAGGGCGGGGACCAGCCGTACTTCGCGAACCGGGTCGCCGAGCTGGGCATCGGCGTGGCCCACGACGGCCCGACCCCGACGTTCGAGTCCCTGTCGGCTGCGCTGAAGGTGGCGCTGGCGCCGGAGACCCGGGAACGGGCGGCCGAGGTGGCGGGACTCGTCCTGCCGGACGGGGCGGCGAGGGCGGCGCGGCGGCTCTTCGACGAGTACGCCCCGCACACCCAGCACACCCAGCACACTCAGGACACTCAGGACACCCAGCGCACCTCGTTCACCTCGGATACCTCTTACACCTCGTAGCAACCCGGAGGCGTTCGCTGCGACCCGGAAACTCAGCAAGCCGGAAACGCAGCGACCCGGAAGTGTGCGGACCATGCAGAAGACGACGTTCGGAGCCCGTGAGATGAACCCCCCGGCCACCAACCCCAACACCCCCACGCCCCCCACCGACCCCACCACCTCCGGCACCGCCTTCGCCCTCCCCGACCGCCTCTCCGCCAAGGCCGACCCGGCCCTGATCGCCGCCGACGAGCGGCACTTCGCGGCGCTCGCCCAGTGCCTCGAAGACTCGATCGCCGAGGTGTCGGCCCAACTGGACGCCGCCCGCAGGGCCCCCGGCGGCCTGGGCCGGCACGCGATGGACCGCGACACGGAGATCCACCGTCTGACCGCCCGCCTGCGCACCCTGCGCCGCTTCGGGCTGGACCTCTGCCTCGGCCACATGGTCTCCACGGACGACCCGGAACACCCCGTCTACATCGGCCGCCTCGGCCTCACCGACAGCGCCACGGGCCGCCGCCTGCTGATCGACTGGCGCTCCCCGGCCGCCGAACCCTTCTTCGGCGCGACCCACGCCAACCCGATGGGCCTCACCAGCCGCCGCCGCTACCGCTGGACGAACGGCCGTATCAGCGACTACTGGGACGAGGTCTTCTCCCGCGACGAACTCGACGGTCTCACCGACCACCACACCGCCGCCCTCGACGACCAGTCCGCGTTCATCGCCAGCCTGGGCACCAACCGGTCGGAGCGTATGCGGGACGTCCTCGGCACCATCCAGGCCGACCAGGACGCGATCATCCGGGCGAGTTCACGGGGCGCTCTGGTGGTGGACGGCGGCCCCGGCACCGGCAAGACGGTCGTCGCGCTGCACCGTTCCGCGTACCTCCTCCACGCCGACCCCCGTCTCGGCCACCGCCGGGGCGGCGTCCTCTTCGTCGGCCCCCACCGCCCGTACCTCTCCTACGTCGCCGACGTCCTTCCGAGCCTCGGCGAGGACGGCGTACAGACGTGCATCCTGCGCGACCTGGTCGAGGAGGGCGCGGCGGCCGGTGTGGAGCCGGACCCGGAGGTCGCGCGCCTGAAGGCGTCGGCGGCGCTGGTGGCCGGGATCGAGAAGGCCGTCCGCTTCTACGAGGAGCCGCCCACCAAGGGCATGACGGTCACGACGCCGTGGTCCGACATCCCGTTGACCCCCGCCGACTGGACCGCGGCCTTCGAGGCGGCGGAACCCGGCACCCCCCACAACGAGGCCCGTCACCAGGTCTGGGAGGAACTCCTCACGATCCTGACGGACAGGTACGAGTACGAGCGCGAGGCGGGGGCCGCGGCCGGCCCCGGCGGGGACCCGGACTCCGAAACGGCCGTACCCCCGGCTCTCCTCCGCAAGGCCCTCCTCCAGAACAGGGAGCTGGTCACGACCTTCAACCGCGCCTGGCCCCTGCTGGAGGCGGCGGACCTGGTCGGGGACCTGTGGACGGTACCGGCGTATCTGCGCCTGTGCGCCCCCTGGTTGAGCCGTGACGAGGTCCAACTCCTCCAGCGCGCCGAGCCGGGGGCCTGGACGACGTCCGACCTGCCCCTCCTCGACGCGGCCCGCCAGCGCCTCGGCGACCCGGAGACGGCCCGCCGCAAACGCCGCCACGAGGCCACCCTCGCCGCGCAGCGCGAGCGTATGACCCAGGTCGTGGACAACCTGATCGAGGCGGTCTCCAACTCCGGCGCCGACGCGGACGACGGGGAGGGCCTGGTGACGATGCTCCGCGGCGAGGACGCCCAGGTCAGCCTGGTCGACAACTCCGAGCTGCCCATCCTCCCGCCGGACCTCCTGGCCGGCCCCTTCGCCCACATCGTCGTGGACGAGGCCCAGGAACTGACCGACGCCGAGTGGCAGATGCTGCTGCTCCGCTGCCCGTCCCGCAGCTTCACGATCGTCGGCGACCGCGCGCAGGCGCGGCACGGCTTCACGGAGTCGTGGCAGGACCGCCTGAAGCGGGTGGGCCTGGACCGCGTGACCCAGTCCTCCCTCACCATCAACTACCGCACCCCGGAGGAGATCATGACGGAGGCGGAGCCGGTCATCCGCGCCGTACTCCCCGACGCGAACGTCCCGACCTCGATCCGCAGCAACGGCGTCCCGGTCGCGTACGGCCCGGTGTCGGACCTGGCCACGACCCTGGACACCTGGCTCTCCACCAGCGACGACGGCATCGCGTGCGTGATCGCGACCCCGGGCTCCAGGGGCACCTTCCCCGCGAACCCCCGCGTCCGGTCCCTCACCCCCGAACTCACCAAGGGCCTCGAATTCGACCTCGTCGTCCTCATCGATCCGGAGACGTACGGCGAGGGCATCGAGGGGGCGGTGGACCACTATGTGGCGATGACGAGGGCGACGCAGCGGCTGGTCGTCCTGACGAGCGGTTGACGGGGAGTGGCTGACGAGGGCCGTCGCGGCCGTGTTCAGCCGCGGCGGGCGGCCCCGTCCGGCCACACCACGTCCACGGGGACACCGGCCGCGCGCGCTTCGAGGACGGCGTCGGCGGTGCCGCCTCCCCTGCCGGTGGGGGGTGCGCCGTCCCATACGGCGACGAGGCGGTCGGCCCGCTCGATCAGTACGGCGTTGGCGGCCTCGTACGCCTGCCGGTCGGACGTGTCGTAGGGAAGCGCGACGACCTCCTCGGCGGCCTGGACGAGGAGGTCGTAGGAGGCACCGTGCTCGGGCTCGACCACGCTCCGCCGATAGTCGCGGGAGGGCACGACGACGACCAGCCGTCCCCCTGCGGCGAGCACGGCCTCGGCGAAGAGCGTGTCGGCCCCCTTGGCGATGCAGGACACCCCGACGAGCGGGCCGCCGCCCTCGGCGTACGGCCTGAGCAGCTCGTCCAACGCCGCCCGCACCAGGGGCACGCCGGCCTCGGTCAGATCCAGGTGCCCGGTCACCGCGATGGTGGTCATGACGTGGCGTTCTCCCCCACTCGTTACGTCGTTACGGGCCTTCGGCCAGTAGGTCCAGCTAACAGGTCTAGTAGATCCAGTAGATCTAGTAGGTCTAGTAGGTCTAGTAGGTCTAGTAGGTGTCGAGCGGGACCCAGCCCCGCTCTCCCGCGTCGTTCGTGCCGTACCAGTAGTGCGGCATTCCCTTGATGCCGGTGGTGTGGAACGGGCGGCCGTCGTCGTCGATGCGGATCGTTCCGGTGCGGCCCTGGGAGGACCATTCCAGTTCGAGGTACCAGCGGGCGTCGTACGTCTGGGTCGTCGCGTCGACCAGCAGCACCTCCGGGTCCTCGGCGGAGACGCGGTAGGGGAAGTGCACGGCCGGGATGACACGTCCGCCGTCGGCGCCGTCCTCGCCGTCCTTCGGGCGGGCGGTGGGGCGGTCCGCGTCGAGGTTCACGGTGAAGCGGCGGGGCGTGAGCTCGCTGCCGCAGCCCTGGCCCATGGCGTACGCGTTCCCGGGGCCCGGGGTGCCGCGGCTGACGACGCGGACGCGGAGCGCCTTCAGGACCACGGCCGTGGACGAACGCCCCTGCACCGAGATCTCCACCTTCGTGCGCCGCCCGTGCACCGCGTCCTGCGTGGCCGCCCACACCCCGGCGTCCTGCTCCAGCGGGGGCGGCGGCACCTCCGCGGGGGGCTTGCGGATGACGTAGTCGTGGTCGCAGCCCTTGTCCCAGACGAGGGGGTCGACGCTCCAGGTGAGGGGGAGGTCGGGGGCCGGTTTCGTGTACGTGTCCGTGTCCGACGGTTCCGCTGGTTCCGCTGGTTCCACCGGTTTCGTCGAGCGGCCGGGTGCGCCGGCGGCGGTGGTCCGGGGGCTCGCGGGGTGGGTGGCGGTCGCCTCGGAGGGGTGGTCGTCGGGCAGGAGGACGGCCATGCCGCCGGCGGTGGCGAGCAGTGCGCAGGCCACGGCTGTGGATGCGAGGACTCGGGGGCGGCGGTACCAGGGGCGGGGAGTTGGAGCGGGGGAGCGGTCGTCCGGGTCGGGGACGCGAGCTGGGGCGGGTGCCGGGGTCGCCTCCGCCGGGGCATCGAGCGTACGCACCCGCTGTCGAGCCGCCACCGCGGACAGCCACAGTCGGTGCAGGTCGAGCCGCTCCTGCGCGGTGGCACCGCAGAAGGTCGCGAGCCGCTCCACGGGCGCGAAGTCCTGCGGCACCGCCTCGCCCGCGCAGTACCGGTACAGCGTGGAGGTGTTCATGTCGACGCGGCGGGCCAGGGAGCCGTAACTCCGGCTGGTACGGTCCTTCAGCCGACGCAGCAACGCCGCGAACTCCTCGGCATCGTCCTGCATCGGCATTACTCCCCCGTCGCCGCCGGGATCCCGCATCCCAGGCCCTGCTGTTACTGCACGTCGACTGGGCGGGGATGGTTCCACCCGGGCCCGCCCAGCCCGGCCGGGTGCGCTGGGCTGGGCTGAGCGGGGCTGGGCTGGGCGGGGCGGGGCTGGGCTGGGCTGGGCGGGTCCGGCGGTCGCTCCGCCGTCAGCCGGCGGCGCTGGTGGTCCCGATCTCGGAGATGCGGTTGTACCGCTCCACCAGCACGAAGAGCTTGATCTTCTGCGTCGTCGTCCCGCTGCCGTAGGTCAGGGTGACCACGACCTCGTGGCTGTGCCCCATGCTGCCGTTGTCGGTCACCGTCCACCGCGCCGGAACGTTCTGGGCACGCAGGACGCCGTCCACCCCGTTCTTGTTCTCCCAGGCGGCGAGCCGCTTGGCGAAGTCGGGCGTCAGGTAGTGCGTGCGGAGGGCCTTGGCCAGCGTGACGTCCGGGTCCGTGTAGTCGCCCTTCGCGTCGATGTACGCGCCGTAGAAGTCGGCGACCCGGGTCACGGCCTGGCCGGACGTACCGGTGACCGACTTCGCGGAACCGGTGGTCGACTTCGCGGTACCGGTGACCGACTTCGCCGCGGTGGTGGGCGCCTTCGCGGGGACCTGGACGAACGCCTGTGCCGACCCCTGCGCCACCACACCGAGCCCGACAGCGAGCACGAGGCCGACGGCGGTTGCGCGAAGCCCCGGACGACGGCGTACGAGGGATTTCCTGTTCACGTGTGTGTTGGTGTCCATGTGTACGTCTTCCTTCTCCAACTCAGAGCTGTCCCGGTACACGGGTGCCGGGCGGGTGTCGTCGCTCTCCCGTGGCCGGGGCGGTTCGTTGCGCCTCGGCCGGGGCGACACCCAGAGCTTCGAGTGACACCGGGGACCGCCACAACAGCCACCGGACCATCCCCGCCCCCGGAACGGACCCACCCTTGTTGACCTGCGAAGAAGGAGGTAGCGGGTATGAGTTGGAACGCCTTGGAACGCGTTGGAACGCCTTTGACCGCCTTCGGATGCCGCCTGGGCCCGGGGGCTCAGCCCGTCGTCGAGGGGCTCCCCGAGCGGGTCCGGGTGATGGCGTAACCGAACGCGGTCGCCAGGACGTACATGAGAACCGAGTAGACGGCGCTCGGAATGGCCACCTCGGTGCTGTCGAGGATGCTCAGCGCGATGGTGAGAGCCACGGTCGTGTTGTGGATCCCCACCTCCATGGCGCTGGCGACGGCCTGCGGCTCGTTGAGGCGAAGGGCGCGGGCACCGCCGTAGCCGATGCTGAGGCTCGCGAGGCAGAAGAGGCCTGTGACCAGGCCGACTTGGCGAAGGTAGTCCGCGAGGTTCTCCCGCTCGCCCAGCAGCGCCGCCAGCGACACGGCGACGAGGACGGCGATGGAGAACACCCGGACCGGACGGTCAGCCCGGGAGGCGAATTCCGCGGACCGCTTCCGCACGAGCATGCCGATCCCGACCGGTATCAGCACAATGGCGATGACTTGCAACACCTTGCCGAATTGCAGCCCCAGATCACCCTCGGCATCGAAGTAACCGATGGCCAGATTGGTGATGAGCGGAATGGTGACGGCCGCCAGCACGGAATTGATCGCGGTGAGCGTGATGTTGAACGCCACGTCGCCGCGGAACAGATGGCTGAACAAATTGGCGGTCGTACCGCCGGGCGACGCGGCCAGCAGCATCACACCCACCGCGAGCAACGGATCCATGTCGAAGGCCGTGACCAGCCCGAAGGCGACGAGCGGCAACACGACAATCTGCACGGTCAGCGCGAACACGACCGCTTTCGGCGACCGGCCCACCCGCCTGAAGTCATCCGTGGTGAGCGACAGCCCAAGCCCAAACATGATCACCGCAAGCGCGACTGGCAACCCGACCGTAATCAGCGCTGAATCCTTCATGCCTCACGCCCCCTCAACGACGGCATGACAGCAGCAGAGCTGCGAAAACTGCCGCACGGCCCGTAGGTCGCCACAGTGAAGCAGCCGCTATGCCCCTGTCACAAGGTTCGTGCTGGTCAGCGTGATGGGAGTTCTGAAGCTCCGATGCTCGGTACGGCACGTATGGCATGACATGTGGGGTTACAGCGCAGGGCGAGGACCTACGAAGCCGCACAACAGCCAGTCAGGGAACGGCAGTTCCCCACGCCCACCCTCACCGGCCTTTCTTGTTGAACCATCCGAGCGACTGGGCGACGGTCGAGCCACCCACGAGGATGCCGAGAGGAACGATCGTGAACCAGGTGGCATCGGCTTTCACGGCCACGAGCAGCAGGATGGCGCCGATGACCAGCGCCACGAGCACGAGCATGCCCAGAAGAACACGAGTCTTGGAAACCAACGCAGAACTCTCCAATGGTCGGCCGGGCTCTATCAACCAGACAGCGCATGCCGCCCGTTGAACCGCCGACGGCAGTTGCCCAACAGGAAGACAGCAAGCTCACCGGCGCGACACCCACGCCTCCGCCAGGAAGCCGATGCGGCGAGTCTCGCAACGCCGCCTCCCCAAGGCGCCAGTAGGACTACGTAATCCCTTACGTAGCTTCACCGGCCGGGGCGGGGCCGGGCGCCTCAAGCCGAGGGTGGAAAGGGAAGGGAGTTGCCGCTGCCGCTGTCGCTGCTGCCCTGTGCCACTGGATCTTGACCGTTCGCCATCGGACTTTGACCCGCAGATCAGCGACACAACCTGTCGTCACCGTTCCGTCACAAGTAGTCGCCGCACAGAACCCTGCCGCTCTCCCGTCCTATCTGCACTCACGTACGACGACCACGACCACGCGTACCGCGGGACAACAACCGACGACCGAAGCCCGCGGACGAGCGACTCAGGGGGACGACAGCATGCGGCACAGCAACGGCATTCGCAGGGCGGCTCTGGCGACGACGGCGGTCACGGCCGTCGCGGCGGCGGTGACCGGCATCCTGCCCGGCACCGCCATGGCGGCGAGCACCACCACCTCCGCCCCGCCGCCCGCCTGCGCGGCCTCCGCCCTCCGGGTCAGCGCCTGGCAGGCCGCCCACCCGCCCGTCGGGACCGGGACCGGGGCGGCGGTCGTGCAGTTCACCAACGCCTCCGGGAGGACGTGCGTCCTGAAGGGCCATCCGGCAGTCGCGGGCGCCGGCAACGGCTCCCCAACCCACAACACCCCGCTCAAGGTCACCCGCAAGGGCAAGGCAGCCACCGTGAAGCTCCGGCCGCACGGCAAGGCGTGGGTGAAGCTGACCTTCGTCCAGGTCCAGGGGGAGGGCGACGGCTACTGCGTGTCGGGCAAGACCCCGAAGGCGTATCCGACGATGGTCATCGGGCTGCCGCGCTCCGGGAAGCACCAGGTCGCCCTGAACGACGGGTGGTGGGCCTTGTGCGACAACAAGGTGACCGCCACCGGGGTCTCGGCGGTCAAGCCCTCCTGACCCCCCGTCCCCACCGATCGAGCAGCCTGCATGACGATCGCAAGGCTCTGACCTACACGTTGACTAGGAACTGCACATAAGAGCAGGTCAGCGACTCAGCGCACTGAGGTGTGCTGAGTCGCTGACCTGCGGTGCCAAGGTGGTTCACAAGCCAGGCCGGAGTCATGTCGGAGTCATGCCTGACTCATGCCGGGATGAAGCTCGGCCACCAGGGTGGGACGTTGCCCGGGCACACCGGGGCGGGGTAGGAGTCCGGCATCCCGAGCCATGTGACAAGGAACCAGGTGAACCACAAGGTGAAGACGAACCCTGTCATCAGGGCCGCTCCGCGATGACGTCGTCCGAGGGTGCTGTGCAGGATCACCCAAGAAACCGCGGCGGCGATCCAGATGAGAGGCGCGAGAAACAGCAAAGCCATGCCATTGGTTACGCCATTTCCAATGTCACAAGCAGCCCACGCCCTCCCCATCGCACCAATGGTCACCACTGCGGTCAGCCCGCCGAAGACGAGGCCGAAGCCAATTCCACTGAGCCGGCGCCTCGGAGAACTCGACGGTTCCGCTACCACGATCATCTCCCTCGCCTCGCCCTGGAGGCGGAGGGTACCAACGCTCTGAAGCAGCGTCCGACCTGGTGGAGGAGGTCGAAGGACCGCTCGACACACACGTGCCAGATCCTGCGGGGAACCACGGGGACAGCGGGAACTCGACCGTCATCCGCTCTTGAGAGAAGGCCCAGGTCGGCGTCCTGGGCCTTCGTCGTTGTCTCGACGTCGGCTCGACCGTCGGCACGACCGGAATCCGGTCAGAACTCCAGCACCTCGCGGTCGAGCGGATACCGCGCACGGTGAAGGCCCTCGTACGGCGAGGGCGTGATCGGCAGGACACCGGTCGGCTGCAGGCCCAGGTTGTCGTCCCAGATGCGAGGCTCGACCTGCCCGACGACGCGGAACTCCCGGAAGGTGAAGGGCGGACTGTCGGTCGGGAAGAACTCGGCCGTGGTCATCACCTGGAAGTGCAGGTGCGGCGTGGTCGAGTTGCCGCTGTTGCCGATCAGCCCGAGAACCCGGCCGGGTTCGACGCGGTCGCCTTCCCGGACCCTGAGCGAGCCGGGCGTCAGGTGGGCGTAGAGCAGGTAGCGGCCGGGCGCGACCTCCACGGTGACGTGGTTGCCGACGGTCTCCTCGATGGGCGGGACCGGCGGCGTGACGGGCGGCGTGTTGTCCGGGATCCCGTCCTGGACCTCCACCACTCTGCCGCCGGCAGCGGCGACGACCGGCTGCCGGTAGGTCAGGTAACTGGTGAGCCGCGCGGGGTCGCCTTCCCAGGTCTGTCCTTGCTCTCCGACCCGGTACCAGTCGATCGCGAAGCGCTGCGGCACGTAGAAGCGGCCGTTGATGGGACCGAGGCCGCGTCGGTGGTGGGTGTTCCCGCAGCACGACTCGCTGGAGTACCACGTGCCGGGGCGTACCGGCGCGTTCAGGTTCAGCGGCGCGGTGCGGCCGGTCGGGGTGACCTGAACCGTCTCCTCGAACGGGGAGGAGCCGGAGGCGGTGACGACGGCACCCGAGAGACGGTGTTCGAGGACCTTGGGCACATGCTGACCGCGGTCGAGGGCCAGGTCGAGCCAGATGACCCACTGCTGGGAGCCCGGGATGACGGTCGGCGTCGGCCCCGGGGGCGCCGGGGTGTACCCGTCCGCACCCGGCAGGGGATCACCCACGGGATTGGCGGCATCGGCCAGCGCCTGGCCACTGAGCGAGCCCACTACCCGGTGCGTGCGGGCGTCCCGGACCTCGACACGGTCGAGGCGCACCTGCGTACTGCTGGACAGTGCGTTCGTGGTGAGCAGTTCGTACGAGAGGTGCGTCCTGCCGTCCGTGGCCTGGAACGGCGTCGGTTCGGTCATCACCGCCGCCGTCAACGGCGTGAACTGTGGGCCGGCTGCCGGACCGGCCGTGTCGGTCCCGTATCCCGGTGCCGCTGAAGCCGTCAGCATGCCGACTGCGAGCACGGCGGTCAGGAACCCCCGACGTAGCGGGCTCCGGCCGGTGCGGTTGCGAGGGTCGCGCTCTGCCATGGTGCTCTTCCAGTCGTCGGGTCCCGGGCCGCGAAGGACACCGGCACGCCCCGCGCCGAGACGCATGCCCCTGTGTACCCGGCGACGCCACGCTCCGAGCCGAGGGCACCGGAGCCACGTCCGAACTACACCCGTCCAGCCTCATCGCCCAGCGAGCCCAGGTCCCGGGTCCCGGGGTGAGCTGCTACGTGTCGTCCCTGTGCTCGGTGTGTCCCTGACTGGTCGGCGTGTCCCTGGCTGGTCGGCACGGGTGCGACCGGGCGGCTCACGGTGAAGTCCCTGGGACTCGTCGCGGGTGGTCCGTCCCCGGTGCCCGGGCGGGCATCCACCGGCATCCGAGCCGCCCCTGCTCGCTTCAGGTCGCGGGCTGCTCGATCGGAAACTCGTAGGCGATCTCCCAGCGCCCGTCCGCCACGGTGACGTCCGCGGTCTCGACGGGGCGACCGTCGCTGTCGTAGTAGGTGCGCTCGATACGGGTCAACAGCTCACCCACGCTGATACCAACAGGTTGGCCTCCTCCTGGGTCGCCCGGCCGGGACGAGGAACCTCCACGGCCGTTGCAATGACAAACCCGATGGAACGCATCCGCTCCACGACCCCCATGCCGGCGAGCGGCCCCATCTCGGGGAGGACGATGGGCGTGCCGTCGGTGATGGCCATCGGCTCCCAGGACTCCGACAGCTGAACCGACCGACCGTCGGCGAGGAACTCGTACCGGGTCACGACACAGAGGTCACCCGAATCGACGGCGAGCCGCTCGGCGATGCGCTCCGGCGCGGGAACACGGGCCTGGCTGTGCGACTCCCAAGTACCGCGCCGCCCCTGCTCCTTCATGTCGGCACGGAACGGCGAACCGCCCCGATGCTCACGGTGCCTGGACCGGATCATCCGCAACCGCTCACGAGGCGCGCGGACGTACGTCCCGGAACCGGCCCGCCCCTCCAGAACACCCTCGATGATCAGGCGTTCCATGGCACGTTGCGTCACATTGCGCCCCACCCCGTACTCCCCGGCAAGCCGCGCCCGCGACGGCAGGCGCTCGCCGACGGCCCACTCCCCCGCCCTCACCCGGCGGCGCAGGTCGTCCGCGACATCGAGGTACGGGGCCTCTCGCGGCATACGTGCTTCTTCTCCCTAGGCCAACTAGGCCAACGTGCCGTGCACCAATGGACCGTTGCGGCTCTGCTGTCCACGACCCGGTTCAGCGCAGGGCAAGAACCATCACGTCGTACAGCGGCGAGTCAGGGAACGGCAGCTTCTCCCCCACTCGCTCGTACCCCCAGCCCTCATACATGGCCCGCAACCGCGGCCGCTCCCGCCGCACAAGCAACTCAGCCCGGGCCTCCGTCCGCTGCTCCACCAACTCACCATGCATGACCTGCGAAATCCCCCGCTTACGCCACTTCTCGCGCAGCATGTTCTCGCACAACTTGAACGTCGTCCCGTCATCGCGAGCCGTGAACCCATAGGTGAAGCCGGCCACTTCACCACCGACCTCAGCGACGACACACCCCCACCCACCGGCCGCGACATGCCCCTCCAACCGCTCCTCGAATCGCTCCATCGAGAAGAACGGATTGGTCGCGATGTCCTCCGCGTACACGTCGGCGTACACGTCCAGCAGGGTGCCGCGGATCTCCGCCAGCCGTCCGCCGGTGTAGTAGCTGGTCGTCAGCAGGTCTACGGTCATGTGGCCACCGCCTCGTATCGTTGGGAGAATTCCAGGGCGTCGGGTGCGACGCGGTCGACCAGTTCGTCCCGCAACTGCTTCAGGCGTCCGCCAATGCGGGGACTGTGCACCTCCGGCAGGAGCGCGAGCGCTTCGTTGCCGACCGCCACCGCCTCCTCCAGCTCGCCTGCCGCAGAGAGCGCACGCCCGAGACGTACGTGTGAGGCGAGCTGGTTGCGCCGGTACGGGCCCGACTGCACGGTGTGCAGGGACTCGCGGGCGGCGCCGACGGCTCTGTCGTACTGACGCAGGTCCACGAAGCACAGGGCGGCCGTGGCCGACAGTTCGCCGGCGTTGTAGAAGGCCAGCCATCTCTGCGGTTCGACCGGCTCCCGGTCGAAGTCCTTCTCCACGCGTAAGAGGGACCGCGCACACCAGCCGGACTCGCCTTGCAAGGCGTGCCCCTGGGCCACCCTGGAATGCAACAGCGACGAGAGCTGCCCGTCCCGCCGCCCCCTGGTCTCCTCCAGAGCCGCCCGAGCGATCGAGACGGCCTCGCCCCCATGTCCCAACTGCCATGCCTGATGGGACATCGAAGACCAGATGCGCGCCTGGAGCGGCTTGTCCCGGCCCAACAGGGCATAGCGCAGCCCGGCATCCCACCAACGCCGAGCCTTCTCCTGTTGCCCCGCGTCGAACGCGAACCACCCCGCGCTGGTGGCCATCTCCCCGAGCGCCCGGTGAAGTCGCGCTTCCACGTTGCCGCCGTACGTGCACCGCCGGGCGGCGTCCTCCACGTACTTGATGTACCTCGCCGCGATGTCCGACAGCTGCCCTCCTCCGCGTAGGTCGTCGATCTGGTGGAGCTTCGCGGCGGCTGCCTGGACACGGTCTACGTCACTCACGCCGAGCCTCCCCGACTCCGGCAGCGGAGGCAGGGCGAGAAGAGTTCCGGTCAGGCCGATGATGAACTGACGGCGTCGCACGGGCACATCCTGGGGCGGGGTGCGGGGTCTCCTCCGCACGGTAACCCCCTCGCCCTGCGAGGCGGGAGCCCGGAAGCCGAGTTCTTCGGCGGTACGGCCGAACACCGCCTCCAGCGGGACACGGCTGCGCTCCCGCAGCCAGGAGACCCTGCCGCTCAGCCAGTAGCCGACGAGACGCGCGCTGCAGTTGCCGGGCTCGCCGGTGGTCCGCTCGGCCGCCTCGTTCACCGCCTCCGCGAGAGCCTCCCTGGTGAACCCGTACTCGGTCATGAGCCGACGCAGCGTGAGATTCGGCTGATGCTGAGCCGACATGAACCCTCCGTCCCCATGCGCCCTCGGCCCCCGAGGTCACCCCACCCACGGTAGTGACGCGGAAGCACACCGTGAGAGAGAAGTTTCCCGCTCGCCTGAAGTTGCCCGCCCGGAACTTTCCTTTCCTCCCGTCTCGCGATGACGAGACCGTGGTCTCCGCACCGACCAACGCCAAACCCCGGCGAGGCGGCTACCTCCCGGGGCACGGCCGACTACAGCGGAGTCGACGATGAACTGTGTATCACGGTCACTCGTGTGGGTGAGGAGGGTCGTCTTCGGCCCACCCGCCCCCAACCACGGCCTGATCCGCACCCCCACAACCCTGGCCTCGACACCATCAGCCTCAGATCTGCCCCGCCCCAACCCCGCACCCGAGATCTGGGCCGCGATCCTCGCGAGCGCACGCCGTCGCCGTACCTCGTGCGGCTGGCCTCCCAGCGACGTACCGGCCGTCTCCGCCGAGGACATCACCAGCACCCTGGTCGGCCTCTACCTCCTCCCACCCGAAGTACGCCAACACGCACGCGCCGCAGCACGGATGGCAGAGGAGGCGTACGGATGACCGACGTGCAGAACCGCCGGCCGCCCCCTCCCCGCACCGAAATCCCCATGCTCCGCACCTACCGCCTGTGGTTCGAACACACCCGTAAGTGCGCCGCTGGCTGCAAGGGCACCCCCAAGGCCCAGGACGGCTGCGAGGACGGACGCCAACTCTGGGGCACGTACCGCCTCGCCCACATCGGAAAGACAACAACGCCATGACCTGGACCATCAAGCGCCCCCAGGGCCGCCCCGTACGCCGCACAACCGACAACCAACTCGCGGTGCCGCTACGCCTGTCCCTGGCTGACGGCCACGCGACGGACACCGAACTGACGCTCACGCTTGCCGAGGCGGAGCATCTGCACGCGGCCTTGTGCCGCGCACTCGACGGCGAGCCGCCCCCACCAACCGCACCGGACTGCCGCCAGTCGGTTCAGACCTCGCCCGGGATGGCGCACATCGTGGGGCGGGCGTAGGACACCACATCGCAGACCAGCACCATGGCCTCCCGGCAGACCCGAACCAGGCCTGCCGGGAGGCGGAGCAAAGACACAGACTGGGCTTGTTCCGCATTGACGGACATCCGAGATCAGGGGCCCTGCCCCGGAAGGATGTCCATCAATGCGGAACAAGCCCAGTTCGACCATGCGTAACGATGAGGCATCACTGCACCTACGGCGTCAGTGCCGATGTGATCCTCTTCTCATGGTCAGCCAGGACACCCCAACTCCCGAGAGCAATCAGGCTGCGGCTTCCCCAGAGGGAGCTGCGGCCGTCACGAAGCGCAGTCGCGGCCCTGTGACAAGCACCATGGCCCTTACTGCGGCGGCCTCCCTGGTTGTTGGCGCTGGCATCGGGTATGCCGTCGCACGCGCTTCCGAGGCCACAAATGCCTCGGCGTCTGCAAGCTCTTCAATCCTTGCCGGAGTCAGCAAAGCAACGGTCTGCGAGCTCGTCAGCGATGCAATGCAGCAGGAGCTCAGCATCAGAGAGGCGTCTCCAGTGGCCGAGGAGGAGGGTGGGGCCTCCTGCTATCTGATGATGACGGAGGACGACGCGGATAAGCCAGCTGGGTTTGTGGTCGCCTTCTATCCCACTACAGCGTCTTTGCAGCAGACGGTGGATGCAACAGACGTGATCCCGGAGAAAGCAGTGCCACTGCTGATCGAGGGACGTGCCGCTGCCCGCCAAGTCCTGTATGGCGATACTTGGAAGGCTCAGCTCACCGTGGAAGTGGGTGACGGAGCAACGCTCTACGTCGAGCGGTTCGGACCCAGAGACTCAATGTCGGAACGAGAGCTGCGTCGGTCCGTCGATGATCTTGCCGCAAGCGTTCTGCAGGGAGAGAAGGCCTGAGGTCGCGCGAGGCCTCCGCCAGAGCCGAACACGTCTGAGTGTCTAACTGCGTGACAACGCCAGCAGACGACGGCGACCAATCGCGAACGCGTGCGGACCATCAGCGCAGATGAGCAGCACACCAACCCAAGGAATAGCCCTCACCCAAGTTGCTTCGGGACGGAGAGGTCACTACCGAAAGCCACACTGCTAAACGTCCGCCGTCACACGTTCTTAAGCTGAAGCCCCGTCAGGGCATCGAAGTCCGTCCCGCCTATGTCAAGCCCAGCCGCCGTCATAGACGATGACCGCATGCGTTACTTCAACGGGACAGGCTGGCTCGCGATCTTCACCGGCACGGTGACGATGATCGGTCGGACAGTGCGAGTGGATGCCTGGGACGAGACGACGGGCGTCGCGCTCGTGGTCGATCCCCAACGCGGCATCCGCCGCCCGGTGACGGACTATCCGGACTTCTCCCACCTGGAGCAGGCCGACCAAGTGGTGGCAGCCATCCCAGGAGGCGGCTGGCGCGCGTACTGGAAGGACGAGGGACCCGACAACGGCCCGTTGACCGAACAGGTGCTCACATGGCTGGTCACGTCCAACGGTCGAGCCACCCCACTCACCGTCGACGCCCACGGGCACGTGGACGACGCTGAGAGCGCCGATCGCCTCATCCCACCTGGTGAGGAGTGAAACAGTTTCCCCCGCGTCGCCGTCTCAGTTTCCGTCTCGTTCAGCACCGTTCACGGCAGTTCAGAGGAGGCCGCCCGTCAGGCTCGCCGAGCAGGCCAGCAGCCCATGAGCACAGGTGACCGCCCTCGAACCGAGCCCAGCACCCCACCACCACAGTTGGAAAGCATGATGTGGGAAGCATGTCAGCATGAACGCATGGGGGACGCTTCTCGCAACCGTTACCGGAGCAGCTATCGCACTGCTTGGGCAGTACCTCAATAAGCGCAGCGAGGCACGCGCCAAGTCCGTGGAGTTGCTCATGGACGCGTGCGCTCACGTGGCGGCATCAAGTGGGGATCTGCTCAACCGCATCTGGGAGGAGCACGTCCTGAACCTTGAGAGTCGGGTGGTCGGGTGGGACTTGGCAGGTCATCGTCTTGCATCTGCGCGGGTTCAGATCCTGACTCAGGACGCTGGACTGCTGGCTGCCCTACGCGAAGTCAACGACGCCGGCCAAGCACTTGGAGCCTACTGGCGACGAGGCGACGTGGAAGAAGCCGAGTATCAGTCCCGGCGAGACCGCTACCGCGCCGCGATGCATGAGTTCCTTGCGCAGAGCAGTCGGGTACTCGGCAGCCACTTGGACCGCCCCTGAAATGCATGCACCGCACCACATCCGCACCAGATCGAGCGGGGAACAAACCGGCCGCGAATGCCCGCAGCTTCCCAAGCTGATGGCTCAGCTGCGTCGGCCTCATGGCATTGCCAGCTGGTACCGGGCACGTATTCCAACCACGAGGTATTCTTCCGCGGGCGACGCGAAGATCCTCATGCCGGGGGCGTCCATGGCTCTTCCCCAGACCACCGCCACCGACCCCTGATGCTGCAGCAACACGAGCCTCGGGCACCCGGCATGTTCCGTCTGTTGCAGCTTGATCTGTACAACTGGGTCTGGGATGGCGGAGGTTGGTAATGGGGGAAGGCCGTGTGCAGACAGTTGCGCTTGGCAGCTGTCGGGCTCAGCGTGAGCGCCTGCGCGTGTCGCCAGCTCTGTTCCGGGTGCCCGTGACAACGGTGCTCGGCTATCTGGAGACATGGAGGGCACCTGACCTGCGGCATCCGGTGCTTGATCAAGATCGGCTGAACCGCAGGTATCGGCAGCTGCTCGCGGTCGGTCTCGTGCTGCTGGCTTCGCTGGTGAGTCTGTGGAAGCTCGACCGCGACGCGTCGTCCTGGCGGGACGAGACGGTGAGCTATGCCGTGGCCAAGCGAACCCCAGGAGAGATGTGGCTCTTGGTACAGAACATCGATGCCGTCCACGGCCTGTACTACTTCCTTGCCCATCTTGCACTTGGGGTATGGGACGACGGCGTCCTGACATTGCGGGTCCTGTCGGTGCTCGGCACGGTGACTGCTGTGTTGGGGGTCTACGCCATCGGGACCCGGCTCGGTGACCCAGCAACCGGATTCTTGGCCGGAGTTGCTTTCCTGTGCGTTCCCCAGGTGCAGTTCTACGCGCAGGAGGCCCGCTCCTATGCGCTGGTGAGTGCCGCGGTGGTATGGGCGACGTGGTGCTTCGTGCGCGCGCTGCAGGACGGCCGGCGACGCTGGTGGGTCGGGTATGCAGGGTTGCTGTTGCTGGGCGGGTGGCTGCATGTGTTCGCTCTGTTGGTCATCCTCGCGCACGCCGTGACGCTCTGGCGTGGCGGCCACCTGCGCCGTCTCGGACGCCGCTGGTTGGTGATGATCGCCTTCGTCGGTTGCGCCGTGGCGCCGCTGGCTGTGGTCAGTGCCGGTCAGGCGTCAGCGCAGTTGGACTGGCTGAGCCGACCGGGTCTGCAGGACTGGCTGGGGTTCGTGGTTCCTGCTGCCGTGGCGGCCGCTTTGGGGTGCGTGCTTCGTCGGCAGAAGACGGGCGCGGCCAGGGCAGTAACGCTTTCGACGCTCGGCATGCCGCTCCTGATCGTCCCTGCCGGATTCCTGCTCACGGTGTCCCTCGTACAGCCGTGGTACGTCGATCGCTACGTCCTGTACTGCATGTCCGGCCTGGCTCTCCTCGTCGGCCAGGCCCTGCGGCACTGGCAGCGGATTCTGCGAGTGGAGGCGGCTTCAGAGCGCAGGCGGCGCAAGCTGTACGCCACAGCCGCCGTGGCCTTCGCTCTCTTCTCAGCGCTCGGCCCCTGGTACTGGCAGATACGCTCCGCTGCCAGTCGCACCGACACGGTGGAGAGCTATTGGGGGCTCACCGTCACCGTCCCGGGAGACCCCGAACCGGTTCTCTTCCAGCCTGCACGCCGCCGCGCATGGGTACTTGCCCGGCCCGCTGTTTTCGGGCCGCTCGACGACATTGCGCTGCAGCAGACGCCGGCTGCGTCCGGAACGTTGTACGGCGTCGAGGCGTCACCGGACGTCATCCGACAGCGCATGCTCCAGCATCGTGAGATCAATGTCTTGCGCGATCGTCCCGGTCAGCCCCTGGACAACACTCCCGCCGAGATCACCAAGAGAGCAGTTCTACGCCAGCACTATCAGCTCTGCTGGGTGATACCGGTCAATGGAGGCGAATCCGCAATCTTCATCCGCCGCGACGCCGCAGCGACGAACCCCCTGTGTGCGCCTGGGCGCGATATCTACAGCTGATCAGCTCAGGATCCGACTCAGGACGTCCCCGAGTTTGTGGCTGGTCTCGGGCCGGATCGCGAGGTCAGGTACGTGTTCCAGTCGCGGGCTGCTCGGCGGGTCCACTGCAGGGCTGCGCTGATACTGATGCCGAGGGTGTCGCTGAGCACTGACGCGGGCAGGTCTGCGGCCAGTGCGAGCAGAGCGGTGTTCCGGCTGGGGCGGGCGGGCAAGCAGTGGAGACGCATCTTGCGCGCGAGTGCGGGGGCTGACTGGTGAGTCCCAGGGGCGTAGCCGGGCAGGAGCCAGCCGGGGCGCGGCGTGATGCGACCCACCGCCGAGATCGGCTCGGTGTGGTCGGCTTGACGCTGCAGCAGCTGGTGGACGGCGGGCGGCAGCGCCACGGGGTGCTCGCCTATGCGCAGGTGAGGTGTGCCGCCCGTGAGGTCGGAGCGCGTGAGAGCAGCGATTCGTGTGATCGGCATTCCATACAGCAGCATGAGGGCCCCGGTCACCCGCACATCCAGGGGCAGCGCCTCGTCATGCAGACAGCGTCGCAGGTGCGTCCAGTGCTCGGACTCGCTCCACCAGCAGTGGGGTTCGTCGCGGGGGCGGTCGCTGATCTCAAGGTGCCCGGTGAGACGACGCTCGTGGGCCCAGCGCAGGAACAAGCGGACATGGCGGCGATCCCGGCGCTCAGACAGCCACGCGTCGATGTCGCCTTGAGTAAGGCTGGCCAGCGGTATGTCGTGGTCGTCCAGCCAGGTGAGAAACGCGGCAGTGCGGCGAATGGCATTGCGGACCGCTGCCGCGCTGGCCGGCGTGAGGCGCCCTCGTGCCGCCCGTCGTCGGGCCCGTCGCAACAGGGCCCATTCTGCGTAGATGTGCAGGGTGCGGCGGTGTTGCGCCGGCAGTGGCGTGAGCGTGCGCTCCAGCCAGGGCTGCAAGCCTGCCAGGGGCTCATTGCGTGCCGGAACGACACCGAGGTGGACGAGGGTGGCTCGCAGCAACGCCGGCCCCTGTCCGGGTCCGGCCGAGTCAAGCGTCTCGTGGGTGAGCGGGAGATCGTCATCGACCAGGCGACGCAGACATGCGGCTCCACCGCGCGGCTTGTCCAGCCAGACCAGGATCGAACGCGCTCTGGGGACGCGCACCAACGCCTCAAGCAGCGGCCGGACTTCTGCGGGCACTTTGCCGCGGCTGCTGAGGAATTCGGTGGCGAGGCGGTCACGCAACACGCAGCGGGCGCAGCGGGCACCACGTTCGGTTTCCCGGACCGATCAAAGGTCGGGTGCGGCCGCATGTCGCGCACGGACGCGGGTGCGAGCGGATGTAGCCGTAGCAGGAAGCGCATACGCCTCCTAACGGCCATCGAGCCCGGCGTCGCTTGTGCTGCCCGCACCGCGTGCATGGAACGACAGGGTGAGACCGGCAGGAACTGCAGCGCGGCACTCCCGCCCGAAGACCAGTACAGGGCCGTAGTCTTCAGCAGTTGATGCACACGGCCAGGGGGCCCTTGGCACATGACCGGCATAGTTCAGGAGCACCGTTGCGTGCTCTGACATGGATGACGGTTGTCCTGCCGCACAGTCCGCACTCCCGCGGCAGGCGGTGAGCGCGATAGCAACTGTCACACAAGGGGCCGGTCTCAAGCCGTCGTGCCACCAGGCCCGCTTGACCGCAGGAACTGCGGATTCAGCAGGGCGTTGTGCGCAGGCCGCGCACAACGGCCGACCGTCCGTCAGACGGCGGTTGACGCGCGCCCGGCGTTCGCAGACGCCGCACTCTTCGTGCCGCGACGGGTCTGCAGCTACGCAACTGCTGCATAACGGCCCCTCCGGCAGCACCGCAGCCACGACGCGCACTACATCGCAGCGGATGCAGACCCGCATTCGGCCCGCGGCAGCACAGCTGGGAACAGACGCGTCCCTGCGGACTCCGCTCCGGTAATCGGAGCTGCTTGCCGCACCACACGCACGTCGGAACGCTCACCTGGCGCCCAGCCGCGTGCAGGTGACGCAGAAGGCGGTGCAAAGAAGGGGGCACATCCGCGTCACCCGAGCTCAACGCGTCCGGATGCTGGCGCAGGTGGTCATCCAAGCGGTGGAGGCCGACGTGGCGGTGCGCATTGACAGTGGCCAGCGCCTGCTCGGTTTCCTCCACGGTGAGTTCCGGAACCGCCCGCTTCAGATACGCGACAACGCGGGCACGGACCACGGCTGGCGGCTCTGGCCGACTCATGTCGAATCGGGGCGTCGGATAGTGCTGCGCCGAACTGGCGGTGGTGGTGTCGGCGTGCCTTCCGCGGGCTTGCGGACCTGCGCGTTCGCGACCTGTACTTCGATCAGATCGTTAGGGGTGCAGCCGAGGATGTCGCACAGCGCGGCCAGCGTGTCCATGGACAGCATCACCTGGCCGAACGCAGCGAAGAGATCGCCGTATGGACCAGCCGCCCACCCGTGCGGCGTCGCTTCCAACGCCCGGCAAGGTGATCGTCCTCACCGGCCCGCCCGGCTCGGGAAAGAACACCATGCGCGTTTTGCCGGCCGACCGGCTGTCGCCGAGCGTCCACCCGCCCTCCGACGACTACCCAGGCTCCGATCCGATCCCTGGGCACCTGGGCACCTGGGCACACGTGCGTTCACATGCGGTCAGGCTCGGCGTTTCCACGACGGGTCGCGGCCCGCCAGTCCCAGAGCGCGGTCGAACAGCGGCGCAGTCGTAGGCACGCTGACTTCGGGGCCGAACACCCCGTACTGCCTGGCCATCTCGGCCTTGCCGGCGATGTCCTCGTACAGCGCCGCCGCGAGTTCCTCATCCACGTTCAGCTTCTGCTCGGTCGCCACCGCCAGGTCCCAGCCGTGCAGCAGCCACTCGCCCAGCACGATCCCACCGATGAAGCGGGCCGGCATCCGCCCGCTCCCAGTCAGCACCGTCTCGCCGACCCACGCCTGCGGATCGCTCCAGACAGCGGCGGCCGCCGCCGACCGGGCGGCATACGCCTCGGCCCAATCCGGCTCCGCGGTGAAATCATGCCCCTCCGCCACTTCATCCGGCTGGGCTTGTGGAGGCTGCTTCAGTCCCGCCGCGTGGCCCCGCACGCCGGTAAAGAAGATCAGGTGATTCACGAGTGCCCCGACCTTCATCTCCGGGCACGGTGTGCTTCCGCCGAACTCGTCCGGCCCGATCCCGCGCACGATGTCCACCGCCGCTTCCGAGGCCCGGGCCATCACAAATCTCGTTTCCATGCCATCCCTTCCCCGTTTGACATCAGGCACGGTAGACAGGACGACGATGACGGGTATTGAACAAACGCGACAACGGGCCATCCTCGACCCGCACACCGCGGCTGAGCGGTTCCGGCTCGACCGCGCGCCGGGGTGGTCCACCTCACCTTCACCACCGGCGGGCAGGCCCAGATCACAGGCATCGTGAGCGACACGTGCACCCGAGAGATCTCAGGCACCGGCCGGGTACTTGCCCTGCGATTCCGACCCGGCGGCTTCCGCCCCTTCCTCACCGCCCCGGTGTCCACCCTTACCGACCGAGTCCTGGACGTCGAAGAGATCTTCGGCTCGGCGGCGCGGGCAGCAGCAGACGCCATCATCGCCGAACCCTTCGTGCCCACCGCGCTAGAACTGGCAGCCGCGCTCGTGCGCGGCTTCGGGCCCACTCCTGACCCTGCCATCGACAAAGCCGCCAGGCTGGTCGAAACGATCAGCACCGACCCTTCTGTTCTACGGGTGTCCCAGCTCACAGCGATCGCCGACATGAGCGCGCGCCAGCTGCAGCGACTGTTCGCCGAGCACGTCGGCATCGGACCCAAGCGGGTGATCCGGCGAGCCCGCATTTAGGAAGCCGCCGCACGCACGGCCACGGAATCGCCTTCAGCTGGCGGTTAGTCCGGTTCTCCGAACATCGGTACTTGCATCGGATGCATCTCGGCCCGAATTCAAGACGTATCGGTCCGCATGGCGGCGATGGCCTTCCTGTGACCGTGCCGTCCCGCGCCGCGAAGCGGTATCGCGGCTACGCGCCCTCCGCGGCATGGTCCATCGGCGGCAACGCGGAACGCGGCGCCGCACCCTGCCGGTGCCACGCCGCGTGTTTCGGGCTGGTGTGCTGAAGTTGTCCGGCTCGGGGGCTGACGGGCCGAGGCCCGTGGTCGTGGTGCGATCGCCGATCCGGCCCGGTCGGGGCTGTGGCCTGGTTCGGGCTGGCGGCGGCGCGGTTCTGGGTTACGCGTACAGCTGGATCAGGTCGGCTCGGTCGTTGGCGCTTACCTGGGGTTCGGCGTATGCGCCCGGGCCGCCGAAGATCCACTCCCAGCCGCTGCTGCCGCCCTCGGTGAGCCAGTTCTTGCCGACCATCCAGGCGCCTCCGGTCTGGTTGTTGAAGAAGGAGCTGACCTGGTCCTGCCAGGTGCCGCCGCCGGGCATGGGGTAGCTGGCGAGTTCGTAGGAGCGGTAGTAGTAGAAGTCCAGGCGGTTGCCGGTGTAGTTGCTGTGTTGCCATACACAGGCGTAGCCGGGCCTGCAGTCGCCCAGGCCGGCGGCTGCGCGGGTGGACGGGGCGACGGTCAGCTCGACGCCCGGCTCCAGCCGTACCCGGTCCTTGCCCACCCGCTCGGCGCCCTCGTTCTGGCGCAGCAGGTCCTCGATCTGCTGCTCCACCTTGGCGTCCGCCGTCTGCGCGGACGAGGCGGTCTGGGCCGGCGCGGCGATCGACGGCGAGGCCATAGCCGTGGTGAACACGGACGCGGCGACCAGTCCGAGTGCGAGCGAGGCACAGCGCATGCTCGACGATTTCCGCGAGCTCAGTGGATTCACGCGTCTCTCCCTTGGGTGTGGCAGGAACTGTCGTTCCCGCGACACCCTCATGGTCAGTGGCGTCTCCCGACCGGCACCAGGCGTTTCGAGCACGGTCGAATACCGCTGGTCACCTGGTACCTCGGTGCTCGCCATCGGTACGGCGGAGGTCGGCGTGTCTGCGGTGGCGGTGGATCGGGGAGCCGGCCGGCTACTTGAGGTCGACCGTTCGGACCGGCTGCCCGGTGGTGCGGGCGATGGTTTCGAAGTCGCGGTCGTAGTGCAGCAGCATGAGTCCTGCTTCTTCTGCGGCTGCGGCCACGAGGAGGTCGACGGCTCCGGCGCTGCGGTGCTCCCCCTTGGCGGTGAGCTCGCGCTGGACGACGCGGGCACGCCGGTAGACGCCGTCGGGCATGGGGCACCAGGTGAACTGGTTCAGCCGTTCCTGGACGGCCTCGCGGTCTTTCGCGGAACGTACGGAGTAGAGGACTTCCAGTTCGGTGAGGTCGCACAGGGCGATCAGACCGGCGCCCATCCTCTGCTCCCACTCTTCGGTTGCCTGACGCAGCAGAACGCGAGCCAGGGCGGACGTATCGATGAGGTAGTCGGCAACGCTCACCGGGCGGAACCACCTCGATAGTTGCGCTTGTCCAGGAGGAATGCGATGTCGAGGGCGCCTTCATCCGCGAGATCCTGCAGCTCATGCACGGCACGCAAGCGACGGTTGCGTGCGACGATCTCACGCAGGGCGGTGTTGATGGTGTCCCGCTTCGTGGAAGTGCCCAGTTCCTTCGCTGCGGCGTCCAGCGCGTCGTCGTCGAGATCGATGACGGTTCTGCTCATGAGCCCACCTCCGTATACATCAGCCAGTATATCACTGTACATGATCGAATGTATCGCAGGCGGGACTCGGCTCCGCCTACGTCGCGACGGACCGCAGAGCGCGCTCGATGTCAGCGGGGACTCCGAGATGCGCGCGCCTGATCAGTCGGCGCACCCGCCATCGTGGCTGACTGTCGTCGGTACGGAAGAAGCCCCAGGCAGCATGGCTGCCTGGGGCTTCCGCGTGGGGCCTGTGCCTTCGACGATTACGACGTGGTCGCCGGCGTCACGTCCGTCAGCTTCCAGCGCTGGTTGTAGCCCGAGTTCGGGGTCCAGACTCCGACGCCGGCGCCGTCATTCGTGGACTGGCCGTAGACGTCGGGGAGTTGGCCCGTCGCCACGTTCACCAGGGTCCAGGTCTTGTCGCCTGTGGTGGAGAGGATCCACTGGGCGGCCTTGTCGCGGGTGCCGGTGTCGGGCTCCGCGACCAGGGAGCCGTTGCGGATGGCGAGGCGCTTGCCCGAGGTGGGCTCGGTGAGGGCGTAGCGGGCGCGGTTGTCGGGAACCGCCTCGCCGATGCGGTCCACCGTCCACTGCTGGCCGGAGCCGGGAGCGGTGCTCGGGGTCTTGATGTTGAGGCTCTTGCCGTCGGCGGCGATGGCCAGGTTCTTGCTGCTCTGGAAGCCCGTGAGGGTGTAGGTGTGGTCGTCCTGGAGTTCGGCCTTGGCCGACACGCCCGAGACGCCCTTGACCAGGAACGAGGTCACCGACTGGGCCGGGACCGTGATCGTGGCCTGCTTGTCGGTGACGTCGACCGCCTTCTGCTGGATCAGCTTGCCGGCCGCGTCCGTGACCACCGGGGTCACCTTCGCGTGCTTGGAGATGTCGCCGAACTTCGAGAGGTCCAGCGTCACCGCGCGGGACTCGGTGGTGCTGTTGACGTGGACGATCGTCGCCCGGTTGCCGTGCTTCGAGACCGCGGCCGTGCTCGACTCGTCGTTGGTCTTGATCAGGTTGTCGCCCGGCTTGATGTAGTGCGTGAAGTTACGGGCGGTGTCGAACTTCGTGTTCGTGTAGATGGGGCAGGTGGCGAGGGTGTCCGACTTCCCGCAGGAGAAGGAGAGCTGGATCGAGCCCCAGTTGCCGCCCTTGGCGGACTCGCCGCCCGGCTTCATGTTGTCGTAGTCCTCGACCGGCTGCCAGAACACCCAGGCCTTGGGCTCCAGTTCGCGGAGGTCGTCCACCATGCGCTGGGCGAGGCCCAGGCCGGGGCGCATGTCGGTGAAGCTCTGGCCGTCGCCCCAGTCGCCCTCGACCTCGCTCATCCACAGCGGCTTGTCGGCGCCCTTGGCGAGGTCGCGGACCGTGGTGCGCTGGCTGGTGCCGTAGGTGTGGACGTTCATCTGGTCGACCAGGTCACGGACCTCCTGGGGGTAGGAGTTCCAGTTCGTGGCGAACGTGCCCGGGTTCGTCTCGTCCATCGCGGAGATCTCCGCGCGGGTGCGGGAGTCGTCCAGGACCGGGCCCAGCGCCTTGATGACCTTCTGCTGGAGCTCCGGGCCTATGTGGGCGCCCTCCTGGCGGCCGCCGGTCGGCTGGCCGTCGGCGCCGAGCTTGGTGCCCCAGTAGTTGGTGTTGGGCTCGTTGAACGGGTCGAGGGTGTCGACCCTGATGCCGTGCGCCTTCTCCAGGCGCTCCGTGGCGCCGACCAGGTACTTGGCGAAGTCCTCGACCGACTCCTCCTTCAGCTGGTCCTTCGACGCGTCGAAGTTGCCGGAGACGTAGCCGCTCTCCGTCATGAACCACGGCGGGGAGTTGCTGAAGGTCTCCCAGTGCGTGATGTCCTTCTTGATGCGGTCGACCCACCAGCGCTGGGTGGCGTCGGCGTTCTTGTTCCAGTCGTTCTCGTCGTCCGCGCTCCACCAGTCGACGTCCTCGCGGGTGGTGCCCGCCGGGGCCTTCCACCAGCCCTCGACCGCGCCGCCGGCCCGCAGGTAGTCCTTGACGTCGGGGGCGTTGCCGCCGCCGATGTTGTAGCGGGCGATGTTGAGGTTGAGGCCGTCCTCGCCGAAGAGGAGGTTCGCGAGCTTCTCGCGGATCGGCGCCGGGTAGTCGCCGGTGGCGTTGGCGAACCAGACCAGGCTGGTGCCCCAGCCCTCGAAGCTGTCGCCCATGTAGGAGGGGTCGGGGCTCACCGTCACCGCGGTGGCAGCGGCGGCCGTCGTGTCGGCGTGCGCCATCGGCAGGGAGGTCGTGGCCATGGCCGTGCCGGTGGCCAGGGCCGTGATGCCGATGGCCCCGAAGAGCCGTCTCGTACGAGTGCGGTTCGTACGGGTGCGGTGTGCCATTCGAGTACTCCAACTCTTCCGTGTGCCGCGTCCCGGCGGACGTACACGGAGATCGGGGCCGGCGTTCAGTGCGGTGCGATGCCTTCAGCGTCGTGCGTCGTGCGTCGTGCGTGGTGGGCGCCTGATTGCCAGGGTTCGTAGTGCTCTCGTAGGGTTTGTCGCAGTGAATGTTTACGTAAACATCCACTGAGGCGGATGTCTACACTGTCCGAATCGCGGCGGTCAAGGACTCGTCAGGGATCAGCAAGTAGTTCCGGGCCAGGCGGAAGAGTCGGGGGAACCCAGGTGGACGTGACCGACGGGCGTGTCGCGCGCAGACGTACGGCCCGGCCCCGGCAGGGACCCTCCATGGGGGATGTCGCGCGCCTCGCCGGGGTCTCCGCCCAGACCGTCTCCCGCGTCTCCAACGGGTTCGCCGGGGTCAACGAGGACACCCGGCGGCAGGTCCTCGACGCGATGCGGGAGCTGGGGTACCGGCCCAACAGCGCGGCGCGGGCGCTCCGGCGCGGGGAGTTCCGGACGCTCGGCGTGATCACCTTCTCGCTCTCCACCCTCGGGAACATCCGCACGCTCGACGCGATCGCCACGTCCGCCGCGCGGGAGGGGTACGCCGTCACGCTGCTGCCCGTCGCCGTGCCGACGCAGGACGAGGTGAACGGGGCGTTCTCGCGGCTCGGGGAGCTGGCCGTGGACGCGGTCATCGTGATCATGGAGGTCCATCTGCTGGACGCGGCGACCGTGTCCGTGCCGCCCGGGGTGCAGGTCGTGGTGGCCGACTCGGACGCCGGGGACCGGTACACCGTCGTCGACACCGACCAGGCCGGGGGCGCGCGGGACGCCGTACGGCATCTGCTGGAGCTGGGGCACGGGACGGTGTGGCATCTGGCCGGGCCGGAGGGCTCGTTCGCGGCGCAGCGGCGGGCGAACGCGTGGCGGGAGACGCTGGAGGAGGCGGGCGTCGCGGAGGTGCCGGCGCTGGTGCGCGGGGACTGGTCGGCGGAGTCCGGGTACCGGGCCGGGCTGCGGATCGCCGAGGAGGCGGACTGTACGGCCGTGTTCGTCGCGAACGACCAGATGGCGCTGGGGTTGTTGCGGGCCCTGAACGAGCGGGGGCGTCGGGTCCCCGAGGACGTCAGTGTCGTCGGCTTCGACGACATCCCCGAGGCCGCGTCCTTCCTGCCGCCCCTCACCACCGTCCACCAGGACTTCGCGGAGGTGGGGCGGCTGTGTGTGGACGGGGTGCTCCGGAAGATGCGGGAGGGTGGGCGGGAGGAAGAGGACGGGGAAGGGGAAGGGGAGGAGGAGAGCGAGGAGCATGGGACGACGCTCGTTCCCACGCGGCTCGTACGGCGGCTGAGTACGGCACCGCCGCCGGCGCCCGCCCGCTGAGGCGCGCTCAGTGCCTGAGGGGCTCGCTGGGGGCCGACTCCTGCTGGACGGCGTCCTGTTGCCGCTCGCTCCGGGCGGCGGAGAGCGCGTCGAACGCGTTGTGGAGGCGGCGGAGTTCCCAGAGGAGGTAGGCGGAGGCTCCGGCGAACGGGAGCCAGGTGCCCAGGTGAAGGACGAGGACCGGCATGTACAACAGGCCGACCAGGACACCGAACTTGAGCAGGATGGCCGAGTACGGTTCGTTCCTCATGGCTGCCCCCTTGGCCTCGGCTTGACCCTGAGGCCTTGACCCCTCGGTCCTGGCTCCTCGGTCCTGGTCCCTCGGTTTTGGCCCCTCGGTCGCCATGATGCCTGCGGGTCGGTGGCTCCGGGAGGGGCGGCGGACGGTGCGCCCCGTTTCTTCACAAACGCTCAACTTGTAGCGGCCAGGGGCCTCTTGCCTGAGCGGGGCAGCGGCCTGCGCAGCGGGGAGGATGCGCATGCCGCCGTGGCGTTTCCGGGAGAACGGGGATCCAGAAGCCTTGCTGCGCAAGCAAGTTGGGGTCGCCCGGCCCGTTACCGTGGGGCCTCGTGAACGGCATACGGGGAGTGCGAGGCTGGTGGGCCCGGGGGCGGGGACTTGCTGATGGGTATCCCTGGGTGGTGGATGTCGGGGGCGCGTTGTTGGTGCAGGGGGCCATGACGATGCCGTTCGTGGTGCCTCGGGCGGCGGGGCTGGCGCCGGTGACGTGGGCGGCGTACGGGCTGATGACGTTGACCGTGGTGCCGCTGGTGTGGCGGCGGCGGGCGCCGTTCGTTGTGCTGCTGGCGGTGCTGGTGACCAGCATGGTGTACAAGCTGGCGCTGGACGGGCCGGGGCAGCCGTTGCCGTACAACGGGCTTGTCGTCGTCTACACGATCGCCGTGCTGTCGCCGCCGCGGATCCGGCTGGTCAGCGGGGTGCTGGTGTGCGTCGCGGTGCCCGTGGGGGTGTGGCTCAACACCCGGTCAGCGCGTGAACTGACCTTCTCCGCCTTCGTGTTCGCCGCCGCCTACGTCTTCGGGCGGCTCACCGACGCCCGCCAGCGCGCCCACCTCGTGGAGGCCGAGCGGGCCGCCGCGCGCGAACGGGCCCGGATCGCACGGGAGATGCACGACATCCTCTCCCACGCCGTCAGTCTGATGATCGTGCAGGCGGAGGCCGGGCCCGTGGCCGTGCGGACCGCCCCGGAGCGCGCCGAGGCCGCCTTCGACGCCATCTCCGAGACCGGGCGGGACGCCATGGTTCAGTTGCGGCGGATGCTCGGCCTCCTCCGCGAGGGGGAGGGGGAGGGGGAGGGGCAGGAGGAAGGGGCGACTGAGAGTGGCTCGCCTCTGCAACCTCAGCCCGGCGTACGGGAGTTGCCCGCTCTGTTCGATCGGGTGCGGGGCAGTGGGCTGGTGGTCGGGTACGAGGTGGTGGGGGTGGAGCGGGGGCTGCCGGGGGCCGTCGGGGCGACCGTGTTCCGGGTGGTCCAGGAGGCGCTGACCAATACGGTCAGGCATGCGGGCGCCCGTAACGTGAGCGTCCAACTTACGTATGGGGGGACTGACTTGGCTGTGCGGGTGCTGGACGACGGGCGCGGGCCGCGCGCCGGGTACGGCAGGGGCGGCTCCCCCGGCTCCGGGCACGGGCATGGGCACGGGCACGGGCACGGGCTTGTCGGGGTGCGGGAGCGGGCCGCCGCGCACGGGGGTACGGCCGAGATCGGGGCGGGGCCCGGCGGGCGGGGGTTCGAGGTGCGGGTGCGGATACCCGTACCGGGTGCGGCGGCCAGTGGTGTGGTGGCCGGGGCGGAGGCGGGGGCATGACCGGTGAGGTGATCCGGGTGGTCGTGGCCGACGACCAGGAGCTGGTGCGCAGTGGGTTCGCGTTGATCCTCGACGTCCAGCCGGACATCGAGGTGGTCGCGGAGGTGGGGGACGGCGCCGAGGCCGTGGCGGCGGTGCGGGAGCATCGCGCGGATGTGGCGCTGCTCGACATCCGGATGCCCCGGATGGACGGGATAGCCGCCTGCCGGGCCATCGGTGACATCGGCATCGGCGGCATCGGCGGCATCGGCGGTATCGGCGGCATCGGCGGCATCGGCGGAGGGGTCGGGGGGAGCGGCGGGTGCCGGGTCGTGATGCTCACGACCTTCGACTCCGACGAGTACGTGTACGAGGCGCTGCACGCGGGGGCCAGCGGGTTCCTGCTCAAGGACGTCCGGCGGGACGATCTCGTGCACGCCGTGCGGGTGGTGGCGCGCGGTGACTCGCTGCTGGCGCCCTCCGTGGCCCGGCGGCTGGTGGAGCAGTACACGCGGCCCGCGCCCACCCCGGCCCGGCGGCCCGACCCCCGGCTCGACGTGCTGACCGGGCGGGAGCGCGAGACGTTGCTGCTGCTCGCGCGGGGGCTGTCGAACGCCGAGATCGCCGCCGAACTGGTCGTCAGCGACCACACGGTGAAGACCCATGTCGGCAACGTGCTCGCCAAGCTCGGCCTTCGGGACCGTATCCAGGCGGTGATCTGCGCGTACGAGACGGGGCTGATCTCGGCGGGGGACCCGTCCCCGGAGGTCGGGGGTCCCCCGGCCGGGGGAGGCCGCCGGGCCGGAGCCTCCCCCGCGTCGGCGAGGGACTGACCCCACCGGCTCCCCCAACACCGCCTGTGTGGGCGATCCGTGCGGGGCCGCCGGTCAGAAGGATGGAGTCGACCACAACACCGGCTCACACCAACGGGGTTACCCATGCCGACCATGAAGAGTTCCACGCGTACGCTGCTCGCCGCCGCCCTCGTTCTCGGGGTGGCCGCGGGGTCCACGGCCCTGCCGGCCACCGCGTCCGCCGCGCCGCCCCGCGCGGTCGCCTCGGACCGGTCGGAGATCGACCCCGACGTGGCCGCCGCCCTGAAAACCGCCGTCTCCGGCCTGCCCTCCGCCGACACGACCGCCGCGCTCGTCCGGGTCGGCGGGAGCGAGGGGGTGTGGCGGGGCGGTTCGGGTGTGCACGACCTCACCAGCAACCGGGCGGCCGACCCGAAGGCCCGGTTCCGGGCCGGGTCCGTGACCAAGGTGTTCACGGCGGCCGTGGTGCTGCAGCTGGCCGCCGAGGGGAAGGTCGACCTGGACCGGAGCGCCCGTTCGTATCTGCCGGAGCTGATTCCGGCGTCGTACGACGGTGTCACCGTGCGGCAGTTGCTCAACCACACGCACGGCATCCCGGCGCCGGACTTCCCCTGGACGACCGTCGAGGGGGCGTACGCGAACCGTTTCGTGATCCATGACCCGGCCGCGATGGTGCGGTCGGCGACGGCGAAGAAGCCGGAGTTCGCGCCGGGCGAGCGGCAGCACTACCTGAACATCGGGTACACGGTCGCCGCGCTGATCGTCGAGCGGGTCACCGGGGACTCCTACGAGGGCCAGGTCACCCGGCGTGTGCTGAAGCCGCTCGGGCTGCGGGACACGTACCTGCCGGGGACGGACGCGCGGATCGTCGGCCCGCACAACCACGGCTATCAGCGGATGACGCTCGACGACGGGACGACCGGGCTGCGGGACGTCACCGTGTGGGGTGTGACGGACGGGTGGGCGGCCGGGGATCTCATCTCGACCACGGCCGATCTGGAGCGGTTCACGAAGGCACTGTTCCGGGGGCGGGTCGTGCCGCGCGGGCCGGTGCTGGACGAGATGTTCACCGTGCCCGAGGTGGACGACTTCACCAACGGCAAGCCGGCCGAGTACGCCGTCGGCCTCGCCCGGAAGGTGCTCGGCGGGCGGGAGGTGTGGGGGAAGACGGGCGGTCGCTGGGGCTACAACACCGCCATCGCCTCCACCCGCGACGGCGCCCGCACCCTCGTCTACAGCGTCAACTCCACCGACGCCAAGGGGAAGGACATGAACCCGGTGGCCATGAAGGTGATGGTGGCGGCCTACGGGATGCCGTCGTAGCGGGGCCACCACTGCGCTCACTCCGCTCACTCCGCTCTCGAAAGCCTAAGCTCCCCCCATGGAGCGATCCGAGATCATGCAGCGAGTCGTCGGCATTCTCACCGAGGCGGTCGAGGTGCGGCGGCAGGCTCGCGAGAACCCTGGTGTCGAGGTGGCGTTGACGGGCGCGGTCTCCGCGCTGCTCGTGGAGACCCTGCCCAAGATCGAACTGCCCGCCGACGCCTCCGCCCAGGAGACCACACACATCATCACGGAGGCCCTGGCGCCGGCGATCGTGACCTTGGCCCACTGCTTCTCCTACGCCTTCGCCCATCTCGCCGAAGTGCACGACGAGGGGCGGGCCGACACGACGACCGCCGACGTCCTGCGGGCCCTCTCCCTTCAGTTCGCGCAGCGGGACGGGGCGTAGGGCCCGCCCGGGGCCGGCCCCACCCCTTCGTTCCCGGGAATTAACCTGCCGCCTCTTGGCGACTCCCCCTCTACGCGCGTAACTTGAGCCGACTCCACCCCCCACGTTGAGTCCACCATCGCTTCGGCATACCCGATGCCCGATGTACGAGGAGACCCTCAACCGTGGCCATGTCCGACCAATCCGACCGCTCCGACCGCTCCGACAGATCTGACAGAACCGCAGAACGCGGCGCCCGTGCGCGCCGCGTCGCCTCTCCGCTGATATCCGTGGGCGCGGCCGGGGCGCTCGCGTTCGGTGTGCTGCCCGCCGCGTTCGCCGCGCCGTCGGCGAGCGCGGTGGTCGGGGAGGTGTACGGCGGCGGGGGGAACTCGGGGGCGACCCTGGTCCGGGACTTCGTCGAGCTGGAGAACGCCGGTTCGGCCGCGTACGACCTGTCGGGGTACAGCGTGCAGTACCTGCCCGGGTCGCCCTCGGCGTCCTCGCAGTGGCAGGTGACCGCGCTCAGCGGGGCGATCGCGCCCGGCGGCCGGTATCTGATAGCCGAGGCGGCGGGCACCGGCGGGACGACGGCCCTGCCGACCGCCGACGCCACCGGGTCGATCGCGATGAGCGCCACGAGTGGGACCATCGCTCTGGTCGCCGGGACCACCGCGCTGACCTGCAAGACCGCCGCCGACTGCGCGGCTGACACGAACGTCGTGGACCTCGTCGGGTACGGCAGCGCGGTCGTCCGGGAGGGTTCCGGCCCCGCGACCGGCGCCTCCAACACCTCCTCCGTCGCCCGCGCCGCCTCCCTCGCGGACACCGACGACAACGCGGCCGACCTCACCTCCGGTACGCCCTCCCCCGTCAACTCGGCCGGTGAGACGCCGGGTTCGGGTGACGGCGATGGGGACGGGGGCGGGGGCGGCGGTGGGTCCACCGAGCCCGGTTCGCTCCGCGTGCACGACATCCAGGGCACCACCCGGCTGTCGCCGCTCACCGGACAGACGGTCACCCGGGTCCCCGGCATCGTGACCGGCGTACGGAAGTCCGGCTCGAAGGGGTACTGGATCCAGGACCCGCAGGCCGACAGCGACCCGCGGACGAGCGAGGGTGTCTTCGTCTACACCGGGTCGGCGGACCCGGCCGTGGCGGTCGGGGACTCGGTGCTGGTGAGCGGCAAGGTCACCGAGTACTACCCGAGCAGCACCAGCCAGTCCGTCACCGAGATCACCGGGCCGACCGCGACCGTGCTGTCCGGCGGCAACGCGCTGCCGGCGGCCGTCACGCTGGACGCGGCGAGCGTGCCGGACGCGTACGTGCCCACGGCCGGCGGCGGCAGCATCGACGCGCTGCCGCTCGAACCGGCCGTGTACGCCCTCGACTTCTACGAGGCGCTGGAGGGCACCCGGGTGCAGGCCTCCGACACCCGGGTGGTCGGCGCGACCACGGAGTACGACGAGGTGTGGGTGACGGTGAAGCCCAAGGAGAGCCCGACCCCGCGCGGCGGCACGCTCTACTCCTCCTACGACCAGCCGGGCACCGGCCGGATGAAGGTGATGTCGCTCGACACCGCCACGGCCTTCCCGCAGGCGAACGTCGGCGACGAGCTGTCCGGCACGACCGCCGGGCCGCTCGACTACTCCTCCTTCGGCGGCTACAACCTCCAGGCCACCCAGCTCGGCACGCTCGTCGACAACGGGCTGAAGGCCGAGAGGACCCGGCGGCAGAAGGGCGACGAGCTGGCGGTCGCCACGTACAACGTGGAGAACCTGGACGCGCTCGACGGGCAGGAGAAGTTCGACCGGCTCGCCGAGGGCGTCGCGGTCAGCCTCGCCTCGCCCGACATCGTCGCCCTGGAGGAGATCCAGGACGACAACGGCGCGACGAACGACGGGACGGTGACCTCCGAGGCCACGCTGACCCGGTTCACCGACGCCGTCCGCGCGGCCGGCGGCCCCCGCTACCAGTGGCGTTACGTCGCCCCCGAGAACAACCAGGACGGCGGCGAGCCCGGCGGCAACATCCGCCAGGTGTTCCTGTTCAACCCCAAGCGGGTCTCCTTCACCGACCGGACCGGCGGCGCCTCCACGCCCGCCACGGCCACCACGGCCACCAGCGTGGTGAAGACCCGCAAGGGTGTCCGGCTCAGCCACAGCCCCGGCCGGATCGATCCCACCAGCGACGCGTGGGACAGCAGCCGCAAGCCGCTGGTCGGCGAGTTCGTCTTCCATGGCGAGCAGGTCTTCGTCATCGCCAACCACTTCGGCTCCAAGGGCGGCGACCAGCCCCTGCACGGCCGTTACCAGGAGCCGAGCCGCAGCTCCGAGACCAAGCGCCACGAGCAGGCCGCCGAGGTCAACACCTTCGTCAAGGACCTGCTCAAGGCCGACCGGAACGCCAAGGCCGTCGTCCTCGGCGACCTCAACGACTTCGAGTTCTCCGAGACGATGACCGCGCTCACCGCCGGCAGGGTCCTGAACCCGCTGATCAAGACGCTCCCGGCCGCCCAGCGCTACACCTACGTCTACGAGGGCAACTCGCAGACCCTGGACCACATCCTGACCAGCCCGGCCGTCACCCACTTCGACTACGACGTGGTGCACATCAACGCCGAGTTCGCGGACCAGGCGAGCGACCACGACCCGCAGATCGTGCGGATCGATGTCGGCAGGTGCCGCCGCGGCTGACAGGCGCCGACCGACAGGCGCCGACTGACAGGCGCCGACTGACAGGCGCCGACTGACAGGCGCCGACGACGTACCCCCGGGCCGCCGTCGCGGTCCGGGGGTACGTCGTTCGCGGGCCTGTCAGCCGAGCATGCCCACCTTGTAGTCGCCCGCCGGCTGCTGCACCATCACGTTCAGCCGGTTGAAGGTGTTGATGAGGGCGATGAGGGCCACCAGGGCGAGGAGCTGGTTCTCGTCGTAGTGCTTGGCCGCGTTCTCCCAGACCGCGTCCGGGACGCCGCCGGCCGCGTCGGCGATCCGGGTGCCCTGCTCGGCCAGCTCCAGGGCGGCGCGCTCGGCCTCGGTGAAGACCTTGGCCTCACGCCAGGTGGCGACCAGGTGCAGCCGCTGGGCGGTCTCGCCCGCGTGCTCGGCCTCCTTGGTGTGCATGTCGAGGCAGTATCCGCAGCCGTTGATCTGGCTGGCCCGGATCCGCACCAACTCCTGGGTGCTGAGCGGCAGTCCGGCCTCGTCGACCACCTTGCTCGCGCCGACGAGGTGCTTGACGAGCTTGCCGGTGAGCGGGTTGCCGAGCAGGTTCAGACGGGCTTCCATGACGGGCTCCTTGTGTCGTCGTACGAGGTCGTCGTACGCGGTCCTCGTACGCGGTCCTCGTATGCGGTCGTCGTATGCGGTGACAACACAAGGACGGACGCCGCCTGTTCGGATGTGACACGAGCCGGGCGTGACCCCCGTCACTCTCTCTGAGGGTCCGGTTACGGCAGTTCCGGGCTCTTGATCGTGCGGGTCGTGCCGTCGGTGAGAGTGAGGGTGACCGTGCCGGTGAGCAGGCCGTAGCGGTCGCCCCGGGGCCACCAGGCGGTCCAGCGGCCGTTCTCGACCGTCGCGTGGACGGTGTGGCCGCTGTCGCGGACGGTGACCTTCTCGACGTCCGAACCGACCGACCCCAGCGCGTAGTTGAGCAGGGCGTCGTCCTCGCCTCGGGCACCGTAGGTGTCGAGTTCGATGCCGTCGGCGGGGAGGTCGAGCACCGGGGAGACGGCCATCGTGATCCCGCCGCCGTCCGCGCCGGCCAGGCAGTACACCGCGTCGCCGCCCCGGCTGACGATCATCGAGGCCACGCTGCCCCGGATGTCCGCGTTGCTGATGTCGGCGGGCCCCGAGCCGTAGTCCTCCGTCGCGTCCAGGCACTCCTTCTCGGCGGCCGAGCCCTCGGCGCCGGACGGGTCCAGGCTGCGGGGCGTACCGGTCCAGCTGGCCAACTCGGCGGAGGACAGGGGGCCTTGGTCGCCGAGGCCCGGGATGCCGGACAGGCCGCCGGTGGCGGTCAGCACGGCGAGGCCCGCCGCGAGGGCACCCGCCAGGGTGAAGGTGACCCGGCGGACGAGGGGGGCGCGGCCGACGGGGCGGGCCGAGGCGCGGGCGGGCCCGGTGTCGGCGAGGACCGTCCGCAGCAGGGTCTCCTCACGGTCGATCTCGGCGGCGGTCTGCTCGGTGAGGGGCGCGGCGTCGAGGGGGGCGAGGCGGAACAGCAGGGTGTCCTGCGGGGCGGGGGTGCCGTGCGTGTTCTTGTTCATGGCTCGGGGCTCCTGTCCGGAAGGGTCAGAACGTCGTGGCGAGGGCGGGCGCACCGGCGGCGGCCGTGCCGAGGCGGGCGGCGAGGCGGCGCTTGGCGCGGGTCAGGCGCATGGCGTACGCGGCGCGGGTGCAGCCGAGGACCTTGGCGGCGTCCTTGGCGGAGAGCCGCTCCCACACCTGGAGGGCCAGGACCTCCTGGTCGGCCGGGGCGAGCGCACCCCAGGCGGCGGCGAGGTCCATCCGGCCGTCCACCAGCGTGGCCGGGTCGGCGGCCCGGGTGCGGCCGCCGGTCTCGGCGGCCTGCTGGACGCGGACGGCGAGCGCGGTGTGCCGGCGCATGCCCCGGCTGTCGTTGAGCATCACCTTGCGGGCGGTGCCGAACAGCCAGGGCCGGGGGTCGTCGGGGAGTTCACGGCGCCTGCGCCAGGCCGCGAGGAACGTCTCCCCGACGATGTCGTCGACGTTCATGGGATGGGCGCGACGGCGTACGAACCTCAGCACGTCCGCGTAGTGCGCCCGGTACACGTCCGTGAACTGGGCCTCGGTGTCGATGGGCATGGCTTCCTTCCGTAGCTTCTGCCCCTACGTGTCCATGAGGGCCACAGGTGCAACAGGCGAGTTTCCAGAGGATGTTGTGCCTCGGTCGTCGGACGGTCACCCCGGAGACGCACACGAAGAGCCGGGCCCCGCTGCGGAGTGGAATGGGGATACTTGCCGGGGGTGCCCCGGTCTGACAGCAGGATCTACCTGAAGCGGGTCAGGAAGCCGAACCGTCGAGGTCGAGGCGGATCACGGCGAGCGCCTCGGCGATCTCGACGGTCATCTCGTCCTCCGGGCCGAACACCATACACATGTCCTGGTGGAGCGGTTCGAGGATGTGCCGGGCTTCGGCGGCCCGGCCCTGGGCGAGCAGCAGCATCCCGATGTTGTGCCGCAGCTCCACGGCTTCCTCGCTCACGTCGCTGTCGACGGCCCGCACGACGTTCAGCACACCCTGGAGCGCGGCGAGCGCGTCGGTGACCTGGCCGAGTTCGGCGCGGCACCGGGCCGCCTGGGCGCGGCAGGTGCGGGACTGCTCGCCGGTGGGTCCGGCCCAGTCGCGCGGGCGGCTGGGCCCTCACGTCTTGCACGGTCAGCCGAGACAGCAAAACGCCCCCGCTCCGAAGAGCCGGGGGCCACCTGCTGGGGTCAGATCCAGGTGACCTGGAGGACGTAGCCGCACTCAAACCGGGGGACGATCAGGAAGACGAACATGCCTCCGGGGACATCCACGGTTTCGCTCTTCGGCCCCATGCCTTCGTACCTCGTGCCGTCGAGGTAGAGAGCTTCAGCGGCGCGGATCAACTCGTCGGCTTTCTTCTCGACCTCGGCGATGAAGGCCGGCGGAGCTCCGCCGGTCACGTACTCCTCGCTAGGGTCGTACTCCCATCTCCAGGTCACTCGGACACCGCCTTGTACGCGGCGCGGATGATGTCGCCGGAGATCCTTACGTAGCGGCGGCTTTCTTCAAGAGTCTCGGCGGCGTTGGCCATGTACTCGGCGCGGCGCAGCTCACGCGCCGCCTCGGGAAACCGCTCGATTTCGATGTTGGCGGCCCACGCGATCATGAAGAGCTGGAGGGGCTTGATGCTGCTCTGCTCGATGGCGGCGGCGACGGCCTTGCGCTGATCGGCGTCCATTTCCGGCAGCCGCTCCGGCGCGATGGCTGCAAGGGCGGCCCGGAGGGCCTCGGGGGTCCGCGCGGGGCGCGGGATCAGCTCTGTGTCGTGGTCGCGCTGTGTGCTCACGATGTCCTCCAAGGGATGCCCCGGCCAGCATATCCAGCCGGGGCACACGCATCAGATGTCGTCGTCCAGCCCCTCCTCGCGGCGGATCATCCGCCAGGCCGCCGTAGGGGACGATCTGCGCGAGGAAGCCGTACTTCCTGACGTAGTCGTCGAGGTCGGCGCGGAAGCCCTCCGCCGTCTCCTGGTCGTCCTCGTCCTCGCTGTCGAGCAGCGCGGTGGAGCGGGCGACGGCGGGGGAGAGCAGAAGGCACCACCGGCCCTGCGGCCGACTTGCCGCTACGCCGTCACTCCTTGTCGGTCGCCATGATGCCGACGCATTCTTCGAGCGCGGCATGCAACGGCGTTACGAAGGCAGCGAGTTCGGCGTCCGACGCCTTCCCCATCTCCAGTACGGCGCCGACCACCGTCACCAGGACAGCGGCGGCCTTCAGCGCGTGCATGTCGGCCAGCTCCTCAAGACGGCCGCCGGGGCGCGTGACCGCCAGGGCCTCCTTGCCGGTGGCAGGGTCAAGACCGAGACTGCGCAGACGCGGCGTACTCGTGCTCATACGGCGACCTCCCACGGAACCGGAACGTAGTCCTGCCCCAGCGTCGCCAGGACCGCCGCCCGGCGCCGCTCGCGCTGAAGGCGACGCCGGTGATCCTGTTCGTCCCGCTCGCGTTCCCATTCGACGACATACGGACGGACCAGGGGCATGGCGTCGACGGTGATGACGTCCGCCGGGGACAGGCGTGTGATCACGGGCGGGGGTTCCGGAGCGGGCGGACAGGAGGTCAGGGGCAGTGGCGGCGGCGCTGCGCCGCGATGGGCACCCCGGGCGGGCAGGAACAGGGCCAGAATCGCGGCCAGTAGGCTGCGCATAGGTCGACTTCCAATCAGTCGGCTGAGGCCCCGGTAGGGAAGTAGCCGCTTCCCGTCGGGGCCGCTTTGCGTTGCGTACCCAAGATAGCGTGGATAACCGCAGATAACCACGGATGCGCGGAATGCTGTGGTCACCCACGCTGACGTCATGGAGCTTGACCGCACACGCCCGCTGTGGCGGCAGATCGCAGCGGAGATCATCCGGCGCATCAAGAACGGCACGTATCCGCCGGGAAGCCGCGTGCCCTCCACCCTGGAAATCGCCCAGGAGTTCGGCGTGGTGAACGCGACGGCGGCGAAGGCGATGCGGCATGTGCGGGAGCAGGGATGGACACGGGGCGAGGTCGGGCTGGGGACTTTCGTCGCCGATCCTCTGCCGCCCTCCCCCGAAACCCCCGAGCCCTCGGCCTAGCTCAATCCGCAGCCACCCTCGATTGCCCGGCGGGCCGTTCGTCTCCCGCCGGGTCGGAGGGCTCACCCGCGACGGGGAGCCCCCACGAACACCTCGACAAGGCCCGGCAGGCGCACGAGCGTTCGCTGGACATCGGCTTCAACGTGAGCGCAACGTCCGTCGCACTGCACTGATGAGGTGATGCGCGTCGGCGCCGTACACGGCGGATTCGCGGAGCGTCTTCCAGGTGCGCAGATACGTGTCCACGCTGGCTTCGTCGTCGATCCACAACTCGGCGTGCCAGTTCTCCACGATCACCTGGCGGTCGTCGTAGACCCAGAAGGCGGTGGCCGAGGGGATCTTGAGAGAGGCGGACAGCGGGATGATCCCCAGCTCCACCGTGTCGAGGCCGACGGCTCCTGCGAGTCGGTCGAGCTGGGCTGCGAGTACCGAAGGCGGACAGACCAAGGCGTGAAGGGCGGCCTCCCACAGGAGGAGGTGGAAACGCTTCGAGGAGTCGTACAGAGCCTCTTGACGCTTCATGCGGGATCGAACTGCCTCCTCCGTGTCGCGCGGCGATCGCTGTAGCTCCGCGTACCTCGTGAAGATCGACCGGGCATAGTCCGGCGTCTGGAGAATCCCGAAGATCATGGAGGACTCCCAACCACGGAACACGGAGGCGTCGACATGAGCGCTCAGGTGCGTGTCCTGGACTGCCTTGTGTCCCGAGGCAAGCTGCCGCCGCCATGACCGGATGTGCGACTCGAAGCCCCGGAGGCGGGCCAGCAACTCGTCGTACGCCTCGGGCTGACCGGTCGCCTCGGCCCACTTGCGCAGGTCGTCGGGTGTTGGAGTCTGCCTGCCGTTCTCCAGCCTGCTGACTTTGGACTTGTTCCACCCGTGCTGCTCGGCGAGTTTCGTACCGGTGAGCGCGCATCCAGGGGCGGAGAGCCGGAGTTCACGCAGTCGTATCCCGAGAGCTTCTCGTGCCTGCTGATAGTCAGTGCTCACCGGTACGCACCTGCTTTCAGTCCTCCTTCGCGGTCAGTCGTGCCGCGAACTTCTCGTACGGGATGGCGTGGTGCATCGCCGCGTCACGCGTCATGGCGTACCGCAGGACCGCCACGGGCTCTGTGACCAGTTCGACGTCGACCAGGTTGTCCGCGTCGTCGAAATTGAGCAGTGCGACCAGCCGGGAGTCGCCGTCACAATGCCTGGCGTGCCTTGGTAATTACCTGCTGGGCGTCGGCACCGTACACGGCGGACTCTCGGAGCGTGTTCCAGACCCGCATGTAGAGGGCGATGTTGTCCGCGTCGTCCAGCCATATTTCTGCGTGCCAGTCCTCCGCGACGACGAGGCGGTCGTCGAGGACCCAGAAACCGTTGGCGGGCACGATCTTGACCGTGGCCGCAAAAGGCACGATCCCCAACTCGACCGTGTCCATCCCGATCAGGCCCCCCAGCCGGTCCAGCTGCGCGGCATGTGCGGAAGGAGGGCAGATCAGTGAACGGAGCGCGGCTTCCCACATCAGGACGTGCAGCTTGCGGCCGGGCTCATACAGCCATTCCTGACGCTTCATTCTGGCCAGGACGGCTTCCTCGATATCGCTGGCCGGGGCCAGCAGCTCTGAGTACCGCTTGATGACGTGGCGTGCGTAATCGGGTGTCTGCACCATTCCGGGGATCAACGACTCTTCCCATATCCACAGTTCCCTGGTGCGTTCGATCTCCCTGCTCAGGCTTTCGTGGACGGGCTTGAATCCGTTTGCCAGGGCTCGACGCCACGACCTGATGTGGGACTCGAATCCCGCGAGGCGGGAGGCGAGTTCGGAATAGACATCGGGCCGGCCGACGGCCTCGGCCCATGCCCGCAGGTCCTCAGGAGTGGCCGTCTGCCTACCGTTCTCCAACTTGCTGACCTTGGATCCCGGCCAGCCGAGCCGCTGTGCCAACTGCTGGCCGGTGAGCCGACCATCAGGGCATGCGAAGCGCAGTTCGCGAAGACGCGCGCCCAGGGCTTCCCGTGCTTGCTGATAGTCAGTGCTCACCGGACTCGGACGCTACTCGGCCGTGGCTGCCTGTGTGGCGAACTGCTGGTACGGGACGGCGTGGTGCATGGCCGCGTCACGCATCGCGGAGTACCGCACGATTCGGGCGGGCTCAGTGATCAGTTCGATGCCGAGCAGGGTATCGGCATCGTCGAAGTGGAGCAGGGCGACGATTCGCGAGTCGAAGATCCAGAAGTCCTCTGCGGGCAGGCCGGACCGTTCGGCGTCCTTCCGCCAGAGATAGCGCATGTCCTCGCCGACGGACGCGTTGTGCCTGGCGTAGTCGAGCAGGAACAACTGCTCCTGCGTGGGCGGGTCGTCGGCAACGCGGACCCTGCCGATCCTCTTGCCGGCGGCCGTCTGGTGGCGGACGTTCACGAACCACGGTTCGCTGAAGTCGCACGGCGCACTGCCTGTCTCCAGAAAGGCCCGGTAGTCGGGGTCCTCCCGGTCGGACGCGTATCCACGCCGGGTCTCCAGCCGCCAAGCGGTGTGCTCGAAGGTCTCGAAGAGGCGACGGAAGGTATCCCGGTCGACCAGCTCCGGTTCCCGTTCCATCTCCTTCGGCCCCCAGTTCACCAGCAGTTCGCGCGGTACGACGACAGCGGCCTCCCCCGCACCGAAGTGCCGCAACTGGGCGAGGTCATCGGGGTCGGTGAGCGGCGTGCCCTGCACGACCACTTCGCCGCTCTCGATGTCGGTATGCAGGGCGGGGCAACCGTCGACCTTGCTGTCCGTGCCGGTGAAGCGTAGCTGACGAGCCATGGCGGTCTCCTTCTCCCAGGGGCAATCCCTCTGATCAGCATGGCCCGGCCGTCTGCCACCGAACTACACCGCGCCGCCACCTTCGTGAGAAAACGCCAGCAAGGTACTCGACAACGCGAGAAAAACCGAGAAAACGTCGTGGCGCATCCAAAGCTACTTCCTTAGCGTCCTGTGCACTCCCCTCCCACTCGGATGACCGGACAGCCCAGGTGGGCGGGGTGCACCACGCACGTCCCACGCAACGCCGAACCAAGGAGGCGAAGACCGTGACCGTAGTACAGGAACGATCCGCGACCGACGCACGGACGCTGATCGGCGATGACCTCAGGAAAACCCTCGCGGCCAACATTCGGACCAAGTTTCCCGACATGACCGAGGACCAGGCGCAACGGGGCATCGGGCAAATGCTCGCCTTCCTCGTCGCCGGCGCCCGCAGCGACGCGCCGCTCAGCCCTTCGCCCCTGGTCGATGACTTCTGGCATGCGTTCCTGCTGCACACCAAGGCGTACCAGGAGTTCTGCGCCGGGACGCTCGGGAAGTTCGTCCACCATCAGCCAGGCTTCCTCGACAAGGAGGAACACGGCGGCGGCAGGGCCCTGCGCGTCCGTACCGTCGACGCCATCGCTGCGGCCGGGTACCTCGTCGACATGGAGTTCTGGCCCGAGCTGGACGTCGCCGACTGCTCGCAGTGCCACGCCAACTGCCACAACAGCCCCAGGCACGCCTGACACACCCCTGCGGCCGGTCCCTGTCCTGTGCCACCCTGTGGCCGAGCCGGGGACCGGTCGCCGTGGCGTACGAGGAGGGGCGCGGGTGGATCGCACCACATGGCAGGAACTCCCTTCCGCAGCCCGGGAGGCCGTGGAGAAACACACCGGCCCCGTAGGCCGCGCGGAGACCGCCGATGCCGGTGTGATGTCCCGTCTCGCCTGCACGCTGCACACCGCGTCTGGGCGCGTATTCGTCAAGGGCACCCGTCTCGACGATGACGCGGCATGGATGTACGACTACGAGGCGCGGGTCACACGGTACGCGCCGTGTGCGCCCGGCGTGCTCTGGGAGGTGGAGGCGGGCGGGTGGCTGCTCATCGGGTACGAGTTCATCGTCGGCCACCACCCCGGCCTGGCCCCCGGCTCGACCGATCTCGCTCCACTGGTCGACACACTCACCGCCATATCGGCCACCCCGTGGCCCGAGGTGGTCCGCAAGAAGCCACTCCACGTGCGGTGGAGTGGCTTCTTCCCCGCCGACCGTACGTCCGACCTCGAAGGTACGGCGCTCGTCCACACGGACGTGTCCCCGCTGAACATGCTCGTGACCGCCGACGGCATCCGTCTGTTGGACTGGGCCCTGGCCTGCCCCGGCCCGGACTGGGCCGACACCGCGTTCGCGGTCGTGCGACTCGTCCACGCCGGCCACACCCCCGCGCAGGCGGAAGAGATCACCAGGACGGCCCCGGCCTACCGCGCCGCTCCCACGACAGCCGTCACGACATTCGCCGACGCCCTCTGCGCGGTCTGGGAGAACCGGCAGCAGACGGACCCACTTCCGCACCGTGCGCCCTTGATCGCCGCCGCTCGGTCGTGGGCCGCACATCGCGCTCTCATCCGGGACTGAGGCGCGCGACGGACCTGGCGTAGCGGTGGAGCTGGGTCAGTGGCGCCCAGGGAGAACCTCGGCACCACTGCCCCACCGGCCTAACAGCCGAACGCCTCTACGCCGTCACTCCCTGTCCCTGTCCCTGTCCCTGTCCCTGTCCCTGTCGGCTGCCATGATGCCGACGCATTCTTCGAGCGCGGCATGCAACGGTGTCACGAAGGCGGCGAGTTCGGCGTCCGATGCCTTCCCCACTTCCAGTACGGCGCCGACTACCGTCACCAGGACGGTGGCGGCCTTCAGGGCGTGCGCGTCGGCCAGCTCCTCAAGAAGGCCGCCGGGGCGCGTGACCGCCAGGGCCTCCTTGCCGGTGGCAGGGTCGAGGCCGAGACTGCGCAGACGCGGCGCACTCGTGCTCATACGGCGACCTCCCACGGAACCGGAACGTAGTCCTGCCCCAGCGTCGCCAGGACCGCCGCCCGGCGCCGCTCGCGCTGAAGCCGGCGCCGGTCATGTTCGTCCCGCTCGCGTTCCCATGCGACGACGTACGGACGGACCAGGGGCATGGCGTCGACGGTGATGACGTCCGCCGGGTGCGGACACGTGATCACGGGCGAGGGCACCGGAGCGGGGGGACAGGAGGTGAGGGGCAGTGGTGGTGGGGGTGCTGCGGCGCGGTGGGTACCGCGGGCGGGCAGGAACAGGGCCAGAATCGCGGCCAGTAGGCTGCGCATAGGTCGACTCCTACATAGTCGGCTCAGCCCCGGCGTGGAAGCTCTCACCCTTCCTGCCGGGGCGTCTTTGTCCCTCCGAACCCTACTCTCATGTCAGTAGTGGTGGGTAGTGGTTGGTGGTAGTGCTAGGTAATGCGTAGTGGAGAGTGGCGTTCTACGGTCAAAACGTGGACACGATCAGCCCTGACTCGCCGCAGTACGTGTATGAGCAGCTGGCCGCGATCATTGAGCGGAAGATCCGCTCCGGTGAGTACGCGCCCGGCACCCGGCTGCCGGGAGAACTGACGATGACGCACGACTACAAAGTCGGTCCAGGTACCGTCCGCCGTGCTCTGGACATCCTTCGGGACCGGGGGCTGGTGGTGACCGTGCGCGCCCGGGGTTCGTTCGTGGCCGACCCGCTGCCGCCCTTCCCTGAAACCCCCGCGCCCTCCGCATAGCCGAAGCCACGCTCCCTTTACAGGCTGCCGCCGTGGCGTACGCGGACGAGTACCTCGGCCGCCTGGCCGGAGGGCTCATCCGCGACAGGACGCCCCCACGAACTGAGTCGGCGGGGGCGGATCCGCTTCAGTAGATCAACTCTCCGTTCGCTCACGCAAACGGCCCCGGACGAGGAGTCCGAGGCCGATCAGAAGCTCTACCTGAGGAAGAAACCCCAAGTCACAGGACCCAGCCCTTATCGATGGGCGGTACGGCCCGCGGTCAGTAGAGGGCGATCCTCGGGTGGAGCGTGCCCTCGGTCGCCGGGTCGGTGGTGGTGACGCGGTAGACCTCGGTGAGGGTGGCGCCCGCCGGCAGGGTGCGTTGGGCGGTGGTCAGGTCGGTGAAGAGGGTGCCGGTCTGGCTGCCGAGGCCGACGGGCTCCCAGCAGCCGCCCGCGGTACGGCGCTCGACCCGGACGTCCGCCGGGTCGAGGAACGGGCCGGCGTCCGGGGACTCCACGAGGAGCTGCGGGGCGACGGTCCGGTCGGCGCCGGAGTCGTTGCGGTAGGTGACGGTGACCTTCTGGCTCTCGCCGTCCGCGGTGAGCGGGGTGGTGGCGAGGTCGACGAAGTCGACGGGTATGGACGACGGCTGTGTGGCCGTGGACACGGTGGTGGTGGCCTGCGGTGCGGCAGCGGCGGCGGGTCCCGCGAGGGCGAGACCGGCGGCGGCCACGGCCACGGCGAGGACGGCGACCCGGAGACGACGGCTGTTCTTGGAAGACACGTGCGCGGATCCTTCGTTGATGGTGGGGGGGTTCCGGCCGGACCCCAACACTGGAAACCGGCCAGGGACGTTCCAAGATTACGAAGGGACGGCCGCCAGCGGTAACTACCGCCGGGTAGTGGAGAGATTGCGTGGAATACCGGCCACAGTGGCACCGCTCTGGCCTTTTTCCCCTCTCTTCAGTTAGACATTTCTTGACCCCACCTTGACCAGTGGGTTCTAGGGGATTCGACCGCCCAGGGGGGAACACACCCATGATCACGCATCAGGACACACCGAGACGTATCCCGCGTCTCAGACTCGTCGGTGCCGCGGTGACCGCGCTCGTGCTCGCGGCGACGGGGACCGCGACCGCGACCCAGGCGATGGCCGCGCAGAGCGGCACGCAGAAGCCGCAGTCCGCGAAGACCCCGCCGCCGCCCGTGCCGACGCTCGCCTGGGCCGACTGCCAGGGCGGCTACGAGTGCGCGAACGCCGAGGTGCCGCTGGACTACCGCAAGCCGCAGGGCACCAAGATCACGCTCGCGGTGGTCCGCAAGAAGGCCGCCGACCCTGCCAAGCGCAAGGGCACGCTGTTCATGCAGCCCGGCGGCCCGGGCAACTCCGGCGTGGACTTCGTCCGCAACAACTACGACGACCTCCCGGCCGCCCTGCGCGACTCGTTCGACGTCTTCGGCTACGACGTCCGTGGCGTGGGCCGGAGTTCGGCGCTCACCTGCTTCGACGACGCCCGCTACACCAAGGCCGTCACCGACGCCAAGGGCGTCCCCGGCCCGGACGCCTTCGGCCCGGCGCTGAGCGAGGCCGCCGAGTTCAACCAGGCCTGCCTCGACAACTCGGGCGGTCTGCTGCCGTACGTCGGCACGGAGTACGTCGCCCGGGACATCGACCTGCTGCGCCAGGCGCTCGGCGAGGAGCAACTGACGTACTACGGGCGGTCGTTCGGCTCGTACATCGGCACCGTCTACGCGGCGATGTTCCCGAAGCGGGTGCGTGCGCTGACGCTCGACGGGGCGTACGACCCGTACAAGTACGCCTACCGGCCCTACGAGTACGACCGGGCCCAGTACCTGGCGCTGGACGGTTCGATGGGCCGCTTCCTCGACTGGTGCGCCTCCGACCCGGCGATCTGCGGCTTCGGCGACGGCGACCCGCGCGGGGCGTTCGAGCAGCTGAAGAAGGACCTCGACGCCAACCCGGTGACGACCGCGAACGGCGGGAAGGCCAACGGCTACACCCTCGTCTACCGGCTGATGTTCAACATCAACGAGGGCAAGGTGATCTGGCCCTCGCTCGGCGCGGCGCTGAAGAAGGCGCAGGCGCGGGACAACACCTCGTTCCTGCTGCGTCCGCCGTCCCCGGCGAGCTTCGACTTCCTCGGCCCGAACGTGGTCGTCGAGTGCGTCGACAAGGAGTACCCGAAGAGCCTGCGCAAGCTGGAGCGGAACGTCACGGCCAACGCGAAGGACGCGCCGCTGCTCGGCCCGGCCATGGCGTTCGGCCCGCCGACCTACGACCACCAGCACGCCACCGCGTGCGTCCAGTGGCCCGCCGAGAAGACCAGCCGCTACGACGGCTCCTTCCGGGCCAGGGGATCGGATCCGATCCTGGTCCTCGGCACCACCGGTGACCCGGACACCCCGTACCAGGACGCGGTCGCGCTCTCCCGGCAGCTGGACAACGCCTCGCTGGTGACGTTCGACGCCGAGGGCCACACCGCGTTCGGTCGCAGCGCCTGCGCGACGGACGCGGTCGTGAACTACCTCGTCGACCTCAAGGTCCCGGCCTCCGGCACCACCTGCGCGGACGAGACCCAGCCGCCGTCCTCGGCCCCGAAGACGGCCCCGCCCGGCACGACCCTGGGCGAGCTGCGCAACGGCGTCAACGAGCGCGTCGAGCGCATCGGCGACGTGAGCTGACCACGCTGTGAGCCGACAGCTCTGTGAACTGACGGCTCTGTGAGCTGATCGGTCGATCCGTTCGCCGCACCGGCCGATGGGCCGACCGACCGACATGAACCCCGGGGCGCCCGCCCCTCACGGCGCGCGCTCCGGGGTTCCGCACGTCCGGGGAAAGCTGGGGGGAGCGGACCGGTGGGACTGCGTATCCATTTCACGTACGAGGACCTGGCCCGGGTGGTGCTGGCGGAGGAACCCGACCCGTTGTGGGAGGGGCTGCTCAGCCTGCATCTGCTGCAGAACCGGGACGGCAGGCTGGTGTTCGGCCGCTGGCGGAGGGCGTCGCGCGGCCTGTTCGACCCGGAGCTACCGAGGCTGCGGCATCTCGCGCCGCCGCGCGGCTACTCGGCGGACTTCCTGACCCCGGCCGGCGCGGCCGGCGGCTTCGACGCGGGCGTGGACGCGGTGCTCGCCACGCCCCGGGCCCGGCTGCGGACCGATCTGACGGAGCTGTCCCTGGCCCGCCCGCTGCCCTGCTGGGCGCGCCCGCTCGCCGACGGCGACCCGCAGGCGCTGCGCGGGCTGGCCGGTCTGGTCCGGCGGCATCACGAGCGGTTCGTCGCCCCGTACTGGGCCCATGTCCGGGCCCGTTTCGACGAGACCCGGTCGGTCGCGGCCAGGGCGCTGCTGCGGTCCGGGTTCTCCGGGCTGGCGGAGGGGCTGCATCCCAGCGTGCGCTGGTCGGCGCCGGTGCTGCACATCGCCGGCCCGCATCTGCGGGGCGATCTGCGTCTGGGCGGCCGGGGGCTGCGGATCGTCCCCTCCTTCTTCTGCTGGCCGGGCCCGATCGTGCTCAAGGACGGCTCGCTGCCGCCGGTGCTGGTGCACCCGGTGACCCACGACCCGCGCTGGCTGGCACCGCCGCCGCCCGCCGCGCCCGGTACCCACCAGGCGCTCGCCGCGCTGCTCGGCCGGGCCCGTGCGGCCGTCCTGGAGGAGGTCGCCGGGGGCCGCACCACGAGCGAACTGGCGGCCCGGGTCGGGCTCAGCCCGGCCACCGTCAGCCACCACGTGGCGGTGCTCCGGGAGTCGGGCCTCCTCACCAGCCGCCGTATCGGCGGAGCCGTCCTCCACACCCTCACCGCCCTCGGCACCGACCTCCTCGAAGGCGGCCCGGCCTGCGGCATCCTCCCGCCCACGAAGGCCGGGGCGCGGGGCGGACGGGGGCGCTGAGCCAGGGCAACATGTTCTACAACCCCGGCTGGTTCACGTGCCGTTACGACTTCGGCCGGTCCGTGCCGGGCTCCGGGTCGCCGAAGGGCAACGTGTCCTGGTCCCCGAAGGGCGACGCGTCCTGGTCCCCGAAGGGCGACGCGTCCTGGTCCCCGAAGGGCGACGCGTCCTGGTCCCCGAAGGGCGGCGTGTCCTGGTCCCCGGAGGGCGACGCGTCTTGGTCCCCGGAGGGCAACGTCTCCTGGTCCCCGAAGGGCAACGTGTCCAGGTCGCCGTCGAAGTCGTCGGGAATCAGGAGCGAGGGGAGCGGCGAGGTGGTGGGTGGGGGCCGGTGTGGGTCGGGGGCGGTGAGGGGCTGTTCGGTCCAGATGCACTTGCCGGTGGCGGTGTAGCGGCTGCCCCAGCGCTGGGAGAGGGCGGTGATGAGCTGGAGGCCCCGGCCGCCCTCGTCGGTGTCCCCGGCGCGGCGGATCCGGGGCATGGTGAGGCTGCCGTCGAAGACCTCGCAGACCAGCGCGGCGCCGTGCAGCAGCCGTAGCCGGACGGGGCCCTTGGCGTGCCGTACGACGTTGCCGACGAGTTCGCTGGCGAGGAGTTCGGTGGTGGGGGCCAGGTCGGCGAGGCCCCAGACGGCGAGCTGCTCGCGGACATGGCGGCGGGCCTGTCCGGCGGCCTTCGGGTCGTCGGGCAGGGACCAGGAGGCCATCCGGTCGTTGGTGAGGGCGTGCAGGCGGGCGACGAGGAAGGCCGCGTCGTCCGCCGCCGCGTGCTCGGGCGGCAGCAGCCCATGGGTGAGCGTGTCGCAGAGGCGTTCCAGGTCGGCGGCGGTGCCGTCCTCGTGGGCGGTGCGCAGTAACCGCGCCAGATCGGCCAGGCCCTCGTCCATGCCGCGTTTCGCCGACTCCACGAGGCCGTCGGTGTAGAGCACGAGCAGACTGCCCTCGTCCACGCTCAGCTCGACCGTCTCGAACGGCGGCTCGGCCGCGCCCAGCGGCGGATCGGCGGTCCACTCCGGGAAGGTCACCGTCCCGTCGGGGCGGACCAGGGCCGGTGGCGGATGCCCGGCGCGGGCGATCGAGCAGACCCGGGTGGTGGAGTCGTAGAGGGCGTACAGGCAGGTGACGTAACTGTCCTCGCCCAGGGAGCCGACGATGTCGTTGAGGTGGCTCATGATCTCGTCGGGCGGCAGTTCGAGGTCGGCGAGGGTGTGCACGGCGGTGCGCAGCCGGCCCATGGTGGCGGCCTCGGACAGACCGTGGCCCATGACGTCACCGACGACCAGGGCGACCTGGCCGCTGGAGAGCGGGATGACGTCGTACCAGTCGCCGCCGACGTCCATGCCCTGCCCGGCCGGGAGATAGCGGGCGGCGGACTCGCAGGCGGCGAGGACGGGCAGGTCCTGCGGGAGCAGGGCGCGCTGGAGTTCGCGGGACCGGGTGTGTTCGAGGTCGTAGAGCCGGGCGCGTTCCAGGGACTGGGCGAGGAGCGCGCTGATCGCGGTGAGGAGGGTGCGTTCCTCGTCGGTGAGGCGGCGCGGCCGGTCGAAGGAGACGACGCACACGCCGAAGGTGTGGTCGGACGCGGTCAGCGGCAGGAACGCCCAGGACTGTTTGCCGGCCCGGGCGGGCAGGTCGGCGTGCTGGGGGACGTAGGCGGCGTACTCCTGCGGCGAGGAGATGAAGATCGGCGAGCCGGTGTTGATGGCGTCCCAGGCGGGGCCGTACGGCGTGCGGGGGCGGTGGTTGACGAGGTCGATGAAGTCGGGCGCGTAGCCGACGGCGCCGACGTTGTGCAGCCGGCCGTGCTCGACGGCCTGGACGAGGAGGCCGCTCGCGCCGAACGGCGGCAGCACCCGCAGCGCGACCGCGTCGACGACGTCCTCGGAGGTGGTCGCCTTGGCGAGCGCGGCCGTCAGCGCGGCGATGCGGTGGGCCCGTTCGGAGGCGGCGCGCTCGGCCTCGCGGCGCTCCTCCTCGTGCCGTCGTCGCTCGGTGACGTCGGTGAAGTAGATGGTGCGGCCGTCGGGGCCGGGGACCAGCCGCAGGTGGTAGATCCGGTCGTGGTCCGGCGCGTGGACGTCGAACCCGGCGGGCTTCTCCTCGGCGGCGGCCTCCCGGCAGCGGCTCTCCAGGCAGGACGTGTCGCGTATGGACGGCAGGTCCCACAACTGCCGCCCGTACAGCTCCTCCTCGGAGAGGCCGAGGGTACGTTCCGCCTCCAGGTTGGCGAAGGTGATGCGCCAGTCGTCGTCGACGGCGAGGAAGCCGTCGCTCATGTGCCGCAGGGCCCGGCTGAGCGCGTCCCGCGCGGACCGCGACTCGTTGCTCTCCCAGCCGACGCCGACCATCCGCTGCGGGTCGCCGTGCTCGTCGTAGGTGGCCCGGCCGCGGGCCCGGGTCCAGCCCCAGCTGCCGTCGAGACACCGGACGCGGTACTCCGCCTCGTACACCGTGCGGTCGCGGATGGCGCGTTCGGCGGCGGCCAGGGTGGGCGGGAGGTCGTCGGGGTGGACGACCCGCATCCAGTTCTCGATCTTGCCGGTGAACTCGGCCGGTACGGTGCCGTACAGCTCCAGAGCGGCCTCGTCCCAGATCAGGTCGCCGGTGCGGATGTCCCAGTCCCAGGAGCCGACGCTGACCTCCTTCAGCGCCTGCCGCAGCCGCCGCTCCCCGCCCGGCTCGGTCTGCGCGGGGCCGGACGGCGGGGGTGCCTGTGCCATACGGTCCTCGGTCCAGTCGACGACGGACCGCAGGAAGTCCCACTGCAGGCCGGTGGGTTCGCCCCGGTCGCCGGTGAGGACGGTGAGCGCGCCCACCGGCCGGTCACGGCCGGACACCGGCAGGGCGGCGAGACCGGTGCCGGGCCAGGAGAGGGCCATGGAGCCCAGCGGCGACCACACCCCGCTGCCCTGGTGCAGGGCGCGGGCCGGGGGCAGTGGGCCCTCCTGGTCGATGATCTCCCAGGGGCGGGTGAGGGCGGGCGGCAGACCGGTGACCGACACCAGACGCAGGGCCGACATGGGGCCCCGCAGATGGATCATCCCGCCGAGAGCGCCGAGTTCGCCGACCGCGTGCTGGAGCGCCAGCCGGAAGACCTCGCTCTCCGCGACACCCGGATCCACCGTGCTGAGCAGGGCCAGCCGTGCGTTCATACGGCAGACCCTAGTGCTCTACTCACACGTAAGGCAGTCCGCCACAGGAATTCCACAGTGGCTCCCCCGTGCCGTCCCCGGGAACTCCCTCGGCGTCAACAGCGCTTTGTCCTCGCTTAGTTGACGTCCCTTCAGAAAAGTTCGGTGGCCCGGTCCGCCTGTCCGGAAGATGCCGGTGCGCGTGACCAATATCTGATGAACGTCGTTGGGCCGCTGCAACCCCAGGATGTCCGGCCCAACCCCAGCAGGCGCCCCCATGTTCAAGTCGTTGTTGTCGTTGTTCAGGACGTTCGTCGAGCAGTACACGAGGAACCAGCAGCTCAAACGGGAGTTGAGGGCGCAGCGAGGTGAGCAGGAGCGGCGCTGGCGGGAGGAGGACCGCGCGATCCTGCAGGCCGCCCTCGCCGCCAACCGGGTCGCCCTCGAAGCGCACAACGGAACGCTCCGGCGCGCGGCCGGCGTCTCGTACCTCACCCTGCGCTGCCACGAGGACACCTGGACCTTCCTGGCCCGGACGGCGTTCGGGGTGTGGGAGCCCGGCTGGACCCAGAGCACCCGCGACCCGTACGACCGGGTCGGCCCCACCGCGACCAGGGCGGCCCACTTCACCGCGAACCCCAATCTGCCGCCGGGCCGTATCACCAAGGCGGACGGCGGTATGCAGGACGTCCAGCTCTCCGGCCACAACCTGGTGCACCTCCTGGACGCCCTCCGCGAGGCCACGGGTGCGGAGCTGACCGCCACCGGGGCGCGGGCCCGGACCCTCTACGACCGGCTGGCGTCGTTCACCGCCAAGCTCGACGCGGCGGCGCCCACGGGCCGCACCACGGGCATCCTCTGGCGGATCGACGACAGTCTGCACAGCCAGTACGTGAGCCGCCCGCCGGGCGGTTCCGGCCCCGGCTCCGGCTCCGGCTCCGGACGGGCCGCCGCCGCGCCCCTGCTGCACAAGGTCCCCTCGCCCACGCCGACGGCCCGCCGCCGCCACCCGGAGCGGGGCGGCTCACCGACGCCCGTGGCCCAGAAGTAGGCGGCGGGCGGCAGGTGGCTTCTGTGTTCCGGAGTACAACCTTCCGCCATATCCGGTCGTCTCCTCTGATACCAGCGCCACATCGGCATGGTGTGACCAAGGGGGACGACATGCGACGAATCGGAGCGACGGTTCTGGCGCTCGCGCTCGCGGGGACGGCGATCGGGACGGGGGCGGCCGCCGCGAGCGCCGCGCCCGGGGGTGCGACGCGGGCGGCGGCCTGCCCGACGGGCTGGGGCAGCGGCGTCAAGGGCCGCCCCGACAGCGGCGCGGTACCGCTGGCGGACATCAGGACCGGCCGGCACGACTGCTTCGACCGCATCGTGTTCGACGTCCCCGCCGGCGGCGGCGGCCTCGGCCACTGGGTCCAGTACGTCGACCGGCTCCACCAGTCCGGGTCCGGCGACCTCATCCCGGTGACCGGCGGGGCCATCCTGGAGATCCGGATCGCCGCGCCCAGCTACGACCCCGAGACCGGGGGCGTCGCGTACCCCGGCAAGGTGGCCAAGCCCCTGCCCGGCGTGAACATCTCCGGCTACCGCACCTTCCGCGACACCCGCTTCGCCGGCAGCTTCGAGGGCGAGACCCAGATCGGCGTCGGCGTCCGCGCCCGTCTGCCGTTCCGGGTGCTCCAGCTGCCGGACCGCCTGGTGGTGGACGTGGCCCACAGCTGGACGTAGCGGGGGTCGGGGCTTCCGGGGACGTGGGGTCGGGGGCGGTGGTCGGCCGGGCACGTGGGATCGGGGGGCGGGGGTCGGCCGGGCACGTGGGGTCGGGGGGCGGGGGTCGGGCGGACGCGCGGGGGCGGGTCGGCGGCGGTCCTCCGCGTGGGCCGACTTGTAGGGTCCCGACGTGGAGAGATCGTATGAAGGTGTGACCGGCAGTGCGCTCGACGGGGTGCGCGACGGTGTGCGCGACCGCGCGGGCGACCGTGCGCGCAACGGTGTGGGCGACCGTGTGGGCGGTGAAGCCGCGTCGACGCTGCTGGACGTGCTGCTCGGGGCGGCGGACCAGGCGCCCGGCCGGACCGTCGTGCACGTCCGGGGGGACGGCGGCGAGCACACGGTCACCTTCGCCGAACTCCGCGACGACGCCCTGCGCGTGGCGGGCGGTCTGCTCGCCGCCGGCGTGACACCGGGCACCCCGCTGCCCCTGGTCGCCGACCGGGGCGACACCTTCCAGCCCCTGTTCTGGGGCGCGCTCGCGGCGGGGGCGATACCCGTCCCCCTCGCCCCCGAGCCGCGCCGGATCGCCCCGGTGTGGGAACTCCTCGACCGCCCGCCCGTGCTGGTGGGCGAGGAGACGACAGCCGCACTCGTTGGCACCCAACTCCCGCCGGACATCAGGCTGTTGCGGCTGGCCGACCTCCGCCGCGGCGGCCGACCGCCACGGCGACTCCCCCGCCCCTCCCCCCACGACATCGCCTTCCTCCAGTTCTCCTCCGGCAGCACCGGCGCCCCCAAGGGCGTGGAGCTGACCCACGCCGGTGTCCTCGCCAACCTCCGGCAGATCCGTACCGCGATGGCGATCACCGAGGACGATGTGATCGCGACCTGGATGCCGTACTTCCACGACATGGGGCTCATCGGCACGCATCTGGTCCCGATGGCCGCGCGGGTGAAGCAGATACGGATCGAGCCGCTGTCCTTCGCGAAGCGGCCCGCGCTGTGGTTCGAGGCCGTCGCCCGGCACCGCGCGACCCTCCTCTCGGCCGCGAACTTCGCCCTCGCCCTCACGGTCCGCCGCGTCCCCGCCACCGCGCTCGCCGGGCTGGACCTCGGCTGCGTACGGCTGCTGCTCGTCGGCGCCGAGCCCATCGCACCGCGCGTCTGGCGGGAGTTCACCGCCCGTACGGCACCGGCGGGGCTGGACCCGCGCGCCCCGCTGCCGGTGTACGGGCTGGCCGAGGCGACCCTCGCGGTGACCGTACCGCCGCTGGGCGAGACGGCGACCCCGCTGGTGCTCGACCGGGCCGCGTTGAGCCGGGGGCGGGTGGTGGAGACCGAACCGGGGCCGCACGCCGTGGAGTTGATGGACCTCGGGATGCCGGTGGAGGGGTGCGAGGTCCGGATCATCGGTGGCGCCGGGGCCGTGGTCGGCGAGCTGCGGGTCGGGCAGGTGGAGGTGCGGGGGCCTCAGGTGGGGCGCGGGTACCACCGGGCGCCGGGCGCGAGCGCGGAGGCGTTCGGGGACGACGGCTGGCTGCGGACCGGGGACCTCGGGTTCCTGCGGGACGGGCGGCTGTGTGTCACCGGGCGCCACAAGGACGTGGTGTTCGTCAACGGCCGTACGTTCCACGCGTCCGACCTGGAGGAGACGGTCGCCGCGACGCCGGGGCTGCCGCCGGGGGCCGCCGTGGCGGTCGTGGGGTCCACCGATCCGGACGGCGGGGGTGAGCGGGTCGTCGCCTTCGTGCAGTGGGCCCGGCCCGTGCGCGCGGTCGCCGCGCCGGTGCTCCGCGCCGCCGCCGGGCGGCTACGGGAGGTGCTCGGGCACGACGACGTACGGGTGCTGCCGCTGCCGCCGGGCGCGTTCGCGCGGACGACCAGTGGGAAAGTGCGGCGGGGGGTGTTGCGGGGGCGGTTCGAGGCCGGGGGGTACGCGGCGGTCGAGGGGCGTTGGGGTGGCGCTCCCCGTACGGCGGCGGCCGAGGGGGGAGGAGAGGGTGCGCCTCGTTCGTTGCGGGACGTTCAGGAGGGCGTACGGGGGGTGTGGGCGCGGGTGTTGGAGGTGCCCGTGGCCGACGTGGGGCTGCGGGAGCGGTTCTTCGACCTCGGGGGGTCGTCGCTCGAGGCGATGGCTGTGCTGGGTGGGGTGGAGGAGGTGTTCGGGGTGACCGTGGAGCCGGGGGTTCTGCGGGATCACGACACGGTGGTGGGGTTGGCCGAGTATGTGTGGGGGGTCTTGGGGGAGGGGCGCCTGCCGGATCGGGGGGAGCTGTCTGGGGGCGACCGCGGGTCCGTCGTGGCTGATCGCGCCCACGCGGCGGAGCCGCAGATGTCACAGCCCCGCGCCCCTGAGGGGCTTGCGGCCCATCAGGTAGGCGCGGGTGCCGATGGCGGTTCTGCCGAGGCCCTCGCCGTGCTCTCCGTCGCCTGTCGTTTTCCGGGGGTCGAATCTCCTGACACGTTCTGGGAGTTGCTCGTCTCCGGCGGTGGGACCGCCGGGCGGATGCCCGATCCGGCCGCCTTCGACGCCGGCTTCTTCGGGATGGACGAGGCCGAGGCGCGGGCCACCGATCCGCAGGCGCGGGTCTTTCTGGAGCTGGCGCATGAGGCGCTGGAGCGGGCCGGGTACGCGGGGCCGCGGCGGGCCGGGCGGCGGGTCGGGGTGTTCGCGGTGGCCGGGGAGAGCGGGTACCGCGAGATCCTGGCCGAGGCCGCCGACGGGGACCTCGCCCGTCACCCGGCCGCCCTCACCGGCAACCTGCCCAACCTGATCGCCGCCCGTGTCTCCCAGATCCTGGACCTGAACGGCCCCGCCCTCGCCGTCGACACGGCCTGCTCCTCCGCGCTCGTCGCCCTGCACCTGGCCCGCCACAGCCTGCTGTCCGGCGAGTGCGACCTCGCGGTCGTCGGCGGCGTCAACCTGGGCCTGACCCCGACCGGCCACCGCCTCCTCGAAGCGACGGGCGCGCTGTCGCCGAGCGGGCGGTGCCGCGCGTTCGCCGCCGACGCGGACGGCTTCGTCCCCGGAGAGGGCGGCGCCGCGCTCGTCCTCTCCCGCCTCGACGACGCCCGCACCGCCGCCGACCCGGTCCTCGCCCTCGTACGCGGCACGGCCGTGAACAACGACGGCCGCTCCCTCGGCCTGCTCGCGCCCACCCCGCGCGGCCAGCGGGAGGTGATCGGCCGGGCGTACGCGGAGTGCGGGGTCGATCCGGACGACGTGTCGTACGTCGAGGCGCACGGCACGGGTACGCCGATCGGGGACCCGGTGGAGGCGCGGTCGCTCGGGCAGGCGTTCCCGCCCCGCGCCGACGGGGTCCCGCGCGGGCTCGGCTCGGTCAAGGCGAACCTCGGGCACCTCCTGAACGCGGCCGGCCTGCCCGCCCTCGTCAAGGTCACCCTCGCCCTCACCCACCGCCGCCTCCCACCCTCACTCCACGCCACCGCCCCCGCCCCCTTCCTCGCCACCACCGCCCCCGGCTTCCGCCTGCTCACCACCCCCGAGCCCTGGACCGGCCCGTCCGACCGCCCCCTCCTCGCCGGCATCAACTCCTTCGGCTTCGGCGGCACCAACGCCCACGCGGTGCTGGAGGAGGCGCCGGGGGGTTGGGGCGGGGAGTGGAGGGGTGGGGAGCCAGGGGGTGGGGTGCGGGCGGGGTCCGCCGGCTCGCCCGGGGCAACGTCCGTCGACTCGCTCGGGGTGGGGGGTGTGGGGGAGGCGCCTGCCGTCACCTCCACGGCCGTTCCGGCGTCTGTCGACGCGGGCGCCGCCGCGAGCTGTCCGGCGGCCTCCGGGTCCATGCCCATGTCTCCGGCCACGGCCACGGCTCCCGTCACGGCCCCCGCCACGTTCACGCCCACACCCACGCCCACGCCCGCATCCGCGTCCGCGTCCGCGTCCGCCGGGGCGATCGTCGTCGGGTCGGTCGACACGGCGGCCCGGGCCACCGACGGCCCGCATCTCCTGACCCTCTCCGCCCGTACCCCCGGCGCGCTGCGCGTCGCCGCCGCCGAGCTGGCCGCGCACGTGCGGGCCCACCCCGAGCTGGACGAGGGCGATGTGTGCGCGACCGTCAACACGGCCCGGGACGAGGGGCCGTACCGGATCGCCGTGGTGACGGAGGGCCGGGGCGACCTCGCGGAACGTCTCGGGGAGCGGCTCGCGGAGGTCGGGAAGCCGGGCGACGCGAGTTTCGCGACGACGGGTCCCGTACGGCCGCCCCGCCCCCGCACGGTGTTCGTCCTGCCCGGGCAGGGGGCCCAACGGCCGGGTCTCGGACGGGAGTTGTACGACTCCGCCCCCGTGTTCCGGGACGTCCTGGACGAGGCCTCCTCCCTCACCGGGCCGGTACTCGGCCGCACCCTGGCCGCCTGGTGTCTGGACGAGGACGCCGACCCCGCCGTCCTGGCCCGGACCGAGGTGGCGCAACCGCTGCTGGTGGCGTTCGGGGTGGCGTTGGCCGGGCAGTTGGCCGCGTGGGGGGTGACACCGGACGCGGTCGTGGGGCACAGCGTCGGCGAGATCACCGCCGCGTGCGTCGCGGGCGCCCTGCCACCGGCCGAGGCGGTCGGTTTCGCCGCCGAACGCGGACGTCTGATGGGCGGCCTCGTCGCGCCGGGTGCCATGGCCGCCGTCCGGGGCGACGAGGACACCGTCGCCGCCGTGGTCGCCGAGTCCGCCGGCACGCTCACCGTGGCCGCCGTCAACTCGCCCACGCAGGTGGTGCTGTCGGGCGACACGGACGCCGTCGACCGCGCGGTCGCCACGCTCACCGCCCGAGGCGTGGCGGCCCGCCGCCTCCACGTCTCCCACGCCTTCCATTCCCCGATGCTGAACCCCGTCCTGGCTCCCCTCCACAACGCGGCCAAGTCCCTCACCGTCCACCCGCCCACCCTCCCGATGCTGAGCACGGTCACGGGCGACTGGGCACCCGACCTGGCGCAGGATCACGACTCCGTTTCCGGTACCGGTTCCGGTTCCGGCCATTGGCGCGACCACGCGATCCGCCCCGTCCGCTTCGGTCCGGCCATCTCCCGGCTCCTGGACGAGGGGTACGACACGTTCGTCGAGCTGGGCCCCGGCGCCACCCTCACCGCCCCGATCCTCGCGACGGCCGCCGCGCATCCGACGATCACCCCCTCGGAGATCACGGTCCTGCCCGCGCTGACGACCGGCCCCGCCAAAACCGCACCCCGAGCCGTACCCCTAGCCGGGTCACGGGCCGACACGGGAGCGAAGCCGCAGGCCGACACGGGAGCAGACGGGAAAGCGGAGGCGGCGGTCTGCCCGGGAGCGGACGCCGAGCCCGAACCCGAGGCCGCAGCGGCAGCGGAGGCGGGGGCGGCAGCCGCCCCCACGGCCGAACCAGCACCCGGGGCCGAGCCGGTACCCGGAGCCACAGCGACGACCCAACCCACCCCCGGCGCAACCGCGTTGCTCGAAACCGTCGGTCTGCTCTGGACCCGCGGAACCCCGCTGTCCCCCGACTCCCCGGCCCGGAGTACGGCGCGGCGGCGGGTCCCCGTCCCCACGTACCCGTTCCAGCGCGACCACTACTGGCCGGAGCGCCTAGACACGGCCCCCGCCCCCGACACGGCCCCCTCACTCCCCGCCACGCCCTCGCCGCGCGCAACCCCGCTCCCCCCTCCCGAGGGCACCCCCACCCCGCAGCCCCTCCTCTGGCAGGACGCCCCGCTGATCGCCGCCCCCAGCCCCCGAGTCGTACGGCTGACCGGCGCCGACACCCCCCTCCGCCGCTCCCTCACCGACCGGCTCACCGCTCGCGGAGTGACCGTGCTGGGCCCGGCGACGCCGCCCCCGACCCACCCCGACGACACGGCCGACGCCACCCCGGAGGCCGTGCTGTGGTTCGCCGGTGACACCACGGACGCGAAGTCGGACACCACCGCCGTCACCACCGCCGCCATCACCGCCCTGCGCGAGGTGCTGCCCACACTCAGCCCCCTCCCCACCCGCCTCCTGCTCATCACAGAGGACGCCTACAGCACAGGCACAGGCACACGCACCGACACCCCCCTCCACCCCCGCCCCGCCCAGGCCCTCCTCCACGGCTTCGCCCTGGCCCTCCCCGAGGAACACCCGGGCCTGTCCTCCCTCAGCATCGACCTGTGCGCCCAGGACACCACGGAGATCCAACTCGACGCCGTAGAGCGGGAGTTGAGGACGACACCGCCCACCACCCCGGGCGCGGGCGGCACCGTAGCCTGGCGATCAGGCCACCGCCTCACCCGCACCCCCACACCCACACCCACACCCACACCCACACCCACAGCCTCCACGCCCACAACCCCCACCTCCCCAACCGCCCTCCCCCCGAACGGCACCTACCTGATCACCGGCGGCGCAGGCGGCCTCGGCTCCGCGCTCGCCCGTGACCTCGCGGAACGCGGCACCCCCACCCTCGTCCTCACCGGCCGCACGCCCACCCCGCCCCGCGCGTTGCTCGCCGACCTGCGTGCCCTGGGCGCCCACGCCCGCTACCAGGCCGCCGACATCTCCGACGAGACCGCCGTCGACGACCTCATCGCCGGACTGCCGCCGCTGGACGCGGTGTTCCACGCGGCGGGCACGGCCCGCCCCGGCAGCCTGCGCGCGAAGCCGGACGAGGAGATCGAGGCCGTACTCGCGGCGAAGGTACGCGGCACGACCCTCCTGGCCTCGGCACTCCGCCGCCACGGCCACGAGAACGCCCGCTGCGTCGCCTTCTCCTCCGTCTCCGCCGTCCTACCCGGCCTCGCCGGCGCCCTCGGCGACTACGCCGCCGCCAACTCCTTCCTGGACGCCTTCACCACCGCCGAACGCACCGCCAGCCGCCCCTGGCAGACCATCGCCTTCGGCCCGATCACCAACACAGGCCTGGCCAACGCGACACCCCCACACGCCCCCACCCCCATGACCGTCGAGGCCGCCCTCACCGGCCTCCACACGGCGCTGAGCCTGAACACGCCCCACGTATTGCTGACGGGTACCACCCCCGACAAGGACCGCAGCCCCTCGGAGGGCCGAAGGTCCTCCAGGGGCGCGGGGAACTGCGCGACCAGCCCCAACGCACCCGCACCCGCCAACGAACACCCCCTCCCACCCCCTCACGCGCCCACCCACACCACCACCCCCCACACCGAAACCACCCCCCACACCCCCCTCATCCGCCACCTCCTCGCAGAGGCCTTGCACCGCTCCCCCCAAGACATCGACGACGACGCCCCGTTCCTCACCCTCGGCCTCGACTCCCTCACCGCCGTAGACCTCGCCCGCCGCCTGGAACGCGAACTGGGCCACCCCCTCCCCGCCACCCTCCTCTTCGAACACCGCACCATCACCGAACTGGCCACCCACCTGACCACGACCACCCCGGCCCCCCAGGCACCCCAGGCACCCCAGCCACCACCGACGCCCCCAACTCCCCCAACGCCGTCAACGGCCCCCACCGCACCCCACCACCACCCCCTCACCCCCCTCCAACTCGCCTTCCACACCACCGAAACCCTCCACAACGGCGTCACCGCCTACGGCTACCTACGCCAGTCCATCCGAGGCCCCCTCGACCCCACCCTCCTCGGCCAGGCACTCACCCACCTCACCGCCCGCCACCCCATGCTGCGGATGCGGATCACCGCCGACGACATGGCCCGCCCCCACCGGTACACCGCCCCCACCGACCCCCTGGACACGCCCCCCGGCTGGTACGAGGTCCGCACGGAACCCCACACCGCCCACCAGCTGAACGAACTCGAACAAGCCCTGTGCAACCGCCCGTTCGACCTCACAACGGACGCCCCCATCCGAGCCGTCCTCATCCCCGACCCCGACCCTGACGACGCCGACCTGGCCCATCTCCTCCTGGCCGTCCACCACACCGCCGCCGACGGCTTCAGCCTCAAACTCCTCGCCGAGGACCTCTGGTCGCTGTACACCACCCTGGAACGCGGCGACGAAATCCCCCAACCACCCCTCCCCCAGCCCGATTTCACGGACTACGCAGCCGCCCTGACCGCCGAACGTGACTCCCCGGCACACACCCGTGACCAGGCCTACTGGCGCGCCCTCCTCACCACGCACACCCTCCCGGCCACCCCCTCCTCCTCCCCCTCCCTCCCGTACGACGGCGACCCCGAGGCACCCCCCACCCCACCCCTCACCCACCACCGCACCGGCATCGACGAGGAACTGACCGCCGCACTCCGCGAGACCGCAGCCCAGCACGGGATCTCGTTGTTCCACCTGCTGCTGGCGGCGTACAGCCGCTGCCTGGCACGGTGGAGCGGCCGGACGACCGTCGCGGTCAACGTGGCGCGGGCGCGACGGGAGTTGCCGCTCCCCGGCATCGACCGTCTGGTGGGCCCGCTGGCCGACACCCTGCCGGTGTTCGTGGACATCGACCCCGCCGAACCGGTCACCGCGCTGGCCGACCGCCTGCGCCGGATCTGGCAGGACGCGGAGGCCCACGCGACCCTGAGCAGCCCGGACTTCGCCCGCCTGCTGTCCGAGGTACGCCCCGTCACCGGCCCGGCCCCCCGGACGGTCGCCGAGGCGGGCTTCAGCTTCGCCCGCTTCCCGGTGGTGCACGGCCCGGACTGGCCGGTCACCGTCACCCCGACAGCAGCCGCCACCGCCTCCGCCGCCACCCGCCTCGGCCTCCTCTGCTGGGAGTCCGACTCCGCCCTACGCCTCTCCTGGAACTACCCGTCCCACCTCTTCCACCCCGAGACCGTAGGCCGCCTGGCCGACGACTACACCAAGGAACTACACGCCACGGCCGCCCCCACTCGCCAGGGGCCGCAGCCCCATGGAGGGCCGAAGGCCCTTCAGGGGCGCGGGGAACTGCGCGACCAGCCCCAACCCACCCGCACCCGCCCCACCACAACACCCCCACCCCCTGAGGCGCCCTCCACCACCCGCACCACCGCCCATACCGACATCGTGACCCGCCTGATCACCCAGTTCCGCACCACCCCCCACGCCCTAGCCGTCGACACCGGCGCCCCCAACACCCACCCCACCCACCCCACCCACCTCACCTACGCCACCCTCGACACCACCACCTCCACCCTCGCCACCCACCTCCACACCCACGGCATCCGCCCCGGCGACCTGGTAGGCCTCCTCACCGACCCGGCCGGCACAGACACCGTCACCGGAGTGGTCGGCATCCTCCGAGCCGGCGCCGGCTGGGTCCCCCTGGACCCCACCCACCCCACCGCCCGCCACCAAGACCAGCTGTCCCGCACAGGAGTCCGCGTACTGGTCTGCGACCGAACAACCCTCAAGGCAGCCACCGCCCTGACCGGCATCACCCCGATCCAGGTGCCCGACCCACCCACGACCACCCCCACCACCCCCACCACCTCTACCCCCACCCCACGGAACCCCGTTCTCGACCCCACTCCCGACCCCGAAGCCACCGCCTACGTCATCTTCACCTCGGGCTCAACCGGCCGCCCCAAGGCCGTCCCCATCACCCACCGTTCAATGACGAACTACCTCGACTGGTCCCTGGCCACCTTCGGCTACGCCCCCGGCGACCGACTCGCCCAGACCGCCTCGGTCTGCTTCGACGCGTCCGTACGGCAGTTGCTGGCCCCGCTCCTGGTCGGCGCCACCGTCCACACCCTCTCCCGTGACCTGCTGCGCGACCCCGACGCCCTGCTCGATCGTGTCGTGGCGGACCGGATCACGGTGTGGAGCTCGGTCCCCACCCTGTGGGAACGCCTGCTGACCGCCGCCGAGGAACACACCCGCAGACACGGCACACCCCCCGACCTCTCCGCCCTGCGCTGGGTCCACGTAGGCGGCGAGGCGCTGCCCGCAGCCCACGTACGCCGCTGGTTCGACCTCCTCGGCACCCCCACCGCCGACGGCCCACGCCCCGCCCACCCCCACCGGATCGCCAACCTCTACGGCCCCACCGAGGCCACCATCAACGCCACCTGCCACATCATCGACACCCGCCCGGCCGACGACGTACGCCACCTCCCCATCGGCCGCCCGATCACCGGCACCGAAGTCACCGTGATCGGCGAGGACGGACGCGAACTCGCCCCCGGCGCACACGGCGAACCCGGTGAACCCGGTGAACCCGGCGAACTCCTCATCGCCGGCACCGGCCTGACCCCCGGCTACCTCGGCGACCCCGACCTCACCGCCGCCGCCTTCACCGAACGGGACGGCCGCCGCTGGTACCGCAGCGGCGACCGCGTCCGCCGTACGGCCGACGGGGTGCTGGAGTTCCTGGGCCGCCTCGACGACCAGGTCAAGGTCCGCGGCCACCGGGTGGAACTCGGCGAGATCGAGGCCGCCCTCCTCACCCACCCCCACGTCTCCCGCGCGGCCGTACTCCTACGCGACGGCCGCCTGGAGGCCTACCTCCAGCCCCGCCCCACCACCCACGCCCTCGACCCTCGCGAGGTGCGCACCTTCCTCTCCCGCACCCTCCCCCCGTACATGTTCCCCGCCCGCGTCCACACCCTCCCGACCCTCCCCCTCACCGGCACAGGGAAAATCGACCGCAACCACCTCACCACCACCGCCACCACCACCGTCGCCACAGCCGGTGCCACCACCACAGCCGACGCCACCACCACCTCCGCCCCCGCCCAAGGCGAGGCCGTGCCCACCACCCCCACCGAACACCTGCTGGCGCGCACCTGGTCGGCCCTGCTGGACGTACCGGAGTCCGAGATCGGCCGCGACGACGACTTCTTCGTCCTCGGCGGCGACTCCCTCACCCTGCTGGAGATGTTCTCCCGCCTACGTCACGAACGCCCCGCCCTGCCCCGCCCGACCACCGTCTACACCCACCGCACCCTGACGACCCTGGCGGCGGCCATCGACAACACGCCCCCCGCCCAGGCGACGGCCCACACCCCCACCGACCCCACCGCCCCCTCCCTCACGCCGTACCCCCTCACCCCCTCCCAACAGGGCTTCCTCCTCGCCGACGCCCTCACCTCCCACGCATCCGGCACAACAGGCGCATCCGGCGCATCCGGCGCACACCGCACACCCCGAACCCCCGGCCCCAACCCCGCCTGGCTGGCCCGTTTCCGGATCCAAGGCCCCCTCGACCCGGCCCTGTTCCAACGAGCCGTGGACGTCCTCATGGCCCGGCACCCCATGCTCCGCACGATCTTCCCGGCGGGCGCCCGCCCACCCGTGCAGCAGGAACTCCCGGCCTCGCTACGACTCCCCGTCGAGACCGAGACCCTCACGCACCCCGGGCTGCTGGAGGAGCGGGTCGCGGAGGAGTCGGCCCGCCGCTTCGACCCCTGGGCCTGGCCCCTGCTCCGCCTGCGCCTCCTCACGATCGCGCCGGACGACCACGTCCTCCTCGTCCACGCCCACCACCTCATCGGCGACGGCTACAGCGCGGCCCTCCTCACCCGCGAACTCCTCACCGTGTACGGCCGTTTCGAACGCGGTCTCCCCCACGGCCTGGAGCCCCCGCGCTCCACCTTCCGCGACCACGTACTCCACCGCACCGCACCCCACCGGCCCACGCCCCCGGAGGCCGAGGCGTACCGCGCCCGCCACCTCACCCCGTACACCCCGCCCGTCCTGCGCGCCCCTCACCCCCGCGGCTCCGCCCAGGCCCCGACATCCACCTTCCACACCACCACCCTCACCCTGGACGCCGACCGCACCCACGCCCTGCGCCGCCTCGCCCGGACCGCCGGCACGACACTCCACGCCCCGGTCCTCACCGCGTACTACCGCGCCCTCACCACCCTCACCGGCTGCCGCGACCTGGTCCTGGGCATGGCCGTCACCGGCCGGGACGAGACCGCACGGGACACCCACGACGTCTTCGGCCCCTTCGCCGAGGCGGTGGCCCTGCGCCCGGCACCCCCGTCCGAGGAGCCCCGCTCCCTCCCCACTCCCGGCTTCGACGAGGACCTCCGCCGCATCGCCACGGAGTCGGTCACGGCCCGCACCACCGGCCCCCTGGACCTCCGTACGCCCCAAGGCCTCCCGCGCACCGCCCAGTTCTTTTTCACGTTCCTCGACTTCACCGCGCTGGGCGTGCCCCCCGACACCACCCCGGCCCTGACCCTCCGGGCCGACGACACCGAACTCGCCCCGCCACCCCTGGGCACCGACATCTTCCTGGCCGCCCGCCCCACCCCGAACGACGAAGGCCTCACCATCACGGCCCGCGCGTCGGCAACGTCCCTGACGCTCACTCAACTCACCACATTCATGCGGGAATTGACCATCCAGCTGAAGGAGAACCCACAACGAACCGAAACCCCCACCCCTCCCACGCCTCCCACGCCTCCCACCCCTCCCCCTCCTCCCTCTCCTCCCCTCGACGCCGCCCTCATCGGCTACCTCCCCGCCCCGCACGACCTTGCCGCCTTCGCCGGACTCCCCCCGGAGACGGCACCGGGCCGTGAGACGATCCGCGCCCTGCTCTTCCCGGACGGCCGGCCCAGGCTCCTGGAGAGCATCACCACGCCCCTCGGCAGATCCGGCTTCGTCGCACTCCCCCTCTTCGCCGACGAACTGACCGCCCCTCCGACGCCCCACCCGACCGACGCTCCGACCACCCTGGCCGCCCTCACCGCGCACGCCGTGGACCACGCCGCGACCCTGGGCGCCCGCTGTGTCTCCCTGGCCGGCATGATCCCGTCCCTCACCGGCTACGGCTACGACGTCCTGCGCGAAGCCCCCACCACGGAAGCCCCCACCACGGCCGGAGCCCGCCCCACCCTCACCACCGGCCACGCGGCCACGACCGTCGCCGTGGTCGGAACGGTCCGCAGCGCCCTCGACGCGACGGACCGGGACCTCGCCGAACTCGCCCTCGCCGTCGTCGGTTGCGGTTCCATCGGCACGTCCTCGCTCCGCCTGCTCCTGGCCCGCAGCCCCCACCCCCCGGCCAGGCTCCTGCTCTGCGACGTGCCCGGCAGCACCCCACGCCTGACACGCCTGGCCGCCGAACTGTCGGCCGAACACCCGACGATGTCCGTACGGATCGCCGAGGCGACCGACCCCCACACCCTCCCCACCGAGGTCTACGCCACCGCCGATCTCCTCATCACGGCGGTCGGCGGCGGTACGGCGACCCTGCTGGACGTCGACCGCCTACGCCCCGGCACGATCGTCGTGGACGACTCCTTCCCCCACTGTTTCGACACCGCGCGGGCCCTGGACCGTATGCGACGCGAGGGGGACGTACTGATCGTGGGCGGCGGCCTACTGGCCCTGCACACCACGGAAACCCACCTCGCACCGGACCTCCCGACCCCGGCCCTCACCGCGGCCCTCACCGGCCACGCCCCCGCCCTCCCCCGGCAACACCTGGCACCCCACCTCCCCGGCACCCTCGCCTCCTGCCGCCTGGAATCCCTCCTCCACGCCCACACCAGCACCCATTCCCCGGACCCGGAACTCCCCCTGATCCACGGCCTGGTCGACCTCCCCCGCGCCCTCGCCCACTGGCACGCCGCCGAATCCGCCGACGTCCACCCGGCCCCCCTCCACCTCCTGGACCACACCGTCCCCCCGGAGTCCCTGACAGCACTGCCCCCACCGCCGTCCCGGTCCGCGGGCGGGTCAGGCTAGTTCTGTGGCAAGTACTCGAAGCGCGGGAAGAGATCGGGGTGTGCGATGTTCAGCCCTCAGAGTGCGGGCAGCAGCGCCAGGACGGTCGACTGGACGAGTTGCGCGGCGGCGAGGACGCCGGGGATGCCGCCGCAGCGTTCGACGAGGCTTTCGAGCATGAAGCGAAGGGCGCGTGGGTCGCGTTCCGGTTCGTCGAGGCGAGGGCTGATCTCATCGAGGGTGCGCAGGGCACCGTCGATGCCAGGGTGCTGACCGCGCAGCCGCTCCAGGTTCTCACGCAGTTCCTGGATGCTGTCACGAGCCTCTTCGACGGCGCCCGGTGGATGTTGTTGGTCTGGGTGACGTTCTGGGAGAACGCGGCGGCCTGCACAGGACCAGTCATGTGACCGGTGTTGATGACGCCGTAGTTGGCGCTTGTGGGTGTGGGGTCGGGCTGGCGGCGGCTGTTCATAGTTCCATGACGCGACGCCGATCTGTGACTACCACCAGAGGTGACCTCAGGTGCGCCCATGCTCGGCGGCGATCAGCCTGGACAGCCTCGCCCTCGGGGTCGCGACTGGCGTAGGCCCACCTCTACCGTGCCGGTCTCTTCCCCGTCGCGGTGTTCAGCGGCGGCAACAGCCCCACCCGCGCCCGCTTCCCGCGCGGCGAGGCCGTCCACTACCGCGAGCACGCCCTGAGGCTTGGCGTCCTGACGAGGCGATCCTCGTCGAGCCGAAGGCGGGTGATCGAGTGCCCCAAGCGGGGATTCACCGTCGAGCAGGGTGTAACGGAAGATGTGCAGACGCCTACGAATGCCTCCCGGGCGCCGGCTTCGACAGCCGCCGCATCGGCAGCTGACACAGGACGTGGCGGGGCGACCGGCGGAGTGTGCGCCGTTCACCAGCCGAACCCTTCGCCCGGAAATCCACGAACCTCTGTTCCGCATGACTCATGGATTTTCAGCAGGTCACCTCAGGTGAGGGCCTCACCCTTACCTGGCCCTCCCCGACTTCCGGTAGCGTCCTCATGCACAGTGCTGTGACATGGACGGGTGGCGCTGTGACACTCGCGGGTAGAACAAGGCACGAGGACCGGAGGGGGTGGACCATGGCGTACTCGACTCGTATGGCTGCGGCTCTCTCTGGGGCTACGACCGGCCAGCTGCGGTCTTGGCGGCAGGATCGTGGGAACGGCCCTGTCCTCTGCCCTGAGCTGGCCGCCAAGCCGGCCCTGTACTCCTTCCGGGACGTGCTGGCGCTACGCGCCTTCGCCATCCTGCGCCAGGACGTGTCGCTGCAGAAGATCCGCAGGGCTCTCGCCACTCTGAAGCGGTTCGGTGAGTTCGAGCACCTGTCCAGCTACTCCCTGGTGGCTGAGGGCGACTCCATCGTCCTGGTGGGTGACAGGAATGACGATCACGCGACTGACCTGGTCAAGCATCCGGGCCAGCGGGTGATCGCCACCATGGCCGACATCCTTCAGGAGTTCGCGCCACGCCCCGGCGTTGTTGTTCCGCACCTTCTACGGCCCAAGCAGCACGTCAGCGTTGATCCTGAGACCCAGGGCGGGCAACCGGTCATCACCGGCACCCGTGTTCCCTTCGACTCCGTGGCCGAGCTTGTGGAAGACGGCGTCCCTCCCGAGAAGATCGCTGACTACTACCCCGGCGTGACAGCAGAGGCCGCCCGTGACGCGGTGTCCTTCGCCCTCTACGTGGACAGCTACAGCCCGGGACCACGCGCTGCCTGATGCGAATCCTCATCGACGAGAACGTTCCGGTGCAGATGCTGGAGATGCTCAGGCGGCTGTTGCCTGGGCACGAGGTACGCCATGTCAGCGAGCTGAAGTGGTCCGGCAAGAAGGATCTCGCTCTCCTGCCTGACGCCGCGAAGCGAGGCTTCGACGCCTTTCTGACGAAGGACGGGCGCCAACTGGATGACCCTTCGGAGACGGCCGCCATCAAGAAGTCGGGCATGCACCACATCCGGTTCAGCCACGGCCACAAGGGCATGTCGGGTCTGGGGCTCGCCATGGGGGCAGTGATCGCCTCAATGCCGCTTCTCATCCCTGAACTTGAGGCAGCCGAGGGTCAGCAGCTCGTTCACATCAAAGGGCTGAACCCCGGTAGCAAACAGCGGTTCGATCTGGTCGACCCTGCCAAAGCACCGCCCCGTTACTGGCCGCGATAGCCCACTGCCCGTCTGTCGGCGAGCCCTCATCCTGCGCTCCTCCCCGGTCGGTACGCAGGTTCTCCACCGCTGTCTCGACCAAGCCCTCGCTGCCGTTGCCAGGGGCGCCCCGCCCTCCCCGCCCCGGTTCCCGTCCGCCGGCGGGTCAGGGCGTCGGAATGCCCGCCGGGCGGGACGGGCGGCCGAAGCGGGCGGGGACGCCGGGTGAGTAGAGGACGCTGACGGGCTGCTCGACGGGGGCCGGTAGCCCGGCGGCGGCTACCAGGTCCTCCTCGCATTTCACCAGGTCGGCGCGGTGCAGCGGCCAGCGCGGGTGGGCGTTGGGGAGGAACATCGAGCGCCCGAAGAACGCCCCGTGCATGCCCCACCGCGCGGTCAGGAAGTGCTCCAGCCCGGTCGGCTCGTCGATCGGCTCGCCCACCCGCACGACGATCCGGCTGCGCGCCCCCCGCGGTCCGGGCCACCGCCGGGAGCTGGTGTAGGTGACCAGGTCACCCGCGGCACCGCTGCCACCGCCACCGATCTCGATGTCCATCCGGGACCACAGGTACGGCATCCGGAAGCCGAGCCGCCCGACCACCACCGGCAGCAGCCGCGACGCGTCGAGCGAAAGGAAGACGACGCCGCGCCGCCCGTGCCCGTCCACCGAGTAGAGCCGCACGTTGGTCTCGGGAAAACTGCCCAGATAGGGCACGCCCGGCAGCCGCAGCCACCCCACCTTGTGCATCCGGAACGCGACCAGCCCGACGTACGTCACCCCGTCCAGCGTGTCGGGCACGGTCCCCGGCGGCAGCAGCCCGGCGACGGCCTCCGGCTCGACGGCCCAGTGCACGAAGGTCAGATCGAGCCAGGACTGGGTGAGCAGCGGACGCGCTATCGCCCCGGGCGCGTCCGCGCTGATGGGGTCCGGGGGCCGTTGTGATGGCTGCAGCATCCGGTCAGTACTACTACGGCCGTACGCCGCGGCACAGGGGGACCGGGGACCTACTCCGATTGCAGTACTTGCCTAAGTCAAGCAATCTCCATAAGCTTGAGTAAGTCAAGCAACACATCCCCGGCCGACCGCGCGGGGCGATCGGCAACCCGTCATCACCCGAGCCGCAGCACCCCACCGCACCCCAACCCACCCCACCCCACCGGACGGAGCGAGCCCGCCATGGACCGAGCACCCCTCCCGCCCCAGGCGGCGCCCTCCACCCCCGGCCCCCTCGCCTCCTTCGCCCGCTTCGTCCTCCTCGGCGGCGGAATCGGCCTCCTTTCCAGCTACGCGGTCGCCTTCCTCGCCGACTCGATGCCCTGGGCCCTGGCCAACGCGATCATCACCATCGCCTCCACCCTCCTCTGCACCGAACTGCACGCCCGCTTCACCTTCACCGCCGCCCACCGCCCCGGTTGGCGCGAACACTGGCAGTCCGCCGGCTCGGCCGCGGCGGCCTACGCGGCCACCACCGCCGCGATCCTCACCCTCCACCTGTTCCAGCCCTCCCCCGGCGCCCTCACCGAACAGATCGCCTACCTCACCACCTCCGCCCTGGCCGGCGCCGGCCGCTTCCTGATCCTGCGCCTGGTCGTCTTCGCGACGACGACCCGCGACCGGACTTCGACCCCCACCCCCACTCACACCCCCACCCCCGCCTCCACTCCCGCCTTCACCCGGACCTCCACCCCGGCCCCGCAGTTCTCCATCAAAGCTTGCTTGACTTAAGTAAGTCGATTGTGATTGCGTAAGTCAAGCAATCAAGAAGCCCCCGGGCCTCTCGATGGCTCGACCGCTCGGCCCCGCCGAGCGCATGGACCGGGGTCGCCCGAAGCGGAGAGCGGCCCCAGCGCGCCGGACCCGTGGGGACGGGGCTCGGCGCCACCGGCGGCCCGGCGACCGGAACACTCCCCCCGTTCCACCGCCGGGCCCGCCGGTACCACCACCGCTTCCCTCCCGGCCCCGATCCCGGCGCGGCCACCCCCGTCGCCCCCGGACCCACCTCGCCTCCACCTCGCGGCGACTCCGGCTCACCGTCTCCAACGACAGCAGCGCCCCCGGCCACGACGGCGACCCCGCTCACTCCCCCGGCGGCGGATACGGCCTCCTCGGCATGCGGGAACGCGCCCACTCAGCCGGGGGGATCCTGCGGGTCGGGCCCCGGCCCGGCGGCGGCTTCGAGGTGGTCGCCGAGCTGCCGTTGCTGTTGCCGCTGCCGCTGCCGTCGCCGTCACCGTCACCGTCGCTGTCGCTGTCGCCGTCAGTCGAGGACGTGGCGTAGGTACGCGCCCGGGTCGGCGAGATAGCGGCGCCAGTGGTCGACCAGGGCCAACTCGTCCCAGGGGACGCGGCGCATGCCGTGGTCGCCGACCTCGATGATGTCCGCGCCGGGCAGCGCGGTCAGCAGCGGGGAGTGCGTGGCGCAGACGACCTGGCCGCCGCGTTCCACCAACCGGTCGATGTGGCCGAGGAGTTCGAGGCAGGAGGTGAAGGACAGCGCCGCCTCCGGCTCGTCCATGACGTACAGACCGGGCTGGAGGAACTTCCCCCGGAACGCCGCGAGGAAGCCCTCGCCATGGCTGACCGAGTCCGGGGCGAATCCCTCCCGGTCCAGTGCGTCGAGGGCCGTCTCCGCGCGCAGGAAGAAGCCCTTGCGGGCGGACCAGCTGCCCAGCATGCGGCGTCCGCGCGGGGCCGCGTCGAAGCGGATCCGTTCGCCCAGGACCGACTTGGGGCGGTGGCTGGCGTACCGCCAGTCGTGCGAGCCGCCCCAGGAGTCCAGGCCGAAGCCCTCGGCGAGCGCCTCGACGAGGGTCGACTTGCCCGAGCCGTTCTCCCCGACCAGGAAGGTCACCGGCGCGGTGAAGCGCAGGCCGTCGGTGACGAGCGCGCGGACGGAGGGGACGGACCAGGGCCAGCCGTCCACGTCCCCGTCCACGTCCCCGTCGAACCCCTGCGCATCCACCTCGACCCCGTCCGCATCGACGCTTACGTACGCACGTTCGATAATCACGCCCCGAGTCTCCCACGGGGCGATCCGGATCCCCCCGCAAGGACTAGCTTGCGTAAGTCAAGCAATCTAATTATGGTTGAGTAAGTCAAGCAAGCGATCATCGACGGAGGCCGCCATGTCCCACGCCCTTGCCCGACCCGCCGACGCGGGGGCCGGCACCCCCGCGCGGCCGAACGCCGTGGTGGCGGTGCTGGCGTTGGCCGGGATCGTCGTCGCGCTGATGCAGACGCTGGTCATCCCGATCGTGCCGGAGCTGCCGAAGCTGCTGGACGCGCCGGCGTCCGACACCGCGTGGGCGGTGACCGCCACCCTGCTCGCGGCGGCCGTGGCGACGCCGGTCGTGGGGCGGCTCGGCGACATGTTCGGCAAGCGGCGGATGCTGCTGCTCAGCATCGTGCTGCTGGTGTCCGGCTCGGTGGTCTGCGCCCTGGCCGACTCGCTCGTCCCGATGATCATCGGCCGGGCTCTGCAGGGACTGGCCGCCGCCGTCATCCCGCTCGGCATCAGCATCATGCGGGACGTCCTGCCCGCCGAGCGCCTCGCCGGGTCCACCGCGCTGATGAGCGCCTCCCTCGGCGTCGGCGGCGCCCTCGGCCTCCCGGCCGCCGCGTTCATCGCCGACAACTGGGACTGGCACCTGCTCTTCTGGACCTCCGCCGCCCTGGGCGCCCTCTCCTTCCTGCTGGTCCTGGCCTTCGTACCGGAGTCGAAGGTCCGCACCGGCGGCCGTTTCGACCTGGTCGGCTCGCTCGGGCTGTCCGCCGGACTGGTCTCGCTGCTGCTGGCCGTCTCCAAGGGCGCCGACTGGGGCTGGACCAGCGCGACGACGCTCGGCCTGTTCGCGGCCGCCGTGGCGATCCTCGCCGTCTGGGGCTTCTACGAGCTGCGGGCGAGGCAGCCGCTGGTCGATCTGCGGACCACTGCCCGCCCCCAGGTGCTCTTCACCAACCTGGCCTCGGTGGCGCTCGGCTTCTCGATGTTCGCGATGTCGCTGGTCCTGCCGCAGTTGCTCCAGCTGCCCGAGCAGACCGGCTACGGCCTCGGCAGGTCCATGATGACCGTCGGTCTGGTGCTGGCCCCGCAGGGCCTGGTCATGATGGTCATGTCCGCCGTGTCCGCGGGGCTCACCAAGGCCAAGGGGCCGAAGGTGACGCTGATGGTCGGCGCGCTGATCGTCGCCGCCGGATACGGGCTCAACATCGTCCTGATGAGCGAGGTCTGGCACCTCGTCCTGGTCTCCTGCGTCATCGGCGGCGGTATCGGCTTCACCTACGGCGCGATGCCCGCCCTCATCATGGGCGCGGTGCCGGAGTCCGAGACGGCCGCCGCCAACAGCCTCAACGCGCTGATGCGTTCGCTCGGCACGTCGTTCGCCAGCGCCCTCGCCGGCGTCATCCTCGCCCAGATGACCACCGACTTCGGCGGTTACGCCCTGCCCTCCGAGAACGGCTTCAAGGTCGTCATGGCCATCGGCGCCGGCGCGGCCCTCCTCGCCTTCGTCCTCGCCTCCTTCATCCCCAGGCGCCGGGCGGCCGTCCCGGCACCGGACGCCGGAGGCCCCGCGGAGCGGGCGGGGGCGGCCGAGGTGACCGAGGTGACCGAGGTGACCGAGGTGACCGGGGCGGCGGTCAAGGCGTAACACCGCGCGCGGCTCGCTCCTCGTACGACGAAACCCCCAGGCCCGGGCGGGTCTGGGGGTTCGTGCCGTAGGAGGCTGAGCCGCCGCCGCTATTCGGCGTGGGCCGCCGCTACTCGGCGTGGACCGGGGCTACTTGGCGTCGATCAGGTCGTGGGGCGGGACCTGGACCGTGCGCGCGCCCTCCGTGCCGCCGAGGATCACCTTGCGCAGCGCGACGTTGTTCTTGTGGTCGGCCTCCTGGAGACGGTTCTCCGGGTTGGCGATGACCTGGATGTAGTACGTGCCGTTCGGCAGGCCGGTGATGTCGAAGGACTGGCCGGGACGGTACTGGGTGTACGTGTCGCCGGAGCCGACGTCGAGGACCTCACGGACGTTGATGGCGTCCTCGGAACCGCACGCGGTGGACAGGTCGGTGTTCTCCGGGTGCCAGTTGGCGTTCTTCACCGTGTAGTCGATGGCGTCGGTGTTGGCCAGGCAGAACGCCTCCTTGCCGGAGCGCACCTCCTTGGTCTGGTCCGCGCTGAGCAGGCGGTAGCTGGCGAAGTCCGTGAAGTGCCAGTGCTCGTGGCCCTCGCGCGGGTCCCACTCCATGGTGCCGGCGGGCGCGTAGCCGACCTGCTTGCCCTTGGCGTCATAGAAGTACTGGTACGAGTCCATCAGGTCCGCGCCCGGCTTGCGGAAGCCGTCGACGACGAGGGGCGCGGGGCCCGCGTTCCAGACGTTGGCGCTGAAGGCGAGGTAGTCCTTGCCGGGTACGTCGCCGTCCTCGCCGTCGGTGATGGAGATGTCCCAGGCGGGCAGCGACCGCAGGTCGGGCTTGGGGACGTTCGCCGGGGCGCCCGCCTTACCGGTGGGACGCTTGGGCGCGGCCTTCAGCGCGGGTGCGATCCGGGAGCCGTCGGTGTGGCCGGCGCCGTCGCCCAGGTGCTTGGCGCGGCCCCGGTCGACGAGGGCGAAGGGAAGCTCGGGCGGGGTCGGGGCGTCGGCGCCGCGCGGGCCGTAGTGGTGGGTGTCCGGGGCCGGCCGCTGCCCGTCCGGGACGGCCTGCGCGGTCTTGCCGCTGCCGTGGCCGCCGTCGTGGCCGCCGCCGTGGCCGCCGCCGTGGTGGGACGAGGTGGACGACGAGGACTTCGACGGGGCCAGGCCCTCGCCGCCCTCGGTGTCCTCGCGCACCGTCACCTTGATGGTGGGCCGGTCGTCGGGGATGCCGAACAGGTCGCGGTACTTCTTCGCCACCCCGACCTGGGCGGTGTACTCGCCGACCGGCAGGTCCACCGGATTGTCGTAGTCCCAGCTGGTGGTGTTGGTCGCCCAGCCCTTCTCGACACCCCACACCGAGCCGAGCGTCCACGGGTTGGTGGGGCAGCTCTGCGGATAGTGGTTGGTGTCCGGGGCGTCCGGGCGGATCCGGCCCGAGGCGTTGTTCGGGCAGAAGTTGCCCGCGCTCTGCACGACCTCCTTGCCGGCCGCGTCCTTGACGGAGATCTCCAGGAAGCCCTTCAGCCCGGAGAAGTCGTCGACGGTCCCCTTCGGCAGGGTCTTCGTCTTGACGGTCTTGCCGTCGCGCAGGATCTGCTTGGCGACGACCGGGTCCTTGTACGACTTACGCGTCACCTGGAACTCCAGGGGCGCGTTGTCGACCGAGACGTACGTCCCGAGCTGGAGGCTGACGCCGTTGGACCACTCGTAGCGGGTGAGCGTCACGGAGTTCGACGCGGCGATCAGCTTGATCTGCGGTTTCCCGGGGGTCGCGGCGGGGGCCGCACCGGCGCCGGGGGCGGCACCGGCGAGGGCCGCCACCACGGTGAGCGACGCCAGGGCGGCGAGCCCCGGGCGGGTCAGGCGCCGACTGCGGTCCTGGCCACCGGTCGCGCCGGGCTCACCGGTCGGGCTGGGCTCACCGGTCGGGCTGGTGGAGCTGGTCATCTGGCTGGTCATCGGTTCCTCGTCTGCGAGTGCCCTGGTCAGGGGCATCGGACTGGACTGCCCACCGGCGAGGACCGACGGTTCCGGCCGGCCGTACAGATGCGCCCCAACGCACCCCGGAGCCGACCGGCCGGAACCGGCCCGTTCACCCTGTGAGCAACTTGAGAGATTGGTAAATGGCGGGTGTGGGTTGCCTGTTGATGCGGAATTCGACAAAAGGTGTGGCGGACGGCGGCGGGTCGGGGGGCGGACTGCGGCGGATCCCGGGGCCGACCGCGGCGGATCGCGGGGCGGACCACGGCGGATCGCGGGGCGGGCACGGCTCAAACACAAGCCCGCGCATCCCTGCGGAACGGGCTCCAAGTCCCCGGCGAATCCCCGCAGGAGCGTCACACAGCCTGCACACAGCTCTGAGAATGGCTCGTTAGCGTTGCTGACCGCTCGATCCGCTCGATCCCACGTGCGAACGTGACGCGACCGGGCCGCGGCCCGGCGGGTCGACGGCATGCCCACACAGGAAGACCCCCACATCTCCATGGACTACTGCACCTCGTGTCGCCGACATCTCAACGGCGCCCTCGTGTGCCCCGGCTGCGGCGCCTACGCGCCCGACATAGCCCCGGCCACGATCGACAGCCGTGTCGCCCCTCCGGAGCCGAGCGGGACCACGGCCACCGGGCCGTCGATGATCCCGATGCCGCCGACGACACCGTCGGCACCGATGGTGCCGACGCTGCCGACGGCGGCCTGGGGGTACGGGGCGGGGGACGGCGGCGGCTGGCCTGAGGGCCGGGTGACGGACGGGTTGGCCTCCGGCGGATTCGCGGCGCACGGGCCGACGTCCGGCGGGTTCGCGACGCACGGGCCGGCCTCCGGCGGACTCGCGGCGCACGGGCCGACGTCCGGTGGGTTCGCGGCGCACGGGCCGGGCTCCGGCGGGTTCGCGGCGCACCGGCCGGCCTCCGGCGGCAAGGGCATCGGCGCCGACGTGGACGCGGATGTGGATGTGGACGCCGACACGGACGCGGACATGGCTTTCGCGGGTGACGTGGACGTGGACGGTGTCCCCATGGCGCCGCAGGGGCGGGCCGCGCGGCGGCGTCAGCTGGCGCGGTGGAAGAAGAACCAGCGCCGGGCCGTGGTCGCGACCGCCGTCGCGCTGGTCGGCGGCGGACTGACCGTCATGGGCATGGACCGGCAGTCCACCGACCGCACCCAGGCGGCCACGGCCCCGGACGCCGAGAGCCTGGGCTCCGTCGAGGAACAGGGCTCGCAGGGCGGCCGTACCTCGTCCGCGACGGAGACCGACGACGCCCGGCGCACCCCGGACGCCCCCACCACCTGGACCCCGTCCGGCGACACCTCCCGCGACCGCTCCACCGCGAACCGGTCGGGTTCCCGCGCGCACCCCAACGCCCCCCGTACGGACTCGGCCACGCCGTCCGCCCAGGAGGCGCGGACCGGCTCCGCCGGCACCGGCCGTACGGCCACGGACGACGCCTCGGCCACCCCGACGGACGGCACGACCACGCCCCCGGCCGCCGACGACGCCGGTTCCTCGGCGGACACGGGGACGGGGACGAGCACGGGTTCGGACGACACCGAAACCGGCACGGGTACGGACACGGGCAGCGACACCAGCACCGGCTCGGGCTCGGGCTCCGGCTCGGACACGGGGACGTCGGACGGTTCGAGCTCCGACACGGCGACGACATCACCCTCGGGGCTGTGCCTGCTCGGACTCATCTGCGTGAGCTGACGTACGACGGGCTGTCGGTCCGACAGCGCGAGGGAGAGCTGACCGCCCGCCGGCGGTCAGCCCCTACGCGTACCCACCCGCCCTCGTCCCCCCATCCCTCAGTGCTCGTCGGCGGCCACCGGGCGTGGCCAGGAACGTCCGCTGACGCGTTCGATGTCGGTGTTGAACTGCTCCAGGTCGGCGACGAAGCGGCGGAGGCGTTCGGCGGGCCAGTCGGCGATGACGCCGGTGAGGCCGTCGACGAACTCCGCGCGCTGCGCCGCGAGACGCGCCGACCCCTCGTCGGTGATGCGGAACTTGCGGGCCACTCCCCCGTCGGGGTCGAGGGTCCGCTCCACCAGGCGCTCCCGCAGGAGCGCCGAGGTCTGCCGGGTGAACGTGGACGCGTTGAACCCGAACGCCTCCACGAAGTCCGGGATGGACATGGGCCCTTGGGCCTCCAGCCGGGTGAGCAGCACATAGGCGCTGCGGTCCAGGGCACCGCCGTCGCGGACGCCCCGGGGCGTCGACGTCTCGCGGTTCCGCGTCAGGATCAGCAGCTCCCGCTCGATGCGCTCCCCCGCCTCTCGGGCATCCACCGTCTTCTCCCGCCTGTCCGGCCTCCATGGGCCTCTCACTGAGCCCCTCACTGGGCTCCCCCCTGGGCCCCTCACCCTACGTCGAAATTGCGCCATGCATGGAGAGTGCATGATGCACCATTGATGCACGATGCACTACCTGTGTAGCGTGCATTCCCGTCTCCCTCCCCTTCCCCCCACCAGGAGATGACGAGATGCCCCAGGTCGAAACGAGCGGAACCACGACGAGCGGAACCACGACGAGCGGAACCGGGCCGAGCGGAACGGGCGCGGAGGACGAGGCGGTGGTGCGGCTGCCGATGGCCGGCGACGGCCCCCTGGACCCGCCCGCCGCATGGGAACGCCTGCGCGCGCGGTGCCCGGTGGCAACGGTCGAACTGCCGAGCGGCGACCGGGCGAAGTTCGTGAGCCGGTACGCCGATGTCCGCGCCCTCCTCTCCGACCCGCGCTTCGCCCGCCCGCGCGCGGGGGAGGACACCGCGCGGCTCTCCGCCGACGGCTCGGGCGGTGTCGCGGCCGACGCGTCCTCCGACTACGAGCTGGCGATCCCGGAGACGGGCGAACCACATCTGCGCTGGCGGCGCCAGGTCGGCCGGTACTTCACCGCGAAACGCATGGCGGCGCTGCGCCCGGGGATGGCGAGGATCGCCGAGTCCCTGCTCGACGAGATGATCGAGCGTGGCGCGCCCGGCGACCTGAAGGCGGCCCTCGGCTTCCCGCTCCCGGTGTATGTCATCTGCGATCTGCTGGGCGCGCCGGCCGAGGACCGCGACCGTTTCTCGCACTGGTCCGACGCGTTCCTGAACGTCAGCCGGTTCTCGAAGGAGGAGACGGGGGCGGCGTTCAAGGAGTTCGCGGGGTACATGGCCGCCCTGGTCGAGGAGAAGCGCGCCGAGCCGGGCGAGGACCTGCTCAGCATGCTGATCGTGGAGGGCGCCGCGCTGCCGGAGTCCGAACGGCTCACCGACGCCGAACTCCTCGCCACCGGCATGGGGTTGCTGGTGGCCGGGCACGAGACGACCGCGAACATGATCGGCAAGATGGCGGCACTGCTGCTGGCCGACCGCACCCGCTGGGAGCAGTTGCTCGCGGACCCGTCCCTCGTGCGTACGGCGGTGGAGGAGGTGCTGCGCTTCGACGCCAACCTCGGTGGCTTCGGGATGCGGCGCTATCTGAGCGAGGACGTGGACCTGGACGGGGAACTGCTGCCGGGCGGGACGACCGTGTTCTGCGGCATGTCCTCCGCCAACCGCGACGACCGTGTCTTCGCCGCCCCCGCCGAGATGGACTTGACCCGCAGCCCCAACCCCCACCTCACCTTCGGCGCCGGCCCCCACTCCTGCCTCGGCCAGGCCCTCGCCCGCACCGAACTCCAGGTCGTCCTGGAGGTCCTCCTCCATAAACTCCCCACCCTCGAACTCGCCGTCCCCGTCGAAGAGTTGCGCAAGGTCGAGGGCCTCCTCGTAGGCGGCCTGCGCGAGGTCCCGGTCCGCTGGTGACGACGAAGGGCCCGAACTCCCCATGAAACTGCACATCGACGAAACCAAATGCTGCGGCGCCGGCCAATGCGTCCTCATCGCCCCCGAAATCTTCGACCAACGAGACGAGGACGGCACCGCCTTCCTCCTCACCCCCACCCCACCCCCCTCCCACCACCACTCCGCCCACGAGGCGGCAGCGGTGTGCCCGGCGGGGGCGATCGGGATGGACAACGGGGAGGAGTGAACTCCTGAGGGCCGGCAGCCTCGTAGAGAAGCGGGCTGCCGGCCCTCAGGGGCGGAGGGAGGGACCGGATCGGGCCGCGCGCCTTTCCTAGCGGGCGTCGCGCTGCGCCTGGCGGTATTCCTCGGCCAGGACGTCGAGTTCCGGGCACTGGCCGGTGGCCTTCCCGTCCTCGTCTCGGAACTCCCGGCAGGCCGGGCAACTGGTGCCATGCGTGATCAGCGTGTCGTACGCGGCGTGGACCGTAGGCGTCATGGGCGTCATGGGCGGCATAGGCCTCACGGACCTCATGGGCGCTCACCCCGTGACCGGGCGTTGGCCGCCGCCACGCCCGCGCTCAGTGCCTCGCCGAGGGCCAGGGGCCGCAGGTCGCCCGGTTCGGCCTCCCACTCCCGGCCGCCACCGATCGGCCGGAGCTGTACGGCCGGGCCGACGAAGTCCATGACCTTGCCGACTCGTCTGCGGCTGGTGTCCTCGACGGTGTCGCCGACCGTCGGCTCGTAGCGGACCATGGTCACCGCCTCCGCTTCCGGCGCGCCGGTCGGGAGTGATGGGCGCGGATGAGGACGTTGCAGTCGGAAACCCTCGACCAGTCGTCCGCGACCCTTGCCGCCGCCCGCTGCTCGGCCGGCAGCGCGCACGGCTGACAGTGGGCCGGCGGTACCGGCTCCTCGTTCGGGAGCCCGAGGAAGGGCGGCGGATCCATCGTGTTCGGTACACGTCCCGTACTCATGCCGCGATGATGGGCTGACACGGTGTAACTGAACCAGGTCGTGCCGTGGCCATCCGTGGCCACGTGGCGGCCATGGCCGGGGGACGGCGCGATGACATCTCTGACCGGACGGGTGGGCCGCAACGACGCGCTGAGGGCCGCCCGGCTCCGAGCGGGCTGGCGGACCGTCGAGCAGGCCGCGGCCCAGCTCACCGAGCACGGGCAACGACATCTCGACGACCCGCACTTCACGGTGTCCGCGCGCACGTGGCGACGGTGGGAAGGCGACCGCCCCGGCTGGCCACCGGAGGAGACGGCCCTCGTCATTCATGACGCGCTCGGCCGCTGGCCCGAGGACCTCGGATTCACCACCCCGCCCGGGTGGATCCGACCCGAACACCACGAAGAGGAGCACGTGCGGCGACGAACCTTCGTGTCCGTCACCGCCGCCGCCCTGGTCGCCGGGCCCCTCGCCCCGCAGCATGTCGACCCTGCCCTGATCGACTACTTCCAGACCCAGTTGGAAGGGCACTACCGGGCGGACATGTTCCTCGGCCCGCACGACCTGATCAGTACCGTGTCCGCTCAGTACCAGCTCATCGACAAGCTCGTACGCTCCGCGAAGGGCGAGACCCGCCGCGGACTCCTCAGGGTCGGCGCCGCCTACGCCGCGCTGGTGGGCTGGCTGTACCAGGACGCCGGCGACATGGAGGCCGCCGCGTTCTGGCGGGGCGTCACCCAGGAGATCGCGATGCGGTCGAGAGACACCCACCTGATCGGCTACTCCCTGGTCAACCAGGCGCAGGTACGCACCGACCTCGGGGACGGGCACGCGGTCATCGATCTGTGCGAGGCCGCACTGGAGGACTCCCCCCATCTGGTGCCGAAGGTCCGCATCATGGCCATGCAGCAGCAGGCCCATGGCGCGAGCCTCACCCACGACCGGACGGCGGTGGACCAGCTGCTCGACGAGGCGGACGGACTCCTCGGCCGGGTCGACGACGACCTGCCGTGGGGCAACGCGTGCCGCCGTACGCCCGGCTACCTGGAGGTGCAGCGGGCCACCTGTTACGGGCGTCTCGGTCTCGGCGCGGAAGCGGTGACGCTGTGGTCGCAGGTGCTCGAGATCGTCCCCGAGACGGCGCGCCGGGATCGCGGGGTGTACCTCGCCCGGCACGCGACCGCGGCGGCCGGCGCGGGTGAGCCTGATCAGGCGTTGGAGATCGCCCGGACGGTGGCGGACATCGCGGTCGAGACTCGATCGGCGCGGATGCGCAGGGAGTTGGTCGCCCTTCAGCGCTCGATGCGGCCGTGGCAGGATGCGCCGGTCGGCCGGGATCTCGCGGAGGTTCTGGCGCCCGTGACCGAGGGGAGCTGAGCGTGGCGGAGGCACCGGTGCCACTGACCGAGGACGAGATCGCTACCGCCCTGGCCTCGGTGCCGGGCTGGCGCCGCGAGAGGGACGAGATCACCCGCTCGTACGCGATCCGGTATCACGGCGGGGTGGCGATGATCGTGCACGTCGCGGACGTAGAGCGGCTGATCGGCCACCACGCCGACATCGACCTGCGGTGGGGCAGGGTGCGGTTCGGGATCACCACGCACGACGCGGGGCACAAGCTGACCGAGGCGGACTTCGACCTCGCCCGGCGGATCGACGCCATCGCCCAGGCGCACATGGCCGAGCCGCTCGACGACTGACCCCGCGTACGGCCAAACGCCCCGCTCCCGCCTTCGAGGCAGGCCGAGTGGTGCGTACGCGAAAGACGAACGTGAACCGTCGCCCTTACGCCCTCCCCTACACCCCCTACCCCCGCGCCGCCCGATGCGGCCCCAACTCCGCCAAGACCTCCTCCAGTTGGCCAGGGGTGAGGGCGGGGCCGGGGAGGGGTGGGGGCGGGGGTGTCGTAGGGGTCGGGGGGCGGAGGCTGTCGAGGAGGAGGGTGAGGGGGCGGCGCCAGGCGTCCGGGGTGGTGGCGGAGGTGAGCGCGGGGACGGCGCGACCGAGGGCGGCGAGGGCGAAGAGGACGTCCTCGGTGGTGACGTCCGCCCGGACCGTGCCCTCGTCGCGGCCGCGCCCCAGCAGGTGGTCCACCGTGCGCCGGTTGTGCTCGTGCACGTCCTCCAGGACGTCGACCCCCCGCACACGCGTGGTCATGAGGTCGTTCGTGCCCCGGTCGGCCGCCAGCGTGTCGAAGACCGCCCCGAGGTATTCGTTCAGCCCGGTCCAGGCGTCCGGCGCGTTGCGGACCCGGTCCCCCACGGCCATCGTGCCCGCGAGTTGGTCGTGGAAGACGGCGTCGATGAGAGTGGCCCGGCTCGGGAAGTGCCGGTAGAGCGTCGCGTTCCCCACCCCCGCCCGGCGGGCGATCACATCCAGCGGCGCTTCGAGCCCCTGCTCGGTGAACACCTCGTGCGCCGCCGCCATCAGCAGCTCCCGGTTCCGCCGCGCGTCACGCCGCCGCCGTGGCGACGGTGTCGCGGGGTCCGCACCGACGGTCATCCTGTTCCTCCGCTTGAAACGGGGACTGCACCCCGTCGCCGATGCCCCCGACAGCCCCGATGCTATCGTCGAGGTATTAAACGGGGAGTACTCCCCATATAGGACAGAGGTCACTCAGGGCCCACCCACCCGCGAACCGGAAGGCGACGACCCGACCATGCGAGCACCCACGCTGGACGAACTGGCCCCCGACGGCCACGACTTCGCGGCCGACCCGCACCCCGTCTACGCCGCGCTGCGCGCCCGGGGCCCCGTGCACCGGGTGCACATCCCGCAGACGGGCGACTGCTGGCTGGTGGTGGGCCGGGACGCCGCGCGGGCCGCGCTGACGGACCCCCGGCTGAGCAACGACCTCCGCCACTCCGCCTGGGACACGGACGGCGGCCACGCGATCGGCGTGAACATGCTGCAGAGCGACCCGCCGCAGCACACCCGGCTGCGCCGCTCGGTCGCCGCGCGCTTCACCCCCGCCCGGACGGCCGCCTTACGCCCCCGGATCGAGGAGATCACGACCGCCCTGCTGGCCGGCCTGCCCGCCGAGGGTACGACGGACCTGGTGAGCCGGTACGCGCTGCCGCTCCCCGTGGCGGTGATCTGCGAGATCCTGGGCGTCCCCGACCCGGACCGGGACGTCTTCCACGCCTGGTCGACGGAGCTGGTGCTGCCGACGTCCCCGGAGGCGGCGGCGGGCGCGGCCGCGGCGCTCACGGACTACCTCACCGACCTGATCGCCCGGAAACGCGCCACCCCCGACGACACCCTGCTCAGCGAACTCGCGGCGGAGGGCGACACCGAGGCCCTCTCCTCCGAAGGTCCCTCCTCCGAGCCCCTCTCCTCCGAGGAACTCCTCGGCATGGCCTTCCTGATCCTGGTCGCCGGCCACGAGACGACGGTCAACCTCATCTCGGCGACCGTCCACAGCCTGCTCACCCACCCGGACCAACTCGCCGCCCTCCGCGCCGACTTCACCCTGACCGACGCGGCGGTCGAGGAATCCCTCCGCTACAACTCCCCGGTCCACGGCACCGCGTTGCGCTTCGCCGCCGAACCACTCATCCTCGCGAACACCCCGGTCTCCCCCGGCGACGCCGTCCAGATCTCCCTGGCCGCCGCCGCCCGGGACCCGGCCCACTTCCCGGACCCCGACCGCTTCGACCTCACCCGCCGTCCCCACTCCCACCTCGCCTTCGGCCACGGCCTCCACCACTGCCTGGGCGCCCCCCTGGCCCGCACCGAAGCCACCGTCGCCCTACGCCTCCTCCTCCGCCGCCACCCCCACCTCACCCTCGCCCCGACCCCCCTCACCTGGCGAACCGGCACCCTCCTGAGAGGCCTGCCGGAACTACCGGTCCACCTGGGGTGACCCGACCCGCGCGCCACCCGTCAGCCGACGGCGACGGCCCGCTTGGCGCGGCGGACCGGGAGCACCTTGTGGACGGGGACCCCGGCCGCGCGCCCAGGCCACCGACCGGCCTGGGCCCCGGTGACCGCCCCCCAGGAACGTCCGGGCAAGCTGGGGCCGGTGTCGTTACCCCCCAACTTCCAAGGAGACGACCGGAGATGACGATGTGGCCGGCGCGGAGAGCGGTGTTGTGCGGTGGGCTGGGCGGTGGGCTCGCTCTGGCCGGGATCGGGGGCGGGGGTGGGAGTGCGTGGGGCGCGCCCGCCGGGCGGGGGCCTGCCCGGGGAGCCGGCGGATCCGGGGAAGTCGGCGAGGTGTACGTGCCGATCGCGGTCGGGGCCGGGGGTGGGCCCGTCGGGAGTGACCGGGTGCATGTGCTGAAGGTGGGGCCGCGGGACGCGGGGACCGTGGTGGTGCTGGTGCCGGGGATGTTCGGCGCGGCCAACGACTTCCGGCTGATGGCCCGGGATCTGGTCGCCTCCGTGCCCGGCATCCAGGTGTGGGCCGTCGACCGACGCGAGGAGAACCTCGCCGACCGCAGCGGATTCGGGGGCGGCGGGGCCGACCCCGTCGGGTACTACCTCGACGGGCGCTATCGGACCCTGGAGCCCACCTCCGCCGGGTACTTCGGGCGGTGGGGGCTGGAGCGGACCCTCGACGACCTGCGGTGTGTCGTGCTCGCGGCCCGCGCGGGCGGTCGGCGGCGGGTCGTGCTGGGCGGGCATTCGTGGGGGTCGACCACGGCGTTGGCGTACGCGGCCTGGGACTTCGGCGGCCGGGCCGGGTACCGGGACCTCGTGGGGCTCGCGGTCCTCGACGGGGGCGTGCGCGGCGCGTTCGAGGGCACCGGGGCGCCTGTGCAGGACTCGCCGGAGGAGGTGCGGGAGCGGCTCGCGGCGATCGCCGGCGGCCGGGTCTTCGACCTGACGCTCAGCGGGGTCGGGTTCGGCAGCCGGGCCGAGAGCACCCAGATCTGGTACCAGCTCGCCGGGTGGTACGCCCACCACGACCCCGAGGGCCGGTCCGTCCTCCAGGACCGGGTGCCCGAGGCGCTGCGGGCGCCGTTCCCGGTGACCAACGCCGCGCTCCTCGGCGGCTTCGTCGACGCCGGCTTCGGCTGGCCCAACGACATCAGCGTCCACTCCGGACACCTCGCCGAGAAGGCGGACGACCGTGGCGTACGCGGGTGGGTCGACGACGGGATCACCCCGATCGCGCGGGTCGCGGAGGCGTACGCCGGTCCCGTGCCCGGCGTGTGGGAGTGGTACTGGCCGGCCCGGCTCTCCGTCGACCTCGACGTGAGCGACGTCTACGCCGACACCGACCTCGCCCGCTCCCTCGGACTGCGCCTGCGGCACGCCCCCGGCCTCGACATACCGCTCTACGCCTTCGGGACCAGCTACTCCAAGGGCACCGTCGTGGAGAGCGCCCGCCGCGTCATCGCGGAGTCCCGCGTCCCGTACGCCGTCTACGAGTCCGACGAGGCCATGAACCACCTCGACCCGCTCTTCGCCGCCACGGAACACAACACGGCCACCCGCACGCTCGCGGAGTTCGTGCGGAGGGTGGGCACCGCGGCCGGGTGACTCAGAGGGCGCGGGCCAGCAGGTCCAGCAGCGCGGCCCAGTGGCGTTCCGTCGCCTCGGGGCTGTGCATGGCCGTGTCGGCCTGGGTGAAGCCGTGGTGGGCGCCCGCGTAGACCTCGCCCCGGTGGCGTACGCCGGCGGTGGTGAGGGCCTTGTCGAGGCGGTCGATCTGCTCGGCGGGGTTGGTGGAGTCGTCGTCCGCGTGCCCGAAGTACAGCTCGGCGGTGATCCGGTCGGCGAGGAGATGGGGGCTGTCCGGCGCGTCGGTCGCGAGGTACGCCCCGTGGAACCCGGCCGCCGCGGCCACCCGCTCCGGGTACGTGCCCGCCGTACGCAGCGCCAGCCCCGCGCCCATGCAGTAGCCGGTGATGCCGACCGGGCCGCCGTTCGTCAGCGGCGAGGCGGCCAGCCAGTCCAGGTACACCCCGGCGTCCCGCATCGCCGCCTCCGGCGTCAGCCCCCGCATCGCCGGACGGATCAGCTCGATGATCTCCGGCCGCTCCGCCGGGTTGATGAACTCCGGCAGCTCCACGAGGGGCGCCCGCCCGCTGCGGTACATCACGTTCGGCAGCAGCACGGCGTACCCCGCCCCCGCCAGCCGCTCCGCCATCGCCCGCAGATGCGGGCGCACCCCGAACGCGTCCATGTAGAGGAGAACGGCGGGGTGCGGCCCACCGTCGGCCGGGTGGAGGACGTACGCGTCGACGGTCCCGTCGGGGGTGGGGATGTCGACCGGGGAGGTGTGTACGGAGACGGAGGTCATCGCTCTCTTCTTTCTGCGGGGGGGGGGGTGAACGGGGGGGGTGAACAGGGGCGGGAACGGAACCGGGAACGCGAGCCGCGAACACGAGCGGCGAACGCGAGCCGTGGCTGGAGCGCCCGGCCCGGCTCAGTCGCCCGCGAGGGCCATGCGGGAGCCGCCCGGCTCGCCCCGGACGGCCGAGTCGGCCAGTTCCCGCACCCGGGCGGCCGGGACCGGCACCCCCGGCGTCTCGAAGAACCAGCGCCCCGTCTCCTCCTGGCTCAGCCCGGTCGGCCGCTGCGCCAGGTACGGCGTGACGTACACCGGCGTCCCCGGCTCACCGCGCCAGCTGTCGGCGAGGGTGCCTAGGTCGACCGCGTCGTAGCCGAGGGCGTCGAGCAGGTCGGCCACCTCCGCCTTGGCCGCCGGGTGGTCGCCCGCGATCGGCAGAGCACTGCGGTCGGCGGCGCCGGCGGGCCGGGCGCTCGTGAGCAGCCGCCGGAAGTCGATGGTGTTGAACGCCTTGACCACGGACGAGTCGGCCAGATGCCGCTGCACCAGGGCGCTGGAGGTCGGCGGGGTCCCGTCCGGCCCGGCCTCGTGCAGTTCGGCGAGGCGGCCGTCGCGCTCCGGGTAGTAGTTCATGGTGTCGATCACGGTCCGACCGGCCAGATCGGCGGCGGAGAGCCGCGTGTGGGCGTGCAGCGGGATCGTGGCCACGACCAGGTCACCGGCGCGCGCGGCCTCGGCGGGGGTGGCGGCGCGGGCGCCGAGTTCGCCGGCCAGGTCGGCGAGGGTCTCGGGACCGCGCGAGTTGCTGAGGACGACGTCCAGACCGGCGGCGACGGCCAGCCTGGCCAGAGCCCCGCCGATCATGCCGCTGCCGATGAGTCCGAGGGTCTTGGTCATGGCGACACGTCTCCGGTCCACGGCGGGGTTGGATACCAAGGTCAAGGGTGAAACTGAGTGTCACGCTAGCCACTGAGGCGCACACCTGCAAGCGAGGGTCGTCCGGCGTTAACATCAGGGAGTGAGCGAAGTGAACGGAGCGGCACCCGAGCCCCGCTCGAACCCCGGCCCCGGGGGGACCTCGCGGGCGAACACCAGGGACATCGCCCGGGCCGCCGTACGGGCCGAACTGGCCCAGGTGGCCTTCGAGTTGTTCCTGCGCGACGGCTTCGACAAGGTGACGCTCGACGATCTGGCGACGGCGGCGGGAGTGTCCCGGAGCACGTTCCTGCGCTACTTCGGCACCAAGGAGGACGCCGTGCTGGGCGCCTTCGACGCGCACGGCACCTGGGTCGCCGACGCGCTGCGCGCCCGCCCCGCCGACGAGGACGACTGGACCGCGCTGCGGCGGGCGCTGGACACGGTCATCCGGCGGTACCACCAGGACCCGGCCGGTTCGCTGGCCACCGCCCAGCTGGTCCGGGACACGCCCGCGCTCTGCGCCCGTCAGCTGGAGAAACAGCACGGCTGGCGGCCCGCGCTGGCCCGGGCCCTCGCCGAACGCCACGGCTCCTCTGGGCCCCCGGCCCTCGCCGAGACCGTACGGGCCGCCGCCGCCCTCGACTGCCTCGGCATCGCCCTCGACCACTGGACCGCGTCGGACGGCGCCCTCGACCTGGTCGCCCTCCTGGACGAGGCGTTCGCGACGCTGGCGTGACGGGCGAAGCCTGCGGAGGCGGAGGCGTAGGCGTAGCCGTGATCGTGATCGTGATCGTCGGTCAGACGTAGACGACCGGGCAGCCGCGGCGGAGCGAGTGCTGTGCGGCGCGCAGGTAGAGGGCGACGTAGAAGGCCGTGTCGAGGTCGTCGGCCCATGGGCCCTGGCGGGTCGCCGCCAGTCGCTTCGCGGCTCCGTCCAGGAACCACATGGTCAGGTCGAGGTTGTCGCACATCTCCGGGGTCTCGGGCGGCAGTTCGACGGCCGCCGCGAGCCGCTCGGCGAGCGCCAGCACCTGGGGAGCGCCGGCGACCACGGTCGAGTCCGTGTAGCCGGTCTCGACATCCAGCTCGATGTCCTCGTCCAGCGGCAATGGCACCAGCACCGACCAGCCGCAGAGCCGCTCCGCTTCCTCGGACGTGAGGTGGGTGTCGCACAGCCGGACGAAGCCGTCCATCGGCGGGACCAGCTTCTCCTCGAAGGCCGGCCCGGAGCCCCGGACGAACTCCGTCTCCTCGGGCACCGAGTCGTAGGGCGGCAGCCCCCGCCGCCGCAGCTCCTCGTTCAACGCCGAGGCGACCCGCCCCCACCTCAGCTCGTCCTCGTCGTCCTCGTCGTCCTCCTCGCTCTCCTCCGCACCGAACCACTCCGCCGCGTCGACGCTCACCAGGTAGATGCCCATGCCCGGAACGTACCGCCCGCCACTGACATTGATAGTGGTAGCGGGTTCCGGTGGTCGTGGCTCTGCCACTGACTGACACCCTGCTGGGTTGTCTTCCGGGTGTACCGTCCGGCTGCCGGGGCCCGTTCTTCATGGCTCCGGCCAGGTGGAACATGACCTGATAGGAGCTTGGTCAGAAGCCCCCTCAATGTCCTGTCTGCCCCACCCGGCCGGTGCCGCCTCCGGCTAGGAAGGCATCTCCAGCATGACATCAGCGGGCACAGCGGACACGGTCGGCCAGTGGGTGTTCGGCGGGGTGGATTCCCATGCCGACACCCTTCATGTCGCGGTCGTCACGGGCAACGGCGGCCATCTCGCCGACGCCGAGTTCCCCACCACCACTGCCGGATACACAGCGGCCCTCGCGTTCCTGGGCGCCCACGGAGACGTGGCCGCCATCGGCGTCGAAGGCACCGCGTCCTACGGGACCGGGTTCACCCGCGCCGCCCGCGCCGACGGTCTGAGCGTGGTCGAGGTCAACCGCCCCGACCGCGCCGAGCGCCGCCGCAGCGGCAAGTCCGACCCCATCGACGCCTACGCCGCAGCCCGCGCCGCACTCTCCGGACGCGCCTCCAACGCGCCCAAGGACGAGAGCGTCACAGGCATACGCGCCCTTCACAACGCCGCCCGGTCCACCGTCAAAGCCCGCACCGCCGCCATGAACCAGATCGGGCACATCCTCATCGGCGCCCCCGATGCGATCCGCGCGCGCTACCGGACCCTTGACGGCAAGCAGCTGACCGACGCCCTGGCGCGCCTGCGTCCCACGGGAGACGCCGTCCACACCGCCGTCCTGACCGCCCTGAAGAGCCTCGCCCGACGCGTGAAGGCCCTGGCCGCCGAGCACGACGAACTCACCGCCGCACTCGACGACATCGTCGCCGGACACAATCCGGGCCTGCGAGCCGCCTACGGCGTCGGCCCCGACACCGCGGCCCAGCTGCTGATCACCGCCGGCGGCAACCGGGACCGCCTGCGCACCGAGGCGTCCTTCGCAGCTCTGTGCGGTGTCGCCCCCGTGCCTGCCTCCAGCGGCAAAACCACCCGTCATCGCCTCTCACGAGGCGGCGACCGGGCCGCGAACGCAGCCCTCTACCGGACAGCCCTGGTCCGCATGTCCAGCGACCGCCGCACCCGCGACTACGTGACCCGCCAAACCACAGCAGGCCGCACCAAGAAGGAGATCATCCGGCTCCTCAAACGGGCCATCGCCCGTGAAGTGTTCCGCTACCTCACCACCACCGTCGCGGTCCCGGACGTCGCGGACCTGCGACCGACACGGCAGGCCAAGAACATCACCCTCACCGCTGTCGCCCATCACTTCGGCGTCTGGCCCGCAGTCATCTCCTGCATCGAACGCGGCACCCGCCGCGACGACGACCTCACCAACGCCTACCGCGACTGGCTCACCACTGCTTGACAGCCAATAGGAGCATCATCGGGACCGGGGGTGTAGCGGGCTACACCCCCGGTCCGGGAGCGCACTCCCTCGTGGCACGGGCCGCCGGACGGGATCGTTGAAGCACGAGGTCAGGCGGATCTCGTGGCTCCTCCCTGGAAGGAAAATCCCATGAAGGCCCTGCTCGGCTCGAAGCCCGTCCTGTGGTTCCTGTTCCTGTTCAACCTCGTCGTCGCGGCGGCCGCCCCCTTCGTCGTCGACGGCGCGCAGGGCGTGGCGACCGCCGTGGGCATGGGCGTCGTCTCGCTCGGCGCGGGCGTCAGCCTGCTGCGCGGCCGGGGGCAGGGCGGGCGGCAGCCGGCCTGAGTGAAGGACACCTCCCGCGGAAGAGCACATCGTCGTCGCGTCGCACCGGCCGAGGCCGGACGGATGGCACCCGGAAGCGCCGTTCCCCTTCGTCGACGGGGTCGCCGAGGCGATCACGAAGGCCCAGGAACTCGCCGGGGACCGCAACGTGGGGGTGGCGGCGGGCGACGTCCGCGGCCAGGCCTTCGCGCTCGGCCTGATCGACGAGGTGGCGATGGACGCCGCTCCCGTCGTATTCGGCTCCGGCAAGCGGTACTTACGGCTCGACCGGCGCCCGGCGCCTCCTGGAGGGCCCCCACACGGTGAGGTGGGGCGACCGGGTTCTCCGCCTCCGGTACCGGGTCCGTCACGGGAGTGTCTGGATGAGGAACGACCGGATGAGCCCAGCTCTTGCCTGGATAGGGTCGGTCTCTGTCCGTCTTGGCCCGCCGGAGAGCGAGAAATGACCGTGCTGGTACTCCTCTTGTCCGTCCTCATCCTCTTCGCGCTCGGCGGCTGCGTCTGTATCTACTGGACGGCCCGAGGCGACGCCCCCACCTGGGCGCGCGGCGTGGCCCGCACGACGGAGGTGGCGAGCAAGGTGCTGCCCCGCGCGAACGTCTCGTCCAACAACCGGAACACCGGGGACAACGACTTAACGACCGGCTGTACCGAACCGTGAGGTGGGGGCAGCGTCAGCTCGCGTGCCGCGCCGCCGAGTGCCGGCAGCCGCCCCGGCCACACTTCGCCGCGTCGCCCACGCACTCCGCGCAGCCGCACGTCCGGCGCATGGCGGCGGCTTCATGGCGTCCGCTCGGCTCCTGCACACGGTGCCGTCCGGGGCGTGCTCCTCCTCCGGACAGGACGCCTCCCATTCCTCCGACCGGCTGCACGGACCTGCCACCGGGAAGCCGCACAACTCCCGGGCCGCCCGAGGAGTCCTTCTCCAAGAGAGGCGAAGGGGGAGCGCATGGGCGGGGTCCGGGGTGTTCGGGGTGGTGGGGCGCGCGGGGCAGCGCACCAGATCGCCTATTTCATGCGGGAGTTGGCGTCGGGGGAGGCGGGGCGGCGGGCCGCCTCCGTCAAGGGGCTGGGGCGGGTGGGGAGTTGGGCCGCCGGCCACGGTGATGTCGTGGCCGGGGTGGGTCCGGCCGTCGTCGGGACGGCCGGGGACCCCGATGCCTCGGTGCGGGCCGCCGCGGCGGACGCGCTGGGCCGGCTGGGGCCGCTCGGCGGGGACGAGACCGGCCCGGTGGTCGTCGGGCTGATGGGGGACGCCGACGCACGCGTACGACGCCGGGCCTCCCTCGCCGCCGAACGGCTGGCGCTGACCGGGCCGGCCGTCACGGAGGCGTTCCGGCGGCTGCTGGAGGACCCCGACCGGCATCTTCGGCTCAACGGGCTGCTCGGCCTGGACAGCCGGGGCGGGACGGCCGAACCGGCCGTGCTCGTACGGCTGTTGGGCGACGCCGAACCGTATGTGTGGGGGCCCGCGCGGACCGCCCTCTACCGCTCCCTGGACGAGCGGCCCGTCCTGGACGAGCTGATCCGGACCGCCCGGCACGGTCACGGGCGCTCCCGCGCGCGAGCGCTGGAGATGCTGCCCGCACGGCACACCCACACCCTGCGCGACACGTTCCTCGACGGTCTGCGCGACGAGTGCCCCGAGGTACGGCAGGTGATGACCCGGCTCGTCGCCGGCGATCCGCGGCACGGCCCGGCCGACGCGCTGCTGTCGTCGCTGGGGCTGTCCGGCGCGGTCGACGGTCTCTTCTCCGCGCTGCGCCGGGCAGGCGCGCCCGAGTCGCTCCTGCCGCTGCTCCGGCCCTCGGCGACGGCCGACGCACTCCTCGCCGCGCTGGAGGCCGAGACCGACGCCGACACCGCCGCCCTGCTGCTGCGCACCCTCGGCGACCGGGGAGACGTACGGGCCGTGCCCGCCGCCGTACGGTGGCTGGACCATCCGAACGCGGGCGCCAGTGCCGTACTGGCGCTGGCCGGTATCGGTACGTCGACGGCGGTCCGGTGGATCGCGTCCACGGCCTCCGCCGCCCCCGGGCCCGACCTGGGCCCCGGCCTCGGCCACCCCTACACCCGGGCGACCGCCGCCACCGCCCTCGGCGAACTCGCGCCCCCCGACGCCACGGAGACCCTGCTGCCACTGCTGACCGACCCCAACGCGGAGGTACGGGCCGGGGCCCTGAGAGGACTGGGGCACCTGGGCCACCACGGACTGCCGGGCCCGCGCCGGCACACGGTCGCCGAGGCCCTGCTCGCCCAGCTGACGGCCGACGAACCGAACCTCTGGCACACCGGCAACGCGCTCGCCGCGTTCCCCGAGACCCTCCCCGCCGTACGACGGCTGATCGACCACCCGTCCGAGGAGGTCAGGGCGACCGTCCTCCGTCTCCTGGACGAGGACGACGAGAACGACCTCGCCGTCCTCCTCGCCCACCTCGACGACCCCTCCGACCTCGTCCGCCACGAGGCCCTGCGGGGCATCGGCCGCTACGTCGACGGATACGGCGAGCTACCCGAGGCACCGACCCCCGCCCCCTCCACGCCTTCCGACGCCACGCTGCTCGACGTGATCACCGCGCTCGCGGAACCCCCGTCGCCCCGGCAGATCCGCTACACGGCACGCCTCATCCTCGACCAGCTGAAGGGAACGACAGGCTGAAGGGAACGGCGGGCTGAAGGAGCCCAGACGCGAAGAGGCCGACCCGACGATGTCACCGTCGAGCCGGCCTCTCCCCATGTCTCTGCCCGCATGCGTCCCTGTCCGCCGGGCGGTCAGTCCGTGCCGAACTCCATCGCCGCGCGGTCCAGCAGCTCGTCGTCGTCGGAGCCGGTGGTCGCGCCGCGGGAGGCGATGGCCTCGGCGCCGCCCTCCGGGAGCTGCCCGATGAGACCGGTCGCGGCGGCCTGGGCCGCGCCGATCGCGGGGCTGCCGGTGCCGAGGAGACCGAGCACCGAGTACTGCTCCAGCTTGGCGCGGGAGTCGGCGATGTCGAGGTTGCGCATGGTCAGCTGGCCGATGCGGTCGACGGGGCCGAACGCGGCGTCCTCGGTGCGCTCCATGGAGAGCTTGTCCGGGTGGTAGCTGAAGTGCGGGCCGGTGGTGTCGAGGATCGAGTAGTCCTCGCCGCGCCGCAGCCGCAGGGTGACCTCGCCGGTGACCGCGGAGCCGACCCAGCGCTGCAGGGACTCCCGGATCATCAGGGCCTGCGGGTCCAGCCAGCGGCCCTCGTACATCAGCCGGCCGAGGCGACGGCCCTCGGAGTGGTACTGCGCGAGGGTGTCCTCGTTGTGGATGGCGTTGACGAGACGCTCGTACGCGGCGTGGAGGAGGGCCATGCCGGGGGCCTCGTAGATGCCGCGGCTCTTGGCCTCGATGATGCGGTTCTCGATCTGGTCGGACATGCCGAGACCGTGCCGGCCGCCGATCGCGTTGGCCTCCATGACGAGGTCGACGGCGGAGGCGAACTCCTTGCCGTTGATCGTCACCGGGCGGCCCTGGTCGAAGCCGATCGTGACGTCCTCGGTGGCGATCTCGACCGCCGGGTCCCAGAACCGGACACCCATGATCGGCTCGACGGTCTCCAGACCGGTGTCCAGGTGCTCCAGCGTCTTGGCCTCGTGGGTGGCACCCCAGATGTTGGCGTCGGTGGAGTACGCCTTCTCCGTGGAGTCCCGGTACGGCAGCTGGTGCGCGACCAGCCACTCGGACATCTCCTTGCGGCCGCCCAGCTCGGTGACGAAGTCGGCGTCCAGCCACGGCTTGTAGATGCGCAGGTGCGGGTTGGCGAGCAGGCCGTAGCGGTAGAACCGCTCGATGTCGTTGCCCTTGAAGGTCGAGCCGTCGCCCCAGATCTGGACGTCGTCCTCCAGCATCGCCCGGACCAGCAGCGTGCCGGTGACGGCACGGCCGAGGGGGGTGGTGTTGAAGTACGCCCGCCCGCCGGAGCGGATGTGGAACGCGCCGCAGGTCAGCGCGGCGAGGCCCTCCTCGACCAGCGCGGCCCGGCAGTCGACCAGGCGCGCGATCTCGGCACCGTAGGTCTTCGCGCGGCCGGGCACCGAGGCGATGTCGGGCTCGTCGTACTGGCCGATGTCAGCCGTGTAGGTGCACGGGACAGCACCCTTGTCGCGCATCCACGCGACGGCGACCGAGGTGTCGAGCCCGCCCGAGAAGGCGATGCCGACGCGCTCGCCGGCCGGAAGAGAGGTGAGGACCTTGGACATGGAAATATTATGCATGCCAATGCATGATCATGCAAAGTCCCCTCGGTCGCGTCTGCGTGGTCAGGCGTCGCCGAGTTCCGTGCCGAGTTCTGTGAACAGGGTCAGCTGGAGGTCGCCGGGGGCTTCGAGGCGGGCGTTGAGCGAGTTCCAGGGCGTGCGGGTCGGCTCGGCGATCACCTCGGCGCCGGCCGCGGCCAGCTTCGCCGTGGTCGCGGCCGAGTCGTCCACCTCGAAGGCGACCCGGAGGTGCCCGGCCACGCGGCGGCCGACCTCCACCTCGTCGATGAACTCCGCGTGGGTCGGATCGGTGATCTCCAGCGTCGCCCGCCCCGCCTCCAGGATCGACACCCGCCCACCCTCGGACGAGAACGCCGCCCGCTCGGGAAGGCCCAGCACATCCCGGTAGAAGTGCAGCGCGGCGTCGTAGTCGGCGGCCGTGACGACCAGCCGGAGCTCACGGACGGCGGGTACGGGTGCGGGTGCGGGTGCTTCGGACACAACTGCTCCTGGATGACTGGGTGTTGGACGGCGAAACAGCGATTGTAAAGTCACGCCCATGAGCGAGGAGTGGCGCGAGTCGTGGCGCGACGACCGGATCGGCAGCGCGCTGCGGGGGACGAACCCGACCGTACTGCGCAGGCTCACGGCCGGGTTCGCGGTGATCGGGGACACGCAGTTCCTGCCCGGGTACTGCGTCCTGCTGGTGGACGACCCGGCGGTGGGCCGGCTGTCGGAGCTGCCGGGAGCCCGGCGGGCGGCGTTCCTCGCGGACATGGACCGGCTGGGCGAGGCCGTCGAGCGAGCCTGCGGGCGGCTGGACCCGGCGTTCCGGCGGGTGAACCTGGAGATCCTCGGCAACACGGACCCGTTTCTGCACGCACACGTCTGGCCGAGATACGCATGGGAACCGGCGGACCTGGTCGGCAGGCCGGTGTGGCTGTATTCCCGGGACCGGTGGAGCGATGGCCGGCACGCGCTCGGCCCGCACCACGACACCTTGCGCGAGGCGATCGCCGGGGAGCTGGACCGCCTCGCGGGGTGAGCGGGTGGAGCAGTAGTCCGGGTGCGGGCCCGGTGGGGGCTGGTCGCGCAGTTCCCCGCGCCCCTGAAGGGCCTGCGGCCCCTGCGGGCCGAAAAGCACGGGGCGCAGCCCCTGCTTTTCAGGGGCGCGGGGAACTGCGCGAGAAGCCCCACCGGACCCGCACCCGACAGACCGCCCCGCCCGCCACCCCTCCCGCGCCCACCCCTCAGACCACCCCCCGCGGCAAGGTAACCCCCGCCCCCGCCAGGCACCGCAGCGCCGCCGCGATGGAGTGGCAGTCGAAGAGGGCGGAGTGTTCGTCGCCCGGGGCGGGCCGGGGCAGGCCCAGGGTCTGCCAGAGGCGGCCCGAGTTGACGGCCACCGTGGCCGGGGCGACGGCGTTGAGCCACGGGCGGATGTTCACGAACCCCGGGGTGAGCGCGTTGTGCTTGATCTCCTCGCCCCGGGCCCGCGCCCAGCCGATGTTCTCGCCGAGGACGAGCATGTCGTTGCCGTAGGAGAGGACGGACCGCCCCTGACAGAACGCGAGGAACTCGCTCAGGGCCCGGGCCGGCGGCAGCCCGTCCCGGTCCACGGCCCGCTGCCCGATCCCGGTGAGGCGGGTGAAGAACGGCGAGAGCACCGGATTCACCACCGGCCGCACCAGCGCCTCGTACTCCTCGACGACCGCGTACTCCTCACTCACCCGCAACGCGCCGATCTGCACGATCTCCCGCAACTGGCCGGGTGCCGACCAGTCCCCTTCCATGGCCCCCGGCCAGGTCGTGAACTCCAGGTCGAAGATGACGAAGGTGGTGGCCAAGAGGCTGCGCTCCTGCGGTGCGAGGCGGCCGAAGCCGCCGGCGGACGCTTACGGGAACGTCCTACCCAGCAGACCGTCCGGCAGGACCCGCCCGGCGTCCGCCGCCGCGATCCCGGACTTCAGCTCCGCCCCGGCGGCCTCCGGAACACCCTCCGGGCACAGCCCCTCGGCGAGATGGACGTTGAGCGCCTCGTCGATCGGGCTCGGCTCCAGCGCCGTACCGTCCTCGTTCAGCCGCTGGTACTTCATCAGGTTCCAGCCCATGGAGAACTGGCGCTTCCCGTCCGCCCTGGTGAGGCTGATCGTGCCGGCGCCGAAGACCCCGCCGTCGTGGCCCCAGAACCGCCCGCAGCCGGGCAGTTCGAGGGTGTAGATGCCGAGGCCGTAGTCGATGGTGGCGGCCGGGTCGCCCCCCAGCGACACCGGGACCGTGCGCCGCATCTCGGCGAGGGACGCCCGGTTCACGAGGCCGCCGGTGAGCAGCTCGCGGTAGAAGCGGTTCAGGTCGTCGGTGGTGGAGACGATCGCGCCCGCGGTGTAGGCCCAGGACATGTCGTAGACGCTGTAGTCGCGGGGCGGATCGATCAGCCCGTAGAACGACTCGTACATCTTGGGGTGCGGGCCCTTGATGTACGGGGTGCGCGGGAACGAGGTGTCGTCCAGCCCGGCGCGGTCGATGACATGGCGGGTGATGTACGTGGACGCCTTCTGACCGGTGACCTTCTCCAGGATCAGCCCGGCGACGACGTAGTTGGTGTTGGAGTACGAGCCGGGCTGCGCGCCGGGGCTGCCGGTGGCGTCGGCGGCGAGGCCCAGCCGGACCAGCTCCCGGGGCGCGATCGAGCGGAAGCGGTGGTCGTCGAGGCTGGCGGTGGAGCCCTGCGCGAGGGAGGGGAAGGCGCCGACGACGTAGTCCCCGATGTGGCTGGTGTGGTTGAGGAGCATGCGTACGGTGATGGCGTCGCCGCGCTCCCGGCCGGCGCCCGTACCGCCGTCGAACAGCTCGGGGACGTACCGCGTGACCGGGGCGTCGAGGCTGATCCGGCCCCGCTCCACCTGCTGCATGACCGCCACCGCCGTGAACGTCTTGCTGATGCTCCCCACGCGGTGCCGCATGTCCGGGGTGACCTTCCGCCCGGTGTCCACGTCGGCCAGTCCGGCCGCGCCGGTCCAGCGCTCCCGGCCGTCGCGCACGGAGGAGTACGCGCCGTACATCCCCGCCTCGTGCAGCGCGCCGAGCGTGGCGCGCAGTTCCGCCCGGTCCAGGCCGGCCGGTGGGGCCGGGGCGGCCCCGGCGCCGGGCGCCGCCGTGACGAGCAGAAGTGTGGTGCCCAGAGCGGTGCCGACGAGATGCTTGATACGCACGGCTGGTTCCCCCTCGATCCTGATGTTCCCGATGGCCCCGGACGGTCAACTCCCGGGCCTTGTCAGGCGATTGTCACGAACGACGGGTGCGCCCTACATCCTTCCCGCGGACGATCACCATCACAGCGGGGCCATGACATCTGTCACGGCCCCGCGCACGGTGGTGACGGGTGGGGGAGTGTGGTGCGGAGTGGGTGTCAGAGACCGTAGCGGTACTTCATGTGCCGCCAGAAGTCCCGGAACATCCACTTGTCGAACTCGGTGATCTGCGCCGCGCTGCCCGCCTTCATCAGGAAGCAGCACTGGCCGGTCGGGGACCAGTCGTAGAAGTCGTCCAGGCCGAAGGTGTGGCCGACCTCGTGCAGGTAGATGTGAATGTTCTCCTGGCCCAGGGCGCCGGTGAAGTAGGAGCGGCCCATCCGCTGCCCCCAGTCGCCGCCGGCGCCGCCGCCGAAGCCCTCGGTGAGCCAGAGGGACTGGTCGTAGTGGCGGGCGGCGCCCCCGGGACAGCGGGAGTAGTTGCCGTCCTGGTGGAAGAAGCGCCCGCAGTCGGGGTTGCACTGCGGGGCTCCGGCGCCGTCGAGCATGTTGGTGTAGATGTCGACGGAGTTGTCGCTCCACTGGAGGGTGGAGCGGTTCTTGACCGCCCAGCCGACGATGTTGACGGGGACATTGGTGTACGGCCAGGCGTCGGTGCCCGTGCCGTTGTCGAGCATGGCGGCCATCCACTTGCCGAACTGCTTCTTCAGCGCGGCGTGGATCTGGTCGCGCAGGGCGGTGCTGACCGGCTGGTCCGACTCCCAGCGGACGCAGTAGTTGACGCTTCCGCGGTTGGCCATGATCTGGTCCCAGCCGTAGTTGCGGAAGCCGTAGAGGTTGCCGTAGGTGGACTCGACGTGGTTCCAGACCTCGTTGAGGGGCTGGACCAGGTTCGCGGGCGGGTTCCAGGCGGTCGGCGCGGCGGCCACGGACTCGGCCCCGGTCAGCGATTTCGCCTCAGTCAGCGATTTCGCCTCGGTCAGCGATGTCGCCTCGGTCAGCGATTTCGCCTCGGCCACCGCCCTGGCCACCGTCGCGGCGTCGGCCCGCGCCTGGGCGGCCCGGTCGTTCGCCGCCTGGGCGACGGACGGGGTGCTCAGACCGGGGGCGAGCAGTACGGCCAGGACGGCACCGAGGACGGTGAGCAGTCTCGCGATGCGGATGCGCTGGTTGCGGGTGCGCTTGTTGTGCATGGTGAACTCCCTTTGTGGGGGCGGGATTTCACGTGCTCTCACTTCACCTCTCCGTCGCCGCCGACCCCACCGAAGGTTGCCTCGACGGACCAACGGCCTCCTACTCGGCCTCCCCGAACCGCGCCAGCGCCACCCCACCCCCCACGCACCCCACGAACCCCACCACCGCCAGCCACCCGTACCCGTCCCGCGTCGAGTCGCCCAGCCAGGCCACGCCGAAGACGCCCGGCCAGACGGTCTCGCAGATCACCATCGCCGCCGTGGCCGCCGTCACCGAGCCGGACTGGAGGGCCTGGACGAGCAGGAGATAGCCGCCGAGACCGGAGACCACGACGGCGTACGCGGCCGGCTGGGCCGGGATGCCGAGCACGGTCACGCCCTCCGGCAGCAGCCGTACGGCGATCGCGGTGAGGCCGAAGCTCAGGCCCGCCGCCGCGCCCAGCACCACGGCCCGGCCCCGCCGCAACCGCCCGCCCACGACCCACCCGGCCGCCACCACCAGCACCGACGCGACCAGCACCGCCACCCGCAGCCCGAGGTCGCCGTGTCCGTCACCGGCGCGCCCGGCGGCCACCGCGAGCGTCGCGAGGCCCAGGCAGACGACGGCGACCGCGCTCCACTCGGCCCGCCGCAGCCGCAGCCCCAGGACGGCCGTACCGACCACCGCCGTGACCGCCAGCGACGAGGCCACCGCCGCCTCCACCAGGAACAGCGGCACCAGCCGCAGCGCCACCACCTGGGCGCCGAACCCGAGCGTGTCCAGTCCCGCCCCGGCGAGGAACGGCCAGCCGCGCAGCACCTCCACCACGGTCCGCCCCCGGCCGCGCGCGTCCCCGGCGGCCACGGCGCTCTCGGCTCCCCCGGCTCCCTCGGCTCCCTCGGCTCCCTCGGCGGCAGCCGTCCGCCGCGCGCCCAGCGCCTGCAGCACGGTCGCCGTCCCCATGCACACCGCCGCGCACAACGCCCACGCCACACCCGCCACCATGGGGTGCACCGTAGGGTGCCCGCCGGGCGGGATCACGCTCCGACCCACACGACCGCACAAAGTCCGACAGAGTTATTGATCCGGTTCTGTTCGAAGTCCTAGGGTGAGCCCGGATTTCAAGAGCCCGGATTTCAACAACATCGGACAACAACCGGACAGCAACCGGACAGCAACCGGACACCATCCGACGCTCCTCAGTGCCTGCACCCCCTGTCGTCCCTGTCATCGCGAGGAAGGCCCCGGCAATGCAGCACCCGCACCCGCACCCGCACCCGCACCCGCACCCGCACCCGCACCCGCCGCATGCGTACCCCGTAAGCCGCCGCCGTCTGCTGGAGGGCGGCGCCGCCCTCCTCGGCACCCTGGCCCTCACCGGCGGCGACGCCTTCGCGGCCCCCCGAAGCGAGACGGCCGCCGACGCCGGCCCCGAGTGGTCCGGCAACATGGCGCTCTTCCAGGTCGGCGCGGAGCCCCCGCACACCACCCTCATGCCGTACGCGGACGTCAGACAGGCCCTCACCGCCGACCGCACCCGCTCCCCGTACCGGCTGAGCCTCGACGGCAAGTGGAAGTTCGCTTACGTGGACCGGCCGGGCGACCGGGACGAGGACTTCTACAGGACGGACGTCGACGACAGCGACTGGGACACCATCCCGGTGCCGTCCAACTGGCAGCTGCACGGCTACGACTTCCCCATCTACATCAACATCACCTACCCGTGGTGGGGCCCCAACGGCCTCGGCGAGGAGGCCCAGCCGCCGACCGCGCCGACCCGCTACAACCCCGTCGGCCAGTACCGGCGCACCTTCCACCTCCCGAAGGACTGGACGGCCGGCGACCGCCGTACCTTCCTGCACTTCGAAGGCGTCAAGTCGGCCCACTACGTGTGGATCAACGGCACCCTCGTCGGCTACCACGAGGACTCGTACGACCCGGCCGAGTACGACATCACGGAGCACCTCAAGCCGGGCAGGAACCAGATCGCCGTCGAGGTCTACCGCTACTCGGACGGCGACTGGCTGGAGGACCAGGACATGATCCGGCTGAGCGGCATCTTCCGCTCGGTCTACCTCTACTCCACGCCCGCCGTGCACCTGCGCGACTTCAAGCTGGACACCCCGCTCGGCGACGACTACACGACCGCCGAGCTGTCGGTCACCGCGAGCGTGCGGGCGTACGCCGCCGGGCACGAGGGGTCGTACTCCGTCGAGACACAGCTCTACGACGCCAAGGGCCACGCCGTCTGGTCACGCCCCCTCGTCCAGTCCGTCGCCGTCGCCGCCTCCTCGACGGGCGAGGACGTGACCGTCCAGGCCGCCAAGTCCGTGCCCTCGCCCGAACTCTGGTCGGCCGAACACCCCACCCTCTACACGGCCGTGCTCCTGCTGCGCGACCCGCGCGGCAAGGTCGTCGAAACCCTCTCCCACCGCGTCGGCCTGCGCGAATTCGCCCTGCGGGACGGGCTGATGCGGATCAACGGGCAGCCGGTCTCCCTCCGCGGCACCAACCGGCACGAGATGCACCCCGACCGGGGCATGGCGCTCACCCGCGCCGACCTGGTCGAGGACATGGGGATCATCAAGCGCCTCAACATGAACTCCGTCCGCACCTCGCACTACCCCAACAACCCGCTCTGGTACGAACTGGCGGACGAGTACGGCCTCTACCTCGTCGACGAGACGAACCTCGAAACCCACGGCATCCGTGACCGCTACCCCGGGAACGCCCCCGACTGGACGAAGGCCTGTGTGGCCCGCGCCCAGGCCATGGTCCACCGCGACAAGAACCACGCCTCCGTCGTCCTGTGGTCCCTCGGCAACGAGGCCGGCGGCGGCTCCACCTTCGTCGCCATGCGCGACTGGATCGAGTCGTACGACCCGACCCGCGTCATCCAGTACGAGGGCGACGACCGGCCGACGATCAGCCAGATCCGCTCGGAGATGTACGACAGCCCGCAGCGGGTCGAGCAGCGGGCGAAGGACACCGCCGACACCCGGCCGTACGTGATGATCGAGTACTCGCACTCGATGGGGAACTCGACCGGCAACTTCAAGAAGTACTGGGACCTCATACGCCGCTATCCCGTCCTCCAGGGCGGCTGGATCTGGGACTTCGTCGACCAGTCGCTGACCTGGCCGGTGCCGAAGCTGAGGGTGTTCACGGACGGCGGCCCGAGCGGGCTGAAGGGCCAGCTCCTCACCGCCGCAGGAACGTTCAGCCGCGACAAGGGCCTCTCCGGCGCCACCGGCTTCACCCGCGACCCGGCGCTCGACCTCACCGGCTCGCTGACCCTGGAGGCCTGGGTCACCCCGCACGTCACCGGCGGCCACCAGCCACTCGTCGCCAAGGGCGACACGCAGTACGCGCTGAAGCAGACCGACCGGAGCGTCGAGTTCTTCATCTACGGCGGCGGCCAGTGGGTCAGCGTCAGCTGGGGCGTCCCGGCAGACGGCTGGACCGGCCGCGAACACCATGTCGCCGGTGTCTTCGACGCGGCGGCCGGCTCCCTCACCCTCTACGTCGACGGCGAGGTGAAGGCGACCCGCACGACCACCCGGCGCCCGTCCGTCAACACCGCGCCCCTCTCCCTCGGTACCGACACGGACAACCCGACGCGGGAGTTCAGCGGCACGATCCGGCGGGCCGGCGTGTACGCGCGCGCCCTGAGCGGGGCGGAGCTGGCCTCCGGGGGGCGCGGGCCCGGCGACGAGGGTGTGCGGTTCTGGTTCGACGCGGCGACGGTGGAGGTGGGGGAGAGGAAGCGGCAGGGCTTCGCGAAGGAACGTTCGTTTTTCGCGTACGGCGGTGACTGGGGCGACAACCCCAACGACGGCGCCTTCGTCGCGGACGGCATCGTCAAGGCCGACCGAGGCCACACCGGCAAGGCGGCCGAGGTCAAGCGCATCTACCAGGCGGTCCACGCGAAGCCGGCCACCGGGAACACCCTGACCTCCACGACGGTCACCCTCACCAACGAAAACCTCTTCACCAACCTCCGTGAATTCGACGGCAGTTGGACCCTGGTGGCGGACGGCAAGAAGATCCAGCAGGGCCGCCTCACCCGCGCCCAACTGGACGTCGGCCCCCTCTCCACCAAGGACATCACCGTCCCCTTCCGCCTCCCCTCCTCCCCCGCGCCCGGCACCGAGTACTTCCTCGAACTCTCCTTCACCACCAAGGACTCCACCCCCTGGGCGAAGTCCGGCTTCGAGGTGGCCCGGGAGCAGCTGCCGGTCGAGGCGGGCAGCCCGGCGGTGGGCCCCGTCCCCCTGGCGGACGTCCCGGAGCTGAAGTACGAGGAGAGCGACGACGCCGTCACGGTCACCGGCAAGGGCTACCCGGGCCGCTTCTCCGTGACCGTCGACAAGGCGAGCGGCACGATCACCTCGTACAAGGCGGGCGGCACCCGGCTGATCGACTCCGGCCCGGTGCCCAACTTCTGGCGGGCCCCCACCGACAACGACCACGGCAACGGACAGCACACCCGCAACCAGACCTGGCGGGACGCCGGTGCGAACCGCAAGGTCACGGGTGTGACCGTGCGGGCCCTCGGGGACCGTGCCGTGGAGGTCAAGGTCAGCGGCACGCTCCCGACGACCACCGAGTCCACCTACACGACCACCTACACGGTGTTCGGCAACGCCGAGATCAAGGTCGACAACACCCTGCACCCAGGTGCCTCCTCCCTTCCGTACATCCCGGAGGTGGGCACCCTGTTCCTGCTCAACCGCCGTCTGGAGCGCCTTCACTACTACGGACGCGGCCCCGAGGAGAACCACTGGGACCGCAACAACGGCACCGACGTGGGTCTCTACTCCGGTGACATCGCCGACCAGTGGTCCGGCTACATCCGCCCCCAGGAGAACGGCAACAAGACCGACGTCCGCTGGGCCGCCGTCACCGACCGCGACGGGGAGGGCCTGCTGGTCTCGGGCGACGGCCTGATCGAGATCAACGCCTCGTACTTCACCCCGGAGGACCTGTCGACGGGCCTCCGCCACGACTACCACCTCACCCCCCGCGACACCCCCGTGCTGCGCGTCAACCACCGCCAGATGGGCGTCGGCGGCGACAACAGCTGGGGCGCCCACACCCACGACGAGTACAAACTCTTCGCCAACCGCGACTACACATACACGTACCGCCTGCGCCCCCTGACGGACGTGGCCGACGCGACGGCGGCATCGCGCCGCCCGACGGCGACGGAGTAGCCGCACCCTGGAGGCCACGCCCGATCAGTGGTCTCGAAGCGTTGAGCAGGGCGTTCGGGGAGGCCGCACGGTGCTGCCTCCCCGAACGGGCGCCGGTCGAACGACGGTTGCGGTCCGCCGGACGTCAGCCGGGCGAGGACGGCCGACGCCATGCACGGACCCACAGGATGCTCGACGGGCCCGTCGTCCTCGAACCTCGTGTTCACCCCGTCCGCCCAGGAGAATCCCAGACGTCGGCGTCATCCAGATAGGGCAGCCGGAACTCCGCCGACCCGGTCACTTTCGCCTGCGACGGACTACCCGGTGCCGTGACGACGGCCTCACAGGCCGCCCTGCGGGTCGAGAAGCGGGTCGAGCTGAGTGAGCCCCCTACGTTGTGCGTCTCCTGTGACCACCTATGCGTCAACGATGAATCAAACAGAATTGTTGACGATTTTGCGAGCACCGCCGTACGTTCGCAAGCAGAAACGGGCAGACGACGCGAGCGAGGGAGTGGCACCGTGAAGCACAGGGCGGTCAGGCGCAGGAACGTGATCATGGGGCTCGGTGCCACCGCGGGAGTCGCGGCGGTCGGCGGCTTCGCCCTCAGCGCGCAGGCCTCCGGCAGCGGCTCCGCGAAGTCCTCGGGGTCCTCGAAGTCCGCTTCCGGCGCCCTCGCCTTCGACAAGGACGCCTACACCGAGCTGACGACGACGATCACGACCGACGACGGCGACGTGGAGGTGACGTACCACTTCTACAAGGCGATCACCTACGTCACGAAGCCGGTCGACGAGACGTACCAGTCGCTGAACGTGAGCGTGCCGGTCGAGATCGACGGGAAGACCGTCGACGCCACGAACGCGCCGATTCTCTTCGCGAATTCGGTCGGCGGCTACATGCCGTCGTCCGTGGCCGAGGCCACCGGCGTGGGCGGCGGCGGCATGACCGGGATGCCCGGCGGCGGGACCGGCGGCAGTACCGGCGGCGCCTCCCCGAGCGCCTCCGCCTCCGCCTCCGCCTCCGAAGGAACGGGCACCGGCGAGGTCGAGTCCGGCGGCAACGGCCAGCTCGACCAGCGCGGCCAGTCCGTCAGCAACGCGCAGCTCGCCCTGGCCGCCGGGTACGTCGTGGTCGAGCCGGGCGCGCGCGGCCGTACGCTCGTCGACGCGGACGGGACGTACTACGGCGTCGCGCCCGCCGCCATCGTGGACCTCAAGGCGGCCGTGCGGTACGTACGGTTCAACAAGGGCCGCATCCCCGGGAACACCGACCGCATCGTGTCGTCCGGCACGAGCGCCGGCGGCGCCCTGTCCGCGCTGCTCGGCGCCTCCGGCGACAGCCCGCTGTACGACCCGTACCTGAAGGAGATCGGCGCGGCCGACGCCTCCGACGCGATCTTCGCCAGCGGCGACTGGTGCCCGATCACCGATCTGGAGCACGCGGACATGGCGTACGAGTGGAACTGGGGCGCCAACAAGCTCAGTTCGGGCTCGCTCGTCGACCGTACGGTGTCCAAGGAGCTGACAGCGGCCTTCGCCGACTACCTGGCCTCGCTGAAGCTGAGGGCCAAGGGGCTGGGCGCGCTGACCGTACGCAACCTCGACGAGTACCTGGTGAAGACCTTCCTGGAGCCGTCCGCCACCAAGTACCTCGCCGCGCTCTCGGACGCGGACCGGACGGCGTACCTCGCGAGCAACACCTTCCTCACCTGGTCCGGCGGGAAGGCGACCCTGACCTGGGCGGACTTCCTCACCCACGTGGGCGCCCGCAAGAAGGACGCGCCCGCCTTCGACGCGTTCGACCTGTCCGCCGGTGAGAACAACCTGTTCGGCAAGGGCACCACCGAGGCCCGCCACTTCACCCTCTACAGCCTCCGCCACGAGGGCAGCGCGAGCGCGCGCCTCGACAGCGATCTGCCCGAGACGCTGAAGCTGATGAACCCGATGCCGTTCCTCGCCAAGGCCAACCCCGGGCGGGCCAGGCACTGGTGGATCCGCGTCGGCACCAAGGACAGCGACACCTCGCTCACCGTCGTCGGCAACCTCGCCGCGAAGCTGGAGAACCTCGGCGACGACGTCAACGCCTTCATGTACTGGGACGGCGGCCACGGTGCCAATGAGGACGCGGCCGATTTCATCCGGTGGATCGCGAAGGTGACCGGTCACAAGCGCTGACCTGGCCGTTCCCCTCGACTCGGCGCGTCTGTGTTCCCGTCATAAAACCTGACCGCCGTAGCGCGACGCCGAGCCCCACGCGGGCTCGGCGTCGTCGCTGTGTGACCGGTTCAAAAACCACCTCTGTCACACCCGTTGACTTCCGTCCCTCCCGGCTCTACTTTCGGCCAGCCGATACGTTCGGCGAGCCGATCCTTGTTCGAGATATCGACACCGGTCTTCAGATCTCCGGATCCCCGGATTCCCGGATCCCCCAGATATCCATCGTAGGAGCCGCATGTACCCCCCTCCCCGCGCCAACTCCCGCACTCTCAGGAGTCGTTGCAGATCCGCCGCCGTACGCGCCCTCGCCCTCGCGACGACCGCGACGGCCGCGCTGCTGTTCGCCCAGCCGACCACCGGGCCGGCCGCACCCGCCACCGAGATCGACGCCGCGCCGGTGGCCGTGACGGACCGTCAAATACTCGTCCCCGAGGCCCCGATGGGCTGGGCCTCCTGGAACGCGTTCGCCGCGAAGGTCGACTACAACGTCATCAAGAAGCAGGTGGACGCGTTCGTCGCGGCCGGGCTGCCCGAGGCCGGCTACGAGTACATCAACATCGACGAGGGCTGGTGGCAGGGCACCCGCGACAGCGCGGGCAACATCACCATCGACGAGGCCGAGTGGCCCGGCGGCATGAAGGCCATCGCCGACTACATCCACAGCAAGGGCCTGAAGGCGGGCATCTACACCGACGCCGGCAAGGACGGCTGCGGCTACTACTTCCCCACCGGCCGCCCCGCCGCGCCCGGCAGTGGCAGTGAGGGCCACTACGTCCAGGACATGACCCAGTTCTCGAAGTGGGGCTTCGACTTCGTGAAGGTCGACTGGTGCGGCGGCGACGCCGAGGGCCTCGACCCGAAGACGACCTACCAGGCGGTCAGCGACGCCGTGGCCACCGCGAGCGCCACCACCGGCCGCCCCCTCGCCCTCTCCCTGTGCAACTGGGGCTACTCCAACCCCTGGAACTGGGCACCGGGCATGGGCCCGATGTGGCGGACGAACACGGACATCTTCTACCACGGCCAGACCTTCACGTACGGCAACGTACTGACGGCCCACGACCGGAACCTGCACCCCACGGCCCAGCACACCGGCTACGTCAACGACCCCGACATGCTGATGGTCGGCATGGGTCTCACCGCCGCCCAGGACCGCACCCACATGAACCTGTGGGCGATCTCCGGCGCCCCGCTGCTCGCCGGCAACGACCTCACCACCATGACCACGGACACGGCGAACATCCTCAAGAACCCCGAGGTCATCGCCGTCGACCAGGACCCGCGCGGCCTCCAGGGCGTCAAGGTCGCCGAGGACGCCACCGGCCTCCAGGTGTACGGCAAGGTCCTCTCCGGCAGCGGCAACCGCGCGGTCGTCCTGCTCAACCGCAGCTCCACCACGCAGAACATGACGGTCCGCTGGTCCGACCTCGGCCTGACGAACGCGGCGGCGACGGTCCGGGACCTCTGGACCCGCACGAACGTCGGTACACCCGGCACGAGTTACACCACCAGCGTCCCGGCGGGCACCTCGGTCATGCTCACCGTCAAGGGCGGCACCGAGCAGACGGCGAGCACCTACAACGGCACCGCGAGCTTCTCCGGCGTCGTCGCCGGCAGCACCGGCCTGAAGACGGTCGACGTCTCCTACACCAACAACACCTCCACGGCCCGCGTCGGCACCCTCACCGTCAACGGCCAGACCTCGACGAAGGTCTCCTTCCCGCCGACCGGCTCCTCCCCCGGCAACATCTCCGTGGCCGTGTCCCTGACCAAGGGCAGCGCCAACACGATCGCGTTCACCGGCGCCCCCACCCTCGAAGGCATCGTCGTACGCCCCCTCCCCGGCACCAACGGCACACTGATCACCGGCACGGGCTCCGGCCGCTGCGCCGACATCAACGACAACACCATCACCAACGGCACCGACGCCCAGCTGTGGGACTGCTCCGGCGGCCAGAACCAGTCCTGGACGGCCACCGCCCGCAAGGAACTCGTCGTCTACGGCAACAAGTGCCTGGACGCCTGGGACCGCGGCACCTCCAACGGCACCCGCGTCGTCATCTGGGACTGCCACGGCGGCACCAACCAGCAGTGGAACGTGAACAGCGACGGCACGATCGTCAACGTCAACTCCGGTCTCTGCCTGGACGCTTACGGCGCCGCCACCGCCAACGGCACCAAGCTCGTCCTGTGGTCCTGCAACGGCCAGAACAACCAGAAGTGGAGCCTGACGTGAGCGACATGACCAGCAGACCCGGCCTCTCCCGCCGCATGTTCCTCGGCACGGCCGCGACCGTACCGCTGGCCGCGACCGGCGTGCTCACCCTGGGCGCCGGCACCGCCCACGCCGCCGACTCGGCGTACGCGATGGTCTACTTCACCGAGTCGAACACCATGCTGGAGGCGAACTACGGCCTCCACCTGGCCATCAGCCAGGACGGCCTCAACTGGACCCCGCTGAACCAGAACGCCCCCCTGGTCACCCCGACCCAGGGCGCCGGCGGCCTCCGCGACCCGTTCCTGATGCGCAAGCAGGACGGCACGTTCGTCGTCCTGGCGACGGACCTCAAGGGCACCGACTGGACGTACAACAGCACGTACATCCACGTCTGGGACTCCACCGACCTGCGGACCTTCACCGGCTACCGGCGGCTGAAGCTGCACGACATGACCAGCACCCACAGCTGGGCGCCGGAGGCCTACTGGGACGCCTCGCGCGGCCAGTACGGCATCCTCTACTCCTCGGTGAACAGCAGCGGCCACAACGTCATCATGGTCAGCTACACCACCGACTTCGTGACGTCGTCCAACCCCCAGGTCTTCTTCGACCCCGGCTACGACATCATCGACGGCAACCTCACCATCGGCGTCAACGGGTTCAACTACCTCTACTACAAGGTCAACCAGACCCTGGTGGGCGCCCGCTCGACGACCCTCAACCCCGGCAGCTTCACCCCGTTCAGCACGGCGGCGTCGCACGGAGGCACGGAGGCGCCGACGGTGGTGAAGTCCCTGACGTCCAGCTCCTGGTACCTCTGGGGAGACACCTACACCCCGAACGGCGTCTTCTACGTCTGGCAGTCCAGCGACCTGGCCGCCGGCACCTGGACCGCCCTCGACCAGAAGCTCTACACCCAGCCGCTCAACTCCAAGCACTGCGGCATCCACCCGATCACGTCGACCGAGTACAGCAACCTGCTGGCCAAGTGGGGCGCGCCGGCCTGGAACCGCCTCAAGTCGTACAACTACCCGGCCCGTTACGTCCGCCACAGCGGTTACGTCGGCCGGATCGACGAGTACCCCTTCGACCCGTACCCCGACTCCCAGTGGAAGCTGGTCCCGGGCCTCGCGGACTCCTCGGCGGTGTCCTTCCAGTCGGTGAACTACCCGACCCGCTACCTCCGCCACTACAACTACGCGCTCCGCCTGGACGAGAACGACGGCACGTCGACGTACGCCGCCGACGCCACGTTCACCCGGGTCGCCGGTCTCGCCGACTCCACGTGGTCGTCCTTCCGCTCGTACAACAACCCGACCCGCTACATCCGCCACAGCGGGTTCGCGCTGCGGATCGACCCGATCTCGACGGCGACGGAGCGGGCGGACGCGACGTTCCGGGTGGGGTACTGAGGCTCGCTACTAAGGTCGGGGCCCCGTTGCTCGGGGCCCCGACCCATGCCCATGTCATGCCTGCGGAACGGCCCGCAGGTGGCGCCGCTCGGCGATCTCCTCCGCGCTGAGCACGGTCAGCAGCGGGGTACCGGGCGGCGCGAACATGGTCACCACCAGCTCCGACCGCGCGTCCGCGAGATTGTTGGCGCCCTGGTAGTGGACGACGTCACCCCCGGGCTCGAACACGGCGTCCCCGGCCTTGAGCACCCGCGGCAGCTGCCCCTCCAGCTCGAACAGGATCTCGCCCTCGGTCACGTACCCGAAGAGCGGCCCGGGGTGCCGGTGGGGCGGCGCGCCCGGGTCCCCCGGCGGCAGCGTGACCCGAACACACCTGGCCTCGGAGTCGGCGGGAATCAGCGCGGAGGCCTCCGGCAGGGTCGTGATCACCTCGATGCCGGGCGGCAGGTGTGCGTGCTGAGCGTTCATGTGTTTCTCCCACTTGTCCGAACAGGAACTGTCCGCAGGGAAGACAGAGCGGTCGCCCCTTCTGTGACAGCCGAACCTTTCGGCGCCCTCCCACGTCTCAGTACCGATCGCACGGCGAACGGGAACAGACGTGCCGAGACGACCGGAGGAGAACCGGAGGAGCGCATGAAGAGCCGAACGCGAGCCAGGGCCGGTACGGCATCGGCGGCGGTGGGAGCCCTGCTCACACTCGTCGGCGTGCAGGGATCGGCGGCGGACGCCCAGACCGTGGAGGCCGTCTCGACCCCGTCGAGGACCTGCCACGGCACCCAGCCGCAGGGCAGCCTCGCCGGAACCGCCCGGGACGGCTTCCCGGAGGAGACCCCACTCGACCGCACCCTCGCCTACGCGGACAGCCTGGCCACCGGCCGTTACGCCACCATCTACACGGGCATGGTCCTGGACGACGAGACGGCCACCCTCGACGTCTACCGCATCCCCTCCGCCCCCTTCGACAAGACCGTCTGCGAGTCCGCCGAGAAGGGCGTGACCGTACGCCTCCACGACCGCGACATCAACGAGAAGGACCTCAACACCCTCCTCGACCTCATCAGCGAGGACATGCACCGCTGGGACGGCACCTTCGACATGCGCGAGGCCGGCCTGGACGGCACCGGCTTCCTCCACATCGGCGTCGACGACCCCGCCACCGCCGAACCCATCCTCCGCGAGGCCCTGGGCGCCCGAAACGCGAAGTACCTCCGCGTCGAGTACGCACCCCAGGCCCACTTGCTCTGAGCCTGGATGCAACACCCCTGAAGATCCGCTATAGTTGATCACGAGCCGCTCACCGGAGAATCAAACCCCCGGAAGCCCTCAATGCGTTGGTGGTCCAAGGAAAGACGCCCCGCTTCCTGCGGGGAAATGCAGGTGCAAGGCCTGCCCGGCGCTCCAACAAACACGAGCCCCGCTTCGCGTCACGCGAAGCGGGGCTCGTGCGTTGCCTGAGACGCACTCGATTCATTCGAACAGATTCGAACAAGATGGTATCGCCAGAGATACTATCTCCAGCGATACCACCTCTGGCGATACCATCCGCCGGGCCAGGCCTAGACCGTGTGCCGCTGCCGAGCCAGCAGCAGAGCACCTCCGGCCACCACCGCTCCTGCGGCCAGGAAGCCGCCGTTGGAACGCCATGACAGCACGGACCACCGTGACTGGGCGGAGAACAGGGACCCCGTACTCAGCCAGGACCCGGTCGAGATCAGGGACAGGGACGAGCCGATCGATCCCACCGACAGGGCACTCCCGATCGACCCAATCGACAGGGCGGACCCCACGGACCCGATGGACAGCACCGAACCGACCGACCCGATCGACAACACGGAGTCCTGCGACCACAACGACAGCGCCGAACCGGAGGAATCGGAGGAACCGCAGGAAGAGGCACGACGCACGGACAGTAAGGACGGCTTCGTCATCGCCTTCGTCTTCGTCATGAGGCCATCCTGCCCACAATCCCCCGTGCCGTGCTCCCCGAACGTTCCCGGCCCGCCCGGCGTCTCAGGGAGACCATCCCGGAAGGGGGCCACCACCATGCCGACAACCGCGACCGTACGACTCCGTCACCGTCACCGCGCTCTGGGCGCCGCCGCAACCACGATCACCGGGACGTTGATGTGGGCGCTCGCCGGATGCGGGGAGGAGTCGGCGGCAACGGCCACGAACCCGTCCCCCGCCTGGCAAGAACCCTCCGCCTACACCTACGCCCTCAACTCAAGCGAAGGTGAGCGCTCCCTGATCGGCACCTTCGAGGTGACGGTCCGGGACGGAAAGGTCGTGAAGGCAACCGGGCTCGACGAGAGCGGACGCCGGGCGGTGGAGCGGGGCTCGACCGAAGTCCCCACGATCGCGGAGCTGTTGAAGCAGGCGGAGTCGGCCCAGAAGGAGGGCGCGGATGTGGTGGATGTCGAGTACGCGAACGACGGCCGCCCGACCCACATCTCCATCGACTGGGAGCAGAACGCGATCGACGACGAGGAGGCGTACGCCCTCAGCGACTACGAGGAACTCGGCTGACTCAGATCCCGGATCGTCCCGCCCACCTTGACCTTCAGCTTCTTCAGCACGTCCGGCTTGGCGGAGACGGCCCAGCGCGGCCCGACCAGATACTTGCCGCCATACATGGAGGCGGACTCCAGCCAGACTTCCTTCAACTCGTCCTTGGGGAAGGTCGTGATGAGGTAATCCCCGTCCCCGGTCTGACACACCCCCTCGCGCAACTCCTCCGCCTCGGTCCGAATCTTCACCTCGCACCCGGTGAGTTCGGCGATCACCTCGACCTTGGCCGGCGCGACGACAGCGGAGACGGGGCTGGACTCATCACTCGCCTTGCCCGATGCCTTGGCGTCCTCACCGCCCCCACTGCACGCCGCCATCAGGGGCAGGACAGCCAGGCTCACGACCAGCGCGACGCCACGCGACAGCTTCCTCACCATGCCCTGATCTCCGTCCGCGTTCTCCGTACCGAGTGCACTCGACAAGAGATACGCACAACGACGGCGGAACACTCAATCCGGACGCCACGGCAACACCTGCCCGCCGTCTGCTGCGAAATACCCAGCCGGGCGGCAACCTCCGCCACCGCCGCACCCGTCGGCACCGCAAACACAGCCCGGTATCTCTGCTCGACAACCGACAACTCCATCAGCGCCAATCACGGCCGCTGTCAACCATCAGCTGGGACATCTGTCCGTCGCAGCTGTGGTTGACAGCGGTCAGCGGTGGGTTCTGTGCAAATGCGGCGTTGACCTGTCACGATCAAGCCGTGGTCAACCTGTCGAAGATCGCAGATCGCCTGGACTTCATCATGGACCTGATGGGTCCGGTGATCGGCGTCCTAATGCTGGCAGTGGGCATCCAGACCTACCGCGACGGTGGATCTGTGGGTTGGCCCCTGGCGGGAGCGGCGCTACTCGTGATCAATCTCTTGGTGGCTTGGCGCCGACTCTCCGGGCGCAGGCGCCCGGATGCCTCGCCGTAGCGACGCTACCCGGCCGCCCTGCTCGCTCAAGCATGACCCACAGCCACCCGACGCCCCCGAGGCAGACCCGTGCTCAGGCTCTCCACGGCCAGGAGCCGGTCGAGCTGGGCGAGCATGAGCGCCGGGGTCCCCGGCCAGGTCCGCAACACGGCTTCCGTCAACACGAACGCCGACTCCCGCCCCGGCTCGTACAACACGCTCTGCCGCTCGACACGGGCAGCAACAGCCTTACCAACAGCCTCAGGTGCCGAGTTCGGCGCACTTTCTCTACTGGTTCAAGGCGGCTCGCTCCGCTCCCCGCGCGCGCGACCCGGCCCCCGGCCGGGCCTGCACTCCAGTCTCCGCCCCGCTCCAGCCCGGCCGGCGCCCGTGCCGCGCGCACAGCAATCAGCCGCTTGCCGTTAGAAACGGGGTACATCGTGGCTGGGGCGGTCGACCCTCTAATTAGGATCAGGCACTGCGAATGACAACACGGAAATCAGCCGCTTAACGGTAAGGAGATCACCTTCCGCTTGACATTGGGAAAATACGACGGACGCCTTCTCTAGACTATCAATCGCCTCCACAGGGCGCTCATGAATTCCGTAAAGCCTGCCGAGATTAGCATAGGCGTAGCCAGCGTCAATCATAGAACCAAAGGCGGATAGGACATCCAAGGACTCGCGAAAGTCAGCAGCGGCTCGTTCAAAGTCTCCAAGATCCGTATAGAGCAGGCCGCGCTGGTTGAGTGCCCGAGCCGTACCGACGGCATCATCGACAGATTCATGGATAGCCAGAGAATCGTTGATTGCATCGAGAGCTTCGCCCAAATCACCGTTGGCTCGAAGAGCGTTTGACAGATTAATCAGAGTATGTCCCGCTACGCCTAGCAAATTGAGCTCTCTCAAAAGCCCGGAAGCCCTCTTTTGAGCTGCCACAGCCTCGCCAAAGCGCCCCATTTCCAGGAGTGTACTGCCCATATGCGAAAGGGCGCGAGCTTCACTCTCGGTTGCGTCGAATTCCCTGAAAAGACGAACAGATTCCCGGTGCAACTGAATTGCTTCCTCTGCATTTCCCAACTCGCGAAGTGCACTAGCGGAATTATCCGAAGCTCTGGCAAAACCTAGACTGTCTCGCCGCTCAGCAAATAGCGCCGCCGCCTCCGAGTGAGCATCCAAGGCGCCCTGAAAATCGCGGCCCTGGAAAAGCGCATTGCCCATATTGTCAAGGTACCGGGCCAGCCTATCCCTGTCTCCCATTTCTCGCGCGATACTCACAGCCTCACGATGATATGAGATAGCGGAGGGAATCTGATGAAGTTCTCGACACGCCATTCCAAGGCTATTTAGGGCATTAGCCTCAAAATCTAAATTTCCGATACCTCTGAGGATGGTGAGTGACGCCTCCATGGCGTCTTTCCAATCATTAAACAAACGTCGAATATCCAAGTACCTTGCAAGCCTATGCGGAATCTCGGCAGCGTACCAAAATAGTCCAGGCTGATTGGCGCTCACGCGCACGGTGGCAATCAAGTTTCGATACTCTGAGTCAAACCACTCAAGAGCATCTTCACGAGATGCGAATAAGCCTCCGCCTCCTTTCACTGCGCCTCCAAGTACGCCGGTGGCCTCTCGTGAACATTTCAGGTAAAAATCGAAAAGGCGCAAAACGGCGTCCTCTTGTCCTGGAATTTCTTCCCCCTCTTCGAGGGCATAGAGCCTGACAAGATCGTGTAGCCGCCAGCGGCCCCAAGTAGGCCCCTGCACAACCAAGTGGGCCCGACTAAGGCCCAGTAGAATCTCCTCCACCTCACGCTCTGATGTGTCTGTCAAACGGGCGGCTGCCGCCGTTGATATATCAACGCCCGGGCTAAAAGAAATGAACCCGAGTGCTCGCTTTTCGGGTTCGGTCAGGAGCGCATACGACAAGTCGAAGGCGGCTCGGACGGCCTTTTCTTCTCGATGCAAAGCGTCTATTCGACTGTGGGCGCTCTTTAAAGAGTCCACGAGAGAGATGATTGGACGCATGGGAGAGTCTGCGAGTATGGCCGCGCATATTTGCAAGGCAAGCGGCAAATATCCGCATAGCCGCGACAACTCGTGCGCGCTCTGTATCTCCCGATCAATCCTCGTGTCCTCTACGCCCCGCGCGACCCCCAATGCATTCCGCAGCAAATCGACAGAGGAGTCAGAGTCGAGCTCTTGCAGTTCGTGTATGCGAGCGCCGATATTTAGCGTGTGGCGGGATGTAACAAGGGTTACATTGACACTATCTGAAGGAAGCAAGGGGCTAACCTGATCAACGGAGGAAGCATTGTCAATCAAGACGAGTATAGGACATGCTGCTTCAGCGTAGGCCGCCAGAATTGACCGGTAGAGTCTAATTCTGTTCTGGAGATCTCCTGGAATAACTTCTTCAGGTACACCTATAGCCTGCAGGAGGCTAACCAGTGCTTGCTCCTGGGAAAGGCGACGCTGTTCGTCATATCCAAACAGGTCTATGAATAGAACACCGCCAGGAAAGCAGCCTCTGCGTAGAACCTGATATGCGACTTGGCTAATAAGCTCTGTCTTGCCGACACCTCCCAATCCAGACACTAGATGAACCACGCTTCTTGTAGCGCATTCACTAGCGGGTTCAATCTCGCCCAATAGGGCATCGACATGCTCGTCCCTGCCAGTAAATACAGGGGATCTACCAGGCAGGCCAGCAAGAGCTGGCTGAATCGCCCTGGGCAATTGTAGAGTGATGTCTCGACCTTGAATCACCGCATGGAAAAATAGCCCATCACGGATTTCATTAGAGGTCATGCCGGAATCCCCTGTACCCACTCCTTGACGACCCGTTACCGCCCGCTAGTTTTGACTTGGCCCATTGAAGTTGATTCCAGAGAAATCGCGCCCCTGCAAGACCGGGCCATTCTGGGATCCGCCGCTGATGGTGTTGTTTGTTTCTCCGTCGCCCGTGCGCAAGGCTTGGGCTTGTTGATGCCATTGCAGCAAGCCAGCACGGAAAGACTCGTCGCGTTCAGCTCGTCGTGTCAGGGCTTCGCTGAGGGTTTGCGCCCGGTCCAAATCATTTGGCGATTCCGTAAAGAGGGCGAGCTCAGATTCTCCATGATTTGAGGATATGGCGTCCGGTTGAGCTGTCGCGTCTCCGGGCCTGCTCCGCACTAGCCCGGTCAATCCTGCCCAAAGTTGCCTCCCTGCCTCTCCTGCGGCCCCAGTCGCGATTGCTACGAGGAGCCCCGCCGAGATCGGATCCATGTGCTTCCTCCTGTCGAAGACGGAAATGTCATGGTCCCAGAACACCCAGCTCGATGGAGCGAAACCCTCAGAACGGTGTGGTGCACATGGTTACAGTAGGTAGCAACAGGCCGGGGCACAGGGGGACCAGAACCCGCACCACAAGCGCACCAGATCGAGCGGGGAACCACGGTAGAGGCATTAGCGCCACATGAGTCCGCAACACCACCGTTCGCCCAGGTCAGCCCCCGAACCAGCCGCAAATGCCCACAGCTTCCCAAGCTGAGGGCTCAGACACCGTCGTTACGGGACGGCCGTCTCCGCTTGCTCTGGTCGACGGCAGCGGCAGCGTGGCGGAGGCCGGTGGGGGTACGGCGAGGCACACGCGCGCCTGGTCGGCCGACGCGCCCGCCGTCGTGGCTGACTGTCGTCGGCTCAGCTTCGTGCCAACTGTCGTGCCAGATGCAGCGGTCAGCCACGGTCAACGAGGGTGTCTGAAGGTCGAGTTGCTGGCCATCTCGCCAGGCATCGAAGCCCCAGGTCACCGGCCTTAGGTGCGCCACGGGCGAGCCCGTTTCTGTCCTGGCCGGCAGCGGGCGAATGGCAAGGCAGAGACCCTTGCGGCAGCATGGAAAGAGGACGCCTCTTCAGCTCAGGACGATGTCAGGAGCTACGCATGACCACAAACGACCGAGTCCAGCACAAGGATGACGCCGCATTCTTCGACGAGGTGAAGGCGGTCTCGGAACGGTACCCAGAAGCCAAACTCAGGTATGCCATCGCGAACCTGGCGCTTGAGAACGAGATGGGGATCGATTACGACCGGCAGGTCGGGGTCTCCCGCATCGAGGATGGTCGGATCATCAAACGTTTCGTGGACCGTGACGACCCGATTCTGGCGAGAATGCGGCTCTGCACCTTGCGTGACATACACGGCAAGTGCCTCGACTGGATAGAAGCCCCGGAATGATGGGGTAGTTCGCTGCCTCCGCGTGCACGACCACCGCCGAGAGCGGCGAGCCACACCGGCAGACGCCGGGTTCTGTGGAACCCGCCCGGCCGTGAGCCTTGCCACGGTGCTGGACTATTCGTGGACTGAGCTGGCTCGGTCCACCGTGCGCAGCGAGGTCACCCCAACGACCCGACCTGTCAGTACACCGGAAGATCAATGGAGTGCTGGTGAGCCAGGCGCTCCTGCGCAGGGGGAGCGTTGTTGTCGTATGGTCAGCGGTCTGTGAGTACTTGCACTACAACGGTGACTACTGAGGTCAGCAATCCCAAGACCGCCACTGCAACCTGCCTTCGGCGCTCGGATTGATCTGCGCCTGCAGCATGACGCTGCTGAAAGTCGCCGTTGCTTAGAGATGCCACAGCAACAATGGTCGGATCGGCGCCATCAACGAGAGCCGTGTACGTGACTGTTTGGCGTCTGTGCAACGTCCCGGGAGTAAGGATGAGCTTTGTTCCGCTGGCTGTTGCAGGGACGACGCGTTGCGACGAAGGGGAGGATGACTGAGCGAGCACGTCGACGAACGTGGCACTGGATGTGAACTCGATGGGCTGGCCGCCAAAGTGGGGAGCTTCAAGATCGCGGTTGCCAGCGTTCGTCAGCTTCAGTTCTAGTACGTGCGGACGACTCAGGGTAGTTCCACCGTGACTGACCGCTAGCGCACCGTGGCCAACGCCGTGCAGAAGAGGCTTCACTTCGGCCTCCCACCGCACCCTACGCCTAGGCACTGCAGTTCGCCATGCGAGCCAGCCTACGTAAAGCGTGGCCAGCACTCCCAGAGCGGCCGCAACAGAGCCCAGTGCAGTCCAGAAGGTCTCACTCGGTGCAGCGGTGGTCATCATGAATCGCGTTTATAGCAGGAGCAGCGCCGCGTATGCAGTCATCTGGCAGTGCAACTCGGCTGGTGATGGGGGTCATTGCTCAACGGCTTCTCCCCCCTGGAGTGAGCCGACCAGACCAGGTGGTGACTGCCATCCTGGTCGGCGGCCGAGTACTGCATGCTGGAAGGGCCGCCCGTCGTCTCAGTCTCCGTCTCATTCAGCGCGGTTCACGGCCGTTCACCCCGGACCCACAGCCGCCCAGGCGCCGACGGGCAGCCCTTGATGAACGCAGGTGAACGCCCCGGCACCCAATCCAACACCCCACCACCACAGTTGGAAAGCCTGCTTTGAGGGAACTCTGCCTTCCTCAGGCTGATCGGTGATGGTCGTGATCAACGCCTATGCGTACCGTCGTCGCGATCAGGGGCACCGTCACAGCCGCCTGGAGAGGTCAGCCGAGGTAGGGGTGATCACGGTGCTCCAGGAAGTGGCGGATTCGGAGGCGCTGTGTGTGGTGCATCGGTAGTTGAGCGATCTCTTCCGGCTGGACGAAGGCCAGCTCCGTGGACTCGTCCGAGATCGTCAGGCGGCCGCCGATCACACCGGCGGTGAAGCAGATGTTGAACTGTCTGCGGACCTCGCCGTCCGAGTAGGCGATCACGTGGCGCGGGTCGGTGTACGTGCCTACGAGTCCGGTGATTTCTACGTCCAGACCCGTTTCTTCCTTGACCTCGCGGATGGCTGTTCCGGGGAGTGAGTCGGTCATCTCCATGCCGCCGCCAGGGAGTGCCCAGAGGTCGTTGTCCCGTCGGCGCTGGAGGAGGATGCGTCCTTCGTCGTCGGTGACCACCGCGGATGCGGCGACGACCAAGCTGTTGGGCTTGGGGGCGTCTGGATCGTCGTAGTACTCGGTCCGTGCCATGGTCACCCTTCTCGGACCGGTGTCGCGGTCGCCCACACCGCGGCGAAGCTGTCAGCGTACGTGTCGAACATGCCGCCTGCCTCAGTTCGGCGTAGGTGCCAGACAGGGGCAGCGTAGGCGTTCACGCCCCAGACGTGGGCGTTGACCAGTGCATGATCATCGGCTCGGTAGATGGAGTTGTAGAGCGTGGTGGCGTGAGTCCGTACCTCGATGCCAGGTACCCCGGCCAGGGGGCGGTAGTGCATGAGGGCGAGTCGGCAGCGGGACTCGATGCCGTGACCGAACTTCTCTTCCGTGCCGCGCTGTTGGACATTCGCGCTGTCTGGGTCACCGATCGCGATACGGACCGCGCAACCGTCGGCAGCTCGCTCTCGCAGCAGGTCGTTGAGTCGCGGGTACGCCTCGTGCAAGAAGACGGCGGCGTACACCAGCACGTCGATCTGCTCGCGAGCCTGGGTCAACATGTCCACGAAGGTGGAGACGGGGATGTCCGCCCGCTGGTCGTAGAGAGCCACGAGTTCCGGGCTGATGGCGCGGGCGGGGCGGGCCTGCCGGAGCGCGGGCCATAGCGCGTGCACGTCCTCTCCCAGCGTTTCCGCTGCCAGCATGGCCGTGGCACGACGCGGGGTACGGCCCAGGTTGACCCATCGTTCGACGGACTTGGGATCGACTTCGGCCTTGTCCGCGAGGGCGCTGTACGTCCAACCGCCGGCCGCCATAGCAGCACGTAGCCTCTCGTTCGGCATCCCAATCTCCCCTACCCGCGAGGACGGCACTAGGGACGTTCTACCCGACGCGGGACGTCCCGAAGTGGGGTTTGGCGGTGGTTCCCACGTCCTGATGAGCGGCGGGATGCTCAGTGCATGGCGAGCAACCAGCAGGCCAGACCGGGCATCGGTGAACTGGCCAAGGACAGTGCCAGGGACCGCATCGGCATCGTCATGGGTGAGGTCGGCGGCCGGGTGCAGATACGGCCGGTCGGTGGGGGCACGGAGTGGGATGCCCTGCCGAAGAACGTGACGGCACCGAGTGCGCGGGAGGAACTGAGCGCACGCCTCGCCATCAAGAACGGCAACAGCCGGTATGGGCTGTGATTCGCGCCATCTGCCGATGCGAGGCACTCGGCTGAGGCACGAGACCAAGTCCCGCCAAGTTTCCTCGTAAACGGTCGAACATCAGGCGTACCGCTCCCGGAGAACGCTCACTCGTCGACGCTGTCGTCGCCTTCCGCAGACGGCGGCGTGGGCGGCTGTTCGACGACGAAGGAGCCCTTCCCGCGCACGGTCACCACGAGGCCGCGTTCGCGGAGTTCCTGGGTGGCGCGGCGGGCGGTGAGGCGGGCGACGCCGTATTCGTCGGCGAGGTGGTTCTCGGAGGGGATGGGTCGATCGGGGGCGAGTTCTCCCGACGCGATCTTGCGCTCGACGATGTCGGCCAGCTGGACGTAGAGCGGTCGCGCGCTCATGGGGTCCAGGGGCTTCTGCTCAGACTCCTCTGTATCGCTCATATGTCCAACGTAGAGAGTCGCTGCCGTACCCATTCGGGTGGATCCCTCTCCACTTGTATACAGAGGGCTGCATCCCTGCGTACCTTCGAGTCGGAGAAAGTGAGAGCCCCGGCGAGGTGGTCGAGACCTCCCGGAGCGTGGCCGACGCTGCCCAAGGAGCGCTGACAATGCATGACTTTATCGGCCGTATCACGGCACGGGTGCGGCTTCTGTTCATTCCCGGTACCGGGAGACGGCGAGCCGGTTGTGATCGTCTCGTCGTCGTACCGGAGTCGACCGAGTGGGCCGCACCGCCCTCGCCCCCTCTCCCCGCGCACCGATCCCCGTACGGGCTCGACGAGCGCTTCGACGGCGCCCAAACCGTCGCCGTACGCCCCTACCTCGCCGCCCACGAACAGCGGATGCGGCGGCGGGAGTTGGCCATGGCGGGGATGGGCCTGGACATGCCTGGGCCGTGTTGGATTCATGGGGTGGAGGTCGCGTAATGGCGGAGGAGGTGCGGTTGTTGCCCTGGGTCGGGGACGGAGGGAAAGCCTGCTACCTGGTCTCCGACAGTGCGGGTGGGCCCGTTTCGCGGCTGGCCGATGACACTGAGGTCATCCAGTTGGAGATGGGGAAGGAGTTGCTCTCCCATGCCCGCGAGATGTTGGCGGACGGACCCTCGGGCGGTGAAATCCGGTTTCTCGCGGCGCGGTTGAGCGAGGCCCTCGGGGACGCGCTTCGGGTGGCCGAGAGTCGGGGCCAGCGGTTGCGGACGCGGTCCGGATGGGGGCGTGGCGACACGTAGCCGCAAGGTCGTCTAGTCCGCCACCGTCACGATGCGTTCCACCGCGGCCGTCACCAGTTGTTCGCGCTCCGCCTCCGTGAAGACGTCCGGGAGGGTGAGCTGTTCGACGATGAGCCAGTTCAGGGTGAGCATGAGCAGTTTGACGGCCGTGGCGTCGCCGGGGAGGCCGGAGGCCTCGTGATAGGCGACGTTGGCGGCCACGTCGGCCCGGACGCGTTCCGTGAGGACCTTGCGCAGTTCGGGGCGCCGGGTGGCTTCGAGGCGGAGTTCCAGCAGGGCGAGGTAGCCGGTGCGGAAGGAGGCGACGCGGCCGACTAGTTCGCGCATCAGTTCGGCGTAGGTCTCCCGGTCGCGGTCGGCCGCCCGATGGCGGGCGATCGTGGCCTCGTCGGGCTGGAGTCGCTCGTAGACCCGGGCGCCGGCCTGGGTGAAGAGGTCGTCGCGGCTGGCGAAGTAGTTGGACGCCGTGCCGGCGGGAACGGCCGCCTCGGCGTCCACGGCCCGGAACGTCAGGCCGCGTGCGCCTTCTCGGGCCAGCACCTCGATCGCCGCGTCGACCAGGGCCGCACGCCGCTGGTCGTTCCGTCTCACCATTGACACCACTCCAGGCGTAGTACTACGTTCAAACCACTTCAGCTAGAGTACTACGTGGGGGAGCACCATGCGAAAGCTCGTGTACTACGTCGGCGTCTCGCTCGACGGCCGTATCGCCGGTCCCGGCGGCGAGTTCGACTTCTTTCCGCAGGGCGACGAGCAGCAGGCCGCCGCCTACGCGACCTGGACGAACGCGCTGTACCCGGAGACCGTCCCGACCGCCTACCGCACGGCCGTCGGTGTCGCCGACGCGCCCAACCGGCGTTTCGACACCGTCGTCATGGGCCTCGGTACCTATCGGCCCGCCCTCGACAACGGGATCACCAGCCCGTACACGCACCTGCGCCAGTACGTGGTGTCCAGCACGCTCAAGCCGGACACCGACCCGGCCGTCACCGTCGTGCCGGGCGACCCGCTCGCCCTCGTCCGCGAGCTCAAGAGCGAGGCGAGCGCCAACGGCCTGGACATCTGGCTCTGCGGGGGCGGCCGGCTCGCGGGCGCCCTGCTGCCCGAGATCGACGAGCTGCTGATCAAGACCTATCCGGTCGTCGCCGGTACCGGAATCCCGGTGGTCGACGGCGCCTTCGACCCCACCGTCTTCGACGTCGCCGAACGCACCGCCTTCCCCAACGGGGTCACCCTCACCCGCCTCACCCGCCGCTGAGTCGTCACCTCGCATCCGCCGGGCAGACTGCGGGCATGCAGCTCCCCGCACCGGCCGTCGCCGTCACCGCGCTGATCGAAGTCGTACGGATCTCCGGGCTGCCGGGGAGGAGGGGCGGCCCGTATCCCGGCGAGGTGGTCGGCCACTGGGCGGGGGACGAGGTCGAGGGCGTACTGGCGCTGGTCCAGAACCTGCCCGGGAGTGTGCGGCATCGGTGTGGGTTCTCGCCCGGGTGGGGGATCCGGGCGTACGGCGATGACCTCGGCCTCGTGTTGTTCGAGGCGGCGTTCTGCTTTTCCTGCGACGAGGTGCGGATGCAGGGGGAGGCGGTGCCGGCTGGGCTGGCCACGCAGTTCTTCGACGCGGGGGGCGAGGAGGGTCAGGCCCTCCTCGGCCGGTTTCGCGAAGCCGGCGGTGGCCCCGGCGACGGGCGCTGACACCTCACCGGGGCGCACTACTGCGGCGCCCGGACCTCGGGAGAGGTCGGGCGCCGCAGAGGTTCACGCGCTTTCGCGCCGCGTCACGACGCCGCGCGGCCCGCGCCCTTGCGGCGGGTGACGGCGAAGATGACGCCGCCCGCGGCGACGAGGCCCGCCGCGCCGAGGGCGATCGGGATGGCGTTGCCGCCGCCGGTCTCGGCGAGGTCGCCGGGCTCACCGCCGTTGGGGGAAGGGGCGACCGGGGTGGAGTCGGAGGGGGACGGGGAGGGGGAGGAGTCGGTCTTCGGGGTGTCGCCGGCCGGCGGGGTGGCGTCCGCCGGGGGGTTCTCGTCGGCGGGCGGCTGCTCGTCCGCCGGGGGGTTCTCCTCGGCCGGCGGCTGGTCGTCGGCCGGGGGCTGCTCTTCCGCCGGGGGGTTCTCCTCGGCCGGCGGCTGCTCCTCGGACGTGCAGTCCTTCGTGCCGCCGTTCCAGGCCGCGATCAGCTTGTCCTTGATGACAGGGCGGTCGGGGCCCTTGGGGACGTCGCCGTGCTCGAAGCCGTCGTTCGCGTCGAGCTTGCCGTCGAACTTCACGGCGCCCCGGTAGAGGTCGATCTGCGCGTAGCAGCCCGCGTCCGGGACGGAGATGTCGAGGGAGTCCGTCGCGCCCTTCTTGACCGTGACCGTGTCGAAGTCGACGAAGACCTGCTCGCCGGAGGTGCCGAAGGTCGGTCCGTGGGCGAGGTAGGACGCGAGGGAGACCGTGCAGGTCGTGGCGTCGGCGGCGGCGCGGACCTTGATGTGGACCTTGCCGTCGTCGGTGGGCTTGAGGTTCTGGTCGTCGAGCTTGACCCAGTCGGCGAACTTCACGCCGTCCAGCGAGAACTCGCAGCGGTCGGTCTCGGTGGGCGTGCCCGCGCCCTGGCCGGGGGCGTAGCTCTTCTTGCCCCAGCCGTCGCCGCCGGGTGTGTCGTGGGCGAAGGCCGGACCGGAGACCGCCGCGCTCAGCGCGAGGGCGGCGATGCCCGTCCCCACCAGGCGGCCGACGATGACACGTCTCGCTATGGACATGCAGATCCCATTCTCGAACTCGGAACGTCGCAACGTACGAGAACCCCGGGCGCGGCGGCAGCACGGCAGCGCGAAGCCGCCGGAGGCCGCGCCGGGGGTGTGAGTGGTCGAAGAAAACACCGGGCTCAGGGGTCACTTGAGCCACAGGGTGTGCACATCGTTTACCAAGGGGTAGGGGCTGTCAACCTCGGGAAACGCCGGTCGGATCCAGGCCCTCGACGGTCCCTCGGGCCCCTCCCCTCCATGCGCGCGCCACACCTGCGGCACATATGGGGCACAAAGGGAATCAGTGACTCCGGACGTCCATGAGGGCCTCATGGGCACCCCAAGGCCAGGGCGTCGGACCGCAAAGGGTTCGCCAACTCGCCCTGGCGGCAAGGTGAGTTGATATGGGACGGATTTGACAATCACATCCCCCGCTCCCGACTCTACGTTCATGACATCCATTTTCATTATCGGCGTCAAGGGTGCCGCCGAGAGCGAGCGGGGTGACGGTCCGTGCGTGTGGCGTTCGTAGGCAAGGGCGGCAGCGGCAAGACGACGCTCTCGGCCCTCTTCGCCCGGCATCTCGCCCGCTCGGGCGCGCCGCTCGTGGCGATCGACGGGGACATCAACCAGCATCTGGCGCACGCGCTCGGCCTGGACGAGGACGAGACCTTCGATGCGCCGCCGCTGAGTGCGCGTACCGGTGAGATCAAGGACCTTCTCCGGGGGACCAATCCGCGGATCGTCTCGCGGGCGGCCATGGTCAAGACGACTCCGCCGGGGCGGGGTTCTCGGCTGCTGCGGCTCCTCGGCGACGACGAGATCCACGGGCGGCACGTCCGGCGGGTCGACGGGGTGCCGCTCATGGTCACCGGCGCCTTCGACGAGAGCGATCTCGGGGTGGCCTGCTACCACTCCAAGCTCGGCGCGGTGGAGCTGTATCTCAACCATCTCGTCGACGGGCCCGGTGAGTACGTCGTCGTCGACATGACCGCCGGCGCGGACGCCTTCGCCTCCGGGCTGTTCACCCGGTTCGACATGACCTTCCTGGTGGTCGAGCCGACGCGGAAGAGCGTGTCGGTGTACCGGCAGTACCAGGAGCACGCGGCCGAGTTCGGGGTCCCGGTCGCCGTCGTCGGCAACAAGGTCACCGGCGAGGACGACCTGCTCTTCCTCAAGGAGCACGTCGGGGACGACCTGTTGGCGTACTGCGTGCAGTCGTCGTACGTCCGCGCGCAGGAACAGGGGCGTGAGCGCGGGGAGTTGGAGGGGCACAATCTGCATGCGCTGGCGCAGCTGAAGGACGCGGTCGACGCCCGTACGAAGGACTGGGGCGCCTTCCAGCGCCATGCCGTCGAGTTCCATCTCCGCAACGCCGCCGCCTGGGCCAACGACGCCACCGGGCACGATCTGGCCGCCCAGGTGGATCCCGGGTTCCGGCACGGTCCGGAGGCGCTCGCCGCCGAGACCACCAGCGCCCCCTCGTCCATCCCCTCCATAGTCTCCTTCTGATCAGCACAGGAACAGGACCCAGCCATGTCGCTCGACGTCTCTCCGCAGTTGCTCGCCGATGCCGAGAAGGGTGAGGTGCGGGAGGAGGAGTTCGTGGAAACGGTGCGTACGTCGCTGCCGTACGCGTACGGCCTGATCGCCTCCCTGGTGGGTCAACTGCGCGCGGGCACCCGCGAGTTCGCCGACAACCAGACCCCGCCGCCGTCGGAGCGGGAGCGCGGGCAGCTGCTGCGGGCGCTGTCCAGCGACGCGATCCGGGGGAGTCTGGAGCGGCACTTCGGGGTGGCGCTCGCCTTCCAGAACTGCCACCGGGTGGCGGTCTTCCCGGTGGAGGCGCGCGGCGGTGAGACGTATGCCCGGTTCACGTCGCTGCGGTCGCAGATCCTCAACCAGTCGCCGGAGTTCCGGGACTGCTGAGGCCCCCGCCGCCCCCGTCCCCGTCCCTGTCCCCGTCCCCGCCCTCGTCTGCGCCTGCGCCTCTGCCGCCGACCCGTCCGTTTCGGCCATCGGCCGCCCCCTCCGCACCCCTCCCGCGGAGGGGGGCGGTCGATGGGACACGCCGGAGCTTGGGGGGCGTACGGGGGCGCATTACCGGCGTACGGCTGCATGGGTGGGCGGGGGTGGGGGCGTCCGTGTGTGCGGCTTCGGGCTGTTCGTGCGGGCGGCTTCGTCCCGATCCGGACCGATCGCGCCCGATCGGGTCCGGCGCCCGCGGGCTCGTGTGCGGCGCGGTCGGGTGGCTGGTGGGGGCCGGGTGCGTGCCGGTCCGTGCGCCACGGCGTGCGGCCGTGTGATGTGCGCCGTCACTAGTGGGGCTGCCTGCGATCACACAAGGTGAATAATGGGGTCTGAGGGCGTCTCAGCGACAGAGAGGGTCGCCGTGGGGACCGACAGGGACAGTGCCGTTTCCCGTCAGCGCTTCGACGTGGCCGACGCCGCGCCGTTGCTGATCGACGCGGACGGGTTCGTGACGAGTTGGACCCGGGACGCCGAGCGGCTCTTCGGGTATCCGGCGGCCGAGATCCTGGGCCGCAGCGTCCGTACGCTCCTGGTCGACGAGGACGGCGAGCGCATCGGCCGCCTGGCCGAAACCCACCGCGCCCTCGGCGGCTGGTCCGGCCTCCTCACCGCCCGCCACCGCGACGGCCACCGCCTGCGCGTCATGGTCCGCGTCGTCCCCATGCGAGAGACACCGACGCCTCCGGCCGGAACGGGGTCGGTACCCGCGGCCGAGTCGGCTCCCTCGACCGGGGCGACCCCTTGGGGCGAGACCGCCGGGTCGGCTCGTTCGACGCCGCCGACGCCCACGGCCGGACCGGGGCCCACGACGGGGCCGACGCCCACGGCCGGATCGGCGCCCTCGGCGGGTTCAGGCCCTTCGGCCGGGTCGGCGCCCATGACCGGAGTGGGCGGCCCCGCCGGTTCCGCCGGATCCACCCGCGCGGCTCCCCCGGCCGTTCCCGGCGACACCACGACGCCGTCGGCCGGTGCCGTCTGGCCCGCGCCGCGCCCGGGGTACCCCGACGTGCCTGGGGACGCCACACCACCCTCGTCGGCCCCGGACCCGGCTGCGGCCCGGGAGGCCGTGACCCGGTCGGGCGCCGGGGACATCGGGAGCCCGCCTCGGAGGGGGGCGCCGCAGCCCAAGCCCGCGCCGCCACGGACGGCGTCCGCGCAGTCGGCGGCGCTGGGGACTGCGGCCCCACAATCCCCGGCACCCCACTCCTCGCCGCCCCAGCCCGCGGACCCGGCGGCCCAGGCACCCCGTCGGACGCCGGCGGACCCGACCGGGCGGGCCCCGGCCCGGGAGCGTGGTTCCTGGCCTGCTGCCCAACACCCCGGCCGCCCGTCGGTCCGGCAGGCCACCCCCACCCCCGACTCCCCGCCCTCGTCCTCGCCCCAATCCCCGTCCGCGCGCCTACCCTTCTCCGCCCACCCGCGCCCCTCTGCCCCGGCCCACGCCGCTCCCTCCCCGGCCCAACCTCTGCCCCTCTCCCCCCACACCCCCACCACCCACTGGATCGCGCTCGTCTCCGATGCCACCGAGGCGCCCGGGTGGGACATGAGTCGGAATGTGTTGGAGCGGATGACGACGTGGTCGCCGGTGGGGATCGCGATAGTGGATACGGAGCTGCGGTTCGTGTGGTCGAACGCGGCGTTGGAGCGGTTCGGGGGTGGGCAGGCGTACGAGCGGGTGGGGCTGCGGCTGGCGGAGGTGCAGCCGGGGCTGGACGCCGAGCGCATCGAGGCGCAGATGCGGCGGGTCCTGGAGACGGGCGTCCCCGTGCTGGACTACGAGCACGTGGGCCGGGTCCGGTCCGCGCCGTACCGCGAGACCGCGCACGCGATGTCGTTCACCCGGCTTGAGGACGACCTCGGGCGCCCCATCGGCGTCTACTACACCGTGATCGACGTGTCGGAGCGGCACCGCGCCCGCACCCGCCTCGCCCTGCTGGACCGGGCCGGTGAGCAGATCGGCCGCACCCTCGACGTACGGCGGACCGCGCAGGAGCTGGCGGACGTCGTCGTACCGGCGCTCGCCGACTTCGTGACCGTGGACCTGCTGGACTCCGTCCTGCGCGGTGCCGAACCGGGCCCCCTCGACGACGGTTCCGTGCCGCTGCGGCGGATCGCGCAGCAGTCCGTGCACGCCGGGGTGCCCGAGGCGGTCCTGGAGGTCGGCGCGCTCGCCGCGTACGCCGCCGGATCGCCCCCGGTACGGGCCCTGGTCGACGGCCGGTCGTGGTCGGAGCCACGGCTCGACCCGCTGTCGGCGGAGTGGGCCGCGGCGATCCCGGGCGGCGGCCGGGCCGTGCCCGTGGAGGCACTCGGACTGCACAGTGTGATGATCGTGCCGGTGCGGGCGCGGGGGATCACGCTCGGCATCACCACGTTCTTCCGGCGCGACCGTCTCGACCCCTTCGACGCGGTCGACCTCGGTCTCGCCGAGGAGTTGGTGAGCCGGGCCGCCGTCTGCGTCGACAACGCGCGCCGGTACACGCGCGAGCGCGACGCCGCCCTCGTCCTGCAGCGCAGCCTCCTGCCGCGCCGGCTGCCCGAGCAGGACGCGGCCGAGGTCGCCGTCCGCTACCGGCCCGCCGACGAACTGACCGGCCTCGGCGGCGACTGGTACGACGTCATCCCGCTCTCCGGCGCCCGCGTCGCCCTCGTCGTCGGCGAGGTCGCGGGCCACGGCATCGACGGCGCCGCCGCGATGGGGCGGCTGCGGACGGCCGTACGGACGCTCGCCGACCTCGATCTGCCGCCGGACGAACTGCTCGCCCACCTCGACGACATGGTCGCCAAGTCGGCGCGGCAGGAGGGCGCCGAGCCGGGCGGGGGCAGCGGCCAGACGGTCGGGGCGCGCTGTCTCTACGTCGTCCACGACCCGGTGTCGGGCAGGTGCGCCATGGCCGCGGCCGGGCCGTTCGCCCCGGCCCTGGTCGCCCCGGACGGCACGGTCAGCTTCCCCGAGCTGCCCGGGGGGCCCGCGCTCGGCGTCGACCAACAGCCCTTCGAGGCACTGGAGTTGGACCTCGCCGAGGGCACGGTCGTCGCCCTGCACACGGACGGGCTGCTCGCCGGGGCCTCCCGGGACGCGCTGTGCCGTGCCCTCGCCCGGCCCGAGCCCTCCCTCGAACGGCACGCCCAGCGCGTCCTCGACTCCCTCGCCCCGGCCCGCCCCACCGACGACGTCGCCCTCCTCCTGGCCCGCACCCGGCGGCTGCCCGCGCACCGGGTCGCGTCCTGGGAGCTGCCGGCCGACCCGGCGCTGGTGGCGGAGGCCCGCAAGACCACCGCGCGGCAGCTCGGGCTGTGGGGGCTGGACGAGCTGGCGTTCACCACCGAGCTGGTCGTCAGCGAGCTGGTCACCAACGCGATCCGGCACGCCGCCGGGCCCATCCGGCTGCGGCTCGTCCTCGAACGCACCCTCATCTGCGAGGTGTTCGACGGCGGCGCCACCGCGCCCCACCTCCGCCACCCCCGCACCACCGACGAGGGCGGCCGCGGCCTCTTCCTCATCTCCCAGTTCACCCAACGCTGGGGCACCCGCTTCCTCCCCGAGGGCAAGGTGATCTGGGCGGAACAGTCACTGGACGAGCAGTCGCCGACGTGACCCTCGGCCCGGCCCACCCCCGATCACCGCCGGCCTACCCCCGATCGCCGCGGTACGCCATGCGGGGACGCCCTCCTTGGCCCGACCGGATGAACTCGCCGTCACCGGCCGTCCTCTCCCACTCCCCCACCTCCCCCGAATCTCCACATTTCCGGCATCACGCCACCCTCTCCGGCCCTCCCATGCCCCGTTCAGCCTGATTACTGACGGTTGCCACTTCATATGAATGCAGGGGTCGGCTTCGGACATCAGGAGAAGAGGGACGTGGCGTGAAGCGAAGAACTCCGGGGGGTGTGGGTCTGGCCCTGGCCGTCTCGGCGGCGTTGGTGGTCGGGCTGGCCGGCGAGGCGGTCCCCGCCGCCCCCGGCGCCAGGAGCACGGTGGACGGCAAGGCACCCGGTGACGGCAACGTGACCGTACGCGTCGTCAACGAGGTGGACGCCGACGGGACGTACGACCACGGTCTGGAGAAGGGCTGGCAGGATGTGCGGGTCACGCTCACCGACGACCGCGGGGCCGTGGTGACCCGGACGACCAACGCGTACGGCATCGCCTGGTTCCAGCCGTCGGCCACCCCGCTGCGCGGCGGCAAGTACCGCGTCCAGGTCCACAACCCCGACCCCCGCACCCTGCAGCCCGCGCTCGCGGGTCTCGGCGACGGCCCCTCCGTCATGCGCAGCGGCGTCGGCTTCGTGGACGTCGCCGGGGGCCGGAGCACCACGTACACCACCGGTTTCTGGGAGCCCGGGGTCTACTGCCAGGAGAACCCCGACCTGGTGACCTGCAATCTCACCAAGGGCGACGCACCCGACACCCACAAGGGCCTGGTGCGGTTCTCGGGGAACTTCTCCGCCACCCACCCCGGCGGCACGGTCGAGCAACTGACCAACAACACGCAGCAGGGGGCCGTGTTCGGCATCGGCAACGACCGGACCGGCAACACGTACATGGGCACCCTGGTCAAGCGGCACGCGGCGTACGGCCCCGCGGGCGCGACCAACACCATCTACCGCCGCAACAGCGCCTCCGGGGTCACCACCTTCGTCACCCTGCCGGGACTGCTGACCGAGCACGACGAAGCCGACGACTGGCTCCGCGACAACCCGGTCTACAGCCGGGTCGGCCGGGAGGGCATCGGCGACGTCGACGTCTCCGGTGACGGCCGGACCCTCTACGCGGTCAGCCTCAACGACTCCCGGCTGTACGCCGTACCGATCCAGGGCAACGGCGACGGGGTCTACCCGGGCCGCTACCGGTCGCACGTCATCCCCAGGCCCGAGGAGTGCGCGGGCCACTGGCACCCGTACGGCATCGGGGTGCGCGGCGGGCGCGTGCTCGTCGGCGGGGTGTGCGGCGCGGAGAACACGGTCACCAGGAAGGTGCCGTGGGGCGACCCGTCGCAGGTCACCTCGCATGTCTACGAGTTCGCCAAGGGGTCGTTCCGCCCGCTGTTCCACACGGCGATGAACTACCCGCGCGGCTGCGCCTACCGGACCGACGCGGCCCACACCGGGTCACACAACGGGTCACACAACGGATCGCAGACGGGGCCGGGCACCGGGTCCCACACGGCCCCCGCGCCGCACACGAGCACGGTCCCCGCACCGCGTACAGGCCCCGCCGCGGGCACCCGCGGCTGCGCCAAGCCCTCCGCCGTCGGCCGGCCGCTGAGCGCGATGTGGGAGGCGTGGAACCAGCGGGTCCCCGAGCCCGGCCCGCTGTCGTTCGTCTCCGCGCCGCAGCCGATCCTGTCCAACATCGAGATCGCCGACAACGGCGACCTGATCCTCGGCTTCCGCGACCGCTTCGCCGACATGCAGGGCACGGCGACGTACCCCTTCAACGCCCGCAAGCACACCCTGGTCAGGGCCATCGCCGCCGGTGACGTGCTGCGGGTGTGCACCTCGAAGACGACGTACACGCTGGAGAACAACGCCCGCTGCGACGCGCTCTACGGCGCGCTGCCGAACAACGACGAGGGCCCGGGCCACGGCGAGTTCTACGCCGACTCGACCAGGCTCGCGAGCGCCCACGAGGACCAGGTCACCCAGGGCGGTACAGCCCTCCTGCCGTACCGGAACAAGCTGTGGAGCACGGTCTACGACCCGTTCGACGAGCACCCCTGGGAGCAGGGCGTACGCCGCTGGAACGCCGACAAGGGCCGTACGGAGGGCAACCTCACGATCCAGCGGACCTGGAGCGACAAGGCCGCGGGCCGCGCCCTGCTCTTCGGCAAGGGCAACGGCCTCGCCGACCTGGAGCTGGTCTGCGACCGGGCGCCCGTCCAGATCGGCAACCGCGTCTGGTACGACATCAACGGCAACGGAGTCCAGGACCCGTCCGAACCGCCGGTCAAGGGCGTGAAGGTCACGCTCGACACGACGTCGTCCCTGTCGGACCGCGGTCTGACCACGTCCACCGACGCCAACGGTGAGTACTACCTCGGCAGCGCCCAGGGCCTGAAGCCGAACACCACCTACCGGGTCTCCTTCGACTACAGCGGGGTCGACACCAACGCGCTGCCGGGCCGGCCGAGCCGCGCCTCCCTCAAGTGGACGGTGAAGAACGCCGGTTCGAACCGCGCGATCGACTCCGACGTCGACGGGTACGGCCGGACCACGGTCCGGGTCGGCGACCCCGGCCATGTGAACCACACGGTCGACGCCGGCCTCACCAAGTCGGTACGGCTGACGCTCGTGAAGCAGGACAAGAAGAGCGGCAAGCCGCTGGCGGGCGCGGTGTTCGAGCTGTGGCAGGACACCAACGGGGTGCGCGGACTGCAGCGGTACGGCCTGAACAAGGACCGCTTCGTCAACGACTGCGCCACCTCCCACACCGGCCGCTGCTCCTTCGGCTCGCTCCTGCCCGGCACGTACCACCTGGTGGAGACCGATGTCCCCGAGGGCTATCTCAAGCCGAAGCAGCCGGTCACCGGCCCGTACGTCCTCACCCCGAGGAACGCCTCGGCCGGCGGCGGACTGACCGTCAAGCTCTTCAACGTGCGCGGCGAGCCGTGCAAGGGCAAGAAGTGCTGACGCCGGTTCCCGTTCGGCCCAGCACGAGGTCTCCGGGGCGCGTGGGATGCCGTATCTCTGGGAGGGGGTACGGCGAGTGAGCGAGTCCCGGAGGCCGCGTTGACGAGACGAAGGACACGGAAGACCCGGATACGTACGGGTGTGGTCGCGGTGCTGTCGTCCGCCCTGGTGGGCTGGACGGCGGCACCCGCCGCAGCGTCGGGACCAGCCGACGTGTCGGCGTCCGCGCCGGTGTGCGCCTCCCGTACCGGCCCCTATCAGTGGGACCTGGAGCGCCATCTCAAGCTCCTCCCCGTGGACGGCCGGCAGTCCACCGCCGACTGTGTGGCGATCCGCGCGTTCCAGCAGCGCACCGGCGTGAAGCCGGCCGACGGGTACGCGGGCCTCCCCACCTACCGCACGATGCTGGTGGTGCAGGCCCGCGCCAACCCGAACGCCGCCGGGAAGTGCCCGGTACGGACGTACCAGGTGACCTGCGTCGACCTCGACCGACAGCTGGTGTGGGTGCAGCAGGGGAGCCGGATCATCTACGCGCCGGTGCCCGCGCGCACCGGCAGGGACGGCCAGGAGACCCGTACCGGCTGGCACAAGGTCTACTGGAAGAACCGCGACCACTTCTCCGACCTGTACGACAACGCCCCCATGCCGTTCGCCCAGTTCTTCAACGACGGCCAGGCCTTCCACGGCGTCCTCGACGACCTCTTCCGCGGCGGCTCCCACGGCTGCGTGAACCTCCGCTACGCCGACGCGGAACGCCTGTGGCGCGTCATGCACGAGGACGACTCGGTGTACGTGTGGGGCGTGAAGCCGGGGACGGGGCGGTCGATGCGGCCGGCGGTGGGTCCGTAGGAGGAAACCGGTACCCGGAGCCCGGAGCTTGGAATTTCGGCCTCAGGCCGCGCGGGGGCCGCCGCTGAGGCGGCCCGAGGGGGCCGTGGGGACGAGGCGGTCGTAGCGCCAGGCGCACAGGCCCAGGGCCATCAGGAACTGCAGGTCGAGCAGGCCCACGGTCATCATCACGAAGGCCCAGTCCACCGACTCGGCGGGACCGGACCCGCTCGCCACCATGGTCGCCACCAGGCACAGCAGATACAGCACCGTGTACACCGACACGTCGATGGTCGCGGTGCGCCAGCGCGACAGGGCCGGGAGCGCCTTCCGCACCACCGTCAGCACGAGGACGGCCACCGGTGGGAAGAGCAGTCCCCCTCCGCTGATCATGTCCAGGCCCACGTCACCGGCCGAGGCCTCCCCGCCGAGCGTGCCGACGCTCAGCACGGCCACGCCCCACAGCCATGAGGGAAGGGTGACCGTCACCGCGTACTCGACCGCCCTGCGCCAAGGCGTGATCATCTGCGCTCCTCGCATCCCCGTGAGTCACCGGCGGTCAACCGATGACCACAGCAGTCTCCCAGCCGCCTTCGGGAGCGCGATCGGCAGCCTCCGCAGGGGAGTTGTGGGAGGCGTGGGGGCGTGGGGGGCGTCGTGCGGGAGTGTCGTCACGCCGCCGAGGGGACGAGGGTGCCGGCGGGGCCACGGGCCTCGGAGGAGTCGCCGCCGTCGGAAGACGTCTCGTCGGGGGACGCCTCGTCGGGGGACCGGCCGTCCGGGGCCCGCTCTCCCTCGGCGGCCCCCTCCTCCGACGGCTTCTTGCTCTCGCCCTTCTCCGGCTCGCCCTTCTTCGGCTTCGGCTTCGGCTTCTTCTTGTCCTTCTTCTCCTGTTGTTCCTTCTTCAGGAGGTCCTTCAGGCGTTGGGTGCCGGCTTGGGCGGCGTCGCGGGTGGCGGTGTCGTCGATGCCGTAGAGGCCGCCGTGGGTGAGGAGGGCGGCCGTGTCGCCGACGCGCACGGTGGCGAGGTCGAGGGTGAGGGCGCTGTCCTCGTCCTCCACGGCACCGCTGACGATCAGCCGCAGGCCCTGCCGGGCATCGCCCAGGTCACGGGGGAGTTCGACGGGGACGACCTCGGCGCCGTACTCCCGCCCTTGGACCCCGGTGATGGTGAACTCACCGCAGCTGTCGACGAGTTGGCGGAGCCGGCCGAGGCGGGCGTCGACGTCGGCGCGGTCGTACTCGCCGACCTGGTAGCGCAGTTGGGCGCCGTACTCGTAGTCGTCGAAGCCGGTGACGGCCGTGCCGCCCTTGGGTTTGCCGAGGACGTCCTCGGCGTACACCGCGTCGAGGAGCTGCTGGCACTCGGGGCGGTCGGTGCGGCCCTTGAGGAGGCCGTCCCGCCAGGTCGCCGCGCCCTGGGTGCCGGTCCAGGCGTCGCCGAGATCGTCCTGGCGGAGCAGCGCGCTGCGGGCACGGGCGTCGGTGAGAGTGGGCGTCGGCCGGGCGGAGGGCGAGGCGGTGGCCGGGTCGTCGACGACGGCGGCCTCGGGGAAGCCGCGCGGATGCCCCGGGTCGTTCGCGACGCAGGCCGTCGCCCCCGCGAGCAACCCGAGGGCCAGGGCCCGGGCGAGAACACGGTACGGACGACGACGGCGCATGGCGGAGCCTTCCGGGAGCACGACGATTCCGCTCCTACGCCAGCACCGCTCGGGCCCGCCCACCAGCGCACGAGGGCGTACGGGTGAGCGACTCCCTCGTACGGCTCACTCGTACGGCGGCCTCGTACGGCCCTCTGCGTCGGCTACCCGGTGGTCGGGGAGGGGGTCGGGGCGAAGACCGTGGCGGGCGTGGACGGGGCCGTGCCCCGGATCTCCACGAGGGCGCCCGTCGACAGCCGCTGGTAGAGCCACTGCGCGTCGGTGGTGCGCAGGCCGATCCAGCCGGAGGTGGTGTCGTAGACGCCGGGGGCCTTCTCGTCCTGGGTGAGGGCCGCGATCCAGATCGCGTCGCCGACCGGGCTCCGGGGCGGGCTGGGTTCAGGGGTCGCCTGCTGGTCCGCGCCGGGGTCGGTGGGGGTGACGGTGCCGGTGTCGGGGTCGGGGTCCGGGTCGGCCCTTTCCGCCGCCTCTGTCCCGCCGGCCCCGCCGGTCCCGTCGGTCGCCTCGATCGCGCCCGGCCTCCCCGTCGCGTCGGCCGGGGCCAGTTCCAGGACCCACGCCAGCTTGGCCTCGTACGCGTCGCCGAGGCCGGCGGCCGTGGCGGGGACGACCTTGACGCTGCGCTTGGCGGTGACGGTCATCAGGCCGGTCGGGGTCGGCGTCCGGACCGTGCCGGTGGAGACGGGCAGGTCGCGGCCGGCGACGGTGAGGACGCGGCGGGAGAGGTCCACCGTGGCGTCGGGCACCGCCCGCGTGGCGCTCGGCTCGCCGCTCGACGCCGTCGCCGGGCGCTGTTCGCTGCCGTGGGAGGCGACGTTCAGGGTGAGGACGGCGGCCAGACCCGCCGCCGCGCAGCCGCCCGCGACGGCGGCGGTCGTACGGCGGCGACGCCGACGGCGGACGGCGGTGGCCCGGACCTCGGCGCCGGAGCCGGGCGGCGGGGTCTCGGCGGACTCGGCCAACTCGCGCAGCCGGAGGGTCAGTTCATCGGACACGGCCGTCCTCCTTCGCACCCTCGCCGGGGGCCAGTTCGCGCGCCAGCGCCGCCCGGCCACGGGACAGCCGGGCCTTGACCGTGCCCACGGGGGCGCCGGTCTCGGAGGCTACCTGTTCCACACTCAAGTCGCACAGATGGTGCAGAACCACCGCCATCCGCTGGGCCTCCGGAATCCTGCGCAACGCCTCGACCAGCACCGCCCGTTCGGGATCGGGGCCCGGGACGTGTTCCGGGGGCGGGTTGCGGCGCACCAGCTCCAGCCAGCGGCGCGCCCGGCGCCACCGGCTCACCGCGAGCCGTATCGCCACGGTCCGGATCCATGCCTCGGGCGCGCCCTCCGCGAGGAAGTGCCGCCGCCGGTCCCAGGCCCGGACGAAGGCCTCCTGCACGACGTCCTGCGCCTCGCCGTGGTCCCCGGTGAAGGCGTAGAGCTGGCCGGTCAGCCGGGGGAACGCGGTGGCGTAGAACGCGTCGAACTCTTCCTCGGTCATGCCCCCGCCGTTGTCCGAAGTCCCGTGTATCGCCGTGCATCGCCGTGCAACCCGGTCGCCCCCGTCGTGCGTACAGGTCCCGTACGTACGCCGCTCATCGAAACACATCACGGAAACGGACCGCTGGGGGGAGACCATGACCACGAGCGCCAGGGACAAGGACAGGGGCATCGGGGGCAGGCTGGTGCGGGCGCTCGCCGCGGTGGCCGTGTGCGCGGTCGCGGTCACCGTCGCGGGCTGTTCGGCCGGCGGGGAGGGCGTACGGGTCGAGGGGCCGAGCGGGATTCCGGCGGACCAGGCCCGCGTGGACGCCGAGAGCGCCACCGGGACCCTCGACGGGGCCCGCGTGAACATCACCGAGGGGCAGGCCGTGGACGTCGGCAGGCCGATATCCGTCACCTTCGACCAGCCAGTCCCCAAGGCCGAACGGGCGCAAACGGAAAGGCAGTTGAAGGTTGCGGCGGACCCGGGCAACGGCGGCTCCTGGAGCTGGGTGCGGGACCGGAACCTCGCCGACGGGCAGCGCGTCGACTTCCGGCCCCGCGCCCGCTGGAAGCCCGGGACGAAGGTCACCGTGTGGGTCGGCGCCGGCCTCACCCGGCACTTCACGGTCGGCGGACGGTGACTCGTAGACACAGGTGAATTCAGAAAGTCGTACGCCTGTGTCATCCGTCCCGTGGGTCCCGTGCGTTTGCAGGGGTGTCAGACCAACACACCTATGGGGGTTGCCCGTTCATGACCAGGACACGGATGCAGCAATACGTCGCCGTCGCAGCGCTGACCACGCTGCTGGCGGGGGCGCCGACGATGTCGTACGCCGTCTCGCAGGGGAAGACGGCGCACGGCACCGGCGCGGCGGTGACGGCGGCCGTGGCCGCCAAGAAGGCGCCGACCGCGCGGATCGTCGCGCCGGGGGAGCACGTCGTCGCCGCGCCCGGCTTCGAACTGTGGCTGACGGCCGAGGGCAAGCACTGGACCGACCCGGACATGCCCGACGACCCGCAGTTCCGCAGCGTCGTCGACGGCAACATCGACCCGAGCACGCCCGGGGCGACGCTCCAGGGCAGCGGCTTCGAGGGGCGCTACTACCTCTCCGGCCTCTACTACGGCGGCAAGGGCACGGCCTCCCGCGTGGAGGTCGCGACCAGCGAGGGCAAGGTCCACGGCAAGCTGATCGAGCTGGCCGGGAAGCCGGGCTGGGGCGTCTGGTACGCCGTCGCGGACCTGCCCTCGGACGGCGGCGCGGAGGACTTCCTCCGCAAGGTCACCGTCCACGACACCAAGGGCCGCGTCTACGCCCAGCTGCCGCTGATCTGACCTGACCTGACCTGGTCTGAGCTGAGCTGATCTGACCTGACGGCAGCACGTACCGCAGCTCGAAGTGACCGTGCGGGCGGGGGACTTGACCAACCCTCCGTCCGCACGGCACGCTCCCCCACTCCCGACTTCGAGGACCGTCGTCCGTGCCGCACGAGAACCCCGGACCGCCCGAGGGCGGCGACTTCGCCGCGTACGCCACGGCGGCCTGGCCGCGCCTGGTGCGTACCGCGCACATGCTGACCGGCGACTTCCACGAGGCCGAGGATCTCGTGCAGACCACGCTGGCGAAGGTGTACGCCCGCTGGCGGCGCATCCCGCGCGACGACGTCGACTTCTACGTACGGCGTTCGCTGGTCAACAACAACATCAGCCGCGTACGGAAGAGACGCGTGGCCCATCTGCTGACCCCGTTCCTGCCGGAACGGGTGCACGAGCGGCACGCCGGGCACGCCGATTCCATCGCCCAACGGGCCGCCGTCACCCAGGCGTTGGCCGAACTGTCGGCCCGTCAGCGATCCGTGCTGGTGCTCCGCTTCTGGGAGGACCTCAGTGAGAGCGAGATCGCCCAGCTGCTCGGCTGCTCGCTCGGCACGGTGAAGACCCATGTGCGGCGCGGTCTGCAGGCCCTGCGCGCCCACCCGTCGTTCGCCGCTCCCCACCCGGACGGCGCACGGGATTCGCACACCGCCGCCTCCCCTCCCCCGTTCACCCAGGCGCCCCCCTCGCCCGTCCCCGGAGCCCGCCCATGAACCACCCGACCCCCGGGACCGGGACCGGGACCGAGACAGAATCAGAGACGGGCGTGGGCATGGACGACGCGGCCGACGTGCATGACGCGGCCGATGCAGCCAATGCTGCCGATGCGCACGGCGCCGGGACCGGGCAGTTGCTGCGGGAGGTGTTCGCGGAGGTCGCGTACGAGTTCACGCCGCCGCCGGTACCGCTGGAGGCGATCGAGCGGGACGGCCGCAGACGCCGTCGGCGGCGCCGGGCCGCCGCGCTGAGCACGGGCTGCGGGCTGCTGCTGATCCCGCTCGTGGTGCTGGCCCTGCGCCCCGACGATCCCTCCTCCACCGTCCAGCCGATGGCCCCGCCGCACGCGAGCGCCGACCGTTCGCCCTCGCCCACCCCGACACCCACCCCGACGCCCACCGGGCCCCCGCGGGCCACCGCGCCGGCCGCCGGGCAGGTGCGGGTCGTCGCACTCGACGAGCGGGTGACCACCGAGCAGGGGACGCAACTGTGGCTGACCGAGGACGGCAAGCACTGGCGGGATCCGGACCCGGAGACGGGGGCGTTCGGCCCGGACGAGTTCCGCAGCGTGGTCGACGGCAACCTCGACACCAGCGAACCCGGCATCAGCATGCAGGGCTCGGGCACCGCCACCAGCGGCTACACGGTCCACGGCCTCTTCTACGGCGTCCGGACCGCGGCCGCCGGTGTCAGGCTCACCGCCTACGACGGCACGGTCATCGACGGGACGGTACTGCGCCTGAAGGGCAACACCAGCTGGGGTGTCTACTCCGGCCATGTGAAGGTCCCCGAGGAACTCGCGCGCTCCCTCGACTTCGAGGACCCCGTGCACAAGGTCGAGATCTACGACACCGGCGGCGACGTGATCGCGGAGATGGACTTCGGCCCCTGAGCAGTCAGCGCTTCTCGTACGGGTTGTCCGGCTCGGCCACCCGTTTCACCGACTCGGCGTCCAGGACGGGGGGCCAGGCCTGCTCCGAGCCGAGGCTTCCCTCGGGGTGCCAGGTGCCGGTGACGGTGACCCAGGTGTCGGTGGTGGGGGCGTCGGCGTCCCGGATCTCGACCTTGTACGGGCTGGCGTCGGCGGCACAGCAGGAGACCAGGAGGCGGGTGAGGTACCAGGTGCCGCCGTCCCCGTGCGTGACGAAGCCGGTCATCCGGACCGTACGGCCCTTCAGGGACCGCTTGCTGTCGTAGATCGCCCGGGACGAGAACGCACCGAGGGTCAGCTCGACCGGCTCCCCCTCCGGCAGTGCGGGGAACGTCCCGACCCCCCGCGCCGCGTACTCGGCGGCCTCCCGGTCCGCGCTGTACGAGCCGAGCGCCGGGGGCGGGAAGAGGAGCAGCACGAGCGCGGGCACGGCGAGCAACCAGGCGACACGGGGGCCGTGTTCATGTGCGTGGCCATGGTCCTGGTCGGTCGCGCGCAGGGTTCTCGCCCCGGCCGTGAGGCCCAGCGCCACCAGCAGGACCCCGGAGACGATCAGGAACGGCCTCAGCCCCGGCTGTACGTACCGCAGATACAGCTCGGTGAAGAGGGAGACGCGGAGGATCGCCGCGCCGGAGAGCAGGAGGAGGGCGGCCTGGCCGTAGCGCTTCACAGCAGCCACCACCCGACCAGCGCGCTGCTCGCCACGGCCACCACCCAGGTCACGGCGGAGAAGCGGACCGCGAACGCGCGGCCGAAGGTCCCCGCCTGGAGTGCGATGAGTTTCAGGTCGACCATCGGGCCGACCACCATGAACGCCAGCCGCGCGGTCGGGGAGAAGCCGCTGAGCGACGCGGCGACGAACGCGTCCGCCTCGCTGCACACGCACAGCACGACGGCGAGGGCGGCGAGCAGGAGGACGGACAACCAGACGGAGCCGGTGAAGACCTCCAGGAGGGACCTCGGCACGACGATGTTGAAGGTGGCGGCCGCCGCCGCGCCGACGACGAGGAAGCCGCCCGCGTGCAGGAAGTCGTGCTGGAGCCCGGCGGTGAAGGCGCCCAGGCGGGAGCCGCCCGTGGCCCTCTCGCCCCGCTGCGGAAGCCGCAGCCACTCGTCCCTCCCGAACCGCGCCCACAGCCAGCCCATCACCACGGCCGTGGCGAGGGAGGCGACCAGGCGGCCGAGGACCATCAGGGGCTGGCCGGGGAAGGCGACGGAGGTGGCGACGAGGACGACCGGGTTGATCGCGGGGGCGGAGAGGAGGAAGGCGAGGGCGGCGGCGGGCGCGACACCGCGCCGCATCAGGGATCCGGCCACCGGGACGGACGCGCACTCGCAGCCGGGCAGTACGGCTCCGGCGGCGCCCGCGACGGGGACGGCGAGCGCGGGGTTGCGGGGGAGCAGCCGGCTGAAGACCCGCTCGGGGACGAACGCGCCGATCGCCGCCGAGACGAGGGTGCCGAGCAGGAGGAAGGGCACTCCCTGCACGACGACCGCCGTGAACACGGTCCACCAGGCGGCCATCGCGGGCGTCGCGAGGTCGAGCGCGAGCACCGGGCCGAGAACGGAGGCGACGGTCGCGATGGCGAGGAGCGCGAGGCCGCCGGGGACGGCGTAGAGCAGGACGCGCGCGAAGAGCCGTACGACGGCGAGGGCGCTCCTCGGCTGCCCCGCCTTCCGGTGCTGCTCCTCCGCGGTCTCCACATGAGGAAGTTATGGAGCGGGGCTGTGTGCCGGCCCGGAATTCTCAGAGAGGGGGCTGTGCGGGGGCCGGGCCGAGGGTGGTGGTGCCGGGGGCGGTGCGGTGGCCGAGACCGGTGCGGTAGGCGTCGAGGGCGGCCTCGACGCGGCCGGAGCGGCGGTACAGGTCGCCCAGCAGACGGCACAGGTCGGCAAGGTCACCGGCGGCGCCCGCGCGTTCCAGCAGGCTCAGCGCGCGGACGTAGTGCTCCTCGGCGGCGTCCGCGTTCCGCGCGTCCTCGGCGATGATGCCGAGGAGGCGGTGCGCGGCGGCGGAGTGCAGGGCGCCGCGTTCGGAGCTGAGGTCGCTGAGGACCTCGCGGAGCAGTTCGGCGGCCTCCTCGGACTTGCCGCGGCGGTGCAGGACGTCGGCGAGTTCGACGGCGACCTGGCTGGTGTAGAGCGCGGCGCGCTTGGCGGAGAGCATGCGGCGGGCCTCACGCAGCTCCTCTTCGGCGCGGGCGTAGTCGCCGTTCTGGGCGTGCAGATAGCCGCGCATCCAGTGGCAGTTGGCCAGTTCGGTGCGGATCTGGAGCTGCCGGTACAGCTCGGAGGCCTTGGCGAGGGAGGCGTCGGCCTCGGCGATCCGGCCCTCGGCGATCATCGTGCGGGCGACCGAGCGGTGCATGCGGGCGACGAGGGCGGGGTCGCCGGACTGCGGGGCGAGGGCGAGGGCCAGTTCGGCGGCCTGGGCGGCGCGGGCGTGGGCGCCCATGTCCATGTAGGGGGCGATGACGCCGGTGTAGAGGAGGAGTAACGCGTCGGGGTCGTGCAGGCCGTTGCGGTTCAGCTCGTCGAGGGTGGACTCGTAGAGGTAGCAGGAGTAGCGGAGTTCACCGGCGAGGTAGTGGGCGGTGGCCCGGCCGCGCAGGGCGGGGACGCGGGCCGGGAGCGGGGCGTCGCCGAGCCGCTGTTCGGCCTGCTCGAACCGGAGCTGGGCGGTCTCCAGGTCGCCGGTCTCCAGGGCGCATTCGCCGAGGCCGAGCAGGGCGTCGGCTTGTTCGGGGACGAGCCCGTACTCCTCCGCCTCCGCGAGGACGGCCGTGAACCCCTCGGCGGCGGCCTCGGTGGCGCCGCCGGCGAGGGTGCGCTGGGCGCCGGTCAGCCGCAGCCGCAGCTCGGTGGCGAAGCCGGCGGGGCGGCCGGTGGCCAGCTCCTCGTAGCCGACGCCGAGCCGTTCGGCGATGTGCCGCAGCGCGGGTTCGGAGGCGCGGACGCGGCCGGCCTCCAGGGTCGAGATGTACGCCGGGGTGTACGCCGGTTCCGCCAACTGACGCTGTGTGAGGCCCCGTTCCGTCCGCAGTTGCTGCACTCTGCGCCCGATGACCTCGGGATCGTCACGCTCGGCCGTACCTGCCATGACGTAAGCATGCCAGTAACCCCGGTTACACCGGCCGCTTTACCCCAACTCCCCATCGTCCTCTTGCCGTTGGCAGACCAAAGCCTTACGTCGAGCGACATCAGAACTCGGCGGTGTCCGGCTCGCCTTCTTCCCCCGGTCACGAGCGGCCGTGCTGCCGGAGGTGACTTCCGCGACGGGCGTGCCGATCCATGGCTTCGGTCAACGGGTCAGTCGGCGAGCGCCGCCGCCGTCGCGCGTACGAAGCCCTCCGGGTTGTCGAGCATGACGTTGTGGCCGCAGTCGGGGACGGGGACGACGGACACCCCGGCGGCGCTGAGGGCGGCGGTGCCGGGAAAGGGGCCGTCGGCCGACGGGTGGAGGTAGGTGCGGGGGATGTCGAGGTCGAGGAGGAGTTCGCGCATGGTGGGGCGGGTGCCGTGGGCGAGTCGGGTGGCGCTGCGGTGCAGGGCCTCGGGGCCGACCAGCCGCATGGTCGACCACCACTGCTCCCCGGCCAGCGCGGCGAACTCCTCCCGGCCGCCCGCGAGGAACTCCTCCTCGGAGTACGCCGCGATGCCGTTGCTCCCGACGACACCGTGCGTGGGCGTCAGCGGATCGAGGTTGGAGTCGATCATCACCAGCCTCCGCACCAGCCCCGGGTGGCGCGACGCCAGCACGATCCCCACCGAGCCGCCCATGCTGTGCGCGACCAGTTCGGCGCCGGTGACGCCCGCCGCCGTCAGGGCACGGGCGAGCGCGTCCGCGTGGGACTCCAGGCTGTAGTCGAAGTCGGTGGGCCGGTCGCTGATGCCGTGCCCGAGCAGGTCGACGAGCAGCGAGCGGCGCCCCGCGAGCAGGGGGTGCGCCGCCACCTCCGTGAAGTACGCGGCCGACGTGGCGCCGAGCCCGTGCACATACACCCGGCTGGGCTCCTCCCCCGGCAGCTCGACCCACCGGATCCGGTCCCCGGCGTCCGTCACGACGGCATCCCGCATGTGCCTGCCTCCCCCTGGCTCCGTAGCTCCGTGATTCCGTAGCTCCGTAATTCCGTAGCTCTCATTCTCGCCCGGCCCCGTCCTGCATCTCGCCGAGGCCGGACGCCCTTCAGGTCAGTCGCACACCCTCCGGTACGGCGCGTCCGGTACGTACGTGTCCCACTCGGCCCTGGTCAGGTTCTCGTTCCCGGCGCGGGCGCAGACGTGGGCGAGGGTGCGGCTGGGGACGATGGTGTGGCGGTGGAGGGGGACGTGGGCGCCGGCGGCGTAGAGCGTGGCGCTGTCGGGGCTGAAGGCGAGGGAGGCGATGCGTTCGCCGGGGGAGGGGAGCGGGCCGCCGAGGGGCTGTTGGGTGAGGGTGTCCCAGAGCTGGATGGTGCCGGCGTCGCCGCCGACGGCCAGGGTCTGGCCGTCGGGGCTGAGGGCCAGGGCGCTGACCGCCTCCGCGGTGCCGCCGAGCGGGGCCGGGAAGACGTTGCGCAGGACACCGGCCCGGCGGCTCAGTTCCCCGTCCCACAGGGCGACCCGGCCGGTGCGGTCGCCCGCGGCCAGACGGCTCCCGTCGGGGCTGAACGCCAGCGCGCTGATGTGGTCGCCCTGGACCAGGTCCAGCGCGAAGCTGTGCCCGGTGACGCGACGGGCCACGCGGTTGTCGCCGACGACCAGTTCGGCGCGGGGACTGTGCGCGAGGCGGGAGCTGGCCAGGTTCGGTCCGGTGAGGGAGGCCGTCCGGCGGCGGGTCACGGTGTTCCACCGCTCGTTGCTCTGTTCACCGGCGGCCGGGGTCCGGGTGGTGAGGAGGGTGCTGCCGTCGGGGTTCAGGGCCAGGGCCGTCACCGCCGTGCCGGACTGGGTCCGCCCCAGGTCCAGCGCGCTCTGCTCCCGGTCCCGGTCCAGGTTCCAGACGGTGAACCGCTGCGGTGCGGACTGTCTGCCGGGTGCGGTGACCCCGTAGACGAAGCGGCTGCCGTCGGGGCTGAACGCCATCTGCGGGGCGACGTCCTCCGGGGCGAGCGGCGGGGGCGGCGGCGCCTTGTCGTGCGGGCCGTGGGCGTGGGGGGCGCCGGGGCCGGCGGAGGCGGGGACCGCGGCGGGCCGGGGCGGCGGGGGCAGGGCGCGGACGAGGCGACCGTCGCCGGTGGCCCGCAGTTCGAAGGAGAAGCCGGTGCCGGTGGTGGTGCCGGTGGTGGTGTCTGTGCCGGTGGTGGTGCCTGTGCCGGTGCGTTCGGCGGTGGCGTAGAACCGGCCGTCGGGGCTGATCAGTACGCCGGCCACGGGGCGGTCGCGCCAGGCGGCGGTGACGGTGGCCGTCAGGTCGAGGGTGTGGGCGGTGCTGCCCTCCGTGTAGCGCAGCACGGGGGCGCCGGGGTCCCAGGCGGGACGGCCGTGCAGATTCTGGTTGTTGAGGGGGTGGCGCAGGACGGGGGCGGCCGGGGCGGACAGCCGCCACACCCTGATCTCGTCGGCGGAGCCGAACGTCGCGAGGAACCGCCCGTCCGCGCTGAACGACGCGCCCAGCACACCCGGGTCGCGCACCTCGGCGACCCGGTCACCGGTACGGACGTCCCACACCCGCGCCCGGCCCCCGCCGACGAGGGCGAACCGTCCGTCGGCGCCGAACTCCAGCGCCGAGTCGGTACGGCAGACCCCTTGGGCCCGCTCCCACGTCCCGTGCACCACCCGCCCCCCGGCGACCTCCCGGACCTGCGGCGCCTCCCCAGCCGGACACACCGCGACCAGCCGGTCGTCCCCGCTCACCGCCACGTTCGCCCTCGTGACCCCCCGCGCCTCGAACAGCACCGCGCCGCCCGCGACCGCCCGCACCCGTACGACGTCGACAGCCGAACCCGCACCCCCATCCTCACCCGGCTCCGCCAGTACGAAGCTGTGGCCGCTCGCCCCGAAAGCGATCCCGTCCTGCCCCGCCACCCGCAGGGAACCGCCGGTCCAGCGGGCGGCGCGCAGGTCCCACAGGCGTACGCCCCCCTCCTCCGTCTCGATGGCCAGGACGCGGGCGTCGGGGCCGGCGGCCAGGACCTCGCCCTCGGGGAGGACGCCGGAGGCGGTGGTGCGGCGGGTGCCGAGGTTCCAGGTCTGCCAGGTGCGGTCGTCGACGCTGAGCAGGACGCGGCCGGAGTCGGCGAGGAACCGCCGGGAGCGGAAGCCGGACGCGGGGTCGGAGAAGGCGTCCACCTCCGGCTGGGCGAGGGAGCCGAGGAGGGCGCGGCGGGTCTCCGGGAGCGGGGCCATGCGCCAGGCGGCGACCCCGAGGAGGAGCGCGGAGCGGGGGTCGGTGGTGCGCAGTCCGTCCGCGACTGCGGCCACCCGGCGCGCGGTGTTCTGCGTCCGCTGGAGCAGGTTGTCGTCGTGCTGCCGCCAGGCCGCGAGCCCCGCGACGAGCGCCACCGCGAGGACCGCCGAGAGCGCGCCCACCAGGGTCCGGGCGCGCCGCGTGGAGCGGACGGCCGTCCGGCGCTCCGCCGCGCGGGCGTCGAAGGCGGCGGTGAGGAAGGCCCGTTCCCCCTCGGTGAGCCCGGGGTCGCGGACATGGTCGGGGAACACCTCCTCCGTACGGGCCAGCCGGGTGCCCCGGTAGAGGGTGCCGGGGTCGCGGTCGTGCTCCCGCCACGCGCGGGCGGCCTCGGTGAGCTGCCGGAGGTGCCGCAGCCGTTCGCGGTCCCGGTCGATCCAGCGGTGCAGCCGGGGCCAGCAGCCGATCAGCGACTCGTGGGCGAGCCGTACGCCCTCCTCGTCGACGGTCAGCAGCCGGGCGCGGGCGAGCCGTTCCAGCACCGCGGGGATGTCGGGGTGGGCGCACTCCAGGAGTTCGTCCCGGGTGAGCGGGCGCCCGGTGTCGACGGTGCCCCGGCCCGGTTCCACCAGCCGCAGCAGCAGCTGCCGGGCGGCGACGGCCTGGGGCGCGGACAGCTGCCCGTACACCGCCTCGGCGCTCGCCGCGATCGCGCCGTCGATGCCGCCGGCCGCCTCGTACGCGGCGGTCGTCAGCATGCGGCCCTTGCGGCGGCGCCAGGTCTCCAGCAGGGCGTGCGACAGCATGGGCAGGGCGCCGGGCCGGTCGAGGACCTCCTCGACGACGGTCGCGGCGAGCGAGCGTTCGACCAGGAGTCCGGCCGCCTGCGCGGGCCGTACCACCGCCTCGCGCAGTTCGTCCGCGGTCATCGGGCCGACCGTGAGGCATGCGTCGCGCAGCGCGTCGGCGAGGCCCGGGTGTTCGGCGCAGCCGGCGTGGAAGTCGGCGCGGACGGCGATGAGGACGCGCAGCCGGGAGTCCGGGTCGCGGGCGGTCAGCAGCAGGTCGAGGAAGCGGGCCCGTTCCGTCTCGTCCCGGCAGAGGGTGAACACCTCCTCGAACTGGTCCACCACGACCCAGCTCTCCGGCTCGTCCTCGCCCACGGTCAGCAGATGCCCGTACGTCTCCGCCGGCCGGACGCCCGGGGTGAACACCCGCAGCACCGCCTCGCACCCCCGGCCGGCGATCTCCTCGCGGACCCGGGGGAGGAACCCGGCCCGCAGCAGCGAGGACTTGCCGCTGCCGGAGGAGCCGAACACGGCCGCGAAGGGGTGCGCGACGACCAGGCCGCACAGTTCCTCCACCAGCCGGTCGCGGCCGAAGAACAGCGCCTGGTCGCCGGGTTCGAAGCGGGCGAGGCCCCGGTACGGCGCCGGGGCGTCCCCACCGTCGTCCACGGCCGCCGCGCCGGCCGCCGCCTCGGCCTCCTTCCAGCGCGCCTCCCACTCACCGGGGTCGCCGCCGCAGGCCCGTACGTATCCGAGGACGACGGCGAGGGAGGGCAGCCGTTCGCCGGCCGCCGCCTGGGAGAGCGTCGTCGCGGAGAAACCGGCGGCGCCCTCCGCCATCGCCCGGTAGGACGGGCCGCCGGCGGCGCGGCGCAGCTCGCGCAGGTCGTGGGCGAGCCGCTGCACGGGTCCGGCCGCCGGATCCAGTGGTCTTTCGGGACGTCCCAATGCGTTCACCCCTCTTCCCGCTCCAGGCGGCGCCAACATACGCATCCCGTTGAACCCGCGTCACCCCTGTCCAGGCGAAATGTGGTGTTGCCGACAGCGCCGTAGCCCCCTGCGCATCAACTCGGAACCGGCACCGGAATTGATTGCCGGGGTGAAAACAGGTGCCGATCAATGTCCTGGTTGTCAGCCTCCCTGTGCGCAGAGCCGAATCACCGGCGCCCCCACCTCACACACGAGTGGAGAACCGCTGATGTCCAATCCACCCAAGAAGTCGACCCGGCAGTCACTGAGGTCACGCCTCGGACGGCTCGGCAGAGCCGTGCTCGTCGGGTCGACCGCCGCGGCACTGACCGTCGCTCTGAGCGGCAGCGCCCACGCCGCCGTGCTGACACCGCTGAACGAGGGCGCGACCTCGTTCCAGAAGACGTTCCAACCACTCTTCGACTACGACACCAACGGTTGCTTTCCCGCAGCGGCGATCGACAAGACCGGCAGGCTGAACGGCGGCCTCGACGACAGCGGATCGATCACCGGCGAGTGCCGCTCGGGACATCTCGGCAAGGCCAACACCTACTCGCGGGCGAGATGCAACAACGGCTGGTGCGGCATCATCTACACGCTGTACTTCGAGAAGGACATGAGCTGCGACGGCTGCACCCCGACCTCGCACCGCCATGACTGGGAGGCGGCGGTCATCTGGGTGCGGCAGGGTGCCGCGACACCGTCGTACGCGTCCGTCTCCGCCCACGGCGAGTACACGACCTTGCCGTGGAGCGGCCTCGAGAAGAGCGGCGTCCGCCTCAAGGTCGTGTACCACAAGGGCAGCAACCTGTGGGACACCCACTCCTTCCGCTTCGCCAAGACGGGTGAGACCGCGGAGGCCTGGAGCGACGGCGGCTGGGACCACCCGGGGCTGATCAGCTGGGACGTCTACCCGGGCGGCGACAACCGCTGGACGCCGACCCTCCAGAGCCGTATGGAAAGCGCCACCTGGGGCGACGCCAACTTCCCCCTGAAGGGGAGCCGCTACGCCACCGAACTGGGCCGTGCCAAGCCCGAAGGGATCCCCTTCAACCCGGAGGTCGCGGGCTGATCCCGCGCACGCACGGAGCCCCGCGTCCCTCAAAGGCATCCCCTGAAAGGGCGCGGGGCTCCGCGCGAGCCGGCACGAGCCGCCCGCGCTCACGGGCCACCCCGCGGCACGGTGAACCTCGTCAACCGGCGGTCACCGGGCGGCGGGCGCCGAAGCCGCGATCACCGACCGGCGAAACGCCGGGCGGCAGAGCGGCGGGCGGCAGAGCGCCGGAGCGGCGGGCGCCGAAGCCGCGATCACCGACCGGCGAAACGCCAGGCGCCGGAGCGCCGGGCGCCGGAGCCGGGGTCACCGACCGGCGGAGTGCCGGGCGGCGGTCACACGTCCGCGGTCGACCGGCTCGCCGGCACGCTCTCGCGCTCCGCCCGGTACGCGGCCACGCTGCCGCGTGCGTGCACGGTCTCCCGCTCCACCGTCGTCAGCATCCGCTCCCACCGCTGCCGCATCGGGCCGATCAGGCCCCCGCCGACTCCGACGACGAGAATCCCGGCGACCGTGCCGAGCGCGGCGTAGAGCACCGGCCGGGTGACGTCCTGGGCGATCCCGGCCTGGCCGAGCGCCGCGATGACGCCGAGGCCGACGACGCAGGCCCAGACGGCGGTCGCGAGGGTCCGGCCGTAGGAGAGGGAGGCGAGCGCGCCCCCGACGACCCCGCGCACCGCGCCCCCGACGGCCATCGCCACGACCACCAGCACCACGGCGACGACCGCGCGCGGCAGCCAGGCCACGATGTCGTTGAGCAGCGCGCTGACCGGGTTGGCGCCGAAGACCCCGAGCGCGAACTGGAGGGTCATCAGCATCAGCGCGTAGTACACGATTCCGCGGAGGATGCCGGTCAGGTCGTACGAGGAGTCCTGGAGCAGGCGTGACGTTCCGGCACGTTCCGACAGGCGTTCGGAGCCGAGCCTGCGCAGCAGGCGGTCGAGGACGCGGGCGACCAGTTTCGCGACGAGCCAGCCGACGACCAGGACGACGAGGAAGGCGGCGAGTTTCGGCGCGAACTGCGCGACCTTGGACCAGGCGTCGTTCAGGCCCTGGGTGAAGTCGACGGACACGTCGACGGACATGGCGGCGGACAGGCTGACCATGGGTGGGTTCTTCCCTTCACGGGTACGTCGGGTCCGTCCGCTCGGTACGTCCGCTCGGTACGTTCCCTCCCCTTGTGGATAGCAGTGGGCCGACCGGGTGACGGCGCAGCTCAGGGCCGTTCGGGTGACCGCGCGCGAGGTGCGCGGACGGCGCGTGCGCCCGCGTGAAGGTCCGTCCCGTAAACCCGTTGAGTTCTCCACCACCCCCTGTGACCCTCTTGTCAGAGCCATGACTTAGTCTTCGCACACGCTTCACGCGCTCCACACGCTCCACATGTTTCGCGTGCTTCACACGCGTCGAAGGTGTCCCACGCGCGCCACAGGCCGAACACACCGGCCCCGCGCGACGGCACACCGGGACGCGCGAGGCCGCGCCCACTTCTTTCGTCCCGGGGGTTCGAAACCGTGCGTATGCGCACTCTTCCGGCTGCCACAGCCCTGGCGGTCCTCTTCAGCTCGGCCGCGCTCACGGTCGGCACGGCCGCGCCAGCGGCGGCCGACACCACCAAGATCCTGCCGGTCGCGTCGAGCGCCGACCTCGTGGTGGACGGCGTCCACCGGCGGGTCTTCATCAGCGACCCGAGCAACGGCAAGATCGTCGTCACCGACTACTACGGCATCGTCCAGAAGCAGCTGACGAACCTGCCGGGCGTCGTGGGCCTGAAGCTGTCGGCCGACTCCGGCACGCTGTACGCGGCCGTACGGGACGCCGACGCGATCGTGGCCGTCGACACGGCGACGTACGCCGAGACCGCCCGCTACCCGGTGGGCGACAACCCCCTGAGCGTCGCGCCGGTCGGCGACAAGGTCTGGTTCGGCTACGGCGACTCGGCCGACGGCAACCTCGGCTCGCTGGACCTCTCCGGCGAGGAGCCCGTGGTCACCCTCGACCAGGACACCACCCACCTCTGGTACAACGCGCCGATCCTGGACGTCGCCCCCGGCTCCACCACCCTGGTGGCGGGTGACCCCGGCGGCGGCAAGCTGGCCGTGTACGACGTCTCCTCGGGCACCGCGACCCGTACGGCGGCCGTGGGCACGGACGGCGGCAACGTGCGCGACCTCGCGGTCACCCCGGACGGGCAGCGGGTCGTCGTCGCCAGCGGCTACCCGTACCACCACCAGGTGTTCAAGACCTCCGACCTGACAGCGGACGGCACCTACGCCAGCGACTCCTACCCGAACTCGGTCGCCATCGCGCCGGACGGCACGGTCGCGGCGGGCATCGACGGCATCTACGAACCGGACGTCTACATCTACAAGCCGGGCGGCACCACCTCGGTCCGGGAGTACGACTTCCCCAACACCGGCGGCAGCAGCGGCGGCGACGAGCTGCCCGCCTCGGGCCTGGCCTGGGCACCGGACGCCGGACGCCTCTTCGCGGTGACGTACAACGACGAGGGCGTGTACTCGCTGCGGGTGCTGGAGGCTCCGACCAGGGCCGTCACCCAGATCACCGTGAACGCCCCGGCCACGGCCACCCGCGCCAAGAAGCTCACGGTCAAGGGCAAGGTCACCTCGAAGGCGGCGCTCCCGGCCGGGGTGAAGCTGACGGTCACCCGCACCGACCTGGAGTCCACCTCCGGCAAGGCCCTCGCCCCGGTGACCGTGGCGGCCGACGGCAGCTACTCCTTCTCCGACACCCCGACGGTCGGCGGCAAGGTCAAGTACACGGTGCGCTACGCGGGCGACGCCGACCACGCGGCCGGCTCCGCCTCCGACACCGTGGAGGTCTCCCGCGCCACGCCGACGCTGTCGCTGGACAAGAACCGCAAGACCTACGCGTACGGCGCGGACGTGAAGTTCACCGCGCACCTCGGCAAGACGTACAAGAACCGCAAGGTCGAGATCTGGGCCGACCCGTACGGCGCCGACAAGCCGAACAAGCTGGTGAAGTCGGGGACGGTGAACTCCCAGGGCAACCTGTCGGTCACCGTCGACCTCAGGCGCGACACCAAGCTCTCGGCGAAGTTCGCGGGCGACGCGCGCTACAAGGCGAAGACGGTCACCAACACCGTCTACACCAAGGTCGCCATCTCGTCGTCGATCTCGGGCCACTACAAGACAAAAACGGTCTGGGGCCAGAAGTACCACTACGTCCGCAAGTCCAAGGACCCCGTCCTGAAGACCTCGATGACGTACTACGAGGGCCGCAAGCACCGCCTGAAGCTGGAGTACCACTACAACGGCACCTGGTACGACGCGGGTTCCGAGTACTTCCCCCTCGGCACCTCCGGCAAGTCGAACGTCACCCTCACCGGCACCCCGACCACGGACATCCGCTTCCGCTTCCGCTCCGAGTACCACGACACGACCTCCGGCGACAACGTCAACACCACGACGTACGGCCCCTGGAAGTACTTCATCTTCACCAAGTAGAGCGAGGACAACGCTCCCTGGGCCGTGGCCCGTGACGCCGATCGTTGATCACTGATTCACTGGATCAACGGCCGTCGCGGGCCACGGTGCTGTCCGGCCGGTCCACGACCGCGAGCAACACCCACACGACCTTGCCGGTCCCGTCCCGCGGCACCACGCCCCAGTCGTCCGCCAACGCGTCGACCAGGAACAGCCCCCGCCCGCACACGTCGTCGTCCCCGGCCCGCCTCAACTCCGGCTCACCGCCGCCTGAGTCGGCCACCTCAAGCCGCAGCCCCTCCCCACTCAGCTCGAACCGCACCCCGATGTCCCCGCCATCACCCCCGTACGCCGTCTCCGCCCGAACCGCGTTCGTGAGCAGCTCGGAGGTCAGCAGCGCGGCGGTCGGGGCGAGTTCGGCGAGGTCATGGGGTCCGAGAACGGCCCGGAGGGCGGCACGGGCGACACCGGGTGAGCGGGGGTCTCCGGGAAGGCGGAGGGTGCAGGTCCAGGGCGGGGATACGGTGGTCACGGAAGTCTCCGGTCACTGAGGGGAGTTGGGTGGTGGCGTTGCGGTGTCGTCGTCGCCGGGAACGGGATGCGTACGGATGCCCAGTGGCCGTCGCCGCTCCGTCGAGCGGGGCGCTTCTGGGCGGGGCGCCTGGGTCAGTAAGCTAGCGGCTCGCCACGTAATACATTTCCCATTTTGGCAATCGCATGAGATATACCCTCGTGTGGGTTACCCAACGCGCTGCTTTCCAAGGAGAGTTGGCTCATGGCTCCCAAGGCCGCCACGACCGCCCGCCGTATCCGCCTGGGCACTGAGCTGCGCAGACTTCGGGAACGGGCGGGAATGTCCGTCACCGAAGGTGCCCGTCAACTCGGCGTCAGCCAGGCGCAGCTCAGCAACATCGAGGCCGCCCGGTTCGGCGTGAGCGTGGATCGTCTGCACGCCATGGCTCGCATCTACCGATGCTCCGATGCGGAGCACGTCAACGGCCTTGTCGAGCTGGCCACCGAGCGAAAGGGCGGCTGGTGGGAGACGTTCCGTGAAGTACTCCCCGCACGCTTGCTGGACCTTGCGGAGATCGAGCACCACGCCGTCCGGCTCCAGGCAGCGAACACCGCGCACATCCCGGGCCTGCTTCAACTCGGCGATCACGCGCGCGCCATCTACGAACAGGGAGTGCCCAAGTTCAGCCGGCGCGACATCGAACTCCGGGTGAGCCACCGGCTTCAGCGCCAAGGGCTTCTGGAGCGGGACACCCCCGTGCCGTACCAGGCGATCATCCACGAGGCCGCCCTGCGCGTACCCGTGGGCGGTCCGTCCGTGGCGAAGCGGCAACTGAAGCACCTGCTGACCCAGAGCGAACGGGACAGCGTCACCATCCAGGTGATCCCCTTCGCCGTTGGCGCCCACCCGGGCTCAGGCCAGACATTTCTCTACATCCACAGCTCCGTCCCACGGCTGGGCACCATCTCCCTGGACCAGTCACACGGCCCGGTCCTGGTCGACGCCGAAGCCGAACTGGACACCTACCGAAGCCTCCTGCACCGCATGGAGTCCGTAGCGCTCACCCAGGAGAAGACCCGGGACTTCATCCACAACCTGTCCACCGAACTCTGAAGGAGCCCCATGACTGCCCACGGCTGGCAGCGATCGTCCTACTGCTCCCAGGGCGAATCCTGCGTCCACATATCCGCCAACACCGAAACGATCCACATCACCGAAAGCGCCGACCCCACCCAAGCCGTACTCACCGCCGGCCCCGCCGCCTTCGGTGCCCTTCTCCACACGCTGAGGGGACAGCGCGCCGCTGCCACCCGGACTTAGTTGATCCTGTACTCCTCGTGCGGCACCGCCCCCGCCCACACCGCTTCGAAGGCGTCGGCGCACAGCTTCGCCGCGGCCGGATCCTCGCTGATCTCGCCGCCGCCCGAGGCACCGTCGCCGGTGAAGTGGTTCCAGCGGATGAGCCTGTCGTCGATCAGCCAGAAGTCGTTGCCGGGCACCGCGATGTCGGAGGCGCGCCGACGCGGCAGCCATCGCACCAGCTCGCCCGCCTCCAGGTTGACGACGGTACCCGGGTGTTCGAACCGGACGTAGTCACTGACCGGTTGGGTCGTTGTCCCGCTCGCCGGTGCTCTTCCAACGGGCGAAGTCATCGGCTTCGTTGTCGACTTCGTACGAGTCACGCATCTGCAGGTGGACGGCGGAGCGCCGAGCGCCGTTCAGCAGTTCGTCGAAGCTGGGCACCTGCTGCGACATCGGGGGCTCCTCGGGCGCGGGTGTGGGTGTGGGCCACCCTTGAATGACCGGCTCGTTGCTACCTCGTCGACCCAGACCGCGGGCTCCCGCCCGTTTGGGTATTCGGGTCGATGCCGGGACCGTTTATGCCGGCACGGGAATATTCCTGAGTCGGCGTGGACGAGGAGCGGTCCTGTCCGTAGCGTCCTCCTGCAGGGGCCCCTGACCAGGGGCCACGAGAGGGGAGCGCTATGGCGCGCGAGGAACTGCAACGGCTCACGGGCACGCCCGGTGGGCCCGACTGTGATGACGACGACTGTCCGAACGTCTACCGCACGGCAAGCGGCTCCTTCGTGGTCCAAGGGCCCGTGTCAGCAGCCTTCCAGCCGCCGGAGGGCGAGTCTCTGGTCGAGATCCCGGAGGCGGTGCTCAAGGAGGCCCTGCGTGCTCTTGGATGGTGACGCGTGGCGAACGTTGTTCGACACATATGAGCGTGACGCGTGGCGATTCGAGGCCCAACCCACGTACACGATGCCAAAGGAATCGGAGAACGTCGCCCGCTTCCTTCGGGGAGAGCCGAAGCCGCTGGAGCACAATGCACGGTGGCATGAACGGGTGCACGGGTATGTGGCGTCCGGACGCACTGTCGGGCGGGTTCGAGTTGTACGACAGCCGCTAACGCCATATCAGCGTTACCAGTTCGCCTGGGGAATTCCCGGTAACCTCAAGGCAGGAGAGGAAATCCGCATCCTGGATGCCACCCAGGATGACTACGGTCTGCCCCTCTCCGAAACTGACTGGTGGATGTTCGATACGACACGCATCGTGCATCTGAACTTCCGGCCGGACGGGACGCAGATCAACCGAGAGTTGTTCACGGGTGACGTATCCCCATACCTGGAGTGGCAGCACATTGCCATAGCCAACTCCGTACCGTTTGCCGAGTACGTGAGAAAGTTCGCGTGACGTTTGAGCCCGGGCAGCTGGGCCAGTCCAGGACTGATCTAGCGGAAAGGCTCCGAGAGTTGCGCAAGCGAGCCGGTCTCACAGGTGACCGGCTCGCTCGGCGTTGCAACATGTCCCAGAGCCAGATCAGCAAGTTCGAGACCGGTAGGAAAACACCGAAGCTCGTGGATGTCGAGCGAATCCTTCGCGCACTCGAAGCTGATCCCGAAACCGTGGCCGAGATCACGACTCTCGCACGCATCGCGAACACCGAATGGCAGGACAAGCGCTCTTCATGGCGTCGCGGAATGGAGAAACGTCAGGCCGAACTCGCCGCACTGGAGTCCGAAGCCACCACGCTGAGGTATTTCCTGCCCGCCATGATCACCGGCCTGTTGGCCACACCCGAATACATTCGGGCCAGCATGAGCCATACTCCAGGTGACCCAACGAAGACGGTGGCGCGCAAATTGGAACGCCAGGATGTACTCCACGACTCGTCGAAGAGTTTCACATTTCTCCTTACGGAGCAGGCGGCAAGGTGGGCGATCATTCCCCCTCGGGCCATGGCTGTACAGCTCGACCACCTCGTCTCACTTTCCCTCCTCTCAAATATCCGTGTCGGCGTCATCCCTCTGGGCGCCGATTTGCCGCGGGGCCCGATGAACACCTTCACGGTTTACGACAGTCGCCTGGCCACAGTGGAGAACTTTACCGGCCGTATGGTCTTTCGGGACTCCCGAGATGTTTCCGAACACCTCTCCGTGTTCTCGCTGTTCGAGCTGTGCGCCCGCTTCGACGACGAGGCCAGATCACTTCTTCAGCAGTGGGCCAAAGCCTGCCGACTCCTTTAGTTCAGAACGGGAATAAACGCGGCCACACCCTACGGATGGGGGACTATTCAAGGAGCGAATCCGGGGAGGATTTATGGCAGCCACGCAGAAGCCTCAGAACTACGGATTGACCGAACTGCCGCCGGAGCCAAGAGCGGTAGCGGGCTGCGAAACGTGTCTCGGCATGTGTGTACGGCGCGACAATGCCCGCTCCAGGCAGGATTACAGCGCGGTGTCCGACTGCAATGTGCTTCTGCGTCGGCATCACGCAGACGCGCACGGCGCATGAGTGAGGGAGAGGAAGGCGGGGCGGAGGAGCCCGGGCTCTTCTCCGACCGGCCGCTCATGACCATGCGGGTGTCCCAGGACTCCGGGCGGACCTGGAGACCGGAGCGGGCTGTGTTCAGCACGGATCATCTGGCGCCCCTTGTCACCGCGGAATGGCCCCCGTGCCGGTGCCCGCGTTGCGTCAAGTCCCGTAAGCCCGATCGCCGCTGAGGCGTTCGCCTCCCACCCCATGAGCTCCCGCCCGGACCGGGTGGCGGCGCGGTCGGCCATGGCCGCGATCAGTTGAGAGCAGAAGCAGCGGCCCGGCTCGGCGGGCAACTGGCCGCGTACGCACCCCGGTTCGCGGCTGGTCACGACCGCGACTCCGCCCGTCCGGCGGCACTCGTCGCCTCCGCCGCCGTACGCCTGGCATCCGGAACGGACCTGGCGTTCGGCTTCTGACCTGCTCCCCGAACAACTCCCTGCCCCACCTGGGATGCCCCACCAGGGACGCCCCACAGGAATGAGTCGTTCCGAATGAAGCGGAATCCGCTCTCCCTTACCTGCCGGTATGTGTGACGATATGGCCCTGTTCGAAACGTGAGGCCTCGATTCCGATTCGAGGTCACGGTCGCAAAGGAACAGGACATGACCACGCCTGTGCCCTCCGCTCCCTCAACCACCCCACCAGCGTCTTCGGCCGGACGGTTGCTCGTCGTGGACGACGAGGAGGGGATCCGCTCCATGCTGACGATGGCGCTGGAGTTCCTCGGCTACCAGGTGACCGCCGCCGCCACCGGCCGTCAGGCCCTCCAGGCCGTCACCCGGTACGGCCCCGATCTGATCCTCCTCGACGTCAACCTCCCCGACCTCAGTGGCTTCGAGGTCTGCCGGACCCTGCGCGAGAGGGGCAACGCCGTCCCCGTCCTCTTCCTCACCGGGCTCGGCGGCGTCGACGACCGGGTGCGCGGGCTCGACATGGGCGGCGACGACTTCGTCACCAAGCCGTTCGAGCTGAAGGAGGTCGCCGCCCGCGTCCGCGCCCTGCTGCGCCGGGCCGGCGGCGGCCGGCCCGCGCCCGACCGCGACCGCCTGCGCGCCGGCGCGGTCCAACTGGACGCCGACGCCCACCAGGTGTGGGCCGCCGGACGCCCCGTCGAACTCACCACCACCGAGTTCGCCCTGCTGCGCTACCTCATGGAGAACCCGGGCCGGGTGCTGTCCCGGGGCCAGATCCAGGAACGCGTCTGGAACCACCGCGACGAGGGATCCGGGGTGGTCGACACCTACATCTACTACCTGCGCCGCAAACTGGGGGAGCCCGGCCAGTCGTTGATACGGACGGTCCGGGGCGTGGGCTACCAGCTCTGCGCGAACTGAGCGCGAGGCAGGGGGAGTTGGCGTCACGCGGCAGAATGGGCGGGCGGGCGAAGGAAGAGACGGGGCGAAGGAAGAGACGGGGCCGAGTGGACGGGCTGGACGGATGAGCGGGTTCACCGCGCTGGGCGAGACCATCAGGGCGGCCGGACTGCTCGCGCCGAGTGACACGTGCACCCGCCCCCACCCCGGGCGCCCCGCGCACCCCGTGGCCCCCGTGGCCCCCGTCGAGCAGCCGATCCACCCCCACCGCACCGGTCGACGCACCGTCGGCTTCTGGCTGATCGCCACCCTCGCCACGCTGGGCGCGGTCGCCGCCCTCTCCGCGCACACCCTGGCCCAGCACCTGGCCGCCCGCACCGACCAGGAGATCGCCGCGCTCAGCGCCATCGGCGGCCTCGGTGCCACGACGACCGGTGCCACGACGACCGGTGCCACACCACCGGCACCGGGGCCCGCCCTCGCCGGCACCCCGCTCCCCGACGACCACTTCCTGATCCTCGTCCTCGACGCCCGGGGCGAGGTCGTGGCGCGCCACCCGGCCGCAGACCGCCACCCGGGCGCCGACCGCCTCCCACCCTTCCCGGCGCTCACACCCGCCCGGCTGAAGGCGTACGCGGAGCGGGCCGACCCGGTGGCGTTCGGGGAGAGTTACCGGGCGAAGGTGGTGCGCACGCCGGGGGCGGGCCGGGGTCAGGAGGGCGGCTATGTCGTCACGGCCCGGTCCACCGCCGACGACCGGCTGGCGGTCCAGCGCCTCCTGCAGTTCGAGACGGCCGCCGCGCTCCCCCTGCTCGCCGGCGTCCTGGTCGGCGCCCGCCGCCTCGGCCGCCGCGAGGTCAGGGAACGACGGGACTCCGAGCGGCGGCTGCGCGAGTTCATGGCCGCCGCCGGGCACGAACTGCGCAACCCGCTGACCACGATCTCCGGTTACGCCGAACTCGCCCGGGTCGGCGACCCCGCGTACGAGCCCATGCGGCAGGAGGCGCTCGGCCGGATCGCCACCGAGGTCGGCCGGATGAGCACCCTCATCGACGAACTCGTGCTGCTGACCCGACTCGATCTCGGCCAGCCCCTCCAGCTCACCTGTGTGGACCTGGCCCAACTGTGCCGCGACGCGGCCTCCGCCGCCCGCGACTGCCACCCCGGGCACCCCGTACGGCTGCTGCTCGCCCCCGGCGACCACACGGTCACCGGCGACCCGCTGCGGCTGCACCAGCTGGTCGCCAACCTGCTGACCAACGTCCGCGCGCACACCCCACCGGGGACGACGACCACACTCGGGCTCGGTACGGAGGACGGCTACCGGGTCGTCGAGGTCCTGGACGACGGCCCCGGCATCCCGGACGAACTCCGCGCCCGGCTCTTCGACCCCTTCGTACGCGGTGAGGAGACACGGGCCGCCGGCAGCGGGCTCGGGCTCAGCATCGTCACGGCGATCGCGACGGCCCACGGCGGCACGGTCACCCTGGAGGCGTCCCATCCGTCCCACCGGGGCGCCTGGTTCAGGGTGCGGATCCCGGCGTCGTCCTGACACACGCGGGTGTGTACGCGGGGTGGACTTTGCCAACGGCTGGGGAGTTTCTGATCATTCTCTGATCGAACTCCGATCGGTTCCGGAACCGTGCCCGCTTAAGTGATCCACGTGTGGTGTCCACCGTGTGTACACACGGTGGCCTCGCACAACTCCCCCTCCGAGGTCGGCCCGGTATGCGCCCAGATCGACGGCTCATCGATCTACGACGAACGGAACGACGGCTCATCGACCGGCTCGGCTAACCGGGCACGTGCTGGGCCGACCTCAACTCCGATGAACCTCCCCCGAGTTCGGCCAGACGCTGCCGGGCGTGCTCCAGGGCACCGGCCCGCCGCCCCGGGACCCGGCCGCGCAACTCCACGAACTCGACGCCGAGTTCCCGTGCGCGCGCCGCGTCCGTGACCAGCCCCCACTGATGGTGCGCCCGGTCGACGGCCGCCTCGACCGCCGGGTCCCGCTCCGGCCGCCCCGCCGCGAGCCGCGCCCGGGCGACCCCCATCCACACCGCACAACTCCCCGCCGCGTCCCCCGCGAACATCGCCAGATCGGCGCGCACCTCCCGCCAGTGCAACACCTCCTCCGACCCGTCCCCGAACTCCCGCAACGCCCCCGCCTCCCACCGAGCCGCCAACTCCGCAGCCTCCCCATGCCGCCCCGCCTCGACGGCGAGGGTGATCGCCCCGTGGGGGTCGGTGGGGGGCGAGGGAACGGCCGACCCCGCCACCACAGCCGAGCCGGACGGACCGGGCACGGCAGGCAGGGCAGGTTCGGTGGATGGGCCCGGCGTGGCGGGCGTGGTGGCCCCGCTCATCTCAGCCCGTCCGGCGTCTGAGGACGAGCCCGCAGGGCGATGGCGGGGGTCTGGGGGCGCAGCCCCCAGGGGACGGGAATGGGTAGGGGCGGCGGGGGCGAAACCACCCACGGAACCCCCAGGCACCTGAACCGCACCCGGCACGGAACGCGCCCCGGAGCCCGTCGCGTCGTACGCCAGAATCAGATCCCCGTGGAACCCGAACCCCGCCCGCGCCAGCACCTGCTCATGCAGCGCCGCCGCCCCCGGCCGCTGCCCACTCCGCAGTATCGTCGCCAAGGCCTTCATATACCCCGGCACACCCACCCCCCGCCGTATCCCCGCCACCGGCCCCGCGACCCGCCCGTACACACTCACCCCGGGCCCACCCCCGAGCGGCTGCCCCGCCAACCGCCCCCACACCTCCGCGTCGGCATGCAGATCGACGAACAGGGTCGTACTCCCCGGCGCCCGCAACCGCAGCTCCTCCACGATCCAGTGCCACGGAAAGGCCGTGTACCGCACGGTCGCCGGCGTCGTACGCGCCAACGCCAGATGCACCAGCCGCTGCTTACGGTCGAGTTGGAGCTGCCCCGCGAGATACACGGTCAGCGGGCCGGGCGCGGTCGCCGCCGCCCGCAGCCGGGTCAGCACGGCCTGCGGCTCCAGTGGATCGGCCAGCTCGACGACGTTCGCCGTACCCGTGCCGGACAGCACCTCGGGCGTGACGGCCGCCAGTACGGGAAGCACGGAGGCCGCGTCCACCAGGCACCCCTTGCCCATGGGCGAGGCCGCGAGCAGCAGCACTGTTCCGGGCATCGTTCCCTCCCCTCGCTTCCCGTCGGCTCCCGCCGACCCCCCGTCGATCACGTACGCCAGCCAGCACGGTAACCGCTGCGCGTGCAAAGGGGGAAAGGAGCACGGGAGCAGGGGGCCGGGCGCTCAGTCCGGCGCGCCCGGCCCCCGCCGGATCGGCTCCCTCGCCCGCCGTACCGCGAAGATCGTCGTGTCGTCGTCGAGGCCGCCGCCGGTGTGGGCGAGGACGCCGTCGCGGACGAGCCGGACCAGCGACTCGGGGTCGAGGGCGGGCGGCCCGGCGGCGAGGGCGCGGGTCAGATACGCGCGGAGCGGGAAGAAGGCGCCCCGCCCGTCCCGCGCCTCCGTCACCCCGTCCGTGACCAGCAGCAACGTCTCGTCGGCGGCGAGCCGGACCCGGGCCGTCACGGGCGCCCGGGGCACCAACTCGCCGAGTCCCAGCGGAAGTCCCTCCCGCATCGGCAGGGGCCGTACGCCACCGGGCCGGACCAGCAGCGGAGGCTCGTGGCCGAAGTTGACGACGTCCACGGTGACCGCGTCGAGCCCGGTGAGGTCCGGGCCCCAGTCGGTCCGGGCGCTGCGCAGGTCGGGGAAGTCGAGCAGCACGGCGGTCGCGAAGCGCTCGGCGTCGTCGCGGCCGACGTGCGCGCAGTACCGCACATGCCGCACCATCCGGGTCTCCAGCCGCTCGGCCACGGTGACGGGGTCGGACTCGTAGTAGGCGGCCTCGCGGAACGTGCCGAGCAGCACGGACGCCGCCTCCACCGCCGCGAGCCCCTTGCCCTGGACGTCGCCGATGACGACGCGGGTGCCGTGCGGGCTGGGCTGGATGTCGTAGAAGTCGCCGCCGACCCGGGCCTGGCTGTCGGCGGCGAGGTAGATCTCCGCGTGGTCGAGGCCGCCGACGTCCGGCGGCAGCTGGCGCAGCAGGATACGGCGGGTGGTGTCGACGACGGCCCGCATGTGCAGCATCCGCTCCTGCCCGCGCAGCCGGACCGCGCAGGCCAGCACGGAGAGGATGCCGCCGAGGGCGACGAGGATGAAGTCGGGGAGGCCGGTGCGTTCCTGGTGGGTCCAGGAGTTGTCGCCCGCGACGTACGTGATCATCGCGAGCCCCGCGAACACCGCCGTCGTCCGCACGCCGCAGACGGCGGCGGCCGTGCCCGGTACGAGCACCAGCCAGGAGAGGACCCGGAAGTCGCCGCCGGTGAACCAGTCGAGGACCGGTACGGCGAGCAGCACCACCAGCGGCGGCAGCCAGGCGATGTTCCGCCCGCGGACCCGCAGCAGCAGCTGCTGCCGCTCGGCGGGGTCCGGCTCCCGGCGCCCGCGCGGCACCGGCATCCGCATCCGCATGCCCCACAGCGAAACACGCCCCCGGCCCCGCCGCATCCCGGCCCCCCTCTGTCACAACCTCCGCGTCCCGACTTGCCCGCGGCCCTCCCCAGGTGTGCTCTGGTAGACGGGGCGGAGAGTCACGGGGGACGGCGGGGGAACCGTGGGGGAACCGCGGGGGAGGGAAGAGAGGAGTGCTCCGATGGCTCAAGCGGCACCCACTCCGGGCCGGCCGGTCCCGCACAGGGCCACGCCCGATGTCTTCAGCGAGCGCACGCACGCGCTCGCGAACCTGCTCGTGCCGGTGACCCTCGGCCTGGTCTACGGCTACTGGGCGGCGGCCATGAACCGCGACGCCGGCCCCATCACCGGCTGGAACCTGCTCTTCGGCTTCGTGACGGCGTTCGTGTTCGCGGCGGTCCACATCGCCGTGCTGACGTTCGCGCCGCGCCTGCGCCGGGAGTTCCACGCCCTCCTCTGGGCCGTCTTCGCGGGCTGCGCCTTCGGCTTCCTCTACAGCCAGGCCTCCCAGCACACCGTCCTGCGCTCCACGGTCATGTCCCTCGCCATCGCGGCCCCGGTCTTCGCCGTGAACTTCTACCGCTACTACACCCACGAGGACGCGACGGGCCACCGCCTGGCCTGACCCTCCCCGTGAGCCGTGGCCGCCGGTGGGCCCCGTACGGCTTGTCCTGCGGGGCCATTCGCAGTCACGCGGGGCGCGAGCGCTCGCGCGGTGGGGGGCGGGGGTCTTGCCTGGAGGGGTGCCCCACCGTGCCCGCGGCGCCCTGTCGGCCGTGCTGACCGTCCTCGCCTGCCTGCTCGCCCCGCTGGGCGCGCTGGCCGCGTGGGCGACGTACGAGATCGCGGACCGGACCCGGTACGAGGCGGTCATGGCACCCCTGGCCGCCGACCCCGCCGTACGGGAGGCGCTCGCGAACGCGGTCGCCACCGGGATTCTGCGCGAGGTCCGGGTGGGCCCGCGCCTACGACGGCCGGTCCGTGACTTCACCCATGACGCGGCGCGCTCCTTCACCCGGACCGAGGCGTTCCGCACGGCCTGGCACACGGCGAACCGCGCGGCGCACGACGCGGTACTGAAGGCGGTGCGCGAGGAGGGCGCGTACGGCGGCGGGGCGGGGGGCGGCGAGGCGCGCGCCGTGACGATCGACCTCGCGCCGGTCGGCGAGCGCGTCAAACGTCAACTCGTCCGCGACCACGTGCCGTTCGCCCATCGCATCCCGGTCGCGCACACCGAGGTCGAGGTGTTGTCGGCCGCGGAACTGGTTCAGCTCAGGAAGGGATATCGCGTGCTCGAAATCGCCGCGTTCTGGCTCCCGGTCGGCGCGCTCGCCCTGGCCGCCGGTGGCATTCTCGTCGCGACGCAACGCCGCCGGGCCGTCTGCGCGACGGGCCTCGGCACGGCGCTCGGCGGCGCGCTGCTGGGTGTCGCGGTGGCCCTCGGCCGCCATCTCACCCTCGCGGACCTGCCCCCGGACGTCTCCCCGGCGGCCGTCGGCGCCGTCTACGACGCCCTCACCGCCACGCTCCGCACGGTGACCTGGGGCCTGCTGATCCTCGGCACGACCGTCGCCACCACGGCCTGGCTCACGGGCCGGCTCGCGCGACTTCGCCGAGCACCCGCAACGCCCCCACCAGCACCGGCAGAGAAACCGACCCAAGCCCAAGCCTGACGCAGTCGGCAGCGGCCACCCGCTCCCCCTCGCTCCGCGACCGCGGGCCGTCCTGTCGCCGGGGCACCGGGGGCCCCGGCGGCAGGACGGCCCGAGCGAGGCCGAGAGCGGGCACGCTGAACGCCACCCCCGGGGTCACCGCCACCCCCCGCTCCGCCGCGGCCGCGCAGAACGTGTCCGCGCGCCACCCCTCCGGCAACTCCCACCACGCGTAGTACGCCCGCGCGTCCCCCCGTACCGAGAACCCCGCGAGATGCTCGGCCACCAGCCGCTGCCGCACCCCCGCGTCCGCCCGTTTCGCCGCGACCAGCCGCCCGACCGTCCCGTCCCCGATCCACCGCACCCCCGCCTCCAGCGCGAACCGCCCCGCCGCCCAGCCCCCCGACCGCACCGCGTCCGCCACGCCCTCGGCCCGCCCCTCCGGCACCACCAGGAACCCGACCGTCAGCCCGGGAGCCACCCGCTTGGACAGCCCGTCCACGACGAACACCCGCTCCGGCGCGTACGCGGCCAACGGCGGCACCCCCGCCTGCGCCGACTCCCCGTCGGCCAGGAACGACCAGATCCGGTCCTCGATCACCGGCAGGTCCAACTCCCGTACCACCCGCGCGAGTTCGGCCCGCCGTCCGGCCCCCGTCGTCACGGACGTCGGATTGTGCAGGGTCGGCTGCGCATACACCGCCGACAGCGGCGCCGCCCGGTGCGCGGCGGCCACGGCCTCCGGCCGCACCCCCTCCCCGTCCGTGGCCAGCGGCACCAGCGTCACACCCAGCCGCCCGGCGATCTCCTTGACCAGCGGATACGTGAGCGACTCCACCCCGACCCGGCCCCCCGGCCGGACGAGGTGAGCGAGGGCCGCGGCGATGGCCTGACGGGCGTTCCCGGTGAAGAGAAACCGCTCCGGGTCCGGCCGCCAGCCGGCCGTGGCGAGCAGTCCGGCCGCCGCCTCCCGCGCGGCGGCCGTCCCGGTGGCCGGTGCCGTACGCAACGCGTCGGCCAGCACATCCGGCCGCAGCAGCGGCGCGATCCCGGCGGCCACCAGCTCCGACTGACCGGGCACGGAAGGGTAGTTGAGCTCCAGGTTCACGGGCGCGGACCCGGCCGGCTCGGCGAGCGCCCGCCCCGCCGATCCGGCCGGTCCCGCGGGCGCCGCCCGTACGAACGTCCCGCGCCCGACCTCGCCCACCACCAGCCCGCGCCGCACCAGCTCCGTGTACACCCGCCCGGCGGTCGATCCGGCGATCCCCCGCCGCCGCGCGAACACCCGCTGCGGCGGCAGCCGGTCACCGGGCTTCAGCCGCCCGACGGCGATGTCGTCCGCGATGCGATCGGCGATCCGCCGGTAGTCGGCCACGACCCTTCCCCCTCCACCCACCGTCCCCGCCCTCGTTCCCGTCCCCGTCTTCTGCCCCTGCCCCGGCGCCCACGACATTGCACCGAGGGCAAAGATCTTATTGCACCGAGGAGTTGAGGAACCCTAGGGTCGTTCCATGACCACCACCTTCCTCGCATATGAGGACAAAGGGGGCCCGGACTCTTCCCCCGCGCTCCCCCTCGTCCTCATCCACGGCCACCCCTTCGACCGCACGATGTGGCACCCGCAGATCACCGAGTTCGCCGCGACCCGCCGGGTCATCGCCCCGGACCTGCGCGGCTACGGCCGCTCCCCGGTCGTCCCGGGCATCACCCCGCTGTCGACGTTCGCCGAGGACATCGCGGCGCTGCTCGACGGCCTCGGGGTGGCCGAGTTCGTCCTCGGGGGCCTCTCCATGGGCGGCCAGATCGCGATGGAGTGCGTAAGCCGGTACCCGCACCGCGTCCGCGGCCTCCTCCTCGCCGACACGTTCCCGGCCGCCGAGACCGAGGAGGGCAGACGCACCCGGAACGCCATGGCCGACCGGCTGCTGCGCGAGGGCATGACGGGGTACGCCGACGAGGTGCTGTTCAAGATGGTCGCGCCGTACGCGGACGCGGAGGTCGCGGCGCATGTGCGCGGCATGATGACGGCCACCGACCCCGAGGGCGCCGCGGCGGCCCTGCGCGGCCGGGCCGAGCGCCCCGACTACCGCGAGCTGCTCACCCGTGTCACCGTCCCGGCGCTGGTCGTCGTCGGCGCCGACGACGAGTACACCCCCGTCTCCGACGCCGAGGCGATGCACGCCGCGCTCCCCGACTCCACCCTCCACATCGTCGAGGGCGCCGCGCACCTCCCGAACCTGGAGCGCCCGGACGACTTCAACAAGGTCCTGACGGCCTTCCTGGCCCGCGTGGACTGAGCCGCCCACGGAGGACGGGGCCGGGGCCGGGGCCGGGGCCGGGCCCTCTTCCCCCCACCCACCAAACTATCCCACTTACCCCCATTTTCACCCATTCGGCCTACAGCACATGCGCCCCTCCTCCTCCCGCGTGACCATGCGGGTGAGCGGTCCACCCGCTGTCCATCCGTCGGAGGAGGCCCTCATGGCCCAGCACAGCACGGCACCACGTACGAACCCCACGTCGCAGGAGACCCGGACACACCACGGCGAGACCCGCTCGGAGTGGGCCCTCGGCGGGATGGTCTTCGCCGGTGTCCTGATGATGGTCATCGGCGTCATGGGCATCCTCAACGGCATCGCCGGGATCGCCACGGACGACGTGTACACGAACATCGGCAACTACGTCTTCGAGTTCAGCCTCACCGCGTGGGGCTGGATCCACCTGGCGTTCGGGGTCGCCGTCCTCGCCACCGGCTGGGGCGTCATCCAGGGCCGTGAGTGGGCTCGCGCGGCCGGTATCGCCCTGACCTCCCTCTTCGCCATCGAGTACTTCATGTTCCTCCCGTACGCCCCCGTCTGGTCCGTCGTCTGCATCGCCATCGCGGTCTTCGTGATCTGGTCCCTGGCGACGTCCCCGGACCCGACGCCGTAGCCCGAACGCGGGCCGCCTGAGAACTCGGGGGTACGGGTCGCTTTGGCGGGTGCGGGTCCGTGGGACTTCTCGCGCAGTTCCCCGCGCCCCTGAAAAGCAGGGGCCACGCCCCCTGCTTTTCAGCCCCGCAGCCCCGCCGTCCTTCCAGGCCCCAGCCCCGCCGTCTTTCCAGCCCCGCAGCCCGCCGCCCTTCCAGCCCCGGGGGCCGACGTCTTTCCAGGCCCGGAGGGCCTGGTCTTTTAGGGGCGCGGGGAACTGCGCGAGAAGCCCCACCGGACCCGCACCCGACCACGCAACCTTCCCCCCACCCCACCCGTCCTTACTAGGACCCACCAACAAAAACCGAAGGGCACCGGCCGTGGAGAGCGCGACCATCGAACGGCCGGACCCCCTGCCCGAACCACCCCCAACACCCCGCCGAAAGTCGCACCGCGGCAAGACCTTCCTCGCCACCCTGCTCCTCCTCGGCACCACCCTCGTCGTCACCTCCCGCGCGGCCGACATCGACGCCTTCACCCCGGTCCCCCAACTCCTCGCGTTCCTGCCATGGCTGCTCGCCCCCACCGCCCTCGCACTGCTGCTCGCCCTGCTGGCCCGCTGGTGGATCGGCCTGACCTGGGGCGTCGTCGTGCTCGGCGCCCTGGCCTGGTACATCGAGCCGTACGGGAAGGCGAGCGAGCCGACCGGGGAGGTGGTGGCGAAGGTACGGGTGATGACGTCGAACGTGCAGTTCGGGCAGGGCACGGACGCCCTGGTCAAGGTCCTGCTCCGGGACCGCCCCGACATCGTCTTCGTCGAGGAGTGCGAGGTCACCTGCTCGGCCACCCTCCGCGACACCGTCGGCGACCTGAGCGCGAAGGCCCCGGCCAATGAGAGCGAGAAGGACGGGAAGGGTGACAAGGGCGGGAAAGGCGGGACGTCCCCGGTCTACCCGTACCGGCAGTCCGTCGAGGGCTACGGCTCCACCGGCTCCGTCATCCTCAGCCGCTACCCCCTGAAGGCCGCCGACCCGATCCCCGGCTCCATGGGCATGCCCGGCGCGATCGCCGACGTCGAGGGCACCCCCGTACGGCTCCAGCTGGCGCACCCCATGCCGCCGCTGCCGGGGCAGCTGGACACCTGGCGGCGGGAGCTGGACGCGCTGCGGGCGTACGCGGCGAAGGACACGCGGACGGCGACCATCCTGGCCGGGGACTTCAACGCCTCCCAGGACCACGCGGCCTTCCGCGCGATCCTCGACACGGGCCTGAGCGACGCCGCCCGGCTGGCCGGACAGGACCGGCGGCCGACGTGGCCGTCCCGGACGGTCCCGAGGTTCGGCGCCCAGATCGACCACGTCCTGGTCTCCGACAAGGACTTCTCCGCCCGCGAGGTCCGCTTCCGGGCACTGTCCGGCACCGACCACAACGCCGTCACCGTGGATCTCGCCCTGCACCGGCGCGGATGAACCGGGGGGCCACCGACGCCCCCGGGAGTCTCGATCACCCGTGCCCATAATGGGCGCATGGCCCGCCCGTTCCCCAGCCGTCTCGCGCCGCCCGACTGGCTGGTGCGGAACCTCCAGCCGCAGCCGGCCCCGGTCAACCGGCCGGCCGTCGCGCGCGCGGCGATCGCGCTGACCCTGCCGCTCGTCCTCGGGCTCGCCGCCGGGCGGCCCGAGTACGGCGCGCTCGCCTCCATGGGGGCCCTGTCGGGCGTCATCAGCGACACGGCGGACGCGTACCGGATGCGGCTGCTGAAGATCGCGATCCCGCAGCTGTTCGCCGCCGCGGGCATCACCCTCGGCTCGCTGGTGTACGGGCAGGGCTGGGTCACCGTCGCCGCGCTCACCGGGGTCGCGCTCGTCTCCGGGATGATCTCGTCGATCGGCGCCGTGGCCTCCGTGTCGGGGCTGCTCCTGCTGCTCAACTCGGTGATCGGCGCGGGCCTGCCCCTGCCGGGCCAGTGGTGGCTGGCCCCGCTGCTGATGACCGGCGGCGGCTTCCTCGTCCTCGCCCTGGCCCTCCTCGCCTGGCCGCTGCGCGCGGGCGTCCCGGAACGGACCGCCGTCGCCGACACCTACCGCAAGGTCGCCGACCTCCTCGCGACGATGACGGCGGACGTCCCGGACGGCGCCGCGGACGCGTACGGCCCCGCCCGCCACCTCGTCACCCAGTCCCTCAACCAGTCCTACGACCTGGTCCTCGCCCGCCGCGCCCGCCACCACGGCCGCAGCCCCGAACTGGTGCGGCTGCTGGCCCAGTTGAACGCGATCACCCCGCTCGTGGAGGCCGCCCCGGCGGTACGGCTCTCCGGCCGTCCGCTGCCGGCCGAGATCCCGGTGGCCGTACGGCATCTCGCCGAGGCCGTCGAGACGGGGTACTCGGGGCCGCTCGGGCTGCGCTTGCCGGAGCCTGAAAGCGCGATCGGCAAGGCGGTCGACCAGGCGCTGCGGCACGCCGCCGACGTCGCCACCGAGAAGTCGCCGGACGCGCTGAAGAAGGCCGGCGACCGGGCGGGCCGCCCCGCCCCGCTGGGCGTGCGCGCCGCCCGCGTCGCGCGCAACGTCGCCCTCTCCGGCACCTCCTGGCGCTACGGCCTGCGCCTCGCCCTGTGCATCGGCATCGCCCAGGCCCTGGTGTCGCTGGTGCCGGTGCCGCGCTCGTACTGGGTGGCGCTGACCATCACGTTCGTACTGAAGCCGGACTTCGGGTCGGTGTTCTCCCGGGCGCTGCTGCGGGCGCTCGGCACGGTCGTGGGGCTGGTGGTCGCCGCCGGGATCCTCGCCGAGGTGCCGCGCGGCTGGTGGGACGTGCCGGTGATGCTGCTGCTCGCACCGCTCATCCCGGTGCTCACGCCCCGCGGCTACGGCTACCAGACGGCCGCCATCACCCCGGTGATCCTGCTGCTCTCCGACACCCTCAACCACCAGGGCACCGAACTGCTCCTCCCCCGCCTCGTCGACTCCCTCATGGGCTGCGCCATCGCGCTCGTCGCGGGCTATCTGCTCTGGCCGGAGAGCTGGCACGCCCGGGTCGGCGCCCGGCTCGCCGACGCCGTCGCCGACACGGCCTCGTACGTGGAACGCGCATTCGGGAAGACCCCGGCCGACCCCGCCGAGCGCACGCGCATGCGCCGCCGCCTCTACCGCGACCTGTCCGCCGTCCGTACGGAGTTCCAGCGGGCCCTGACCGAACCGCCGCCGGTGGGCCGACGGGCCGCCGCCTGGTGGCCGCTGGTGGTGGCGGTCGAGCGGATCGTCGACGCGACGACGGCCGCGCGGGTCCGGGTCAAACAGGGCGCCGAACCGCCGTCCACCGGCGAGGTCGATCAACTCACCTTGCAGCTGAGGGAGTTGGCGGAGGGGCTACGGAGGACGGAGACCCTCTACGAGGTCCGCACCGACCTCAGCGGACCGCCGGGGAGCGTGCTGGAGCCGCTGCGCCAGGAAGTGGCGGCGGCGCGGACGATCACGTCACCGTCCCGCTGAGGCCAAGTGCTCGCCCCCTCTCCGGGTCAACGCGGCGCAGAGCGCTGAATCGTTACGTCATCCCCGCACGGGTGACGGAGGGCGAATTCGCAGCCGAAAAGCCGACATGATCAATCCAGTTCAACCGCCCTACCTATAAGACCAATAAGGGGATTTTTCATGCGTCGCACCGCGACCGTCCTGCTCGGAACCCTCGCCCTGGCCGGTGCCATGGCACCGGCCGCCCACGCCATCCCGGACCCGGTTGCCACGATCACCTGTGTCGCCGAGACCCCGGCCGCCGTGGCGGAACTCGCCGACCCCGCCGCGCTCCTCGACCCGGCCGCCCTGCTGGACCCGACCGCCGCCCCGGGCGTCAGCTGCCTGGCCCCCTGAGCCGCGCGCCGGCGCGAAAACGTGCGGGCCGCCCTCTCCGACAGGAGGGCGGCCCGCATTCTCGTTTCGGAACGGAAGGTCAGACGCCGATCACTCAGACGCCGATGTCGCGGCCGTCCGCGCGCCACACCGCGACGACCGCCGGGCGGACGTACTTGCCCGGTCCGTCGGGCCAGGCGCTCTTCGGGTTCTCGACGGTGGCGCCGTCCAGCTCGCCCGGGTGCTGCACGGCGACCAGGACCCGGCGGTCCTGGATGATCGGGCCGCAGGTCTCGGCACCGCTCGGCACGGTGAGGAACTGCTTCAGCTCACCGCGCCGCTCACCGCGGGTCGCGACACCGAACAGACCGTCGTGCGAGCCGAGCTGGGCACCGTCGGTGGAGATCCACAGGTTGCCGTACGAGTCGAAGGCGACGTTGTCCGGGCAGGAGATCGGGGAGACGTCGTCCTTGGGGAAGCCGGCGAAGTAGGTCGCGGGGTCGTTCGGGTCGCCCGCGACGAGGAAGAGCAGCCAGCCGAACCTGGTGCTCTCGGGCCGGTTGCGGTGCTCGGTCAGCTCCAGCACCTGGCCGTGCTTGTTGGCGTTGCGCGGGTTGGCCTCGTCCGCCTTGGCGTTGGAGCCGACACCGCGGTTGGTGTTGTTGGTGAGGGCGACGTAGACCTTGCCGGTGACCGGGTTGGGCTCGATGTCCTCGGGGCGGTCCATCTTCGTCGCGCCGACCTTGTCACCGGCGAGCCGCGTGAAGACGAAGACCTCCTCGGCCGTCATCCCGTCCACGTGCGAGACGGCGCCCTTGGCGGTGGCGGTGGCCAGCGGAATCCACTCGCCGGAGCCATCGAACTCGCCATCGGCCGGCAGCTTGCTCGTGCCGTCGATCTCGATGGCCGGGGAGTCGCCGGTGAGCTTGGCGACGTAGAGCGTGCCCTCGTCGAGGAGCGAGAGGTTGTGCTCGCGGACCGCGCGGCCCGACCCCTTCTTCATCCGCTTGCTGCTGATGAACTTGTAGAAGTAGTCGAAGCGCTCGTCGTCACCGGAGTAGACGACCGGACGCCCGTCCGAGGTCAGCCGGATGGTCGCGGCCTCGTGCTTGAACCGCCCGAGCGCGGTGTGCTTGCGCGGCGTGGACGTCGGGTCGTACGGGTCGAACTCCACCACATACCCGAAGCGGTGCACCTCGTTGGGCTCCTGGGCGACGTCGAACCGCTTGTCGAAACGCTCCCACTTGCGCTCGGTGGCGCCGGTGCCGATGCCGTACCGCTTGTCGGTGGCACGGCTGCTGTTGGCGAAGTACTGGTTGAAGTTCTCCTCGCCGTGCAGCGTGGTGCCCCAGGGGGTGGTGCCACCGGAGCAGTTGTTGAGCGTGCCGAGGACCTTGCGGCCGGTCGGGTCGGCGGAGGTCTTCAGGAGGTCGGAGCCGGCGGCGGGGCCGGTCACCCGGAACTCGGTGGTGGCGGTGACCCGGCGGTTGAGGTGGTGGCGGGGCACGGCGGTGAGCTTGCCGGTGCGCTTGTCCTCCTCCACGACCACGGCGGCGAGGCCGTGCGCGGCCCAGGCGACCTCGACCTGGTCGCGGGTCGGGTTGGCGGCGTCGTAGCCGCGGAACATCAGGATCTCGTCGGTGTACTCGTGGTTCGCGACGAGCAGCTGGCGTCCGCGCTCACCCGGGAGCGGGAGCAGGGCGAGGAAGTCGCAGTTGTACCCGAACTGGCCGGCCTGGGCCTTGGCCGTCTGGTTCTCCGGGTCGAAGGCGGGGGCGCCGCGCAGGATCGGCTCGCCCCAGCGGATGACGACGTTCTGCTTGTACCCGTCGGGGACGGTCACGGCGTCGGCGGTGTTGGGCTCGACGGCGGTGAACCGCAGACCGCGGGGGCCCTTGGGCCGGAACTTCGCCTTGGCGTCCGCGGCGGCCTTCGCGGCCTTCTCGGCGTCCGTCGGGGTGGCCGCGGCGGCGGACGGGGCGGTGCCGAGCGATACGGCCGTACCGGCGGCGCCGGCCACGGAGACGACGGCGGCGGCTCTCATCACCGAGCGGCGGCTGAGCGCGCTCGCGATGACGTCGCCGACGTATTCGTTGGTGCTGGTGTTCGGTACCTCGTGGAAGCAGGCGTCACCACAGCGGAACCGACAGGTCAGGGCGGAACGGCCGCCGGGATGCGAGCCGATCATGGGCAGCAGCTTGCGCACAGCGCGCTCCTCGATGCTCTTATGTGCATTTTTGGTGTGAGCGCGACGCTAGGGGGGTGTGTGTTCGAGAACGGGGACGGAAGGTGAACAGGGGGTGAACCTGCGGCAGTTGAGGCGGTGTTGACAGCGCGGGATGGCGGGGATAGTGAAAGGCCCCCGCCCCACCCCAAGATCGCCACGCCCGGCCGCTAACCTTACGTGTCCGTCCTGGCCAGGGATTGACGGGCTTCAACTCACCCGAAGGGTTGCGCACATGGGCATTCTCTCCATCCTGCGGAATGCGTTCAGCCGCTCACGCAAGGGGCGCGACACGGTTCCTTCGCAGGAGGCGGAGCGGGTTTCCTCGACGGAGGACGCCTCCGCTTCCCAGGGGGAGGTGTCCTCCACCGAGCCCAGGGTCCCGGCCCCGTCCCCCGAGCCCGCCCCCACCTCGGCCTCCGTCTCCGTCGCCGACGAACTCGTCTCGGCGGCCTTCGACAACGTGACGGTCCCGAAGCCGCGGGACGGCGAGGGGTCGGCTTCGCCTTCGGAGTCGGGGTCGGCGTCGGCTTCGCCTTCGGGGTCGGGGTCGGGGTCGGCTTCGCCTTCGGGGTCGGGGTCGGGGTCGGCTTCGCCTTCGGAGTCGGGGTCGGGGTCGGGGTCGGCTTCGACGCCGGGTGCGGGTACGGATTCGGCGCCCGCGTCGGCGACGGTTTCGGCTGAGGCTTCGGCGGCGGCTTCGGCTGAGGCCGAGCCTGAGGAGCCGACTGCGGCTGAGGCCGAGCCCGCGGCCGAGGCGGGTGCCCCGGCTGGGGAGGCCGAGCGCGAGGGGTCGGCTGCGGCCGAGGTGAAGGCCGCAGCGCCGGTCGCCGAGCCCGAGCCCGAGGTGAGTGCTGCCGCCGAGGCGGAGCCGGTGGCCAAGGCCGAGACGGAAGCTGCGGCTCAGCCTGTGGCGCCGGAGGCCGAGGCGGAGGCGACCGCGGACGCCGAGACCGTGGTACCGGCCGCCGAGGCGGAGCCGGAGGCCGAGCCCGAGACGGAAGCTGCGGCTCAGCGTGTGGCGCCGGAGGCCGAGGCGAAGCCCAAGGCCGTCGCGGAAGCCGAGACGGAGGCGACCGCCAAGGCCGAGGTCGAGGCCCCCAGCGACGACACGCGGCAGCCCACTGCCGTGGCCGAGCCGGAGCCGGTCGTCGAGGCCGAGACGGAGCCCGCGCCCGCCCCGAAGCCCGAGGCCGAGCCCGAGCCGAAGGCGAAGCCGGAAGCGGTGACGGCACCCGAGCCCACCGCTGCCGACGCCCAGGAATCCACCACCGAGCCCGTGGTCGAGGCGACGCCCGCACCGGAAGCAGCGCCGGAAGGCGATGCCACCCCGGAGCCCGAGGCAGCTCCCGAGCCGACGGCTGTCACCGAGCCCGAGACCACCCCGGAGCCGACGGCTGTCACCGAGCCCGAGACCACCCCGGAGCCGGAAGCCGCAGCGGCTGCGGAATCCGCGCCGGAGGCCCAGACCGCCCCCGAGGCCAAGCCGGAAGCCACGGACGAGACCGCAGCCACCCCCGCACCGGAAGCCGAAGCGGCACCGGAACCCGAGGCCACCCCCGAACCCGAGGCCACCCCCGCGCCGGAAGCCGCAGCGGCTCCGGAATCCGAAGCCGCCCCCGAGCCCGAGGCCGCCCCGGAACCCAAGGTTGCCGTCGCCACGGAACCCGCCGACGCTCCCGCACCCGAGGCCGCCCCCGAGCCCGAGGCTGCCACCGCCGCCCCGGAACCCGCAGCTGCCACCGCCGCCCCGGAGCCCGCCGACGGACCCGAGCCGGAAGCCGCCCCGGAAACGGCCGTAGCCCCCGAAGAGGAATCCACCCCCGAACCGTCCGAGGCATCTGACCCGGAGCCGGCCCCCGAGCCGGTGGCCGCCCCCGAGCCCACGGCAGTGCCCGTGCCCGCGGCCGCAGCCGCAGCCGCAGCCGCGACCGCCCCCGAAGACGCCCCCACCCCCGAACCCGCGGTCGCCGACGGTGGAGGCGCCCCGCAGGTGGCACCCGAGGACGACGACGCAAGCCGCACGGGTGGTGCGGGTGGGAAAACAAATGGAGGCGAAGGCGAAGCCGAGGCGGACGTACCCGCAACCCTCCGCACCGCGTACCACGCAGCACAGGACGCCCTCGCGAAGCACAACCTCACCGACACCCGCGCCAAGGTCTACCTCGTCCTGGACCGCTCCGCGTCGATGCGGGCGTACTACAAGGACGGCTCCGCCCAGGCCCTCGGCGAGCAGACCCTCGCCCTCGCCGCCCACCTGGACCCCGACACACCCCCCACCGTCCCCGTCGTCTTCTTCTCCACGGAACTGGACGGCACCGGCGAGCTGACCCTCGACGCGTTCGACAACAAGGTCGACGACCTGCACGCCGGCCTCGGCCGCATGGGCCGTACCAGCTACCACGTGGCCGTGGAAGAGGTCCTCACCCAGCACCGCAAGGCACCCGACGGCACCCCCGCCCTCGTCGTCTTCCAGACCGACGGCGCCCCGGACGCCAAGACCCCCGCCAACCAGGCCCTCGCGGACGCCGCCAAGAACCACCCGTCCGTCCACTTCGCCTTCGTCGCGTTCGGCGACCCGGAGAACAAGGCCTTCGACTACCTCCGCAAGCTCAAGACGCCCAACACCTCCCACTTCCTCGCAGGCGAGACCCCCCGCGAGCTGACGGACGCCGAGGTCTACGAGGGCATCCTGGCCGGCTGGCGCCCGTAGCCACCGCACCACCACCCACGGACGGGCCCCGGCGGACACCGGGGCCCGTCCGCGTCCCGAAACGCGTGTGAGTCGATCTCCCCAGGCCCAGTAGGATTTCGGCATGGCGGCCACTGGAACCGAGAAGCAGGGTGGCAAGGCGTTCTACGTCTCCACCCCCATCTATTACGTCAACGACGCTCCTCACCTGGGCCACGCCTATACGACCGTCGCAGGCGACGTGCTCTCCCGCTGGCACCGTCAGCGCGGCGAGAAGGTGTGGTACCTCACCGGCACGGACGAGCACGGTCAGAAGATCATGCGCACCGCCGACGCCAACGGAGTGACTCCGCAGGAGTGGTGCGACAAGCTCGTCGAGGAGGCGTGGAAGCCCCTCTGGGAGCACCTGGAGATCGCGAACGACGACTTCATCCGCACCACGCAGCAGCGGCACACCGACCGCGTCCAGGAGTTCGTGCAGGACCTGTACGACAAGGGCGAGATCTACAAGGGCGGCTACGAGGGCCCGTACTGCGTCGGCTGCGAGGAGTACAAGCTCCCCGGCGAGCTGCTCGACGGCGAGGGCGATTTCGCCGGCCAGAAGCTCTGCCCGATCCACAAGAAGCCGGTGGAGATCCTCAGCGAGGAGAACTACTTCTTCAAGCTGAGCGAGTACGGCGACAAGCTCCTCGCCCACTACGAGGCGAACCCCGGCTTCATCCAGCCAGAGTCCGCGCGCAACGAGGTCGTGAACTTCGTCCGCCAGGGCCTGCAGGACCTGTCGGTCTCCCGCTCGACCTTCGACTGGGGCATCCCGATCCCGTGGGACCAGAAGCACGTGATCTACGTGTGGGTCGACGCGCTGCTCAACTACGCCACGGCGGTCGGCTACAACGAAAACCTGGAGAAGTTCGAGGCCACCTTCCCCGCGGACGTCCACCTCGTCGGCAAGGACATCCTCCGCTTCCACGCGGTGATCTGGCCGGCGATGCTGATGGCGCAGGGCCTCCCCCTGCCCGGGAAGATCGCGGCGAACGGCTGGCTGATGGTCGGCGGCGAGAAGATGTCGAAGTCGAACCTGACCGGCATCAAGCCGCAGGACCTGACCTCGCACTTCGGTGTCGACGCCTACCGCTGGTACTTCCTGCGCGCGATCGCCTTCGGCCAGGACGGCTCGTTTTCCTGGGAGGACTTCTCCGCCCGCTACACGAGCGAGCTGGCGAACGACTACGGCAACCTCGCCTCCCGCGTCGCGGCCATGGTCGGCAAGTACTTCGGCGGCACCCTGCCGGAGGCCACGGCCGACGGCGAGGCCGAGAAGGCGCTGCACGAGGGCCTGGCCAAGGCGGTCGCCGAGGCCGACCGGAAGATCGGCGACGAGCTGGACTTCCAGGGCGGCATCCTCGCCGTCTTCGACTTCGTCAAGCAGGTCAACGGCTACATCACGGAGCAGGAGCCGTGGAAGGTCGCCAAGGACACGACCGACGAGGGCAAGGCCCGCCTCGCCACGATCCTCTACACGGCCGCCGAGTCCCTGCGCGCCGTCGCCGTCCTCCTCAACCCGATCATGCCGGACACCTCCGCCCAGCTCTGGGACTCCCTGGGCGCGGAGCCCACCCTCGGAACCCTCGCGGACCAGAAGGTCCAGAAGGCGGGCGAGTGGGGCATCCTCCCGCCCGGCTCGACGATCACGAAGGGCGCGATCCTCTTCCCGCGCCTGGAGGAGAAGCCGAAGGCGTAACGCGGCGGAAGCCCGGGAACGCCTGTCGTTCCCGGGTCAGCTCCCCGAGGCGTACCGCACAAAAGCCACCCACACGCCGGGCGTCAGGGCGAGCCGGGGGCCTCCGGCGTTCTTGGAGTCCCGGACGTGAACCACTTCGGGGACGAGAGCGACCTCGACGCAGGAGTCACCTTCACTGCCACTGCTGTAGCTGCTCTTGAACCACGCCAGGTCGGGGGCGTCCCCAGCCGTGGTGTTGCGGATCATGTCTCCCCCAGCAATTGCTCAATGAAGGCGGTTGACTCACGGGGCGTGAAGGCCTGAGCCCGGATGATGCCATAGCGCAGTTCAAGGATACGGAGCTGCCTCGGGTCGGTCACCGGACGGCCGTTGGCCACTACCGGCGAGCGCCCCACAGCCGAGCCGTCGGCGAACTTCAGCACGTCGATCCCACCATCCACTCCGGCGTGCTCCTCACGATCCATGGGCATCACCTGAAGTTCCACGCTCCGCATCTGCCCGATCTCCAGCAGGTGCTCAAGCTGGCCACGCACCGTCGCCTTCCCTCCGAGCGGTCGTCGGAGCGTCCACTCCTCCAGGACGAAGCTGAGTTCAGGCGCCGGTTCCTTCCCGAACACCGACTTGCGAGCCACGCGCGCGGCGACGAACTGCTCCACCTCGTCCTCGGTGTATGCCGGGCGCCGCATCAGGAGCAGCCCGCGTGCGTAGTCGGGCGTCTGCAACAGCCCGTGAATGTTCAGCGGATCGTAGAGCTGAAGCTCAACCGCCTGTGCCTCCAACTTGGCCAGTTCCCGCACCTTCTTCGGGTACCGGACCTTGGCCACGTCCTCCTTCATCGCCGAGATCAGCCCACCCGCCCCCAACACCTCATCCGCCTGGTCCAGATACTCGGGCCGGGGAATCCGCTTACCCCCCTCGATCTTGTAGACAAGGTCCTCCCCGTACCCCACCGCCTCCCCGAACTCCGCGGCCCGCATCCCCACGGCCTCCCGCCGCAGCTTCAACTGCCGCCCCACGGTGGCGATCACCGCCACACCCCAGTCGTCGTCCGGGTCCACCTCCCAACCCGGCTCGTCCGCCTCGGTCTTGAGCCGCCCCTCGTCACCGTCAACCCGCCGCATCCCCGCACCCTCCGTCGTGCCGCTGTGCCGCAACGCCCCTACCCGTACGCCCGCCGCCGACAGCCCGGACACCACCGGACAGACTCCGGACAGTCACCTCACGGATCGCCACAGTCACCCTTCACGGTAGGCGCACACGGATGCGCACGACGACGCCCCGCCCGCCCCACCGCAGGTGACACCGCAACCCAGCGCTCCGGGCTTCGGTGCCCTCGGCGCTCTTTCCCAAGGACCACGGGAGAGAAAGAACCCCACCAAGCCCCACCCCTCCCGCCCGCGGCGCAAACTCACTCCCGCGAGTGAACATCGGCAACTCGGCTGGATTCGGGAGGGGTTGTCTGGCTTACGCTCAGCGCGGCACACACCACAGACAACTGACACCAGACATGCGACGGCCCCCGCCGGGACGGCAATCCCAAGGGCGAGGGCCTGACCACCGAGGAAGTAGGAGCTTCCCGATGGATACCCAAGACCCTAGCGCGCCCCCGCGCGCCCAGGCCCGTACAGCGGGCAAAAACCACCCCGGCCGCGGAGTCGTCCACGACAACGCCCGCCACACCACCCGCTTCACGGTGATCGGCAACCACCTCGCCCAGCACCCGGAGCTGTCGCTGCTGGCGATCGGGCTGGCCACGCACATCCAGTCGCTTCCCGCGGGCGCGCGGATCGACATCAAATCCCTCGCCGACCGCTTCCCCGAGAGCCCGGCCCGCATCGCCGCCGGCCTGCGCGAACTCGAAGCCCACGGCTACCTCCGCCGCACCCGCGAACGCGCCCCCGGCGGCCGGATCGTCACCCGCACGGTCTCCTGCAACAAGCCCGGCCACCACGACACGGCCCACGACACGGCCCACGACGCGACCCACGGCTCGACGACGGCCGAGACGCCACGGAAGCCCGCCCGCCGCGCCGCACCCGACGAACGCCCGCCCCGCAAGCGCCTGCCCGCCGTCCCCCAGCCCGCCTACAGCTCCCCCACCCTGCTCCGCACGGCCACCGACCTCCTCGCCGGTCTCCGCCGCCACGACCCCCGCCTCCTCCTCTCCGAGACCGACGCGGAGCACCTCGCACCGGGCGTCGTCGCCTGGCTGGTACGCGACATCGCCCCCACCGCCGTACGCCACGCCCTGACCGCGGACCTCCCCGACGAACCCCTGTACCGCCCCGCGGCCCTCCTGGCCCACCGCCTGACCGCGCAACTCCCACCCCTGCCACCGTTCCACGCCCCGCCGTCACCACCAGCAGTCCTGTACCCGGTCCGAAACTGCCGCGCCTGCGACCGCGGCTACCGCGGCCCCGATCCCCTCCGTTGCGACGAGTGCTCGACCAGCGGCAGGGCGGACCCAGTGACAGGCCGACTCCCCGAAACCACCAACACCCCCGAAGCCGATCCGACAGGATGAATCCCCCTTTCACCTGACAGGACCTCATGTGCCGCCTTCCTTCGCCGCTAACGGATTCCTTCCGCTGGGCCGGTACTCCGTCTCCTTCGACGAGGCGGAGGAAATGCTGGTCAGCGCCCCGGAGTTCGAGGATTCCCAGACCCGCACAGAGCTGTGGGACGGCCTCCACAACTATCTCGATCCCTTCCTCACCCTGGAGGACACCTACGCGGGTGCCCTCGCCGGCCTTCCGCTCATCCACAGGCTGTGGCTCGGTGGCAGCTTCGTGAGCACCAAGCTCGATCCCGGGAATATCGACGCCACGCTCCTGATCGACACGCGTGCCGAGCGTGCCGTACGCGGTAAGCGGGGAGCGAAGTGGCTGACCACCGCTTTTCAGAGCCGCGCCAGGATGAGGGAGAAGTACGGCGTCTCACCGCTCCGCATCGGGTACCAACCCGTGGCGCATATCTTCGAGCCGGAACGCTTCACCCCCGAGGAACGGACATACTTCACGCAGCGGGGTGTGTGGGACGACTGGTGGCAGCGCTGCCGACTGCCTGACCAGAACGACCGCTCACCATCCGAAGAGAGTGCCGCCCCGGCACGCGGCTATCTGGAGGTGCGACTGTGACCGGCGACAGCTGGCGCGAGCGCAGGCGCGCGCTCCTGCGGGACGACCCCGCCGAGGCCGAGCGTGCCGAACGGCTCCTCGACGCGCTGGGCACCGACGACCGGGACGACGAGGAGATCGAGGCGGAACACCGGGCGAGCCGTCTGGCCGCAGCACGCGAATACGCGCCCGACGCTCGGCTGGACGAGGAACTCCAGCTCCGGCTGACCGGACCGGAGACCGACGGTGGTGCGCTCCGCTTCCAGTGGGGCGACGCACTGCTCGAACCCGTGGAGCACATGGTCTCCGTCGCGGCGGGTACACCTGTGCAACTGGAACTCACCGGGATCTCCACCGGCAGCACCATCGTGCACGCCCGGCCCGTCCCCACCCGCACCGAGTCCCCGGATCCCGATGCCATGGATGCTCCCCCGACATCCGCCGCCTCAACGGGGCTCGGCACCCTCACCGCACTGCTTGACGCCCTGGAGGCCGAGCACGACATCCGCGAATGGGCGCGGCTCTTCGACTCAGTCGAGGCGGTATCACGCGCGCTGAGCCGATACGAGCTGGACCTGGGCGTGACCTGGTACGACGCCGAAGGACGGATGCGCCGCGCCCGGCTGACGGAGCGGGGCAGGCTCTATGTGAAGCGACTCCGGGAGACCAAGGACCGCGACCAGGAGATCACCATCTCCGGCCGTATCACGGAGCTGCGTGAAAGCGGCATCGTGAAGGTCAAGACAGGTACGGCCAAGAACGCGCCCGCCTTCGAGGTCCGCTTCGAGGCACCGGAGGAACTGCTGCGTATGCGCCCCGGCCTCGGAGACAACGTCCACTTCCGGGTCCGCTTCCGGCAGCAGTTGGACTCCATGGGCATCGCTCGGTCCACGGAGTACACCTACCTGGGACCGGCTGCCGAACAGACCTCGCTGCCGCTTGGGCTATAGGCAACCCCGTGCGCCCGGCCGCGCGTCTCCCCAGGCATGGCACTGTTCGGAAACGCGCATACCGTCAGTCCTGGCAAGGCGCAGCAGGACTATGGACGGCTGTTGGGGCACGGGGAGCAGGTTCAGGCGGCGTTCCTGTTGATACGGGACACGATGCTGTTCACCGACCGGCGGCTCATCCTGATCGACAAGCAGGGGCTGACCGGCAAGAAGGTGGAGTACCACTCGGTCCCGTACCGCAGCATCACGCACTTCTCCGTCGAGACAGCCGGGCACTTCGACCTCGACGCCGAGCTGAAGATCTGGCTGTCGGGCACGCATGAACCGATCGAGAAGACGTTCACCAAGGGTGTCGACATCTACGAGGTGCAGGCGATCCTCACGCAGTTCGTGGCCCGATGACGCGAACGACCGCTGCCCTCACGCCTCCTCGTCCTCGTCCGGCACGCAGAGGACCGGGATGCGGGAGAGGTGGAGGAGCTTGTGCGGGGTCGAGCCGAGGAGGGCGCCGCGCATCGGGCTCTCGCCCCACGTGCCGACCACGATGAGCCGCCCGTCGTGGCGCGCGGCGGCGTCCAGCAGGGCCTTCGCCGGCTTCTCGTCGACCAGGTCGACGAGGGTCGGTACGCCCGCCGCGTCCGCCGCCGCCACCGCGTGGTCGAGTGCGACCCGTCCGGCCTGGTGGAGGGCCTCGCGATGGGTCCGGTACTCCTCGCCCACGCCGCCGGGGGCCGCCGCGCCGTAGACCAGGACGAGGGGTTCGCCGTACACGGCCGCCACCTCGATCGCGACCCGTAGCGCACGCATCGCGCCCGGCGACTCGTCGTATCCGAGAACGATCGCCATGTCTCTCAGGACTCCTTGCCGCGGACGCCGTGGACGAGGTCGGGGTCGGGCACGCTCGGGCGTTCCGACCAGAACGCGGGGGTCATCAGGCGCAGTACGACCATGATGACCACCCCCGTGAGCGCGATGCCGATACCGATGACCAGCGGCGGTCCGAGGCCGAACCAGGAGACGCCGCTGTAGGAGTTGGCGGGGTCGGACATGTCGGAGACCGACTCCACCAGCAGCCAGGCCAGCAGCCCCGCGCCGATCAGCGGGCCGAGGCCGATGAGCAGGAAGTGGTGGACGCTCTCGGTGAGATGGCGGCGGTAGTAGACCGCGCAGGCGAGGCCGGTCAGCGCGTAGTAGAAGGCGATCAGCAGGGACAGCGCGGTGAGCGAGTCGAAGAGCGCGTTCTCGCTGATGAGGTTGACGACGACGTACCAGGCGATGGCGATGCCCGCGACCCACCAGGTGCTGACGTCGGGGGTGCGGAACCGTGGGCTGATGTGCGCGAAGTGCCGGGGCAGCGCGTGCCGGCGGGCCATGGACAGCGCGGTGCGGGACGCCGGGATGATCGTCGTCTGGGTGGAGGCCAGCGCGGACGTGGAGACGGCCAGCAGGACGACCCAGTCCCAGCCGCCCATCACCTCACCGGCGAGCAGCGCGAAGATGTACTCCTCGTCGTCGGCGTTCTCGGTGAGGTATGCGGTGCCGGCGTAGGCGACGACCGCGTAGCCGACCGACACGTACGTCACCAGCAGGATGACCGTGGACCACAGGCCCGCCTTGCCGGGGGCGGTCGCCGAGTCCTCGACCTCCTCGGTGAGGTTGACCGCCGATTCCCAGCCCCAGTAGATGAACACACCCAGCAGAAGCGCGCTGGTCAGGGAGGCGCCGCCGGGGCCGAAGGGGTCCAGCCAGCTGATCGACGGGTCGATGGAGTCGAGGGTGCCGGTGTCGGCGTAGACGCGGTAGAGCGCGACGACCGCGAAGGCGAGCAGACAGACGACCTGGGCGAGGATGAGGACGTTCTGCACCCTGGCCGACAGTTCGGTGCCGATGACGCAGACCGCCGTCATCACGAGGATGAGCAGCACGGTGAGCAACTGGCGTACGGCGTCGTTGTCGACCCAGCTGTCCAGGCCGAAGGCGAGGAGGGCGAAGCTCACGGCGACGTCCGCGAGCGAGCCGACGACGAGGACGCCGGTCATCGCGATGGCCCAGCCGCCGAGCCAGCCGACCCACGGGCCCATCGCGCGGGTGACCCACGAGAAGGTGGTGCCGCAGTCCTGGTCGACCTTGTTGAGGTAGTAGAACGCGGACGCGATCAGCAGCATCGGCACGAAGGACGCCACCATCACGCCGGGCGCGTAGATGCCGACGAGCGCGACGACCGGGCCGATGACCGCCGCCAACGAGTAGGCGGGGGAGGTGGAGTTGAGCCCGATGACGAGCGCGTCGACGAACCCGATCGCGTTCGGCTTCAGCCCTTCCCCATCGGGTGGGCGGGGGTCGGCGGTGTCATCGGCGGTCGGGTCGGCCATGGTCCCTCGCTCCGGTGGTGGGTGAATCCAGACAACAGAGGGCTCAAAAGGGAGCCAAGGGACTTTCTACGCTATTCAGCTCCGCTTGTGAGGTCCTCGCGCATGCCCCACGGCGAGCCGTACTCCGTCAGCAGATCGAGGAAGGGGCGGGGAGGCAGTGCCTCGGGGCCGAGGACACCGGTGCCGTGCCACGCTCCGGAGGCGATGAGTTCGAGGGCGACGACGGGGTTGACGGCGGTCTGCCAGACGACGGCCTGGGAGCCGTACTCCCGCATCGACCACTGGTTGTCGACCACGTGGTACAGGTACACCTCGCGCGGTCGCCCGTCCTTGACGCCCTTGACCCAGGTGCCCGCGCAGGTCCGGCCGTGCATACGGTCCCCGAGGCCGGCCGGGTCGGGCAGACAGGCGGCGACGACGTCCCGCGGGGCGACCGCGACCCCGCCGACGCTCACCGGGGCCGTACGGTCGAGCCCCAGCTTGTGCAGGGTCTTGAGCACGCCGATGAACTCGTCGCCCAGGCCGTACTTGAAGGTGACCCGCTTGGCCTTCAACCACCGGGGGACCAGCAGCACTTCCTCGTGTTCGACGTTGACGCACTCCACCGGCCCGATGCCCTCGGGGAAGTCGAAGACCTCCGGCTCGCTGAACGGCGGTGTGGTGAACCAGCCCCGGCCCTCCTCGTAGACGACCGGCGGGTTGAGGCACTCCTCGATGGTGGTCCAGATGCTGAAGGAGGGGGCGAAGTCGTAGCCGTCGACGACCAGATCGGCGCCGTCGCGGATGCCGATCTCCTCGATGCCGTCCTCGTCGAAGAGTTCGTCGGCGGCGTAACGGGCGAAGACGTCCGAAAGCCCCGGCTCCACACCCATGCCGACCAGCGCGAGCCGGCCCGCCCTCTCCCACTCGGCGGCCCGTTCGAACTGCGCGTCGCCCAGCTTGACCCCGCACTCCTCGTAGGGGCGGGTCGGGTGCGGCCGGGACAGGGACATCGCCATGTCCAGGTAGTGGGCGCCGTGGGCGAGCGCCGCGTCGAACAGCGGCAGCACGAACCGGGGATCGGTGGCGTTGAGCAGCACATCGCAGCGGTGCGCGGCCAGTGCGGCCCGTACGGCGTCGGCGTCCGAGGCGTCGAGCCGGACCGCCGTGAACCGCTCCCCGCCGTCCGGACCGAGGGCCGCTACCGCCGCCTCCGCCCGCGTCACGTCGTAGTCGGCGACCACCATGTGTTCGAAGAACGCCCGCCGGGCCGCGATCCTGACGACCGCGCCGCCCACGCCTCCCGCCCCGACCATGAGAACTCGCACAGCGCAGCACCCCTTCGTCCGGTTCGCCCGGTCGGACCGTCCGGTCGATCCGTCCGGTTCGGCCCGCCGTCCACAGAGGACACATCCCCGTCGATGTGGCGGGCCGGACGATATCAGCCGAAACCGGTTCGCGGAGCCGGTGGATCCCGCCCGCGCACCCCCGTGGCGCGGGCGGGGTGACGCCGTCCGGCCGTCGGAGAAGGACAGCCGGGCGGCGTCACGTACTCGGAGGGGGCGGGCGGCTAGGAGAGGGTGCCCGCGCCCGTCGAGCCGGTCAGGTCGGTGAGGAGGCCGGTGACCGTGGTCTGGAGGCCGGCGGTGAGGGCCGGGGTCCAGTTGACGGTCGTCTTCAGCTTCTTCGAGTTCGCGGCGTTGTACGCGGCGACGACGTCCGTGGCCTTGCCGTTGACGAGGTTGCCGGTGCCGGCGACCGAGCCGGTGCCGTCGCCGCTGAGCAGCTTGGCGACCTTCGCGTCGGCGGGGATCTTCCAGACGTTGCGCTCGGCGACGACCTGGGCCTTGGCGCGGGAGTCGAGGCTGTACTTCGGGGCGTAGCCGTTGGCCGTCGTCGTGTCGTAGACGTTGTTGTAGAGGTGGATCTGGCCGATGCGGGCCAGCGGCGCCCGCTGCACGATGCCCTTCCACAGGTTGTGGTGGATCGTCACGCGCAGCTTGCCGGTGGAGTCGGTGTCGCTGGAGCCGATCAGCATCGTCTTGTCGTGATTGAGGAACTGGTTGCGCTCGACGGTCACCAGGTCCGAGCCGTTGGTGATGTCCAACGCCCCGTCGTGGACCTGGTACTTGCGGCCGAAGTGCGTCGCCTCGGTCTTGTCGAAGGTCGGCGCGTCGGTGAACGTGTTGTGGTCCGCCCAGACGTTGGTCGCGCCGCGCAGCGTGACGGAGTCGTAGTTGGAGTTCCACTCACCTGACGAGCCGTCGGTGGGGTCCCACTGCGGGAAGCAGTCCTGGGTGTCCGCGAAGGTCAGGTTGCGGACGATGACGTTCTTGACGTTCTGCACCTGGAGGCTGCCGCCGAGGATGCCCGCCTTGGTGCCGGGGACGCCCACGATGGTGGTGTTGGCCGGGACGCGGAAGACGATGTTCTTCTTCTGCTTGTCCTGGGCCGCCTTGCGGGCGGTCTCCTGGGTGCCCTTCGGCGCCTTCTTGCCGTACGTCGACGGGTCGAAGGCCTTGAGGTAGGCGGAGAGCGAGTAGCCGGTGCCGGAGGCGTAGTCCGCGCAGGTCAGCTTCTTGCCGGAGTCGTTGGTGTTGGCCTCGATCGTGCCCTTGACCTTGATGATCCGGGGCGTGGTGTCGGTGACGGAGCCCAGCGCCTTCACGAGCTGCGCCCGGGTCGACACCGTGAAGGTGTGCGCCGCGTCGGCCTTCGTACCGCCGGTCGTACCGGAACCGGACGCCGCCCAGCCGTCCTTGGCGGGCAGCACCTGGTGGTACAGGTCCACCGGGGCGGCACTGGCGTTCATCACGAGGACGCCGGCGCCGACGGCGGCGGCCACGGCCGCGGCGGAGACCACGAGGGTCCGGCGCTTGCGGAGGGACCGGCGGTGGGACGGGCGCGGGGAGGCAGAGGCCACGGATGAGTCCTTACGTAACGTACGTGGTTCGGGAGAACACGTGGTTCGGGAGAACACGTGGTTCGTGTGGAGCCCCCGTGAAGGGAGTTCCGACTCATGTGTGGTCGCGGGTCCGGGATAGGTTGCCGCCGAACTGAACTTCTTCGGTTGTCACTTGATGTGGTCCAGGACCTCCTGGAACTCCTTCGTCGGGGAGAACTCGACGAGTTCGACGTCCTCCAGGGCCTCCGGGGAGTGACCGGGGCTCCAGTAGTAGGCGTCACCCTTCTCGTAGAAGTCCTCGCCGTCCCTGGTGCGCATCCGCAGCCGGCCACTGAGGACGAGCCCCCAGTGGGGGCACTGGCACAGGTCGTCGGGAAGGCCCTTGAGGGCGGGGGCCATGTCCAGGCCCTTGGGGAGCTTGAGGAAGGCGACGCTCATACCGCCGCCCATCTCCTGGATGCGCACCTCAAGGCCGTCGCCCTCGATCTCGACGGGGGCTTGCGTCCGCGTGACTGCCGTCATGATTCCTCCACGACCGGATCACTGCGGGGTCAGTGCGATCTCCGCTTCTCCATCCAGTCTGCGCCCCTCACGCACACACCTCGAATCGGGGTGACATGCGTCACGACCGAATTGCACACGATGGAACCGATCGATCCGTTTCAGCAAAACGACAAATGCCGCTCCTCGCTCACCGATCCGGCATTTGCCGCGCAGACGGCGAATCCAACAGGGCCTCCGGACCGGCGCATCCCGCTCCGACGGCGTCGGGAGGGCCGCTTTCTGCCTGGTCCCAGGGCGGGTTCGGCGCTCGGGAGCACACGGCGACCCGCCGGACGCGTACGCGCCGAACCCCTCGGGAGGCCTCGTCGACGCGGTCCGGGGGCAGCACACGTGTTCGTTGCCCGGTGCGGCGAGGGGTCCCCATAATGACCGGGCTCGCCAGGGCCGCGGCCGAGCAGGGGGTCATTCAGGCCGAAGTCGTACCGAAGCCGGACCACTCAGGTGAGGCCACACATGTCACGCAGCAACAGTCACCGCCGCAAGACGAAACGCTCGGAGGCGACCGGCACGGGGGCGACCCGCACGGGAGCGACCCGCACGGAGGCGGGGCGCTCGGAGGCGGGGCGTCCGCGCACGAGGCGCCGGAAGGCGGCCGTCGCCGCCGCCGTCGTGCTGGTGGTGGGCGCCGTGGGCATACCCACGGCCGCGCTGGCCGGTGGTGGCGGGCTGGGCGGCCTGAGCAGCGTGGCGTCGTCCTGGTGGGGAGGCGAGAAGTCGGACACGGCCGCCCCGGAGCCCGCGCGCACCCCCACCCCGTCCGCGACGGAAGCCTCCGAGAGCGCCTCCCCCACGCCCTCGCGCAAGAAGCGCCCGTCGCGCTCCGCGAGCCCGAGCGCGTCGCCCTCGAAGTCCGCGAGCCCGGCCGCAAAGTCCACGCCCGACAAGGCGGACGCCCCCGCCAGGACGACCTCGCCTCCGGCCGCCCCGAAGTCCACCACGGCCGCGAAGGCCGACAGCACGCCCCGGGCCACCGCCGACGACTCGGACTCCGGACCCACGGCCCGGGTGCTGACCCTGGTCAACGCCGAGCGGCAGAAGGCGGGTTGCTCGCCGGTCACCGTGGACAGCAAGCTCACCAAGGCCGCGCAGGACCACAGCCAGGACATGGCCGACCACCAGAACATGTCCCACACCGGCTCCGACGGCTCCTCCATGACCGACCGCCTCGCCCGCGTCGGCTACAGGTTCAGCACGGCCGGCGAGAACGTCGCCGCCGGCTACGGCACCGCCGACAGCGTCATGGACGGCTGGATGAACAGCCCCGGCCACAAGGCGAACATCCTCAACTGCGGCTTCAAGGAGATCGGCATCGGCCTGGCGGGCCCCGGCAACTACTGGACCCAGAACTTCGGCACGGAGGCGTAGCTTCTGGGTGCCGATGAACGCGGTCGCCAGAGGGCTGCCACCCCTGCGGTGTGAACGTTTCTTCCTCGCTCGAAAGGGTGATCGCGCCCAAGTAGCCTCATAACGGCGCGAGATGGCCCGTAGGTTCCACCCATGGTCACTTAGGAGAGGCCAAGGGACTCCTGCGCGTCCTGGAGGTGCGCGGCATTGCCGTCACCGACGACATCCGCGAACGCATCACCACCTGCACCGACCTCGACCGGCTCGACACATGGCTGACCCGGTCCGTCACGGTCGAGCGCGCGGAGGAGCTCTTCGCGGAGGACCCGGAGGAGTCGGAGGGCCCGGAGGACTCAGGCGTCGGCGCCTGAGTCCTGGCGCGGGTGGCAGCGCGGCTGTTCTCAGCCCCGGTCCCCACCCCCACCCCCCGGCCCGCCCCCGAAGCCGCCGCCCTCCGGGGCCTCGCCCGCTGTGGTCGTGGTGAGCTTCTTCGCGGAGCCGAGCTTGCCGGAGGCGGCGAGGCCGCCGGTGTCGGAACCGGAGGTGGTGCCGCCGGAGTAGATCGTGTACTCCTCGCCGGACTTCACCTCCGCGCCCGAGTAGACGACGTTCTGGATGGTCTTCGAGGTGACGTACGACGCCACGACCTCGCCGTCCGCGTCGACGACGTGCAGGATCGTGCCCGCCTCGACCGACGCGTCCAGGGTCGCCGACAACCACCCCTGCTCCGACTCCTCGTCCGGGGCGACGACCATGCCCGCGCTGCCGGAGGCGAGGAGCGTGCCGCCGCTGACGGTGAAGCTGCCGTTGACGTCGAGCGCCCCGTTGCCGCCCATCTCGGGCCCGTTGACGACGATCGTGCCGCCGGTGATCTCGGCCGTGCCGTTGGAGTCGAAGCCGTCGCCCTGGGAGTTGAGGACCAGCGTGCCGCCGGTGACCTTGGCGGAGTAGTCGCCGACCCCCATGCCACCGCCGCCACCCCCACCGCCACCGCCGGGACCCCGCCCCTGCGCGTCCTCCTCGGACTCCTCCGAAGTCGCCTCGCTGCCGGACGCGTTGACCCCGTCGTCGTTGGACGTGACGTTCGACGTACCGCCCCTGACCAGGATGTCCTTGCCCTCCAAGCCCTCGTTGGAGCCGGTGATCTCCAGGGTGCCCTTGCTGATGACGAGGTCGCCCTCGGCGTGGATGCCGTCGTCACCGGCCGCGAGGGTGACGTCGGCGCCGTTGAGGTGGACGGCCGCGTCGCCGTGCAGCGCGTCGGCGGAGGCGTTCACCTCGACCGTGCCGCCCTCCAGCACGGTGATCACGCCCGACTTGAGACCGTGAGCGGAGGTGTCGTCGGCGGCCTCGGACTTCACCGTCAGCTTCCCGCCGGTGACGACGAGGTCGGTGGCCGCGTCCACGGCGTCCCCGGCGGCCGTGACGGAGAGCGTGCCGCCCGAGACGGCGACGTACCCCGCGTCCTCCTCGTCCGCGTTGTCGGACTTCAGCCCGTCGCCCTTCGCCGTCACGGTGACCGTGCCGCCCGTCACCACCAGGTAGTCCTTGCCGCGGATGCCGTCGTCGGCGGCCTCGACGGTGAGGGTCCCGCCCTCGACGACCAGCCCGTCCTTCCCGGCGATCGCGTCGTTGCCGTTCCCCTTCACCGTCAGCGAGCCGCTGCCGCCGATCGTCAGATCGCCCGCGCTGTACAGCGCGGCGTTCGCCTCCGCGTCCTCGGCGTAGGAGTCCGTGTCGCTCAGCGTGTTCTCGCTGCCGTCCGCGAGGACCACCACCAGCCGCTCGGCCTCGGTCGCGGCGATCGCCGACCCGGACGAGCTGGAGATGTCGACCCCGTCGAGGACCAGCTTCACGGTCGCCTCGGGGGCGGTGATCACGATCTGCCCGTCGTCGAGGGTCCCGCTGAGGACGTAGGTCCCGCCGGCGGTGATGGTGACGGTGGACCCGTCGACGTCCACCCCCTTGCCGTCCGCCGAGGCCGAGTCGCCCTTCAGCTCGATGGCCACGGCCTCCGACGCCTCGTACTTCAGGTCGCCGTTTTCGGCGTGCGTCTCCTCGTTGTCGGCGAGGACCGCCGCCGCGTCCCGCGTCCCGTCCACGGCCGCCGCCGCGCTCGCGCTCGACGAGGAGTCGGACGACGCCGACTCCGAGTCGCTCCCGGAGGAGCACCCGGCCAGCGCGGCGGTCGCGAGGACGACGGAGGCGAGGGCCGCGGCGGCCTTCGTACGGAAGGCCACGGCGGCCTGCGTACGGAAGCCACGGGCCCGGCCCCTCCACCCCTTGCCGGAATTCCTACGGATGTTCATGCGGGGCTCCCGTTCAGTGCCGGTGCGGTGGGGAAGTGGCGCCGCAGAACGGGCAGCCAGCGGTTGGCGGGCAGGTCGGGCCGCAGCGCGGCGAGCCCGGTGCCGTACTTGGAGACCGGGCAGGGCCGGTGCCGGAGCGACCACAGCAGCCGGTCGGCGCCGCAGCCCGCTCGCCCGGCCTTGGTCTCGACGATGGTCCGCTCGGGGGTACGCAGTGCCGTGCCGTCCGGCAGCGCCCAGGTCAGGTCCGTGTCGACGGTGACCCGGCTGCCGCTGCCCGGCAGGAAGAGGGTGGTGCGCAGATAGCGGGTGGTGAGCGCGGGCACCAGCCGGAAGTCATGGGCGTCGATGCCCGCCTCGCGCAGGACCCCGTCGGCGTACGCGCGCGCCTCGGGGCCCAGCCGGTCCGGCTCCCCGTCGTACGGGACGCGCTGCTTGACGGTCGTACCGCGCGGGCCTCGGGTCTTGACCTCCAGGAAGTGCTGCCCGGAGGCCAGATACGTCCGGATCCGCAGCTTGAAGCGCCGCCGACGGCGCCGGGCCGCGCCGAGATAGCCGTCCATGTCCGGGGTGTCGAAGTACACGGACCGGTACGCGAACTGCCGCTCGCCGTCGACCTCCAGCACCCGCACGTCCTCATCCATGTCCATCCCACCGACCACCAGGGGCAGATCGGTGAGCGGCAGCATGTACTTGCGGTCCAGGCGGGTCAGCAGCTCGGCCCGGTCGACGAGTTCGTCGAGGCCGATGGGGCGCAGCGCCCCGACCACGGGGGCGACGGAGTCCAGCGCCGTCACGCCCGGACCCCGCGCTCGTGCTCGACGCGGTGCCCGGCGGTCTCCTGCGGCGCGCGCGTGCCCGCGCCGGAGCCGGTGACGACATACCGGACGTCGACCAAGGTCATATCATTCACCAGGTCCACGCTCTGCACGGACAGGTTCACCACCCGGCCGCCGAGCAGCACTTCGAGGTGGGCGCGCAGGGCGTCCTCGTCGGTGTAGGCGGCGTCGAGGCGCAGGCTGCGCTGCCGGTAGCGGCCGAAGAGCCTCGGGTGGTCGCCGACGTACATCGTGGCGACGATCAGTGCCATGAGGAGGGTCGACAGCAGGTTGACCTCCTCCGGCAGCCCGGCCAGCAGACCGAGGGCGAGCGCGGAGAAGTAGTACGCGATCTCGTGCTGGGCGATCTCGTTGGACCGCAGCCGGATGATCGACAACACGCCGAACAGGCCCATCCCGAGTCCGATGCCGACCGAGGAGGAGCTGAGCGTCATCGCGACCGCGAGGACACCGACGTTGACGCCGAGGAAGGCGGCGATGAGATCCCGGCGGTGGTGGCGCGGGAAGTAGACCGCGAAGGTCAGCACGGAGATGGCGGCCAGATCGGCGACCACGAGAAGGGTCTGGTCCATGTCAGAAGACAATCGGGGGTGAACCTTTGAACTTGCTTTGCCTCCCCTTAACTGAACTTGAGAAGTGCTGAACACCAACGCCAGGTGAACCACGGTCACCGGCGTCCACCCCGACCGGACAGACCGTCTCGGCGGGCGGCCATCGGCGCGTCGTGGTGGAGTGACCGTGAGGGCGCACCCCCGCGGAGCGCCCGGCGCGAAACCTGGAACCGCTCCGATTCCCCCGATGGGGTGGCAGCTGCTTCCGCCACCCCCGGCCCGCACCCTCGCTGCCCTACAAGTAGCAGCGCCGGTAAGGAAGTTGGAGCAGAAGGAGGCACGAGTGGTGCGACGGGACAGGGCGCGAACGATGGCCGCGGCGACCGCGGCGGCGACGTTGGCGCTCGCTCCGGGGGCGGCACAGGCGGCCGGTCCCCGGCCCATGGTCGTGGATACGGTCACGGCGACGGCGACGGCAACCGGGATGGCGCCCGGAACGGCAACAGCAACCGGAACGGCGGCCGGGGTGCCCGGCGCCGGGCCGGTGACGCAGAGTCTGCGGAGGCCGGAGATCAGCGGTTTTCTGACGGTCGTCAACAAGGCGCGGGCCGACGTCGGTGTCCCCCCGCTGGTCTGGGACGAGTCCATCGCCTCGCACGCCCGGTCCTGGGCGCGGGTGCGGGTCGCCGACTGTGAACTCGTCCACTCGAACAGCCGGTACGGCGAGAACCTGGCCAAGGGGTCGAACCCTCGCTACTCCCTCGCGGACGCGGCCCGCCTCTGGCTCGACGAGAAGTCCGACTACGACCGCCCCTCCAACGCCTGTGTGAACGGCCGGGAGTGCCTGCACTACACCCAGTTGGTCTGGCGCTCCTCGACCCGCGTCGGCGCGGCGAAGGCCAGATGCGGGGACGGCTGGACGTACGTCGTGGCCAACTTCGACCCGCCGGGGAACTGGCTGGGCCGACGGCCGTACTGACCGGTGACCCGCCGGGGCCTGGATAATCCGTCCATGAGCGACCTCCCGGACCAGCTCCGCCGGCTCCTCCCCGACCAGCTCCGTCACCTCCTCGCCGACGTACTGACCGTCGGCGCCCCGTACGGCCTCGCCCTCACCGGCGACCACGCGGCGCAGGCGCACGGACTGGTCGAGGCGAGGCCGCCCGGCCGGGACCTGGAGGTGGCGACGGAGCACGCGGCCCCGATGGAGACGATCGCCGCCACGGTCCGGGCCGGTCTGACGGAACGCGGCTGGCTGGTGCGCCCGGTGGAGACCGCCCCGCTCTCCGCCCGTCTCCTCGTCACCGACCCCACCACGGCCGAGGAACGCGTCCTCGACCTCCTGAAGGAGACCCTCTGGCACCCGCCGGTGGACACCCCGCTCGGCCCCACGCTCCCCCTGGAGGACGTGGTGGGCACCAAGGTCCGGGCGGTGGCCGACCGGGGCGCGGCCCGCGATCTGATCGCCGTGCACGCGGCCGGCGCCCACTGGACGGTGGCCGAGCTGGAGGAACTGGCCCGCCGTCACACCGCCGCCACGTCCGGCACCTTCGACCTGACCGACCTCCAGTCCCGGCTGGAGGGCACGGAGTGGCTCGACGACCGGGAATTCGTTCGCCACGGCCTGGACGCCGAGGCCATCCTTGAACTCCGCCGATGGGCCCAGACCTGGGCCGACGACATCGCCGAACGCCTCCTGGAAGAGGAGGCCCTGGCAGCACCGCCGGAGGAGGACACCGAGTGAGCAGACGACGGTACGTCGCCCGGGGCGTCCCCGGCGGCTACCGCATCTACGACCACCGCCGCCAGGGCTGGTGGGGCGACCTCTACGAACTCTGCCCGGACGACCTCCTGACCGAACTGAACGGCAAGAAGGACCCACAACGACTGGGCGCCCTCCTGAAGCGGTACCGGTCGCTCAGGCGCTAGGCACCGTCTTCAGGTCACCGCGGTGATGACGACCACCGTCGTCGCCATCGACGCCGCCGCCGTCACGGCCACCGCCGTGGCCGCCGCGGTCTCGGCCATGCGGCGCAGGGCGGGTTCGGCCCAGTGGTGCCCGGCGATCTCGGCCGTCCGCCGCTTGACCGGGGAGTCGTCCGCGTCGGCGTCCGGGAAGGCGAGGGTGTGCAGGTCGCCGTGGTGGAGGAGGGAGATCAGGGCGGCGGTGCGGGGGTCGGGTTCGGCGCCCTGCAGCACCACCTCCGCCAGACGCCCGCGCAGCGCGGACTCCACCGTGCCGTCGGCCTCCGGATAGCGGGTCGTCCGGAAGACCAGCAGAACCCGGCGCTTCTCCTCCCGGATCAGACCCTTGTCCAGCACACCCCGCAGAGCGGCCTCGTACTCCCGAGTGCAGTGCGCGTGGATCCACGCGCCGACGTCCTCGGGAAGCCCCGCGTCACCAGCGCCGCCCGTGCCGTCCGCGTCGTCCGTGCCGCCGGACAGGCATCGCTCCAGCAGGGTCGCCGCCGCGATCGCGTACGGCGTCCGCATCGGGAGCCGGGCCTCACCCGTGGCGTCGTCGAGGGAGAGCAGCAGGATCTCCTCGCCGAGGGTCGTGGGGGCGGGGACGGGATGGGGGGCGGGGTCGGGGGAGGGCGTGGGGGCGGCCGACGTGGTCATGATCAGTACGACGTGTGGGGGAAGCCGTCAGTTCCGACGCCACCCGGCGGCCCCGGAAATCGGGTTGAGGCTCCCGCCCGGCCCTCCCAGAATCCCCTCATGGACGACTTCCCCAGGCTCAGCCAACTCCCCACCCTCCTCACCGAGTTGCAGGAGGCGGCCCGTGCAGCCGGGTTCACCATGTCCTGCGAACCCCGCACCGGCAGCCTGCTCGCCACCCTCGCCGCCACCCGCCCCGGCGGCCGGATCCTCGAACTCGGCACCGGCGTCGGCGAGGGCACCGCCTGGCTCCTCAGCGGCATGGACGCGACGGCGGCACTGGTCACCGTCGAGCTGGACGACTCCGTACAGGCCGTCGCCCGCAAGCAGTTCGGCGACGACGAGCGGGTCACCTTCGCCACCGGGGACGGCGGAGCCTGGCTGGAGGGATACGACGGCGCCCCCTTCGACCTGGTCTTCGCGGACACCTGGCCCGGCAAGTTCAACCATCTCGACGCCGCCCTGGACCTGGTGGCACCCGGCGGCGCGTATGTCGTCGACGACCTGATGCCCGTGCCGGGCTGGCCGGAGGGTCACGAGGCGGCGGTGACCGACCTGCTCGCCGTTCTGGAGGGGCGCTCGGACTTCCGGACGACCCGGCTGGCCTGGTCGAGCGGCCTGCTGATCGCCGTACGGACCGGCGGCACCACCACCGGCACCTCGATCTGACCACCCGTACCCGGGCCCGGACCCGTACCCGGGCCCGGACCCGGACCCGCCGGGCCCGCGCCACCACCCGGCCCCCCGCCCCGCTCCGGCCCCGGCTCCAGACCCAGGGCCGTACGGGCCGCCCGCACATGGTGCAGCCCCTCGACCGCGGTCCGCGTGACCTGGGCGTACTCGTCGGGTGTGCGGGCCCGGGTGAGCTGGGCGCGGGCGGCGCGGAGGTGTTCGGTGGCGTCGGTCAGGGACTCGGCCGCGCTGCCGCCGGCCCCGGCCTGCGCCCGTACGTCGATCCCGGCCAGACTGCCGCCCAGCCGCACCACCCAGCGGTTGGCGTCGGCCTCCGCGTCCAGGTCGGACGACGGACCGGGGTCGTCCACGGACCGCCGCTGCGCGACGACCGCGACCACGGCCCCGACGATCAGCAGCACTGCCACCAGCACGGCCAGCTTCATGGCCTCCTCCAGCATTCCGACGTTCCGTCCTCGTACACGCCCTACGCGTCGTACGCGTCGTACGCGCCATACGGGTCGTACGACTCGTACAACCCGTACGACCCGTACGGGTTCCTCACCCTGTACGTCCCATCACACCCCCTCCCGCTGTGATCGTCCGACGAGAAACCTGTGCGTCCCCTGATGACTTCCCCAGCGGGTACCCGGCCCGGGACGGGCGCACGCAGGAGGCCCGGAACCCTGGGGGAGGGATTCCGGGCCTCGTCTCGGACCGCGTACGGCCGTCCGTCAGCTCGCCGAGGCCGACGTGCTCGGCTGAGCCGCGTCGTCCGTACCGGTGTTCGTGGCGTCCGGGTCGACGCCGACGGTGAGGGAGCCGACGACGCCCTTGGCGATGTCGTTCTTCTTGTACTTCAGCTTGAGCAGCCCGCCCTGGGCGCCGCTCTGGTCGTAGATCGTGTCCTCGTCGAGGGTGGTGCGCTCGGTCGTGGAGGTCGAGTACGGCTCGACCTCGGCGGACGCGAGGACGGACTCCTCGTCGAAGAAGAACTGACCGGTGTGGCAGGTGGTGCCGCCCTCGTAACCGGCGTCCGTCCACTCCCCGTCGACGTGCACCTTCACATGGATGTGGACGCAGCGGCCCTGGTACCAGCCGGGGAAGATCGTCTTGAAGGTGACGAAGCCCTGCTTGTCGGTCTTCCAGGTGCCGCGCAGATAGCGGGTGTCGCTGGTCGGCTCCTCGTGCCCGCCGCCACCGCCGCCACCGGCCGGGGGTTCACCGGTCGGGGTGCCGGACGGCACGTCGGTGGGGGTGCCCGAGGGGGCGTCGGTGGGGGGAGTGCCGCCACCGCCCTGGGAGAAGCTCTCGTAGCCCGAGTAGAGGCCGAGCGCGTCGCAGTGCCAGACGTCGACGGCGGCGTCGCGGACCGGCTTGCAGGTCTCGTTGTCGATCACCTTGAGGCGCAGGGTGAGGGGGATGCCCTCCTTGTCCTCGGTGATGTCCTGGCGGAGCTTGTCCGCGTCGATGTAGTACGGGCCCTCGGTGGTCTCCGAGGTCAGCTTGTAGCAGTCCTCGCCGGCGCTCGTGGAGGCGAGAGGCTTCGCGCCGCCCTTCTTGTTCGTACCCGCGCTCGCGGTCGCGACGACCGCTCCGCCCACGCCCACCGCGGCCACGGCGCCCGCGCCCGCCACGACGACCTTGCGGCGCGTCAGATCCCGCTTGTGCTTCGGCCCCTGGGGCCTCTCGTGCTCGTTTCCGGTCTGGTTTCCCGTCATGAGCGGGAAATTAGGGAGCCAGACTGTCAAAGCCGTAGGAAAGCACTGTGGTTTGACCCGCATTCCCGTGGAGATTCCCAAGCGGAGGGAAAAAGGGTCCGAAATCGCCGTCCATTTCGGACCCCTTTTCGGCAAACTCTGGTTAGCCTGACCTAACTTGTGCTCTCACTCGTGCTCGACGCCGAGGGGCTCGGCTGCGGCGGTGTCCCCGTCCCGTCGTTGGTCGCCTCCGGGTCCACGCCGACCGTGAGCGCGGCCCGGACGCCCTTGGCGATGTGCCGCCTGTCGTAGCGGAGCTTCAGCAGACCGCCCTGCGTGCCGCTGCCGTCGTAGATCGTGTCCTCGTCGAGCGTCGTCCGCTCGTCGGTGTTGGAGACGTACGGCTCCACGACCGCGGAGGCGAGCACGGACTCCTCGTCGAAGAAGAACTGGCCGGTGTGGCAGGTGGTGCCGCCCTCGTAACCGGCGTCGGTCCACTCCCCGTTGACGTGCACCTTGGTGTGGATGTGGACGCAGCGGCCCCGGTACCAGCCCGGGAAGACGGTCCTGAAGGTGACGAAGCCCCGCCGGTCGGTGCGCCAGGTGCCGCGCAGATAGCGGGTGTCGTCCGTCGGCTCCTGGTGGCCGCCGCCCGGGGGCGGGCCGGAGGGGTCACCGCTCGGGGGCTCGCCCGTCGGGGGTTCGCCTGTGGGGGCGGGGCCGCCACCACCGTTGCCCATGTCCTCGTAGCCGGAGTACACGCCGACCGCGTCGCAGTGCCAGATGTCCACGGCCGCGTTGCGGATCGGCCGGCAGGTCTCGTTGTCGATCACCTTGAGACGGAGCAGGAGGGGGATGCCCTCGCGGTCCTCGGTGACGTCCCGGCGGAGCTTGTCCGCGTCGATGTAGTACGGGCCCTCGGTGGTCTCGGAGGTCAGCAGATAGCACTCCTCCGGGGCGGGGGCGGGGCCACCGGGTTCTCTCCCCTGTTCCCCCGCGAAGGCGTTCGCCGCCATCGCACCGCCCAGACCCACCGCCGCGACGGTGCCCGCACCGGCCACGACGACCTTCCGACGCGTCACATCCCGCTGATCCCGCTGCTCCCGCTGCTTCTCTTGATCCTGTTCATTGGCTGTCATGCGCCGGGAAGTTAGATAGGAAGCCTGTCAACGAGCTGAGAAAAGGTCCTCTTTTCCCCGCACACACGAAAGGGACCTGAAATCGACGGACGATTTCAGGTCCCTCACCGGGAAGGCGCGTATAAAGGCTTGCCTTACTTCGGCTGCGGCTTCCGCACCGACAGGTGCAGCTCGCGCAGCCGCGCCTCCTCCAGCTCCGTCGGCGCGCCCATCATCAGGTCCTGGGCGTTGCCGTTGAGCGGGAAGGCGATGGTCTCGCGGATGTTGGGCTCGTCGGCGAGCAGCATGACGATGCGGTCGACGCCGGGGGCGATACCGCCGTGCGGCGGGGCGCCGAAGCGGAACGCGCGCAGCATGCCCGCGAACTGCTCCTCGACGGTGTCCCGCTCGTAGCCCGCGATCTCGAAGGCCTTCAGCATGATCTCGGGCTCGTGGTTCCGGATCGCGCCGGAGGACAGCTCGACGCCGTTGCAGACGATGTCGTACTGCCAGCCGAGGATGTCCAGCGGGTCCTGGGTCTCCAGGGCCTCCAGACCGCCCTGCGGCATGGAGAACGGGTTGTGCGAGAAGTCGATCTTGCCGGTCTCCTCGTCCTTCTCGTACATCGGGAAGTCGACGATCCAGCAGAAGCGGAAGACGCCCTCCTCGAAGTGCCCGGCACGCTTGGCGGCCTCGACCCGCACCGCGCCCATGATCTTCGAGACCTCTTCGAACTCGCCCGCGCCGAAGAAGACCGCGTGACCGGCGGCCAGCGACAGCCGCTTGGTCAGCTCGGCGACGTTCTCCTCGGTGAGGAACTTGGCGATCGGGCCGGACAGCGAACCGTCCTCGGCGACCCGCACCCAGGCCAGGCCCTTCGCGCCCTGCTCGATCGCGTACTCGCCGAGCTGGTCGAAGAACTTGCGGGGCTGGGCCGAGACGTCCGGCACGGCGAGCGCGCGGACGTGCTTGCCGGCGAACGCCTTGAACTCCGAGCCCTCGAAGACATCGGTGATGTCCACCAGCTCCAGCTGGGCGCGCAGGTCCGGCTTGTCGGAGCCGTACTTGAGCATCGCCTCGCGGAACGGGATGCGCGGGAAGGGCGAGGTGACGTGCCGTCCGTTGCCGAACTCCTCGAACAGCTCGGTCATGAGCTTCTCGATGGGCTGGAAGACGTCCTCCTGCTCGACGAAGGACATCTCCACGTCGAGCTGGTAGAACTCGCCCGGCGAACGGTCCGCGCGCGCGTCCTCGTCACGGAAGCAGGGCGCGATCTGGAAGTACCGGTCGAAGCCCGAGATCATCAGCAGCTGCTTGAACTGCTGCGGGGCCTGGGGGAGCGCGTAGAACTTGCCCGGGTTGAGGCGCGAGGGCACGACGAAGTCGCGGGCGCCCTCGGGGGAGGTCGCGGACAGGATCGGGGTCGCCATCTCGTTGAACCCGAGCGCCGTCATCTTGTGACGGATGGCGCTGATCACGGCCGTACGCAGCATGATGTTGCGGTGCATGCGCTCACGGCGCAGGTCGAGGAAGCGGTACTCCAGGCGCCGCTCCTCGTTGACCCCGTCCTCGGTGTTGATGGTGAAGGGGAGCGGGGCGGCCGCGCCGAGCAGCTCGACCTCGCCGACCTCGACCTCGATCTCGCCGGAGGGCAGGTCAGGGTTGATGTTCTCGGTGCCGCGCGAGACGACCTTGCCGTCGACGCGGACGGTCGACTCCTTGGAGATCTTGTCCAGCGCCTCGTAGGCCGGGGTGCCCGGACGGGCCACCAGCTGCGTGATGCCGTAGTGATCGCGGAGATCGATGAAGAGGATGCCGCCCAGGTCGCGCCGATTGTGCAGCCAGCCGCTCAGCCGGACGTCGGTGCCGACGTCAGAGGCGCGGAGCTCGCCGCAGGTGTGGGACCTGTACCGATGCATCGTCGTTCATCCAGCCTTCGCTGATCGGGGATGTGGGAGGGGATCCCGGGGGGATCCGGGTGGGATCCGGTGGGATCTGGCCGATGTTTCACGTGAAACAACGCCAAGGGTACCGGGCACCCCGAGATCACCACCCCACCATTTCCCACTGGCGGACCGGCCCTCTCCCCAGCGACGGACGCAACCCTGACCGGATACGCACGGTCATAGCCATGGGCAGGACCGTAAGCGGTTACTGTCGCTAGCGTCGATTGTCGTCACCTCCGTAGCCACCGGTCGTGGGCGCTTGTCATGGCTTCCGGCCCGCTCGGGGCCCGTCTCGGCTTCGGTGGCACGGTCCGATCAGCTGTTCATAGAGTGGGTCAATGCGCACTGGTGAGCCCCCGCCCACTGTGGGGCACGTCCTGTCCGCCCTCGCGACGGGACTGTGGACCTGGGACAGCGCTGCCGGAACCGTCACCCTGGACGCCGAAGCCGCCCGGCTCATGGGGCTGCCCGCGGAGCCGACGACGCTCACCCAGGCCGGGGCGCGGTCCCGGCTGCACCCCGTCGACTGGAACGAGATCGTCTCGGTCGTGCAGCTCGCCGTCGCCGAGGACACCCTGGCCGAGGTACGGATCCGGGTCATGGACGACCGGGGCCGGGTGCTCCGCACGATCCGCAGCCGTTCCAAGCCCACCTTCGACCCGATCCGCAAGTCCTTCGAGCTGATCGGCACCATCCAGGAGGTCACCGAGCCCTCACCGGCGACCGCCGCCCGCGCCCCGTCCGTCACCGGCGACTGGCGGCGCTCCCGCGAGGCGTTCCTGCTGGACGCGGGCCGGGCGCTGGCCGAGGCACGCTCCACGGCGGAGGTGCTGCGGGTCGCGGCGGGCCTGGCGATGCCGGGCTTCTCGCCGGACGGCCTCGCGGTCTTCGGTGTGGAGGCCGACCGCCTCACCGTCATCGGGCACCACGGCCACAACCAGGGCGCCGAGGGCCCCTTCACCCATATGCCGCTGGAGACGGACTACCCGGCCGCCGAGGTGGTCCGCACCGGCCGGGCCGTCTACCTCTCCTCCCCCGAGGACTACAAGGCGCGCTACCCCACGGCCTGGCCGCTCGCGGAACAGTTCAACCGCCAGTCCTGGGCGTTCCTGCCGCTGACCGTCGCCGGCCGCACGATGGGCGCGTGGATGGCGGGCTTCACCCACACCGTCACCTTCACCCCCGACGAGCGCTCGGTGCTGACCACCGTGGCCCGCATGCTCGCCCAGGCCCTCTCCCGCGCGGGCGCCGCCGAGACCGAACGCGAGCTGACGGACGGCCTCCAGCGCACGATGCTGCCCACGCTGGGTCCCGAGATACCGGGCATGAGCGTCGCCGCCCGCTATGTCCCCACCGGGGGCGGACTCCAGGTCGGCGGCGACTGGTACGACATGATCGCCCTGCCGAGCGGGCGGTTCGCCCTGGTCATCGGCGACGTCCAGGGCCACGACGTGCGCGCCGCCGGCCTCATGGGCCAGCTCCGCATCGCCCTGCGCGCGTACGCCTCCGAGGGGCACCCCCCGGACGCGGTCCTCTCCCGCGCCTCCCGCTTCCTGCACGGCATCACGGACTCCGCCTCCGACACCTACACCGACCTGCGCTTCGCGACCTGCCTCTACGTCGAGGTCGACCCGGTGTCCGGCGTGCTCGACATCGCCCGCGCCGGGCATCCCGACCCGGTGATCCGCATGGCCGACGGCACGGTCCTCGTCCGCCCCACCCCGGGCGGCCTCCCCCTCGGCATCGACCCCGACGCCGACTACCCCACCACCCGCCTGGTCCTCGAACCCGGCGAAACCATGCTCCTCTGCACCGACGGCCTCATCGAAACCGGCGGCCACGACCTCGACACGGGCTGGCGCCGCATCCGCACCATCCTGGAATCCTTCGACACGCCCCCTGCCGGCGACGCCACCACGGGGGCGGGTCCGGATGCCACGGGCATGAGCGGAGAGGGGGAGCACGCTCCCGGGGTGAGGGTCGGTGCGGCGGGCGCCGGGGAGCTGGGGCTTGGTGCGGCGACTGTCGGACCGGGTGCCGGTGGCCCGGGTGCGGGTGAGCCGGGTGTTGATGAACCCGGTGTCGGTGGGCGGGCTGCCGACGGGCGAAGCGCCGAAGGACTGAACACCGACGGGCGGGATGCCGAAGAGCCGGAAGCCGACGCACGAAACGCCGAGCGCCGAAACGCCGACGAGCCGCCTGCCGACGGACTCACCGCCGGTGGGTCGAGGATCGCGGGCCCGTCCGCCGACGGGCGCTCTTCCGGTGGCCCGGCCGTCGAGGCTCGGAGGCCGGGTCGGCGGGAAGCGGGCAGTGACGAAGCCCGCGCCCCCGAGCCGGGGCACGTTGAAACGAGTCGCCCGGAGACGGGTGCGTCCACGGCGGGCGGCCCGCAGCGTGGTGATGTCCGGCAGCGCGATGAGGTCCCGCGGAGCCACCCGGAACCCGATGCCCGCACACCGGGCACCCCGAAGTCAGGGGACCGCCCGCCGAACCACCTGAACTCCAGCGGCCCCACGGCGAGCCACCCGCACCCCAGCGGTCCTACGCCGAGCCGCCCGGACCACAGCGCCCCCACGCCGACCCCCCCGAACCCCAGCCCCGTCACCACCAGCCGCCCCAGCCTCGGCGAGGGCGCGCCGAACCACCCGCACCCCCACGGCCCCACACCGGACCACCCGCACCCCAGCCCCGTCACCACCAGCCCCGCCGACCATGGCGAGGGTGCGCCCGGCCAGCCGGACCCCGGCCATGCCGCACCCCATCACCCCGGCCCCGACGACCCCGCGCCCAGCCACCCGACCCCCGGCGGCATCGCGCACGGCAGCGTCGCGCCCGGCACCCCCCGGCCGACCCCCCTCCCTCCACCCCGCCCGCAGCCCACCGGTCTCGCGCCAGGGCGGCTGGAGGCGTTGGCGGATGCGCTGGTCCAAGGGGTGCACGGTCCCTCGTCGCATCACACGCCCGGCCCGCTCGCCGACCGGCGGGAGGACGACATAGCGATGCTGCTGCTGTCCCGGGAGAGCGAGGGCGGCGGCCGCGGCGACACCACGGCCGTACGGCCGCCCGTACGCCGCACCGCCCTGACCATCGCCCAGGCGGAACCCGAACGCATCTCCGGCGCCCGCCAGCAGATCCGCGAACTCCTCCACGACTGGAACTGCGACGACCAGATCGACTCCGCCATCCTCCTCGTCTCCGAGATGCTCACCAACGTCCTCGTCCACACGGACGCCGACGCGCTCCTCGTCGCCGAGATGACCGGCGGCACCGGCAAACGCCGGATGCGCGTGGAGGTCACCGACGCCAGCGACGCCCTCCCCCACAAACGCCACCCCGGCGAACTCGCCTCCTCCGGCCGCGGCCTCGTCCTCATGGACATGCTCGCGGACGCCTGGGGCGTGGACCCCCGCGGCGACGGCAAGAGCATCTGGTTCGAACTGCACGAAACGGCCCCACCGGACGGCTCGAACGGACACCTACCGAGCTGACCACGCCGCACAAGGGGCACGGAAAGCACACGGCCCGCCCCCAACCCCCAGCCCTCAGCCCTCAGCCCTCAGCCACCAGCCACCAGCCACCAGCCACCAGCGACGGAACCCCTACTCAACCGCCCCACCCCCGACCGGCTCACCCCCATACCGCCCCCGCACCTCATGCACCACCCCGAACGCCGCCGCCGTCAGCGGCACCGCCAGCAACATGCCGAGCACCCCCGCCACCGACGCCCCCGCCGTGATCGCGAGCATCACCACCGCCGGATGCATCTGCACGGTCCGGCTCTGGATGACCGGCGTCAGCACATGCCCCTCCAGCACCTGCACGGCGAGCACCACCCCCAGCACCCACAACGCGATCACGACCCCCCGGTCCGCGAGCGCCACCAGCACGGCCACCGCCCCGGAGAGGAACGCCCCGAGATAGGGGATGTACGCCCCCACGAACACCAGCGCGCCCAGCCCCACCGCCCCCGGCACGTCCAGCACCAGCAGCCCCACCGTGATGCAGACCGCGTCGATGAGCGCGATCAGCGTCGTCCCCCGCATGAACCCCTCGACCCCCTCGTAGGCCCGCCGCGCGATCGCCTCGACCGTGTCCGCGCCGCCGCGCGGCGACAGCGCCCGGATCACGTCCACGGCCCGATGGGAGTCCCGCAGAAAGAAGAAGACGAGGAACAGCGCGAGGACGGCCATGGCGAGGGCCTCCCCGACCACACTCACCCCACTGATGACGTTGGACGCCGCCGTCCCCCCGAACTTGGTGAGCAACTCCTTCGCGTTGGCGGCCAGATCGTCGAGCGAGGTCCCCGCCGCCCCGAAGCGCGAGGTCAGATCCCCGGCCGCGTCCCGCAGCGAGGCGATGATCTGGTCCCCGGTCTCGATGAGCGCCGCGACCACGATGTACACGGCCCCGCCGACCACCCCGACCACGGCCACACAGGTGAGCCCCGCCGCCACCGACCGATGCACCCGCGCCTTCACCAGCCTCCGGTGCAACGGCCCGAGCAACGCGGTCCCGAGCAGCGCGAGCAGCACCGGCGTCACCGCCGTCCGGAACTCCACGCACAGCCGGACCCCGACGTACCCGACCCCGGCCACGAGCAGCACGACGGCACACCACGCGGCCACACGCCGCACGGATTCCGGAAGCACCTGCACGCCCCCAGCGGACCACGCCCCGCACACCCCTGCCACGGGAGGACACCCCGCCCGGGTGACCCGACCTCGAACGGCGGTACGACGCCATCGCCAGCCTTCGCACGGCGTCGAGCGGTGAGTGCAAGAAAAGGCCCCCTCCACCTGTGGACGGGGCCGTTTCCGAGCTCGCTCCTGGGCCTACAACCCTTCGGCGGTCATTCCGTGAACCGCCGGGATCGTCCCCAGCCGCCCCTTCTGGAAGTCCTCGAACGCCTGCTGCAATTCGTCGCGGGTGTTCATGACGAACGGGCCGTAGTGGGCCATGGGCTCACGGATCGGCTGTCCGCCGAGGAGCACGATCTCCAGGTCGGGCGCGTGGGAGTCCTGCTGCTCGTCCGCGCGGAAGGTGATCGAGGAGCCCGCGCCGAAGACGGCCGTCTGACCGAGGTGGATCGGACGCCGGTCCACACCGACGCTGCCGCGCCCGGCGAGGACGTACGCGAGGGCGTTGAAGTCCTCGCGCCACGGCAGGGTGATCTCCGCACCCGGCGCGACCGTCGCGTGGAGCAGGGTGATCGGGGTGTGGGTGACACCGGGCCCCTGGTGGCCGTCCAGCTCACCGGCGATGACGCGGAGCAGCGCGCCGCCGTCCGGGGTGGTGAGCAGCTGGACCTGGCCGCCGCGGATGTCCTGGTACTTGGGGGCCATCATCTTGTCGCGGGCCGGGAGGTTCACCCACAGCTGGATGCCGTGGAAGAGACCGCCGGACATGACGAGGGACTCCGGCGGCGCCTCGATGTGGAGCAGGCCCGAACCGGCCGTCATCCACTGGGTGTCACCGTTGGTGATGGTGCCGCCGCCACCGTGGCTGTCCTGGTGGTCGAAGATCCCGTCGATGATGTAGGTGACGGTCTCGAAGCCCCGGTGGGGGTGCCAGGGGGTGCCCTTCGGCTCTCCCGGCGCGTAGTCCACCTCGCCCATCTGGTCCATCATGATGAACGGGTCGAGGTGGCGGTAGTTGATCCCGGCGAAGGCACGGCGGACCGGGAAACCCTCGCCCTCGAAACCACTGGGCGCGGTCGTCACGGTGAGCACCGGACGGGCCACCGCGTCGGTCGGTGCGGCGACACGGGGCAGGGTCAGCGGGTTCTCGACGGTCACTGCGGGCATGTCGGTACCTCCTTGTGCGCTCAGTTTAGTTGATTATTGAACTTTCTGCCAGGCCTAACAGCGCGCCCCCGCATCCCATTCCCTCGCGCCCCCCGGACAGCAGAACGCCGTCGGCCTCAGAGACCAACGGCGAGGTGACGACCCAGGTCACCGGCGAACAGTAGAGGACCCACAGGACCGGAAGAAACGATTCAGCGAGGCCCCAGCCCCGTCAGGGGCGCGGGGAACTGCGCGAACAACCCCCACACCCCCGCACCCCGCGACGAACCGCACCCCACCACCCCGCACCCGGAATCCGGCGCAACCAGCGGAGCTATCCGTACATCCGCCGCATGGCGAACTCCACCATCTGCTCCACCGCCTTCGCGTCGAACACCATCCGGTGCTCCCCCTCCATGTCGAGGACGAACCCGTACCCGGTCGGCAGCAGATCGATCACCTCCGCACCGGTGATCACGAAGTACTTGGACTCCTTGCCGGCGTACCGGCGGAGCTCCTTGAGCGAGGTGAACATCGGGATCACCGGCTGCTGCGTGTTGTGCAGCGCCAGGAACCCGGGGTTGTCGCCGCGCGGGCAGTACACCTTGGACGTCGCGAAGACCTGCTGGAAGTCCTCCGCGGCCAGCTGCCCGGTGGTGAAGGCCCGCACCGCGTCCGCGAGGGAGGGCGGGGACGGCTCCGGGTACAGCGGTGCCTGCTGCCCGTAACCGCCCCCCATCTGGCCGCCGGGCATCTGCCCGGGCATCTGCTGCTGCGGCGGCGGGGCGTACTGCTGCTGAGCGCCGGCGCTCTGGTCGTAGCCGTACATGCGGCAAAGCGTAACGAGTCACAGATGGACCGCTCGGGGTTGCTTCTTATTACTGATGGGTAGCATCATCGACAGGCAAGCTACTAGTTGGTACGTGAACCAGCGCGAGGATCGATCCAGTGCCTCGCCGATCTCTCTATCTCTCTTACGGAGCCGTCGCCATGGGGCACTACAAGTCGAATCTCCGCGACATCGAGTTCAACCTCTTCGAGGTGCTCGGGCGCGACAAGCTGTACGGCACCGGCCCGTTCGCGGAGATGGACACGGACACCGCCAAGAGCATCCTGGAGGAGCTGGCCCGTCTCGCGGAGAACGAGCTGGCCGAGTCCTTCGTCGATGCCGACCGCAACCCCCCGGTCTTCGACCCCGAGACGAACACCGCCCCGGTACCGGCCTCCTTCAAGAAGAGCTACAAGGCCTTCATGGACTCGGAGTACTGGCGCCTCGGCGTACCCGAGGAGATCGGCGGTACGACCGCCCCGCGCTCCCTGATCTGGGCGTACGCGGAGCTGCTGCTCGGCTCGAACCCGGCCGTGTGGATGTACTCCTCCGGCCCGGCGTTCGCCGGGATCCTCTACGACGAGGGCAACGACGTACAGAAGAAGATCGCCCAGATCGCGGTGGACAAGACCTGGGGCTCCACCATGGTGCTCACCGAGCCGGACGCGGGCTCGGACGTCGGCGCCGGCCGCACGAAGGCGATCCAGCAGGAGGACGGCTCCTGGCACATCGAGGGCGTGAAGCGCTTCATCACCTCCGGTGAGCACGACATGGAGGAGAACATCCTCCACTACGTCCTCGCCCGCCCCGAGGGCCACGGCCCCGGCACCAAGGGCCTGTCCCTCTTCCTCGTCCCGAAGTACCTCTTCGACTTCGAGACCGGCGAGCTGGGCGAGCGCAACGGCGCCTACGCCACCAACGTCGAGCACAAGATGGGCCTCAAGGCCTCCAACACCTGCGAGATGACCTTCGGCGACCGTCACCCGGCCAAGGGCTGGCTGATCGGCGACAAGCACGACGGCATCCGCCAGATGTTCCGCATCATCGAGTTCGCCCGCATGATGGTCGGCACGAAGGCGATCTCCACGCTGTCGACCGGCTACCTCAACGCGCTGGAGTACGCCAAGGAGCGCGTCCAGGGCACCGACCTGGCGAACTTCATGGACAAGACCGCGCCCAAGGTCACCATCACCCACCACCCCGACGTCCGCCGCTCGCTGATGACGCAGAAGGCGTACGCGGAGGGCATGCGCGCCCTGGTCCTCTACACGGCCTCCATCCAGGACGAGATCCAGGTCAAGGAGGCGGCGGGCGAGGACAGCTCCGCCCTGGAGGCCCTGAACGACCTGCTCCTGCCCATCGTCAAGGGCTACGGCTCCGAGAAGGGCTACGAGCAGCTCGCCCAGTCCCTGCAGACCTTCGGCGGCTCCGGGTTCCTCCAGGAGTACCCGATCGAGCAGTACATCCGCGACGCCAAGATCGACACCCTGTACGAGGGCACCACCGCGATCCAGGGCCAGGACTTCTTCTTCCGGAAGATCGTCCGCAACCAGGGCGCCGCGCTGAACACCCTCGCCGAGGAGATCAAGAAGTTCCTCGCCCTCGGTGAGGGCGGCGAGCAGTTGGACGGTGCCCGTGAGCACCTCGCCAAGGCCGCCGTCGAGCTGGAGGCCATCGTCGGCCTCCTCCTCACCGACCTGGCCGCCACCGAGCAGGACGTCAAGAACATCTACAAGGTGGGCCTCAACACCACCCGCCTGCTCCTCGCCTCCGGTGACGTGGTCGTCGGCTACCTGCTCCTCAAGGGCGCCGCCGTGGCCGCCGAGAAGCTGGAGACGGCCTCCGCCAAGGACAAGCCCTTCTACACCGGCAAGATCGCGGCGGCGAAGTTCTTCGCGGCCAACGTCCTCCCGAGCGTCACCCTCGCCCGCAAGGTCTCCGAGGGCGTCGACCTGGACCTGATGGAGCTGGACGAGGCGGCGTTCTAGACACCGCTCCGAACGCCCCTCTCCCGGCCGCGCCCCGGTCGTGGCGCCGGACGGACCCTGCCCGTCCGTCCGGCGTCCTCTCCTCCGCACGCTTACCACGAGGGCCCGCTCCCATCCCCCGGGAGTGGGCCCTCGTACGTCGTTAAGGTGAACCCCATGCGCACACCCCCACGCTTCGACCGCGGCCACACCGACGACCTCATGACCTTCCTGGCGAGCAGCCCGACCCCGTACCACGCGGTGGCGAGCGCCGCGGAGAAGCTGGAGAAGGCAGGCTTCCGGCAGGTCTCGGAGACCGACGCGTGGGACGGATCGCTGGGCGGGAAGTACGTGCTGCGCGGCGGCGCGATCATCGCCTGGTACGTGCCGGAGGGCGCCCACCCCCACACCCCCTTCCGTATCGTCGGTGCCCACACCGACTCCCCCAATCTGCGGGTCAAACCCCGCCCCGACAGCGGCGCCCACGGCTGGCGCCAGGTCGCCGTCGAGATCTACGGCGGCCCGCTGCTGAACTCCTGGCTCGACCGCGACCTCGGTATCGCCGGCCGGCTCTCCCTGCGCGACGGCACCAGCCGCCTCGTCAACATCGACAGACCCCTCCTGCGCGTCCCCCAACTCGCCATCCACCTCGACCGCAACGTCACCTCCGACGGCCTCAAACTCGACAAGCAGCGTCACCTCCAGCCCGTCTGGGGCCTCGGCGACGACGTCCGCGACGGTGACCTGATCGCCTTCCTGGAGGAGGAGTCGGGCCTCCCCAAGGGCGAGGTCACCGGCTGGGACCTGATGACCCACTCCGTCGAACCGCCCTCGTACCTGGGCCGCGACAACGAACTGCTCGCCGGCCCCCGCATGGACAACCTCCTCTCCGTGCACGCCGGTACGGCCGCACTCGCCTCCGTCGCCACCTCCGGTGACGACCTCCCGTACATCCCCGTCCTCGCCGCCTTCGACCACGAGGAGAACGGCTCCCAGTCCGACACCGGCGCGGACGGCCCGCTGCTCGGCGGCGTGCTGGAGCGCTCGGTCCTCGCCCGCGGCGGCTCCTACGAGGACCGGGCCCGTGCCTTCGCCGGCTCGGTCTGTCTCTCCTCCGACACCGGGCACGCCGTCCACCCCAACTACGCGGAGCGCCACGACCCGACGCACCACCCCCGCGCGGACGCGGGCCCGCTCCTCAAGGTCAACGTCAACAACCGCTACGCCACGGACGGTTCGGGCCGTGCCGTCTTCGCCGCCGCCTGCGAGAAGGCCGGCGTGCCCTACCAGACCTTCGTCTCCAACAACTCGATGCCCTGCGGCACCACCATCGGCCCCATCACCGCCGCCCGGCACGGCATCCGCACCGTCGACATCGGCGTCGCCATCCTCTCGATGCACAGCGTCCGCGAGCTGTGCGGCGCCAAGGACCCCTACCTCCTGGCGAACTCCCTGGTGGCCTTCCTGGAGGGCTGATCCTCGGGCCCGGCCCGCAACGGCTGTTACGGACCGGCCTGTCCGGGTACCCGGTGTCGACCGGTAGGACCGAACGACCGGAACGACCGGCCGACCCAACCGGACACTGGGAGGGAACACTCATGGGCCTGGGCGGGTGCATCATTCTGATCGCGGTGGGGGCCATCCTCACGTTCGCCACCGACTGGGACATGCAGGGCGTCAACCTCGACCTGGTCGGCGTCATCTTCATGATCGTCGGACTCATCGGCGTCGCGACCTTCAGCAGCATCGCCAAGCGGAAGCGGGTCGTGGTGCCCCCCACGTCCCCCGTCATCGACGAGGACCACCACCAGCGGGGCGGGTACCAGGGGTACTAGACCCTGCTGCCCTCGTCCATCCCCGCCAGCACCAGCGGCAGCCGGTCCGTGCCGTCCCGTGTGAGCCGGACCGGCACGCCCCAGTCCTGCTGGTGGACATGGCAGGCCGGGTACTCCACGGCGGGGTCGTCGTCGCAGGAGGCGGCCATCGCCGAGACGTGGAGGACGCCCTCGGATATGGACGGGTTCAGTTCGAGGGTGCGGGACAGATCCGTGTCCGCTCCCTCGCCCTCCAGCAACAGCTCGGGCGGGGTGGACGAGACGAGCAGCCGCGTCGACGGGCCGTACCGCTCGTCGAGCTTCTGCCCCGCCGGGGCCTGGAAGACGACGTCCAACCGCACGCTCCCGGGGGCGACTTCGGTGGCCGCCCGCCGGGTGCGGTGCGCGACGGCCTCGATCTTCACCGTCTCCTCCGGCAGCCGCAGCCGGGTCAACCGGTGCCGGGCGGACTCCACGACCACCAGGTCGTCCCCGACGAGCACCGCGTCGCTGGGCTCTCTCAGGTCCGTCGCCAGCGTGGTGACCTCGTCCGTCGCCGGGTCGTAGCGGCGCAGCGCGTGGTTGTAGGTGTCGCTCACCGCCACCGAGCCGTCGGGCAGGACGGTGACGCCCAACGGGTGCTGGAGCAGCGCCTGTTCGGCCGGGCCGTCACGGTGCCCGAAGTCGAAGAGTCCCGTGCCGACCGCCGTGTGGACCGTCCCGTCGAGGTCCACCCAGCGCAGCGCGGACGTCTCGGAGTCGGCGAGCCAGAGCCGGTCGGCGGTGGCGGCCAGCCCCGACGGCTGGGCGAACCAGGCCTCGCCGCCCGGTCCGTCCACCAGCCCCTCGTTCGTCGTCCCGGCGGCCACGGCGACCGTGCAGTCCACCGGGTCGTACGTCCACAGCTGGTGGACGCCGGCCATCGCGATCCACACCTTGCCGCCGAACACCGCCACGTCCCACGGTGAGGACAGATCGACCTCCCAGGCGGGGCCGGAGGTCGGCGAGCCCTGCCACCACTGGCGGCCTGTGCCCGCGAGCGTCGTGACATGCCCGGTGTCCGGGTCGAGCCGGCGCAGGGTGTGGTTCACGGTGTCGGCGACGACCACGGCACCGCCGTCCAACAGCGCCAGCCCCTGCGGCTCGCTGAAGCGGGCGTGCTCCGCGCTGCCGTCCACGAGCCCGCGCTCGCCGGAGCCGTAGTGCCGGACGACGGTCTCGCCGTCCGGCGCCAACCGGACCAGCCGGTGCCGGGTGGTGTCGCTGACCAGGAAGTCGCCGTCCGGCAGGAGTAGTGCCTTGCCGGGGAAGCGCAGCACCGTCGGCTCGGGCTCCGGCGCCACATACGGCCCGTCGCCGCGCCGCAACGTGCCCTTGGCCCCGTGCTCGGCCTCCAGCTCCGCGACCAGCCGCTCGATGGCGTGCGCATGCCCCTCGCCCGCGTGCTGGGCGACCACGTACCCCTCCGGGTCGACCACCACGAGCGTCGGCCAGGCCCGTACCGCGTACTGCTTCCAGGTGGCGAGCTCCGGATCGTCCAGCACCGGATGCTCCACGCCGTACCGCTCGACGGCGTCCACCACCGCCCCGTGCTCCGCCTCGTGCGCGAACTTCGGCGAGTGCACCCCGATGACCACCACGGTGTCCCGGTGCTTCTCCTCCAGCTCCCGCAGCTCGTCCAGGACATGCAGACAGTTGATGCAGCAGAACGTCCAAAAATCCAGCACCACTATCTTTCCCCGCAGGTCAGCGAGGCTGTACTGCTTCCCGCCCGTGTTCAGCCAGCCGCCCTTCCCGATCAGCTCGGGGGCGCGGACGCGGACACGGCGGGGTGCCGGGTGCTCGGTCGTGGAATCGCTCATGGATCAAGCCTGCCACGTATCGACGACCCACTCGCAAGCCTGTGGAAAACCTCGCCCACAGCCCTGTGGATAACTCTCTCGTTCAGTTCAGCGCATGTCCGATGGTCTCGTCCACGTGGTCCGGAACCTCGTCGTGGCGGTCACCGACCGTGCTGGTACCCGTGGGCTCGATGACCAGGATCGCGGCGCGGGCCGGGGCGTACGGCCGGTGTTCCACACCTCGTGGGACGGTGAAGACGGAGCCCCGCGGCAGGACGACCGTGCGTTCGCCGGCCGCCTCGCGCAGACCGATGTGCAACTCGCCCTCGACGACCAGGAAGAACTCGTCGGTGCTGTCGTGAACGTGCCAGAGATGCTCACCCTCGACCTTGGCCACGCGGACGTCGTAGTCGTTGACGGTGGTGACGATGCGGGGGCTCCAGAGCGCGTCGAAGGAAGCGAGCGCCTCGGCCAGGGAAACGGGTGCTTTGGATTCCATGCCCTCATCGTCGGCCTGTGCGCTGCACCGTACGAGTGCTAGGAATCGCACATGCCGCAAGAATCCTCGCAGCACCACCGAAGTCCGAGCCCGAGCCCGAGCCCGAGCCCTGACCCGCCCCCGACCTCGCCCCCATCCCCTCACCCTCCCCACCGCGTCGCGGTGATCGTCGACGAGGCGACCAACCCCTTCGAGGTGGGCGTCGCGACCGAGCTGTTCGGGCTGCCGCGGCCCGAGCTGGAGCTGCCCGCGCCGCTGTACGAGGTGACGTTGTGCACGCCCGGGCCGGAGGTCCGGATGAACCACGGGTTCTTCACCCTGACCGGGGTGGCGGGGCTCGACGCCGTCGACGACGCGGACACCCTGGTCGTACCGGGCCGCCCGGACAACGTCGTACCGCGCGGTGCCGCCGTGCTCGACGCGATCCGGCGTGCCCACGCGCGCGGGGCGCGGGTCGTGAGCTTCTGCACCGGCACCTTCGCGCTGGCGGAGGCCGGGTTGCTCGACGGGCGCCGGGCCACCACGCACTGGCGCTGGGCCGAGGCGTTCCGGGAACTGCATCCGAAGGTCCGGCTGGAACCGGACGTGCTCTACGTCGACGAGGGGGACCTGCTGAGTTCCGCCGGCAGCGCGGCCTCGCTCGACCTGGGGCTGCACCTCTGGCGCCGGGACCACGGCGCGGAGATCGCCAACGCGGTGAGCCGGCGGCTGGTGTTCGCCGCCCATCGCGACGGCGGGCAGCGGCAGTTCGTGGAACGGCCCGTTCCGCACGTACCCGACGAGTCCCTCGGCCCCGTGCTGGCCTGGGCGCAGGCGCGGCTCGACACCCCGCTCACGGTCGCCGACCTCGCCACCCGCGCGGCCGTGTCACCGGCCACCCTGCACCGCCGCTTCCGCGCCCAGCTCGGCACGACACCGCTGGCCTGGCTCATCGGCGAGCGCGTGACCCTGGCCCGGCGGCTCATCGAGCGCGGCGAGCACCGTCTCGACGTGGTCGCCGAGCGCAGCGGTCTCGGGACCGCCGCGAATCTGCGCGCCCGGCTGCGCCGGGAGACCGGTCTGAGCCCTTCGGCCTACAGGCGACGTTTCGGAACGGGTCCGGGGGAACGCCTGAAGGCATGAGATTCCTCGTACGCGACCGGCTCCTCGGCATCGGTGACGACTACTGGATCGAGGACGAGCACGGCAGGAAGGCCTTCCTCGTCGACGGCAAGGCCATGCGGCTGCGGGACACCTTCGAGCTGAAGGACACCCGGGGACAGGTACTGATCGACATCCGTCGCAAGATGTTCGCCCTGCGCGACACGATGGTCGTCGAACGGGGTGGCGAGCCCGTGGCCACGGTCCGCCGCAAACGCCTGTCCCTGCTGCGCAACCACTACCGGGTCGCCCTGGCGGACGGCACCGAACTCGATGTCAGCGGCAAGATCCTCGACCGTGAGTTCGTCATCGAGTACGACGGCGAGCTCCTCGCGCACATCTCCCGCCGATGGCTGCGCGTCCGCGAGACCTACGGCCTCGACGTCGTACGCGACGACGCGGACCCGGCGCTGCTGATCGCCGTCACGGTGTGCGTGATCAACCTGTCGGAGCGGGAGAGGGAGGACGACTGACGGTCCCGGCGCGGACCACCGGCCCAGCCAAGCCAAGCCCAGCCCCGACCCCGGCCCGGCCCGGCCCGGCCCGGAGATCAACGACGCGGTGGCTCCACTCCCAGCCGCCTGTCCTTCAGCGCCGGGAACTGTTCGCGGGTGGTCGCGACCTTCGTGGGGTCGAACTCGACCGTGAGGACCTCCTCGTCGGGGCCGGCCTCCGCCAGCACCTCGCCCCAGGGGTCGACCACGATCGAGTGACCGGCCTGGGGAACTCCCGCGTGCGTACCGGCCGTTCCGCAGGCGAGGACGTAGGCCTGGTTCTCGACGGCACGGGCCCGCGCCAGCAGGGTCCAGTGCGACCGCCGCCGCTCGGGCCACCCCGCCGACAGCACGAACGTCTCGGCGCCCGCGTCCACGAGCCCGCGGAACAGCTCGGGGAAGCGGAGGTCGTAGCAGGTGGCGATGCCGATGGTGGTGTCGGGCAGCCCGAGGGTGACCAGTTCCGAGCCGGCGCCCATCAGCACGGCCTCGCCCTTGTCGAAGCCGAAGCGGTGGATCTTGCGGTAGGAGGCGGCGAGGTCGCCGGACGGTGAGAAGACGAGGGAGGTGTTGTAGAGAGTTCCGTCAGGCGCACGCTCGGGAATCGAGCCCGCGTGCAGCCAGACCCCCGCGTCGCTCGCCGCCTTGGCCATCGCCTCGTACGTCGGCCCCTCCAGCGGCTCGGCCGCGGTGGCGAAAGATTCGAACGCGAATGCGCCGGTGGGCCACAGCTCCGGCAGGACGACGAGATCGGCGCCGGACTGCTCCCGCACCAGCGCCGCCACGCGCCGCCTGCGCGAATCGACCGATTCGTCCTCGTCTACGCCGATCTGGATGAGCGAGGCGCGCACACTACCACCGTCCTGGCATTCGAGCCGTCCACACCGGCCTACGATCGTCACACGAAAGCACTGCCGGGGTGCCTCACAGCAGCGTAACTTAACGTTCCACAGCACCCACTGACAGCCGCCGACGACCTACTCATCGCCGTCAACGCCGACGCCCCCACCGAAATCCGCCACCCACATACCGATACGCACCGACCGTACTGACAGGTACCGACCGCCCGAGGGGTCCCGTTCCGTGAGTCTGCATCCCACTCTTCAGCCCTACGCCGACGCCTGGACCCACTCCGTGGACGCGATATCCGAGCTGGTGTCGCCGCTCGTGGAGGGCGAGTGGAACCGGCGGACGCCATGCCCGGGCTGGTCGGTGCGCGACGTGGTCTCCCATGTCATCGGCCTGGACTGCGAGATGCTCGGCGACCCGCGGCCGATCCACACCCTCCCGCGCGACCTGTACCACGTACGGACCGAGCACCAGCGGTACATGGAGATGCAGGTCGACGCCCGCCGTCACCACACCGCGCCGGAGATGACCTCCGAGCTGGAGTACACGATCATCCGGCGCAACCGTCAGCTGCGGAACGAGTCGCGGGACCCCGGGCACAAGATCCGTGGGCCGCTCGGCACCGAGCTGACCCTCGAACAGGCCATGCGGAACCGCGCGTTCGACGTCTGGGTCCACGAGCAGGACCTGCGCGCCGCGCTGGGCGTGCCGGGGAACCTGGACTCGCCGGGCGCGCTCGTCGTCCGTGACGAGCTGCTGTCCGTGCTGCCGAAGGTGGTCGCCGAGGACGCGCAGGCGCCGCGCAGTTCGGCCGTCGTCTTCGATGTGCACGGGCCGGTGGAGTTCATCCGTACCGTCCGCGTCGACATCCAGGGCCGCGGCACCCTGGAGACCTCCCCCGCGCTCGGCCCCGCCGCCACGCTCACGCTGGACTGGGAGACCTACGTCCGTCTGGCCTGCGGCCGCGTCACCGCCGACCTCGTCGCCGACCGCATCAAGGCCGAGGGCGACCCCCACCTGATCGCGGCGATCCTGCGGGCGTTCGCGGTGACCGTGTAGCCGCCGGTCGCCGAGCCGCCGAGTCGCCGAGTCGCCGAGTCAGTCGCCAGGGCATCGGGTTCCCGCGCGGCCCCGCGCTCACGCCGGTACGTGCACGGTCTCCACCCGGCTGGCCACCAGCCGTTCCCGTTCACGGCGGGCCGCGCGGCCGCGGAGGCGGAAGATCTGGCTCAGGCCGAGCGCCTGGAGGACGAAGACGGCGGAGAAGGCGACGGCGTAGTCGTCACCGGTCAGGTCCAGGAGGACGCCGACCGCGAAGAGGGTGGTCATGGAGGCGACGAAACCACCCATGTTGGTGATTCCGGAGGCGGTGCCCTGACGCTCCGGCGGGTTCGCCGGGCGGGCGAAGTCGAAGCCGAGCATCGACGCCGGACCGCAGGCGCCGAGGACCGCGCAGAGGACGATCAGGAGCCACATCGGCGCGTGCTCACCGGAGGACAGGACCGGGTACAGGATCGTGGTCGCCCACACCGCCGCCGTCGCGAGGACCGTGCCGAGCGCCAGCGGCAGCCGCGCGGCATGGTGCCGGGCCACGATCTGGCCGTACACCAGTCCGACGACCATGTTGGACAGGACGACGAGGGTGAGCAGTTCGCCGGCGGTGCCCCGGCTGAGGCCCTGCGCCTGGACCAGGAACGGCAGCCCCCACAGCAGCAGGAACACCATCGCCGGGAACTGCGTGGTGAAGTGCACCCACATCCCGAGCCGGGTGCCGGGCTCCCGCCAGGACGCCGCGATCTGCCGCCGGACGTAGGCCGCCCCGCGGTGCGGGAAGGGCTCCGGCTCATGCCCGTCGGGGTGGTCCTTCAGGAACAGCAGGGTCAGAACGAGGACCACGAGACCGGCGACCGAGCTGCCCGCGAACGCCGCCGTCCAGCCCACCCCGTGCAGCAGCCGGGCCAGCAGCAGCGTCGAGACCAGGTTGCCCGCCATGCCGGCCAGGCCCGCCATCTGCGCGATCAGCGGCCCGCGCCGGGCCGGGAACCAGCGGCTGCCCAGCCGCAGCACGCTGATGAAGGTCATCGCGTCGCCGCAGCCCAGCAGCGCCCGCGACGCCAGCGCCGTGCCGTACGACGGCGACAGCGCGAAGCCGATCTGGCCGGCCGTGAACAGCAGGATGCCCAGGGTCAGCACCTTCTTGGTGCCGAGCCGGTCGACCAGCAGGCCGACGGGTATCTGCATGCCCGCGTAGACCAGCAGCTGGAGTATCGAGAAGGTCGACAGCGCGGAGGCGCCCACATGGAAGCGGTCGGCGGCGTCGAGGCCGGCCACGCCCAGCGACGTACGGAAGATGACGGCGACGAAGTAGACGGAGACGCCCACACCCCAGATGGCGAGGGCGCGCCGGCCGCCGGGCGGGTCCCCGGGCAGGGACCCGGCGGACGAGGAAATGGCGGGGCGGCTCAACGGACCTCCCCCCGCGCCAGGTTGGAGAACCAGTTGACGTGCCGGTGCACGATCGCCACGGCCGCCTCCGCGTCGCCGTCGCGCAGCGCCCGGAGGATCTGCTCGTGCTCGGTGAGCGTCTTGGTGATGCGGTCGGGGTGGGCGTGCATCACGGCCACGCCCATCCGCAGCTGCCGGTCGCGGAGTTGGTCGTAGAGGCGGGAGAGGATCTCGTTGCCCGCGCTGCGGACGATCTCGGCGTGGAAACAGCGGTCGGTGACCGCGGCACCCGCCAGGTCCCCGGCGGCCGCCTGCGCCTTCTGCTGTTCGAGCAGCTCCTCCAGCCGTGCGATCAACCGCGGTGAGGCCGGGACCGTCTTGCGGACCGCGTGCTCCTCGACCAGCTGCCGGGTCTCGACGACGTCCGCGATCTCCTGCGCGGAGACGGGCAGCACCAGGGCGCCCTTCTTCGGGTAGAGCTTGATCAGCCCCTCGACCTCCAGCCGCAGCAGCGCTTCCCGCACCGGCGTCCGGGACACCCCGACGGCCTCGGCCAGCTCGCCCTCGGTGAGCAGCGTGCCGCCCTCGTAGTGCCGCTCCAGGACGCCCCGTTTGACGTGGGCGTAGACACGGTCGGCGGCGGGGGGCTGCTTCACGGCGGGGACGGAGGCGGAGCGGGAGGTAGAGGGGGAGGCGGCAGCCGGGGCGGAAGGCATGGCCACAGCATAGATACAACACGTACGCATTGCCGTCGTCGTCCACGATCCGGGACGGCACGCCCACTCCGAAACCGGCCCCGAACCCACCTTGAACCCGCCAGAAGACTGTGAGATGGACGTGAATTGACCCCCGCCCCACCCGACGCACAACCTTTTGTGCTACTCACTTGTCAACGAGAAGCGGCCCTGCTTGCCCGCAAACCGGAGCCCAAGTGGCCGCGCTCCACAGACATTTGACGCAATCGGGGTATTTGACTTGATTACCGCCATAAAGGGCGCGCGTGTCCGCAGAGCCGCTGCAGTCGTCGTGACCACCGGTGCGATGATCGCGACCGGAGTCGTCACCTCCGCTCCCGCGCAGGCCGCGCCCGCGAAGCCCACGATCACCGCCAAGGGCGGGTTCGTGATGAACGCCGCCAACGGCAAGACGCTCTTCACCAAGGCCGCCGACACCAAGAGGCTCACCGCCTCCACCACGAAGGCCATGACCGCCAAGGTCGTGCTGTCGCAGTCGAATCTGAACCTCGACGCCAAGGTCACGATCAAGAAGGAGTACAGCGACTACATCGTCAAGAACGGCGCCTCGTCGGCCAACCTGATCGTCGGCGACAAGGTCACCGTCCGTCAGCTGCTGTACGGGATGATGCTGAAGTCGGGCTGCGAGGCCGCGATGGCGCTTGCCGACAAGTTCGGTACCGGCTCGACGGTGGCGGCCCGTACCAAGAACTTCATCGCCAAGATGAACTCCACGGCCAAGAGCCTCGGCATGACGAACACGAAGTTCGACTCGTTCGACGGCATCAGCAAGGGCGCGAACGCCTCGACCCCGCGCGACCTCAGCAAGCTCGCGCGGAACGTCATGAAGAACTCGACGTTCAAGAAGATCGTGGCGACGAAGTCGTACACGGCGAAGACCATCACCAAGACCGGCAGCACCCGCACCATGGCGACGTGGAACAACACGAACGCCCTGCTCGGCTGGAAGGGCACGATCGGCGTCAAGACGGGTTCCGGCACCGAGGCCAAGTACTGCCTCATCTTCGCCGCCACCCGCAACGGCAAGACGATCGTGGGCACGGTCCTCACGTCCACCAACGAGACCACCCGCATGGCGGACGTGAAGAAGCTGATGGACTACGGCTTCGCCACGCTCTAGCCACGAACGGCTTCACCCCTCCGAGAAGGGCCGACCGCACTCCAGCGGTCGGCCCTTCTCGTACGACCGGTCGGCGCTTTCGCAAGGCAAATCGGCGAACGTCCCTCGCAATAGTGAATGTCACACAGTCGGCTGGCATATTCGATTTCCACCACCGTACGTTCCGCAGCGGAGGTGGTTCACATGATCGAACCCAGCAAGCATCAGCCCGACCCCCGCATGCGGAAGGAGGACGCCCTCGACGTCGGTGACTTCGTCTACGCGGCTACCGGAGCCCGGGTACGCCGACTGACCCTGCCGGACGGGACCCACTGGTTCCCGGCGGTGGATGTGTGCAAGCAGTTGGGCTACACCACTCCTCGAAAGGCTCTTCTCGACCACGTCCCGGAAGAGCATCGAGAGATTCTCGAGACACTGACTGGAAGTCACGGTCTCAGCGTTCCCGCAGGTAGGGAGTGGCGCCGAGACCTGAATCTGATCGACCTCCAGGGTCTGATCCTTCTCGTCAGCGCCTGTACCAAGCCGGAGTGCGCGCCCTTCAAACGCTGGGTCGCCGAAGTGATCGAGACCGTTCAGCGCGAGGGCTCCTACACCTTGGAGGAGGCCGAGGTGCAGCCCGCCGATCCGGCGGCCCCCATCGCGTACGCCATGCCCGAGCAGGTCGCGGAAGCCATCGTCCGGCTGGAGGAGCGCAACCTCCAGGCGGACGAACAACTCGCGGTGGCACAGCAGAAATCGATTGACCTGCAACACAAGTCGATCGCCCTGCAGGAGCAAATGGTGGAGCTCCACAGCGCCACCCTCATCGCCCAGCAGGCCATCGCCCAGGCCATGGAACGCATCGCCGACCGGCTCGACGCCCTCGCCCTCGCCCGACCGGCGCCGGACACCGCCGCGTTCTCGAAGCACCCCACCACGGAGACCGTCCTGGCCGACTGGCGCGAGCGGTTGTCCGTGACGACGGATGTGTGGACGGTGGCAGTCGTGATCGCCCCGGTCCTCGTCGAGGAGGGCGAGTTGCGGCAGCCGCTGGACGCCATCGCGGCCCGTACGGGACTGTCGGTGCACCGCGTCAACGAATGCCTCCGGCTGCTGCGCAAGCACGCCTGTATCCATCCCGTGGGCGCGGCGGAGGACGGGGCGCCGGTGTATGTGCTCGGCCGACGCTGACGGCATCTGAGCAAGGCTGACGCGGGAGGGGCCGGTCGCAAGACGAATTTGCGACCGGCCCCTGCCATGAGCCTACCCAGTCGAGGGCCTCATCCCCAGGTGATCAGCCTCTTCGGCTGTTCCAGGATCGCCGCCACGTCCGCCAGCACCTTGGAGCCCAGCTCGCCGTCGACCAGCCGGTGGTCGAAGGAGAGCGCCAGGGTGGTGACCTGACGGGGCTTCACCTTGCCCTTGTGGACCCACGGCTGCGGCTTGATCGAGCCGACCGCGAGGATCGCCGACTCGCCCGGGTTCAGGATGGGCGTGCCGGTGTCGATGCCGAAGACACCGACGTTGGTGATGGTGACCGTGCCGCCCTGCATGGCGGCGGGGGAGGTCCGGCCCTCCTTCGCGGTCGAGACCAGCTCGCCCAGCGACTCCGCGAGCTGGGGCAGCGTCTTGGCGTGGGCGTCCTTGATGTTCGGGACGATCAGTCCGCGCGGGGTGGCCGCCGCGATCCCCAGGTTCACATAGTGCTTGACCACGATCTCCTGGGCCGCCTCGTCCCAGGAGGCGTTGATGTCCGGGTTGCGGCGGATCGCGACCAGCAGGGCCTTGGCGATCAGCAGGAGCGGGTTGACCCGCAGGCCCGCCAGCTCCTTGTCCTGCTTCAGCTCCTCGACCAGCTTCATCGTGCGGGTCACGTCGACCGTCACGAACTCCGTGACGTGCGGCGCGGTGAAGGCCGAGCCGACCATCGCCGCCGCCGTCGCCTTCCGCACGCCCTTGACCGGGACGCGAGTCTCCCGCGCGCCGTCGTACGACGCCACCGGCGCCGGGGCGACGGCGGGCGCGGCGGTGGGCGCGGGCGCCGCCACGACGGGCTCGGGGGCGGTCTGCGGGGCCACCGCCGCGTGGACGTCCTCGCGGGTGATGACGCCGTCCGGGCCGGACGGGGTGATCGTCGTCAGGTCCACCCCGAGGTCCTTGGCCAGCTTGCGGACCGGCGGCTTGGCCAGCGGACGCTGCCCGCCGGGGGCGTGCCCGTGCCCGTTCAGCTCGCCCTGGAGACCCTGGGCGCCCTGGACACCCTGGATCGCCGTCGCCGCGTACAGCGTGCCCTCGGCCGGCGCCGACGCTGCCGGGACCCCCTTGCGGGGGCGGCGCTTCGTGGACGACTCGGCCACGCCGTAGCCCACGAGGACCGGCTTGCGGCCCTCCGGCTTCCTGGCCGGCGGTGCGGCGGCCGGGGCGGGCTTCGCGGCGGGCGCGGTGGAAGTCCCGGTTTCCACGGCCGAGGCCGAGTCCGTGTCCGGGGCCGGGCCCGGTGCCGCCCCGCCCGCCACGTCCACCGCGATGATCGACGTACCGACGTCGACCGTGGTGCCCTCGGGGAAGTGCAGCGCGCGGACGACGCCGTCGTACGGGATGGGCAGTTCGACGGCGGCCTTGGCCGTCTCGACCTCGCAGACGACCTGGCCGTCGGTGACGGTGTCACCGGGCTGGACGTACCACTTGAGGATCTCGGCCTCGGTGAGTCCCTCGCCCACGTCGGGCATCTTGAACTCGCGCGGAGACGTGTCTGTCATCGTCGTCACGGACCTCTCCCTCAGAACGCCAGCGAGCGGTCGACGGCGTCGAGCACCCGGTCCAGATTCGGCAGGTACTCCTCCTCCAGACGGGCCGGCGGATACGGGGCGTGGTATCCGCCGACGCGCAGGACCGGGGCCTCCAGGTGGTAGAAGCACCGCTCGGTGATGCGGGCGGCGATCTCCGCGCCCGAGCCGAAGAACACCGGGGCCTCGTGGACCACGATCAGCCGGCGCGTGCGCTCCACGGACGCCTGGATCGAGTCGAAGTCCAGCGGGGACACCGAGCGCAGGTCCAGGACCTCCAGGGCGCGGCCCTCCTCGGCGGCCGCGTCGGCGACCTCCTGGCAGAGCTTCACCATCGGGCCGTACGCGGCGAGCGTCAGATCGGTGCCCTCACGGACGACACGGGCCTTGTGCAGCGGGCCGGGGATGGCCTCGGCGTTGACCTCGGCCTTGTCCCAGTAGCGCCGCTTGGGCTCGAAGAAGATCACCGGGTCGTCGCTCTGGATCGCCTGCTGCATCATCCAGTAGGCGTCCGACGCGTTCGACGGCGAGACCACCTTCAGGCCCGCCACGTGCGCGAAGAGCGCCTCCGGGGACTCGGAGTGGTGCTCGACCGCGCCGATGCCGCCGCCGTAGGGGATGCGGACGACGACGGGGAGCTTGACCTTGCCCAGCGAGCGCGCGTGCATCTTGGCGAGCTGGGTGACGATCTGGTCGTACGCGGGGAAGACGAAGCCGTCGAACTGGATCTCGACCACCGGACGGTAGCCCCGCAGGGCGAGACCGATGGCGGTGCCGACGATGCCGGACTCGGCGAGCGGGGTGTCGATCACCCGGTCCTCGCCGAAGTCCTTCTGCAGGCCGTCCGTCACCCGGAACACACCGCCGAGCTTGCCGACGTCCTCGCCCATGACGAGGACCTTGGGGTCGGCTTCGAGGGCCCTGCGCAGCGATTCGTTGATCGCCTTGGCGATCGCCATGCTCTTCACGCCCGGCTGCCCGGCCGTCTGCGCGGCTGTCTGTGTGGTCATCGCTCCTCGCCCTCCTCTTCGTCCACATCGGCGAACGACGCCTGGTACGCGGCGAACTGGGCGCGCTCCTCGTCCACGAGCGCGTGTCCGTCCGCGTACGCGTTCTCGAAGATGGCGAAGTGGTCCGGGTCGGGCATGGCACGCACCACTTCGCGCACTCGCCTTCCCAACGCCTCGCTCTCCGCTTCGAGTTCCGCGAAGAATCCCTCGTTCGTGTCCGTTTCGGACTGCAGGAAAGCGCGCAGGCGCGCGATCGGGTCCTTGGCCTCCCAGGCCACCCGCTCGTCGTCGTGGCGGTAGCGCGTGGGGTCGTCGGAGGTGGTGTGGGCGCCCATGCGGTAGGTGTACGCCTCGACCAGCGTGGGGCCCTCGCCCCGGCGGGCCCGTTCCAGCGCCCACTTGGTGACCGCGAGGCAGGCCAGTACGTCGTTGCCGTCGACGCGGACGCCCGGGAAGCCGAAGCCCTGGGCGCGCTGGTACAGCGGGACGCGGGTCTGCTTCTCGGTGGGCTCCGAGATGGCCCACTGGTTGTTCTGGCAGAAGAACACGACCGGCGCGTTGTAGACCGCGGAGAAGGTGAAGGCCTCCGCGACGTCGCCTTGGCTGGAGGCGCCGTCGCCGAAGTAGGCGATGACCGCCGAGTCGGCGCCGTCCTTGGCGATGCCCATGGCGTAGCCGGTGGCGTGCAGCGTCTGGGAGCCGATGACGATCGTGTAGAGGTGGAAGTTGTTGCTGTTCGGGTCCCAGCCGCCGTTGTTCACGCCGCGGAACATGCCGAGCAGATTGGTCGGGTCGACGCCGCGGCACCAGGCGACGCCGTGCTCGCGGTAGGTCGGGAAGACGTAGTCGTCGGCGCGGGTGGCCCGTCCGGAGCCGATCTGGGCGGCCTCCTGGCCGAGCAGCGAGGCCCACAGGCCCAGCTCGCCCTGGCGCTGCAGGGAGGTGGCCTCGGCGTCGAAGCGGCGGGTCAGCACCATGTCGCGGTACAGGCCACGCAGCTCGTCGGCGGTGATGTCGGCGACGAACGGGTCGTACTCGGCGTTCTTGACGCGCTTGCCCTCGGGCGTCAGCAGCTGAACGAGTTCGGGCGATGCGTCGGTCGGCTTCTTCGCAGCGGCGCGCCTGGTGCCGGTGGTGCCGGCCGCCTTGCTGCCGGTGGTGCCGGTCTTGCCTGCGGCGCTGCGTCGCGGCTTGCGCGCGGCAGTGCTCTCCACGGTCACGTGTGCTCCTCCGTCGGTCCGGCCCCCGGGATTGCCGAGGACCAGTGCGGCTCGCCTGATCCCGGTGCCCGTGCACGGGGTGGGTGCCCTTGGCCGGGAACAGACGTGACAGGTGCCCCGGCGAGCGCCCTGCACGAAGCACGTTACCCAGTGCTCCACATTCCTGTGAAACCCCTACTGACCTGCGATTTTCCTTGGATTTCCAAGTAATTCGGTACTAGGGGGTCCAAGTAAGTCGGGTCCGTCGGGAACAGCTGCTGGTCACAGCACTGGCTACAGCCTGGCAGGGGGCCGGAACACCGGCACGTTATCCCGGTCACCCCGGCCACGGGAAGAGTTCGCCGGAGGCAGGCCCTGAGATCGGTGGGTGAAGTTGCTCCATCCGTGAAGTCGAGGAACTGCCGCTCTCCGGTCCGCATGCCTGCGCGTCGAGCCGCAGTTCGGATCTGCGCACTCTGCGATCGGTAACGACTGTGTGTGACAAGCGCGAGGTCAGCGGCGTGGCGCGTGCCCTAACATCTGGCGCGTGCCGCGCTCATCTGTACCACCCTCCGTGCTTCACGCGCCCCCTCTGGGCCCCCTGCTGGAGCGGTACGCCGCCGGATCCGCCCTGACCTGCGAACCCGTCGACGAGGGGCTCCTCAACCGCGGCTTCCGGCTCTCCACCACCCGCGGCCGGTACTTCCTCAAGCACCACTTCGACCCCGAGACCGCGGATCCGGCCGCGATCGTGCGCCAGCACCGGGCCACCCAGCGCCTCGCCGACCTGGGCGTTCCTGTGGCCCCACCGCTGGCCGCGCGCGACGGGCGCACGGTCGCGGTCGTCGGCGGCCACGCCTACGCCCTGCACCCGTGGATCGACGGCCGGCACCGGCACGGCGGTCAACTGACCACCGGGCAGTGCGCCCGCCTCGGAGCGCTCCTGGGCGTCGTCCACGCGTCCCTGGAGCAGGTGATGCCGGCCGTGCCGGTACGGAGGCGGCTGATTCCCGCCCAGCGGCAGGCTCAGGACAGGGCCCCCGCCCCGCCGCGGCCCCCTTGCCGTAGGGACACCCCGGGGGCCGTGGCGGACTCCGGGATCGAGAGCGCGGATCCGGCCGCCACCTTCGCCCTCGTCGACGAACTGCTCGACCGGGTAGGGCGCCACCGGCCGGCCGACGCCTTCGACGCGCTCGCCCGGCATCGGCTGCTGGAGCGGCGCGAGCTGCTGGAGCGGCACGTGGGACGGCGACCGCCCCGGGGCGGTTCGGTGGGGTGGGTGCACGGGGACTTCCACCCCTTCAACGTCCTGTACCGGGACGACGTCCCCGATGTGCCCGCCGCGATCCTCGACTGGGACCGGCTCGGTGTGCAGCCGCGCGCGGAGGAGGCGGTCCGGGCCGCGGTGATCTTCTTTGTCCGTCCGGTCGGCACCCTGGACCTGGCCCGAGTGCGGTCCTACGCGCGCGCGTACCGCCGTTCCGCGGGCGCCGACCCGGCCGAACTCGCGGCCGCCGTTCACCGGGTGTGGTGGGAGCGGCTCAACGACTTCTGGATGCTGCGCTGGCACTACGAGCGCGGCGACACCCGCGCCGATCCGCAGTTCCCGGCCGCCTCAGCGCTGGTGGTGTGGTGGACACGGGAGTACGACGCGGTGCGCGAGGCGTTCGTGGGGTGACCGTGTGTAAGGGGTGAACGCCCAGGAGGGCGGTCCTTACCGGACCGCCCTCCTGCGCTCACGAGATCACTCGCCCGACGCTCGCGCAGTCACTCCTCGTCGTCGCCGATGCCGCCGGGCAGACCGGCGGTGTCCCCGCCGCTGCTGTCGTCGCTCGGATCCGCCGTCGGCTCCTCCGTCGTCGGCTCGTCGGTCGTCGGCTCCTCCGTCGTGGGCTCCTCCGTCGTCGGCTCGTCCGTCGGCTCGTTCGTGGGTGACTGGCTGAACGACGGTGACTGGGGGTACGACGGCGTGTAGTCGGGGTCGCTGCCCGAGCCCGTGCTCTCCTCCGTCTGCTCCTCGGTCGGCTCGTCGCTGGGCGACTCGCTGGTGTCCTTGTCCTTGCTGGACGTCGAGGCGGACGGGGACTTGGTGGTGTCGGTGCCGCCGCCGGTGCCGGTGTCGTTGTTGTTCAGCGCCAGCGCGACGCCCGCCGCGATGGCGATCACCGCGAGGACGGCGAGGATCCACAGCTTGCCGCGGCCGCTGCCCCGGTTGCCGTTCCCCTCGAAACCGCCGTCGTCCCGGCCCCCGCCGCCGTACCCGGGCAGGATCGGCTGGGGGATCTGCGAGGTGCCCGACTCGCCGGGATGCGGCATGACGGTGGTTCCGGACATACCGCCCGGCGGGGTGTTCCGGCCCTCGTGCACGGTGACGGGCCCGGTGTTCCAGGTGCCGGTGTGGCCGCCCTGGTCGTACAGCATCTGCAGGCCGTACTGGACGAGGCCGCGCATCTCCTCTGCTGTCTGGAAACGGTCGTCCGGCTCCTTGGCGAGGGAGCGCATGACGAGGCCGTCCAGCTCCGGCGGCGCCGCGCCCTCCGAGACGTCGGACGGCGGCACCGGGATGTCCTGGACGTGCTGGTAGACCACCGACAGCGGGGTCTCGCCGATGAACGGCGGCCGCAGCGCGAGCAGTTCGTAGAGCAGGCAGCCGGTGGCGTAGAGGTCGGAGCGGTGGTCGACGGCCTTGCCGAGCGCCTGCTCCGGGGAGAGGTACTGGGGCGTGCCCATGACCATGCCGGTCTGCGTCATCGTGGTCGACGCCCCGTGCAGGGCGCGCGCGATGCCGAAGTCCATCACCTTCACGGCCCCGTTGTGGGTGATGATGACGTTCGCCGGCTTGATGTCGCGGTGCACGATGCCGTGCTGGTGGGAGTAGGCGAGCGCCTCCAGCACCCCGGACACGATGATCAGGGCCTGCTCGGGGCCGGGCGCCTCCGCGTTGATCAGCAGATCACGGATGGTGCGGCCCTCGACCAGCTCCATGACGATGTACGGCACGGGAGTGCCGTTCACCATGTCCTCACCGGAGTCGTAGACCGCCACGATCGAGTGGTGGTTGAGGCCGGCCACGGCCTGGGCCTCACGAGTGAAGCGGGCCTTGGAGATGGGGTCCTCGGCCAGGTCGGAGCGGAGCAGTTTGACCGCGACCGTCCGGCCGAGACGTACGTCCTCGGCCGCGAACACCTCGGCCATGCCGCCCCGGCCCAGTCTGTGGGTCATCCGGTACCGACCGTCACCGACAAGCCCGCCGTTGCCCCACAACTCCGGCGCGTCCGACATGCCGCCGCCAGTCGCCTCGGGGTCGGACGGGCCCTGAGAGCGCTGCTGCTGTGCCATCAGTCCTCGCCGTCGTTTCTGCCCGCGGTCCGCGCGGTACTTGTTACGGTCTCCGTCGGCCACGCTACAGCCTTCACGCAAGTGGCCGGTCCGGGTTGGATGCGCGACGGGTTCACGACGGATTCAAGGTGGATTCAAAGGTTGATCGGCCATGAAACCCGCAGCGCGCGCACTCGTGCAAGTTCTGTGTACCGGGCGTACGCCCCCTGTAACGCTTCCGCGACGCTTCTTTCGCGTACGGTCACGGATCGGGCACCGCGCTTGACGTGTCAGTGCCCTCGGGCAGACTTGGCCGGGAATAGCACAAAGGATCACCAGCATCATCAGGGATCACCGATCGCGGGAGCCACGCCAGCTGCTTTCGCGCGCGCCGATGGGGGACGCAGGAAGATGAGCCAGGACGCCGCACAGGGCCGGTACGCGGGGCGGTCGCTAGCCGGTGGCCGGTATCAACTGCGGGACCTGCTCGGCGAGGGCGGTATGGCCTCCGTCCACCTCGCGTACGACTCGGTGCTCGACCGCCAGGTCGCGATCAAGACACTCCACACCGAGCTGGGCCGCGAACAGGCCTTCCGTGAGCGCTTCCGCCGCGAGGCGCAGGCCGTGGCGAAGCTCACCCACACCAACATCGTCTCGGTCTTCGACACCGGCGAGGACGAGATGGACGGCATGACGACGCCGTACATCGTCATGGAGTACATCGAGGGCAAGCCGCTCGGCTCGGTGCTCGACGCGGACGTCGCCCAGATCGGCGCGATGCCCGCCGACAAGGCGCTGAAGATCACCGCGGATGTGCTGGCGGCGCTGGAGATCAGCCACGAGATGGGCCTGGTCCACCGGGACATCAAGCCGGGCAACGTGATGATGACCAAGCGCAACGTCGTCAAGGTCATGGACTTCGGCATCGCCCGCGCCATGCAGTCGGGCGTCACCTCGATGACCCAGACCGGCATGGTCGTCGGCACCCCGCAGTACCTGTCGCCCGAGCAGGCCCTCGGCCGCGGTGTGGACGCGCGCTCCGACCTGTACTCGGTCGGCATCATGCTGTTCCAGCTGACCACCGGGCGGCTGCCGTTCGAGGCGGACTCGCCCCTGGCCATCGCCTACGCGCATGTCCAGGAGGAGCCGGTCGCTCCCTCCTCGATCAACCGTTCCCTGCCGCCGGCCGTGGACGCGATCATCGCCCGGGCGCTGAAGAAGAACCCGAACGAGCGGTTCCCGAGCGCGGAGGCGATGCGGGACGAGTGCCTGCGGGTCGCCGCGTCGCTCCAGCCCGTCGCGCCGAGCATCGTGCCGGGCGCGCAGACGTCCAGCGGCGCCGGTGTCTCCTCCGCGGTCTTCCCGCCGATCGACCAGACCGGCGCACCGCAGTCGGGCAGCGTCCAGACGCCGTACCAGCCGCCCGCCACGGGCGGATACGGCCCGCCGACGCCCGCGCCCTCCCCGACGCCCGCCCCGTCCTACGGCTACCCGCAGCAGGGCGGCTACCAGACGCCGCCGCAGACCGCCGCGTACGCGCCGCAGCAGGGGGCGGCCACGCCGCCGCCGTACACCATCTCGCCGCAGCAGTCCTCGCTCTCGGCGGGGCGTTCCGGGGGTGGGAAGAGCAACAAGGGCGTGATCGTGGGGGCGCTCGTCGTGTCGGTCCTCGCGATCGGCGGTCTGATCACGGCGATCACCTTGAACAGCGGCAGCGACGCCGAGGGCGGCGACAACAACGCGAGCGCGTCGCCCTCGCCGACCGTGGTCGAGGGACACAAGGGCCCGGACACGTCGAAGGTCATCGACTCGACCGAGTGCACGGAGCCCACGGAGTCCTACAACGACCCCGACAAGATCATGCTGCCGGACTTCACCTTCAAGAACATCGACTCGGTGAAGAAGTGCTTCCAGGCGGCGGGCTGGGAGTACGACGTCCAGAAGGTCGACGAGAACACGTACGGCGAGGGCACGGTCATGGAGCAGTACCCCTCGGCCGACGACGACGTCGACCCCAAGGACATGCCGTCGATCATCCTCAAGGTCTCGACGGGCAACCCGGCCTGACGCGTCTCTCCTTGTCATAGGAGTCATTAGGAGTCACAGGAGTCATAAGTAGGGCCCGGCACTGCGTGTGCCGGGCCCTTCTGCATGGGTGGGTGGGGGGTGAGCGGGTCAGGGGGCGCCGAAGGCCGCCGTGTGCCGCCGGGCCGGTCGGGGGCTAGAGGTACGGGCCGCCCGAGCGCCCGAGGGTGCGCGGGTCGTCGTCGCCCTCCTGGCCGCCGACGCCGGGCGGCAGCGCGCGGCGCATCTGCTCCAACTGGGCCCGGGCGGCCATCTGCTGGGCGAACAGCGTCGTCTGGATCCCGTGGAAGAGGCCTTCGAGCCAGCCGACCAACTGGGCCTGCGCGATCCGCAGTTCCGCGTCGCTCGGGATCACCTCGTCGGTGAAGGGCAGGGAGAGCCGCTCCAACTCCTCGACCAGTTCGGGCGCCAGGCCGTCCTCCAGTTCCTTGACCGAGCTGGCGTGGATCTCCTTCAGCCGGGCCCTGCTGGCCTCGTCGAGGGGGGCGACCCGCACCTCTTCGAGGAGCTGCTTGATCATGCTGCCGATGCGCATGACCTTGGCCGGCTGCTCCACCATCTCCGTCACCGGGACCTCGCGGGAGTCCTCGTCTCCTCCGCCGCCCACCGCCATTCCGTCCTGGCCCACGACCAGGATCTGGGGCTGTTCGGGCGACCGTTCGTTCCTCGGCATCTCCATGCCGCCATTCTCTCGCACGCGTACACCTCACCACCCTGGTGCCCCCCACGGAGGGTGATCCACCGTTTACGTACCCACCGTTCGCGCTCCGACCGGCGGTTCACGACCGGCGGGGGCGTTACGGCGGGTGGCGGTGCAGGCGGGGCCGTACGAGTCGAGATGCCGCCGCGCCGGTGGCGTGTGAGTCTTGGGGCGTGGCTTCTCGGCTTCGTTCGGTGCGCGCGGCGGGACCGGTTCTCGCCGCGGGGCTGCTCACGGTCCTGGTGGGGACCGTGCCGGCCGGGTACGCGGCCGAGCCCGACCCCGCGACCTCCTGGGCCGGCAGCCGCGCGGGCGAGGGTCGGGAGCGGCCGGGACGGCAGGACGCCGGGCCCACGGAACCGGAGGACGACGCCTACCCGCCCCCGGGAGAGCCCAGTCGGCCCGCACCGGACGGCCCGGACGCCACCGTCGTCCCCGAGCCGTCCCAGAACGCCGCCCTGCCCGTCCCGGTGCCGGTCCCGCCCGGCACCGGCACCGCGCCCGCCGAGGAGCCCGTGCTGCGGGTCATGGCCCTCGGCAGCGGCCTCATCCTGATGGGCCTCGGCCTCGGCCTGGCCTTCGTGGGGCTGCGGATCCGACGCTACTGAGCCGGTACCCGGCACCGACCAGGTCCGAGTCCGCACCGACCAGGTCCGAGTCCGCGCCGAGCAGCCGACCCGTACGGCGTTCCGGCGCCTCAGGGCACCACCAGCAGCACCTTGCCGATGTGGCTGCTCTCCTCCAGTACCCGGTGGGCCGTGGCCGCGTCGCTCATCGGGATCTCGCGGTCGACGACCGGCCGTACATGACCGCCGTCGATCAGGGGCCACACATGCTCGCGTACGGCGGCCACGATGGCCCTCTTCTCCTCCATCGGACGCGCGCGCAGCGAGGTCGCGCTGATCGCGGCCCGCTTGGCGAGCAGGGCGCCGATGTTCAGCTCGCCCTTGATGCCGCCTTGCATCCCGATGATCGCGAGACGGCCGTTGACGGCGAGGACCCGGACGTTGCGGTCGAGATACTTGGCGCCCATGTTGTCGAGGACGACGTCCGCGCCCCTGCCGTCCGTGGCGGCCCGGACCTCCTCGACGAAGTCCTGCTCGCGGTAGTCGATGAGGATGTCCGCGCCCAGGGCGGCGCACTGGGCGAGCTTCTCCTTCGTGCCCGCCGTGACGGCGACCCGCGCGCCGACCGCCTTGGCGAGCTGGATGGCCATCGTGCCGATACCGCTGGAGCCGCCGTGCACGAGGAGGGTCTCACCGGGACGCAGGTGGGCGATCATGAAGACGTTCGACCAGACCGTGCAGGTCACCTCCGGGAGCGCGGCGGCCCGGTGGAGGTCGAGGCCGGCGGGCACCGGCAGCAGCTGACCGGCCGGGACGACGACCTTCTCCGCGTAACCGCCGCCCGAGAGCAGCGCGCACACCTCGTCGCCGACGCGCCACCCGGCCACACCGGGCCCGATCTCCGCGATCCGGCCGGAGCACTCCAGGCCGGGATAGCGGGAGGCGCCGGGCGGTGGGTCGTAGAAGCCCTGGCGCTGCAGCAGATCGGCACGGTTCACCGCGCTCGCCGCCACCTCGATGAGCACGTCGCCCTCGCCGGGCACCGGATCGGGGACCTCGTCCCACACCAGGGCCTCGGGTCCACCGGGTTCGGGAATCGTGATCGCATACATGAGGGGGACGCTACTCCTCGGCATCCACGGGGACTCCGGCCCGGACGGACCTGCGTCCCCGGCCCTGCGTCCCCGGTCCTGATCCCTCGGGCCCCTGGTCCCGATTCCCTTGCGCCTTTGGTCCCGATTCCCTTGCGCCCTTGGTCCTGATTGAGGTGCAATCGATCCCCGTCGAAGAGACCGTGGAGACCCTGCGGCCGCACGGTCTCTCCACGTCCCGCTTCGCCTCGAAGTCGAAGCGGATCCGACTTCCCGCTCGGCGACCGATGAGTTTCGGCGGTCCCGGTGGTCTCCCCCTGCGTAGCCCCGGACACAGGCCCGGGACACGGGCTCCGTACGCGGAAGGAATCCCAGACATGAGTGCACAGACGTCCGGCCTCGCGATCGAGACCGCGGGTCTGGTGAAGACCTTCGGCGAGACCAGGGCCGTCGACGGCGTCGACCTGGCCGTACCGGCCGGCACGGTCTACGGCGTCCTCGGCCCGAACGGCGCCGGCAAGACGACCACGGTGAAGATGCTCGCCACCCTGCTGCGCCCCGACGGCGGTCAGGCGCACGTCTTCGGCCACGACATCGTGCGGGAGGCCGACGAGGTACGCGGCCGGGTGAGCCTCACCGGGCAGTACGCCTCCGTGGACGAGGACCTCACCGGCACCGAGAACCTGGTACTGCTCGCCCGGCTCCTCGGCCACGACAAACGGACGGCCCGGCAGCGCGCCGAACAACTGCTGGAGGCCTTCGGACTCAGCGACGCCGCCGGAAAACAGGTCAAGCACTACTCGGGCGGCATGCGGCGCCGTATCGACATCGCCGCGTCCATCCTGAACACACCCGACCTGCTGTTCCTGGACGAGCCGACGACCGGCCTCGACCCCCGCAGCCGCAACCAGGTGTGGGACATCGTGCGCGCGGTGGTCGCCCAGGGCACGACGGTGCTGCTGACCACGCAGTATCTGGACGAGGCGGACCAGCTGGCGTCCCGGATCGCGGTCATCGACCAGGGCAAGGTGATCGCGGAGGGCACGAAGGGCGAGCTGAAGGCGTCCGTCGGCGCCGGTTCCGTCCATCTGCGGCTGCGCGACGCGGCCCAGCGACCGCAGGCCGAGGAGGTGCTGCGGCTCGCGCTCGACGCCGAGGTGCAGCGCGAGCCGGATCCGGTGGCGCTCACGGCCCGCGTGGGCGCGGGATCCGCCAACGGGCAGGGGGCCGCCGAGGCCGCCGCCCGAGCCCTCGCCGAGCTGGCCCGCACCGGGATCACCGTCGACAACTTCTCGCTGGGGCAGCCCAGCCTGGACGAGGTCTTCCTCGCCCTCACCGGACACGACACCAAGGCATCGGGCGCCAAGGCCGACGACGCCCCCGAGACGAAGGACGAGGCGGCGGCATGAGCACCGCGACCACCACCGAGAACAAGGAACTCGCCCCCGTCAGCGCCGAGTCGCTCGCCGCGCTGCTGATCGCCAAGGAACGACCGCCGCGGCCCAGCGCCCTGTCGGCGTCGCTGACCTTCGGCTGGCGGGCCATGCTCAAGATCAAGCATGTGCCGGAGCAGCTCTTCGACGTCACCGCCTTCCCGATCATGATGGTGCTGATGTACACGTACCTCTTCGGCGGTGCGCTGGCCGGTTCACCGGAGGAGTACATCCAGTTCCTGCTGCCGGGCATCCTGGTGATGTCGGTCGTGATGATCACCATGTACACCGGGGTCTCGGTCAACACGGACATCGAGAAGGGTGTCTTCGACCGGTTCCGCTCGCTGCCGATCTGGCGGCCCTCGACGATGGTCGGCTATCTGCTGGGCGACGCCCTGCGGTACGCGATCGCGTCCGTGGTGATGCTCACCGTCGGCATGATCCTCGGCTACCGCCCGGACGGCGGCGTGGTGGGCGTGGTCGCCGGGGTCGCGCTGCTCATCGTCTTCTCGTTCGCGTTCTCGTGGATCTGGACGATGTTCGGCCTGATGCTGCGCACCGAGAAGTCCGTGATGGGCGTCAGCATGATGGTGATCTTCCCGCTGACCTTCCTGTCCAACGTCTTCGTCGACCCGAGCACCATGCCGGGCTGGCTCCAGGCCTTCGTGAACAACAGCCCGGTCACCCATCTGGCCTCGGCGGTCCGCGAGTTGATGGCGGGCGAGTGGCCGGCGGCGGAGATCGCCTGGACGCTGGGCTGGTCCGCCCTGTTCGTGCTGGTCTTCGGACCGATCACGATGCGGCTGTACAACCGCAAGTAGGCGATCGCACGAGAGGGTGGCTCCGGGGTACGGAACCCCGGGGCCACCCTCTCGCCGTTACAGCGGATGCGTGGTCGTTTCCCCTACGGCAGGTGCTTGGTCTCGGAAACGATCTTCGTGCTCGGGGTGGCCCGGACGATGGTGATGAGCCGGTCCGTCAGCTGGAGTTCCCCGATGGACGGGTCGTCGTAGCCGAGCACCCGGTGTCCGCGCAGCACGCTGACCACCAGGTCGTCCGTCTCCCGCACACCGCGCCCCACCTCGGCCTTTATGACCGGCCGTTCGGCGATGTCGAGCCCGCTGCCCTGCTGGATGAGGTCCTCCATCACCATGCCGGCCGCCGGGCTGAGCACGGAGAGCCCGAGGAGCCGTCCGGCCGCGCTGGCGCTCGTGATGACGACGTCCGCCCCGGACTGCTTCAGCAGCGGCGCGTTCTCCTCTTCCCTGACGGCGGCCACGATCTTCGCCTGGCGGTTGAGCTGGCGCGCGGTCAGTGTCACCAGGACGGCGGTGTCGTCCCGCGCGGTCGAGATGATGATCTGCCGCGCCTTCTGCAGTTCCGCCCGCAGCAGCACATCACTGCGGGTCGCATCCCCGATGACCCCCGTGTACCCCTCGGCCGTCGCCGCCTCGATGGCCTTCGAGCTGGGGTCCACGACGACGACCTGCTCCTTCTTCAGGCCCGTCGCACAGACAGTCTGGACCGCCGACCTCCCCTTCGTCCCCCAGCCGACCACAACGGTGTGCTCCCTCAAGGCCGCCCTCCAGCGGTTGTGTCGCCATTCCTCACGTGTGCGCTCCGTGAGAACCTCCAGCGTGGTTCCGACCAAGATGATCAGGAACAGCACACGCAGCGGCGTGATCACGAAGATGTTGGTGAACCGGGCAGCATCGCTGACCGGGGTGATGTCGCCGTAGCCGGTGGTCGAGAGGGTGACCGTCGCGTAGTAGAACGCGTCCAACAGGTCCACGGAACCGTCGGAGTTGTCGTTGTACCCGTCGCTGTCGGCGTAGACGATGAACGCGGTCGCGAACAGCACGAACATGGCCATCGCCAGCCGTTTGCCGACCTGGCGGATCGGCCGCTCCACCTCCTGTTTCGGCAGCTTCACCTGGTGGGTCACATGACGCTCGTCCGCGTTGCGGGCGATCGCGTCCTGGCCCGGCAGTTTCACGTGAAACACTCCCCGTTTCGGCGTACATCCCCTGGCTGCACTCCGCCCCCCTCCACCCGCTGTTTCACGTGAAACATCGCCGGCCGCACACCCAGTCGGCCATCTGGATGTTTCACGTGAAACACACCTGAATCCCCGCGGTCGCCCAGGGCAGGTCGAGCAGTTCCAGCTCCTGCCCAGGACGCGCACCACCGGGCGGTACGACGGCCAGGGCATCGGCCGTGGCGATGCCGCGGAGCATAGCGGGACCGTTGTAGTGCAACGGCACGGCGTCGTCCCCGCGCAGAGCCACGGGAACGAGCCGGGTGTCGTACGGGTGCCCGTGCACCCCTTCCCGCAGAGGCATCGCGTACGGCTCCGGAGCGGCCCGCCCGGCGAGGGTCCGCAGAAGGGGCTCGGCGAGGGTGAACAGCCCGGACACCGCGGCCAGGGGGTTACCGGGCAGCCCGACGAGGTGCTGGTCCTGTCTGATGCGGGCCAGCAGCATGGGGTGGCCCGGACGCACCTTCACCCCGTCGACGAGGAGTTCGGCCCCGACGCGGCGCAGGATGGGGTGCACGTGATCCACGGGCCCCGCAGCCGTGCCCCCCGTGGTCACGAGGAGATCGGCGGTGGACTTCTTCACGGCCCGGTACAGGGCGTCCGCGTCGTCCCCGATACGGCGTACGGCGGTGACCTCGGCGCCTAGTGCCCGGAGCCAGGACGGCAGCATCGGGCCGAGGGCGTCCCGGATCAGGCCCTCGCGCGGGAGCCCCTCGGTGAGCAGTTCGTCGCCCAGGACGAGCAGTTCGACACGCGGGCGGGGGAGCACGCTCACCGTGTCGTACCCGGCCGCCGCGGCGAGCCCGAGCGCGGCCGGGGTGATCTGCGTGCCGAGCGGGAGCAGGTGGTCGCCGACGCGGCACTCCTGGCCCCGTGGGCGGATGTCCTGCCCGTGGGCCAGGTCGCGGGTCGGGTGCAGCCGTCCCTTGTCGTCGGTGCGGCCGTGTTCGCTGCGCAGGACGGCGGTCGTGTCGAGCGGGACGCGGGCACCGGTGGCGATCCGGACCGCCTCCCCGTCCGTGAGCCGCTCGGCGTCGGCGTGCCCGGCCAGCACACCGTCCTCCCGTACGTCCCAGGGGCCGGGGCCGGCGACCGCCCAGCCGTCCATCGCGGAGGTGTCGAAGGAGGGGAGGTCGGTGAGGGCGGCGAGGGGGGCGGCGAGGACGAGGCCGAGGGCCTTGTCGACGGTGACCGACACGGGGGCCCGGCGGCCGGCGGAGCGGGCGGTCCGTTCGGCGACGGCCCGTGCCTCGGGCCAGGAGGTGGCCCTGTGGCGGGTGTCGTCCTTGGCCCCGTGCGCGGTGTCGTCCTTGGCGCCGTGCGCGTCGGTCCGAGCCGCCGTGGGGGTCTCGTGGGAGGAGCGGGGTTCGCCCGGGCCCCGGGCGGGCCTGTCGTTGGCCACGGCCAGCGCCTCCTCCACGTCGAACTCCTCGGCCTCCTGGGCGGTCATCCGGTGGCCGGGCCGGTGTCCTGGCCGGGACCGGGACCGGCGTCGGGCCCCTGGTTCGGCTCGGCGTCCGGCTCGGCGCCGGGGGTGTTCTCGTCGGCCCAGCGAAGGGCCAGGGCGGACGCCTTGCGGGCCGCCTCGGTGACCGCCTCCGGGCCGCCACCGGCCTTGGCGGCGGCGTAGCCGACGAGGAACGTGGTCAGCGGAGCGGCGGGCCGGGCCACGCTGTGGGCGGCGTCACGGGCGAGGTCGAGCAGCTCGGTGATGTCGACGTCGAGGTCGATCCCCAGCTCGTCCTTGACTGCGGAAATCCATTCATCCAACACGTGGCCATGCTCCCTGATCCGTGCGCGGGCGGCGGCGATGTCGTCCCAGGTGTCGCAGTCGAAGGACGCGACGGGGTCGGTGATGCGGGTGAGGCGCAGGGCGGCGGTCAGCCGTCGCAGGGGGAGCCCGGTGAGTCCGTCGTGCCCGGCGGCGAGCCGCGCCAGCTCACAGCGCAGGGCCTCGGCGCGGTAGGCGGCCACGAGGGGCTGGTCACGGCCGTCGGGGTCGGTGATCAGGACGCCGTCGGCGGGGCTCGCGCCGGCTGTGGGGCTCGCGCCGTCCGCGAGGGCGTCGAGCAGCCGCCGTACCGTCTCCTCGTCCAGGAACGGCAGGTCGGCGGAGAGGACGAGGACGTACGGCGCGGTGGTGTGCCGGAGCCCGGCGCCGAGCGCGGCCAGGGGGCCGCCGCCCGGCGGGTCCTCGCGGGCCCACAGCACGGGCCGCGCGGTGGGCCGGGGGTCGGCGACGACAACGGTCGTCCGGGCCCCGGCGCAGGCGGTCAGCACCCGGTCGAGCAGGGCCCGTCCGCCCACGCGCACGGCGGGTTTGTCGGCGCCGCCGAGCCGCCGGGCGGCACCTCCGGCGAGCACGACGGCGTCGAACGCCTCGGTACCGGGGCCGCCCGGGGGCTCGTACGCGGTCACCCTCCGAGTATGCGTGCCCCGGCGATCACAGGGAACGCGGGGAGGCGCCGCAATCACGGCCCGGTCGGGCGGAGCCGGTGATCAGAGCGTGCGCAGGAGCACCGCCGGCTGTTCGACGCAGTCCGCCACGTACCGCAGGAAGCCGCCCGCGGTGCCGCCGTCGCAGACCCGGTGGTCGAAGGTGAGCGAGAGCTGCACGACCTGCCGTACCGCCAGCTCGCCCCGGTGCACCCAGGGCTTGGGGACGATGCGGCCGACGCCGAGCATGGCGGCCTCGGGGTGGTTGATGATCGGCGTGGAACCGTCGACGCCGAACACGCCGTAGTTGTTCAGCGTGAAGGTCCCGCCGGTCAGCTGGCCGGGTGTCAGGGTCCCGGTCCGGGCCGCCTCGGTGAGCCGGGCGAACTCCGCGCCGAGCGACTCCGCGTTCCTGGTGTGCGCGTCCCGGACGACGGGCACGACCAGTCCCCGTTCCGTCTGCGCGGCGAACCCGAGGTGGACATGGTCGAGCCGCACGATCTCGCGGGCCTCCATGTCGACCGTCGCGTTCAGCTCCGGGAAACGGGCCAGGGCGGCGGTGCAGATCCGGGCGAGCAGCGCGAGGACGGAGATCTTCGGGCCGTTCGCCGCGTTCATGGCCGTACGGGCGTTCATCAGCTCCGTCGCGTCGGCGTCCACCCAGCAGGTCGCGTCGGGGATCTCGCGCCGGCTGCGGGAGAGCTTGTCGGCGACGGCACCCCGGACGCCACGCAGAGGGACGCGGGTGCCGGTGCCGGCCGCCACGGATGCGGGGGCGGGCTGGGCGGCGGGCACCGCGACGGGCCGTACCGCCGGTGCCTCCTGTGCCGCCGACGGCGCCCGGTCCGAGGGTGCGGCGGACCGCAGCGCGTGCTCCACGTCCGCCCGCAGGATCAGCCCCTGAGGGCCGGATCCCGTCAGTTCCCGCAGGTCGAGGCCGTTCTCGCGGGCGAGGCGGCGGACGAGCGGGGAGATGACCGGCACGGGCCCGTCCGCACGGACCGGACCCGCCGCCGTGGCCGACCTCGCGGGGACAGCCACCAGAACAGCCTCGGGAACGGACACCGGTACGACGGACCGCGCGGGCTCCCCCGGCCGCACCCTCCTGCGGCGCGCCGGCGGCGCTCCCGTGCCGTATCCGACCAGCACATTGCCGGAGCCCTCGTCCTTCTCGGCTCCGACCGCGCCCGCGCGCCCGGCGGAACCGTCGTCGACCGGCGCCCCCACGGCCACCGTCAACAGCGGTGCCCCCACGGGCAGTTCCGTGCCCTCCTCGCCGAAGCGGGCGGTGACCACACCGCCGTAGGGGCAGGGGACCTCGACCATGGCCTTGGCCGTCTCGACCTCGACGACCGGCTGGTCGATCGCGACGACGTCCCCGACCTGGACGAGCCAGCGGACGATCTCGGCCTCGGTCAGCCCCTCACCGAGGTCGGGCAGCTTGAACTCCAGCACCTGGGCCATCAGTTCTCCGCCTCCCACTGCAGACGCCCCACGGCGTCCAGGATCCGGTCGACGCCGGGCAGGTGGTGCCGCTCCAGCATCGGCGGGGGATACGGGATGTCGAACCCGGCGACGCGCAGCACGGGCGCCTCCAGGTGGTGGAAGCAGCGCTCGGTCACCCGGGCCGCGATCTCGCCGCCCGGGCCGCCGTAGGAGCCGGACTCGTGCACGACGACCGCGCGGCCGGTCCGGCGTACCGACGCGGCGACGGTCTCGTCGTCGAAGGGCACCAGGGAGCGCAGGTCGACGACTTCGAGGTCCCAGCCCTCGGCCGTGGCCGCCTCGGCGGCCTCCAGACAGACGGGCACGGACGGACCGTAGGTGATGAGGGTGGCGCTGCGGCCCGTGCGGCGCACGACCGCGCGGCCTATCGGCTCGACGGACTGCGGTTCCTCGGGGTTCCAGGTGTCCTTCGACCAGTACAGGCGCTTGGGCTCCAGGAAGACGACCGGGTCGTCGGAGGCGATGGCGGCGCGCAGCAGTCCATAGGCGTCGGCGACGGTGGCGGGGGTGACGACATGGAGACCGGGCGTCGCCATGTAGTACGCCTCGGAGGAGTCGCTGTGGTGCTCGACGCCGCCGATGCCGCCGCCGTACGGGACGCGGATGGTGATCGGCAGCGGCATCGCCCCGCGCGTGCGGTTGCGCATCCGGGCGACATGGCTGATGAGCTGCTCGAACGCCGGGTAGGCGAACGCGTCGAACTGCATCTCGACGACCGGCCGCAGGCCGTACATGGCCATGCCGACGGCCGTGCCGAGGATGCCCGCCTCGGCGAGCGGGGTGTCGGTGACCCGGTCCTCGCCGAACTCCTTCGCGAGCCCGTCGGTGACCCGGAAGACCCCGCCGAGAGCGCCGACGTCCTCACCCATGACGTGCACGGTGGTGTCGGCGGTCATGGCGTCGCGCAGAGCGCGGGTGAGCGCCTGCGCCATGGTGGCGGGCTTGAGCGCGACGGTGGTCATCGGTGCGCCCCTTCTTGCTCCGCCGCCAGCTCGGCCCGCAGCAGGGCCTCCTGCTCGCGCAGTTGCGGGGTGGGTTCGGCGTAGACGTGGGCGAAGAGGTCCATGGGGTCGAGCACCGGGTCCTGGTTCATGCGCTCGCGCAGGTCGGCCGCCATCTGCTCGGCGGCGTCGCGGGCGGCCCGGACGCCGTCCTCGTCGAGGAGGCCGCGCTCGGTCAGCTCGTGCTCCAGGAGCGCGATCGGGTCGTGCGCGCGCCAGGTCTCGACCTCGGCGTCGCCCCGGTAGCGGGTCGCGTCGTCGGCGTTGGTGTGGGCGTCGATGCGGTACGTCACCGCCTCGACGAGCGTGGGACCGCCGCCCGCGCGCGCGTGGGCCACGGCTTCGGCGAGCACCTGGTGCACGGCCGCCGCGTCGTTGCCGTCGACCAGGCGGCCCGGCATCCCGTAGCCGACGGCCTTGTGGGCCAGCGACGGGGCGGCGGTCTGCTTGGCGAGCGGGACGGAGATCGCGAAGCCGTTGTTCTGGACGAGGAAGACGACCGGGGCCTGCCAGACGGCGGCGAAGTTGAGCGCCTCGTGGAAGTCGCCCTCGCTGGTGCCGCCGTCGCCGACCAGGGCGAGCGCCACCACGTCGTCGCCCTTGAGGCGTGCGGCGTGCGCGAGGCCCACGGCGTGCGGGAGCTGGGTGGCGAGCGGGGTGCACAGGGGGGCCACGCGGTGCTCGTGGGGGTCGTAGCCGGTGTGCCAGTCGCCGCGCAGCAGCGTGAGCGCCTGCACGGGGTCGAGGCCGCGCGCGACGGCGGCGAGCGTGTCGCGGTAGCTCGGGAAGAGCCAGTCACGCTCTTCGAGGACGAGCGCGGCGGCGACCTCGCAGGCCTCCTGGCCGGTGCTGGAGGGGTAGACGGCGAGCCTGCCCTGCTTGGTCAGGGCCGTGGCCTGCGTGTTGTAGCGACGGCCGCGCACCAGCTCGGCGTAGAGCCGGCGCAGCAGCGCGGGGTCGGCGTCGGCCGCCGCGTCCGTGCCGAGCACGCGGTACGGCAGGGCGTCGGGCAGCAGCGGCGCGGGGTCCGTGCGGGGCTGCCAGGCGGGCGGCGGTGTCGGGCGGTACGCGCCCCGCTGCTCCATGACCGTCATACGGCACCTCCTCGTGGGAGTGGCTCAGGGACACGGCACGGCTGTGACGCGTCTCACCTACCGATTGTTCGGTCGTTGACGCATTTTGGCTACAGGCACCCTCAGGCTGTGGACAAACGGTTCTGCACAGCCTGCAATGAACGCAGTACGTCCATGGTAGGGAGGCGGGGGCACATGGCACCTGAACAAATGGCCGAGCCACCGGAGCACGGGCCGGCCCTGCCGCCCCCTCGACCGCTGGACGCCATAGATCAGGACATCCTGCGCATGCTGCAGGCGGACGGCCGCGCCTCGATACGGTCCGTCGCCGAACGCGTCCACGTCTCCCGCGCCAACGCCTACGCCCGTATCAACCGTCTCATCGAGGACGGCGTGATCCGTGGCTTCGGGGCGCGCGTGAACCACGAGCGCGCCGGTAAGGGCACCTCGGCCTACATCACCCTCAAGATCGTGCAGAACTCCTGGCGCACGGTCCGCGACCAGCTGCGCCAGCTGTCCGGGGCCGCCCACATCGCGCTGGTGGGCGGCGACTACGACGTCCTGCTCCTGGTGCACACCTCGGACAACAGAGCCCTGCGCGAGGTCGTCCTCACCAAGCTCCAGGCCATCCCTGAGGTGCTCAGCACCCGGACACTGCTGGTGTTCGAGGAGGAGGACGTGGAACCGGAGGGGTGAGCCGCCCTGGGCGCGCGCCTCCCTCCGAGGGCGCTCAGGCCTGGGCGCGCTCCCTCCAAGGACGCTCAGCCCTGGGCGCGCAGCCCCGAGAAGACCAGGTGCGTCACCGCTTCGGACACTTCCCGCTCGCCCATGCCGCGCCCGTCCGGCCGGTACCACTCCACGATCGAGTTGATCATCCCGAAGACGAGCCGGGTCGCGAGCCGCACCTCCACGTCGCCGCGGACGTCCCCGTCGGCGGCGGCGGCCTTCAGCAGCTCGGCGACCCGGTGGTCGAAGTCGCGGCGCCGCTCCAGCGCCCAGCGCTCGGTGTCGGTGTTGCCGCGCACCCGCAGCAGCAGGGTCACATAGGGGAGTTCGTTCATGAGCACCTCGACCATGCGCCCCACCACGTGCTCCAGGCGCTCCACCGCGCGTCCCACGCGCGCGGGTTCCTCGTCGAGGATCCCGAAGAGCCCGTCCAGCGCCCGGCTGACGGCCCGGCGCAGCAGCTCCTCCTTGCCCGTGACGTGGTGGTATATCGACGACTTGGAGATACCGGCCGCCTTGGAGAGGTGCTCCATGGAGGTGCCGTCGTAGCCGCGGTCGTTGAAGACCCGGACCGCGACCGACAGCAGCGTCTCCGGGGTGTACGTGTCGCGCTTGGCGGTGGTCATGAGGAGGTGCCCTCCCGCTTGTCGGAGGCGTAGGCGTGGCGGTAGAGCGCCAGCGAGGGCGCGTAGCGCCCGGAGGGGTCGCGCAGGTGCAGATCGTCCAGGAGGGCGTACGCCCAGTTCCGGCCGAGTCTGCGGCTCCATTCGAAGGGCCCCAGCGGGTAGTTGACACCCAGGCGCATCGCCGTGTCGATGTCCTCCTTGGTGGCCACGCCCTTGGCGACGGCGTCGTGCGCGAGGTCGATGATCCGCGCCACCGTGCGGGCGACGATCATGCCGGGGGCGTCCCCGATGACGCTGACGTCCTTGCCGAGCGCCTGGAAGAGCCCGATGGCCTCGGCGAGGGTCTGCGGCGAGGTGTCCTGGGAGGCGGACAGCGCGATCCGGGTGGCCCTGCCGTAGTCGAGCGAGAGGTCGAAGTAGACGACGTCCCGGAACTCCACGGACGTCTGCCCGTCGGCGAGGGCCAGTTGGCCACCGCTCGGCAGGACGAGCCGGGTGCCGTGGTCCTCCTCGTCCTCGCGGACGGAGATGCCCGCCTCCCGGATCAGCGTCAGCAGTTCGGCCGCGGGGCCGAGGTCGCCCTCGACGACGACGTACGCGGGCGCCGGGACCGGATCGGCGGTGTGCGGCTCGGCGGGCTCGGCGTCGTCCGCGTAGTCGTACCAGCCCTGCCCCGTCTTGCGGCCGAGCCGGCCGGACTCGACGAGCCGCCGCTGGGCCAGCGAGGGCGTGAAGCGCACGTCCTGGAAGAAGGCCTGCCACACGGAGTGGGTGACCGATTCGTTGACGTCCTGCCCGATGAGGTCGGTCAGCTCGAAGGCGCCCATCCGGAAGCCGCCGCACTCGCGCAGGATCGCGTCGATGGTGACGGGCTCGGCGGCCTGCCCCTCGTACACCGCGAAGGCCTCGGCGTAGAACGGCCGTGCGATGCGGTTGACGATGAACCCGGGGGTGTCGGCGCAGGCGACCGGCGTCTTGCCCCAGGCGCCGGCCGTCTCGTACGCGCGCGTGGCCGAGGTGACGTCGGTGGCGAACCCGGAGACGACCTCGACGAGGGGCAGCAGCGGCGCGGGGTTGAAGAAGTGCAGGCCCACGAGCCGGCCCGGGTTGCGCAGGGCGCCGCCGATGGCCGTGACGGACAGCGAGGAGGTGTTGGTGGCGAGCAGGCAGTCCTCGCCGACCACCTCCTCCAGCGCGCGGAACAGCTCCTGTTTGACGTCCAGCCGCTCCAGGACCGCCTCGACGACCAGACCGCAGTCCGCGAGGTCGGTGAGGCGCTCGGCGGGGTGCAGCCGGGCGCGCGCGGCGTCCCGGTCGGCGCCGGTCATCCGGTCCTTGGCGACGAGCCGGTCGAGCCGGGCACCGATGGCCTCGGCGGCCTCCCGCGCACGACCCGCGACGGAGTCGAACAGTCGTACGGGGTGGCCCGCGACCAGCGCGACCTGGGCGATGCCCTGACCCATGGTGCCGGTGCCGACGACGGCCACGGGGCTGCTGAGGTCGAGTCCTGTCATGTGCGCGATCCTCCCGCACGGGGTTGTCCACAGATGCGGCGGACCCCCTTGTCCCGACCGATCGTTCGGTTACTCTAACTCTGTCCGCCCGCCCGTCGCCCACCACCACCCTGCACGAGGCGCTTCGCGCCACCCCCCAAATTCAATCCTGCCCAGGTCAGAGCTCGAAGAAGAGCCCCTGACGTGAGGAGTTGGTCAAGCATGGCCGCCGAACCGTCCGCGCACGCCCTGATCGCCAAGCACCGGCCCACCCTCGACCAGGCACTGGAAGCGATCCGCACACGCGCGTACTGGTCGCCCCACCCCGAGCACCCCAAGGCGTACGGCGAGGACGGCAGCCTGGGCATGCCCGAGGGCAAGTCCGCCTTCGACGCCCTCCTCGGCACCCGCCTCGACCTCGGTCAGCCCGGCACCGACGACTGGGTCGGCGGCGAGGTCTCCCCGTACGGCATCGAGCTGGGCGTCACCTACCCGCACGCGGACGTCGACACGCTGCTGCCGGCCATGAAGGCCGGGCAGCGCGCGTGGCGCGACGCGGGCGCCGAGGCGCGCGCGGCGGTGTGTCTGGAGATCCTCAAGCGGATCAGCGACCGCACCCACGAGTTCGCCCACGCCGTCATGCACACCAGCGGCCAGGCCTTCATGATGGCGTTCCAGGCGGGCGGCCCGCACGCCCAGGACCGCGGCCTGGAGGCGGTGGCGTACGCGTACGCGGAGCAGGTCCGCACGCCCGACGAGGCTCAGTGGAGCAAGCCCCAGGGCAAGCGCGACCCGCTCGCGCTCACCAAGCGCTTCAAGCCGGTCCCGCGCGGCATCGCCCTGATCATCGGCTGCAACACCTTCCCCACGTGGAACGGCTACCCGGGCCTGTTCGCCTCCCTCGCCACCGGCAACGCGGTCCTGGTGAAGCCCCACCCGCGCGCGGTGCTGCCGCTCGCCCTCACCGTCCAGGTCGCCCGCGAGGTCCTCACCGAGGCCGGCTTCGACCCCAACCTGGTCGCGCTGGCCGCCGAACGCCCCGGCGAGGGCATCGCCAAGGACCTGGCCACCCGCCCCGAGATCCGCATCATCGACTACACCGGCTCGACGTCCTTCGGCGACTGGCTGGAGGCCAACGCCCGCCAGGCGGAGGTCTACACGGAGAAGGCCGGCGTCAACACGGTGCTCGTCGACTCCACCGACGACTACAAGGGCATGCTCTCCAACCTGGCCTTCTCCCTGTCCCTGTACAGCGGCCAGATGTGCACCACCCCGCAGAACCTCCTCGTCCCCCGCGACGGCATCACCACCGACGAGGGCCCCAGGTCCTACGACGAGGTCGTCGCCGACCTCGCCAGGTCGGTCGGCGGTCTGCTGGGCGACGACGCCCGCGCGAACGCGCTGCTCGGCGCGATCGTCAACCCCGACGTCAAGGCCCGCCTCGACGCCGCCGCCTCGCTCGGCGAGGTCGCGATCCCCTCGCGGGAGATCACCCACCCCGAGTTCCCGGACGCGGTCGTCCGCACGCCGGTGATCGTGAAGCTCGACGGCGCGCGGAAGTTCTGGGAGCGGACCGAGGACGAGGCCGCCTATATGAGCGAGTGCTTCGGGCCGGTGTCGTTCGCCGTCGCCGTCGACTCGACCACCGACGGGCTGGAGCTGCTGCGCCGCACCATCGCCGACAAGGGCGCGATGACCGTCGGCGCGTACACGACCTCCGGCGAGGTGGCCGAGGCCGTGGAGGAGGTCTGCCTGGAGGAGTGCGCGCAGCTGTCGCTGAACCTCACGGGCGGGGTGTATGTGAACCAGACGGCGGCGTTCTCGGACTTCCACGGTTCGGGCGGCAACCCCGCGGCCAACGCGGCGCTGTGCGACGGGGCGTTCGTCGCCAATCGCTTCCGGGTGGTCGAGGTACGCCGCGAGGCGTAGCGGGCCAATAGGGCCTGGGCCTCAGTGGGAATCCAGGCTCCAGTGGTACAGCGTCATCGCCACGCTGGTCGCCAGGTTGTAGCTGGAGACCTGGGGGTGCATCGGGAGGGACAGCAAGTGGTCGGCCCGGGCGCGAAGTTCGGGGGAGAGACCGCTGCGTTCGGAGCCGAAGGCGAGGACGGCGTCGTCCGGGAGCTTCAGCCCCCGGATGTCGTCGCCCTCGGGGTCGAGCGCGAAGAGCGGTCCCGGGGGCAGGTCGGCGACGTCCAGGTGTTCGACGGCGGTCGCGAAGTGCAGGCCCGCCCCGCCGCGTACGACCGTGGGGTGCCAGGGGTCCAGGGTGCCCGTGGTGACCACCCCGGTCGCGCCGAAACCGGCGGCCAGCCGGATCACGGCCCCCGCGTTGCCCAGGTTGCGCGGGTTGTCGAGGACGACGACCGGGGCGGTGCGCGGGACGCGGGTGAGCAGCGCCAGCCGGTCCGCGCGCGAGGGGCGCACGGCCAGCGCCGCGACGGCGGTGGGATGCGGGCGCGGCACGAGAGTCCGGTACGTCTCCTCCGGGACCTCGCGCAGAAGGCCCGCGAGCCGGTCCCGTACGTCCGGGGCCAGTTCGTCGGCGAGGGCGAGCGCCGCCGCGCGGTCGGCGGTGACCGCCACCGGCACCTCGGCGTCGAAACGCACGGCGTGCTTGAGGGCGTGGAAACCGTCCAGCAGGACGGCGGTCTCGGCGAGACGGCGCCAGGCCCGCAGGGGGACGTCCGCCGGCCCGCCCTCTGGTCCGCTCACCAGATCGTTCACCGGAACCTTCACCGGATCGTTCATGCGGTGAAGCCTACGTGGGCCTGCTCGGCCGTCCCCGCCTCCTTCTTCTCCGCCCCCGCCCCGGTCTCCTTCGTCTCCGTCTCCGTCTCCTGCGGGAGCGGTGGCCGCTGCGGGTCACGCGGCCCCGGGACCGTACGGGCCCGCCCCGGCAGCACACGACGTACGACGCGGTCACGCGCGCGTGCCACCAGACCGCCCACGCGCTTCAGGAAGGGCGTCGGCAGGAAGACGGCGTCGGCGGCGATCATCGCGAGCGAGAAGAACGGCAGTCCCAGCACGACGGCGATCACCGCGTGTTCGGTCATCATGACCGCCAGCAGGACGTTCTTGACCCGCCGGTTGAAGAGCGTGAACGGGAAGGCGACCTGCACGATCACCGTCCCGTACGTCACCAGCATCACCATCGTGCCGCTGGACGTCATCAGGTCGGAGAGCGCGGCCCAGGGCGAGAAGTAGTCCAGGTGGAGCGGGTAGTAGGCGGCCGTGCCGTCCTGCCAGCGCCCGCCCTGGACCTTGTACCAGCCGGCCGCCGCGTAGATCAGACACGCCTCGGCCATGATCACGAGCAGGACGGCGTTGTGCGTGAGATTGCCGACGATGTCGAGCAGCACGCGCGGCTTGGGGTCCGACTCGATGCGGCCGACGGCCCAGAAGAGGCCGTGCACCGCCCACAGCCCCCAGAAGAACGTCAGCCAGCCGCCCAGCAGACCGCCGGGGATCAGCCCGCCGAACGTCGCCACCAGCAGCGCGAACCCGAGCACGCACCACAGGGCCGGGCCGCCCCGGTCCTCCGGTGCCCTGCCGTCACGCTCCAGGCGCTCGCGCGTGCGCCGTGCGCGCCGTGCGTCCAGCGACCAGACCTGGGCGCACCGGACGAAGACGAGGTAGATCGCCATGAGGTGCAGGACGTTGTCGCCGCCGTCCCCCATGAAGACACTGCGGTTCTGCAGCGAGAGAACGCCCACCATGAAGAGCACGCTCATCGCGCGGGTGCGCCAGCCGAGCAGCAGCAGGAGGGTGGACAGGACGGCCACGGCGTAGACGATCTCGAACCACACCATGCTGTCGGACCACATCAGCACCGTGAAGGCGTCGTTGGTCCCGATCAGCTGCTGGGCCAGCTCCCAGCTCCACGGCCCGTCGGGTCCGTACAGCTCACGCCGGTGCGGGAACTCGCGCAGCAGGAACAGCAGCCAGGTCGCGGAGAAGCCGATACGGATGATCGCGCTCTGGTACGGGCCCAGCGCGCGGTCCGAGACACGGGTGATCCCGTTCCCTATCGCGGCGGTGAGACGCCCCAGCGGGCTCACCGGCCGGACCGGAGCCACCGGACCGTCGGTCGGATACTCAGGACGCACAGGACGCTCGGGATTGCCGGGACGCCCGGTCGGGCTCATGGAGCTCATTCGGCGCTCGCCTCCGTACGGCCGGTGACGCCCCGGTCGGCGCCGGCCGCGTTGGCGGCGGCGTCCGTACGGTCGTTGTCGCTCACCGACCACCAGGGCAGCTCACGGACGACGGGCTTGTCGGACACCTTTTCCTCGCTCCACTCGGGCGACGGCACATTGGTGGTACGGGACCGGAGCTGGATCCGCTCGATCACCCCGCCGGGGCCGGCGGCCTGCTCACGGTCGAGGCGCATCACCACGATGCGGCGCACATAGTGCTGGGAGAGGTTGCCCCGCGAGGACGTGGCGCGGTGCTCGCCGTCGTGCGTGGCGACATAGAAGTCCCAGGCCCGGCGCAGCTCGTTCTGCTGGGTGTGGCTCGGGATCGGATTGCCGTCGATCGCGGCGCCGTCCAGCGCGGACAGGTCGTACCAACCGGTCTCGCGCCGCTCACCGTCCGCCGTACGGACCTCGGCGCGCGCCTGCACCGCGATGTTCTGCTGCAACGGGTTCGGCGCGAACAGCTTCCAGTTCTGCTCGAACTCCGGGTACACCCATTCGTCCACCGCCCGCCCATGCTGCTTCGTGAGCGTGTTCGAGGGCGCGATATGGAGGAACACCAGCCCGAGATGCGCGCAGGTCCCCACCGCCACGACCGCGAGCACCAGCGCCACGGCTATCTGGTACGGCAGGGTGAGCGCGGCGATACCGGAGGCCGAGCGCGTCGCCTCGGCCGTGCGTTCGGGTTGCGGGGGAGGTGGCGGCTCGGACAGCCGCTCGTCCGGCGGTGGCTCCGACGCCGACGCTGTCTCCGACGCCGGCTCTGAGGCCGGAGCGGGGTCCGAGGCCGGAGCGGGAACCGGAACCGGTTCCGGGTCTGCCTCCGTGGCCTGCCGGGGAATGCGCGCCTTCGCGGTCGCATCGCTCGCGGAGGCGGAGCCCTCGGGCTCGTCCGGCCCCCGCCGGGCGCCAGAGCCCTCGTCGTTCGCGTCCATTCCGCCCCGCTCCCCGATTCCCACTACCCGGTCCGCTTTCCCCACCGGAACTTACTCAGCCGCGTTCCCCCGGCACAGCCCCGATGGCCACAACAGTCACATCGTCACACCGCTCACACGGCACCGATGAGGTTATCCACAGCGGGGGACACCTTACGGCGCGGTGCGATCGGCCTCCGCGGCCCCGCCACACCATTCCCTTCTTCTAGAACCTGTTCTATCTTGACGCCCCGTCATCGGCGACACGGAAGGGGCGGGACCGTGGACTTCACCTTCACCGAGGAGCAGCAGGCGGCGGCCGAGGCGGCGAGGGCGGTGTTCGCCGGCGTCGCGCCGGACGCGGTACCCAGCCCGTCGCTCGCGCCGGGGGCCGTGGCCGACGACTTCGACCGGGCCCTGTGGACGAAACTCGCCGACGCCGACCTGCTGGGCCTGCTGCTGGACCCCGCGTACGGGGGGTCGGGCCTCGACCCGATCGCGCTGTGCCTGGTACTGCGCGAGTCGGCGAAAGTGCTGGCCAGGGGACCATTGCTGGAGACCAGCGCCGCCGCGGTGGCCGTGCAGGAGCACGGGAGCGAGGAGCTGAAGGCGGATCTGCTCGCGCGCGTCGGCCGGGGCGAGACCGTCCTGACCGTCGCCGCGCACGGCCGCACCGGCCACGACCCGGCCGAACTCGCCGTGACCGCGCGCCGGGACGCAGACGGCGCCTGGGTCCTGGACGGCGTACAGACGGCCGTGCCCTGGGCACACAACGCGGATTTCGTCGTCGTCCCCGCGACGGTGGCCCCCCTCTCGGTCCCCCCCGGCGCCTCCGCCACAGGAGCCGAGCAGGACACGACCGCCGCCGACGGCCGGGCCGTATTCGCCCTCGTCCCCCGCGTCCACGACGGGGTCACGCTCGCCGAGCAGATCTCCACCGCCGGTGAACGGCTGGCGGAACTACGGCTGGATTCGGTCCGGATCGCCGCCCGGGACGTCATCGACGCGGAAGGCGCGTGGGAGCGCCTCCGGGATCTGCTGGCCACCGGGACCTGTGCGCTGGCGCTCGGGCTGGGCGAGGGCGTCCTCCGTATGACCAGCGAATACGCCGGCAAGCGGGAACAGTTCGGTTTCCCGATCGCCTCGTTCCAGGCCGTCGCCGTCCAGGCCGCCGACCGCTTCATCGACCTGCGCGCGATGGAGGCGACGCTGTGGCAGGCCGCCTGGCGGATCACCTCCGGAGCGGGAGGCGCGCTGCCCGTCACCGGGGACGTCTCCGTGGCCAAGATCTGGGCCTCGGAGGGGGTACGACGGGTCGTGCAGACCGCGCAGCATCTGCACGGGGGCTTCGGCGCCGACGTCGACTACCCCCTGCACCGCTATCACGCCTGGGCCAAGCACCTCGAACTGTCCCTCGGCCCCGCGGCGGCCCACGAGGAAGCGCTCGGCGACCTCCTCGCGACACACCCCCTGGGCTGAGCGCCGGACACACGACACATCGCGGGCATGCCCTGGCGAGCCTAGAGAACGAACCCCGATCCGCCCTTGTCGTCCACCACCGGGCGGCCGGTGGCCGCCCAGACCTGCATGCCGCCGTCCACGTTCACGGCGTCGATGCCCTGCTGGACGAGATACATGGTGACCTGCGCCGAACGCCCGCCCGACCGGCAGATCACATGGACCCTGCCGTCCTGCGGCGCCGCCTCGGTCAGCTCGCCGTAGCGCGCCACGAAATCGCTGATGGGGATGTGCAGCGCCCCTTCCGCATGACCCGCCTGCCACTCGTCGTCCTCGCGGACGTCCAGCAGGAAGTCGTCGTCCTTGAGGTCCCCGACCTCGACCGTGGGCACACCAGATCCGAAATGCATGCGTACGACGCTACCCGACCGGACAGCCCACGTGCCGAGCCCTCCGCACCCCGACCGGGAAGCGGCAGGCCCCGGGCTTCCCTGCCGAGGCCTCCCGGGCTATCCGTCCTGGCCGAGCAGTCCCGCCAGCTCGGCTTCCCGCTGTTCGACCTCGGCCAGCAGCTGGTCGGCGATCTCGTCGAGGAGGCGGTCGGGGTCGTCCGGGGCGAGCCGGAGCATCGAGCCGATGGCGCCCTCCTCCAGCTCCCGGGCGACGGCGGCGAGCAATTCCTTGCGCTGGGCCAGCCATTCCAGGCGGGCGTACAGCTCCTCGGCGAGACTCGGCCTGCGCTCCTCCGGCACGGGCCCGGCCGCCCACTCCTCGGACAGCTCCCGCAGCACCACCTCGTCGCCACGGGCGTACGCGGCGTTCACACGGGCTATGAACTCGTCCCGCCGCGCCCGCTCCTTGTCGTCCTGCGCCAGGTCGGGGTGGGCCTTGCGGACCAGCTCGCGGTAGAGCCTGCGGGCCTCGTCGCTCGGGCGCACCCGCTCGGGGGACCGCACGGGCCGGTCGGTGAGCATGGCCGCGGCCTCGGGGAACAGGCCGTCCGAGTCCATCCAGCCGTGGAACAGCTCCTCCACGCCCGGCATGGGCATGACCCGGGCCCGCGCCTCCTGAGCCTTGCGCACATCCTCGGGGTCACCGGTGCGCGCGGCCTTCGCCTCGGCGATCTGGGCGTCCAGCTCGTCGAGCCGCGCGTACACCGGGCCGAGCTTCTGGTGGTGCAGCCGGGAGAAGTTCTCCACCTCGACCCGGAACGTCTCGACGGCGATCTCGTACTCGATCAACGCCTGCTCGGCCGCCCGCACAGCCCGCTCCAGCCGCTCCTCGGGCCGCCCCGCAGCGGCACCCTCGGCAGACGAAACCCCCTCGGTCGAGAAGTCACCCCCGGCGCCGGCCTCACCCCCAGGGAAGGCCTCACCCTCAGCGGAAGCCCCTCCCCCCGCCGATGGTGCACCCCCGACCGATGGTGCACCCCCGGCCGACGGTGAGCCCTCGGTGGACGCCGCGCCGTCAGCGGGCGCCGCGCCTCCGACAGGCTCCGCACCCTCATCGGGCTCCACGGCCTCGGCGGGCTCGGCGGGGCGCTCGGACGGTGTCTGCTCGGCTTCCGGGGTCGTCACCCGACCCAGCCTAGGCCACGGCTCCGGGCCCCATCGAAAGCCTCTGGCACACCGGGACGGGGGCGGGAGCCCCCCGCCGTACCAGTCGGCCCGGCCCACGCGGCCGGCGCCCCGGCCGACGCATCGGGAAACTGCCTCTCACCACAGCCCGGCCGCCCGCCGCCACCCCGCCCGGCCGCCCTCGCCGACCTGCCGGAGCCGCTCCGGAACACCCGGGCACCTTGCCGGCCTCCCTCAGACCCCCACCTCCGCCGCGATCCGCCCCGACCGCACCGCCGCGACCAGATCCGCGTGGTCCGCCTCCGTACGGTCCGCGTAGGTCACGGCGAACGTGGCCGTCGCCTCGTCGAGTTCGTCGTTCTTGCCGCAGTAGCCGGACAACAGCCGGGGGTCGGCGCTGTGGGCGTGGGCGCGGGCGAGGAGGGCGCCGGTCATACGGCCGTAGTCGTCGATCTGGTCGGCGGCCAGGGCCGCGGGATCCACGCTGCCTTTGCGGTTGCGGAACTGGCGTACCTGAAACGGAAGTCCGTCCACCGTGGTCCAGCCCAGCAGTATGTCGCTGACGACCTGCATCCGCTTCTGGCCGAGGACCACCCGGCGTCCCTCGTGGTCCACCTCCGGCACCTCGAAGCCGGCGGTCGCGAGATGCGGCTCCAGCGCCGAGGGACGGGCCTCCTTGACCTGGAGGACGAGCGCCTCACCGCGGTGGTCCAGGAGCAGGACGACGTAGGAGCGGGCGCCGACACTGCCGGTGCCGACCACGCGGAACGCCACATCGTGCACGGCGTACCGGGCCAGCAGCGGGTGGCGGTCCTCCGAGAGCGTGGTCAGGTACTGCGTCAGGGAGCCGGCCACGGCGGCCGCCTCCGCGTCCTCCACGCGGCGCAGCACCGGTGGGGCGTCCACGAAGTGGCGTCCGCCGCCCTCCACCTGCCGGGTCGACCTGGCCGCGAACCGGCCGCTCGTGTTGGCGCGGGCCTTCTCCGAGACCCGCTCCAGCGTGCCCAGCAGGTCGTGGGCGTCGGTGTAGGAGACCAGTTCCTCGTCCGCGATGGCGTTCCACGCGTCGAGCGCCGAGAGCTTGGCGAGCAGTCGCATCGTGCGCCGGTAGGCGCCCGTCGCGTCGTACGCCGCCTTGCGGCAGATGTCCTCGTCGGCGCCCGCCTCGCGGCCGGCGAGCACCAGCGAGGCGGCGAGGCGCTTGAGGTCCCACTCCCAGGGGCCGTGCACGGTCTCGTCGAAGTCGTTGAGGTCGATGACGAGTTCACCGCGGGCGTCCCCGTACAGACCGAAGTTGGCCGCGTGGGCGTCGCCGCAGATCTGGGTGCCGATGCCGGTCATGGGCGTACGGGCGAGGTCGTGGGCCATGAGGCCCGCCGAGCCGCGCAGGAACGCGAAGGGGGTGGCCGCCATCCTGCCGACCCGTATCGGGGTGAGGCCGGCGATCCGGCCGCGGTTGGACTCCTCCACCGCGGACACCGCGTCCGGCCGGTCGGTGGTGAGCGTCAGGTCGGCGTGCGCGCTGCGGGGCACCCGCGTGCGCAGCGCCTTGCCCTCCTCCTTGGGCGACCCCACCGAGGGCCACCGGGCGAAGCCCCGCACCGCCGGCACCCGGGTCCCGGCCGGCCGCGCCCCCGCCGCCCTCGCCCCGGTGTCTCCGAACTCCGCCGATTCCGCCTCGGCCCCCGGCTCCGCCGTCGTCCCGGCCTCGGTCACAGCGACCGCCTCCCCCGCACCCGTCCTCGCACGAACATCAACTCGTGACGACGGTACAGCCGACGGCCGAAACACGTCAGACCCTGTGGACAACTCCGCGCCCCGCCGCTCGACGCCTGTGGAAAACCGGCCCACCGGCCGCCCGGCCCCCATCTCGTCAAGCCGGGCCGTGCGCCGCCCGGTTGGCGCGCGCGGCAACGCACCAGCCGGTGCGCCCAGGCCCGCCCACCGGGCCCAGAACAGTCCTCGCCCACCAGGCCCAAAACGGTTCTCGCCCACCAGGCCCGAACGGTTCTCGCCCGCCGCGCCGCTACCCCGTCGCCCCCGCGCACGGCCGGCTCTGCGGCAGATGGGCCTCGGCCCAGTCCTTGAGCTCCCGCAGCGCCGGTTCCAGCGCGGCACCGGCCTCGGTCAGCCGGTAGACGACGCGCAGCGGCGGCCCGTCGTGGACCTCCCGCAGCACCAGACCGGCCGCGCCCAGTTCGGTGAGCCGGTCGGAGAGCATGCGCTCGCTGATGCCGGGGATCGCTTTGCGCAGATCGACGAAGTGTGCGGGATGCGGCATCAGCACGGCCACGATCAGCCCGGTCCAGCGCTTGCCGAGCAGGGTGAACACACGGGTGATGCCGTCGTCGACCTGCCGGCACGGCCCGGCGCCATGGATGTCCTGCTGCTGCTCCGCCATGGGGCAAGGGTACTGGGCCCGAGTACGGGGATGAAAAAAAGTAAGTGACTGTGTTATCTCTAGTAGAGTACGAAAACGAAGCCACTTCTTCAGGAGTTCCCCATGGCTACCCTTCTGCACCTGGACTCGTCCGTGTTCCCCGCCGGCGCCTCGTCGTCGCGCGCGGTGACGGAGACCTTCCGCAAAGCCTGGGAGGAGCAGCATCCGGACGGCACGGTCGTCTACCGCGACCTGCACGCCGATCCCGTGCCGCACATCGGCGCCGACGCGCACACCGCCGGCTTCGCCGACCCGGCCACGCACACCCCGGAGCAGGCAGCGGCCTTCGCCGAGCGGGAGAAGCTCATCCTGGAGCTGGAGCAGGCGGACGCGATCCTGATCGGCGCGCCCATGTACAACTTCTCGATCCCCTCGACCCTCAAGGCATGGCTGGACAACGTGGTCCTCATCGGCCGCACCGCCATGAACCCGGAGTCGAGGACGAAGGGCACCCCGGTCACCGTCGTCGCCAGCCGCGGCGGCTCCTACGCCCCGGGCACCCCGCGCGAGCCGCTGGAGTACGTGCAGAACTACCTGACGGCGGTCCTCTCCGAAACCCTGGGCCTGGAGGTCGACTTCATCGTCCCGGAGCTCACGATGGCCCCGCACAACCCGGCGATGAGCGAGCTGATCCCGCTCGCGGAGGCCTCCCGCGCCAAGGCCCTCGACGACGCGGCCGTCAAGGCCAAGAGCCTCGCCGAACGCCTCGCCGCCGCGTGAGCGCCGCGTAGGCGCCCCGGGAAACACGAAGGGCGGCCGCGCCCCGGGGGAACCCAGGGGAGCGGCCGCCCTCGCCCGTCAGGCCGCGTACGTCGCGTTCTGCGCGGTCGTCACCACCTTCTGCCCGTCGGCCTGCCCCAACAGCCCGGCCGACACCCAGGAGGAGACGGTCGACTGCACCCGCGCCACCAGCGCGGCCTTGTCGGCGAACGGCGCCCCGGCCCAGATCTCGTCCAGCAGGGTCGTGCCGTCGCTCTTCGCCGGGTTGGCGACGCCCGAGTCCGTGCCGCCGAGCACGACCTTCGGTTCGGAGCGCCTGATGTAGGCGTGGGTCGGGTTCTCGCTCCCTTCGTGGAAGGGGACGAACTCGGTGCCGTCCAGCGTGTAGTGCAGCGGTTTTCCGCTCACCGGGGCGAGGGACGGCAGCAGGTCGCCGGAGAGCCCCGCATTGCGGTACAGCCCGAACGACAGATAACTCGTGGCGCTGTTCCGGCCGACCAGGTTGACCGGCCCGTAGAACAGTGTCTGGAGCGACGGGTCGTCGAGGGCCTTCTCCACCCGCAGCCGGAACGGGATCGTCACCCGTACGACGTCACCCGCGCGCCAGGTCCGGGAGGGGATCGTGAAGTAGCTGCCCGCGGCCGGAGTGCCGCTCACCGCGGTGCCGTTGACGGTCACCCGGAAGCCGGAGCCCACCCAGGACGGCACCCGCAACCGCATCTCGAAGGCCGCGCTGCCACCCCCGACGGTGATCGTGGAACCCTGCTCCCGGGGGTAGTCGGTGCTCTGGGCGACCGTCACCCCCTTCGCGGACCAGTTCAGCGTGGCGGCGCTGTACAGGTTGACGTACAGCGCGCTGCCGTCCGCCTTGGTGAAGTACACCGAGTCCTGGTACTTGGTGGCGCTCTCCATGCCGGTGCCCTCGCAGCAGGTGGTGCCCTGCTTGGGGGTGTAGTCGCGCACATGACCGGGCTTCAGGCCGATGAAGTACGTGACCAGCGGCTTCTCCGCGTCGGCCTTGTCCTGCTTGGAGCCGAGGACCTGGTTGAGCAGGGCTCGCTCGTAGTAGTCCATGTACTTCGGGTCCTGCTCGTGGAAGAACAGGGTCCGGCTCAGTTTGAGCAGGTTGTAGGCGCAGCAGGTCTCGGCGTTGGTGTCGCTGATCGTCCCCGAGATGACCCCGCGCGCCTTCCAGAACTCGGCCGTGCTGGTGCCGCCGATCCCGTACATGCGCTGCGGGATCACCATCCCCCAGAAGTTCTTCGCGGCGGTCAGATAGCGCGTCTCACCCGTCGCGTCGTACAGCCGTACGTAACCGGTGAAGATCGGGATGTGCTGGTTGGCGTGCAGGCCGTCGAGGATGTCGGTGCCGGCGGCGCAGGCGTCGATGAGACGGTCGAGGTCGAACAGCTTGGCCAGGGCGAGGTGATCGGCCTTGCCGGTGATCGTGTACAGGTCGACGATGGTCTCGACGATGCCGCCGAACTCACCACTGGAGAAGATCCCCCACATCCGCTGGAGGGTGGCGTCGGGCAGCTTGGACAGCCGCGAGTACATCCAGTCGCACATGCCCGACGCGAGATCCAGCGCCCGGGAGTCGTCCGTGGCGAGGTGGGCGTCCAGCAGACCCTTGAGGATCTTGTGCGCCGTGTAGTAGGGCGCCCACACCTTCGTGTAGTCGCCGCTCGTCATCGACTCCAGGGCGATGAACTGGGTCTCCGGATAGGCGGCGAGGAACCCCTGATGGCTGGGGCCGCCCCAGGTGCGGCGCAGCGTGGCGGTCAACCCGCGCCCGGAGGAGTCGGCGAAGGTCCCGCCGGTGGTGGCGGAGAAGTAGTACGAGGCGAGGTCACCGAGCCCCGCGGCGGACTTCTTGGCCTCGTTGCTCTGGAACGAGGTGATCTCGGCCGCGGTCAGGGCGCGGGAGTAGACGTTGAACTCGTCGAAGGCGCCCGCGTAGACCGGGTCTGCCGAGAAGTTCGAGCGGCCGAGCCAGTTGTTCGTCAGGGTGCCGAGGACGGACGGGTTGAGCGACATCGAGGTGTTCTGGGCGACGGCGGTGCCGTTGACGTACAGGGTGCCCGTGGTGCCGGAGAGGGTGACCGCGAGGTGGCTCCACTGGTTCAGCGGCAGCGCGGCGGTGCCGTTGAGCCCCTGCTCGCCGCCGGGGCCGTTGGTGGTGATGGCGAAGCGCGGCACACCACTGGCGTTGCGGGTGACCAGGTACATGTACCGGGTGGTGTTGTTGCCGAAGTCGTAGACACGCTGCCAGTTGGCGTCATGCGTGGGCTTGACCCAGATCGACAGGGTGATCGCCGCGGCACCGCCCAGCACGGCCGCCGGAAGATCGACGTACTGGTAGGAACCCCGGACGTTCTCGTGCGCGCCGCCCCATCTGCCGGTGACGGTGAGCATGCGCGGGTCGGTGCGCAGCGCCGCGCGCACCTCGGTCAGCGCGCCGACCATGGTGGAGATCTTGTCGGCGTAGACCTGCTGTCCGGTACTCGCGTACGCCTGGGACAGCATGCTCAGGAAGTGCCCGGTGTAGTGCCCGCGAAGGTTGCCGTTGGCCTCGCCGTCGAGTCCCTCCCAGCCGCCGGGGGCGACCGCGCCGCCCGTGGAGAGCCCGGCGTTGGCGCGGAACACCTGCAGCAGCCGGTTGACGTCGTAGCCGCGGCCGTGGTCGAGCATCAGTTGCCGTTTGTCGGCGAACAGACCCTGGCCGAGCGTCACGTCCTTGAGCTCGAAGGGCCGCACCGACCAGGTGGACGGTGTCGGAACGGTGGCCGCCGACGCGCGGCCGCCGCCCGCCGAGAAGGAGACTCCCGGTACGGCCGCCGCGAGTATCGCGGACTGGAGGAGGAAGCGTCGGGAGAGGGGCGGTGCCATGTGCGCCTCGTCTCTGGCAGGTGTGAGGGGGCGGGGCAAAGCGAGAAGCATCATGTTCGAAATTGCGAACATTGTGCGAATTCCCGACCAGAAGATAGGTATGAGGCAGACGGGCGTCAACGGTACTGACGGGTTTGGCGAGGCCGACACCCCGAGTTACGCGATCGCATGCACTCACTCGGCACCGTTTCACGTGAAACATCGCGCGTATCCCGATCTACGGCGATTCACGGTGCTGACCCCGACGCCGCCCCGACCGCGCACGCGGAGCGCGACACGCCCCCGCGCCGCCCCACGCCACCGGAAGCCGAAAGCCCTTGCCGAATCCCCTGAGAGACTCCTCACACTTCAGAGCCCTGCTACAACCCCGCTCGGCGCCTCCGAGCGGTTCGCGAGCGAACAAAAAAAGCGGTCCCATCGTGATCACGATGGGACCGCTTCGCTGTGCGCGAGGGGGGAGTTGAACCCCCACGCCCTTGCGGGCACTGGAACCTGAATCCAGCGCGTCTGCCTATTCCGCCACCCGCGCATTGGGTGTGTCCTCAGGCCCCGTACCTTGCGGTGTCGGCGCCTTCCGACATCGAGAAGATTAGCACGCTGACGAGGGTGGCTTCACATCCCTTATCCGCGGTCGGCCATGGCCCACGGCGACGTGACCCGGCCGACCAGCGGGGACCGAACACATGGCCCCCGTGCGTACGTATCAACGAGTACTGGTTCGCGTATCAACCTCGTACCGGTCCCGGCCATCTCCACTGGAGAGGGACGGGGTGCACAGTCCGGTGCGGGACACTGGTCTCGCGCCGCCTCTACGATCCTTGGCAGAGTTCGGACGGGGTAGTTCGAAGAGGAGCTCCGGCGGGAATCCGGGAGGGGACTTCAGTGGGCGTCGACGCCGGGTGACACCGGTGAACGGGCCGACAGGGGGAACCAGCCGATTTCCCGGCGCGTGGATACGATCAGTAAGCAGTACCGATGCGGTACGCAGAGCGGTGACGACGGAGGAGGTGCCCCATGGGAGTCCTGAAGAAGTTCGAGCAACGTCTCGAAGGTCTGGTCAACGGCACCTTCGCCAAGGTGTTCAAGTCCGAGGTCCAGCCCGTGGAGATCGCGGGAGCACTCCAGCGGGAGTGCGACAACAACGCGACCATCTGGAACCGCGACCGGACGGTCGTCCCCAATGACTTCATCGTGGAGCTGAGCACCCCCGACTTCGAGCGGCTCAGCCCCTACTCCGGCCAGCTCGGCGACGAGCTCGCCGGGATGGTGCGCGACTACGCCAAGCAGCAGCGCTATACCTTCATGGGCCCCATCAAGGTCCATCTGGAGAAGGCCGACGACCTCGACACCGGTCTGTACCGGGTGCGCAGTCGTACGCTCGCCGGCTCCACGGACCAGCAGGCCCCTTCGGGTGCCCCGGCGAGCCCCGCCGCCGGCCGCCCCGGCGGCTACGGCTACCCGCCCACCGCGGCACCCTCGGGTGCCCCGCCCATGCCGGCCACGCCGCCGCCCGGGGGTGGCCGCCCCGGCGCCGCCCCGTTCGGCCAACGGCCGCCCGCCGCTCCGGCGGCCGGCGGGCGCATGCGCTACTGGATCGAGATCAACGGCACCCGCCACCAGATCTCCCGCCCGACGCTGGTGCTGGGCCGCAGCACCGAAGCCGACGTGCGGATCGACGACCCCGGCGTCTCCCGCCGGCACTGCGAGATCCGGACCGGAACGCCCTCGACGATCCAGGATCTCGGATCCACCAACGGCATCGTGGTGGACGGGCAGCACACCACCCGCGCTACGCTCCGCGACGGCTCGCGGATCGTCGTGGGCAGCAGCACCATCATTTACCGGCAAGCCGAAGGGTGAAGCGGGGGCAATGTCAGAGCTGACCCTCACGGTCATGCGGCTGGGTTTCCTGGCCGTACTGTGGCTGTTCGTGATCGTGGCCGTGCAGGTCATCCGCAGCGACCTGTTCGGTACGCGCGTCACCCAGCGGGGGTCGCGCCGGGAGAGCGCGCGGCCACAACAGGCCGCCCGCCAGGCCGCGCCCCCGCAGCAGCGCGGCCAGCAGCCCGCGGCCGCCACCGGCGGCGGCCGACGCGGGCGCAACGCCCCGACCAAGCTGGTCGTCAGCGAGGGCACGCTGACAGGTACGACCGTGGCCCTGCAGGGCCAGACCATCACGCTGGGCCGGGCGCACGACTCCACGATCGTGCTGGACGACGACTACGCCTCCAGCCGGCACGCACGGATCTATCCGGACCGCGACGGCCAGTGGATCGTCGAGGACCTGGGGTCCACCAACGGCACGTATCTCGACCGGAACCGACTGACGACTCCCACGCCGATTCCGCTGGGCGCGCCGATCCGCATCGGCAAGACCGTCATCGAGCTGCGGAAGTAGTGCTACATCATGAATAGGCGCGAGCGGAGCGAGCACGCAGTGGTGGCCCCCACCAGGGGTCCCGGCGCGCTCCCGACCGGAGGGTGGGCACCGTGCGGATGTACCCGGAGCCGACGGGCGAGGTGCGCATGAGTCTGTCACTGCGCTTCGCCGCCGGATCGCACAAAGGCATGATCCGCGAGGGCAACGAGGACTCGGGCTACGCCGGTCCCCGGCTCCTCGCGATCGCCGACGGCATGGGCGGCCAGGCGGCCGGCGAGGTCGCCTCCTCCGAGGTGATCTCCACCCTCGTCACGCTCGACGACGACATCCCCGGCTCCGACATCCTCACCTCGCTCGGCACCGCTGTGCAGCGCGCCAACGACCAGCTGCGCTCGATGGTCGAGGAGGACCCCCAGCTGGAGGGCATGGGCACCACGCTCACCGCCCTGCTGTGGACCGGCCAGCGACTCGGCCTCGTGCACGTCGGCGACTCCCGCGCGTACCTCCTCAGGGACGGCGTCCTCACCCAGATCACCCAGGACCACACCTGGGTGCAGCGTCTGGTCGACGAGGGCCGCATCACCGAGGAGGAGGCCACCACCCACCCGCAGCGCTCCCTGCTGATGCGCGCGCTGGGCAGCGGCGACCACGTCGAACCCGACCTCTCCATCCGTGAGGTCCGCGTCGGCGACCGGTATCTGATCTGCTCCGACGGACTGTCCGGCGTCGTGTCCCACCAGACGATGGAGGACACCCTCGCCAGCTACCAGGGCCCGCAGGAGACCGTGCAGGAGCTGATCCAGCTCGCGCTGCGCGGCGGCGGCCCGGACAACATCACGGTCATCATCGCCGACGTCCTCGACCTCGACACCGGGGACACCCTCGCCGGGCAGCTCTCCGACACCCCGGTCGTGGTCGGCGCGGTCGCCGAGAACCAGCTCCATCTGCAGGACAACGGCATCATGCAGACCCCGGCCGGCCGCGCCTCCGGCCTCGGCCGCCAGGGTCAGGGGCAGGGACAGGGCGGCGGCGAGTTCGGCCCGCCCGGCTCCGGCGACACCACCGGGTACATGCCGGCGGCGGGCAGCGTCGGCGACTACTCCGACGACGACTTCGTCAAGCCGCGCAAGAAGCGCAGGTGGCTGAAGAGATCCTTCTTCGGCATCCTCGCCCTCGCCGTCGTCGGCGGGGGCCTGTACAGCGGTTACCGCTGGACGCAGACGCAGTACTACGTCGGCTCCAACGACGACCATGTGGCGCTGTACCGCGGCATCAGCCAGGACCTGGCCTGGATCTCGCTCTCGAAGGTCGAGAAGGACCACCCCGAGATCGAACTCAAGTACCTCCCGCCGTACCAGCAGAAGCTGGTCGAGGCCACGATCGCCGAGGGCGGTCTGGGCGACGCCGAGAAGAAGATCCAGGAGCTCTCCACCCAGGCGTCGGCGTGCAAGAAGAACGCCGAACGCCGCGAGGCGGCGGACAACAACGCCAAGACCGGCGAGGGCGAGGCCGGCGGAGTCACAGGAACCACGAAGACCTCCCTCACGTCCAAGGCCACACAGTCCCCGTCCCCGACGCCGACCCCGTCGACGTCCTCGACCCAGACCGCACCCACACCGTCGACCGGCCCCAGCCTCTCGGAGGAGGAGCAGGAACTGGTCTCACGGTGCGGTGAGCAGTAGGCAAGCCGCGAGGGGCCCACGCACACGATGAGCAGTACTACCAACCCGTCGACGCAGCACACGTCCACGATCGGCGCGATCGGCACCCCCAGCCGACGCAACACCGAGCTGGCCCTGCTGGCCTTCGCGGTCGCCATCCCGGTGTTCGCCTACGCCAACGCCGGCCTCGCCCTGAAGGACGAGGTGCCGGCCGGGCTGGCCACCTACGGCATCGGTCTCGGCGTACTGGCCGCCATCGGCCACCTCGTCGTCCGCAAGTTCGCACCGTACGCGGACCCGCTGATGCTGCCCCTGGCCACGCTGCTGAACGGGCTGGGGCTGGTGGCGATCTGGCGACTGGACCAGTCGAAACTGCTCCAGCAGATCGGGCAGGCCGGTGGCAAGGCGACCAATCAGCTGGTCTACACGGCGATGGGCATCGCGCTCCTCATCGCCGTACTGATCTTCCTCAAGGACCACCGCACCCTCCAGCGCTACACCTACATCTCGATGGCCGGCGCGCTGGTCCTGCTGCTGCTCCCCCTGGTGCCGGGCCTCGGCGCGGAACTCACCTACGGCGCCAAGATCTGGATCCAGGTCGGCAGCTTCACCATCCAGCCCGGCGAGTTCGCCAAGATCGTGCTGGCGATCTTCTTCGCCGGCTACCTGATGGTGAAGCGCGACGCGCTCGCACTGGCCAGCCGCCGCTTCATGGGCCTGTACCTGCCGCGCGGCCGGGACCTCGGCCCGATCATCGTGGTCTGGGCGATCTCGATCCTCATCCTGGTCTTCGAGACCGACCTCGGTACCTCGCTGCTGTTCTTCGGCATGTTCGTGATCATGCTGTATGTCGCGACCGAGCGGACCAGCTGGATCGTCTTCGGTCTGCTGATGTCCGCGGCCGGCGCGGTCGGCGTGGCCTCGTTCGAGATCCACGTGCAACAGCGTGTGCAGGCCTGGCTGGACCCCATGGGCGAGTGGGAGCTCTCCAAGACCGTGGTCGGCCACTCCGCGCAGTCCATGGAGGCGCTGTGGGCCTTCGGCTCCGGCGGCACCCTCGGCACCGGCTGGGGCCAGGGCCACTCCGAGCTCATCCGCTTCGCCGCGAACTCCGACTTCATCCTCGCCACCTTCGGCGAGGAACTGGGGCTGACCGGCGTGATGGCGATCCTGCTGATCTACGGTCTGATCGTGGAGCGCGGCATCCGCACCGCCCTCGCCGCCCGCGACCCGTTCGGCAAGCTGCTCGCCGTCGGTCTGTCCGGCGCGTTCGCCCTCCAGGTCTTCGTCGTAGCCGGCGGTGTGATGGGCCTCATTCCCCTGACCGGTATGACGATGCCGTTCTTGGCCTACGGCGGTTCCTCGGTCATCGCCAACTGGGCACTCATCGGCATTCTGCTCAGAATCAGCGACACCGCGCGCCGGCCCGCGCCCGCACCCGCACCGAACCCCGACGCCGAGATGACCCAGGTGGTCCGCCCGTCATGAACAAGCCCCTGCGCCGCATCGCGATCTTCTGCGGGCTCCTGGTCCTCGCCCTGCTCGTCCGCAACAACTGGCTCCAGTACGTCCAGGCGGATTCCCTCGCCACCGACAAGGACAACCGTCGCGTCTCCATCGAGCGCTATGCCACGCCTCGCGGGGACATCATCGTCGACGGCAAGGCCATCACCGGGTCCGTCGCTTCCGAGGGGCTCGACTACAAGTACAAGCGCACCTGGAAGGACGGCGAGATGTGGGCGCCGGTCACCGGGTACTCCTCCCAGATCATCGGCGCCACCCAGTTGGAGAGCCTTGAGGACGGCATCCTCACCGGCAACGACGACCGGCTCTTCTTCCGGAACACGCTGGACATGCTCACCGGCAAGAAGAAGGAGGGCGGCAGCGTCGTCACCACCCTCAACGCCGCCGCGCAGAAGGCCGCCTTCAAGGGCCTCGGCAACAAGAAGGGCGCCGTCGCCGCGCTCGACCCGAAGACCGGCGCGATCCTCGCCCTCGCCTCCACGCCGTCCTACGACCCGTCGACGTTCGCCGGCATCAGCACCAAGGACAGCGAGACCTTCTCGAAGCTGGAGAAGGACGCCGACAAGCCGATGCTGAACCGCGCGCTGCGCGAGACGTACCCGCCGGGGTCCACGTTCAAGGTGGTCACGGCCGCCGCCGCGCTGGAGAACGGCGCGGTCTCGGACATCGACGACAAGACGAACTCCCCGGACCCGTACCAGCTGCCCGACACGACGACCGATCTCACCAACGAGCACGGTGTGTGCAAGAACGCCACGCTCCGGTACGCGCTCGAGCAGTCCTGCAACACGGTCTTCGGCAAGCTCTCCGACACCGTCGGCAACGAGAAGATGCGTGAGCAGGCCGCGAAGTTCGGCTTCGACGAGGACAAGCTCGACGTACCGGTACGCGCGGCCGAGAGTGTCTACCCCGAGGACAACCGCCCGCAGAACGCGATGGCCGGCATCGGGCAGGCCTCCAACCGCGCCACCCCGCTGCAGATGGCCATGGTCGCCTCGGCCGTCGCCAACGACGGCGAGCTGATGAAGCCGTACATGGTCGACCAGCTGCGCGCCTCCAACCTCGACGTCATCGAGACGCACGACCCCGAGTCGATGTCCCAGGCGGTCTCACCGGAGACCGCCCAGAAGCTCCAGGACATGATGGAGACCGTCGTCAAGACGGGCACCGGCACCAGGGCGCAGATCGAGGGCGCCACCGTCGGCGGCAAGACCGGCACCGCGCAGCACGGCGTGGACAACAAGGAGAAGCCGTACGCCTGGTTCATCTCGTACGCCAAGCTCAGCGACGGCAGCTCGCCGGTCGCCGTGGCCGTCGTCGTCGAGGACAGCGATGCCGAGCGTGGCGACATCTCCGGTGGTGGTCTCGCCGCCCCGATCGCGAAGAGCGTGATGCAGGCAGTGATCAACAGCAAGAAGTGACCCCGCTCACGTCGCCTTCACATCGGTGCACGTTGCGATACCGGTCCTGTATCGGGTGACGCGGTTGGCCAGGTCACAGAAGGCGAGCCGGGTACCGTATGCCCGGAGCACAGCCGCCGGACCACACATCGGTGCGGTCGGGATCCGACGGAGAGGGCTGGTAGGAAGCTATGGAAGAGCCGCGTCGCCTCGGCGGCCGGTACGAGCTGGGCCAGGTGCTCGGCCGTGGTGGCATGGCGGAGGTCTACCTCGCGATGGACACCCGCCTCGGCCGCACCGTGGCGGTGAAGACGCTGCGAGCGGACCTCGCGCGCGACCCCACCTTCCAGGCCCGGTTCCGCCGGGAGGCCCAGTCTGCCGCCTCGCTCAACCACCCCGCGATCGTTGCGGTCTACGACACGGGCGAGGACTACATCGACGGGGTCTCGATCCCGTACATCGTCATGGAGTACGTCGAGGGCTCCACGCTCCGTGAGCTTCTCCACAGCGGCCGCAAGCTGCTGCCGGAGCGGGCCATGGAGATGACCATCGGCATCCTCCAGGGACTGGAGTACGCCCACCGCAACCAGATCGTCCACCGCGACATCAAGCCGGCCAACGTCATGCTGACGCGCAACGGCCAGGTCAAGGTCATGGACTTCGGCATCGCCCGTGCCATGGGCGACTCCGGTATGACGATGACACAGACGTCCGCGGTCATCGGCACCGCCCAGTACCTCTCGCCGGAGCAGGCCAAGGGCGAGCAGGTGGACGCCCGTTCCGACCTGTACTCGACGGGCTGTCTGCTCTACGAGCTGCTGACCGTCCGCCCGCCGTTCATCGGTGACTCCCCCGTGGCGGTCGCCTACCAGCACGTGCGGGAGGAGCCGCAGCCCCCGAGCGTCTTCGACCCGGAGATCACTCCGGAGATGGACGCCATCGTCCTGCGCGCCCTGGTCAAGGACCCCGACTACCGCTACCAGTCCGCCGACGAGATGCGCGCCGACATCGAGGCCTGCCTCGACGGCCAGCCCGTCGCGGCCACGGCGGCCATGGGCTCAGTCGGCTACGGCGGCTACCCGGACGACCAGCCGACCACCGCCCTGCGCGCCGACGCCGGCGCCACGACCATGCTCCCGCCGGTCGGCCCGGACGACGGCTACGGCGGTTACGACGACCGCCAAGGCCGCCGGCGCCAGCAGAAGAAGAACAACACCTCGACGATCCTCCTGGTCGTCGCGGGTGTGCTGGTACTGATCGGCGCGGTCCTCATCGGCCAGTGGATGTTCTCGGGCAACGACACGAGCAACGACACCCTCAAGACGCCGAACTTCGTGGGCCAGAGCGAGGCGGAAGCGAAACAGGCGGCCACGAACGTCGATCTGAAGGTACAGATTTCCCAGAAGCCCTGCGAGAACCAGAAGAAGGGCAACATCTGCGAGCAGAATCCGCAGGTGGGCATCGAGGTGAAGAAGGGCGACACCATCGACTTGGTGGTGTCCACGGGCGCGCCGAAGGTTGCAGTTCCGAGCGTCATCGGTGACCAGATCGAGGACGCGAAGGAGAAGCTGGAAGGCAAGGACTACGAGTTCGTCGTCGAGACCGAGACGAAGGAGTCTCCGGAGGAAGCTGGCACGGTTCTCGACCAGAACCCCACGACCGGCAAGGAAGTGGAGAAGGGCTCCACTATCACCCTCACGGTCGCCAAGGCCGAGGAGAAGGCCACCGTGCCGACCGTCACCGGCCGGAGCTGTGACGACGCCAAGTCCCAGATGGAGGCCAACAACCTCGTCGGCACCTGCACCGAGGTCGAGACCGACGACGACAACCTCGTCGGCAAGGTCATCGCCACCAACCCCGAGGCAGGCTCCGAGCTGAACAAGGGCGACACGGTCACCATCCAGATCGGCAAGAAGGCCGAAGAGGAGCAGCCGGCGGTCGAGGTCCCGAACGTCGTGGGACGGACCGTGGGCCAGGCCAAGCAGATCCTGCAGGCGTCCGGCTTCACCAACATCCAGTTCGCCAACGGCAGCGACCAGAGCGACACCGCGCTCGTCACGGACCAGGACCCGGACGGCGGCAATCCCGCCGACCCGGCCCAGACGACGATCACTCTCGCCTCGGTCGGCTTCGGCGGTAACAACGGCAACAACAACAATGGCGGGAACGACGGCGGCGGCTTCTTCGACTAGCCCCACCGGTACGAAGGAGCCCGGCACCCCCTTTGGAGGGGGTGCCGGGCTCCTTCGTCATTCCGATGTTTCACGTGAAACAGGGTGTTTCACGTGAAACATCCCCAAGAGCGGAAACCGACTAGGCGGCTACCGCAGCTCCTTCGGCAGCGTGCGCTCCGCGTTCACCCGCTCCACGCGCTCCAGCTCGCCCCACACGATGTACCGGTACCGGGAGGTGTAGACGGGCGTGCAGGTGGTGAGGGTGATGTACTTGCCGGCCTTCTTCCTGCCGGACTCCTTGGGGATGTTCGACAGGACCTTGACGTTGTACTTCGAGGTCTCGGTGAGGGTGTCGTAGACCTTGTAGACGTACCAGTTGTCGCGGGTCTCGAAGACGATCGAGTCGCCCTTCCCCAGCTTGTCGATGTTGTGGAACTTGGCGCCGTGGCCGTCGCGGTGGGCGGCGAGGGTGAAGTTGCCGTCCTTGTCGGAGCTGGGCAGGGTCGCCTTGACCGGGTCGGTGTAGTAGCCGGCGACGCCACCGTTGAGGATCTTGGTGGAGGTGCCCTTCTTCACCAGGACCTCGCCGTTCTTCATGGCGGGGACGTGCAGGAAGCCGATGCCGTCCTTGGTGTCCAGGGCACCCGGCCCGCCGTCGGACGCCCAGGTGTCGCGGACCTTGTTCGCTTCCTTGTCCGCCTCGCGGTCGGCGAGGACGTTCGTCCACCACAGCGAGTAGACGACGAACAGTCCGAGCACCAGGCCCGCGGTGATGAGGAGTTCACCGAAGACACTGACCGCCATGGCCAGCCGGCTCATGCGGCGGCGCGGCACGGCTTCGGGCGCGCTCGTCTTCTCTTCGGTGTCGTCGGTGGTCACTGCCACAGTTCTTCCGCCCTTGGTCGAGCCCCTACTGGACGAGCGCGTCGGGCTTCCCCTCGCTGCGCGGCCGTTCCTCCACCATCTTGCCCCACACGATCATGCGGTACTTGCTCGTGAACTCCGGCGTGCACGTGGTCAGCGTGATGTAGCGGCCGGGTGCGGTGAAGCCCGACCCCGGGGGCACGGCATTGAGCACGCTGACGTTCGACGGCGGCGTCACCGGCAGGATCGAGGCCATGTCGTAGACGTAGTACTTGTCCTGCGTCTCCACGACGATCGGGTCGCCAGGCTTGAGTCGGTTGATGTAGCGGAACGGTTCACCATGGGTGTTCCGGTGGCCGGCGATACCGAAGTTGCCCGTCTTGTCCTCGGGCATGGCCGTCTTGATGCTGTTCTCGTCGTAGTGCCCGACCATGCCGCGGTCCAGGACCTTCGACTTGCTGATGCCCTCGGCGATCGGCACGACGACGTCCAGCTTGGGAATGTGCAGGATGGCGAAGCCCTGGCCCGGCTCGAAGGCGCCCGGCGCGCGCTTGCCGCTCTTCCACTCCTCCTGCAGGCTCGTCGCCTCCCGGCCCGCCTGCTGGTGGGCCCGGATGTTCGACCACCAGAGCTGGTACGTGACGAACAGCAGCATCACCACACCGGTGGTGATGAAGACCTCGCCGATGAGCCGGCTCGCGATCACTCCCGCGCTGGGCTTCTGCGCCCGCGCCGCCCGCCGCGCCTCGATCCGGGAGCGGGGCGAGGCCGCCCCGTCCGCCCCTAAGGCCTCCTGGGGCCCCTGAGCGGCTCCGGAGCCCGCGTGGGCCCCCGGGGAGCCCCCATGCCTCCCGTGCCGTCTCGCGGCCTTACGGCGGGCCGCACGGCCTCCGGGAGCGGGGGGCGCGGGTATCGCCTCGGCCACGGCGGCCAGCCGGCGCGCCTCCTCCACCCGGAGCGCCACGGTCTCCTCGTCGATCGGAGGATGCTCCTGGGCGGTGTCCGACGGGAGGCCCACCGGGGCGGCCGACGCGGCATAGGCCTCGTACGAACCGTCGTACTGGGCCTGGGGACGCGGCTCGTAGGTCTCGAACGACTGCCTCCCGTACGGCTGCTGCTGGTCGTACCAGTCGCCCTGGGAGTACTGCGGGGCCTGGGCCTGCTGCGCGGCCCACTGCTGAGGTTCGGCGGCGTCGCCGTACGGCGCCCCGGGCTCGAAGGCCTCCGCCTCGAACGACTCGGCGCCCCCGTACGCGGCCTCGCCGCCGTAGGGGGCACTCTCGCGCTCGGGGCGCAGGGCCGTCACGCCGTGGCCCTGCCCACCACGGGGGCGAGCCCCGTCGACCTGGACACGGCCCCTTGGTCGCCGCACTCCGCCAGCCAGTTGGCGAGCATGCGGTGACCGTGCTCGGTGAGCACCGACTCGGGGTGGAACTGCACGCCCTCGACGGGCAGTTCACGATGCCGGAGGCCCATGATGATCCCGTCGTGGGTGCGCGCCGTGACCTCCAGCTCGGCCGGCACGGTCGCCGGTTCGGCGGCCAGGGAGTGGTAGCGGGTCGCGGTGAAGGGCGTGGGCAGGCCCGCGAAGACACCCTTGCCCTCGTGCTCCACCAGCGATGTCTTGCCGTGCAGCAGTTCGGGAGCACGGTCCACGACACCGCCGTACGCCACCTGCATGGACTGCATGCCGAGGCAGACGCCGAAGACGGGGACGCCGGTGGCGGCGCAGTGGCGGACCATGTCGACGCAGACGCCGGCCTCCTCGGGGGTGCCCGGCCCGGGGGACAGGAGCACGCCGTCGAAGCCGTCCTGGGCGTGGGCGGTCGCCACCTCGTCGTTGCGCAGCACCTCGCACTCGGCGCCCAGCTGGTACAGGTACTGGACCAGGTTGAAGACGAAGCTGTCGTAGTTGTCGACGACGAGGACCCGGGCGGGTCGGGCGGCACTCACTGGTCGTTCACCGTCACATCGTTGAAGGGGAGCAGGGGCTCCGCCCAGGGAAAGACGTATTGGAAGAGGACATAGACGACGGCCAGGGTCAGCACCAGGGAAATCAGCGCCTTCAGCCACGCGTTGCCCGGCAGATGCCGCCAGATCCAGCCGTACATGCCGTCCCTTCCTTCACACCACGGCACCGGACTCACGCCGTACCGCCACCAGACTAACGGCGTAGTGCCTCCGGTTTCCCTGACTCCACAGGCTGTGTGGAATCCAGATGGCCCCAGACGATGAGCCGATGGCTGTGTCCCCACTCCGGGTCGCACGTCGTCAGCGTCAGATAGCGCCCCGCGCGCGTGTACCCCGATTTCTTCGGCACGGGGTCGATGACCTGGACGTCCGTGGGCAATGTCCGATAGGGCCCCTGGTCGATGACGTACGTGAACCAGTCCTCGCCGTCGGTCAGGACGACCGCGTCGCCGGGGCGCAGCTTGGGAAAATCTTTGAAGGGATCGCCGTACGTGCGGCGGTGGCCGGCGACCGCGAAGTTTCCCTTCTGTCCCAGCTGCGCGGTGTTCGCGTAGTGGCCGAGGCCTTTCTTCAGAGTGTCCGTCTTCGTGCCTTCGAGGACGGGCTTGTTCCACGTGAAACCAAGACGCGGGATGTACATGAGGGCGAAGGCCTTGCCCTCCCGGTACGGGGCGGGCGGCTGCGGAGCCGACGAGGCGCCCGGGCCGGACGTGGGCCTCACCGGCTGCCTCGCCCACTGGTCCTGGAGCAGATCGACCTGGTGATCCATCTCGGTGTCGGCCTTCACACCGGTCCAGAACAGCACGTACACGACGAAGAGCACGATCAGGGTGCCGACGGTGATGCAGAGTTCGCTGACGGTCCTCACGATCAGGCGCACCGACACGGGCCCCCCGGCTGCCGTTACTCCACGGGCTTCGCGTACTTCAGATCCACTGTGCCCGAGTAGCCGGGAAGAGTCACCGGCCCGTCCTCGGTCACTTTCCAGCCGAGCCCGTAGACGTTGACGTAGACCATGTAGTTCTGGATCGCCTCGCTCGCGGCGAGCGCCTTCTGCAGCTTCTCCGGGTCACCGACCGCCTGGATCTTGTACGGGGGCGAGTAGACGCGGCCCTGGAGGATCAGGGTGTTGCCGACACAGCGGACGGCGCTGGTGGAGATCAGCCGCTGGTCCATGACCTTGATGCCCTCGGCGCCGCCCAGCCACAGGGCGTTCACCACGGCCTGCAGGTCCTGCTGGTGGATGACCAGGTAGTCGGGCTGCGGCTCGGGGTAGCCGGGGAGCTTGGCGGTGGCGTCCGGCGGGGCGTCGTTGAGGGTGACCGTGAGGGCCTCGCCCTTGAGCTTCTGGGTGCCGGCGTTCTTCTCCAGCGCCGTCAGCTTCGCGTCCTCGGCCTTGGTGCTGCCGTCGTCCCGCTCGGCGAGGGCCTCGACGTCGTCGCGGAGGACCGCGTTGGACTCGTCGAGCTGCCCGTTCTTGTGGCTGCGCTCCTGGATCAGGTCGGAGAGCTTCAGCAGCGAGGCGTCCGTACGGATGTTGGTGCCCTTGGCCGTGTCGAAGCTGGTGAAGAAGATCAGCCCGGCGAGGGCGAAGACCCCGACGGTGAGCACACGCACGGGACGGAACCCGCCTCGGGAGGAGGGGTCGGCCCCGGCTTCCGGGGAGGTGCCGGAACCAGCCTCGGGGGAGTCGGCTGAATTGCTCAACGTACCCTTATCTCCTTAGGCGCCACGGAAGCACTACGCTAACGGACGCCCGGGGGAGCATTCAGTGTCCCCTTGTACGCTGCCCCGGAGCCCGCCACAGTTCCCTGCGCGGCCACGCAGCGCATCGACAGGAGAGACCCTCGTGCCGAAGTCACGTATCCGCAAGAAGGCCGACTACACGCCGCCGCCGTCCAAGCAGGCCACGAACATCAAGCTGAACAGCCGCGGCTGGGTGGCTCCGGTCATGCTGGCCATGTTCCTCATCGGGCTGGCCTGGATCGTCGTCTTCTATGTGACCGACGGTTCACTGCCGATCGACTCGCTCGGCAACTGGAACATCGTGGTCGGCTTCGGCTTCATCGCCGCGGGATTCGGCGTCTCGACCCAGTGGAAGTAGCGGTCTCCGACTGCTGGACGTAGCTCTCCCCAGAGCTATCCACGGAGTTATCCACAGGTGTTTTCCACAGTGGGGAAAAAGAACGACGATCTGTGGATAACTCACTGGGCGTTGACGCCGGTACGACAGACCTACCGGCATCCGCAAGCGTGTTCGCCCCCTGCCTGACCTGCTGAAACGCAGGTGAGCGACAGGGGGCACACCTGTTCCCGCACCCTATGCACAAGATCCGCCACGGTCTGTGGACAACAGTGCTGTAACGGTGCCGGCGGAGCGCCGGACCGGTGACGGTCCGACATCACCTCAGGTCAGCTGGGCGGTCCTGAGCAACGTCAGGACGACCACGGCGGCCAGTACCACGGCGCACACGCCGTACTGGATCAGCGCCCTCCGCTCACGCGGCGCGTGCACCATCGCATAGCCGATCAGGACACCGCCGACGAGGCCGCCGACGTGGGCCTCCCAGGCGATGCCGGACCAGCCGAAGGTGATCACCAGGTTGATGACCAACAGGATGATGACCGGCCGCATGTCGTACTTCAGCCGACGCATGAGGACGGCCGTCGCGCCGAAAAGACCGAAGATCGCACCGGATGCGCCGAGCGATGCCTGATTGGGCTCGGCGAGGAGATAGGTCAGCGCGCTGCCCGCGAGCCCCGAGACGAAGTAGAGCGTCAGATAGCGGGCGCGGCCAAGGGCGGCTTCCAGCGGGCCGCCGATCCACCACAGGCTGAGCATGTTGAACGCGATGTGCATCACGCTGCCGTGCAGGAACATCGACGTCACCAACCGGTACCACTGTCCCTCGGCGACGCCCTGGAGGGACGAGCCCAGCTCCGGGACCCAGGCCCGTCCGATGAGGTCGAACCGGTCGGTGAAGGCGTCACCCGCGGACATCTGCACCAGGTAGAGCAACAGGTTCGCGGCGACCAGGATCTTGGTGAGGAGCCGGGGGTCGGCGGTGACCGTGCCGCCGGCGAGGGTGCGCGGGGCGGAGGCGGAGGGCGCGTGGCCCGTGCCGGAGCCGCCGCGGACGCATTCGGGGCACTGGAAGCCGACGGAGGCGCTCACCATGCACTCGGGGCAGATGGGGCGCTCGCAACGGGTGCAGCGGATCCCCGTCTCGCGGTCCGGGTGCCGATAGCAGGTGGGCAGGGACCGCGCGTCCTGCGAGCCGCTCGGCACCTGGTCCATCGGGTCCCCTTCGTCTCCTGTGTGGAACGCATCGCCCCGCCCATCCTTACGGATGAGCGGGGCGATTGGTTCCCTTCGGACCTTGTGGAACCTTTCGGATCCGGTCCGCGGGGTGAACCCTGCGTGGCTCGGCCCGGTGAAAGCCGACGGGCTGGGCTCAGCCCTGGCGGGTCTCGACGACGACCGACTCGATGACGACGTCGTTGACCGGACGGTCGGTGCGCGGGTTGGTCTGGGCACCGGCGATGGCGTCCACGATCTTCTGGCTGGCCGAGTCGACGACCTCACCGAAGATGGTGTGCTTGCGGGTCAGCCACGCCGTCGGGGAGACGGTGATGAAGAACTGCGACCCGTTGGTGCCCGGCCCCGCGTTGGCCATGGCCAGCAGGTAGGGCTTGTCGAAGGCGAGGTCCGGGTGGAACTCGTCCGCGAACTGGTAGCCGGGACCACCGGTGCCGTTGCCCAGCGGGTCACCGCCCTGGATCATGAATCCACTGATCACCCGGTGGAAGACCGTGCCGTCGTAGAGCTTGTCCGTGGACTTCTGGCCGGTGGCCGGGTTGGTCCACTCACGCTCGCCCTGGGCGAGCTCGACGAAGTTACGGACCGTCTTGGGCGCGTGGTTCGGCAGCAGCCGCACCTCGATGTCGCCATGGTTGGTCTTCAGGGTGGCGTACAGCTGCTCTGCCACGATCTGCCTTCCGTTGTCCTTTGTGACTCCCCCGATCCTCGCACGGACGACGCCGTCCGTCCCCCGACGCCCACGCTCTTGTGCGGCGAGGGCGCGGAAAACCGGTCGAGTACCCCCGGTACCGGCGCGCTTCGCGCCGATCCGTGGCATTGTCGGCACTGTCGTGGACAAGTTCCCGTTGTCCCTTATTCATCCTCTATTGCACATGACCGGTTCAGAGCGGCTCTTGCTCGATGATCAGCCGGAGTCGGTGCCCATGACCCGGATGCCCGCCCGCACATGCCCCGGAGCGCTCCGAGAGGCATGATCCCCAAAAGGGTGGAAAGTCGAATGACGTACGCCACCGAGGAGGAGGATCCCGTGACCCGCATCGACAGCGTGCGCGCCGCGACCGGCTCGGCGAAGGACAGCGTGCTGCACGCCGCGGAAGTGGTGGCGCCCTACGCCGACACGGCCAAGGACAAGGCCTCGCACTACGCGCAAGAGGCACGCGTACGACTCGCGCCGAAGGTGTCGCTGGCCGCGGAGCAGGCACGCGTCCAGTACGGCGCCCATGTCGTCCCGCGCCTGGAGCAGGCCCGCACGCATGTGCCCCCGAAGGTCGACCACGCGGCCCATGAAGCCGCCGTCCGCACCCGCAAGGCGGCTCGCCAGGCCGCCGACTACTCCCGTCCACGTATCGAACAGGCCGTGGCCGCCGCCGGCCCCGTCCGTGAGGAGGCCGCCGCCCGCAGTGTCGCGGCGCTGGCCGCACTGCGCGGACAGGTCTCGCCCCAGCAGATCCAGCGGCTGGTCCGCAGGCAGCAGCGCCGCGCGAGGCTCGGTCGCGCCGTCAAGGGCATGGCCGTGGTGGGCCTTCTGGCGGGCGGCGCCTTCGCCGCCTGGAAGTGGTGGGACAAGCAGGCCAACCCCGACTGGCTGGTCGAGCCCCCCGCCGCCACCGAGGTCTCCGACCCTGGTCGTCTGTCCTCGGTCGACGGCAGCGGCCAGTCCGCCCTCGACCCCGAGGTCCAGGCCAAGCAGGCCGAGGACGAGGCCGCCGACCGCGACAACCGCCGCTGACCACCGGTCTCTTCTTTCGAGACCGCCGCCATCCAGGGCGCCTTGTCTCCGGGCTCGGTCTTGCCCGGGAGCGCGTTCGGCGGGACATCTTTCAACAGCCCGGTGGGGCAGAAGACTTGGAGGTCTTCTGCCCCACCGGGCTGTTTCACGTGAAACAGCGTGACCTTCCGGGCTACGGGCAGACGGCATCCGGAATGTATTGGTCCGATTGCAAAGGGTGACGCGCACATTCCGCCGGCTGCCCTTGTGACCCAGAGCACCGGTTTCGCATCTGCGCACGCCGACACGTGCCACCGGCCGTCGCCCCGTTCCAGCGGCCCTCTTGCCCTGAAGTGCACAGATAGCGATCGCGACGGGCCCCGCCCGAAGCCCTACCGGCGCCTGCAGCTCCGGAGGCAATAAAAAAGACCGGGCCGGATGTCCTACGACATCCGGCCCGGTCAATCCGCTGTGGAGCCTAGGGGAGTCGAACCCCTGACATCTGCCATGCAAAGACAGCGCTCTACCAACTGAGCTAAGGCCCCGGAAGGGAAGCACCCACCCGGAACAACCGACCACCGGGAGGCTTCGCAGACCAGAGTACCGGGTCACCCCCGGGATCTCGCAAAAAGATTGGGGGTCCCCGTGAACGACCACTCTCCGTAAGATGCTCGTCGTGGTTCGCTACAGCGAACCACGGTATTTGGGGAAGCGATGGGGAGACGCAATGGACGCCGCACAGCAGGAAGCGACCGCAAGAGCCCGGGAGCTGCAGCGGAACTGGTACGGAGAGCCGTTGGGGGCGCTCTTCCGTAGGCTCATCGAGGACCTGGGGCTCAACCAGGCCCGTCTCGCGGGGGTGCTGGGCCTGTCCGCACCGATGCTGTCGCAGCTGATGAGCGGTCAGCGTGCCAAGATCGGCAACCCGGCGGTGGTGCAGCGGGTGCAGCTGCTGCAGGACCTGGCGGGCCAGGTCGCGGACGGCAGCGTGAGCGCCGCCGAGGCGACCGAGCGCATGGACGAGATCAAGAAGTCACAGGGGGGATCGGTGCTCAGCAACACCACGCAGTCGACGACGAGTTCGGGGGCACCCACGGTCAAGCGGGTCGTCCGCGAGATCCAGTCGCTGCTCCGCTCGGTGGCGGCCGCGGGCGACATCATCGAGGCGGCGGACACCCTCGCCCCGACCCACCCGGAACTGGCAGAGTTCCTCCGGGTGTACGGCGCGGGCCGGACCTCGGACGCGGTGGCGCACTACCAGTCCCACCAGAACTGAGCCCAAGGCCCGGTCCCCGAAAGGGGGTTCGGCGGCCGGGCCCAGCCAGAACGGGGGAACGAGGGGTCTGTAGGCCCCTCGTGAGCCACGCAGACGTGGACGTAGGCTCCAGGCAGAGAAGCCAGGAAGCAACCACCGGAAAACAGCGGCAGGGGGACGGAAGCGGGAAGCAAGCTCTGCAGGAAGCCGGGCACGTGCGAGCCGGCTTCGCGGAGGGCGGCGCGAGCGTCGCGCCCTCCGCCGACGGGCAGCCAGGGGGGAGCCGAAGGGGGAACGACGCACAGCCATGGGTGAGGTCTTCGCCGGCCGGTACGAACTGGTCGACCCGATCGGGCGCGGGGGAGTCGGCGCGGTCTGGCGCACCTGGGACCACCGCCGCCGCCGTTATGTGGCCGCCAAGGTCCTGCAACAGCGTGACGCGCACGCCCTGCTGCGCTTCGTCCGCGAACAGGCCGTGCGGATCGACCATCCCCATGTGCTCGCCCCCGCCAGTTGGGCCGCCGACGACGACAAGGTCCTGTTCACCATGGACCTGGTGGCCGGAGGCTCCCTGGTCAACCTCGTCAACGACTATGGTCCCCTTCCTCCCGCCTATGTCTGCGGTCTGCTCGACCAATTGCTGTCCGGCCTCGCCGCCGTGCACGCCGAGGGTGTCATCCACCGGGACATCAAGCCCGCGAACGTCCTGCTGGAGGCCACCGGCACTGCCCGGCCCCGCCTGCGTCTGTCCGACTTCGGTATCGCCATGCGCCTGGGCGAACCCCGCCTGACCGAGACCAACTACGTGGTCGGCACGCCGGGTTACTTCGCTCCCGAGCAGATGCTGGGCGCCGACCCCGACTTCCCGGCCGACCTCTTCGCGGTGGGCCTCGTCGCCCTGTACCTCCTGGAAGGCGCCAAACCCGACGCCAAGGCCCTCATCGAGCACTTCGCCGCGCACGGCACACCGAACGCCCCACGAGGCATCCCCGAGCCGCTGTGGCAGGTCATCGCCACGCTCCTCCAGCCCGACCCCCACTCCCGCTTCCGCACCGCGACAGGCGCCCGCAAGGCCCTCGCCGCGGCCACCGAACTCCTTCCCGAGCCGGGGCCCGACGACGAGGTGGTGGAGGTCTTCGACCAACTCGGCCCCCTCCCCAAGGGGTTCGCCGCCGAAGGGCCCCTGCAGAGGGCATCGGGTCTGGACAAGACGGGCACGAGCCCCTCCGGCACGTCCTCGCCGACCACCGGCTCGGCAGCAGAGGCTCCTTCCAACTCACCGGGCCAGCAGCCGCCTTCCACACCACCGGTTCCCGCCGCTCCGTGGACGCCGGTGTCCCCTGCATCCGCGCCACCGTCCTCCCCCTTCCCCTCCCCCTCCCTATCCCCGTCTCCGCACGCGCCTTCGTCCTCGTCGTCGACCCCGCAGCCGTACACAGGGGGCGGCTCCCCCTCCGGCGCAGAGGCGACGCCACCACCGCCGCACAATCCGCCGGCCTACAGCCCGCCACCTCAGGACCCGCCGTCGAAGCCCGGCATCGCAGGCGGCGCCGCGCTGCCCTCATCGCCCACCGACTCCGTGGCCCCTCCCTCTCATACGGGCTCCGTATCGCCACCGCCCATGCCCACCACCGCCCCACCACAGACCGGCACCACCAGCTCTGGCACAGTCCCAAGCACGGGTACCGGCACCGGCACCAGTACCGGGCAGTGGCCCCAGGCCTCCGACGCCTCGCCCTCGGCCTCCTCGACGGCTTCGGCATCTTCGGCGGCTTCGACGATCAGCGGCCGCATATCCCCCGAATCTCCCCCCGAGGCCGTACCACCGCGGCCCGACCGGGACCCCGTACCGCCTCGGCCGTCCACGATGTCGGACACCGGCAGCTTCCATCTGCCGCCGCCCCAGGTACTCGCCGCCCACGCACCACCGCGACAGGCTGAGCAGCACACCCCCGGTCCTGGCCACCCACACCACCAACCCGAGCAGCAGGCCACTCCCCCCGCCGCGACGCCCCTCCAAGGCGCCCCGGCGCAGCACCACGAACCCGCGCATGTGCCCTCCCCCCAAGCGCACCCACCGCTGGGCCTCTCCCCGGCCCCGACCACGGCGGTGCAGCAGCACGCTTACGCCTCTACTGGTTCATACACCGCTCGGCCCGCTCAGGTTCCACGTCGATCGAGGGCCCTGCCCCGACGCCGTCCGGGCCCGCCTACCAAGGTGGTCGTCCCGGTCCTGCTGGTCGCGCTGGCCTGCTTCGCTGTGGGCTTCTGGGCGCTGGGCCAGCTCTGATCCTGCTCGGCGGGACCTCCGATGCCCCTGCGCCCGCTCCTGGGCCGTCCATGCCTGCGTCGGCCGGGCCCTTCTGCCCCTCCGCCCACCCGTCGGCGCCCAGTCATCACAACCCGCCCGAGCCCGTCCCAGCCTCACCGCACCACGCCCCAGCGTCCCCCGGCCCCTACCGCCCGCGGGACGCCCCATGACGCCCTCGCGGAGCCGTGCCCGCCTTCGGCCGCTCCGCCTCCACGCCGGCCGAAGCCCGGCTGCGCGCCACGAGCGTCCACACCAGGAGCCCGAGGACCAGCAGACTTCCCGTACCGATGCCGCCCGCCGCGACGGCCGTCATGGCGAGACGCCGGTCCCCTGAGCCGGACGAATCCCCTGAGCCGGACGAAACCCCGGAGTCCTCCCCGCCAGAATTCCCCGCGTCCTCTCCGCCGCCACTGCCCGCGCCGTCCAGCGTGTCCCCCGTGGCCCCGCTCTCCGCGACCTCCTGGTCCTCCGCGGTGACTTCGAAGACCCCACGCGGCTCGGAGGTGCCCAGATACCCCGGCCCGGCTCCGGCCTCGCCCTCCAGCCGCACCCGCAGGGTCAGCCCGACAGGCTCCTCGCCGTACCGTTCGGCGACCGACGTACCAAGATGCAGCACCAGGTAGTACCAGCCGGCGAACCGCATCCCGCTCACTTCGTCGTCGAGGGAGAAACGGTTCTCGTACGCGACGGGCGGGAGCGGGTCCAGGGGAGCGGACCGCTGTTCGCCCCCGTAGTTGGTGGTCCTGTCGTCCACGAAGCCGCGTGCGGGGTTGTAGAGCGACATGACGAACGCGTTCCCCACGTACCCGTCGCCGCCGCTCGTGCTGCCCAGCTCGGCGGTGGCATGCAGTTGCTGTCCCCAGCCGACGGGCACCTTGTAGAAGAGGGTCTCCCCGGCTCGTATCCCGGCCTTGTCCTGCCAGACGCCCTGCGCGACGGGGCTCGCCGTGGCGAAGCCGCTGCCGCCGCGCCGAGCCTCGGGGTCGCCGGAGAGGCTCTCGGGCGATGCGGAGTTCCAGCTCTCGGGCGCGGTCGTCGCCCCGCCCTTCGGGACAGCGGGTTCCGACACGACGCCGAGTTCCAGCCCCCACTCCTGCGCCGAGCCGTCCGCCGAGGGCGAGCCCGACACCGCGCCGGACGCCGTGCCCGTCCCCGTGCCGGTTCCCGTGCTCGTCCCCGTCCCCGTGCCGGTCCCCGCGGCCGAGCCGACCCGTTCGACGACGACGTAATACGGCCCGGCCCCTTGGCACATGTACTCGTCGCTGCCGATCTCACGCGAGGCCCAGGCAGTGATGGGGTGCGCGCTGCGGGTCGGGCCGAAGCGGGCGGTCTCGTAGGAGCAGCGATGTGCGTCGGCGTCCTGCAGGGACACCCTGACGCCGTCCGAGGACGCGACCGTCGCCCCTGCTCCGGGCACGGCCGTCGCCGAGACGTACGCGTCGGCTGCGGCGCCGAGATCGACACGGTAGTAGAGCTTGCCGCCCGGCTTGATGGAGCTCCGGTAGGTCTTGCCCGCCGCCAGCCGCACGGCTCCCGTGCTGCTCGTGGCGCCCTCGACCTCCCGGGCGCCCTCGGCGTAGGAGTACGGAGCCGGCTCGTCGGCCGCCACGGCGACCGCGGCTGGCGCCACCGTCGCGCACAGGGCCGCTCCCACGGCTGTCGCGGTTCGCCACCAGACCGTGCGCCGCCCCATCAAGCGCCACCCCTCGTCGTAGACCCGAAGCCGCGGCTCCGAGGCCGAAGCCCGAAAGCCCGGAAGAAACCCGGACAGTCGATGCCCGGAAACGCGCCCAGCAGTCCGCGTCCAGCGGTCGCGATCTCTCGGCAGCGTCCGAGATGCCACGGCCCTGAACGCGCCCATCCTGCCGGGCCGTGGACGCCGATGCCCGGGTTCCAGGGGAGGAGCGGCCGAAAACGACCTCTACGGAGACCGTTGCTCCGCCGCCGCGTGCGCATCATTCACCAAAGCGAATCCAGATGTGGAGAAATGCGCAGATATGCCCTGAACAACCTGAACAAGAGGAGGGGGCGGGCCCCTGCGACACAAAACCCCGGCCGCGATCGCGGCCGGGGTCTGCTCTGAGACTGATGTCGATGTTCACGAACCCGTGGGCACGGAGTCAGTCGCCTCCGTCCACAGATCCTGCTCGGCGCGATCCGCCTGGATCTGGCGGTACACGAGGAGCCCGCCGATGGCGGCCAGTGCGACCAGGAGAAGCTTCTTCACCGCGCGACCTCGTCTTTCCTTGACGTAGGGGACCTCTGGCGCCCGACTATACACACCGACCGATACCGATCGGTGACCTACGTCGGCCGCTCAACTCCCGCCGGGAAGGCCGCAGTAGAACCGGACGCCACTGTTCCGATCGCAGGCTCATCACACAGGTCCCTCACATCTCGCACACCTCGACGAGCCCCGCGAGTGCCACTCCGACCCCCGCCCGGCCCCACCTGGCCCAGCCGTGCCCTCCTATGGCTTCTGCGGCCCCCTGCGGGGCCTTCTGGAACCCTCCGACCCCCATGCGCCCATCCGTGTGGTGTTCATCTGAAGATCCACGCGCCGTGGGCGTCGGTCCACGATTTCGGAGCCCACATACACATCATGAGGAAAGTACGCAAATCGCCCAACCCGAAAGTGAGGGGCCATGGCCCAGAACAAGGTCATGAAGCTGTGGACCGCCATCGTCACCGCCTTCCTCGCGCTGTGCACGGCGCTCGGACTCGTCACGACCACGGCATCGGCCGCGGTACCGCGGACCGAGACCACCCGCAACTGCGCGGCCCCCACGACGGCTCACGCGGCGTCTTTGCCGGCCCGGCCCCACGACCGGGCCCTGCCCCCCACGATGAAGCAACGCATCCGCGCCGAGGCCCATGGCTCCTCGCCCTCCTGCCGTCACCGCACGGCCCTGGACACGGCGATGTCGCGGATCGACGTCCTGGAGCCCTCTCTGCCGCAAGCCGAGCGACCCGTCGCACCTCTCCAGCGCTGATACGGGCCAGGCAGCAACCCGCAACCCGCACAGCCAGCGGCGATCTTGCGTACACGCCCTGCGGAACAGCGGCACAGAACGACGAGAGCCCCCGGCCCGAAACGGCCGGGGGCTCTCGCATGCGTACTCGGATGCATCCCTCTCGGCCATCGCCATGAACGACGAAGACCCCCAACCACTACGGGTTGAGGGTCTTCATGCTGGTGGGGCTAACAGGATTTGAACCTGTGGCCTCATCCTTATCAGGGATGCGCTCTAACCAACTGAGCTATAGCCCCGCCGCGCTCTGCGGTGTGTGTCCCGCGCGCTGACTCCTGAAGATTAGCGCACGACGTGGGGAGTCCCAAAATCGATACCCGGAGGGGGTCCGTGACGCGGTGGGCACGACATCGGGGACGGCGTTCGACGCCGTCCCCGTGGTCCGTCCCCGTGGTCGTCCCCGGTATTTCCTACGCGGTCGCCGTGCTCACTCGTCCTCGGCGAGCGTCAGCTCGATACCGCCGACGAAGCCCGCGGACAGGTTGTAGATGAAGGCGCCGAGCGTGGCGAGAGCGGTCGCGAGAACGACGTCGATGACCGCGATGACCGTGGTGAAGATCAGCACATTGGGCAGCGACAGGAACGCCTGCAGATCGAATCCGTTGGACTCGTTCGAGCCGGTGGCCTCGGAGATGGTGGCGCCGACCGTGGAGAAGACGCCCATCGCGTTCATGACCATCCACAGCACCGCGGCCGCGACGACCGTGCAGATGCCGAGCGCGATGGAGAGCAGGAAGCTGACCTTCATCACGGACCACGGGTCGGCCTTGGCCACCCTCAGCCGTGCCTTGCGCGTGCGAGGCGTCGTGCGGGCTCCCGTACGCGGCTTGCGGGACGAAGCCTCCGGAGCCGCCGGGTAGGCCTGCGGCGGGTGGTACGGGCCGGACTGCTGCTGCGCCTGTCGCTCACCGGGCAGCGCGGAGCCGCCGGCCTGGGGCGTGGCCTGAGCCGGGGGCTGAGGCTGCGCCGGGGCCTGACGGCCGGGTCCGCCCGGAGCCGCGGCCGGACTGCCCGCCGCGGGCTGCTTGGCCTGCGGACCACGGGTGTCCGTCACGGTTCCCCCCTGCGATCCAGGCTTCTCGGACGAAGGCGCGGCCGAATCGGTCGCACTCGGCTTGATCGCCTTCAGTTGGGTCGTGTGCGTGTCCGCCGCACGCGCGGCGGAGCCACGGCCGCCGCCGTCCGCCTCCGACCCGGTCGAAGTGCCGGCCGAAGTACCGGACGATCCGGCGCCCGTGGCTCCGCTCACGCTGACTCACTCCTCGTGCTACTCGGACGAGGGCGCCTCACCCTCGTCCGTACCGGTCGTCGCGGCAGCCTCGGCGGTCTCGTCCACGGCTACGTCGCCGTCGACCTCCTCCGCCTCCCGCCCCGCCTCGGCGTTACGAGCGATGCCGACGACGGCATCGCGCTTGCCCAGGTTGATCAGTTGGACGCCCATGGTGTCACGGCCGGTTTCCCTGATCTCGTTGACTCGCGTACGAATCACACCGCCCGACAACGTGATGGCGAGGATCTCGTCGGTCTCCTCGACCACCAGCGCGCCGACGAGCGAACCGCGGTCCTCGACGATCTTGGCGGCCTTGATACCGAGGCCGCCGCGACCCTGGACGCGGTACTCGTCGACGCCGGTCCGCTTCGCGTACCCGCCGTCTGTGGCAGTGAACACGAACGTACCGGGTCGAACAACATTCATCGAGAGCAGCTCGTCGCCCTCGCGGAAACTCATGCCCTTGACACCCGAGGTGGCACGGCCCATGGGCCGCAGTGCCTCGTCCGTCGCGGTGAAGCGGATCGACTGTGCCTTCTTGCTGATCAGAAGGATGTCATCCTCTGCCGATACGAGTTCGGCTCCGATCAGTTCGTCATCGGAACCGTCCTCCTTCTCACGGAGGTTGATCGCGATGACGCCGCCGGAACGGGGCGAATCGTAATCCTTCAGAGGCGTCTTCTTCACAAGACCGCCCTTGGTGGCGAGCACCAGATAGGGCGTCGCCTCGTAGTCGCGGATGGCGAGGATCTCGGCGATCGCCTCGTCCGGCTGGAAGGCCAGCAGGTTGGCGACGTGCTGTCCACGCGCGTCACGTCCGGCGTCCGGCAGTTCATATGCCTTGGCCCGGTACACACGGCCCTTGTTGGTGAAGAACAGCAGCCAGTGGTGGGTCGTGGACACGAAGAAGTGGTCGACGATGTCGTCTTCCTTGAGCTTCGTGCCGCGTACGCCCTTGCCGCCCCGCTTCTGCGCGCGGTAGTCGACCGTCTTGGTCCGCTTGACGTAGCCGCCGCGGGAGACGGTGACGACGATGTCCTCCTCGGCGATGAGGTCCTCGATGGACATGTCACCGTCGTAGGGCACCAGCATCGTCTTGCGGTCGTCGCCGAACTTCTCGACGATCGCGGCGAGTTCCGCGCTGACGATGCCGCGCTGGCGGACCGGGGAGGCGAGAATCTCGTTGTACTCGCGGATCTTGGCCTGAAGTTCGTCGTGCTCCTGGATGATCTTCTGGCGCTCCAGGGCGGCGAGGCGCCGCAGCTGCATCTCGAGGATGGCGTTGGCCTGGATCTCGTCGATCTCCAGGAGGTCCATCAGGCCCGTACGCGCGATGTCGACGGTGTCGCTGCGCCGGATCAGCGCGATGACCTCGTCGATGGCGTCCAGGGCCTTCAGCAGGCCGCGCAGGATGTGCGCCCGCTCCTCGGCCTTGCGCAGCCGGAACTTCGTCCGGCGGACGATGACCTCGATCTGGTGCGTCACCCAGTGGCGGATGAACGCGTCCAGGGAGAGCGTGCGCGGCACGCCGTCGACCAGGGCCAGCATGTTGGCGCCGAAGTTGGTCTGCAGGTCGGTGTGCTTGTACAGGTTGTTCAGCACGACCTTGGCGACCGCGTCGCGCTTCAGGACGATGACCAGGCGCTGGCCCGTACGGGACGAGGTCTCGTCGCGGACGTCGGCGATGCCGCCGATCTTGCCGTCCTTGACGAGGTCGGCGATCTTCTGCGCGAGGTTGTCCGGGTTGGTCTGGTAAGGCAGTTCCGTGACCACCAGGCACTGGCGGTTCTGGATCTCCTCGACCTCGACGACCGCGCGCATCGTGATGGAGCCACGGCCCGTGCGGTAGGCCTCCTCGATGCCCTTGCGGCCGACCACCAGGGCGCCGGTCGGGAAGTCGGGGCCCTTGATGCGCTCGATCAGCGCGTCCAGGAGGTCCTCGTGGGAGGCCTCGGGGTTCTCCAGGTACCACTGGGCGCCGGCGGCGACCTCGCGGAGGTTGTGCGGCGGGATGTTGGTGGCCATGCCGACCGCGATGCCCGCCGAGCCGTTGATCAGCAGGTTCGGGAAGCGGGCCGGCAGGACGGTCGGCTCCTGGGAGCGGCCGTCGTAGTTGTCCGTGAAGTCGACGGTGTCCTCGTCGATGTCACGGACCATCTCCATCGACAGCGGCGCCATCTTGCACTCGGTGTAGCGCATGGCCGCCGCCGGGTCGTTGCCCGGAGAGCCGAAGTTGCCGTTGGAGTCCACCAGCGGCATCCGCATCGACCACGGCTGCGCGAGGCGGACCAGCGCGTCGTAGATCGAGGAGTCGCCGTGCGGGTGGTAGTTGCCCATGACGTCGCCGACGACGCGGGCGCACTTGTAGAAGCCCTTCTCGGGCCGGTAGCCGCCGTCGTACATGGCGTACAGGACACGGCGGTGGACGGGCTTGAGGCCGTCTCGTACGTCGGGCAGCGCGCGGGACACGATGACAGACATCGCGTAGTCCAGGTACGAGCGCTGCATCTCCGTCTCGAGCCCGACGGGCTCGATGCGCACGGTCGTCTCGCCGTCTTCGTCAGGCGTCACGGGGCCAGAAGAAAGATTGGGGGTCTCGTCGGCCATTGCTGGTGGGAATCCTTCCTGGTGCGGTCAGCTGAGACCGACTCAGATGTCGAGGAAACGAACGTCCTTGGCGTTGCGCTGGATGAACTGGCGCCGGGCCTCGACGTCCTCGCCCATGAGGACCGAGAACAGTTCGTCGGCCTGGGCCGCGTCGTCCAGCGTGACCTGGCCGAGGACCCGGTGGTCGACGTCCATGGTCGTGATGCGCAGTTCCTCGGCGTTCATCTCGCCGAGACCCTTGAAGCGCTGGATCGAGTCCTCCCTGACGCGCTTGCCGTTCTGCCGGCCCAGCTCGATCAGGGCGTCACGCTCACGGTCCGAGTAGGCGTACTCGAAGTCCTCCCGGCCCCACTTGATCTTGTAGAGCGGGGGACGCGACAGGAACACGTGTCCGGCCTCGACCAGCGGGCGCATGAAGCGGAACAGGAAGGTCAGCAGCAGGGTGTTGATGTGCTGGCCGTCGACGTCGGCGTCCGCCATCAGGATGATCTTGTGATAGCGGAGCTTGGAGATGTCGAAGTCCTCGTGCACACCCGTGCCGAAGGCGGAGATCAGCGCCTGGATCTCCTGGTTCTGCAGGATCTTGTCGATCCGCGCCTTCTCGACGTTGAGGATCTTGCCGCGGATCGGGAGGATCGCCTGGTACTGCGGGTTGCGGCCGGACTTGGCCGAACCACCGGCGGAGTCGCCCTCGACGATGAAGATCTCGCACTTGGTGGGATCGTTCGACTGGCAGTCGCTCAGCTTGCCCGGCAGGGAAGCCGTCTCCAGGAGGCCCTTGCGACGGGTCAGGTCACGCGCCTTGCGGGCCGCCACGCGCGCGGTGGCCGCCTGGATGGACTTGCGGATGATGTCCGCGGCCTCGACCGGGTTGCGGTCCAGCCAGTCCGTCAGGTGCTCGTGCACGACCTTCTGCACGAAGGTCTTCGCCTCCGTGTTGCCCAGCTTGGTCTTGGTCTGGCCCTCGAACTGCGGCTCGCTCAGCTTGATCGAGATGATCGCCGTCAGACCCTCGCGGATGTCGTCGCCCGTGAGGTTGTCGTCCTTCTCCCTCAGCAGCTTCTTGTCGCGCGCGTAGCGGTTGATCAGACCGGTCATCGCGGCCCGGAAGCCCTCTTCGTGCGTTCCGCCCTCGTGCGTGTGGATGATGTTGGCGAAGGAGTAGACGCCCTCGCTGTAACCGCTGTTCCACTGCATCGCGACCTCGACGGACAGGAGCTTGTCCTTGTCCTCCGCCTCGAAGTCGATGACGGACGGGTGCACCACGTCCCCCTTGCGGGAGTTGAGGTGCTTCACGAAGTCGACGATGCCGCCCTCGTAGTGGTACGAGACGGTCTTGACCTCGTGCTTCTCGTCCTCGCCGGCCTCGTCCGCCCCGGCGGTGGCCTTCGCGGACTCGCGCTCGTCAGTGAGTTTGATCGTCAAACCCTTGTTGAGGAACGCCATCTCCTGGAAGCGCCGCGAGAGCGTCTCGAAGGAGTAGTACGTGGTCTCGAAGATGTCCGGGTCGGCCCAGAAGGTCACCGAGGTGCCGTGCTCGTCCGTGGCCTCGTGCTGGACGAGCGGAGCGGTCGGTACGCCCAGCTTGTAGTCCTGCGTCCAGCGATGGCCGTCGGTCTTGATCTCTACGGAGACCTTGGTCGACAGGGCGTTCACGACGGAGACACCCACGCCGTGCAGACCACCGGAGACCGCGTAGCCGCCGCCGCCGAACTTTCCGCCCGCGTGCAGGACCGTCAGCACGACCTCGACGGCGGGCTTGCCCTCGGAGGGGACGATGCCGACCGGGATGCCACGGCCGTTGTCGACGACCCTTACGCCGCCGTCGGCGAGGATCGTCACGTCGATGGTGTCCGCGTGCCCGGCCAGGGCCTCGTCCACGGAGTTGTCGACGACCTCCTGCACGAGGTGGTGCAGGCCACGCTCACCGGTCGAGCCGATGTACATGCCGGGCCGCTTGCGGACCGCGTCCAGCCCTTCGAGGACGGTGATGGCGCTGGCGTCGTACGAGGCTGTGACCTCGCCGTTGGCGCCGGCGTCGGTGGACGGGATGTTCTCGTTGGGGTTGCCGGAATCGGCCACGAAGCGCCCTTTCTGGCACAGCACAAGCCAGGCTCCCGGCGGGTTTGCCGGAGCGGCTGCGGCATGTTGCGGTGGAAGCCTTTGTCTGCGTTGAACAGTGTTTCCGAAGCGGTCCCCACGGATGGGGCGGGATTAGCTTCCAGTCTACCGGTAGCGCCGACAGTGATGGGGGTTTGCCGGTACCTGAGTCCGCATGTGCCGCCCTGAACCGGTCTCTCCCGACTCCCCATATGCGGAGCGGGGCTCCAAGAGGCTCACAGCGGCACTCAGCGCTTCCGGGTGTCAACCCTTTGCTACTCCCGGGTCAGGTCGATGTTCGCAACCGCACGCGACCGTGCGCGCCGGAGCACACGACTCTTCGCCGGCCCGCGAAGAACCGTCGTTCAGGGAATCCAGGGCGCGCGGAAATGTGACTACGGTCACCCGTAGGTATCGCCGGGACCGGTGCTTCCGGGAGCGCGGAGGGGCCCGTAGCGGCGGGCGGAGCCGCCGGGGCCGTGGACCTTCAGCAGCCGTACGGTGCCGTGCCCGAGATCCTCGTTGAGCCGGGCGACCAGCTGCGGGGCCAGCAGCCGCACGTTCGTCGCCCAGGCCGTCGAGTCGCACCGCACATGCAGGACCCGCTCGTCCTCGTCGTACCGCTCCGGTACGCACCTTCGGGCCAGGTCGTCGCCGACGATCTGCGGCCAGCGGCCCATCACCCCGCCGACGGCGGCAGGCGTCTCCCAGCCCCGCTCGGTGATCAGACGGTTGATCGCGGGGCCGAGCGGCATCGGGTCGCGGCCGTCGGCACGCGCGCCGGAGCGCAGCCCGCCGCCCCGCCGGGCCTGCTTCTGCTGCTGGGTGGCTTCGCCACGCGCGCGTGCGGCCTCCTTCGCGGCGCGCAGCGCCACGCGCGCGAGGTCCACGCCGGAGGGCTCGGGAGGCTTCGGGGCTCCCTCGGTTCCGCTCATACGCGCTCCACCGTCCCGTCGGACACGGAGTACCGCGTCCCTGTCAGTACGTCCGGTACGTCGTCGTCGACCGCGGCGGTCACCAGGACCTGCTCGCCCGGCGCGACCAGCTCCGCCAGGCGCTCCCGCCGGCGGGAGTCCAGCTCGGCGAAGACGTCGTCGAGGACCAGCACCGGTTCGTTTCCCTCGGTCCGCAGCAGGTCGTACGAGGCGAGCCGCAGGGCGAGGGCGTACGACCAGGACTCGCCGTGGGAGGCGTAGCCCTTGGCGGGCAGCTGACCGAGTTTGAGAACCAGATCGTCCCGGTGCGGCCCCACCAAGGTGACGCCCCGCTCGATCTCCTGCTTGCGGCTCTCGGCGAGGGCGGCCATCAGCTGCTCGTACAGCTCCTCGCGCGTGTGGGCGACGATGCCGGGCGAGGAAGGTTTGTATTCCAGACTCACGGGCCCGCCGCCGGGTGCCAGCTGCTCGTAGGCCTTGTCGGCGAGCGGCTGGATGGTGGCGACCAGGTCCAGGCGCTGCGCGAGCAGTTCGGCGCCCACGCGCGCGAGATGTTGGTCCCACACGTCGAGCGTGGACAGGTCCATGGTGCGGCCGCCGTGTCGGCGGGCCAGCGCGGCCGTCTTCAGGAGCGTGTTGCGCTGCTTGAGGACCCGCTCGTAGTCGGAGCGCACGCCCGCCATGCGCGGGGCGCGCGCGGTGATCAGCTCGTCGAGGAAGCGCCGTCGCTCACCGGGATCGCCCTTGACCAGCGCGAGGTCCTCGGGCGCGAACAGCACCGTCCGGACGATGCCGAGCACATCACGTGGTCTGACCTGCGACGACCTGTTGATGCGCGCCCGGTTCGCCTTGCCGGGGTTCAGCTCCAGCTCGACCAGTTGCTGCCGCTCGCCCTGCCGCACCTGTGCCCGGATCACCGCGCGGTCGGCGCCCATGCGGACCAGGGGCGCGTCCGACGACACCCGGTGGCTGCCGAGGGTGGCGAGATAGCCGACCGCCTCGACCAGGTTCGTCTTGCCCTGCCCGTTGGGGCCGACGAACGCGGTGACGCCCGGGTCGAGCGGGACCTCGACCCGGGCGTAGGAGCGGAAGTCGGCGAGCGACAGGTGCGTGACGTGCATGGTCGGGTGCCGACCTCCCCCAGGGTTGTGGACCACCGTGCGGTCCTGTGGACGACTTCTCGTCGACCGTAGTGTGTGCGTGGTCGTCTTCTGTGGTGTGGGTTACTTCTTCTCGACCGCGTGCCCGCCGAACTGGTTCCGCAGCGCCGCGATCATCTTCATCTGCGGAGAGTCCTCCTGCCGCGACGCGAACCGCGCGAAGAGCGAGGCGGTGATCGCGGGCAGCGGTACCGCGTGGTCGATGGCGGCCTCCACGGTCCACCGGCCCTCGCCTGAGTCCTGGGCGAAACCCTTCAGCGCGTCCAGGTGCTCGTCCGCGTCGAGGGCGTTCACCGCGAGGTCGAGCAGCCAGGAGCGGATGACCGTGCCGTCCTGCCAGGAACGGAAGACCTCGCGGACATCCGTCACCGAGTCGGCCTTCTCCAACAGCTCCCAGCCCTCGGCGTACGCCTGCATCATGGCGTACTCGATGCCGTTGTGGACCATCTTCGCGAAGTGCCCGGCGCCGACCTTGCCGGCGTGCACCGCGCCGAGGTCGCCCTCGGGCTTCAGCGCGTCGAAGACCGGCCGTACCTTGGCGACGTTCTCCGCGTCGCCGCCGTACATCAGCGCATAGCCGTTCTCCAGGCCCCAGACGCCGCCGGAGACACCGCAGTCGACGAAGCCGATGCCCTTCGCCGCCAGCTCCTCGGCGTGCTTCTCGTCGTCCGTCCAGCGGGAGTTGCCGCCGTCCACGACGACGTCACCGGGCTCCAGCAGTTCGGCCAGCTCGTCGACGGTCGACTGGGTGGCGGCACCGGCCGGAACCATCACCCACACGACCCGCGGGCCCTTGAGCTTGCCCACAAGCTCTTCGAGGCTGTGGACATCGGCGAGTTCCGGGTTCCGGTCGTATCCGACGACGGTGTGGCCCGCGCGGCGTATCCGCTCGCGCATGTTGCCGCCCATCTTGCCGAGGCCGACGAGACCGAGCTCCATCAGTTGTTCCTTAGGTTGTGACGTGGCATGAGGGCACCTGACCTGCGTACCCACGCACGAGCCTAAACCCGGACGCTCACGCACACCTGTGGGCATACCCGCTCATAAGTACGCCCCGACCTGCGGCTTCGCGCCGGGCCCGGTGATCCACCGGGCTCGGCGGCGCTGTGGACGACCTCCGGCGGCTGGGCCCCGCGGCGTCCGGCCGGTCAGCCGCTGAGCCGCACCGGCATGATCAGGTACTTGTAGGCCTCGTCCGCCTCGGCGTCGACGGCCGGCTTGCCGCTGAGCAGCGCGGGCTTGGTGGACGTCGTGAACGACAGCTGCGCGACCGGGGAGTCGATCGCGCTCAGGCCGTCCAGCAGGAACGTCGGGTTGAAGGCGATCGAGATGTCGTCGCCCTCCAGCTGGGCGTCGACCCTCTCCACAGCCTGTGCGTCGTCGCTGGAACCGGCCTCCAGGATCAGCACGCCCTGCTCGAAGCTCAGCCGCACCGGGGTGTTCCGCTCGGCGACCAGGGCCACACGCTTGACGGCCTCCACGAAGGGGGCGGTCTCGATGACGGCCACGCTGTTGAACTCCGTCGGGAACAGCGTGCGGTACTTCGGGAGGTCGCCCTCCAGCAGCCGCGTGGTCGTACGACGGCCCGCGCCCTCGAAACCGATCAGGCCCTCGCCGGAACCCGAGCCGGAGAGCGCCAGGATGACGCTGTCGCCGCTCGTGAGCGCCTTGGCGGTGTCCAGGAGCGTCTTGGCGGGCACCAGGGCCACGGCGGACGCCTCGGGGTTCTCCGGCTTCCACAGGAACTCGCGGACCGCGAAGCGGTAGCGGTCGGTGGAGGCCAGCGTGACCGTGTCGCCCTCGATCTCGATGCGCACACCGGTGAGCACGGGCAGCGTGTCGTCGCGCCCTGCGGCGATGGCGACCTGGGCGGCGGCCGAGGCGAAGACCTCACCGGGGACGGTGCCCGTGGCGTTCGGCATCTGCGGCAGCGACGGGTACTCCTCCACAGGCAGGGTGTGGAGGGTGAAGCGCGAGGAGCCGCAGACCACGGTCGCCCGTACACCGTCTGTGGAGATCTCCACCGGGCGGTTGGGAAGCGCGCGGCAGATGTCGGCGAGGAGCCGGCCGGAGACGAGCACCGTGCCCTCCTCGTCGACCTCCGCCTCCACCGACACCCGTGCAGAGACCTCGTAGTCGAAGCTGGAGAGGCTCAGCTGGCCTTCCTCGGCCTTCAGAAGGAGGCCGGCGAGGACAGGCGCCGGCGGACGGGCCGGGAGGCTGCGCGCCGCCCAGGCCACGGCCTCCGCGAGTACGTCGCGTTCCACCCGGATCTTCACTGTTGCCGCCTCCTGCTGTTGCCGGCGCTTCTCGCCCTGCCTGGCTTCGTCGTCTGTCTCGGTGTCGCTGGTCCCTGTGAGGGGAAGGACGCCGGGGAACAGTCTGACGCACACCACTGACACTCGGAGCCTCTCGGGGTCAAGTCGTGACGAGGCGCGGTCAGGCAGCCCAGAGCGAGTTGTGCACAGGACCCACTTCGAAACGGATTCCCAGCTCTCTCTAGTTGGGAGTAGTAGTAGGGCCTGTGGAAACCGTGGATAACCCCGTTTTCGCAGCTCAGGCGGCAAATTTTGTCCACCGGGCCTGTGGGCGGAGGCGGTGGACAACCGGGGGTCTCTGTGGAGAACGGAAAGTTCTGCACACACCGTGCACAGCCCCGGGGCACTTCTCCCCAACGGCGTCCCCAGGTTTACCCGCCTTTCCCACAGCCCAACCAGGCAACGTCGTGTGACGCCTTTCACTCGACACGGTGAGAAGGCGCGTTGGCTTGCCGAACAGTGGACAGGCATGTGGAGAAGCCGACGGTCACTGGGGACAACCGGCCTCAGCCTGTGGGGTGTCGGTGGACAACTCCGTCCACAGTCTGTGGATCACCGTTTTGTCCACAGCCTGTGGAGATCTTTTGTCCACGGATCCACAGGGGGATGACCTGGATCGATGATCTCTCGGCAGTCTGCCCTGTGGACACGATCTGCATAACTTCCCGGTCCCCAGGGTGTGGACGGGAAAAAGTCCCCGAATCTGTGGAGGGAGGCCGTAACGCGCCAGGTATTCGAACACCTGATGACGGCGCGACTACGGGCGAAGCCTCCGCGAGCGACCGGCGAAGCCTCTCCGGACGACGGACGAGGCCTCTCCGGACGACGGACGAGGCCGTCCGGGAACGCCGAAGGCGCCCTCGGGAACTCGTCCCGGGGCGCCTTCGGCGATGTACGACGGCCCTGTGTCAGCCGTTCTTGATGCGGTTCGTCAGCTCCGTCACCTGGTTGTAGATGGAGCGCCGCTCGGCCATCAGCGCGCGGATCTTGCGGTCGGCGTGCATCACGGTGGTGTGGTCACGGTTGCCGAACTGCGCACCGATCTTGGGCAGCGACAGATCGGTCAGCTCACGGCACAGGTACATGGCGATCTGCCGGGCGGTCACCAGGGCGCGGCCGCGCGAGGTGCCGCACAGGTCCTCGACCGTGAGCCCGAAGTAGTCCGCCGTGGCGCCCATGATCGCGGTGGCGGTGATCTCCGGCGACGCGTTCTCGCCGCCCGGGATCAGGTCCTTGAGCACGATCTCGGTCAGCCCGAGGTCCACCGGCTGGCGGTTGAGCGACGCGAACGCCGTCACCCGGATCAGCGCCCCCTCCAGCTCGCGGATGTTGCGCGAGATGCGGGATGCGATGAACTCCAGTACCTCCGGCGGGGCGTTGAGCTGCTCCTGCACCGCCTTCTTGCGGAGGATCGCGATACGCGTCTCCAGCTCGGGCGGCTGGACGTCGGTGATCAGCCCCCACTCGAAACGGTTCCGCAGCCGGTCCTCCAGGGTCACCAGCTGCTTCGGCGGCCGGTCGCTGGAGAGCACGATCTGCTTGTTCGCGTTGTGGAGCGTATTGAAGGTGTGGAAGAACTCCTCCTGCGTCGACTCCTTGTCCGCCAGGAACTGGATGTCGTCCACGAGCAGGATGTCCATCTCGCGGTACCGCTTGCGGAAGCTGTCGCCCTTGCCGTCGCGGATGGAGTTGATGAACTCGTTGGTGAACTCCTCCGAGCTCACGTACCGCACCCGCGTGCCCGGGTAGAGGCTGCGCGCGTAGTGCCCGATCGCGTGCAGCAGGTGCGTCTTGCCGAGTCCCGACTCCCCATAGATGAAGAGGGGGTTGTACGCCTTCGCCGGCGCCTCGGCGACGGCCACCGCGGCCGCGTGCGCGAAACGGTTCGAGGCGCCGATGACGAAGGTGTCGAAGAGGTACTTCGGGTTCAGGCGGGCCGTCGGCTCACCGGGACCGGGCGCCGGCGCGGGCTGCGCCGCCAGCGGGCCCGGCGCGCTGCTCGCCGGGCCGCCCCGGTGCACGTGCCCCGAGCCCGGCGGCGGCTCGGGGAGCTCACGCCGGTCCGGCCGCGCGTAGTCGGAGTCGGCACCCGGCCGGTCGTAGTCGCCGCGGGGCTGGTCGTAGTCGGCGCGCGGGGAGTCGTACTCGGAGCGCTGCTGGTCGTACGGCGGCCGGTCCATCGGCTGCGCGCGGTAGTCCGACGACGGCGAGGCGTACGGATCCCGCTCGGGGAAGCCGAGCCGCTGCTGCTGCCAGCCGTAGTCGTCCTGCGACGGTCGCGGCCAGGCGCCCGGCTCCGGCCGCTGGTACTCGGACGGATAGGCGGGGCGCGCGGTCGGTAGCTGGTCGGAGCGGCCGGGGGGCAGCTGCTCGGAGCGCGGGGGCGGCAACTGGTCGCCGGGCCCGCCGCCCATCGGCTCGCCACGTCCCGGACCCCGGTCGTCGGCCCGGTGACGGCCGTACCCGTCGTAGGGGCCGCGGGACTGGCCGTCGTATCCGTTCTGGTTCTCGTACGTGTTCTGGTTCTCGTACCCGCCACGCCCGTCGCGCCCCGGGCCGTCGTACGTGTCCCTGCCGTCGTAGCCGTCGCGCTTCTGGGCCGGGACAGAGGGAAGCTCGGGCTCGTCGAAGCGGTGCTGGACCGGCGGGGGCGGGGGCTCGCCGACGGAACTGTCGACGGTGATCGCGATACGGATCGGGCGCCCGCACTCCCGGCTGAGGGTCTCGCTGACGATCGGCGCGAGCCGGCCCTCGAGCACGCCTTTGGCGAACTCGTTGGGAACGGCGAGAAGAGCCGTGTCCGCGACCAGGGCCAGGGGCTGACAGCGCTTGATCCAGCGCTCGTCCTTCACCTCCACGCCCTGACCGTGGCCCTCACCGAGGAGTTTCTCCAGTACTCGTGGCCACACTGCGGCAAGATCGGCAGGTACGTCAGCCACAGGGCACGCTCTCTCACAGGTCCCACGAACGTGTGGTTCTGGGACAGGTCGGTTTGAAACTCGGGTGGGGCACGCGGGACGAGGTGCTGGTGGGTGGGTCGGGGCCCAGCAGCCAAAGGAAAGGGAACGAAACGGAGTTCCGTCACGGTAGTCACGGCGACGGGTGCGGTTCAAGTTGTTGTCCCCAGCCTGTGGATAGTGTCTCCCCGCGACCTCTGGTTTGACCGGATGGCGTAGCCGCGCGTACCGTAACCAGGTCGAGTTGTCGATGGCTGCTGCCGCCTGCCTCCGATGGGCACAGATCGCGTCAGGTGATCGGACAGCGGTGCACTCGGGCGTTTATACGAGCTACTCGTGGGCGCACGGTGACAGCCAGGACGGCACCCGCAAACACCGATTTCTTTCTGGAGCCCCCGAGTGAGCAAGCGCACCTTCCAGCCGAACAACCGTCGTCGCGCGAAGACCCACGGCTTCCGCCTGCGGATGCGTACCCGTGCCGGTCGCGCGATTCTCGCGAACCGCCGCAGCAAGGGTCGCGCCAGCCTTTCCGCCTGATCCTGATCAGGTCATGACGTCGTGCTGCCTACCGAGCATCGGCTGAGGCGGCGCGAGGACTTCGCGACCGCGGTACGCCGAGGACGCCGGGCCGGACGCCCGCTCCTCGTCGTTCACCTACGTAGCGGTGCCACGGACCCGCACGCGCCTGGGGAGAGCGCTCCCCCGACGCGTGCGGGTTTCGTCGTGAGCAAGGCCGTCGGTGGTTCGGTCGTACGCAACAAGGTGAAGCGCAGGCTTCGCCATCTGATGCGCGATCGAGTCGCCCTGTTTCCCCCCGGTAGCCTGGTAGTCGTACGAGCGCTGCCCGGAGCGGGTGACGCCGACCACGTACAACTGGCCCAAGACCTGGATGCCGCCATAGCGCGGCTGCTGGGAGGGGGCGCACGATGAAGTACCCGCTGCTGGCGCTGATCAAGCTGTACCAGTGGACGATCAGTCCGCTGCTCGGGCCGGTGTGCAAGTACTACCCGTCGTGCTCCCACTACGGCTACACGGCCATCGACCGGCACGGTGCGATCAAGGGAACGGCACTGACCGCCTGGCGCATCCTGCGCTGCAATCCGTGGTCGCTGGGTGGTGTGGACCATGTCCCGCCGCGCAAGCGTCCACGGTGGCACGAGATGGTGCGTGGCACGTGGCGCGCACGCAAGGGCGGGACCTCCGCCGCCGAACCGGCCACCGAGGGCCACGTTCCCTCGAGCCCGGCCGCCGAGAGCCCGTCCCATGCCCAAGGAGCATGATTAGTGGACACGATTGCCAGCCTCTTCAGCTTCATCACGACACCTGTCTCCTGGGTCATCGTCCAGTTCCACACGGTGTACGGCGCCGTCTTCGGCCCTGACACCGGGTGGGCCTGGGGCCTGTCCATCGTGTCCCTGGTGATCCTGATCCGTATCTGTCTGATCCCGCTCTTCGTGAAGCAGATCAAGGCGACCCGGGCCATGCAGACGCTGCAGCCCGAGATGAAGAAGATCCAGGAGCGCTACAAGAACGACAAGCAGCGCCAGTCCGAAGAGATGATGAAGCTGTACAAGGAGACGGGCACCAACCCGCTCTCCTCGTGCCTTCCCATCCTGGCGCAGTCCCCGTTCTTCTTCGCCCTGTACCACGTGCTCAACAGCATCGCGAACAACGACACCATCGGTGTCATCAACCAGAGCCTGCTGGAGAGCGCGCAGAAGGCGCACATCGTCGGAGCCCCGCTGGCGGCGAAGTTCACCGACAGCTCCGCCGACGTCGTCGCGCTCGACGCCTCGCTGACCACGGTCCGCATCGTCACCGCGGTCATGATCGTCCTGATGTCCGCGTCGCAGTTCTACACGCAGCGTCAGCTGATGACGAAGAACGTCGACACCACGGTGAAGACGCCGTTCATGCAGCAGCAGAAGATGTTGATGTACATCTTCCCGGTCATGTTCGCCGTCTTCGGCATCAACTTCCCGGTCGGTGTCCTCGTCTACTGGTTGACCACCAACGTGTGGACCATGGGCCAGCAGATGTACGTCATCCACAACAACCCGACCCCGGGTTCCAAGGCCCAGGCCGCCTACCTGGAGCGCCTCTTCAAGCACGTCACTCGGCACGGCAAGACCCGCAACCGCCGCGAGCGCGCCATCGTCAAGGCGATCGTCGCCAAGGGCCGTGACCGCAACGAGTTCGAGCGGAAGTTCATCACCGGCCTGGGCAAGGAGGGCCTCGCGGCTCAGGGTGACGGCACCGTGGTCAAGAGCGAGGCCTCGGCCGTCGCCACGGCCGAGGACGGTACGCCCACGCCTGGCACCCCGAAGCGTCAGCAGCCCAAGCGCCAGAGCAAGGCCCAGCGTCAGGCCGGCGCTGCCAAGACCTCCGACGACGAGCCGAAGACCGAGCCCATGTCGCTGACCAAGTCCGACCAGCCGGAGGACGCCAAGCCGGCGGCCGCTGCCCAGAAGGGCGCGCCCAAGCCCGGCACCGGTGGCCGGAGCAAGGCCCAGTCCGGTCAGCGCAAGGGCCAGCAGCGCCCCAAGTCCCCGTCCAAGAAGTAAGAAGGAGCCCATCCCGTGACGGAAGGCACCACCTCCACCGCCTCCGAGGGTGGCGACACCCTCACCCGCCTGGAGCAGGAGGGTGAGATCGCGGCGGACTACCTGGAAGGTCTGCTGGACATCGCCGATCTCGACGGCGACATCGACATGGACGTCGAGGCCGACCGTGCCTCTGTCTCGATCATCAGCGACTCCGGCAGCCGTGATCTGACCAAGCTCGTCGGCCGCGAGGGCGAGGTCCTTGAGGCACTCCAGGAGCTCACACGCCTGGCCGTGCACCGCGAGACCGGCGACCGCAGCCGGCTGATGCTGGACATCGCGGGCTACCGGGCCAGGAAGCGCGCCGAGCTCTCCGAGCTGGGCGCCAAGGCGGCGGCCGAGGCCAAGAGCACCGGCGAGCCCGTGAAGCTGCAGGCGATGACGCCCTTCGAGCGCAAGGTCGTGCACGACGCGGTCAAGTCCGCCGGTCTGCGCAGCGAGTCGGAGGGCGAGGAGCCGCAGCGCTTCGTCGTCGTGCTGCCTGCCTGATTCGGTACGTACGTTTCTCCGGCCCCGTCTGTCCGCAGGCGGGGCCGAACTTTGTCAGCCTGTTGTTCTGGTGTCAGCGCCCAGTGCGCTCTTGCGGTACGGAAGGACGGTCCCCGTGACGGAGGCAGCGGAGCTCCCCCCTGCGCCCGAGCAGGCGCGCGACGTATTCGGTGATCGCTACGCGGATGCGGTCCGGTACGCCGAGCTCCTGGCTGAGGCGGGAGTACAGCGAGGGCTCATCGGCCCGAGGGAGGTACCCCGCCTGTGGGAGAGGCACCTGTTGAACTGCGCGGTGCTCTCCGAGGTCGTGCCCGAGGGCGTGACGGTGTGCGATGTCGGGTCCGGTGCCGGACTGCCCGGAATTCCGCTGGCCCTCGTCCGGGAGGATCTGAAGATCACGCTGCTGGAGCCACTGCTGCGGCGCACGAACTTCCTGACCGAGGTCGTCGAACTTCTGGGCCTCGACCATGTGACCGTCGTCCGTGGCCGAGCCGAAGAGGTCCTCGGAACGCTGCAGCCGGTCCATGTGGTGACGGCGCGGGCCGTGGCCCCTCTGGACCGACTGGCCGCGTGGGGCATTCCGCTGCTGCGTCCGTACGGGGAGATGCTGGCGCTCAAGGGCGACACCGCGGAGGAGGAGCTGAAGAGCGCTGCGACGGCTCTGAGCAAGCTCGGCGCGGTCGAGACCTCCATCCACCATGTCGGTGAGGGCGTGGTCGATCCCCTGTCCACGGTGGTCCGTGTGGAGGTCGGGGAGAGCCCCGGTGGCGTGCGCTTCGCGGCGAAACGGGCGAAGGCGGCCCGGACAGGGCGAGCGCGTCGACGCCGTTAGGCAGGGGATCAGGACGTTCGCTGATCCGTCCTGACGACGAGTCGTACTCCACACAAGCTTCCAAACCTACGCATCTCGGAGTGTCGCGCCAGCGCGGCCAGTGCCGCTGGGCATCGTGTTTCACGTGAAACGTCGCTCACTGCTGCACGGCATCATCAGTCGTGGCCGCGCTGCGGCCGAACCGCGCGACCGGAAGCCTCTCGGGTCACTCGGAGAGGTAACGGAGTTGTCCACAGAGGTGGAATTCTCCACAGAACGCCAGGCCTCACTGGTTCACGACCCCGAAGACATGGGAGGCTCTGTTCATTGCGAGCCTGAAGTCGAGGAGAGTGAATCCTTGCGGTCCGACGCCAACATCGCGGGACCGATGACCGATCCGGTCCCCGGTCCCCGTACCGAGTCGATGGGGGAGGATGTTTCACGTGAAACACCGCCTCCGATGGACGACACTCCCATCGGTCGTGCTGCCCAACTGGCGGTAGAGGCACTGGGGCGTGCCGGTGAAGGCCTGCCTCGGCCTGAGCAGACCCGAGTCATGGTGGTCGCCAACCAGAAGGGTGGCGTCGGCAAGACCACGACGACGGTCAATCTCGCCGCTTCGCTGGCACTGCATGGCGCCCGCGTCCTGGTGGTTGATCTCGATCCCCAGGGCAACGCCTCCACCGCTCTCGGGATCGACCATCACGCCGATGTGCCGTCCATCTACGATGTGCTGATCGACAGCAAGCCATTGGCGGAAGTCGTCCAGCCCGTCCCCGATGTGGAAGGTCTCTTCTGCGCACCCGCCACGATCGATCTCGCCGGTGCGGAGATCGAGCTGGTGTCCCTGGTGGCGCGCGAGAGCCGACTCCAGCGAGCGATTCAGGCGTACGAGCAGCCCTTGGACTACGTCCTCATCGACTGCCCGCCCTCACTCGGCCTGCTGACGGTGAACGCTCTGGTCGCCGGCCAGGAAGTTCTCATTCCGATCCAGTGCGAGTACTACGCGTTGGAGGGCCTCGGCCAACTGCTCCGCAATGTCGACCTGGTACGGGGGCACCTCAACCCCGTGCTCCATGTGTCGACCATCCTGCTCACCATGTACGACGGACGGACGCGCCTGGCGTCCCAGGTCGCCGACGAGGTGCGCACCCACTTCGGCGAGGAGGTGCTGCGGACGAGCATTCCTCGCTCGGTCCGTATCTCCGAGGCGCCGAGCTACGGGCAGACGGTGCTGACCTACGATCCAGGATCGAGCGGCGCTCTCTCCTACCTTGAGGCGGCACGAGAAATCGCGCTGAAGGGCGTGGGCGTGGGGTACGACCCGACGCATGCCCATATCGGTGCTCAGAACAATCCGAGTGTGGTGGAGGGGATCCAGTGAGTGATCGACGGAGGGGGTTGGGCCGTGGTCTTGCCGCACTGATCCCAGCAGCCGCGACGGGAGAGAAGGAGGCTCCGGCAGCGGCAGCACCCGCTTCCACGCCACCGCCAGCGGCGTCTGTCTTCATGCCTGAGCGCGGGGTGCCCTCCTCGCAGGTGGCCACGCTCCCGCATGTTTCACGTGAAACAGAGGAGTCGCCGTCGAGCGGAACGGTGGAGCTGCCCGCAGCACCCATCGGTGCCTATTTCGCGGAGCTGCCCCTCGACTCCATCACCCCGAACCCGCGCCAGCCGCGCGAGGTGTTCGACGAGGACCTGCTCCAGGAACTCGTCACCTCCATCAAGGAGGTCGGCCTTCTCCAGCCCATCGTCGTACGGCAGGTGGGCCCGGGCCGCTATGAACTCATCATGGGTGAGCGGCGCTGGCGAGCCTGTCATGAGGCCGAGCTGGAGGCGATCCCGGCGATTGTCCGGGCCACCGACGACGAGAAGCTTCTCCTGGACGCGCTCCTGGAGAACCTGCACCGTGCCCAGCTGAACCCGCTGGAAGAGGCGTTCGCCTACGACCAGTTGCTCAAGGACTTCAACTGCACGCATGACCAGTTGGCGGACCGTATCGGTCGGTCCCGCCCGCAGGTCTCCAACACCTTGCGTCTGCTGAAGCTCTCGGCGGCGGTTCAGCGTCGTGTGGCCGCGGGCGTGCTCTCCGCCGGGCATGCTCGGGCGCTGCTCTCCGTCGAGGACTCGGAGGAGCAGGACAAGCTGGCTCACCGCATCGTGGCCGAGGGGCTCTCGGTGCGCGCCGTCGAAGAGATCGTCACCCTCATGGGGTCGCATCCGAAGGCCTCCTCGCGGTCCAAGGGCCCACGGGCCGGCTCCGTGCCCTCCCCGGCGCTGGGTGAGCTGGCGACTCGGCTCTCGGACCGCTTCGAGACACGAGTGAAGATCGACCTGGGGCAGAAGAAGGGCAAGATCACCGTGGAGTTCGCGTCCACGGAGGACCTTGAGCGGATTCTGAGCACGCTCGCCCCGGGCGAGAAACTTGCCCTCCAGAAGAGCCTTCTGGACGACGCCTCGGAGGAGACGGAGGTCTGAGCGGCCGAATGGCAGGACGGCATTCGGCCCGTCGACCGACTGAGCGGGCTGTGTCCGATGTATACCGGACACAGCCCGCTCTTTGCTTTGAGGCGGTATCTAGGCAATCGCATCGTGGATACGATGCGTTCGGGTATGGCGCATCGACCTGGCGGATCTTTTGGAGGGCGGGGCCATGCGAAGCGTGAGCCGTTCCGGACTGGTGACCGCAGGCCTGGGACTGGGGGCGGTCGGCGGGTTCGTCGGCAGTCTGCTCAGGGAGCGGAGCGCTCTGACAGCCGCTCGCGACGCTGCGGGCGAAGGAAGCGAGGAACAGCCTTCATGGGGCGTCGGCTCGTACCGCTCACGCTGGACAACCTTCAGGACCTTCCCAAGCGCTGTCGCTCGTGTGTCTTCTGGGAGTTGGACCCAGTCAGCGGCGAGGCCGCGGTAAAGGCGGGCACCCCCGCGCTGGAGAAGGAGGCATGGATCTCTGCCGTCCTGCTGGACTGGGGGTCCTGCGGTCGAGTCGTCTACGTGGACGACGTGCCGGTGGGGTTCGTGCTGTACGCGCCTCCGGCCTATGTGCCCCGTGCCACGGCGTTCCCGACCAGTCCGGTGTCGCCCGACGCGGTCCAGTTGATGACGGCCTTCATCCGCCAGGGCTACCAGGGCCAGGGGCTCGGCCGCGTGATGGTGCAGACGGTGGCCAAGGATCTGCTGCGGCGCGGCTTCAAGGCGATCGAGGCCTTCGGAGACGCCCGCTGGAAGGAGCCGGCGTGCGTCCTCCCGGCCGACCATCTGACAGCGGTGGGCTTCAAGACGGTCCGCCCTCACCCCACCCATCCCCGGCTTCGGCTGGAACTGCGGACGACGCTTTCCTGGAAGGAGGACGTCGAGCTGGCGTTGGACCGGCTGCTGGGAGCCGTTCAGAAGGAGCCGGCGCTGCGACCGCTCTGATGGGACCCGCTTAGACGAAGGGGCCGACCCGCCTGGGTCGGCCCCTTCGTGTTTCACGTGAAACATCACTCGGCGATGAAGTCCTCGAGGTCACGCACGATCGCCGCCTTGGGCTTGGCGCCGACGATGGTCTTGGCGACCTCGCCACCCTGGTAGACGTTCAGTGTCGGGATGGACATGACGCCGTACTTGGCTGCCGTGGCCGGGTTCTCGTCGATGTTGAGCTTGACGATCTCGATCTTGTCGCCGTACTCCTGGGCGATCGCTTCGAGAGACGGCGCGATCTGGCGGCACGGACCGCACCAGGCGGCCCAGAAGTCCACCAGGACGGGCTTGTCGTTCTTGAGGACGTCCTGCTCGAAGGAGTCGTCGGTCACGTTCTTCAGGGTGCCGGCCACTGAGGGCTCCTAACTGGTTGGTGCGGTGGGGCGGACGGGGGTCAGACGGTGGTCTTCTCGGGCTCGGCGGCCTGGTCGCCGTCGGCGAGGGCGGCGAGGTAGCGCTCGGCGTCAAGGGCGGCGGAACAGCCGGTGCCGGCCGCGGTGATCGCCTGGCGGTACGTGTGGTCGACGACGTCACCGGCGCCGAAGACACCGGTCAGGTTCGTCCGGGTCGACGGGGAGGTCACCTTCAGGTAGCCCTCGTCGTCCAGGTCGAGCTGTCCCTTGAAGAGTTCCGTACGCGGGTCGTGGCCGATCGCGATGAAGAGACCCGTCACCGGCAGCTCGGAGGTCTCACCCGTCTTGAGGTTGCGCAGCTTCAGCCCGGCGAGCTTCTGGTCACCCTGGATCTCGGCGACCTCGCTGTCCCACACGAAGGAGATCTTCGGGTCGGCGAACGCACGCTCCTGCATCGCCTTGGAGGCACGCAGCGTGTCCCGGCGGTGGACGATGGTCACGGACTTGGCGAACCGCGAGAGGAAGGTGGCTTCCTCCATCGCCGTGTCACCGCCGCCGATCACGGCGATGTCCTGGTCCTTGAAGAAGAACCCGTCGCAGGTGGCACACCAGGAGACCCCGCGGCCGGAGAGCGCGTCCTCGTTGGGCAGTCCGAGCTTGCGGTGCTGGGAGCCCGTGGTGACGATGACGGCCTTGGCACGGTGCACCGTGCCCGCGGTGTCCGTGACGGTCTTGATCTCACCGCTCAGGTCGACGGCGACGATGTCGTCCGGAATCAGCTCGGCGCCGAAGCGCTCGGACTGGGCCCGCATGTTGTCCATGAGGTCGGGGCCCATGATGCCGTCCCGGAAGCCCGGGAAGTTCTCCACCTCGGTGGTGTTCATCAGCGCGCCGCCTGCGGTGACGGCGCCCTCGAACACCAGCGGCTTCAGCGACGCGCGCGCGGTGTAGAGCGCCGCCGTGTAGCCGGCGGGCCCGGAGCCGATGATGATCACGTTTCGGACGTCGCTCACGGCTTGATTCCTCGTCTCTGGAGACTGCTGCGTACTGCCGGCGGGAGCTGCTCTCGGAACTCTCACCCCACCCAACGGATCCTAAGGGGCGCGCATTCCCGGTGTGTCCGGGCACACGGAGACGAGACACCGCACAGGGATGCCAGAAGACGGCATGACGCGAGAGACGGTCTTCAGGGACGGGCGTAGGAATGCTGCGCCAGGATGTCGCCGGCGGGTTCCGAGGCCTTGGCCAAGCAGGTGGCATCGACGACGTAGGCGGTCACGCGGGAGTCGTCGGAGCGGTCGGGCAGCAGCACGAGATAGGCGTCGGATCCCTGGTAGGTACCCGGCTCGGCAGCGATCGCGCCCGTGGCGTCACCGATGCCTTTCGCGATGCAGTCGGGTACCTCGGTCTTGAAGAGCGTGTTCGTGCCCTTGTCCCTGGTTCCCTGCGTCCCGAACGAGTCTTTGCTGGGCGTGCTCTTGGTCTCCGTATCGCCCAGGAGGTCGTTGACCCGCTTCTCCAGCTTGACGCCGGAGAAGGTGTCGGAGGCCGTCGGAGCCGTGCTCGGGGGAGCGTCGTTGTCGCCGATCGACTGGACGAGGACTCCACCGAAGCCCAGGGCCGCGATCACGAAGACGGCACCGATGGCCGTCCTGCGACGGCTGCGCCGCTTCTGACTCGTGCGGCCCGGGCCGGTGGACGCGCGTGGATGACCGGCAGGGCGATCCACTTCGGGCGATGTTTCACGTGAAACATGCGCGCCGTTCTCGTCGGCGGCCGGGCGGGCGTCGGCGGCGGACTCCTCGGTGCGCCCGCTGTCGGGTGCCGTGGCGCTCAGGAGAGCCTCGGCGGCCAGAGCGGCGTCGATCCTTCTCGCCACGTCGTCGGGCATACGGGGCGGGCCCGGCAGGGTGCCGAGCAGGCCGCGGATCTCCTCCAGCGAGGCGTACACGTCGGCGCAGAGGGGGCACTCGTCCAGGTGCTGCCGGACATCCGAGGTACGGGACGGAGGGAGCAGACCCTCGCTGAGGTCGGAGATCTCGGTGACTTCCGGGTGCCCGGCCGTGTCGGTCGTGGATGTCACGCTCGCCCACCTCCGCCCTTCACAGCAGCTGAATCGCTTGGCCCTGCCTCATGTGGTCCCGCTGCGGGTGGGACGGATGTCCCCTGCGCCCGGTTCCTTCCGCGCCCCGACTTTCTGCCGCTGTCACCCTCGCTATCCGCTCGGAGATGGGTCAGAAGCGGCAGAAGTCTGGCTCTGCCACGGGCACAGCGGCTCTTCACCGTGCCGGTCGGCACGTCGAGAATCCGCGCGGCCTCCGCCACCGGGTAGCCCTGCATGTCCACCAGCACTAGCGCCGCTCGCTGATCCTGCGGCAGGGTGCCGAGCGCCTCCAGCAGCTGGCGGTGCAGATCGTTGCGCTCGGCCGGAGCGGAGGCCGACTCGTGCGGCTCCAGGAGCTGCTCCAGGCGCTCGGTGTCGTCGACGGGCGACGTCTTGCGCGAGGCCGTCTTACGGGCACGGTCCAGGCAGGCGTTCACCGTGATGCGGTGCAGCCAGGTCGTGACAGCCGATTGGCCACGGAAGGTGTGGGCGGCCCGATAGGCGGACACCAGCGCGTCCTGGACGGCGTCGGCGGCCTCCTCACGGTCCCCCAGCGTCCGCAGCGCCACCGCCCACAGCCGGTCCCGGTGCCGCCGGACCAGCTCACCGAAGGCGTCGGGGTCACCCTCGACATGTTGGGCCAGGAGATCCTGATCGCTTACCCCGCTGTGATCAGCGCTGTGCGCCATCGGACCCCCTCCCTCGGTGAGCTCTCAGCCCGTGAACTTCACGTCGGTGATCGCCTGCTTGTAGCCGGCGCCACTGAACTGGTCACCATTCGCGTAGGGCACATCGGTGAGCCAGACGAGAACGTACCGGGTCTTCACCGACTTCTTGGCGGAGATCTTCAGTTCGGTACCACTCGTCTCGTTCGCGGCGATCTTCGTCATGGAGCTGAGGGGAGCGGACGAAGACAGGGAGTCGGCCGCGTACAGGGTGGCCGTCGTGTGGTCGCCGGAGTAGTACAGCCCTATCGAGGCCGCCGACACCTCCTTGGCCGAGCCCAGGTCGTAGACGATGCCGACGCCCTGCTTGAACGGCGCCAGCGTGGGGCCGTCGTTGTAGGAGTAGGTCCGCCAGTACGTCGACGAGCTGTTGTCGTACGTCAGCTTCGCGTCGTTCGCGTGCTGGGGCTTCCCGTCCGGGTAGTACTCCGCGGCGCCCTCGATGCCGAGCGTCGTCACGGGCTTGGCCTTGTCGGTGCCCTTGTCGTTGCCGTCCACGGTCTGGCTCGTGTCCGGCTCGCCGGACTGGCCGCTGCGGTTCATGAGCGCGTCGGCCAGTTGCCAGCTGCCGAGACCGAGCGCGGCGATCAGCAGGGCCGAGACGGCCCACTTGAGGGCCTTTCCGGTCCGGCTCTGCAGCGGAGGCGGCGGGGTCTGCAGCGGCTGGGTGACGCCGGCGTGGGGTGCCTGACGGCCGTACGTCCCCTGCTGGTACGTCGTCCGCTGGTAGTCGGGCGGCGCGGTGAACGCGGGCTCCGGCGGGCGGATACGCGGCATCTCGCCGACCGCCTTCACCAGTTCCTCGGGCGTCGTGCACGGAGACTCGTGACGGGAGGCGGTGGCACCGTCGTTGACGAGCGCGCGCATGGAGAGCTCCGACAGCCCCCGGTGGACTCCCGCGCGGACCTGGTCGGGCGCGATGAGCCCGACGCCCTTGGGCAGCCCGGAGAGGCCGTGCGCGTCGTTCTCGTAGGGCCAGCGCTGGGTGAGCGCCGAGTACAGCAGCGCGCCGATCGCCTCTGTGTCCGTGCGCTGCGGGGTGTCCGAGCTGATGCCGCGCAGCGCGGCGTTCACCGCGAGACCGCGGATGCGCCACTGCCCGGAGGCCGAACGCAGCACGGCGCTCGGGTTGAGCCGCAGATGGGAGAGGCCCTCGCGGTGTGCGGCGGCCATGGCGTGGGAGATCTGCGAGACCAGTTGGTAGGCGTCGTGCGGTTCCAGTGGACCGGAGGCCAGCAGAGCGGTCAGTTCCGTGGCGTCGGGCAGCCATTCGTGCACCACGTACACGAGGTCGTTCTCCTCGACCGCGTCCAGTACCTGGACGAAGCGGGGGTCACCCAGCAACGCCGAGGAGCGGGCCGCCGCCAGTACGGAACGAGCGCGCGTGTGATCGGCGGGCAGCACATGCACCCCCACCGCGCGACGAAGTTTCTCGTCCACGGCACGCCAACTGCTGAAACCGTCCAGACGGGTGACGCACTCTTCGAGGCGATAACGCCTGGCGAGTTTGTGACCGCTGTGCAATTCGGGCGGTGTCGTCTGCGAAGGGCTCTCGGAACCGCCGCTCCCCTGTACCTCTTCGCTCGCCGAGCTTTCCGTGTCCCGCTCCCGGTTCTGGGCCTCCCCGTCGGCCGTGGACTGGTCCGCTTGTGCGGTCAGCGGCTCGTCGCCGCTGTTGTCTGCCACGTCGACGGCAGCCGTGCTCCGTTCCGCCACCGTCGTTCCTGCCTCCCCATCCGTTGAGCGCTCTGAGACGCCAAAGCCAATTGTGCCCACAGTCCGCCGCTATGAGCGACACGCGGCGGCGGACGATGGTTGTGCGCGTACCCCAGCCTCAGCGCCCCAGCCGCCCGCGGACCATACCGACCATCGAGTTGAGCTCTTCGATGCGCATGCGTCGCGCGGCTACGTAGAAGACACCGAGCAGAACGATTCCTCCCCCGACCAGTGCGAGCATCGAGCCGCCGACTCCCTGTCCCAGGGTCCGGCTGATGCCGTAGCAGGCCGCGCCACTGAGCAGCGCCGCGGGCAGCGAGGCGATGGACAGCCGCGCGTACGTCCGCATGACCTTGGACCCGTCCAGGTCCCCGCCCAGCCGCTTCTTGAGCCGACGCCAGGCGACGCCGACACCGATCATGTACGCCAGACCGTACGAGGCCGCCATACCGACCACGGCCCAGCGGGCCGGGATCACGAAGAAGCACACCGCGGAGGCGCTCGCGTTGACGGCGGCCACGATGACCGTGTTGTAGAACGGGGTCCGGGTGTCCTCGTAGGCGTAGAAGGCGCGGAGGACGACGTACTGCACGGAGTACGGGATCAGGCCGAGGCCGAACGCCATCAGCATGAAGCCCATGTTCGTGGCCGCGCCGGTGCCGGAGGAACCGAAGATCAGCGTGCACATCGGGATGCCGAGGGCGACGAAGCCGAAGGCGATCGGCACGATGGCGACCGCCGTGGTGCGCAGGCCCTGTGAGATGTCGTCACGAACGGCACCCGTGTCGTCCTCGGCCGCCGAGCGCGAGATACGCGGCAGGAGGGCGGCCATGAGCGAGACGGTGATGATGGCCTGGGGCAGGCCCCAGATGAGCTGGGCGTTGGCGTAGGCGCTGAAACCGGTGCCGGCGATCTTCGTCTCGGTGACCGCCGCGGTCGCCAGCTGGGTGACGACGAGGGCCCCCGCCTGGTTGGCGAGCACGAAGAGAATCGTCCACTTGGCGAGCATCGCCGCCTTGCCGAGACCGTGGCCCTTCCAGTCGAAGCGCAGCCGCATCCGGAACCCGGTCTCCCGCAGATACGGGATCATCGCCAGCGCCTGCACCACGAGACCCAGCAGGATGCCGATACCCAGCAGCCGCTCACCCTCCGGCGGGATGTTCTCGACCGTCATCCCGGAGTCGGCAGCGCTGCCGTAGACCCACAGGAACGCTCCGAGCGTGACGATGATGACGATGTTGTTGAGGACCGGGGTCCACATCATCGCGCCGAAGCGGCCACGGGCATTGAGAATCTGGCCCATCACCACGTGGATGCCCATGAAGAAGATCGAGGGCAGGAAGTAGCGGGTGAAGGTGACAGCGACGTCGTTGGCCGCGGCGTCTTCGGCGAGGGGAGTCGACAGCGCGCGGACGAGCAGCGGCGCGGCGAACATGGCGAGCGCGGTGAGGAGGCCCAGGATCACCATGACCAGGGTCAGCAACCTGTTGGCGTACGCCTCTCCGCCGTCGTCATCGTCCTTCATGGCACGGACCAACTGCGGTACGAACACCGAGTTGAGACCACCGCCGACGGTCAGGATGTAGATCATCGTCGGCAGCTGGTAGGCGACCTGGAAGGACTCACCGAGCAGGGCGAGGCCGAGCGCCGAGACGATCATCGCCGAGCGGATGAAGCCGGTGAGGCGCGACACCATGGTGCCCGCCGCCATCACGGCGCTCGACTTCAGCAGGCCCGAGGCCTTCCCACCCTTCTTCGCCGCGGGCGCGGGCGGAGGCGGGGACACGGGAGCCGGTGAGGGGGCGGGTGCCTCGTACGACGGGCGGCCCGGACCGGGCGAGGGGGCAGGGGCCGGCCCGGGTACGGAGGGCTGCCCCACAGGGTTGCCGCCCTGCTGCTGGTCGCGGAAGAGATGGGCGAACGCGTCCGGCTCGTGGCGCTCCTCGCCGGCCTGGGTCACCAGGTCGTCCACGCCCACGAACTGGGTCGTACGGGCGTCGTCGCCGTACGGCAGGTGCCGTGTCGGCCCGTCCGGCTCGGGCGCCGGAGTCTGGGCCCACACCCGCGGGTCGGGGGCGTACTGCGGCGTCGACGGCTGCGCGTAGAGCGGCTGCTGGGGCTGGTAGGTGCCCGGAGCCGGCGGCGGGTGCGCGGCGCGGTCGTAGAGCGCCTCGGCCACCGGGTCCTGGGCGGCGAGATCCCGTGCGCGGTAGGGGTCCTGGTCGTAGGCGTCCTGGAGGTACATGTCCGCGGGAGGCTGCGGCGGCACCTGGCCCGGCCCGGGCAACGGGCCGTCGGGATACCCCGAGTCGGCCGCGCCCTGGCCGCGGTCACCGTCGTACGGCGCGTTCATGCTTACCCCACCTCATCGTCCCCGGCCAACCGGCCACGACAGTCGCTCAACGGTCCACTCTCTCACCCGTGCCGGACGGGTCGGCGCTTTCCGGAGCGGTGTCCGGTGCCGGGTCACTCGGGTGCTCCGGCTCGTCTTTCCCGGTCTCAGCCGGGGACTCCTCCTCGGCAGTGTGTACGACCGCGGCCCCTTCGGCGTTCGCGCCCTCGTCCTCCGGGAGGCTTTCCGACAGGTCGTCGTCCGTCGAGGTCCCCTCCGCCTGCAGTCGGGCGGCGGCGCGCTTGCGCTGTGTGTACATCCGGAATCCGGCCAGGACAAGGAGCAGGACGCCACCGGCGATGACCAGCATCACCGTCGGTGTGATCTCGGTGACGTTCACCGTGAACCTGACCTCGTCACCGTACTTCTCGCCGTCCGCCGTGTAGAGCTGGGCGACGACGTAGACCTTGCCGTTGGCCTCGGCGTTGGTGGTGAACTTCACCGACTCGCTGTGGCCGCCGGAGATGTCGACGGATTGTTCCTTGAAGGCCTTGTCGCCGATCTTCAGGCGCTTCGGAGCCAGCGACGTGAGGCGGAGCGTCAGGTCGTCGACACCCTGCACGAGGTTGTTCTGCACGGTCACGGGGATCGTCGCGCTGCGGCCCGAGAGCTTCGTCTCGGACTTCTTGATCAACCGGACCTGTTCGGTGAGCGAGTTGAGGTAGGTCTGCACACCGTTGCGGTAGACAGCCGCGTCCATGGAGCGGCCCCGCCAGGAGGTGGACATCTCGCGGTCCATGGTCCTGCCGAACGGCGTGACCACGCGCGACTGGTCCGAGAGGATCACCTTGAAACGGTCGAGATCCGTCTGCGTGGTCCGGATCTCCTCGAACGCCGACTTCGGCAGCGCCGGCTTCCGCAGCGACGAGGGGTACGCCGAGGCCGAAGGGATCTTGGTGTTGGCGCCCGGGTCGGGCTTCGCGGCGGCGGCAGCGGACAGTTCCTGCGGCTGCGACCAGTTCCCGCCCTGGAGCGCGGTGAGTGCCTGCGCCATCGTCTGAGCCTGGCTCGCCGACGGCATGCGCTGCGGGGCGATCACGATGCTGCGCTGCTTGTTGTTCTGCAGATCCGTCATCAGGCTCTGGGCGAGGAACCTCTGCACCGCCAGCGTGGAGCTCTCGGCCTTCGTCATGTCGCCCTGGAACGCCGTCGACAGCCGGGCGTCGGCGACCACCGCCGTCGTGCCGCCGCCGATGGGCCGGGCCGCGTTGGGCGTGTAGGACAGGCTGTCGCTCTCCCGCAGGCTGTCACTGCGGGCGATGACCTTGTCGGCTCCCGCTGAGATGGCGACATTGACGACGGACGGGTCGACGGCGCCGTTGACAGGCCAGGCGAAGTCCGTCTCCGGTACCACCCGGAGGATGTTCTGGACGGTGTCCGAGGCGACATCGGTGGCGTCCTTCAGTCGGCTGAGGGAGCCGCTGATCGTCTTGCCGTTGTGCGCCAGCGCCGCGAGATCGGGGTCCGCGAAGGGGAGAGCGATCACCTCCTCGCCCTGGACCGCGGTCTCCAGCTCCGCCAGCCACTCCTTGGCGACCGTCTGGTTCCGGCCCTCGACGGTGGTTCCCCCGCTGCGAACCTGGTAGCTCTCCGTCATCGCGACGACCGAGGCCAGCAGATCCGGATCGATCACCCAGGTGATGTCCAGGTCCTTGCCCAGCGTCAGCATCTGCTCCAGGCGTCCGCCCGCCGAAAGCTCCTTGGCCAGGTCGTCGTTCAGGAAGACCGGCGTCTGCTGCTCGCCGGGACCGGTCTCCGCCGTGAGATGGGTGGTGGAGATCAACGGCCAGAGGTACGTCGTCTTCGTCTTGGCGCCCGCCTCGTCGGGCTGCCACGGCAGGAACGTGCGCTGGATCCCGAGAACCTGGTCGTACGGGGCCGCGGCGGTCCTGCCCGAGAGTGAGACACCCAGCTGATAGACGCCGTCGGAGTCGAGGTCCAGTTCCTTGACGGGCACCGAGATGGTGAAGGGCTGGGCCACACCGGAGGCGAGCTTGGAGAACTTCTCCACGTACTTCCCGCCGACCTCGGACCCGTCGGCGTACTGGTCGAAGCCGGTGCGCTTGGCCCTGTCGTCGATCGCCGAGCGGCCTGTCACAGCCGCCGATGCCACGCGCAGGCCCACATGGGCGTCCGTGACCGTCTGCTTGCCCTTGTTCGTCACGGTGCCGGACACGGTCACCGTGTCGCCGTCGGTGGGCACGCTGGGGCTGAGTGAGTCCAGGGAGACCTCGACGGTGCTCGACCCCGTGGCCTCGGCCGGTGAGGCCTTCGCTGCCGCCTGCGCGGGCGGGGATGCCGGGATCTGGAAAAGGCCGGCCAGGAGGGGGGCCCCGGCGAGCAGCGCCCCGGTGCGCAGCAGCCACCGGCGGGCAGGTGAGGGACTCGTCCCCTGGAAGTCTGCCGCCTCGGCCACGCGCTCGCCCGTCCCTCGTCGTCGTCAGTGGTCGTCGGAATGTGCGTCCACGCATGGTAACGATGCGCGCTGAGGGGAAGTGCCGCGGTCCGCTCCACAAGATCGGGGACGAGGCCGGGCTGTCCCCGTATGTGCACGTATCAAGGGGGCCGGCGCAGGACCACCCGGGCGAAGCCCTTGTGCACGTTCAATGGAGGCGACCGCTGCCACCGGCGCCACGTACCCTTTTCTGTTGTGCCCAACGCCAACGAAGACATCAGTGCCCTGAGCCAGGTGCAGCGCCGCGCGGTGAGTGAACTGCTGCGGGTGTCCCCTGTCGCCGACGACCTCGCCCGCCGATTCCAGCAGGCCGGGTTCTCCCTCGCCCTGGTGGGCGGGTCGGTCAGGGACGCGCTGCTCGGGCGGCTCGGCAACGATCTGGACTTCACGACGGACGCCCGCCCCGAGGACGTGCTGAAGATCGTGCGTCCCTGGGCGGACGCCGTCTGGGAGGTCGGGATCGCCTTCGGCACGGTGGGGGCGCAGAAGGACGGCTACCAGATCGAGGTCACCACCTATCGCTCCGAGGCGTACGACCGGACCTCGCGCAAGCCCGAGGTGTCGTACGGCGACTCGATCGAGGAAGATCTCGTACGTCGCGACTTCACCGTGAACGCGATGGCGGTGGCCCTTCCCGCGAAGGAGTTCATCGACCCCCACGGTGGGCTCGAAGACCTCGCGGCGCAGGTACTGCGTACCCCCGGCACCCCGGAGGCGTCCTTCTCCGATGACCCGCTGCGCATGATGCGGGCCGCCCGTTTCGCCGCCCAGCTGGACTTCCGGGTGGCCCCCGAGGTCGTCTCGGCGATGACCGACATGGCCGGCCGTCTTGAGATCGTCTCGGCGGAGCGGGTGCGGGACGAGCTGAACAAGCTGATCCTGTCCGCCCACCCCCGCGAGGGTCTGAGTCTGCTGGTCGACACCGGCCTCGCCGAGCATGTCCTGCCCGAGCTGCCCGCGCTGCGGCTGGAACGGGACGAGCACCATCGGCACAAGGACGTCTACGACCACACACTCATCGTCCTGGAGCAGGCGATCGCGCTCGAGGACGACGGACCGGACCTCACGCTGCGGCTCGCCGCCCTGCTGCACGACATCGGCAAGCCCCGCACTCGACGGTTCGAGACGGACGGCCGGGTCTCCTTCCACCACCACGAGGTGGTGGGCGCCAAGATGACCAAGAAGCGCATGACGGCCCTCAAGTACTCCAACGAACTCGTGAAGGATGTCTCGCGTCTGGTCGAGCTCCACCTGCGGTTCCACGGGTACGGCACCGGTGAGTGGACGGACTCCGCCGTCCGCCGCTATGTGCGCGACGCCGGCCCGCTCCTGGACCGGCTGCACAAGCTGACCCGCTCCGACTGCACGACACGGAACAAGCGCAGGGCGAACGCCCTGTCCCGTGCGTACGACGGTCTGGAGGAGCGCATCGCCCAGCTGCAGGAGCAGGAGGAGCTGGACTCCATCCGCCCGGACCTCGACGGCAACGAGATCATGGAGATCCTGGGCGTCGGTCCAGGACCGGTCATCGGGCAGGCGTACAAGTTCCTGCTGGAGCTGCGGCTCGAGAACGGGCCGATGGAACACGACGAAGCGGTGACAGCACTCAAGGAATGGTGGGCTCAGACGTCGCAAGGTTCGTGACGACGGGCAGTCCGCAGCCTTGGGTCGGCGGCAACGCGGTGCGATGTTTCACGTGAAACATCGCACCGCGTTGCTGTGTTGCGGAGTCGACCAGGCGTGCGGGCACTGAGGAGGGGGCTGAGGGGGCGACGTTTCACGACCGATGTTTCACGTGAAACATCGGCGCTCCCGTATCAGTGCCGGCTCGTCAGCACGAACCGGGCCATGGCGGCAGCGATCACTCCATAGATCGCGGCCACGGTGATCACCAGGGTGGCCGAGCGGCCGTCCGGTGGGAGCATCAGGGCTGCCACGGCGGCGGCACCGACGAAGGCGATGTTGAACAGGACGTCGTAGAGGGAGAAAATCCGCCCCCGGTAGCCGTCCTTCACCGAGGACTGGACGATCGTGTCCGTGGAGATCTTCGCTCCCTGGGTGACCAGGCCCAGGACGAACGCGGCGATCAGTATCGGCGTCTCCGTGAAGGGCAGGCCGAGAGCCGGTTCCAGTACGGCGGCGGCCCCGGAGCAGATGACGATCCACATGCCGGGCCCCAACCGCCCTGCTGCCCAGGGCGTGATCACCGCCGCTGTGAAGAACCCCGCTCCCGAGATCCCCACGGCGAGACCGAGCAGGGCCAGTCCCTGCTCGGAGTCGGGCGTCCCTGAGGTGTCGGACGACCAGGCGTAGCGGCAGAGCATGAGCACCATGACCGTCAGGGCGCCGTAGCAGAACCGCATCAGCGTCATCGAGGCCAACGCCCAGGCAGCGGCCCGCCGTCCCGGTTCGGCAAGGTGCCGGACGCCCGCTGCCAGGCCCCGCGCGGTTCCGGCGACCGCGGCACCGAGCCGTGGCTGCACCAACTCCGGATCCGGGCCGAGCAGTTCCCGGGCGATGCGGAGGGAGGCCAGGGCCGCGCACAGGTACAGGGCCGAGCCGAGGAGGACCACCGCGGCGTCGGAGTCCGAGGCCACCAGTCGCACGACGAAGGCGAGCCCACCGCCGGCGGTCGCGGCGAGCGTTCCGGCCGTCGGTGAGAGCGAGTTGGCGATCACCAGGCGGTCGGCGTCCACCACACGGGGCAGCGCCGCGGAGAGCCCCGCCAGCACGAAGCGGTTGACCGCCGTGACACAGAGCGCGGAGACATAGAAGAGCCAGTCGGGTACCTCGCCGAGAATCAGGACGGCGGTCACGGACGCGAGCACGGCACGCAGCACGTTTCCGTACAGCAGCACCTGGCGACGTCGCCAGCGGTCCAGCAGGACGCCGGCGAAGGGGCCGACGAGGGAGTAGGGAAGAAGCAGCACCGCCATCGCGGAGGCGATCGCCGCCGCCGAGGTCTGCTTCTCGGGCGAGAAGACGACGTACGTGGCGAGCGCGACCTGAAAGACGCCGTCGGCTCCCTGGGACAGCAGCCGTACGGTCAGCAGATGCCGGAAGTCCCGGAAGCGGAGCAGGACGCGCAGGTCGCGCACGACGGACATGGGGCACAGCCTCACATACGGGGAGGGCCCCCGGGGCACCTGCCCCGGAGACCCTCAACAGCCCGCTACGCACGCACGGTCAGCGCTCGACCTCGCCCTTGATGAACTTCTCGACGTTCTCGCGTGCCTCGTCGTCGAAGTACTGCACCGGCGGGGACTTCATGAAGTACGAGGACGCCGACAGGATCGGACCGCCGATGCCGCGGTCCTTGGCGATCTTCGCGGCACGCACGGCGTCGATGATGACACCGGCGGAGTTCGGGGAGTCCCAGACCTCGAGCTTGTACTCCAGGTTCAGCGGGACGTCACCGAACGCGCGGCCCTCCAGGCGGACGTACGCCCACTTGCGGTCGTCGAGCCAGGCGACGTAGTCGGACGGGCCGATGTGGACGTTCTTCTCGCCGAGCTCCCGGTCGGGGATCTGGGAGGTGACGGCCTGGGTCTTGGAGATCTTCTTGGACTCCAGTCGGTCGCGCTCGAGCATGTTCTTGAAGTCCATGTTGCCGCCGACGTTCAGCTGCATCGTGCGGTCCAGGATCACGCCCCGGTCCTCGAACAGCTTCGCCATGACGCGGTGCGTGATGGTGGCGCCGACCTGCGACTTGATGTCGTCGCCGACGATCGGGACGCCCGCCTCGACGAACTTGTCCGCCCACTCCTTGGTGCCGGCGATGAAGACCGGAAGAGCGTTGACGAAGGCGACCTTGGCGTCGATGGCGCACTGGGCGTAGAACTTCGCCGCGTCCTCGGACCCGACGGGCAGGTAGCAGACGAGAACGTCGACCTGCCGGTCCTTGAGGATCTGGACCACGTCGACCGGGGTCTCGGCGGACTCCTCGATGGTCTCGCGGTAGTACTTGCCGAGGCCGTCGAGCGTGTGACCGCGCTGCACGGTCACACCGGTGGCCGGCACGTCACAGATCTTGATGGTGTTGTTCTCGGAGGCGCCGATGGCGTCCGCGAGGTCGAGACCGACCTTCTTGGCGTCGACATCGAAGGCGGCGACGAACTCCACGTCACTGACGTGGTAGTCACCGAACTGCACGTGCATGAGGCCCGGGACCCTCGACGCCGGGTCGGCGTCCTTGTAGTACTCGACTCCCTGCACCAGCGACGCGGCGCAGTTGCCCACGCCTACGACGGCTACGCGAACCGAACCCATTCCGGTTGCTCCCTGTGTGTACGAGTGAGGTCCTGGCAGGGACCTCACGTGGTGGTGTCGCCGGGCGCATCCGGACCGGGGGTGTCCCCGGGCCGGGGCAGGGCGCCCGGCGCTCCCTCTGTGGTGTCGCGAGCGGGTTCTCCGTGGGCGGGGCCCTTCAGGTCCCGGCCCGCCCGCTCGCTCTCGATGAGCTCGTTCAGCCAGCGCACTTCGCGCTCCACGGACTCCATCCCGTGGCGCTGGAGCTCGAGCGTGTAGTCGTCGAGGCGCTCGCGGGTGCGCGCCAGAGAGGCACGCATCTTCTCCAGCCGTTCCTCCAAACGGCTGCGACGGCCCTCCAGGACGCGCATGCGCACATCACGGGAGGTCTGCCCGAAGAACGCGAAACGAGCGGCGAAGTGCTCGTCCTCGTAGGCGTCGGGACCCGTCTGCGAGAGCAGCTCCTCGAAGTGCTCCTTACCTTCCGCCGTCAACCGGTAGACGATCTTGGCGCGGCGGCCCGTGAGTGGGACGGCGGCAGCATCCTCCGGGGTACCCCCCGACTCCTCGATCAACCAGCCGTTGGCGACCAGCGTCTTGAGGCAGGGGTAGAGCGTGCCGTAGCTGAACGCCCGGAACACACCCAACGACGTGTTGAGTCGTTTGCGCAGCTCATAGCCGTGCATCGGGGCTTCGCGGAGCAGGCCGAGGACAGCGAACTCGAGTATTCCGGAGCGCCGGCTCATCGTCGCCTCCCCTCTCCCGCTCGCCCTGTCGACACGTTTTATGCCGAGCTGATGTATCGACTCGATACATCCAGACGATAGAACGCCCCTACGGATGCGACAAGTGGGGATCCGGTGAACGGGGTCACATCACCGATTAGTAGGAAGCAAGTTGCCTGATTTGGGGTGAAGTTCGGTGCTCAGTGGGTTTTGGCGGTGCGTAGTCTGTGCGGCATGCACATCACCGGGAACCGAGTGACGTCTGAGCACGTAGTGGTCCTGGGTGCGGTACGGATGAATACCCACACGACCGCATCCGTACTTCGGGGGGACCGGAAACCAGCCGCCGTTTCCAGGCGCGCACGGGTGCGCCTGCCCGAGGAGTAGTCGTTCGATGAGCGAGCACCGTCGCAAAATGCCGCAGCCGCAGGGCGGCGGACGTGGCGCGGCCCGACGCGGCCAGTCGGCGTCCTCCGGCCGCCGCGCGGCACCGCCGGGCGCCACCGGGTCACTTTCCGACACCTATGGCGCGGGAGGTGAGGAGACCCAGTACGAGGGCCGTGCCGCGGCTCGACGGGCGTCGCAGAGAAGCACCGGCACGGCCAGCGGCGGCGTCGGCGGCCGCCGCAGAGCCGCCGAACCCGCGGGGCGCGGACCCGGCCGCGGTCGTGGACGTGCCGCTCCACCCGGGAAGAAGCGCTTTATCGACTACCCGCGCGCCGGCAAGTACGGGGCAATGCGTTGGGTCCCGTCATGGCGGCAGGTGACAGGTCTGCTCATCGGGTTCTTCGGAAGCCTGGTGGCGGCGGCCGGCATCGGCTACGCGGTCGTGGCCGTACCCAACGCGGCCGAGGCCGCTACGGCGCAGAACAACGTCTACTACTGGTCGGACGGCACACAGATGGTCGCGACGGGTGGTGAGGTCAACCGCCAGATCATCGCGTACGAGAAGATCCCCAAGGCGATGCGCTACGCGGTCATGTCGGCCGAGAACAAGACGTTCGAGACCGACAGCGGCGTCGACCCGATGGGTATCGCCCGTGCCGTCGTCAACATGGCCAAGGGTGGTCAGACGCAGGGTGGTTCGACCATCACCCAGCAGTACGTGAAGAACGCCATGCTCGACGACCAGTCGCAGACGCTGTCCCGGAAGGTGAAGGAACTCTTCATCTCCGTGAAGGTGGGCGCGTCCGTCGACAAGGACGAGATCATGCGCGGCTACCTGAACACGGCCTACTTCGGCCGTGGCGCCTATGGCCTCCAGGCGGCTGCCCGTACGTACTTCGGGGTGGACGCGGAGAAGCTCAATCCCAGTCAGTGTGCCTTCCTCGCCGCTGTCCTCAAGGGCGCGACGTACTACGACCCGGCCGGAGCGACATCGATCGACCCGGCGGCCACGCCTCAGGCGAACACCAAGCGGGCCGCGGAACGCTGGGGCTGGATCTTCGACGAGATGGTCAAGGACAACCATCTATCGGCAGCCGAGCGGGCCAAGTACCCCGACTTCCCCAAGATCCAGCGTCCACGCTCAAACGCCCAGTTGGGCGGCCAGATCGGCTACCTCGTCGACACGGCCAAGGGCTACATCCTCAACAACACGGAGATCAAGCCGAACCAGCTTGAGCAGGGCGGATTCGAGATCCATACGACCTTCGACAAGAACAAGGTCAAGGAACTCGAGAAGGCCGTCACCAAGGTTCGCAAGGAGAACATCAAGCCGGATCTGCGCCCGAAGACCGACACCCACGTGCAGTTCGGCGGCGCGTCGGTGAGTCCGAAGTCCGGCGCCATCGAGGCTCTCTACGGCGGTGAGGACGCCACCAAGCACTTCACCAACAACGCCGACGTCACCGGAGCGCAGGTCGGCTCGGTGTTCAAGCCGTACGTCCTGGCGGCAGCCATGACCTGGGGCAAGCGCGACCCCGACCTCGATCCGGACCAGGCACAGGACGAGCGCACCATCGTCTCGCCGAAGAGCCTCTACAGCGGCAAGAACAACCTCAAGATCAGGGACTACAACGGCGAGATCTGGACCAACGAGGAGGGCAAGGAGTGGCTGCAGGCCAACGACGGCGACGAGTCGTACGGCAGTGCTCCGAAGTACCAGATCGATCTCCGTGAGGCGATGCGGGTTTCGGCGAACTCCCCCTACGTGCAGTTGGGCATGGACGTCGGTCTGGACCGGGTGAAGGAGGCGGCCATCGAGGCAGGCCTCAAGAAGGACAGCCTCACCGGCACGGGCTTCCCGTCCTTCTCGATCGGTATCTCCGACCCCAGCGCGATCCGCATGGCGGGCTCGTACGCGACCTTCGCCGCCAGCGGCAAGCAGAACGATCCGTTCTCGGTCAAGTCGGTCGAGTACGAGGGCCTGACGGTGTTCGACCACGACGAGGTCGCCAATCCCAAGCGGGCCTTCACTGCCGCGGTCGCCGACAACGTCACCGACGTCCTCAAGACCGTCGTCGACGAGGGAACCGGTACGTCGGCTCAGCTGACCGGCCGTGAGGTGGCGGGCAAGACCGGTACCACCGACGGCAACAAGTCGGCCTGGTTCGTCGGGTACACCCCGCAGTTGTCCACGGCGATCAGCATGTACCGCATGGACGACGACGAGTCGAACAAGAACCGCACGTTCCTTGAGATGTACGGCACGGGTGGTCAGGAGACGATCCACGGTGCCTCGTTCCCGGCCGAGATCTGGCACGACTACATGGAGGACGCGCTCAAGGGCGTGGAGCCGGAGGACTTCCCGGAGCCCGAGCCGATCGGTGTGATCGTCAACGACGACCCGGACCCGACGCCGACCCCGACGCCGACCGAGTCCGAGGAGGAGGAGAGCCCCGAGCCGAGCCCGACGCCGACCGAGAGCGAGATCCTTCCGTCACCGTCGCCCAGCGAGACCTGCACCAACCCGTTCGACACCACCTGTGAGGACACAGGGGGCACGGACACGGGAGGTACGGATGTCGGGGGCACCGATGGCGGGGTGACAGCGACACCGACCGAGTCGGAGGACGATTCGAGAGGCAACCAGAACGGCGGACTCTTCGGAGGCAACGAGGGGTAGCTCCGCCTCCGCCGGACTGTGTTTCACGTGAAACAAGGGCCATCGCACCGATCAAGGTGCGGTGGCCCTCGCTTTGTCCCCGCGACAGGGCAGAGACGAGGGGGCATGTTTCACGTGAAACATGGGCGCGGCCCACGGCGGGATGCGATGGTCCTCGGCGTATTCCTAGGCGCGTACGGCAGGATGTGCGGCATGCCCAGTGCAGAGACGACGCGAGTGAGTACGGACGAGCCGGAGCCGGTGCGGCCGACCAAGGAGGACGAGGTCGCTTCGACCGGCAGCGAGCTGATCGGCGGCCCGATCGGGCGGCGGGCGCTGCTCGGCACGTCCTGGTGGACGCCGGTACGGGTCGTCGCGCTCGTGGCGATCGGCATGTTCGCGCTGGGCATGGTGCAGAAGCTTCCCTGCTACGACGGCGCCTGGTTCTTCGGGGCCAGCTCCCAGTACACGCACGCCTGCTACTCGGACATCCCGCACCTCTACCAGGGGCGTGGCTTCGCCGACGGGCTGGTGCCGTACTTCGACAAGATCCCCGGCGACATGGAGTACCTCGAGTACCCGGTGCTGACCGGTGTGTTCATGGAGGTCGCCGCCTGGCTCACCCCGGGCAGCGGCACCATCCAGAGGCAAGAGCAGTGGTACTGGATGGTCAACGCCGGGATGCTGATGGGGTGCGCGGCGGTCATCGCCGTCTGCTGCGCGCGCATCCACCGTCGGCGCCCCTGGGACGGCCTCTTGGTAGCCCTGGCACCCGCTTTCGCGCTCACCGCCACGATCAACTGGGATCTCCTCGCCGTAGCCCTGCTGGCCGCCGCGATGCTGATGTGGTCGCGTCGGCGTCCCCTCGCCTTCGGCGTGCTGATCGGACTTGCCACGGCCGCCAAGTTCTATCCGTTCCTGGTGCTCGGACCGCTCTTCGTCCTGTGCTGGCGGGCGGGAAAGTGGCGGGCCTTCGGGACGGCCTTGCTCGGCGCCGTCGGGGCGTGGCTCGCGGTGAACCTTCCGGTGATGCTCCTGGCCCCCGACGGATGGGCGAAGTTCTACCGCTTCAGCCAGGAACGCGGCGTCGACTTCGGCTCCTTCTTCCTCGTCATCTCGCAACGGCTGAACATCCAGATCACCGCCGAGACGGCGAACGCGTACGCGATGGTCTCGATGGTGCTCGTCTGCGTCGGCATCGTCGTGCTGACACTCACCGCTCCGCGCCGCCCGCGCTTCGCGCAGCTCGCCTTCCTGGTCGTCGCGGCCTTCATCCTCACCAACAAGGTCTACTCACCGCAGTATGTGCTCTGGCTGGTGCCGCTCGCCGCACTGGCCCGGCCCCGCTGGCGGGACTTCCTCATCTGGCAGGCGTGCGAGGTGGCGTACTTCCTGGGGATCTGGATGTACCTCGCGTACACGACCAGCGGGGACGCCCACAAGGGCCTGCCGGCCGAGGGCTACCAACTCGCCATCATGGCCCACCTGGTGGGGACGCTCTACCTCTGCGTCATCGTCGTACTGGACATCTTCATGCCCGATCGGGACACGGTCCGCCGGGCGGGTGACGACGATCCGTCCGGCGGAGTGCTCGACGGCGCGGAGGATGTCCATGTGTACGGCACGGCGGCTCATCGCCCGCGGCACGCGATGCACTTCGAAGGACCACCGGTCGAGTGGGGCAGCCCTGGCCGGGGCGACCGTTCGCTCTGAGCGAACAAGGCCGGAACAAGCGACGCGGAAGGCCGTACACGCACCTCGTGTACGGCCTTCCGCGTCGCTCCTGGACGTCCGCCCGACGATCTGATCCCGCCTCCTCGCGAGGCCGCGGGGTCAGCGGTCGACGATCCGGTCGAACTGCGTGGTGGTGTGCCGCAGATGGGCCACCAGTTCCTCGCCGACCTTCGGCTCCGGGGCGTCCGACGGTACGAAGAGGATCGACACCTGCATGTGCGGCGGCTCGGCGAACCAGCGCTGCTTGCCGCCCCAGACGAACGGAGAAAGGTTCCGGTTGACCGTGGCGAGGCCTGCCCGGGCGACGCCCTTGGCCCGCGGCATGACACCGTGCAGTGCCTTCGGCGCCTCCAGACCCACTCCGTGCGACGTTCCGCCGGCCACGACCACCAGGAAGCCGTCGGAGGCCGCCTTCTGCTGCCGGTAGCCGAAGCGGTCGCCCTTGGCGACACGGGTGACGTCCAGCACGGCCCCGCGGTACTCGGTCGCCTCGTGGTCGCCCAGCCACAGCCGCGTCCCGATGCGGGCCCGGAAACGGGTCTGCGGGAACTGCTGCTGGAGGCGGATGAGGTCCTCGGACTTGAGGTGGCTGACGAACATCGTGTGCAGCGGCAGACGGGCCGCGCGTAGACGGTCCATCCAGCCGATGACCTCCTCGACGGCGTCCGAGCCGTCGGTGCGGTCCAGCGGCAGATGGATGGCGAAGCCCTCCAGGCGCACGTTCTCTATGGCCGCGTGGAGCTGGGGCAGCTCCTGCTCGCTCACCCCGTGCCGCTTCATCGAGGACATGACCTCGATGACGACACGGGCGCCCACGAGGCCGTACACGCCGTCGATCGACGATACGGAGCGGATGACGCGGTCGGGCAGGGGAACGGGTTCCTCCGCGCGTCGGTAGGGCGTCAGCACCAGCAGGTCGCCGCTGAACCAGTCCTTGATCCGGGCGGCCTCGTACGTGGTGCCGACGGCGAGGATGTCCGACCCGAGGCGCGTGGCCTCTTCCGCCAGCTTCTCGTGCCCGAAGCCGTAGCCGTTGCCCTTGCAGACGGGGACGAGTCCCGGGAACTGCTCCTGAACGTGCTTGTGGTGTGCCCGCCAGCGCGCGGTGTCGACGTACAGCGTGAGCGCCATGGACGGTCCCGGAACCTTTCTCGTGGCTGCGGTGTATCAGAGGTATGGAAGCAAAAACGGGGGCGTCAGCGGCGCGACATGTAGATGTCGAGCGCCTTGTGGAGCAGCTTGTTCAGCGGGAAGTCCCACTCGCCGAGGTACTCGGCGGCCTGTCCGCCGGTGCCCACCTTGAACTGGATCAGGCCGAAGAGATGATCCGTCTCGTCCAGCGAGTCGGAGATGCCCCGCAGGTCGTAGACCGTCGCGCCGAGGGCGTAGGCGTCCCGCAGCATGCGCCACTGCATCGCGTTCGACGGCCGGACCTCACGGCCGATGTTGTCCGAGGCACCGTAGGAGTACCAGACGTGCCCACCGACGACCAGCATGGTCGCCGCGGACAGGTTCACGCCGTTGTGCCGGGCGAAGTAGAGCCGCATGCGGTTGGGGTCCTCGGTGTTGAGGGCCGTCCACATGCGCTGGAAGTACGACAGCGGGCGGGGCCGGAAGCGGTCACGGATGGCCGTGATCTCGTACAGCCGCTGCCACTCCTCCAGGTCCTGGTAACCGCCCTGGACGACCTCGACGCCCGCCTTCTCGGCCTTCTTGATGTTGCGGCGCCACAACTGGTTGAAGTTCTTGTGGACCTCTTCCAGGGAGCGGTTGGCGAGCGGCACCTGGTAGACGTACCGGGGCTGTACGTCGCCGAAGCCGGCCCCGCCGTCCTCACCCTGCTGCCAGCCCATCCGGCGCAGCTTGTCGGCCACCTCGAAGGCACGCGGCTCGATGAAGTCGGCCTCGATGTCACGCAGGCGCTTCACGTCGGGGTTCTGGATGCCCGCCTTGATGGAGGTGGCCTCCCAGCGCCGGATGATCACCGGGGGGCCCATCTTCACCGAGAAGGCGCCCTGCTGCTTGAGATGCGCGAGCATCGGCTCCAGCCAGTCGGTGAGGTTCGGCGTGAACCAGTTGATGACCGGACCCTCGGGCAGATAGGCGAGATAGCGCTTGATCTTGGGCAGCTGGCGGTACAGCACCAGACCGGCACCGACCATCTCGCCCGTCCTGCCGTCGAACCACCCGAGGCTCTCGGAGCGCCACTCTGCCTTGACGTCGGCCCAGGCCGGCACCTGCATGTGGCTGGCCGAGGGCAGGCTCTGGATGTATGCCAGATGCTGCTCACGGCTGATCGTCCTCAGGGTCAGGCTCATTCGGGGCGCTCCTCGGGCTGGGGTGTCCCCATGGGTACAGGGGCTCCGGCTCTCGCGCCGAAGCCTACTGCGCCCTGCGGGCGCCTCGAATGGCCGTATGGAACCTGGGGCCCGGCCGACATGCGGCCGGGACGTCAGGCGGTGTTATTCGGCCGCTTGGTCCGATGTAAGCCGACGGACGGCAAGGAACACGGTCCGTCAACTGTGCGGCCGGGACACGGAGTCAGCCGATGACCCCGCCGAAGAGGCCTCCATGGGCCATGCCGAGGAAGAAGCCGACGGCCGAGGCACCGAGACCCACGATCAGGCCGAAGCGCTCACGGGTCGTCTCCGAGATGAACTGTCCGTACGCGCCGGTCAGAATCCCCACCAGCCCTGCCCATGAACTGAGTAGGTGCAGATGGTGGAACATCGCCGTGATGAAGGACAGCACGCCGAGGACGAGCGTCACGGCCAGCAGGGTGTCCTGCACGGGGTGGGGCTTGTCGTCGGTGGCGAAGAGAGAGCCGGCGATGTTGGGTCGCAATGTCTGTGCCATGGGGCACCTCCTGCGGAAGGCGGCGCATCGTAGCGCCATACACACCCGATGTGTACAGATTGAGGGTCACCACCCCCGGATTTCAACCGGAAGCGGGTGTGCGGGTAGTCTGTACCCTCTGCACCGGTGTCTGCCCAGGCCATGACAGGGATCCCCAGCGGGGACCCCCGATTGTCAGTGGTGGCCGATACCGTTGCGTACGCATCACAACCCTCCTGCCACGGAACGACCGTGGCCGCTGAGTCCGAAGGAGGTGGGTTCCACATGCGTCACTACGAGGTGATGGTCATCCTCGACCCCGATCTGGAGGAGCGCGCTGTCGCCCCCCTGATCGAGAACTTCCTCTCCGTCGTCCGTGAGGGCAACGGAAAGGTCGAGAAGGTCGACACCTGGGGCCGTCGTCGTCTCTCGTACGAGATCAAGAAGAAGCCTGAGGGCATCTACTCGGTCATCGACCTGCAGGCCGAGCCTGCGGTCGTCAAGGAGCTCGACCGCCAGATGAACCTGAACGAGTCGGTCCTCCGGACCAAGGTCCTCCGCCCCGAGACCCACTGAGCTTTCTCGCTCAGTCGGTCCCGGGATCCGAGTAGCAGCACAAGCAGCCAGCAGCAAACCCGCCGAGAGGTTCCCCCATGGCAGGCGAGACCGTCATCACGGTCGTCGGCAATCTTGTCGACGACCCCGAGCTGCGCTTCACCCCTTCCGGTGCGGCGGTCGCGAAGTTCCGTGTCGCGTCCACCCCCCGCACCTTCGACCGTCAGACCAACGAGTGGAAGGACGGCGAGAGCCTGTTCCTGACCTGCTCGGTCTGGCGTCAGGCGGCGGAGAATGTCGCCGAGTCGCTTCAGCGAGGCATGCGCGTCATCGTGCAGGGCCGGCTGAAGCAGCGGTCCTACGAGGACCGTGAGGGCGTCAAGCGCACGGTCTACGAGCTGGACGTCGAGGAAGTCGGCGCCAGCCTGCGCAGTGCCACGGCCAAGGTCACCAAGACTGCCGCGGGTGGCCGCGGTGGCCAGGGTGGTTACGGCGGCGGCAACGGCGGCGGCCAGGGTGGTGGCGGCTGGGGCGGAAGCCCCGGCGGCGGTCAGCAGCAGGGCGGCGGCGCTCCCGCCGACGACCCGTGGGCCAGCGGCGCTCCCGCCGGTGGCAACCAGGGCGGCGGCGGTGGCGGTGGCTGGGGCGGAAGCTCCGGCGGCGGTGGCGGCTACTCGGACGAGCCCCCCTTCTAGGACTTCTTGGGCCGGATCACCGGTCTTCGAGGTCGAGGGTGGGGCCGTCCCCCAAACTTCTTGATCACACAGGAGAAACCCCATGGCGAAGCCGCCTGTGCGCAAGCCTAAGAAGAAGGTCTGCGCTTTCTGCAAGGACAAGGTCACGTACGTGGACTACAAGGACACGAACATGCTGCGGAAGTTCATTTCCGACCGCGGCAAGATCCGTGCCCGCCGCGTGACCGGCAACTGCACGCAGCACCAGCGTGACGTCGCCACGGCCGTCAAGAACAGCCGTGAGATGGCGCTGCTGCCCTACACGTCCACCGCGCGATAAGGGAAGGGTGACCGACACATGAAGATCATCCTCACCCACGAGGTCTCCGGCCTCGGCGCTGCCGGCGACGTCGTCGACGTCAAGGACGGCTACGCTCGCAACTACCTGATCCCGCGGAAGTTCGCTATCCGCTGGACCAAGGGCGGCGAGAAGGACGTCGAGCAGATCCGTCGTGCTCGTAAGATCCACGAGATCCAGACCATCGAGCAGGCCAACCAGGTCAAGGGCCGGCTCGAGGCCGTCAAGGTCCGTCTGGCTGTCCGCTCCGGCGACGCCGGTCGTCTCTTCGGTTCCGTCACCCCCGCCGACATCGCTTCCGCGATCAAGGCTTCCGGTGGCCCCGAGGTCGACAAGCGCCGCATCGAGCTGACTGCTCCGATCAAGACCCTGGGCGCCCACGAGACGTCCGTGCGTCTGCACCCCGAGGTTGCCGCCAAGGTCAACATCGAGGTCATCGCGGCCTAAGGGCCGCGTTCGCTTAAGCGGTGTATGGGGCCGCACCCTGTGAAGGGTGCGGCCCCACATGCTTGTCGGGTCCCTCACCGAGCGACGTCGATCGCTTGGGGACGCCTGCGGGGCGACTGTTTCACGTGAAACACGGCGAACCGGGGCGATGTTTCACGTGAAACGACGCTCGGGCTCACGCCCCGCTCTCACCGCGTCGCCCCGGTGACGATCCACAAGCCGGAACGAGCCCGCAGCCAGAGAGTCAGCATGCGCGTCGCCATCATCAGCGTCATGGCGCCCCAGAGAGCTGTCAGGCCACCACCGAAGGTGGGTACCAGCAAGGCTGCCGGGATGAAGACCGCCAGGGTCAGCAGCATGGCCCGGGCAAGATAAGGGCCGTCTCCCGCGCCCATGAGTACGCCGTCGAGCACGAAGACGATCCCGGAGATCGGCTGGGCGAGTGCCACCACGATCAGAGCGGGGAGCGCGGCTGTCTGCACGGTCGGGTCATCCGTGAAGAGCGGAATGAAGACGGGGCGGGCGAGGATCACCAGGAGCCCGAGCACGGCACCCGTGGCGATCCCCCACTGCACCATCCGGCGGCAGGCTTCGCGGGCTCCCTGGGCGTCTCCCGCGCCGAGGTAGCGGCCGATGATGGCCTGTCCCGCTATGGCGATCGCGTCCAGGGCGAAGGCGAGCAGGCTCCAGAGCGCGAGGATGATCTGGTGCGCGGCGATGTCCTCGTCCCCGAGCCGGGCAGCGACCGCGGTGGCGATCATGAGGACGGCTCGCAGTGAGAGCGTACGGACCAGCAGCGGCGCCCCTGCCTGAGCCGAGGCGCGTATGCCGACGGCGTCCGGTCGCAAGGAGGCGCCGTGTCTGCGGGCACCGCGGATCACGACCCAGAGATAGGCGACGGCCATGCCGGCCTGGGCGATGACCGTGCCCCAGGCGGAACCCGCGATACCCCAGTCGGCGCCGTAGACGAGACCCGCGTTCAGGGCGCCGTTGGCGACGAAGCCCGCCCCGGCGACGTAGAGGGGTGTCTTCGTGTCCTGGAGGCCACGCAGGACACCGGTGGCGGCGAGTACGACGAGCATGGCCGGGATACCCAGTGCCGAGATCCGCAGATAGGTCGTGGCATAAGGGGCCGCGGTGTCCGAGGAGCCGAAGAGGGCGACGAGGGCGGGCGCGGTGGGAATGACGACGGCGACGAGGGCCACGCCGAGCAGCAGGGCCAGCCAGATGCCGTCCATGCCCTGACGGATGGCGGCCCGCAGATCTCCGGCTCCGACGCGCCGGGCGACGGCGGCCGTGGTGGCGTAGGCCAGGAAGACGAAGACACTCACCGCGGTGACGAGGAGGGCGGAGGCGATGCCGAGACCGGCCAGTTGCGCGGTGCCGAGGTGGCCGACGACAGCGGTGTCGACCATCAGGAAGAGAGGCTCGGCGACGAGCGCGCCGAAGGCCGGAACGGCCAGCGTGATGATCTCACGATCATGTCGCCGCCGGTCGGTCCGGGAGGTCACGGAAGCCTGTGTCATGACCACCGATCCAATCTTCCACAGGTAAGAGATGCAATGCGCTGTTGGCTATTACATCATGCCTGTTCGGGCGCGCTCTCGTGCACTGACCGTGATGATCTTGATCCGGTTGGGGAAGTTTTTCTTCTGCACAGCCGGTGGACGGTAAAGATGCAGGTCAGAGTGGGTCTGCTTGGAGAGGCGAGGTCTTGTTCACAGGCCTGTCCACCGAGTCGTGCACAGGTTTTGCGGGGTTCTCCACAGCATCTGGGCCGTCGTCCACATGGCCTGTGGATAACCAGATTGGCTGACGGTGCCGACGGGCCTACGGTGGTGCGGCGCCCGTTCCTCGGCAGATCACGAAAACCTCGCAAAACCGACGTGCCAGAACCGGAGTTGGGCCTCTTATTTGTCAGTGTCGTGCCGTAGAAATGAGAAGCACGGCGAGGTCCGCTCGGCGGACGGGAGGAGGTCGCTCGGTGAGCATTTCCGAGCCCCTGGACGACCCGTGGGCCGAGAGCGGGCCCAGTGAGCGTCTCCCCTCTTCTCGGCGGCGGGACGACGGAGGCCGCAGCAGGGACGAGCGTCATGACCGCGGCCGGGACAACGGGGAGTGGGACGGCGGAGGTTCGGCCTTCGAGCGCGTCCCGCCCCAGGACCTCGACGCCGAGCAGTCGGTTCTCGGCGGCATGCTGCTGTCCAAGGACGCCATCGCCGACGTGGTGGAGATTCTCAAGGGCCCCGACTTCTACAAGCCGGCGCACGAGACCATCTATCAGGCGATCCTCGACATCTACGCCAAGGGTGAGCCCGCCGACCCGATCACCATCGCCGCCGAGCTCACGAAGCGCGGCGAGATCACCAAGGTCGGGGGCGCCTCCTATCTGCACACCCTCGTCCAGACGGTGCCGACGGCGGCGAATGCCGAGTACTACGCGGAGATCGTCCACGAGCGCGCGGTCCTGCGCCGCCTGGTCGAGGCCGGCACCCGTATCACCCAGATGGGATACGCGGCCGACGACGACGTCGACGAGATCGTCAACAGAGCCCAGGCCGAGATCTTCGCGGTCACCGAGCAGCGCACCACCGAGGACTACCTCCCCCTCGGCGACATCATGGAGGGCGCGCTCGACGAGATCGAGGCGATCGGTTCACGGTCGGGGGAGATGACCGGTGTACCGACCGGCTTCACCGACCTCGATCAGCTCACCAACGGCCTGCATCCGGGCCAGATGATCATCATCGCGGCCCGCCCCGCCATGGGTAAGTCCACCCTGGCCCTGGACTTCGCGCGCGCCTGTTCGATCAAGCACAACATGCCGAGCGTGATCTTCTCGCTCGAAATGGGACGCAACGAGATCGCGATGCGTCTGCTGTCGGCCGAGGCGCGCGTGGCCCTGCACCACATGCGGTCCGGCACGATGACCGACGAGGACTGGACGCGACTGGCCCGCCGGATGCCGGACGTCTCGGCCGCGCCGCTCTACATCGACGACTCCCCGAACCTGTCGATGATGGAGATCCGCGCCAAGTGCCGGCGCCTGAAGCAGCGCAACGACCTGAAGCTCGTCATCATCGACTATCTCCAGCTGATGCAGTCCGGAGGCAAAGGGCGGTCGGAGAGCCGTCAGCAGGAGGTCTCGGACATGTCGCGAAATCTGAAGCTGCTGGCCAAGGAGCTGGAGCTGCCGGTGATCGCGCTGTCGCAGCTCAACCGTGGTCCCGAGCAGCGCACGGACAAGAAGCCCATGGTCTCCGACCTACGTGAGTCGGGATCGATCGAGCAGGACGCCGACATGGTGATCCTGCTGCACCGCGAGGACGCGTACGAGAAGGAGTCGCCGCGGGCCGGCGAGGCGGACATCATCGTGGGCAAGCACCGTAACGGTCCGACGGCCACGATCACGGTCGCCTTCCAGGGGCACTACTCACGATTCGTGGACATGGCCCAGACCTGACCCGGGGAAATGCGCTCGACGCGAGGTGCCTGGCCCGATGGACTGGGCGCATGACAACACCTCAGGAAGAGCTGCTGCCCGCCACCCGTCGGGCTCTGCTGCACCGCATCGCCGTCGCCCAGGCCGAGGGGCGGACGCCGTCCCTGGTCGCGGCGGTGGTCCGGGGCGGAGAGACGGTGTGGAACGGGGCACGGACCTCGGTGGAGGGGCACGCACCGGACGCGAACGTGCAGTACCGGATCGGTTCGATCACCAAGACCTTCACCGCCGTCCTGATCCTGCGGCTGCGCGACGAGGGTGTGCTGGATCTCGGCGACCCGCTGGAGAAGCATCTGCCGGGCACCGGCGCGGGGGAGGCGACCATCGCCGAACTGCTCGCCCACACGGGCGGACTGGCGGCCGAGTCACCTTCACCGTGGTGGGAGCGCACCCCGGGCTCCCTGCGCCCGGAACTCGCCGATGTGCTCGGCGAGCGACCCCACCGCCATCCCGTGGGCCGCCGCTTCCACTACTCCAACCCCGGCTTCACGCTTCTCGGCGCGCTCGTCGAACAGCTGCGGGGTGCTCCGTGGGAGGAGGTCCTGCGGCGCGAGGTGCTCGAACCGCTCGGTCTGCGCCGCACGACATGGCACCCCGAGGCACCGCACGCCGGCGGCTGGGCCGTCCACCCCTGGGCGGACGTGATGCTGCCGGAGCAGGTCGAGGATCTGGGGCGCATGGGACCTGCGGGCCAACTCTGGTCGACGGCCGCTGACTTGGCGCGCTTCGCGGTCTTCCTGGCCCAGGGGGACGAGCGGGTGCTGAGCGCGGAGTCCGTCCTGGAGATGCGGACGCCGGCCGCGCCGGGGGAGGCCGCCGATGTATCGGCCGGCTCGGCGTACGGACTCGGGATGCAGCTTCAGCACCGGGACGGCCGGTTCCTCGTCGGTCACAGCGGTTCGGTTCCCGGCTTCCTCGCTCAGCTCACCATCTCCGTCGAGGACGACGTGGCGGCCGTCGTACTGACCAACTGCACCTCCGGGCCCGTGGTGTCGGAGGTGGCAGCCGACCTCGTACGTATCGTGGCGGAAGCCGAACCGCGGATCCCCGAGCCCTGGCGGCCGTTGCCTGATGTGGACCGCTCGGTCCTGGAGTTGACCGGCCCCTGGTACTGGGGGACCTACAGCTTCGCCTTGCGGGTCGTCGCCGACGGTGGTCTCTCGCTGGAGCCGCTCGCCGCCACGCTGCGAGGCGCTCGGTTCCGGCCCAACGACGACGGCAGTTGGACCGGACTCAACGGCTACTTCGCCGGAGAGGTCCTACGGGCCGTACGAGGGCCCGATGGGACCGTGAGCCACCTGGACCTCGGGTCGTTCGTGTTCACGCGTCAGCCGTACGACAAGGAGGCCCCGGTGCCGGGTGGAGTGGACCCCGAGGGGTGGCGCGGAATCTCGTAGGCGCAGTTCTGAGTGTGCTGGAGTTCTGGCTCGCGATGTTTCACGTGAAACATCGCGAGCCAGAACCCCCACAAGCATCCCAGGAGCGGTGCTCAGAGCGGCAGTTTGAAGCCCACATGGGTGGCCTCGAAGCCGAGCCGCTCGTAGAAGCGGTGGGCGTCGGTGCGCGTGGCGTCGGAGGTCAGCTGCACCAACTGGCAGCCCTGGTGCCGGGACGAGTCCACCGCCCACTCGATGAGCCGCGTACCGAGACCGCTGCCGCGCTCATCGGCATGGACTCGCACGCCTTCGATGATCGAACGGGTGGAGCCGCGCCGGGAGAGGCCGGGAATGATCGTCAGCTGGAGGGTGCCGACGACGCGGCCCGCGCGAACGGCGACCATCACCTGCTGGTGAGGGTCCCGGCTGAGACGCTCCAGCGCGGTGGCGTAGGGACTCAGGTCGTCCGGCGACTCGCGTTGGGCGCCCAAGGGGTCGTCGGCCAGCATCGCGACGATCTCCGGAATGTCGTCCTGCGTCGCCGGGCGAATGTCAAGATCTCCCATACCTCGCACCCTACGCGGGCGCGTTCAACGACTCCACGACGCGGACCAGCGGGGCCAGTTCGGGGTTCTCGGCCGCCTCGTCGAGGGCTTCGCGCAGGGCGGCGTCGTTGGTGGGGCGGGCCGCCGCGAGGAGTTGCAGTCCGGCTTCGGAGACATCCGTGTAGATGCCCCGGCGGTCGGTCGGGCACAGATAGCGGGCGAGCAGGCCACGGTCCTCGAGCCGGGTGACCAGCCGAGTGGTGGCGCTCTGGCTGAGGACGACCGCGTCGGCGACCTGCTTCATCTGGAGGTGCCCGCCCTCACCGCTGTGCTGGCGGCTCAACACATCGAGCAGTGAGTACTCGCGCACGCTCAGGCCGTGGCCCGACTGCAGTGCGCGCTCTATGTGGGCCTCGATCCGCCCGTGCAACAAGGAGAGGGCGCACCAGCCCTGGGCGAGAGCGGTGAGTGCGGGGTCCGTCGCTGTCATCGGTGTTCCTCCGTCCCGGAGCTGCTCACCCCAGGATAGGTCACCGACGCAATTGACTGCGGCAGCTGATATAGCGCGTCTGCAATTATTGTGTACGCTTGAAGAGCGCATCTGCAATCTTCTGGAAGGTGTACGTCCTCATGCCTCTCGCGCTTCTGGCTCTCGCGATCGGGGCCTTCGGCATCGGTACGACCGAGTTCGTGATCATGGGGGTGCTGCCCGAGGTCGCGGCCGACTTCGATGTCTCCATCCCCACCGCGGGGTTCCTCGTGACCGGCTACGCCCTCGGCGTCGTCGCCGGAGCCCCGATCATGACCGCTCTGGGGACGAGGGTGTCCCGCAAGCGGATGCTCATGCTTCTGATGGGCCTGTTCATCGCGGGCAACCTGCTCTCCGCGCTCGCTCCCGCCTACTCCGTCATGCTGCTCGGCCGTGTGGTCGCCTCGCTGGCGCACGGTGCCTTCTTCGGCATCGGCTCGGTGGTCGCGGCCGAACTCGTCGCCCCGGACCGCAAGGCCGGCGCCCTCGCGATGATGTTCAGTGGACTGACCGTCGCGAATGTCGTCGGAGTGCCCCTGGGCACCCTGGTCGGACAGTCCGCCGGCTGGCGGGTCACTTTCGCCGGGGTCGCCGCCCTGGGCGTCGCCGGTTTGCTGGGCATCGCCCGACTGGTCCCCGAGATGCCCAGGCCGGAGGGCGTCCGCCTACGCCACGAGCTGGCCGCCTTCAAGAACGTCCAGGTGCTGCTGGCCATGGCGATGACGGTGCTGGGATTCGGCGGTGTCTTCGCGGCCATCACCTACATCGCCCCGATGATGACGCACGTGGCAGGCTTCGCCGACTCCTCCGTCACCTGGCTCCTCGTCCTCTTCGGCCTCGGTATGGTCGGCGGCAACCTCGTGGGAGGCAAGTACGCCGACCGCGCGCTGATGCCCATGCTGTACGTCTCGCTGGGCGCCCTGGCCGTCGTCCTCGCACTGTTCTCCTTCACCGCCCACGACAAGATCGCCGCGGCCGTGACCGTCACGCTGGTCGGCGCCTTGGGCTTCGCGACCGTGCCGCCGCTGCAGAAGCGGGTCCTCGATCAGGCGCACGGCGCGCCCACACTGGCCTCGGCCGTGAACATCGGTGCCTTCAACCTCGGCAACGCGCTCTCCGCGTGGCTCGGCGGCCTCGTCATCGGCGCGGGTTTCGGCTACACGGCACCCAACTGGGTCGGAGCAGCCCTCGCCGCGAGCGCACTCGTACTGGCCCTCGTCGCGGCGGCGCTGGAGCGCAGGGGGAGCGGCACCGGCAGTCCCGCCGACGCCGCCGACACCGCCGTCACGGGCGCCGAAGCGACCGCACGGCGAACGGCCGTCCACCACTGACGCCCGAAGAACCCGACCCGCTGGACCCGGTGCCTCAGGTCGCTGCCACGGTGAGTGGGGCGTACCGCCGGGTCCAGTCACCCGGTAGCTCGGTGAGCCCGTACGTCATCACCGCGTTGAAGGCGACCGGTGCCAGGCCGTGTTCCTTCACCCACGCCAGCAGTCCCTCGTGACGTACGTCGATGTCGGTGCGCAACGGTCGCTCGGTGTGGGCGGCGACCGAAGCGATGAGCGCCTTCGCCGTCTGTGTGTCCCGTGCGATCAGGGGGCCGACGACATGGTCGTCCATGTTGGGCCAGGCGGCCGTGTAACCGATGATCCGGCCCTTCTCCTCGGCCACGCGCAGCTGATCGGCGAAGGCGGGGAGGCGGGTAAGGACATGGGTGCGATCCGAGCCGAAGACCTCTTCGTCGAGCCGGAGGATCGAGGTGAGGTCCTCCGCCGTGGCCGGGCGTGTGAAGACCGCGGGAGCAGGCTCCGCTGATGTGAAGTGCCCGCGAACCATCTCGGCCCCTCCGGTGACCTTGAAGCCCAGTTCCTCGTAGAGCGGACGTCCGTAGGGGGTCGCGTGCAGGGTCAGTGGGGTCGTGCCCATCTCCGACAGCACATGACGCATCAGACGGCGGCCGACGCCTTGGCGGGCGTGCCTCTCGGCGACCAGGACCATGCCGATCGCGCCCAGATCCGGACGGCCCGCCGGACCGTATTCCGTCACCACGCAGGCGGCGACGAGGCCGCCCTCGGGGTCATCGATGCCGTACCCGGTTCCGGCCGTCACGAGAAGTCCCCACTTGTGCTCCTCGCGAGGCCAGCCACGGTCCTCGGACAGATCGGCGCAGGCGGTGAGATCGCGTGGCGTCAGACGGCGGATGGGCAGAGTGGTGGGGGAAGGTGTCGACACGCAGGTCAGGCTGTCCGACACGAGCCCATGGCGTCCACCGGTTTGCGGTCGGACGTACACCGTTCTGGCCAACTCGGGCACAACCGCACAGCACGTGGACGGATGTTTCACGTGAAACATCTGCCTCCGGGCAAACGTGTGCAGGCAGACTCTCTCCGACGTGGAACTCTTCGGTACTGTGCCGACCCCGGTCGCCGTGAATGCCGACCCGTATCCGATGGGTCGGCCATGTACTCACGCATGGGGCAGGATCTGTGGGATGCCTATGAATTGGTGGGGCGCGCCCAGTAATTGAAGGAATTCCTGATTCACCCCCATTGAATTACCGGTGCGGCAAGGGGGGACTTGTGTGTGGCGGCCCTACCGGTAGGGTCGAGTCCGGTTCGTGTCCGAAGCGAGATGCAGTCGTCTCATGGCGGGGGTGCGAACGCAGCTCAATGCAGCCTAACCGGACAGGGAGATCGGGGACCTGCGTTTACCGTTACGAGGTGGGAGCGTTCAGGTGCCGTGGAACGCTGCGGGTGAGTGCTGCGGCTCACGTCACACTCTCACCTACTTGTCCGTACGGAGCGGGAACCCGGGTTGAATGTGGCCGCATTGGTCGACGGGGAACTAACGGGGAAAAGCAAGGCCGTCCGCGGGGGAAAGCGTGCGTCTTCCGGCTGGGGGCGTGCGCAGATCGACCGAAAGATGCTCGAGGCGAGGCAGACCATGGACGCTCCGACCACCACGTCGGCCGGCAACGGCACTTCGGGGGCCAGTGACGGAGGCGGCTGGTTCACACCGCGCACGTCTCCGTCGTCCCCCGACGGAGATCAGGAGCCCGAGGGCAATCGCCTCGCCGCCCTGCGGCCCGTGGGGCGCTCTCAGGAGCCGCCGAACCACCCGCAGCAGCGCTCCCAGGAGCTGCCGAACCACCCGCAGCAGAACGGGGAAGCGGCCGCACGGGAGCGAATACAGATCTCCGCGGACCTTCCTCCGGCCACACCGCCTCGCCCCCAGCCGGCCCCGGCCGTCGCGGAGCCAGGTTCCGAGCGCTCCGTCTTCGACGCCCCCGCGCCCGGCCCGCGCGCCGACCAGGTGGCCACGGCCACAGCACCCGCTTCCCCCGACGCCGTCCTCATCCGGCGGACCATGACCGAGGTCGGGCCCGTCGCCGACAAGGTCACCTCGTACTTCTACGCGCTGCTCTTCGTCCAGCACCCGGAGCTGCGCTCGATGTTCCCTCCGGCGATGGACGCCCAGCGGGACCGCCTCCTCAAGGCGCTGCTCACCGCCGCCGAGCACATCGACAACACCCCGGTCCTCGTCGACTACCTGCAGAACCTCGGCTGCGGCCACCGCAAGTACGGCACGCAGGCCGACCACTACCCGGCCGTCGGCGAGTGCCTCATCGGCGCCCTGAGCCGCTACGCCAAGTCGAGCTGGAACGAGGAGACCGAGGCGGCCTGGGTCCGGACGTACACGACGATCTCCCAGGTGATGATCGACGCCGCGGCGGCGGACGAACTGCGCTCCCCGCCGTGGTGGCTGGCCGAGGTCGTCTCGCACGATCTGAGAACGGCGGACACGGCCGTCATCACCGTCCGTCCGAACCAGCCGTACCCCTTCCTCGCCGGGCAGTACACCAGTCTGGAGACCCCTTGGTGGCCGAGGATCTGGCGGCACTACTCGTTCGCCTCGGCGCCCCGCTCGGACGGACTGCTGGCGTTCCACGTGAAGGCGATCCCCGCCGGCTGGGTCTCCAACTCCCTCGTGCACCGCGCCCGGCCCGGTGATGTGCTGCGCCTGGGGCCGCCGGCCGGCGCGATGACCGTCGACCACAGCAGCGACAGCGGACTGCTCTGTCTGGGCGGCGGCACCGGTATCGCGCCCATCAAGGCCATCGTCGAGGACGTCGCCGAGCACGGGCGGCACCGCCCGGTCGAGGTCTTCTACGGGGCCCGCACCGGTCAGGACCTCTACGACCTGGACACGCTGCTCCGGCTGCAGCAGAGCAACTCATGGCTCGAGGTCCGCCCGGTCGTGGACCGGCACGGGCTGCTCCAACTGCCCGACGCCATACGGGACCACGGCCCCTGGAACGGGTACGACGCGTACCTCTCGGGCCCGCCCGGCATGATCCGCAGCGGTGTGGACGCGCTGAGGGACGCCGGCATCCCCTCGGAACGCATACGCCATGACTCGGTCGAGGAACTGGTGGCCGCCGGGGACTGACCAGGCGCGGTCTCCGCCGCGAGTGACCGGCGGCCGGAACGTCAGCCCAGGTCGGGTGCGTGCATCGCCCGTACGCCCTCGATGTTGCCGTCCAGGTAGTGCCGCAGGGACAACGGAACGAGGTGCACGGAGGCGATGCCGACCCGGGTGAAGGGGATGCGCACGATCTCGTACTCGCCCAGAGGTTCGTCCACCTCGGGACCGTGCCGCTTGGAGGGGTCCATGGACTCCAGGCGGCAGACGAAGAAGTGCTGGACCTTCACGCCGGTGGCGCCGCCGTCCTCGCCGATGTGCTCGACGGTGTCCACGAAGCAGGGCACCACATCGGTGATCTTGGCGCCGAGTTCCTCGTGCACTTCGCGGTGGAGCGCGTCGACGACGGTGGTGTCCTCGGGCTCGACACCGCCGCCCGGCGTGAGCCAGTAGGGATCCATGCCCGGCTTGGTCCGCTTGATCAGGATCAGGTCGTCGCCGTCGAGCAGAACGGCGCGGGCGGTGCGCTTGACCACGGGTCGTACGGTCATGGGAGAAATGTGGCCCTGCATGTTCCACGTGAAACATCGCCGGAGCGAGGAAGAGCGGCATCCCCCTCAGGACCAGTTCGCCGCGGCCTCCAGCAGCCACTCGTGCGCCCGTGCGATGTGCGGCATGGCCAGCGTGCCGGTGCGGACGACCAGGAAGTAGGTCCGCAGCGGGGGCACCGTGGGGTCGAGCAGCGCGACGACGTCACCGCGTTCCAGGGCGGAGGCGCACAGATAGCGGGGCAGTACGGCCAGTCCGGCGCCCGAGACAGCGCAGGCGAGGACCGCGCGCAGGTCCGGGACGACGACGGTGCCGGAGGCGGCGGGGCGGGAGTCGAAGACCGAGGCCCAGTAGCGCGTGAGGAAGGGCAGTGACTCGTGTACCTCGACGACCGGGAGGCCGTCCAGGGTGTGCGCGTCCTTGCGGCGCAGCCTGTCGGGGTCCGTCTCGTCCGCCCAGCGCGGGGCGGCGACCAGGACGTGCTCCTCGTCGCAGAGGGGGGTGGCGGTGAGCAGGGGGCCGCGCGGCTGGGCGGTGGTGATGGCCAGGTCGTTGTGCCCGGCGGCGAGGCCCTCCAGTGTCTCGTCGGTGTTCCCGAAGGAGACCCGCAGCGCGAAGGCCTGGCCGTCATCCCCGGTCAGCTCGGTGAGGGCGGGCAGGGCGCGCTCAGCGGTGAACTCCGGGGGACCGGCGAGATGGAGGGTCCGTAGGGACGAGTCGTCGTCCAGGCCGGTCTCGGCGATCTCCACCAGTGCGTCGAGATGCGGCGCCGCCTTGTGGGCGAGTTCGTCGCCGATGGTCGTCGGGGTCACCCCGCGGGCCTGCCGCAGGAAGAGCGGGCGGCCCAGCTGGCGTTCCAGGGTGCGTATCTGTGAGGTGACGGCCGGCTGCGAGAGGCCGAGCAGGGCGGCGGCGCGGGTGAAGGAACCGGCCCGGTGCACGGTCACGAACGTGCGCAGTAAGGCCAGATCCATGGTCACTCCTCCCTTCGCCGCCCTTGGAGCGCCCAACTATAAATAAGTCGATAGGTCTCTGTCGCTACTGTGATTGGACACTGACACAGAGTCAACTAGCCTTGTTCGCGCGGTTCTTCGCGCGCGGAACCGAGGACGGTCCGAGCCACGAGGGGGGAGGCTCGGACCGTCCGTTGGACGTAGCGGAGTACTACTCTGCAGCCACAGAGAGCGCATGCAGCACATCCGCCACGAGATCGTCCGTGTCCTCCGCACCGGCCGAGAAGCGGATGAAGCCTTCCGGAACAGCGTCGCCTCCCCACCGGCCGCGCCGCTCGGCGGTGGAGCGCACCCCGCCGAAGCTCGTGGCGTCGTCCACGAGATGGAGTGCGTCGAGGAAACGTTCAGCATGCGCGCGCGTGGGCAACGCGAACGACACCACACAGCCGTGGCGCCGCATCTGCTGCGAGGCGATCTTGTGCGAGGGGTCGTCGGGGAGCCCTGGATAGCGCACCCCGGTCACCCCGGGCCAGCTCTTGAGCGTCTCGGCCACGGCCAGGGCGTTGACGTTCTGCCGGTCGGCCCGCAGCTGGAGCGTGGCGAGCGAGCGGTGCGCGAGCCAGGCCTCCATCGGGCCCGGAATCGCCCCGACGATCTTGCGCCACCGTCGGACACCGGCCATCAGCGAGGCGTCGAGTCCGGCGACGTACCCGAGGAGGACGTCCCCGTGTCCGGTCAGCTGCTTGGTGCCGCTCGCCACGGCGAAGTCGGCGCCCAGATCCAGCGGCCGCTGCCCGAGCGGGGTCGCCAGGGTGTTGTCGACGGCCACGAGACAGCCACGCGCGCGTGCCGCCTCGCTCAGCCGCCGGATGTCGCACACGTCCAGCCCGGGATTCGAGGGCGTCTCGATCCACAGCAGTCTGGCGCCGTCGAGAGCGTCGAGCTGGGCGTCGCCGCCCGTCGGGGCACTGCGCACCTCGATGCCGTACGAGCGCAGCTGCTCACCGGCCAGCGGCAGCAGGTTGTAGCCGTCGCTCGGCAGGACGAGCACGTCGCCCGTACGCAACTGGGAGAAGAGGACGGCCGAGATGGCGGCCATGCCGGAGGCGAAGACCGCCGTCTCCACGTCCTCCCGTCCCGGTGCCTCCAGTTCGCCGATCGCGCGCTCCAGGAGCGTCCAGGTGGGGTTCTGGTCGCGCCCGTAGGCGTACGGGCCGGTGGGCTCGCCCGGCAGGTGGTAGTGGGCGGCGAAGACCGGTCCGGGGAGCGTCGGTTCGTGCTTGACGGGTTCGGGCAGTCCGGCCCGCACCGCGCGGGTGCCGTCCCCGGGGCCCGCGGCAGGGTTCTCCGTGCTCATGCGACCTGTCCCTCCACCTTCTCGCGTACGGCGGCCAGCAGGCCGGGGCTCGCCGCCTCCACGAGCTCCAGGCACTCCTCGAAACCGTCCATGCCCCCGTAGTAGGGGTCCGGAACGTCGAGATCGTCACCGGCGGCGGGATCGTAGGAGCGCAGGAGCCGGACCTTCTCCGCCTCCGCCGCGGTGGGCGCGAGACGGCGCAGGGCCTTGAGATGGCCTTCGTCCAGGGCGACGACGAGGTCGAGGCGGGCGAACCAGGAGGCCAGGAACTGCCGGGCCGCGTGATGGCCGGCATAACCGTTCGCCTCCAGGACGGACACCGTGCGCGGATCGGCGGGGTCGCCCTCGTGCCAGCCTCCGGTGCCCGCGCTGTCGACCTCGACCAGGCCGTCGAGTCCGGCCTCCTCGACACGGGCGCGGAAGACGGACTCGGCCATCGGCGAACGACAGATGTTGCCGGTGCAGACGAAACACACTCGATAGGTCATGCCGGACCTCAGTCCCCGTCGGGCAGGACGACGGAGAGCGCCCAGGAGACGATCGAGATGATCAGGCCGCCGAGTACGGCGGTCCAGAAGCCCTCCACGTGGAAACTCACGTCGAGGACATCGGCCAGCCACGAGGTGAGCAGCAGCATCAGGGCGTTCACGATCAGCGTGAACAGGCCGAGCGTGACTATGAACAGCGGGAGGGTCAGCAGCTTCACGATCGGCTTGACGACCGCGTTCACCAGGCCGAAGACCAGGGCGACCAGCAGCAGCGTGCCGACCTTCTTGCCCGTACTGTCCCCGGTGAGCGTGATCTTGTCGAGCAGCCAGACGGCGACCGCCAGGGCGCCCGCGTTGGCGATCGTCTTGACTAGGAAATTCATCATGTGTCTGATCGTGGCAGAAGCGATCGGTACGAGCACCGGGCAGGGGCGACTAAGTCGATGAAGGCATTCCGGTTGGATGAACTGGAGGCGGAGCGCGCCGCCAATGACGGTGCCTACCTGCAGTTTCTGCGTGAGCGGAACATGTCGGTCGGTCTGTACGCGCTGGATGCCGGCGAGCTCGACTCACAGAAGCCGCACAGCCAGGACGAGGTGTACCTCGTGGTGAGCGGCCGGGCCGCGCTCACGGTCGGCTTCGAGACCACCCAGGTCGCCCGCGGCAGTGTCGTGTACGTGCCCGCCGGGGTGGCCCACAAGTTCCACCACATCACCGAGGACTTGAGGGTCGTGGTGGTGTTCTCTCCGCCGGAGGGCTGACGTCCGCTTCGGTGTTCCCCTAGGGGGACGATCAGGGACGGACAAGGGGTGCGAGGCCCCCGGACGGCCTCCTCACGGCCCTAGCATCGATGACAGGACAGCAGTAGGCCCGGAATCAGTGCCCCGGTGGCGGGGCGACGGGTGGAGACACAAGGAGCAAGGGCGATGCGGGAGATCTTCGCGGGAATGCCGTGGTGGGTGAAATGGATCGTGGTGCCGGTCATCGCCCTGCTGGTGTTCGGAGGACTGATAGTCAGCGTCGTCCAGGTCGTGGTGGGCCTGCTCTTCAAGGTGCTGGTCTTCGTGGCACTTGTCGGCGGACTGATCTACGTCGTCAGGAAGTTCACGGCGGGTTCCTCCTCGCGCGGCGACTGGTGAGGCGTCAGCACCACGCAACAGGTGAGGCGTGAGTGGGTGAGGCCGGTCAGTGCGCCGGGGTAACAGGAACGTGAGGTTCCCTCGCGCGAGGGAAGTTTCCCCGCAGGGCCGTCGGCGAGCGGTGAGCGGCGGCTAGAGTCCGGGAACTCGTCGCGGGCTCGACCCCCGCGGGCGGCGCATCCCCCTCCCGTGTCCCCCGCACGGGCGGCCCTCCTCGCGCTTCGGGAGTGACCCTTGGCCACGGCTGACACCGCACCGGCAGAACCGCTCTCCTCCTCCGCCCTGCAGCGTTCCCGGTCGACACAGAGCGCCGTTCCGCCCACACAGCCGGGTCCCCGATCGACACCGACAGCCGCGGTCGAGCCACCACTCGTCCGGGCCGCGGAGACCCATGTCCCGCAGACACCGCCGCGTACGACGCCCTCCAAGTCCCCGGCTCCCCCGGTGCAGCCACGTACCTCGCCGGGCGAGGAGAACGCGCGACGTCCCGAACGTCCTCCGGCGCAGCCGCGGCGTGGGCGGACCACATCACCCGGGCCGACGGTCCCGACGCAGGAGCAGCCACCGGCACCCTCGCCTGCCGCACGAGCGCAACCCCTGGCAACCCCGGCCCGGACCCAGCCGAAGACGGCGGGTCCCGTGCGCCCCGTGGCGCCCCACGGGCGCGGCCCGGGCAGGGGAGCGCGGATTCCGTCCCCGGCGCCGCAGACCGCGCCGGAGGGGAACTCCGGCACCCTGATCGGCTCCGTGCAGCGGGCCATGCGGCTGCTGGAGGCCGTCGCCGAGCGAGAACACGGGGCGCCCGCCAAACAGTTGGCGCGGGACGCCGGGCTCGCGCTGCCCACGGCCTACCACCTGCTCCGCACCCTGGTCCACGAGGGCTATCTGCGCCGGGAGAGAGGGCTGTTCTTCCTCGGCGAAGCGGCGGAGCGGCTGAGCAGCAGCGGAGCGCAGCAGAAACGTCGCAGCACGGTGGGCGAGGCACTGGCGCACTGGCGGGACGCCCTGGGTGTGCCCGTGTACTTCGCGATCTACCGGGACGGCGAGATCGAGGTCAAGTGCGTGGCCGACAGCCCGAACATCCCGGCGGTCGAGGAGTGGGCCGACTTCCGTGAGTCGGGTCACGCGCACGCCATCGGGCAGTGCCTGCTGTCCCAGCTGAGCGAAGAGGCCCGCCGCGACCACCTGAACCGTTACCCGGTGCGGTCGCTCACCCCGTACACGGTCCGTGACGACGAGGCGTTCCTGCGGCGCCTGGACCGGATCGGGCGGATGGAACCGGTCGTCGAGCGGCAGGAGTACGCCCTCGGGACGGTCTGCGCCGCGATTCCCATCACGGTGGGGACGACCGCCGGGACCCTCGCCGTCTCGCTTCCCTCGCACCAGGCGGACCGGCTGCTGCCCGTCGCGCATCAATTGCAGACCGAGATCGGAAAGCTACTAGGGACACTCGCGATCTCTATCAGCATCTGAAAAATCACTCCTTGTGATCTCTCGTGTACTTTCAGCAAACTTCCAGGGGTGTCAGGCGGATGATTCCTGGCCAGTCGACGAACACGGCGGGGTAGGCGATGCGCGAGTCGGTACAGGCAGAGGTCATGATGAGCTTCCTCGTCTCGGAGGAGCTCTCCTTCCGCATCCCTGTGGAGCTGCGTTACGAGACCTGTGATCCCTATGCCGTGCGGCTGACCTTCCACCTGCCCGGGGATGCTCCGGTGACCTGGGCCTTCGGGCGGGAACTGCTCATCGACGGCGTGGGGCGGCCGTGCGGGGACGGGGACGTCCACATCTCGCCGGCCGATCCGGAGACGTTCGGCGAGGTCCTGATCCGACTTCAGGTCGGCACCGACCAGGCGATGTTCCGGGTCGGCACGGCGCCGCTGGTGGCCTTCCTGGACCGAACGGACAAGCTCGTGCCGCTGGGTCAGGAGCGTTCCCTCGCCGACTTCGACACGCTGCTCGACGAGGCGCTGGACCGCATCCTGGCGGAGGAGCAGAGCGCGGGCTGAACGTTACGGCGCCGGGGTGCCGTAACGCTTCAGCGCTTGCGGCGGCGGCCCCTCCCCCCACGCGCCGGAGCGGGCACGGCCGCCGCTTCCGGGGCACCAGGGCGGTCGGCCGAGACGACGAGCGCGGCCAGCGCGGTGGTCAGCGGCACCGAGGCCACCAGACCGATCGAGCCGACGAGCGTGCGCACGATCTCCTCGGCGACGAGCTCGCTGTTGGCCACCGTGCCGACACTGCTCTGCGCGATCGAGAAGAGCAGCAACAGCGGCAGCGCGGCACCGGCGTAGGCGAGCACGAGGGTGTTGACCACCGACGCGATGTGGTCCCGGCCGATCCGGATGCCGGCGCGGTACAGGTCCCGTCGGCCCATCGCGGGGTTGGCCTCGTGCAGCTCCCAGACCGCGGACGTCTGGGTGACCGTCACGTCGTCGAGGACGCCGAGCGAGCCGATGATGACGCCCGCGAGCAGCAGACCGCTCATGTCGATCGTCGGGTAGAGGCCGTGGATCAGACCGGTGTTGTCGTCCGTGTTGCCGGTCAGATAGGCCCAGCCGATGAAGCCCGAGCCGAGCAGACCGATCAGCAGCAGCGAGATCAGGGTGCCGAGCACCGCCACGGATGTCCGTGCCGAGAGGCCGTGGCACATGTAGAGGGCGATCAGCATGATGGCGCTGGCCCCGACCACCGCTACCACCAGCGGATTCGAGCCCTGCAGAATCGCCGGCAGGATGAACAGGGTCAGCACCAGGAAGCTGATGGCCAGCGCCACCAGGGCCATGACACCGCGCATCCGGCCCACCACCACGACGGCGAGGGCGAAGATCCCGGCGAGCAGTGCCATCGGGAACTTCCGGTTCACATCGGTAACCGAGTACTGCAGGTCCTTGGGCGCGGCGGGCTCGTAGGCGACCACGACCTCCTGACCCTGCTCCAACTGCCGGGACTGGTCCGGCTGAACGATCTCCGTGAACGTACGGCCCTTGTCGTCACCGGTGTCGACCCGGATCGTGGCCTTCTTGCAGGTGCCGTTGGCCTGTTGCTGGGCGGACGAGCCCTCGGCGGTGGACGTGTCGCCGGTGGGGGTCTCGCCGGAGGCGTTCACCGACGAGCAGTCGACCTCGTCGACCTTGGTGACGGTGGCCTGCTGGGTCTGCCGGTCGAAGCCCACACCGGTGCGTTCATGGGCCGGGGCGCCGCCGGGCCAGAGCACGACGAGACCCACGACGACCGCGGTCGCGAAGGGGATCAGCACCGCCGCGATGACCTTGCGCAGGTGCAGAGAGACGGGCGCGGCGGGCCCATGACTGTGGCTGTGGGAATGGCCGTGGCCGCCGCCGGAGGACGGGCCGGGGCCATGTCCGTCGCCGGGGCCGTGGCCGCCTCCGGAGCCGTGGCCGCCCCCGGAACCGTAGCCATGGCCGCCGTCGGAGCCATGCCCGTGGCCGTTTCCGGGGCCATGGCCGTGGGGCGGCTCGGAGGGCGGAGGCGGGGGCTGCTGCGTCGTGGTCACCGACCGATCATCGCAAGAACGAGCGAGGCCCACTGTTCACCGCGCCACATCTGCCGCTAGCGTGGGGGCACCTTTGCACACGCGGGAGCTCGGAGCACCGGGCTGAGAGGGCGCTGACCTCCGCAGACGCGATGTTTCACGTGGAACATCGTCGGGCGGAAATCGCTGCGTCGACCGCTGAACCTGTTACCGGGTAATGCCGGCGTAGGGAGTAGGTCTCATGACCATCGAGGACACACGCACGCCTGCCTCCAGCCAGACGGACGGGACGACCGCCGCGTCGGAGGGCGAAGGGAACCAGGGCGAACAGCCCCTGGAGGCCGGGAAGTCCATCGGCTGGCACAAGGCGTACATCGAGGGCTCACGCCCCGATCTGCGGGTGCCGGTCCGCCAGGTGCACCTCACCAACGGGCAGTCCGTCACCCTGTACGACACCTCCGGCCCGTACACCGATCCGACAGCGGAAACCGACGTCAGGCGGGGGCTGCTCCCCGTGCGCGAGAACTGGATCATCGCCCGGGGAGACACCGAGGAGTACGCGGGCCGGCCCGTCCGCCCCGAGGACGACGGGATCAAGCACACCTCGCCACGTGGCGGGCTGCGCAACCTCGACGCGGTGTTCCCGGGTCGGCCGCGCCAGCCGCGCCGGAGCCGGGACGGCCGGGCGGTGACCCAGCTCGCGTACGCACGACGCGGGGAGATCACCCCCGAGATGGAGTACGTGGCCGTACGGGAGAACGTCTCGCCGGAGGTCGTCCGAGAGGAGATCGCCGCGGGCAGGGCCGTACTTCCCGCGAACGTGAACCACCCGGAGATCGAGCCGATGATCATCGGCAAGCGGTTCCTGGTGAAGGTCAACGCGAACATCGGCAACTCGGCGGTCACCTCCTCCATCGAGGAGGAGGTCGAGAAGATGACCTGGGCGACCCGGTGGGGCGCCGACACGGTCATGGACCTGTCCACCGGCCGGAACATCCACACCACCCGTGAATGGGTACTGCGCAACTCCCCCGTCCCCATCGGCACGGTGCCGCTCTACCAGGCGCTGGAGAAGGTCGACGGCAGGGCCGAAAACCTGACCTGGGAGATCTACAAGGACACGGTCATCGAGCAGGCCGAGCAGGGCGTGGACTACATGACCGTCCACGCGGGCGTGCGCCTCGCGTATGTGCCGCTCACCGCGAACCGCAAGACCGGCATCGTCTCGCGCGGCGGCTCGATCATGGCGGCCTGGTGCCTGGCACACCACAAGGAGTCGTTCCTCTACGAGAACTTCGAGGAACTGTGCGAGATCCTCGCCGCCTACGACGTCACCTACTCCCTCGGCGACGGCCTTCGGCCGGGCTCCATCGCGGACGCCAACGACGAGGCGCAGTTCGCGGAGTTGCGCACGCTCGGGGAACTCAACCGGATCGCGAAGCGTTTGAACGTACAGACCATGATCGAGGGCCCGGGACATGTCCCGATGCACAAGATCAAGGAGAACATCGACCTTCAGCAGGAGATCTGCGATGAAGCTCCGTTCTATACGCTCGGCCCGCTGACCACGGACGTCGCTCCGGCCTACGACCACATCACCTCGGGCATAGGTGCCGCGATGATCGCGTGGTGGGGCACTGCGATGCTCTGCTACGTCACGCCCAAGGAGCACTTGGGACTGCCCAATCGTGACGACGTGAAGACCGGCGTCATCACCTACAAGATCGCGGCCCATGCGGCGGACATCGCCAAGGGACACCCTGGCGCACAGGAGTGGGACGACGCGTTGTCGGACGCCCGCTTCGAGTTCCGCTGGGAGGACCAGTTCAACCTGGCTCTCGACCCCGACACGGCCCGCGAGTTCCACGACGAGACGCTCCCGGCCGAGCCGGCCAAGACGGCCCACTTCTGCTCCATGTGCGGGCCGAAGTTCTGCTCGATGAAGATCTCCCAGGACATCCGTCGTGAACACGGCGGTTCCCGGGCCGAGATCGAGGCGGGCATGGCGCAGAAGTCCAAGGAGTTCGCGGAAGCGGGGAACCGGGTCTATCTGCCGATGGCGGACTGAGACCCGTCGGCGCCGAGCGGCACGCGGGGAAGGCGGACGTGGCGCGGATCTCCGCCCGTGCCACTGCCGACGCCGCTGCCGTGCGACGAGCGGTGCTCTTCCGGGCGGTTGCCGGGAGAGCCCGCCGCCGCGGGTGGCGGTGCGGTGGATCCGGTCCCGGCCGGGACCGGGCGGGTGCCGGGTGGCCGCCGAGGCCCGGTGGCTTCCGGGGCGGCGGCCGGGGCCCGGGTGCTACTCGGGCTGGTGTTCCGGTCCGCCGAAGTCCGGGCTGGAGAAGTCCGGGCTGCTGTACCCGGCGCGGGAGCCCGCGCTGTTGCTGTCCGGCCTGCTGCTGAAGCTCGGGCGGTTGTAGCCGAGGTGCGGCATGCGGCTGGGCGGGGCCGGGCGGTCCGGCTCGCTCAGCAGCGCCGGGCCCGGGTTCGCGAGGGCGTCGCGGAGGAACGGCAGGATGCCGCGCTCCAGGAGGGTCTCGCGCCAGGCCTCCCTGGCCCGGGTCACCTCCTCGTTCAGCTCGCTGCGGGCGCTGTCGTCCAGCAGGGCGGTGGCGTTGTTGCGCAGGGCGGTGAGCAGGAGACCGACGGCGGCCACCAGGATCGCCGCGGCCGTGACCGCGCCGAAGACCCATCCCGTGGTGAGCAGGGTCTCGGCGATCGCCCGCTCGGGGTCGAGCACCTTCATGACGTAGCCGACGAGCAGGAAGAGCACGGCGGCCGTCCCGGCGAGGACGGGGGCCAGCACCGCGGCGATGGCTCCGGCGCCCGCGCCGGCCGCCTCGGTGACCTCGCCCACGGTGGCCGCGAGCCCCACGGCGGAGCCGTCCGGTTCGCTGGAGCCGGACGCTGCTCCCTCACGGGCCGGTGCGGTGGCCGACGACGGGCTGCGGAATTCGTCGCGGACCTTGACGTAGTACTGGTATTCGGTCGCCGCGGCGGCCGTGATGATCGCCGTGGCGTTGAGGGCCATGGTGCGCAGTTGTTCGGGGTTGAGCCGCTGAAGGCCGGCGGCGAATTCCTGACGGTGTGGTGCGGAGCGCAGCGCCTCGCCGAGGATCCGCTCGTACTCCTGGCGGTCCTCACTGAGCAGGTGCTGCGGAACGCTGTTCATGTGCATCCCCCGATGCTCCGTAGGGCTTGTGGCTCGGCATGCTGACGAGCCGTCGGGCAGAAACGGAGGGGAGCCTGCTACGGATAAGCCGATGGTAGAGCGGTGACGGCAGGCGGTGACAGGGGGTTTGAAGAAATTGGCCCCTGGCCAGCGAAGTCTTCCGACGACAGACGCCTGCCCGTTGACGGCTCAGGTACGCAGCGGAAGTTCCTGGACCAGCAGCTTTCCGGCCATGGTCACGCCGCCGTCCATGGCGACGGCCAGACCTTCCGCATAGGTGTACGGTCCGTCGACCGATGGCCCCGAGCTGTCCTCGCCGTCCTCCGAGCCGACCTCGCCCAAGAGGTACGGGATGGGACTGTGGCCATGGACGATACGGGTGCCGCCGTAGGTCTCCAGCAGGGAGCGCACGGCGTCGGCGCCGCCCTCGTCCCGGAAGGAGAAGCGCCGGGTGAACTTGCGGAAGAGGTCCCAGACCTCGTCGGGGTCGTTACGGGTGATCGTCTCGCGGACGGTGTCGTTGACCGCCTCGATGGAGTCGCCGTAGTCGCGGTAGGCGGTGGTGTCGGAGTGCACCAGGAGGTGGCCGTCGACCTCTTCCATGGCGTCCAGGCGGGCCATCCACTGGAGGTGGTGGTCCTGGAGGCGGTCCATGTCGGTCTTCTGGCCGCCGTTGAGCAGCCAGGCGGCCTGGAAGGTGGCGGTGCCCGCGCCGGAGTTGACGGGGGTGTCGCCGAACCGCTTGGCGCCGAGCAACAGCAGCTCGTGGTTGCCCATGAGGGCCTTGCAGTAGCCGCCCGCCGCGGCGGCCTCGGCGGAGAGCCGCATCACGAGGTCGATGACGCCGATGCCGTCCGGGCCCCGGTCGGTGAAGTCGCCGAGGAACCAGAGCCGGGCGGTGCCCGCCGACCAGTTGCCCGCCGCGTCGACGAGGCCCTTCTCGCGGAGTGCGGCGAGGAGCTCGTCGAGGTAGCCGTGGACGTCCCCGACGACGAAGAGCGGGCTCGGCCGGGAGGACGGCTCGGCCGAGGCGTCCTCCGGGTCGATCACGACCTGAAGCGTGTCGCCCCGGTTGATCACCGGGAGATCGCGCTGGGTCGGCGTGTACCCCTCGGGGTAGCTCTCGGCTTCGTCTGCGGCGGGCCGGGAGGCCTCGCCGGAGTCCGTGGTCTGTCCGTACGGACCGGCCTCGTGGACGTACGCGGGCACGCGGAAATCGCGCACCGTCGGCGTCCGCACCTCGGGTCCCTGACCGGCCCCCTGAGTCATCGACCCCTCCACCACCATCGCCCGCAGCTGCACCGCATCGGACTGCCTGGTCGCAGCGGCCCGCGGTGTGTGCGCCCATCATAGGAATGCGGATCGCGCCATGTGATGACCCAGGGGTGGTGAAATGGCGCAGGGCCCCGGTTCACCGCGGTTTTCTCCCGAATTGGGCGGGGCTCTCCCCGCCCAATTCCCGTTCGGATCCTCAAGCGGGGCGTCAACCCTCTTCGGGTGACCGCGGCGGACTGACCGTCCTGCGCGGCGGACGCCGCTCGGACGAGGTCCGCACGATCAGTTCCGTCGGTATCACCTGCTCGACCGGTTGGTCCGATTCGACCCCTTCGATGGCGTCGATGAGGAGCTGGACCACAGCCGTGCCGATCCGGCGCGGCTTGAGCGAGAGCGTGGTGATCGGCGGCTCGGTGGTCGCGTACACGGCGGACTCGCTGCAGCAGACCAGCAGCAGGTCGTCGGGAACGCGCAGACCGTACCGTCGGGCGGCGGCCAGCAGATCGGTGCCGTTGGGGTCGAAGAGGCCGTAGACCGCGTCCGGGCGGTCCGGACGGGCCAGGAGGCGGTCGGCGGCGACGGCTCCGGCGCACGGATCGTGCGCGGGATAGGCCTCGTACACCGGATCCTGGCCCACCCGCTCGCACCAGCGCAGATACGCGGTGGTGGAGAGATGCGTGTAGGTGTCCGTCGTCGTGCCCGTGAGGAGTCCGATCCGGCGGGCCCCGGCGTCGGCGAGGTGGTCGAGGATGCCGAGGACGGCGGCCTCGTGGTCGTTGTCGACCCACGCGGTGACCGGCAGCGTGCCGGCCGGGCGGCCGTCGGAGACCACCGGTAAGCCCTGGCGGACCAGTTCGCTGACGACCGGGTCGTGGTCGGAGGGGTCGATGACCACGGTGCCGTCCAGGGCGACGTTCGACCACACGTCGTGCCGCGAGGTCGCGGGGAGGATGACCAGGGCGTAGCCCCGGGCCAGCGCGGCCGAGGTGGCGGCCCGCGCCATTTCCGCGAAGTACGCGAACTCGGTGAAGGTGAAAGGTTCATCCCCGTAGGTGGTCACCGTCAGGCCGATGAGGCCCGACTTGCCGGTTCTGAGGGTTCGGGCTGCCGCCGAGGGGCGGTAGCCAAGTCGGTCGGCGACCTCACGTACATGGCGTCGGGTGGCGTCCGGGAGCCGGCCCTTGCCGTTGAGGGCGTCGGAAACGGTCGTGATGGAGACTCCGGCGGCGGCGGCCACGTCCCGGATGCCCGCCCGGCCCGACCGGCTGCCTCGGCGGGGAGTTTCCGCGCGGCTCACCTGGTGCTTCCCTGCTGCTGTCATGGCGAGCCGATAGTAGGGCTCATGCGGTGGGGTAGTGCGGACGCATATGCACTCGTTGACAGGCACGTTTCTGCAAGGTCGCCGGGGGGCAATTTCCTTGCATTGCAAGGGAGTTGGACGATCCTATGCCAGTACGTGACTTGTCGACGCGCATGGGCCTGCCAAGTAGCTGATGTTTCGAAGAGGTCTCAACTCACCTGCACGGGTGATGCGCGCTACGGCGTGAGCCACCGGCGCGCGCGCCCGTGAGGGGCGCGCCCCCCTGATTCGTACACCTTCGTGCGCTGATGCCCATGGGGCGGTTGGGACGGCAGGGGCGTGGACGAGAGGCGCCGGACGCGGGGCGGACGTGGTTGTCCACAGGCCATTCGCAGGGGCGCCGAATCCTCATAAGGTGAGAAGCATTACGTCGACGAGGAGGACTGCGGTGAGCGAGACGAGCCCCAAGCTGCGCGCCGAGCTGGACGGGATCCCGACCTACAAGCCCGGCAAGCCGGCCGCGGCGGGCGGCCCGGTGGCGTACAAGCTGTCCTCCAACGAGAACCCCTATCCGCCGCTGCCCGGCGTGCTGGAGAGCGTGACCGGGTCGGCGGCGGCCTTCAACCGCTACCCGGACATGGCGTGTACGGGGCTGATGAGCGAGTTGGCGGACCGCTTCGGGGTGCCGGTCGCGCACCTGGCCACGGGCACCGGCTCGGTCGGTGTCGCCCAGCAGCTACTGCAGGCGACCTCGGGCCCCGGCGACGAGGTGATCTACGCCTGGCGGTCGTTCGAGGCGTATCCGATCATCACGCAGATCAGCGGGGCCACGTCCGTCCAGGTGCCGTTGACACCGGGGGATGTGCACGACCTGGACGCGATGGCGGACGCGATCACCGACCGGACCCGGCTGATTTTCGTCTGCAACCCGAACAACCCGACGGGGACCGCGGTCCGCCGGGCGGAGCTGGAGCGGTTCCTCGACCGGGTTCCCGGCGATGTGCTGGTGGTGCTGGACGAGGCGTACCGGGAGTTCGTACGGGATGTCGAGGTGCCGGACGGCGTCGAGTTCTACCGTGAGCGGTCGAACGTCTGTGTGCTGCGCACCTTCTCCAAGGCGTACGGGCTCGCGGGGCTCCGGGTGGGCTTCGCGATCGCTCATGAACCCGTGGCGGCCGCCCTGCGCAAGACGGCCGTGCCCTTCGGTGTGAGCCAGCTCGCACAGGACGCCGCGGTCGCCTCGCTGCGCGCGGAGGACGAGCTCCTCGGCCGGGTCGGCTCGCTGGTCTGCGAGCGGAACCGCGTGGTCGAGGCGCTGCGCGGCCAGGGCTGGACGGTCCCGGAGACGCAGGCGAACTTCGTCTGGCTGCGACTGGGGGAGCGCACGGTCGAGTTCGCCGGTGTGTGCGAGCAGGCCGGTGTCGTCGTGCGGCCGTTCCCGGGCGAGGGCGTCCGGGTGACGATCGGCGAGACCGAGGCGAACGACATCTTCCTCAAGGTGACGGAGACGTTCCGCAAGGAGCTCTAGAAGGCTCTGACCAGGGGGTTCGGAGATTCTCTCTGGACCCCTTGCCTTTTTCGGACCCCACGCTCCCGCGTCGAACGAGCATGCGTCATAATTGCTTGTGAATGTGAACGCGTTCACAAGCTCGTCCCGTTTGTCTGAGATGTTGCGTGCCAGGCGGGACAAACTGCCGCAGTGCCACGGCATGTAAGGAGAAGACGTGGACTTCGCTCTGGCGCCGGAGACCCTGGCGCGATGGCAGTTCGGCATCACGACCGTCTACCACTTCCTCTTCGTCCCCCTGACGATCTCGCTGGCCGCGCTCACCGCCGGCCTGCAGACCGCGTGGGTGCGCTCGGGGAAGGAGAAGTACCTCAAGGCCACCAAGTTCTGGGGCAAGCTCTTCCTGATCAATATCGCGATGGGTGTCGTCACCGGCATCGTGCAGGAGTTCCAGTTCGGGATGAACTGGTCCGACTACTCCCGCTTCGTCGGTGATGTCTTCGGAGCTCCGCTCGCCTTCGAGGCGCTGATCGCCTTCTTCTTCGAGTCGACCTTCATCGGTCTGTGGATCTTCGGCTGGGACAAGCTCCCCCAGAAGATCCATCTGGCCTGCATATGGATGGTCTCGATCGGCACGATCCTGTCCGCGTACTTCATCCTCGCGGCCAACTCCTGGATGCAGCACCCCGTCGGCTACCGGATCAACGAGGCCAAGGGCCGGGCCGAACTCACCGACTTCTGGCTCGTCCTGACCCAGAACACCGCGCTCACCCAGGTCTTCCACACCCTTTCGGCGGCCTTCCTCGCCGGTGGCGCCTTCATGGTCGGCATCGCCGCCTTCCATCTGGCCCGCAAGAAGCACATCCCGGTGATGAAGACCTCGCTGCGCCTCGGCCTGGTCACCGTGATCATCGCCGGCATGCTCACCGCGATCAGCGGAGACCTGCTCGGCAAGGTCATGTTCAAGCAGCAGCCGATGAAGATGGCCGCCGCCGAGGCCCTGTGGGACGGCGAGGCACCCGCGCCCTTCTCCGTCTTCGCCTACGGCGATGTCGACAAGGGCCACAACAAGGTTGCCATCGAGATCCCCGGCCTGCTGTCCTTCCTCGCCAACGACGACTTCGACTCGTACGTCCCCGGCATCAACGACGTCAACAAGGCCGAGCAGGAGAAGTTCGGGCCCGGCGACTACCGGCCCAACATCCCCGTCGCCTACTGGGGCTTCCGCTGGATGATCGGCTTCGGTATGACGTCCGTCGCCATCGGTGTGGTCGGACTCTGGCTCACCCGCAGGAAGTTCCTGCTGCCGCAGCACCTGCGGGTCGGCGAGGACGAGGTGCCGCATCTCGTCCTGCTGCCGAAGAAGGCCCTCGGCCCGACCCTCACCAAGTGGTACTGGCGCATCGCGGTCCTGACCCTGGGCTTCCCGCTGATCGCCAGCTCCTGGGGCTGGATCTTCACCGAGATGGGCCGTCAGCCGTGGGTCGTCTACGGCGTGCTGCGCACCGAGGACGCGGTCTCCCCCGGTGTCTCCCAGGGCGAGATCCTCACCTCGATGATCGTCTTCACCACGCTGTACGCGATTCTCGCAGTCGTCGAGGTCAAGCTGCTCGTGAAGTACGTCAAGGCGGGGCCGCCCGAGCTGACGGAGGCCGACCTCAACCCGCCCACGAAGATCGGCGGCGACTCCCGTGACGCCGACAAGCCGATGGCCTTCTCGTACTAGGCCGCACCGGGCCAAGGGAGCACAGTCATGGAACTTCACGACGTCTGGTTCGTCCTCATCGCCGTCCTGTGGATCGGCTACTTCTTCCTGGAGGGCTTCGACTTCGGGGTCGGCGTCCTCACCAAGCTGCTGGCCCGGAACCGTCCGGAGAAGCGCGTCCTCATCAACACCATCGGGCCCGTCTGGGACGGCAACGAGGTGTGGCTGCTCTCGGCGGGCGGTGCGACCTTCGCCGCCTTCCCCGAGTGGTACGCGACCCTGTTCTCCGGCTTCTATCTGCCGCTGCTGCTCATCCTGGTCTGCCTGATCGTCCGGGGGGTCGCCTTCGAGTACCGCGTGAAGCGGCCCGAGGAGAGGTGGCAGCGCAACTGGGAGACGGCGATCTTCTGGACCTCGCTGCTCCCCGCGTTCCTGTGGGGCGTGGCCTTCGCCAACATCGTGCGCGGAGTGAAGATCGACCGCGACTTCGAGTACGTGGGCAACCTCGCCGATCTGCTCAACCCGTACGCCCTGCTGGGAGGTCTGGTCACGCTGACGCTCTTCACCTTCCACGGCACGGTGTTCGTCGGTCTCAAGACCGTCGGGGACATCCGGGAGCGCGCGCGGACGCTGGCGCTGCGGGTGGGTGCCGTGACGGCCGGACTGGCTCTGCTCTTCCTGCTCTGGACCCAGATCGAGAACGGCGACGCTGTCTCACTGATCGCCGCGGTCGTGGCCGTTGCCGCGCTCGTGGCGGCGCTGGTGGCCGTTCGAGCGGGGCGCGAAGGATGGGCGTTCGCCCTGTCGGGAGTCACCATCGTGGCCGCCGTCGGGATGCTCTTCCTGACGCTCTTCCCGAACGTCATGCCGTCCTCGCTGAACGAGGACTGGAGTCTCACGGTGACGAACGCCTCGTCCAGCCCGTACACCCTGAAGATCATGACCTGGTGCGCGGCCATCGCCACACCGGTCGTGATGCTCTACCAGGGGTGGACGTACTGGGTGTTCCGCAAGCGAATCGGTACCCAGCACATCGCCGAGTCGGCGCACTAAGTCCCCGCGAGGCGGTGTGTTGGACGATGTTTCACGTGAAACACACCGCCTCAGGCCGAAGGGGCATGTTTCACGTGAAACATGCCTGCTGAGAAGAGGGTGTTTCACGTGAAACCGATCGACCCGCGACTCCTGCGGTACGCCCGTGCCACCCGGCTGTTCCTGGTGGTGGTCGTCGGTCTGGGTGTTGTGGGCGCGGCCCTGGTCATCGCCCAGGCCATGCTCATCGCCGAAGTGGTGGTCGGCGCCTTCCAGCACGAGCTGCCCGTCGCTCAACTCCGCACTCCCCTGCTGCTCCTGGCGGCGGTCGCGCTGGGACGGGCCCTGGTCTCCTGGCTCACCGAGCTGGCCGCTCACCGCGCGAGCGCGGCGGTGAAGTCGGAGCTGCGGGGGCGGCTGTTGGAGCGGGCCACCGCACTGGGGCCCGGCTGGCTGAGCGGACAGCGCACCGGCTCGCTGGTCGCCCTCGCCACCCGGGGGGTCGACGCGCTCGACGACTACTTCGCGCGCTATCTGCCGCAGTTGGGCCTCGCCGTCGTCGTACCCGTCGCGGTGCTGGCGCGGATCGTCACCGAGGACTGGGTGTCGGCGGCGATCATCGTCGGCACGCTGCCGCTGATCCCGGTCTTCATGGTGCTGATCGGCTGGGCCACCCGCTCGCAGATGGACCGTCAGTGGCGGCTGCTGTCACAGCTGTCGGGGCATTTCCTGGACGTCGTGGCCGGGCTCCCGACGCTGAAGGTCTTCGGCCGGGCCAAGGCACAGGCCGAGTCGATCAAGCGGATCACCGGCGAGTACCGCCAGGCGACCATGCGGACGCTGCGGATCGCCTTCCTGTCGTCCTTCGCGCTGGAGCTGCTCGCGACGATCTCGGTCGCGCTGGTCGCGGTCACCATCGGCATGCGGCTTGTCCACGGCGAGATGGACCTGTACATCGGGCTGGTCATCCTCGTGCTGGCCCCCGAGGCGTATCTGCCGGTACGGCAGGTGGGCACCCAGTTCCACGCCGCCGCCGAGGGACTCGCGGCGGCCGAGGAGATCTTCGAGGTCCTGGAGACGCCGGTGCCGGCGTCGGGGACCGGTGCCATGCCGTCCGCCGGTGACCTCCACTTCGACGGGGTGACCGTCCGCTACCCCGGCCGGTCGTACGACGCCGTCTCGGACGTGTCCCTCACCGTGGCCCCCGGTGAGACGGTGGCCCTCGTCGGGCCGAGCGGGGTGGGCAAGTCGACCCTGCTGAGCGTCCTGCTGGGCTTCACGGAGGCCACGGCGGGCACCGTACGGGTCGGGGGAGCCGATCTTGCCTCGCTCGACCTGGACCAGTGGCGTTCACGCGTGGCCTGGGTGCCGCAGCGGCCGCACCTGTACGCCGGATCGATCGCCGAGAACGTCCGGCTGGCCCGTCCGGACGCCGACGACACGGCGGTACGGTGTGCGCTCGCCGACGCGGGGGCGCTGGAGTTCGTGGACGCGCTGCCCGCCAAGGCTGCGACGCTCCTCGGTGAGGACGGCGCCGGTCTCTCCGCCGGACAGCGGCAACGGCTGGCCCTCGCCCGGGCGTTCCTCGCCGACCGGCCCGTGCTGCTCCTCGACGAGCCGACGGCCTCGCTGGACGGGGAGACCGAGGCGGAGGTCGTGGAGGCGGTACGGCGGCTGGCGGTCGGCCGGACGGTGCTGCTGGTGGTCCACCGGCCGGCGCTGCTGGCAGTGGCGGACCGGGTGGTGCGGCTGGAGGAGGCGCAGGGGCGCGGGACGGCACCGGTTGTCGGGCACGACAGGATCGCCGCGCCGCGCAGGCCGGGCCGACAGGAGGCCCCGGCCTCGGCGCCCGCTGAGGAACCGCCACGGGAACAGCGTGGGAGTGTGCTGAGCCGAGTGCGCCGCATGGCCGGGCCACGTCGGGGCCGGCTCGTCCTCGCCCTGCTGCTCGGCAGCCTCGCGCTGGGCAGCGCCGTGGGGCTCATGGCGACCTCCGGGTGGCTGATCTCACGGGCCTCGCAGCAGCCTCCGGTGCTGTATCTGATGGTCGCGGTGACGGCCACGCGTGCCTTCGGGATCGGTCGGGCGGTGTTCCGGTACGCGGAGCGGCTCGTGTCGCACGACACCGTGCTGCGGATGCTGGCCGACACGCGGGTGGCCGTCTACCGGAGGCTGGAGCGACTGGCGCCCGCCGGGCTGCGCACGACCAGGCGCGGCGATCTGCTCTCGCGACTGGTCGCCGATGTGGACGCCTTGCAGGACTACTGGGTGCGCTGGCTGCTGCCCGCCGGGGCCGCGGTGGCCGTCTCCGCCGCCTCCGTCGGGTTCACCGCCTGGCTGCTGCCCGAGGCCGGAGCCGCTCTCGCCGTCGGGCTGCTCGCCGCCGGAGCCGGGGTGCCCCTCGTCACCGGCGCCGTGGCCCGGCGGGCGGAGCACCGGCTGGCGCCGGCCCGCGGGGTGCTGGCCACCCACGTGGCCGATCTGCTCACCGGTACCGCCGAGTTGACGGTCGCGGGCGCCCTGCCCGGCCGTACCGCCGATGCGCGCCGAGCCGACCGGGTGCTCACCCGGATCGCCTCCCGCGCCGCCACCGCCACCGCGCTCGGCGACGGGCTCACCGCGCTCGTCTCCGGGCTCACCGTCGCCGCCACCGCGCTCCTCGGCGCCCAGGCCGTCGTCGACGGCTGGCTGAGCGGGGTGGCCATGGCCGTCGTCGTCCTCACCCCGCTGGCCGCGTTCGAGGCGGTGCTGGGGATGCCGTCGGCCGTCCAGTTCCGCCAGCGGGTGCGCAGGAGCGCGGAGCGCGTGTACGAGGTGCTGGACGCCCCCGACCCCGTACGCGAACCGGAGGAGCCGGCCGAGGCGCCGGTGTCGCCGTTCCCGCTGCGGCTCGCCGGGCTCGGCGCGCGGTACGCCGGGCAGGAGCGGGACGCGCTCGCCGGCTTGGACCTCACCCTCGAACAGGGGCGCAGGATCGCCGTGGTCGGTGTCTCGGGGGCGGGCAAGACGACGCTGGCCCAGGTGCTGCTGCGTTTCCTGGACGCGCGCGAAGGGACGTACACGCTGGGCGGGGTGGACGCGTACGCGCTCGACGGGGACGCCGTACGGCGGCTCGTGGGGCTGTGCGCCCAGGACGCGCACCTCTTCGACAGTTCGGTGCGGGAGAACCTGCTGCTCGCCCGGAAGGACGCGGACGAGACGGAACTGCGGGACGCGCTCGCGCGGGCACGGCTGCTCGACTGGGCCGACGAACTGCCGGACGGGCTGGACACCTTGATCGGCGAGCACGGGGCCCGGCTGTCCGGTGGTCAGCGCCAGCGGCTCGCCCTCGCCCGCGCGCTGCTGGCCGACTTCCCGGTCTTCGTCCTCGACGAGCCCGCGGAACACCTGGACCTGCCGACGGCCGACGCGCTGACCGCGGATCTGCTGGCCGCGACCGAGGGCCGTACGACCCTGCTGATCACCCATCGGCTGGCCGGTCTCGACGCCGTGGACGAGGTGGTCGTGCTGGCGGAGGGACGCGTCGCCCAGCGCGGGACGTACGCGGAACTGGCCCTGGTGGACGGGCCCTTGCGGGCGATGGTGGAGCGCGAGGCGGCGGGGGAACTGCTGGCCGGGGTCTGAGCCGAGCGCGTCACGGGTGGGCGGGCACGGCCGCGCTTCGCGGCTGTGCCGGGACGTACCTGATGGCGGGTCTGCCCTGGCGGTCGGCCGGGCGGGCGGGCCACCGCCGTGGCCTTCGGAGCGGGCCCGTCCAGGAGGACCCGGGCCGCCCGCAAGGCTCCGCGCCGAACGCACCGCGATCTGGCCCCTGTTCGGCCCAGGCCCTTGGACCGTCCGGGGCACCGCGTCCCCCGGCCGTACGACTCGGACAGGACTGCGGCGGTGGGCGGGGCCACGATCGCTGCTATGCGCTTCTCTCGCCGACACCCGCTGTTCGCCGTCGTGGTGCTGTGCGCCTCGGTGCTCGTCGTGGCCCGGCCGACGGCGGCCGAAGGCGATGGCGGTGGGGCGCCGGGCGGGCCCGGCGAGGAAGGCATCAGCACCCGGGTGGCGCGACTGTTCGAGGAAGCGGCGGTGGCGACGCAGCGGTACGAGGCGGGGCGGCGGGCGGTCGAGGCGCAGAAGACGAACGCACAGCGGCTGGAGAAGCTCCTCGTGCGGGAGCGGAAGCAGATCGCCGTGCTGAACGCCGACCTCGGCCGGATCGCGCGCGCCCAGTACCGCGAGGGCGGTGGGGTGCCGTACACCGCGCAGATGCTGTTCGCGGCCGATCCCGAGGAGCTGATGCGAGGTCAGCGGGCCGTCTGGCAGGCCGATCTGGCGGTCAACAACGCCGTGTCGAAGAGCCGCCGCGCGGAGACGAGACTCGCCGCGGACGAGGCGAAGGCCGCTGCGGCGTGGCGGGCGCTGGAGGAATGGAAGACCGGGCTCTCCGGCGTCAAGCGGGCGATCGAGGAGAAGCTGGAGGAGGCGCAGTGGACGCTCCAGGGGCAGGCCGACGCGGCGGTCGCGGCCGGCGCCTGCCGGGGAGCCGTCCGGCTGGATCAGCCGGACGACGGGCGGTCGAAGGCATGGGTCGCGCCGGTGGCCACGTACGACCTGTCCGCGGGCTACGGCAGCGGCGGCGAGCGCTGGGCGGGTCGGCACACCGGGCAGGACTTCGCGGTCCCGATCGGCACACCGGTGCGGGCGGTCGGGGCGGGGAGGGTCGTGAAGGTGTCCTGCGGGGGCGCCTTCGGCATCGAGATCGTCGTCGAGCACGCGGACGGCTACTACACGCAGTACGCGCACCTCGCCGCCGTCACCGTCGACCAGGGCGACCGGGTGGCGCCGGGGCAGTGGATCGGCCAGGCGGGCACCACCGGCAACTCCACCGGACCGCATCTGCACTTCGAGGTACGGGTCACCCCGGAGCTGGGGTCGGGCGTGGACCCGGTGCCGTGGCTGCGCGAGCACGGGGTGGAGCTGTGACCGCGGCGGGTCCCCCGGTATCGACTCGGCCGTGGCGGGTGGTGGCTACGCCGCGGCCGTGGCCGGTGGTGGCCGCGTCCGGCTACAGCCGTTCCGCCAGCAGGCGTTCGATCACGACCGCCACGCCGTCCTCGTTGTTGGCCACGGTCCGGCCGGAGGCCGCCGCGAGGACGTCCGGGTGGGCGTTGCCCATGGCGTACGACTGGCCGGCCCAGGTGAGCATCTCGACGTCGTTCGGCATGTCCCCGAAGGCGACGACCTCCTCGTGGGAGATGCCGCGCTCGGCGCAGCACAGGGCGAGGGTGCTGGCCTTGGAGACGCCCGGTCCGCTGATCTCCAGCAGGGCGCTGGGGCTGGAGCGGGTGATGGTGGCACGGTCGCCGACGGCGATCCGGGCGGTGGCGAGGAAGTCGTCGGGGTCGATCGAGGGGTGGTATGCGAGGATCTTCAGCACGGGCTCGTCGTCGGCCACACCGCCCGGGCCCAGCAGCTTCTCGGCCGGGGCGAGGACGTCGGGGATCTCCATGTGGAGCTTGGGGTACTCGGGCTCCTGGTTGAAGCCGTACGTCTGCTCGACCGCGTACACCGTGCCCGGCGCGGCCTCGCGCAGCAGCCGTACGGCGTCCAGCGCGTTCTCCCGCGCCAGTTCGCGGACCTTGACGAAGCGGTGAGCGCCCGGGCCGCCGTGCAGGTCGACCACGGCGGCGCCGTTTCCGCAGATCGCGAGGCCGTGGCCGTGGACGTGCTCGCTGACGACATCCATCCAGCGGGCGGGGCGGCCGGTGACGAAGAACACCTCGACGCCGGCCTCCTCGGCGGCCGCGAGGGCGGCGACGGTGCGGGGGGAGACCGACTTGTCGTCGCGGAGCAGGGTGCCGTCGAGGTCCGTGGCTATCAGCCGGAGCGGGACGGTCGGGGCCGGGGTCTCGGGCTGTCGCGTCGCTGAGGTCACGGACCCCATTGTCGCGCATATGCGCGCACGCTCGTGCGGGCGCCCGCACAGGTGAGTGATCACCGCCCTGGCCGGGCCCGCCACCTGCGCTGTCTGGAGCGTTGTCCTCGTGCTCCCGAGAGCGGTGGGTCCCCGCCCCGCAGCTGTTCCCGGGGCTTTCAGGCGAGCTGGGCCGGTGCCTCCATGGCGATCCGCTCGAACACCTTCTCGTCCGCGGCGAAGACCGAGTCGGGGATCGGCCAGTGGATCACGAGGTCGGTGATGCCCAGCTCGGCGTGGCGGCCCGCGAAGTCCACGAACGCGTCCAGCGACTCCAGCGGCCGGCCGCGGTCCGGGGTGAAGCCCGTGAGCAGGATCTTGTCGAGCCCTGTCGCCTCCCGGCCGAGCGCGGCGGCGGTGTCGGCCAGCTTCTCGACCTGTCCGCGGATGGCCTGCACCGACTGCTCGGGGGTGCCCGACTCGAACAGCTTGGGGTCCCCGGTGGTCACCCACGCCTGTCCGTACCGTGCGGCCAGTCGCATACCGCGCGGCCCGGTGGCGGCCACCGCGAAGGGCAGCCGGGGGCGCTGCACGCAGCCGGGGATGTTGCGTGCCTCGTGGGCGGAGTAGTAGTCGCCCTCGTACGAGACGGAGTCCTCGGTGAGGAGCCGGTCGAGCAGGGGGACGAACTCGGCGAGACGGTCGGCGCGCTCACGTGGAGTCCACGGCTCCTGGCCGAGCGCGGTGGCGTCGAAGCCGGTGCCGCCCGCGCCGACGCCGAGGGTGAGCCGGCCGCCGGAGATGTCGTCGAGGGAGATCAGTTCCTTGGCGAGGGTCACCGGGTGCCGGAAGTTCGGCGAGGTCACGAGGGTGCCGAGGCGAAGATGGTCGGTCACGGCGGCAGCCGCGGTCAGGGTCGGCACGGCGCCGAACCACGGCCCGTCCCGGAAGGTCCGCCACGACAGGTGGTCGTACGTGAACGCGGTATGGAACCCGAGCTGCTCGGCCCGCTGCCACATGGCACGGCCGCCCTCGTGCCAGCGGAGGTACGGCAGGATCACGGTGCTCAGACGCAGACTCATACATCGAGCGTAAGGGCAACGGTCGGGTGGTTCCGCTCAGCGCGACTCGGGGAACCGCAGGTAGGCGGGCGGCACCGTGTCGGTCAGCCACACCCCGTTGGCGCTGACCCGGAAGACGTGCCCGTCGCGGTGCATGGCGCCCGCGTCCACGGAGAGCACGACGGGGCGGCCCCGGCGGGCGCCGACGCGGGTGGCGGTCTCCCGGTCGGGCGAGAGGTGCACGTCGTGCCGGTTCATGGCACGCAGGCCCTCGGCGCGGATCGCGCTCAGGTAGGCCTGCACGGTCCCGTGGTAGAGGTACGGCGGCGGGGCCGCCGGGGGCAGGCCGAGGTCGACCTCGACGGTGTGGCCCTGGCTGGCGCGGATCCGGTCACCTTCGATCGCGAAGCGCTGTTTGTCGTTGGCCTCGACCACGTGATCGAGTTCCGCCCTGGTGAAGTGGAAGCCGTGGGCGGCGGCTGCCTCGATGAGTGTGTCGATCCCGACCCAGCCGCCCTCGTCGAGGGTGAGCCCGATCCGCTCCGGCTGGTGTCGGAGGTGTTTCGAGAGGTACTTCGACACTCTCACGGTACGTCGTTCGTTCATTCCGCCAGCGTGCCTGGCGAGACCGGTGTCACGCACTTGATTTTGATCCGGATGTTTGATCCACAGCCAAGTGTAGTTATCCACAGGCTAATTGGAGATTCTGTGGACAACTAGCGGACCGATTCAGGGTGATTGGTCAACTTTGTCACTATCGCGCATGTTTGCTGTGAGCCTGTCCAAGGTCCGTGACTGTACCTCCCGTTCGGCTGCCGCCGCGACGAAGTCCGACGCGTGCGCGGGGCCAACCAGCGTCTCGACGGCCCGCATCGTGGACGCCGGGATCCGTACATAGCACGACTCTTCCGGGACTTCGGCGGGGGCGTCGAAGTCGAGGTGCCGGAGCAGCTGGCGGGTGGCGAAAAGCCGCATCGCGCGGGCGAGTTCGGCGTCCACCGTCTGATGCGCGAGCGGCCGCAGCCGCCGTACGAGCGTTGTCGCCTCGACCGCGTCCGCGTCGGACGGTGGCTGGTGCGGGCCGATATAGCGGGCGAACACATGCTCGGTCGTGAACTCCAGGAAGCGGGCGGCGATGTGCTCGACCTGGCCCCTCAACTCCCGTAGATGACCGGCGATCGCGGACAACGGCACCCCGGCCGCGTGCAACTCGGCCGCCACGGACAGCTCTTGGGGGCTGGGCACGAGGAACTGGTCCTCCTCGCCGGGCACCTGCTGCAGCACACCCAGGTCGACCGCGTGGGCCACCGCCGCCTCGTCCGGGGCGCCGCCGAACCGCTCGACGAGCTCGGCCCGTGAGATCCGTACGGCCTGCTCGTCGGTCCATGGCCCGTCGACCTCGGCGGCCAGGCCGAGCACCCCGCCGAGGCCCCGGCCGGTGTCCCAGGCTTCCAGCAACTCCTTGATGGAGGCCAGGGTGTAGCCGCGGTCGAGCAGGTCGGCGATCTGGCGCAGTCTGGTCAGATGCGTGTCCGAGTAGACGTTCGCCCGCCCACGCCGCTCGGGGCGGGGGAGCAGCCCGCGGTCCTGGTAGGCACGGATCGTCCGGACCGTGGCACCGCTACGGTGCGCCAGATCCTCGATGCGATACGCGGGAGCAGGCCCGGGCGAGCACTTCGGCGGCCGGGGTCCGGTCGCCGGGGGGACCGTGCGGGGGCCGATCACATGGTGCCCGTTCGCGTCCCGCTCGTCCCGGTGGCTCATAGCGGCGGTTCCAGGCGGGCGAGCGCGCGCAGCGCGCGCGGGGTGAACCGGGACATGAAACGGCCGCCGTGGGCCTCCGGCGTGACGGGGACGACCGCCTGGTTGCGGACCACCGCGCGCAGGACGGCGTCCGCGACCTTCTCCGGCGGGTAGTTCCGCAGCCCGTACAGCTTCGAGGCCTTCCGCTGCCGGCGCTTCTCCTCCTCGGCGTCGACGCCGGCGAAGCGCGCGGTCGAGGTGATGTTGGTGTTGACGATGCCGGGGCAGATCGCCGTCACCCCGATGCCCTGCCCGGCCAGCTCCGCGCGCAGGCACTCGCTCAGCATCAGGACGGCCGCCTTGGAGGTGCTGTACGCGGGCAGTGACCTGGACGGCAGATACGCGGCGGCCGACGCGGTGTTGACGATGTGGCCGCCCTGGCCGCGCTCGGCCATCTGCCTGCCGAAGAGCCGACAACCGTGGATCACGCCCCACAGGTTGACGTCGAGGACCTTCCGCCAGTCCTCGGCGGTGGTGTCGAGGAAGGACCCCGACAGCCCGATCCCCGCGTTGTTCACGAGCACGTCGACCACGCCGTACGTCGAGGCGACCTTCTCGGCGAGTTTCTCCATGGCCTGTTCGTCCGAGACGTCGACCGCCTCGGCCCAGGCCTCGGGCGCGCCGATCAGCCGGGCCAGCTCCGCGGTGCGGGCCGCGCCTTCGGCGTCCAGGTCGACGGCGACGACGCGGGCCCCGGCCTCGGCGAAGGCGACGGCCGTGGCCCGGCCGATGCCGCCGGCCGCGCCGGTGACCAGCACCAACTGCCCGCCGAACCGGTCCGTGTACTTCCCGGTGGCCGCCGGTGCGGGGCGGCCGCCCTCGGCCCGCGTGACGAACTCGGTGATCCAGGAGGCCAGTTGGTCGGGGCGTGTGCGCGGGATCCAGTGCTTGGCGGGCAGGGTGCGACGGGTGAGCTCCGGCGCCCACGACTCCAGGTCGTCGTAGAGGTGCTCGGAGAGGAACTGGTCCCCCAGAGGCGTGATGAGCTGCACGGGCGCGTGGGCGTACGCGTCGTCACGAGGGCGGGCCAGACGAGTCCGGATGTTGTCCCGGTACAGCCAGACACCGTGTGCGGCGTCCGTGGGCAGCGACGGGCTGGGGTAGTCGCGCCCGGGCAGCTTCTCGGCACGCCGGACCAGGGCGGGCCACCGCTTGCCGAGGGGGCCGCGCCAGGCGAGTTCGGGAAGCACGGGTGTGTGCAGCACGTAGATGTACCAGGACTTGGCGCCTTGGCCGAGGAGTTGGCCGATCCGGCGCGGGGTGGGGCGCTTCGCCCGTCGTTTGATCCAGTGCCCCAGGTGGTCGAGGGAAGGGCCGGACATCGAGGTGAAGGACGCGACACGGCCCTCGGTGCGCTCGGCCGTCGCGAACTCCCAGCCCTGCACGGAACCCCAGTCGTGCCCCACCAGATGAACGGGGCGGCCGGGGCTGACCGCGTCCACGACCGCCAGGAAGTCGTCCGTCAGCTTCTCCAGCGTGAACCCGCCGCGCAACGGCTGCGGCGCCGTCGACCGGCCGTGGCCGCGCACGTCGTACAGCACCACGTGGAAGCGCCCCGCGAGCCGTACGGCGACCTCGGACCACACCTCCTTGGTGTCGGGGTAGCCGTGCACGAGCAGCACCGTCGGCTGCCCGGGATCGCCCAGCTCGGCGACGCACAACTCGACCCCGTCCGCGCGCACCCGGCGCTCCCGCGCGCCCTCCAGCGTCACCGCATCCGTCACGTCTCCCCCTTCGGTCATCGGCACTTCTCCTCCGTCCACGGTCGGACGTGCGCCAGCTCGTCGTCCAGGTGGGGCTCGACGGCCCACAGGCCCGGCCGCGGCGGATGGCCGGAGAACCTCGCGCGGCCGGTGGTGCCTGTCGGTGCCGAGGTCATGCCGCTGCCCCACCCGTCCTCGTCGACTACGGTCCGTGTTCGCAAGATGACATCAACGAATGTGACAGTGAATGGAGGCTGCGTCAATGGGGGTGCGTGGGCTGTGGACAACCGACGGGTTCGAAGACGGACGTGAACGCGGGCACGAAACGGCGACGCCGGACGTTCACTCCCTGACGGCCGCTCCCACGCGACCTGCCTGCGTCGGGTCGTTCGACCTCAGGGTGACCCCTAGGGGGACCGGCGGTGGAGACCCCCTACGGGCCCGTACGACTCGAGAGTGACGCCGAGACAGCTCTGCGGGGTGACGACCTCGGCGGCCCGGGCCCCTAATGTCTGAATCGTGACTGTGATCGCGACCGAAAGCCTGAGCAAGCGGTTCCCGAGGGTGACCGCTCTTGACCGGCTCTCCGTGGACATCGGACCCGGTGTGACGGGACTCGTCGGTGCCAATGGCGCCGGCAAGTCCACACTGATCAAAATCCTGCTGGGTCTGTCCCCCGCCTCGGAGGGCCGGGCCGAGGTGCTCGGCCTGGACGTCGCCACCAAAGGCGGCGCCATCCGTGAGCGCGTGGGGTACATGCCGGAGCACGACTGCCTGCCGCCCGACGTCTCGGCCACCGAGTTCGTCGTGCACATGGCGCGCATGTCCGGGCTCCCGCCGACCGCCGCGCGCGAGCGCACCGCGGACACCCTGCGCCACGTCGGCCTGTACGAGGAGCGGTACCGCCCCATAGGCGGCTACTCCACGGGCATGAAGCAGCGGGTGAAGCTCGCCCAGGCGCTCGTGCACGACCCGCAGCTGGTCTTCCTCGACGAGCCGACCAACGGCCTGGACCCGGTCGGCCGCGACGAGATGCTCGGCCTGATCCGCCGCATCCACACCGACTTCGGTATCTCGGTCCTGGTCACCTCCCACCTGCTCGGCGAGCTGGAGCGCACCTGCGACCACGTCGTCGTGGTCGACGGCGGCAAGCTCCTGCGGTCCAGCTCCACCCGGGACTTCACCCAGAGCACGGCGACCCTCGCGATCGAGGTCACCGACAGCGACGAACACCCCGACGGCACCGGCGCGTTGCGTGAGGCACTCCACGCGCGCGGAGTGACCGTCGCCGACGGCAGCGGCCTCCCGGGTGCCGGGCACATACTGCTGCTCACCGCCCAGAGCGACGAGACCTACGACCTGGTCCGCGACGTCGTCGCCGACCTGGGGCTCGGCCTGGTCCGTATGGAGCAGCGCAGGCACCAGATCGCCGAGGTCTTCCAGGACAACGACGAGCAGACGGGCACCCGGAGCGCCCAGGACGCAGGAAAGGAGGCGGTCGGCCATGGCGGTTGAGCAGCACGGTGCGCAGGCACCCGCCCTCGCCGGTGGACAGCCCGCCGGCACGGGCGAGCAGAGCCGCATCCACAACATCGGATACCGCTCGTACGACGGCCCGCGCCTCGGCCGTGCCTACGCCCGCCGCTCGCTGTACTCGCAGTCCCTGCGTGGCGCCTACGGACTGGGCCGCTCGGCCAAGTCCAAGGTGCTGCCCATGCTGCTGTTCGCGGTGATGTGCGTGCCGGCGGCCATCATGGTGGCGGTCGCGATCGCCACCCGGTCCCAGGGCCTGCCCGTCAACGACCTGCCCGTCAAGTACACCGAGTACGCGGTCATCATGCAGGCCGTCATCGGCCTGTACGTCGCCTCCCAAGCACCGCAGGCCGTCTCGCGCGACCTGCGCTTCAAGACCGTCCCGCTGTACTTCTCGCGCCCGATCGAGACCGCCGACTACGTCCGCGCGAAGTTCGCGGCACTGACCTCGGCGCTCTTCATCCTCACCGCGGTGCCCCTGCTCGTGCTCTATGTGGGCGCGTTGCTGGCCGAGTTCGACTTCACCGACCAGACCAAGGGATTGGCGCAGGGACTGGTGTCCGTGGCACTGCTCTCGCTCCTCTTCGCCGGCATCGGCCTGGTGATCTCGGCGGTCACCCCGCGCCGCGGCTTCGGCATCGCGGCCGTCATCGCCGTGCTGACCATCTCCTACGGGGCCGTGTCCGTCGTCCAGGCCATCGCCACCGAGCAGTCCAGCGCCGACGTGGTGCCCTGGCTGGGCCTCTTCTCGCCGATCACCCTGATAGACGGCGTACAGACCGCCTTCCTGGGCGCCGCCTCCGCCTTCCCCGGCGGACACGGTCCCTCCGGTGGGCAGGGAGTCCTCTATCTCCTCGTCGTCCTGGGTCTCATCGCCGGCTCCTACGGCCTGCTGATGCGCCGCTACCGAAAGGTCGGGCTGTGACCACCCTCAACATCGACCACGTCTCACGCTGGTTCGGCAACGTGGTGGCGGTCAACGACGTCACCATGACCATCGGCCCGGGTGTGACCGGACTGCTCGGGCCGAACGGCGCCGGCAAGTCCACCCTCATCAACATGATGGGCGGCTTCCTCGCCCCCTCGACGGGCTCCGTCACCCTCGACGGCACGCCGGTGTGGCGCAACGAGCAGATCTACAAACACATCGGCATCGTCCCCGAGCGCGAGGCGATGTACGACTTCCTCACGGGCCGCGAATTCGTCGTCGCCAACGCCGAACTGCACGGTCTGGGCGCGAAGGCAGCCCAGCGGGCGCTCGCCACGGTGGAGATGGAGTACGCGCAGGACCGCAAGATCTCGACGTACTCCAAGGGCATGCGCCAGCGCGTGAAGATGGCGTCCGCGCTGGTTCACGAACCGTCCCTGCTCCTGCTGGACGAGCCGTTCAACGGTATGGACCCGCGCCAGCGCATGCAGCTCATGGACCTGCTGCGGCGCATGGGCGACGAGGGCCGCACGGTGCTGTTCTCGTCCCACATCCTCGAAGAGGTCGAGCAGTTGGCGGCCCACATCGAGGTGATCGTCGCCGGACGGCACGCGGCGAGCGGTGACTTCCGGCGCATCCGCCGGCTGATGACCGACCGCCCGCACCGCTATCTGGTGCGTTCCAGCGACGACCGGGCGCTGGCCGCCGCGCTGATCGCCGACCCGTCGACAGCGGGCATCGAAGTGGACCTGGCCGAGGGCGCGTTGCGTATCCAGGCCGTCGACTTCGGCCGGTTCACGACCCTGTTGCCGAGGGTGGCCCGGGACCACGGCATCCGTCTGCTCACGGTCTCGCCGTCGGACGAGTCCCTCGAGTCCGTCTTCTCGTATCTCGTCGCGGCGTAGGAGGCCGAAGATGTACGACCCCACAGTCGCCCGGCTCACCTACCGGGCTCTGCTCGGCCGCCGTCGGGCCCTCATACTGAGCGCGCTGCCCGCCCTGCTGATCGTGCTCGCGGTGGCCGTGCGCGCCCTGAGCGGCGCCGACGACCAGGTGGCCGCGGACCTCCTCGGCGGGTTCGCGCTCGCCACGATGGTGCCGATCATCGGAGTCATCGCGGGAACGGGCGCGATCGGACCGGAGATCGACGACGGCTCCGTGGTGTATCTGCTGGCCAAGCCGGTGAAACGGCCGACGATCATCTTCACCAAGCTGATCGTGGCGATCGCGGTGACCATGGCGTTCTCGGCCATACCGACATTGATCGCCGGCCTGATCCTGAACGGCAACGGACAGCAGATCGCGGTCGCCTACACGGTGGCGGCCCTGGTCGCCTCGATCGCGTACGCGGCGATGTTCCTGCTCCTCGGGACGGTCACCCGGCACGCGGTCGTCTTCGGGCTGGTGTACGCGCTCGTCTGGGAGACCCTCTTCGGGTCCCTGGTGGACGGGGCCCGCACGCTCAGTGTCCAGCAGTGGGCGCTCGCCGTCGCCCAGAAGGTCACCGACGGCGGCCTGGTGACCTCCGACGTGGGACTGCCGACGGCGGTGGTGCTGCTGACGGTCGTCACGGCGGGCGCGACCTGGTACGCGGGACAGAAGCTGCGGACGCTGAAGCTGGCCGGCGAGGAGTGACGGAACCCTCCGGGGCGCTCAGCCCCGGAGGCCCGACCCGTCCCCGTCCCCGACCTCGATCTTGACGGGGGCTTCACCTACGCCCCGGCAGACTGGGCGAAGGGGAAACGAGCGACATCACGCGGCCAGGAGGGCGGCCAGGAGGCAGGAGGGACGGGGATGGCAGCGGAGGTTGCGCCCGACAGCGGTGAGCCACGCGGGGCGGTGCCCGACGGCACAGCCGGGCCCGGATCGGGTGCCGAGGTCGGGCCTGACACCGAGGGCGGGGCTGGCTGGGACGACATCGTGCTGGACGCGGACTTCATACGGTCCGCCGAGACGGCCGAACCGTCGGCGCGGGCCCGGATGCTCGCGGCGCGCTGGCGGCAGCAGGCCCCCGATCCCCAGCCCTGGCGCTCGGACGAGCCGCCCGCCGGGTGGTTCTTCAGCAAGGTGCGACGTCGGAGGTGGCGCCGCCGGTGACAGCCTCGCGCGGAGGGTTCCGCGCGGGCGGATATTCGGTGGCGGGCAACTCGGCTGCCGGGCACAGTGGTTGATGTCCAGGTCGCCGGATCGAGCCGGCGCCACGTTCTGGGAGAGGAGCACGGCGATGCTGTCCATCAGGCACAGTGCGTCGAGTTCCCGGCAGGGCAGCCCACGGCGGGCTCCGGAGTAGTTACCCCTCCGTCGAGTCCGTCACCCCCAGCGGGGAGTTGCCCGGGGCGGCCGCTTCGAGCACGCGAATCGCTTCGCGTGGGCCGCCCACCCGGAGGATTGGCCGAGTGGTAAGGCACCGGCTTGCTAAGCCGTGGTCGGGTTGTGCCCGCGCACGTTCGATTCGTGCATCCTCCGCCGTTTCGCTGTCGCTGTGACCTGGCCGGGTTGTGGGGCCAGGGGTAGGTGTGTCGAGGCTCCCGCGGCTGGGGCTGGGGCTGGGGCTGGGGCTGGGGCTGGGCTGGCTCGGGCGTCGGGCGGCCACGTCGATGGTGTCTCGCCCCGGTGTGGACCGTCGGCACGCCCTGGCCGGCTAGCCCAGTAGGCGCTCGAGTACCTCGGCGATGCCGTCGGCCTCGTTGGACGAGGTGACCTCGTCGGCGACGGCTTTGAGGTCGGGGTGGGCGTTGGCCATGGCTACGCCGTGGGTGGCCCAGTTGAACATGGGGATGTCGTTGGGCATGTCGCCGAAGGCGATGGTGTCGGTGCGCTTCGCGCCGAGGCGGCGGGCGGCGAGGGAGAGTCCGGTGGCCTTGGTGAGGCCGAGGGGGAGGAGTTCGACGATGCCCTCGCCGGCCATGGCGACCGTGACGAAGCCGCCGGCGGCCTGACGGGAGGCCTCGGTGAGTTCGTCGGAGGTCAGGGTGGGGTGCTGTATGTAGATCTTGTTCAGCGGGGCCGCCCAGAGGTCGGACACGTCCGTGAGCGGGGTGGTGGGGAGCGAGCCGTGCAGTGCGTAGCCGGAGCCGACCAGGATCTCGCCGTCCAGGCCCGCCCGGCTGGCCGCCAGGTGCAGCGGGCCGACCTCCGCCTCGATCTTGGCCAGGGCCACGGCGGCGAGCTGCCGGTCCAGGGTGACGGCCGTGAGCAGGCGGTTCTCTCCGGCGTCGTAGACCTGCGCGCCCTGGCCGCAGACGGCCAGTCCCCGGTAGCCGAGGTCGTCGAGGATGTGGCGGGTCCAGGGGACGGCCCGACCGGTGACGACGATATGGGCCGCGCCCGCCGCGGTGGCCGCGGCGAGCGCCTCACGCGTGCGCCGGGAGACCGAGTCGTCGGAACGCAGGAGCGTTCCGTCGAGGTCGGTCGCGATCAGCTTGTACGGGAAGCCCGAGCCCGAGCCCGAACTTGAGCCCGAGTCCGAGGAGGATACGGACGACTCGGAGCCCACGGCCCCCGCCGACGCCCCGGCCCTCGCCCCGGCTTCCACCGAGGCCCCCGCCCTCACCGATGCCCCGGGTTCCACCGATGCGCAGGCTCCCGGCGGTGCCGCGGGTGTGTCCGCGGCGCCGGGGACCGTCGTCTTCCCGGAGTCCAGCGGGCCCCCGGTCGCAGCCGCTTCGCTCACTTGGCTACCGGCTCCAGCACCTCGCGGCCACCCAGGTACGGGCGCAGGACCTCGGGGACACGGACGGAGCCGTCGGCCTGCTGGTGGTTCTCCAGGATCGCCACGATGGTGCGCGGGACGGCGCAGAGCGTGCCGTTCAGCGTGGCCAGCGGTTTGACCTGCTTGCCGTCACGGACGCGGATCTGCAGACGGCGCGACTGGAACTCGGTGCAGTCCGAGGTCGAGGTCAGCTCGCGGTACTTGCCCTGCGTCGGGATCCACGCCTCGCAGTCGAACTTGCGCGAGGCCGAGGAGCCGAGGTCGGCGGAGGCGACGTCGATGACCCGGAAGGGCAGTTCGAGCGAGGTCAGCCACTGCTTCTCCCAGTCCAGCAGGCGCTGGTGCTCGGCCTGCGAGTCCTCGGGCGCGACGTACGAGAACATCTCGACCTTGTCGAACTGGTGGACGCGGAAGATGCCCCGGGTGTCCTTGCCGTGCGAACCGGCCTCGCGGCGGAAGCAGGGGGAGAAGCCCGCGTAGCGCAGCGGGAGGCGGTCGGCGTCGATGATCTCGTCCATGTGGTACGCCGCCAGCGCGACTTCGGAGGTGCCGACCAGGTAGAGGTCGTCCTTGTCGAGGTGGTAGACGTCCTGGGCGGCCTGGCCGAGGAAGCCGGTGCCGGCCATCGACTGCGGGCGGACCAGCGCCGGGGTCAGCATCGGGGTGAAGCCGGCCGCGGTGGCCTGGGCGATCGCCGCGTTGACCAGGGCGAGTTCCAGGAGGGCGCCGACGCCCGTCAGGAAGTAGAAGCGCGAGCCGGAGACCTTGGCGCCGCGCTCGGTGTCGATGGCGCCGAGGATCGTGCCGAGCTCCAGGTGGTCCTTCGGCTCGAAGCCCTCGGCCGTGAAGTCACGGATGTCGCCGTGCGTCTCCAGCGTGACGAAGTCCTCCTCGCCGCCGACGGGGACGTCGGGGTGGACGAGGTTGCCGAGCTGGAGAAGGAGCTCCTGGGTCTCGGTGTCCGCCGCGTCGCGCTCGGCGTCGGCGGCCTTGACGTCGGCCTTGAGCTGTTCCGCGCGCTTGAGCAGCTCGGCCTTCTCCTCGGCGGAGGCCTTGGGGATCAGCTTGCCGAGCGACTTCTGCTCGGCGCGGAGCTCGTCGAAGCGGACGCCGGAGGACCTGCGCCGCTCGTCGGCGGACAGGAGGGAGTCGACGAGCGCGACGTCCTCTCCACGGGCGCGCTGGGACGCGCGCACACGGTCGGGGTCCTCACGGAGCAGGCGAAGGTCAATCACCCCACAAGGCTACCGGTGCGTGGTTCCGGCCCACGACTTGAATTCCCTCAGCGCCAGTTCTGTGACTGTTTGACCTGAATGTCCATCGCGGTGGCGGAGAGTGATGTGTGGGTGCGGACGGTGGACGGATGCCGGTGAACGTCAATGAATTGCAGGGTGGACCCCTGAAAGGGGGCGGGGATGTGGCGCCTGGTTGACTCGACTCCCTTGTTCCGTACGGGACTTGGGGATCGGCCGTCCACAGGAATCCACGGTGTCGCAGAGTTATCCACAGGCTGTGCGAAAGATCTGTGGACTATGGGGAAGATCATGAGGAAAGTCGGGCGCCGACTTGAGGATTCCCGAGCCAAACCACCTTCACGCCCACTTTCGAGTGGATTCGCAGGTAAATGGGTCGCTCTAAAGAGTTGACGGGAGGAAACACGTGGACGAAGGGTGACCCACGGGGTTGTGGACGCAGCAGGGCCTGTGAAGGGGATTTATCGACTGAGTGGCACTGTGTTGTCGACTTGTCCCCAGGTCGAGAAGCAGCCCTGTGGATAACTTCTGTGGACAAAGAAAATAAGCAGGTAGGACCAGCTGTCCTAGAAGCGGCCGTCCTGGCAGCGCGCCACCCAGTCCGCCGCGGCCACGAACTCGGCGTCGGAGGTGCCCGGCAGAGTGGGCCGGGGCTTCGTGGTGGCGGCGTCCGCACGCGGGTATGAACCGAGGTAGCGGACCTGGAGGCAGACCCGCTTGAGGCCCATCAGCGCCTCGGCCACCCGACGGTCGGAGATATGGCCCTCGGCGTCGATGGCGAAGCAGTAGTTGCCGATGCCCTCGCCGGTCGGTCGGGACTGCAGCAGCATGAGGTTGACCCCGCGGACGGCGAACTCGCCGAGCAGATCACGCAGCCCACCGGGGTGGTCGTCGCGCTGCCAGATGACGACGGAGGTCTTGTCGGAGCCGGTCGGGGCGGCGGGCCGGGCCGGGCGGCCGACCAGGACGAACCGGGTCTGGGCGTTCTCCGCGTCGTGGATCTCGGTCTGCAGGGCCTCCAGGCCGTACCGGGAGGCCGCGAACTCACCGGCGAAGGCGGCGTCGTAGCGGCCCTCCTGGACCAGGCGGGCGCCGTCGGCGTTCGAGGCGGCGGACTCCCAGACGACGTCGGACGGGAGGTTGGCCTTCATCCAGTTGCGGACCTGCGGCTGGGCGGCCGGGTGCGCGGTGACCGTCTTGATGTCCGAGAGCTTGGTGCCCGGCCGGACCAGCAGCGCGAAGGTGATCGAGAGGAGCACCTCGCGGTAGATCATCAGCGGGGCGCCGGCGACCAGCTCGTCGAGCGTGGTCGTGATGCCGCCCTCCACGGAGTTCTCGATCGGGACGAACGCGGCCTCGGCCTCGCCGTTGCGGACGGCGTCGAGTGCGGCGGGCACGGACACCACCGGGACGAGCTCGCGGGTCGCGGACTCCGGCAGCGTGCGCAGGGCGACCTCGGTGAAGGTGCCCTCGGGACCGAGGTACACGTAGCTGGCTGGCATGGCCTCACCCTAATGGGCCTGGGGCCGCCCGGCGCACGCGTCTCGCCCACACCACCCCTGAGGGCGACGTACGGCCCTGGGGGCGCCCTCACACCTCCCTGGTCGGGCACCTTCCCGGCCGGGCGGGTGCAGGCACAGCCCAGGAAAGGCCAAGGGAGCGACCGGCGGCATCGTCCGGCCCGCGATCAACCCTCCAGCAGCCCCTGCCCCACGTACTCCCCCTCCGCCGCGCCCCCCGGCACCGCGAACAGCCCGCTCGACTCGTGGCGGATGAACTTGGACAGCGCGTCACCGCGGTCGAGCTTGCGTTGCACGGTGACGAAACCGCGGAGGGGGTCGGCCTGCCAGCAGACGAACAGGAGACCGGCGTCGGGGACCCCGTTCGCGTCGATGCCGTCGTGGAACGAGAACGGGCGCCGCAGCATGGCCGCGCCCCCGTTCTGGTCGGGGCGGGTGATCCGGGCGTGCGCGTTGATCGGGACGAGGAGATTGCCCTGGGCGTCGGTCTTCTCCAGGTCCATCGCGGTCGTCTCGACCGCCTTCGCGCCCCCGCTCAGCGGTGCGCCGTCCGACTTCCGGCGCCCGATGACATCCTCCTGCTCCTTGACCGAGAGCTGCTCCCAGTCGTCGAGGAGCATGCGGATGCGGCGGACGACGGCGTAGGAGCCGTTCGCCATCCACGCCGGGTCGCCGGAGGTGTCCGGTGAGGCGTTCGCCGGCACGAAGATCCGCTCGTCGAAGTCGGACTCGGCCGGCTTCGGGTTACGGGTGCCGTCGATCTGGCCCATCAGGTTGCGGGCCGTCATGGGGTGGGCCGTGGCTCCCGGCGAGCGGTTGAAGCCGTTCATCTGCCACCGCACCCGAGCGGCGCTGCCCGCGTCCTTCTGGATCGCGCGTAGAGCATGGAAGGCGACCAGCGCGTCGTCCGCGCCGATCTGCACCCACAGGTCGCCGTTGCTGCGGGTCCTGTCGAGCTGGTCCGAGGAGAAGTCGGGCAGCGGGTCCAGGGACTCCGGGCGCTGTTTCTCCAGACCGGTACGAGCGAAGAAGCTGTGCCCGAAACCGAAGGTGACGGTCAACGACGACGGTCCCGCGTCACGGGCGATGTCCGTGTCGTCCTGGGCCGCCGCCTCCCCCGCCATCAGCCGCCGGGCCGTCTCCGACCAGCGGCGCAGCAGGGCGGCCGCCTCCTTCCGCCCCGACCCGGCCGCCAGGTCGAACGCGACGAGGTGGCCACGGGCCTGGAGAGGCGTGGTGATTCCCGGCTGATGTTTCACGTGAAACATCACCTCCCCCGCGCCGAGGGAGGACAAGGGGGTGACCTTCTCGGCGGAGGAAGAGGAGGAAGAGGAGGAGGACGAGGAAGCGGCACCGGCCGCGTAGCCCGCGGCGCCGCCCACCGCGCCCAGCGCGAGTCCCGTGGCGCCGGCCGTGCCGAGCAGACGGCGCCGGGAGATCGGCCCCTCCGAGGAGTTCCCGGCTGGGGCGCCCTTCTCCGGCTCCCGCTTCGAACCGCCGGACGGTGACGCCGACCGCGACTGCGACTGTGACTGCGACCGTGCCCCCGCCCGCGACTGCGAGTCGTTCGTGGTCGCACGCGCCTGCGCGGCCGTAGCCGCCTGGTCGGCACCGCCCCGCGCCCCTTTGCGGGCGGCGGAGCCGTCTTCGACGAGGTCCTGGTCAGCCATGGTGTGTTTCAGCCGATCTTCGCGTTCTTGCCGACGGTTACCTGGTCGATCTCAGATGTCCGTACGGTGATTTCGATCTTCCAGTCGCCCGCCATGGGGATCTGCACCCCGTTGGCCGTCCAGTGGCCGGTGGTGACCCGGTCGGGGACCACGGGCAGCGGGCCGATCTTCTTGGCCTCCAGGGTGAAGGCGACCTTCACCTCGGGGACGTCGAAGGGCTTGCCGTCGGGCCCCTGGACATAGACATGCATCTCGTTGGCGCCCACACGCGCGGGGTCGATCTGCAGCCGGGCCACGCCCTGGCCGTTCTTGCCCCCGGTGTCGAACGACATGTCCAGCGCCAGCGCGCCCGAGGTCTCGTCCTCCTGCGTCGCGGCGGCCTTGGCCGCGTTGGCCTCCTCCACCGTCCGCCCCGGCTCGGTGGCCGTCAGCACCGTCGTGACGGCGAGCAGCACGACGGCGACGGCCGCTTCCGCCAGCACCGACCGGCGCAGCCCCGTACGGCCCGGGTCGGCGTTCCGTATCCGCTTCTCTCGCGCGCTCGCCACCGCGGCCTGTTGCCGCGCGAGCTGGGCGGCGCGCTCGGAACCCCCACCAGAAGTCCCACCAGAAGTCCCACCGGAAGTCCCGCCGGAACTCTGATCGGTGGTCCGTCCGGAGCCGCCGCCGCTCGCGTGCGCGGCCACCGGCTCCTTCTCCTCCGCCGTTTCCTCGGCCGCCTCCGTCACCTCGGCCTTCGCCTCGGCCTTCGCCTCGGCCTTCGCCTTCGCCTCCGCCTGGGTCGGGGCTTCCGCGAGTTGTGAGGTCCAGCGACGCGAGATCCACGCGATCCCGACGAGTACGGCGACCAGGCCGATCTTCACGAGGAGCAGCTGTCCGTACGAGGTGCCGGTCAGCGCGGACCAGGTGCCGACCTGGCGCCAGGACTGGTAGATCCCGGTCGCGGTCAGGACGAGCACACTGCCGAACGCGACCCGCGAGAACCGTCGTACGGCCGCGGTCTCGATCTGTGCGTCGACGGGCGCCCGGAACAGGGCCACGAGCAGGGTCACCAGGCCGCCAAGCCAGGCGGCGACCGCCAGCAGGTGCAGGATGTCGAGCGGCATCGACAGGCCCGTCTGGATACCGGTCGAGGCGTGCTCGGCCATCGCCCAGCTCGCGGCGAGACCGGCGGAGACCACGCCTCCGCCGATGGCGAGCCCGAAGGTGAGGTCCCGGTGACGGGACTCGTCGTCGTCCTCGTCCTCCTCGTCCTCCTCGTCGTCGTGCTCGTCATCGGCCTCGTCAGCCGAATCGGCCACGTCGGCCTCGGAGTCCTCCGCAGAGCTCTGTTCGGTCTCCTCAGACTCTCCCTCTCCCTCTCCCTCTCCCTCTCCCTCGTCCTCGATCTCCTCGTCCCGTCGCGCGTACGCCCCGAACAGCACCGCGATGAACAGTGCGGCAGCGGCGAGGAGTAGCAGGCGGGAGACGAGGGCGGCGCCCGTCTTCGTCTGGAGGACTTGGCCGAGCAGATCGAGGTCGAAGACGTCGCCGAGCTTGCCGGAGCCGGTGTACGAGCCGCGCATGAGCAGCATCGCGAGGGTGGCGGTGGTCAGCGTGAGCCAGCCGGCGACCACCAGCCGCTGCACGGGCCGTACCCCCGCCCCGCGCTGCCAGCAGGCCAGCACGAAGGCCGCGCCGCCGACCAGCAGGATGAACCCGGCGTACGACAGGTAGCGCGCGAACCCGTAGAGGGCGCCGACGACCCCGCCGCCGGCCTCCTGCTCGGGTACCGCGACCGTCGTCTTGGAGGGCGCCCCCACGGAGAAGGTGAAGGCGCCGGAGACGGGGTGGCTGTCCGCCGAGACGACCTGGTAGGTGACGGTGAACGTGCCGTCGGGCAGGCCCGAGTGGAGCCCGACGGCATAGCTGTTGCCGCCCAGGTCGGTGACCTCGCCGGTGTCGGCCTCCTTGCCCTTGGGGTCGTACACGCGTACCGAGCCGTCGGACATCGCGACGTTCTCGGAGAAGGTGAGCGACACCTGGTCCGGTGCCTCCTTGACCACCGACCCCTGCTGCGGATCGCTGCCGGTCAGCGCGGCGTGCGCGGAGACGGGCACGGCACCGGCGAACAGCGCTCCGACGGCGGCGAGCAACAGCAGCAGAAACGGCCGCAGAGACGATCTCAGAGATGATCTCAGTGGCGGCCTCAGTGGCGGCCTCAGCGACGGCCTCAACCGGCTCAAGGGTGCTACCTCCCTCAGTGTCCGCTGGTCGGCTGGTACGTCGCCGACTTCACGGGCATCTCGACCGTGATGGCCTTGGACTTGGTGAAGTTCAACCGCAGGGACACCGTCTCGCCTTCCTTCGGCTTGCGCTTCAGGTTCTCGAACATCAGATGGTTTCCGCCGCTTTGGAGGACGAGTTCGCCGTCGGCGGGGACCTTCAGGCCGGTGACCTCCTGCATCGACTGCCCGGTCGTCTCGTGGACGGTGACGTCCTGGGCGATGTCGCTGGTGACCGAGGTCAGCTCGTCCGCCGTACCGCCGTCGTTCTCGATGACGAGGAAGCCGGCGGCCAGGGAGTCCGTCACGGGCTGGGGCATGTAGGCGGACTTCACCAGCAGCTTCGCGGCGGAGGAACCGCCGGAGGAACCGCCGGAGGAGCTGTCGGAAGAGGACGAGGAGTCGGAGGAACCGCACGCGGTCAGGACGAGCGCGGCGACGGTGATCAGGACGGGTCCGGCGAGTGGTCTCACGGCTTCTCGCCCTTGAGCAGCTTCGGCAGGTCCTTCTCGTAGTCCTGCACGGTGGCGTCCTCGCCGTACAGCACATAGCCGCCGTCGGTCTTCGGCGAGAAGGCGATGACCTGGGTGCCGTGCTCCGAGACGGTCTTGCCGTTCTCGTCCTTGGTCGGCGGGTTGATGGAGATGCCGAGGGTACGGGCGCCGGCCTGGATCTCGTCGAAGTCGCCGGTCAGGCCGACGATCTCGGAGTCGATCCCCTTGAGCCACTTGCCGAGCTCGGCCGGGGTGTCCCGCTCCGGGTCGGTGGTGACGAAGACGAGCCGGAGGTTCGCCAGCTCCGACTTCGAGACCTTCTTCGCCACCTCCTTCTTCGCGACCGCGAGGTTGTTCATGGTCAGCGGGCAGACGTCGGGGCAGTTGGTGTAGCCGAAGTAGATCAGCGTCGGCTTGCCCTCGGTCTCCTTGCGGAGGTCGTACGCCTTGCCCTTCGTGTCGGTGAGGACCAGATCCGGCTTGGTGAACGGCTGGTCGAGGACCGTGGCGGCCTTCTGCGGACCGGTGTCGGAGACCTCGGCGACCGACGTCGTGGAGTCGTCGCCCGTGCCGCAGGCCGAGAGGGTGAGGACGGCCGCGACCAGCAGGGCGCCGGCGGCGAACGTCTTCTTCTTCGTATTCGTGATCTTCGCGCTCGTGATCCGCGTGTTCGCGATCTGCGTGTTTGTGAGCTTTGTGTGCGTACGCATGGAGAAATGTCCCAGTTGTTCGAGCCTCGGCGCGCACGGGGCCGCGTGCGCGCCGAGGGGAAGGGGCCGAGAAGCCGGAGGCTCAGGCGTTCGTGCGCCGACGGCCGGCCAGGACGCCGTACGCCACGCCCGCGGCGCCGACGACGATGCCGACGACGCCGAGGACTCGGGCGGTGGTGTCGCTGCTGTCGGCGGGCGCGGCGGTCTCGTTCGACGCGGCCTCGGCGTTCTTGGCGTCGTCCTTGGCGTCCTCCGACTCGTCGGAGGCGGTAGCGGCGGAGGAGCCGTGGTGATCGTCGGACGCGGCGGAGAGCGCGAGCACGGGCGCCGGGTTGTCGGGCTCCTCCTCGCCGTCCTTGGGCACCTCGATCCAGCGGACGACCTCCTTGTTGGAGTACGTCTGGATCGCCTTGAAGACCAGTTCGTCGGTGTTCTCGGGGAGCTGACCGATGGAGACGGGGAACTTCTGGAAGAAGCCCGCCTTGATGCCGGCGCCGTCGGCGGTCCAGGTGATCTTGGAGACGGCCTCGTCGATCTGCTCGCCGTGCAGTTCGACCGGCTTGTCGAGCTTGGCCTTGGTGACCTTGATCTCCCAGCCGGGGATGGCCTCCGGCTGGGCCGAGGCGAGCGGGTGGTCGGTCGGGAAGTTGACCTCGAGCTTGGTGGTCGTGGCGTCGTCGCGCTCGTTGGGGACCTTGAAGTTGACGGTCGCGTACCCGCCCTTCGCCGCCGTGCCCTCCGCCGCGACGCTGACGTGCGCGAAAGCGGGGCCGGACAGGATGAGCACGGCCGAACCGGCGAGGGCGCCGACGGCGGCGATACGAGAAGCCTTCATGACTGGTGACACTCCACAGTGAGTGAGGGAGAAGAAGAACGAGGAAGAGGGCAGCGTGCGCGCCGCGAGCCGACGAGCGTGCGAGCCGACCGCCGGGTGGTCGGAACCCGGCGCCCGAGACCGCGAGCCGGAATGCAGGGCCAGGTGCCAGGACCTGGGAGCCAGGGCCCAAGGCCAAGGCCAAGGCCAAGGCCAAGGCCAAGGCCCCGGGGGCCGGGGAAGTACCCAGGAGCCAGAAGGCACCGGCCAGGAGCGGCAGCGGAATTCGGGTGCGCACGCCTCGACGCCGTACGACGGACCTCTCTCCCCGGTGCGGAGTGAGCGGGCGTCGGGTCAGGCGGCGAGGGTGAGGGCCGGGGCGGTGGTCGGTGGGCCGCGCCGTACGAGCGTGTGCTGGAGGGCGGTCGTCCGCGGGGGCGCGGGCGCCGCGTACACCCCGTGCCGGGCGCCCGTAACGGTCTCCGGCGTGCTCGGGAGCCCGGACCGCAAGGCCCGCGCCAGCGCGAACGCCCCGCGCAGGGACCGTACGAACGGCTCCTGGGCGGACAGCCGGGCCAGGCGCAGCAGCGCGAGGTCGCCGTGGCGGAGCAGCCACCCGGCGGCGACGGCCGCGAGCACATGGCCGAGCATCATGGGCAGCGACGGCAGCAGGGCGGACGAGCCCGTCCCGGTCGCCATGGTGTCCACCGGGCCGTGTGCGGCGTGCGTACCGCCGACGCCGGCCTCGGTGAGGATCCGCCGCGCCTGGGTGGGGCTCAGGGCCGCCGCGGTCGTGCCGCACAGGAAGCGGGCGGCGCGCTCGACGAGCACCGCGTCCATGGCCTCCGTGGTGCGCGACGCGGCCGTCGTGCCGTGCTGGCCCAGGCCGAAGAGAGCGTGCAGCACGGTCTGACCCACCGCCAGCGTCGCCGCGATGCCCGGCAGCGAACGCTCCCGCCCGGCCAGCGCGACCGCCACGGCGAAGACACCGGCGAAACCGACACCCAGGGTCCACAGCGGGACGGCCGCGCACGAGGCGAGCGCGTGTCCCGCCCCGGCCAGCACGACGCAGACCGCGGCGAACACCGCGGCCCGCGGAACCCGGAGGTCACCTCCGGCGCGGGCCGGGCGCGGGGCCGTCGGCCGGTGTGGGTGGGGGGCAGTCATGGCGGGCCCATCATCGCACCGGGGCGCTCCGCTGGGTTGGGCGGGTACATGGGTTCAGGTACGGGGAAGAGGGGGCCGGTGTTCAGTTGGGGGTCCGGTCGGGGGAAGGGGCGGGGTTCGGTCAGGTGGTGGGTGCGTGCCGGTGGGGGCTCGCCGCGCAGTTCCCCGCGCCCCTGAAAGACCGATGCGCGCGACGCGCGCGCCCCGGACGGTACGCGGAGCGCGCGCCGCGAGCCGAAGGCACGGACGGCCCGTGCGCCGGGAGCCACGAGATTGCCCGTGCGGGGGATGACGCGAGGCCGCCTGTGCGCGGAAGATCCAAGGCCTCCGTGCGCGGGAAAACCTGAGGTCGCCCGCATGCCGGACGACGTGAGGCCGCCCGTGCGCGGGATGACGCGAGGCCGCCCGTGCCCCGGAAGATCCGAGGCCGCCCGTGTGCGGGAAGGCCCGAGGTCGCCCGCATGCCGGGAGCCACGAGATTGCCCGTGCCCGGGAAGACGCGAGGCCGCCCGTGCGCGGAAGACCCGGGACCGGCCGCGCGTCGGAAAACCCGAGGCTGCCGGGAACCGGAACCACCGGCCGGAGACAAGGTCGTCGGGTCCCGGAGGGCGGCCTGTGTGCTGGATGGGCGGGCGGTTGCCCGTGCGTTGGAAGGGCGCGCGGTGGCTGTGCGTCGGAAGGGCGGGCGGTTGCCTGCGGCCCGGAGGGATGTGTGGGGCGCTCGCCACAGGGGAGTGTGGCGCCGCCCGCGACGCCGAGCATGTCGGCCGGAGTGGTGCGAGTGATGGGTGATTCGGAAGAGTTCGGTCCGCATACACCGATTGTTCGGGGGGCGCATCCGCCGTATGGGCGGAGAGACGGCTTCCGGGCGATTGCGCACGGCCCTCGGCGGCAATACGTAACGGTATGTCGAGCCGCGGCCAGGAGGCTGGAGCATGAGCATCTGGTGGTCACTCCATCTGCGGCGTGAGGCTGCGAGCGTGCCGCTCGCCCGGCGGCTGCTGATCGGCACGATGGAGACGGCGGGTGTCGACCCGGACGTCTCCTACGACCTCTCCATCGCCCTCAGCGAGGCCTGCGCCAACGCGGTCGAGCACGGTGGCGGGCTCTCGGCCGGCGCGACCACGGAGGCGTACCGGGTCACCGCCTATCTCGACGGCGAGAAGTGCCGGATCGAGGTCGCCGACTCGGGCCCGGGCTTCCCGCACCGCCACCCGGTCCGCCCGGCCCACACCGACGCCGAGAACGGCCGCGGTCTCTGTCTCATCCGCGAACTCGCCGACCATGTCCACATCGGCAACAAACCGGGCCACGGCGGCGCGGTCGTCAGCTTCGACAAGATCCTGAAGTGGCGCGAGGACGCACCGCTGGTGGCGGTGTAACCCGACCCTCCTCCCACCCGCTCGGTGCCCTACGCGGTCTGGGCCGCGTGGCCGTCCGGCTGCATACTGGCCGGATGGGGGAGTTGGCGACCAGCACGGGCATCCGCCGGTGAGGGGGATCGAGCCGACGGCCGACGGAACGTCACGAAACACGGCCGTCACAGTCCGTGCGACCCGGTGGGGTGCGGTTCCACGACGTACGACCACGTCGTGCTGTACGTCGCGAAGCGACACATCGGCATGCGGCGCATCGTCATGCGGCACGCCCACGCCCACGCTCGCGTCCTGCCGTACGAAGACAGCGGTCCGTACCCAGACGACGCTCCGTACGAAGACAGCGGTCCGTACGAAGACAGCGCTTCGTGCGAAGTCGGCGTTCCTCACGTCGTCGCCCCACCCCGTCGCCTCCCCCGGTACCTCCCACCGAAGCCGAACGCGGTGCGAAGCCCGAGCCCGTCGTGGTGGTTGACGACCGGCGGAGGCGGGGATCGGCGGGACACAGGGGCGGGACGGGACGACAGGGGATGGCGATGCAGCGAACGGTGCACACCTCGGACGGTCGGCGGCTGTCGGTCGAGCAGAGCGGTGATCCGGACGGCCGGTCCGTGTTCCTGCTGCACGGCACCCCGGGCAGCCGGCTCGGTCCCGCGCCGCGTGAGCAGGTGCTGTACCGCATGGGCATCCGTCTGATCACCTTCGACCGGCCGGGGTACGGCGACTCGGACCGGCTGCCGGGCCGCACGGTGAGCGCGGCGGCCGGCGATGTGCGGCACATCGCGGACGCCCTGGGCATCGGCCACTTCGCCGTGGTCGGCCGCTCCGGCGGCGCCCCGCACGCGCTCGCCTGCGCCGCGCTGCTGCCGGAGCGGACGACGCGGGTGGGCGCGCTGGTCAGCCTGGCTCCGCGGGACGCGTCCGGACTCGACTGGTTCCAGGGCATGACCGAGTCGAACGTGCGGGAGTACGTCAACGCCGCCATCGGCCGGAACCGGGTGACCGCGACCCTCGGACGCCGCACGAAGTCGATCGTCGCCGATCCGGCCGCGTCGGTCGCCGAGATGGCCGGCGGGCTGCCGGAGTCCGACCGGTGGATCATCGCGGACGCCGGGATCCAGGACATGCTGGAGCGCAACTTCGCGGAGGGGCTGCGCAGTTCCGCCGACGGCTGGGTGGACGACGTGATGGCGTTCAGCACGGGGTGGGGCTTCGACCTCGGCCGTATCAACACGCCCGTGAAGCTCTGGCACGGCGCGGACGACATCTTCGCCCCCGTGGAGCACACCCGCTGGCTGGGCCGGAACATCCCGTACGCGGAGGTCGAGGTCGAACGCGGTGCCGCCCACTTCGCTTCCCTGCGGGTCCTGACCCGCATCCTGAGCTGGGCCGTCACCGTCAACTAGGGCCTGTCGTCCGGATCACGCCTGGGCCGCGGGGCGTGGCACGCACATCTGCGGCCTCTGCGTCGACGCCCTCCTCCGCCTTGCAGCTGCACGCACCAAGCTCCGCTCACCGGCAGCCATCAGGCGCCGTCGCCCGAAGCCGGCCGTGATCCGAACGACAGACCCTGGGGCCTGCCCCCGAGGGCAGGCCCCAGCGGTGACGGCTCACGTCTGCTGCGGCTCCAGGTCCCGGCCGACCCGGCGCCCGGCGCGGACGGACTCGGTGACCGGGTGGGTGTCGCCCAGCAGTTGGGACAGCCTGGTCTCCGCCTGCTGCTGGAGCCGCTCGGCCTCGTCCGTCCGCCGCATGCCCCGCAGGGTCACGGCCAGGTTCCCGGTGCTGACCAGCACGTCCGGGTGATCCGCCCCGAACCGGGCGCGCAGCCCCTCGATGGCCACCCGCTCCCATTGCTCGGCCCGGTCGTGGAGCCCCAGGTCGCCGTAGGCGTTGGCGAGATTCAGACCGGCGGACAGGACGGCGGGGTGGTCGTCCCCGAGGTCCTCCGCGAGGGCGTCGCGGGCCTGTTCGCTGAGTTCGGCGGCCTTCTCCGCCTCGCCCTGGGCCCGGCGGTAGATGGAGAGGTTGTTGAGGCAGTACATGACGAACGGGTGTTCGGGGCCGAAGATGTTCTTGTAGCCCTCCAGCACCTCTTCGACCAGTTCGACCGCGCGCCCCGCGCCGTTCTCCGGGTCCGTGGCGAAGTAGTCCGCGGCGAGGTTGAGTCCGCAGGCCAGCGCCTCGGGGATCGTGCTGCCGTAGCGGTCGTGGTAGAGCGCGTAGGTGTCCCAGGTCTCCTGGGTGATCCGCAGCGCCTCCGCGGTATGGCCGCCCTTGCGCAGGGAGACCGCGAGGCTCTTGTCGACGCGCAGCACCTCGGGCACGTTCGGGTTGAGCACCTTCTTGAAGCCCTCGCGGACCTCGCGGAGGATCTCCACCGAGCTCTTGAAGTCCCCCAGTTCGCGCAGATCACGGGCGTGGTGCCCCTTGGTGGTCAGGGTGTACGGGTGGCGCGGGCCCAGCAGTGCGGTACGCCGGCGGACCGTGTCCTCGTCGAGGCGGCGGGCGTCCTCGCTGCGGCCGGCCAGCCGGTAGTCGATCGCGAGGTTGTTGGCGGCCGACAGGCTGCGCGGGTGGTCCTCGCCGAAGATCTCCCGGAAGCCCCGGAAGATCCGCTGGTCCAGTTCCAGGGCCTCCTTGAAGCGGCCCACCGCCCGCAGGTCGGCGGCGAAACTGCCGGAGGTGATCAGGATGCTCGGGTGGTCCTCGCCCAGCAGCTGCCGCTGGTCGGCGAGGGTCTTCTCGTCCAGGTCCAGGGCGTCCTGGTACTGGCCCTGCGAGCGCAGAACGTTCGCCAGTTCGAAGCGGAGGTTGAGGATCTGCTCGTCGGTGGCGTCCGGGAACTCGCCCGACCAGAAGTCGTTGAGCTGGGTGCTCAGGGTGCGGGCGGCGTGCAGGTCGCCGCGCTTCCACAGATAGCGGACGCGGTAGACCATCAGCTGCCGCGGGTCCTCCTCCGAGCAGTTGCGGATGTTCGACGGCGTCAGATGTGGCCAGATCACCTCGAAGCCGGGCCACTGCGCGGGGTCGTCCAGGGCCTCCTCGGGCGGCCGGGCGGCGGCGAGGATGCGGTGCACCTCGTGGATGGTGTCCTCGAACTTCAGCTCGTCCATGCTGTCGCGCACGGCGGCCTGGACCAGGCGGTGCACCTGGATCGAGTTGTCGGTCGAGTCGACCTTGGCCAGGGCGAACCGGTTCAGCGCCTGGGTGACCCGGCCCAGCATGTAACGGGCGCGCAGATCACGGTCGTACGGGAGCAGGGCCCTGATCATCGAGTCGCTGCCGATGAGGCCCATCGAGATGGGCTCGGCCGCGAAGAAGGCGCACAGTTCGAGGAGGCGGGCGGCGGCCGGGGACTCGTCGCGGAGCCGGTTGATGGAGATGTTCCAGGTGGCGCCGACGGACCTCGGGTAGTCCACGGCCTCCACGGCCTCCTTGACGGAGAGCACCTGGGTGGACTGCTCGCGCAGCTGTTCGATGTAGACGTCGACGGGGGTGGCCGTCGCCTCCAGCCAGGCGGCGGCCACCTCGATGGCGAGCGGCAGATCACCCACCGCGTCGGCGACCAGCCCGCCGTCCTCCTCGCTCAGTCCGGGCACCCGGCGGCACAGATGCTCCACGCTCTCCTCGCGGGTGAAGACCTCCACCTCCAGCGGCTGGACCTTCGGCAGCGCGGGCCGGGTGCGGGTGGTGGCGATGATGTGGCCGTAGACGTCGTCGGGGATGGGGCCGGTGTACTCCGGGAAGTTGTGCAGGACCTTGTCCAGGTCCTCGACGTTGTCGAAGATCAGCAGCCAGCGGTTGAACGGCTCCCCGTTTCTGAGGGCGTGGATGACCGACTCGGCCGCTTCCTTGACGTCCTCGCCGACGCCGAGGCCGAGGTGCTGGGCGAGCGCGGCCAGCTTGGGCGGCACCAGCTCCGGCTGCTCGGCGTCGACCCACCACACCAGGTCGTAGTCCGCCATGAACCGGTGGGCGTACTCACGGGCCAGGTGCGTCTTGCCCACACCGCCGAGGCCGTGCAGGATCTGGGGCACGCGCTGGCCGGGGCGGTTGGTGGTGAGCTGCTGGCGCAGCCGGTCCAGGATCGTGGAGCGGCCGGTGAACCAGCGGTAACGGGCGGGGACGTTGGAGATCCGTCGGCCGAGAATGGGGAAGCGCAGCCCCCGGGAGCTCGGGGACATCGTGGAGACGGCCTCCGGGCGGTCCAGCCCGTTCAGCAGCGTGGTGTACGCCTGGGTTTCGGTCAGGCCCTTGAGGTCGATGACCCCCCGGCTGGCGAACGGCAGACTGAGCTGCACGTCGTCGACGCGGATCGACACCGGCTGCTGCCGCTTCTCGGAACCGCCGGAGTGCACGGCCGCCTCCCACGCCGCCCGCGCACGCCGGGAGTCGACGAAGCTCGGCGAGAGCACGGCGAGCACCCGGTGCGCCCCGCCGGGCATGGCCTCGCCGCCGATCTCCGTCGTCTGCATCGACTGGACGTTCTTGGGCGTCACCTCGAAACCCACGCCCCGCAGCACGGATTCGAGCCAGTCCACCCACATCCGGTCCTCGGACACGTAGTAGAGCGTCAGCTGGGAGAGCGGGACCGGGCGCTGCCTGGTGTACGCGCTCTTGAACTGGGCCCGCTTCGCCTCGCTGATCGGCGGTAGCTTGGTCACCCGCTCCTCGGTGATGACCGAGGTGAGCCGCTCACAGGCGCTCAGCATGGAGTTGGCCGACTTCGGCGGGTCGCCGAACGCCGCGAGGATCTCCTCGTAGGCGTAGTACGGCTGGTAGAGGATCTCCGTCGAGGCCCAGTAGTCGGCCAGCTGGTCGGAGTTCAGGCCCGCCGGCAGTCCGGAGAAACGTTCCTTGGCGCGGGCGCGACCGGCGTCCAGCTTGTCCTTCTCACCGAGGTCGATGCGCATGGCGACGGGCAGGATGCGGATGCCCTTGTCGCCGTGGAGCTCCTTGATGTCCTGGGCGACGGAGGCGGCGCCCTCGATGCTCTGCTCGCTGAGGGTGTAGCAGACGACCAGGGTGTTGGGCATCTGCACGGTGCAGATGTCCGCGAGGTCGCTGAGGCCGGTCCGGCTGTCGATCAGGGTGAAGTCGTAGTAGCGCTGCATGTCGCCGCGCATCGCGTCGAAGAACTGGCCGCCGCCGTAGCTGGCGTAGAAGCGGTCCCAGTCCATGTTGCCGACGATGGGGTAGTCGCGGTGCCGCTTGCCGGCGGAGAGGAAGTCCAGGCTGCCGCCGTCGGGGAAGGCCCAGTCGAGGGAGAGCGCGTGCGGCCGGACCCGTGCGTAGCTGCGGTGCCAGTCGGCCGCCCGGTCGGGCAGGTTGCGCAGCGCCTCCCGCCGGTACTCGTCTATCAGGTTGATCAGCCCGGGTGTGCCCCGCAGTAACTGGGCGTCCAGGAAGGGGTGGAAGAACTTGTGCAGGCCCGGTGCCTCCAGGTCCCAGTCCACGGCCAGCACACGATGGCCGTTCGCGGCCAGGATCCACGCCACGTTGGCGAGTGCCATGGTCCGTCCGGTACCGCCCTTGTACGAGTAGAACGTGATCACGGTGCCGTTGCGGCTTTGCGCCATGTTTCTGCCTTCCGCCCTGTCGGCCTCTTTCGGCCTCGCTCGTCGCGCGCCTTTCGGTGGTCGTGCCAGGTGGTGCTGCCGGGGTCCGTGACCCGGGTCCTGCCCGCGCGGGTCTCGCGCAGCTCTCGCGCGGGTCTAGCTCAGGTCGGGCCCCTTCAGCCGTGGAGGCTTGATGGGTGGTCCCTCCGGTGGATAGGTCTCGATGTGCTCCCAGTAGTAGAAGACGGCCGAGGCGACCGCCCGTTGCAGCTCGCTTCCGAAGGCGTCCAGATCGTGGATGCTGCCGTTGGCCGCACAGTGGCCCGCGCCGTCCGCCAGCCGCGGGACCAGCGTCCGGTACGTCAGTTCTTCGAGCTGCTGCTCCTTCTCCGTCGGGACGACGTCGTTGCGGTGCCGCGGGATCATCACGCTGACCCAGGGGCGCTGTTCCCCGCAGAGCTTGCCCATGAGGTCCTTGCCCTTGGTGGATTCGAGCGCCCACCGGTCGAGCAGCATCAGCCCCGGGGCCTTGGGGGTCTCCTGGCGGAGCATGCGGGAGTTGTCGTCGAGGGCTCCGACGTTGACCTTGTAGTCCATGGTGCGCACCAGGTCGGCGGCGTGGTCGCCGAGCGGCAGGGTGGACTCCGGGTGGTACGGGTTCCAGTCGTGCGGCCGGTCCCCGTAGTAGTCCGGCTTACGGCCCTGCGGCAGGTCGGAACGGGTGCAGGCGAGCACGGAGATGTCGAACTCCGGCGGGTGTTCGGCGGATCCGAACGCGGCCGGCAGCGACTCGTAGTCCTTGGAGAACTTGCCCTCGTCCAGCGCGGCGTCGTTGGCCACCCGCACGATCTGCTTGGCCAGCCGGTAGACGGCCCGCTCGTACTCGTCACGGAGGTAGCGCAGTTTGGTCAGTCCGTAGAGGCCCTCGTCCGCGTAGTCCTGCCCGAAGGTGGCGTGGTTGAACTGTAAGTCCCTTGCCACCTGCGGCATTTGAGCGGGCTCCACGGGCACCCATAACGCGGGGATGATCGCGCTGTCCCGTGCGATCCCGCCGCGCGCCCGGTGGTTGACCTGCCGCTGGGAGAAGGCCCACCACTCCCGGCCGCACTGCTCGCTGCGGAAGTAGCGCGGCGAGTACAGCGGGACGAACACCTTGCAGCGGGCGAGGTTCACCGACAGCTCGTCGGTCCACCGGGTGCCGACCTGGATGCCCTGGTCCAGAAAACCGACCTTGGCCCCCTTGGGCAGGTCGGTCAGCTCCATGATGTGCTCGCACAGCCCGTCGAACAGCTTCTTCACCCATACGATGGGGTCGGCGCCGCTCGAATCGTGGTTCGGCGTGTGCGCGTAGGAGAGGAAGAAGTACGGACTGCTCCCCCCTCTGCCCAGACTGGCTCCTTGCACGTATGCCCCCCGACGCTCCGTGACTGGGACCCCAGTGTAGGAAGGCACAAGTCCTGTTCGGAACAGGACGAACACACCCGTCTCGACGCTGGTTCAGTCCGGCGCGCGTGCCGGGCGTGCGCCGCGCCTCCGCTAACGCGCGGCCGCCTCCCAGGCGCCCCGGTGTTCCTCGGCCGCCCGTTGAGCCGTCCGCAGGGCCTCGATGCCGACCCGGGCCCCCATCAGCCCCTGTACGGTCTTGCGCATCTCGGCGACGAACCGCTCCCCGGCCGCCGTGAGCGCACCGGAGCCCGCCAGGGTCTCCACCGCCTCGGCGGTCTGGTCGCGCCAGCGGGAGAACTGGACCTCGGCGGTGCGGGCCTCCTCCCCGGTGCTGGTGCGCAGCCGGGCATGCCAGAAGTCGATCACCGCGATATGGGCGTACGTGCCCTGCAGCAGCCCCTCCAGGGGGCGTGGGTCGGGGCGCCAGGGCGCATAGAACAGGCGCTCGCAGGACGGGTCGTAGAGGTCCGTCAGATCGAGCACGGCACCCAGCTTGACGTGCTGGAACTCATGGACGAGCAGCAGCGCCAGCGTCTCCGGCGCGGCCGGCCGGGCGATGGCCACCGCCCCGAACGCGTCCCGGGCGGCGGAGCTGATGTCGTGACCCTCGGAGGAGGGGCGCAGGGGGGTGACGACCCGGAGCCCGGCGGCGATTCCCGGCGCGTACTGCGGCAGTTCGCGCCGGATCCACGCCCATGCGGCGGCCAGGTCGGCCCGCCAGGCCTGCGCCTCGCCCTCGGTGAGCCGGGCGTGCGCCGGGTGTCCGTGGCAGTCGCGCCAGGGGTCGGTGTCCTCCAGCGCGACGGCCCAGCCGTCCAGCTCGAACTGCCGGCTCAGCTGCCAGGCGGGGTCCTTCTCACCCTCCCAGGACATCGTGTACGTCCGCTCGCCCACCCGGGCGGTGAAGCCGTCGGCGTCCGTGCGCACCTCGGCCCGCTCGGCGTCGGCCGCCACGGCCAGCGCCCCGAGCGTGGGCAGCCGCAGCAGCCCGTCGTGGACCGGCACGACGACCGTCTCCGTGCGGCCGGCGCGCAGCGCGGCGGCGGCGGCGATCTCCGCGACCCCGCGCATCGCCGTCTCGGCCGCCTCCGGGTCGCCCGCGAGGGACCGTAGCGCCCAGGACCGCACATAGGGGTGCGCCAGGACCCGGTCCACCGACTCGGGCGCCTCGCTGTCGAGAACGGTGAGCGTCTCCCAGGCGGCCTCGCCCTGCGCGGTGTGTGCCGTCTCCTGCCAGGCGAGGCCCAGCAGTTCGCGGCCCAGCGCCAGTTGGTGGTGGGCCAGCAGTTCGGTGGTCTCGGAGGAGCCGAGACCGGCGGCCAGTTCGTCGAGGTGGTGGTCGGCGAGCGCGGGCTGGGCGGACTGGTCGGCCATGTGACGGTCCCGGATGTCGGTGATGAGGCGCAGCAGGTCGGAGCAGTACACGGACGGGTTCAGGAACTCGCTGCCGGTTCTGTACCGGTGCGCGTAGAGCCCGCCACCGCAGGAGCGCACGACCGGACAGGTACGGCATTCCTCGGCCAGCCCGTCGAGCCCCTGCTGCCGGGCCACCAGCCCGGGGTGCGCGGCCACCTGGTCGAGCGTGTTGTTCCGTACGTCCATACCGGTGACGGGCGCCCCGTCGAAGGCGGTCTTCAGCGAGTCGGCCTGCTCGAACGTGCCGTCGGTCTCGATCACGGCGAGGTCGGCCGGGGCCAGCCCCAGCGACTCGGTCAGGCTGCTGTCGCCGCGCAGGGTCCGCAGGATCGAGTCGAAGATACGTACGTCCATGGGGCGGCCGTCCGCGGTCCAGCGGTCGTGGACCGCCAGCAGCCAGCGGGCGTAGGCCGTGCCCTCGGTGTCCTCGGCCGGGCGCAGCGGCGGCTCGTCCCAGGTGGCGTGCGGGAGGAGGAAGTCGACGCGGGGCGGGGCGAGTTCGGCGAGCGCGTCGTAGACGGCGACCGGGTCGTTGCGTACGTCGATGGTGCAGAGGATGCCCGCGAACAGATGGCGGTACCGGGGCCGACTGAGCAGGGCGATGCCCCTGAGGACCCGGTCATGGCTGCTGCGCCCGTTGGCGTAGCGGCGGTGCAGGTCGTTGGCGGCCTTGTCGCCGTCCAGGGAGACGCCGACCTTGATGTCGAACTCGTCGAACAGGTCCAGGAAGCGTTCGTCGAGGGTGACGGCGTTGGTGTGGATCCGCAGGTCCAGGGCGCATACGCCGTCGAGCGCCGCGCGGAGTTCCTCGGCCGCCCTGCGCAGCCGGACGCGACCGGCCAGGAGCGGTTCACCGCCGTGGAGCACCACATGGACGGTGTCCAGGGCGTGGGTCCGCGCATGTTCGGCGATACGTTCCGCCGTGGCCCGGAGTACCTCGTTCGACGTCACGATGGGCCGACCGTGCCAACTTTGGTCCGCGTGTTCGAACACATAGCAGTGATCGCATGCCAGATCGCAGCGGCTGTGCATTTTGAGCACGAATTGGCGTAAGGGGTGGGGTGGTCGGCCCATGGGTGTCATGAGGGTGTTGTCGGTTCCCGATCGATGGGATCGATGAGATCAGACCGAGCTCTGGAAGGCCGCGACCGCGACCCTGCCCGGTCCCCGCCGCTCGACGCCGTTCGAGACGGCACGAGTCAGCGCGGGCGACAACGCACCGTTACTCTGCGCAGCCAGGCGCACCAGGGAAACCCGCTCCGGGCCGACAGCGGTCGGCTTTCCCGGCTCTTCGGCCGCGGCGTCGAGGGATGCGTTCATTCGGACCTCATCAATCTTTCAACCATCTGGGCCGTGAAGCGCAGACGGTGGCGTGAGCCTAGGGGTTCAGACCTAGGGATTTACTAACAGTGATCGTCCAGGACTGCCATCTGAGGCCGATGGTGAGACGCTGCAGTGGCCAGCAGAAAAGCGGGGTTATCCGGCCCAAGGCGAGCCACTGATGGCGCAGACGATAACCCCCCCACCTCAGCACCAATGCCACGCCCCACCGGATAAACGTGAGTCACATCACGCTGACGGGTGAGTTCTTGATCTCCCGTCAGCGCCAAAGACGAGGCCACCGCGCTGGACCTTGGTCAACCTCGTGATGCATGACGATCCAGGCAGTCGACGCGGCACGGGAGACTTTTACCAAAGAGTTATCCAAATTGAGTCGATGTACTGTCAACTCGTACTGCAGAGAGCGTAGTTGCACCTACTGGAAGTGCATGGGGCGAACCGATCGCGAGCCGCACATCCATGCGCCGAGGCGTACGCCCGAGCGCGCCACGACATCCCCCGAAATCCCTCCACGGACCCGGCACGACCCCGGTTCAACCGGCTTCGGCCACTCGGGGCCGTGAGCCCTGCTCGTCACTTTCCGTGATGGCTCCGTTCGGCGCTCACCGCCCTCCGTGGAGCGTGACTTCAGCCTTCTCGGCACTCTCAGCCCCCGCACAGCCACACCTCAGCCCCCTGACGGGCTGTGTGCCTAATTTTCTGGGCATGACGGGAATCCACAAAAGCAAAACGATCACTCGGCGGCGCGCTCTCGCGGTGACCGGAGGGACGGTCGCCGCCGGTGGGCTGGCGGTGGCCGGGTACCAGTCGGCGTTCGCGGACGAGACGACGGCCACCACCGGGGCGACGGCGACGGCCACGGCGGAGGCGACGAGCACCAGCGGTGCGTGCATGACGCTGATGTCGAGCGTCACCGAGGGCCCGTACTACCTTGACGGCGCCCTGGTCAGGAAGGACATCACCGAAGGCAAGAGCGGTGTCCCGCTGACCCTGCGCCTCACGGTCGTGGACGCCACCGACGGCTGCACCCCGGTCCCCGGCGCGGCCGTGGAGATCTGGCACTGCGACGCCTGGGGCTACTACTCCGGCTACACCACCGCGAACCCCGGCGGTTCGGCGCCCGCCGAGAGCGAGGACGGTTCGACCGCCAACGACGCCACCTACCTCCGTGGTTACCAGATCGCGAACGCGAACGGGGTGGTCAAGTTCGAGACCATCTTCCCCGGTTGGTACACCCCGCGCACCTGCCACATCCACGTGAAGGTGCACACCGGCGGCGAGAAGGAGGACGGCACCTACGAGGGCGGCAAGGTCAACTACACCGGCCAGTTCTTCTTCGACGACGACATCGCCCAGGAGATCTTCACCCTGGAGCCCTACTCCCAGCACAGCGGCAGCTACACCACCCTCGACGACGACATGGTCTACGACGGCGGCGGCGCCTCCAGCGGTCTGCTCACCCTCAAGGCGGTGAAGAAGGCCAACCCGGCCCGCGGCTACAAGGGCTTTCTCACCCTGGGCATCGATCCCGACGCCGAGAACACCGGGGCGGGCAGCGGCGGTGGCGGCGGCGAGGGCGGCACTCCCCCCTCGGGCGAGCCCCCGGCGGACGCCCCGACCGACTCCGCCACCGACTCCGCGTCGGCCTCGTAGGGTTCGCCCATGAGCAGCCGCGAGGACGAGACGCTGGCGCTGGCCGCGGTGGCCGCGCTCACCCGGCAGTTGGAACTGACGCCCAAGCCCGGCCTGCCCGACCCGCGCGACCTCGGCGCCCGCGTCACCCGGCAGGACCACCGCGCCCTGCGCTGGTCGGCGAAGGCACTGGTGCCCGGCCTCGCGGCGATGGCGGCCTGCGCCCGTCGCAACGGTACGGCGACACCCGAACTCCGCGCCGAACTCGGCGCGATCGGGCGCTGCACCGAACACTCCATGCAACTCGCCGGGGGCGGACACCGGGGCGCCACCTGGGTGTTGGGCCTCCTGGTCGCCGCGGCGGCCATGGACCCCGGCGCACGCGGGCGCGAACTCGCCGCCACCGCCAAGAAGATCGCCGCGCATCCCGACCGGCGTGCGCCCCGGCGCCCTTCCCGGGGTTCCTCGGTCTCCGCCAAGTACGGTGCGGCCGGCGCGCGGGGTGAGGCCCGCGCCGGATTCCCTCATGTACGGCGGGCGTTGGACGTCCTCGCCAAGGCCCGCACGGCGGGGACGCCGGAGCCGTACGCCCGCCTCGACGCCCTGCTGACGGTCATGTCCACGCTCCAGGACACCGAGTTGCTGTACACCGCCGGTCCCCATGGGCTGCGGAAGGTGCAGGCCGGGGCCCGGACCGTGATCGACGCGGGCGGTACGACGACGGACGCGGGCCGGGAGGCACTGACCGCGCTCGACGCGGAGGTGCTGGAGCGGGGGTGGAGTCCCCGGGGCAGCGGGTCGCTGCTGGCGGGCGCGCTGTTCGTGGACGCGCTCCCGGTCACCTCGCGGGTGTTGGTCGCCTCATAGCTCGGGGGTGCGGGTCGCTTCGGCGGGTGCGGCCCCGGTGGGGCTTCTCGCGCAGTTCCCCGCGCCCCTAAAAGACCAGGCCCCCGCGGGCCTGAAGGGGAACCGGCGGCGGGCCTGAAAAGCATGGGGCGCAGCCCCTGCTTTTCAGGGGCGCGGGGAACTGCGCGACCAGCCCCCACGCACCCGCACCCGCACCCGACCACGCTCCGCCCTACCCCCGCGCACCCCTCAAAGAAGCCATCCACCCCTCGACCTCCCCGGACTGCCGGGGCAACCCCGCGCTGAGGTTACGGTTCCCCTCCTCCGTCACCAGGATGTCGTCCTCGATCCGCACACCGACACCCCGGTACTCCTCGGGCACGGTGAGGTCGTCGGCCTGGAAGTAGAGGCCGGGCTCCACGGTCAGCACCATCCCCGGCTCCAACGTCCCGTCGACATACGCCTCCACGCGCGCGGCGGCACAGTCGTGGACGTCCATGCCGAGCATGTGACCCGTGCCGTGAAGGGTCCAGCGGCGCTGGAGGCCCAGCTCCAGGACCCGCTCCACGGGGCCCTCGACGAGCCCCCACTCGACCAGCCGCTCGGCCAGCACATGCTGCGCCGCGTCGTGGAAGTCGCGGTACTTGCCGCCGGGCCGCACGGCGGCGATCCCGGCCTCCTGGGCGTCGTACACCGCGTCGTAGATCTTCTTCTGGATCTCGCTGAACGTGCCGCTGATCGGCAGGGTGCGGGTGACGTCGGCCGTGTAGTACGTGTGCGTCTCGACACCCGCGTCCAGCAGGAGCAGGTCGCCGGAGCGGACGGGGCCGTCGTTGCGGACCCAGTGCAGCGTGGTGGCGTGCGGGCCGGCGGCGCAGATGGAGCCGTAGCCGACGTCATTGCCCTCGACTCGGGCCCGCAAAAAGAACGTTCCCTCGATATAGCGCTCCGACGTGGCCTCGGCCTTGTCCAGCACCCGTACGACGTCCTCGAAGCCGCGCACGGTCGAGTCGACCGCCTTCTGCAGCTCGCCGATCTCGAAGTCGTCCTTGACCAGCCGCGCCTCGGAGAGGAAGACCCGCAGTTCGGTGTCGCGTTCGGCGGTGACCTTGTCGGTGAGGGCCGCCTCGATACCGGCGTCGTACCCGCGGACGACCCGCACCGGGCCGGTGGCCTCGCGCAGCTTGTCGGCGAGTTCGCGCACGTCGGCGGCGGGGATGCCGTACAGCTGGGCCGACTCGGTGAGCGAGTGGCGGCGGCCGACCCACAGCTCGCCCTGGCCGGAGAGCCAGAACTCGCCGTTCTCCCGGTCGGAGCGCGGCAGCAGGTAGATCGTCGCCTCGTGGCCCTCGGCACCGGTCGGCTCCAGGACCAGGACGCCGTCCTCCGTCTGGTTGCCGGTGAGGTACGCGTACTCGACCGACGCCCGGAAGGGGTACTCGGTGTCGTTCGAGCGGGTCTTGAGGTTGCCCGAGGGGATCACCAGACGGTCGCTCGGGAAGCGCGCGGAGAGCGCGGCGCGGCGGGCGGCGGTCTCGGCGGCCTGGGCGATCGGCTCCAGACCGTGCAGTTCGGTGTCGGCCCAGCCCGACTTCATGTTCTCGGCCAGCTCGTCGGACACGCCCGGGTACAGGCCGTTCTTGCGCTGCTTGATCGGCTCCTCGGCTTCGGTCGCCTCGGTCTCCGGGATCGCCGGCTCGAGCTCGTCCGCCACGGTCATCCTCCTAGGTACGGCACTGGACCTCGTCCATCGTACGGTCGTACCGACGAAGACCCAGGTCGTACCGGAGGAGACCCGGCAGCCCCGGAACACCCCTCACGACGGGTCACCGGCCCCTTACCGGAAGCGGCCAGGAGGCGCGGGGCGCGCGGCAGGCGAAGCTCCGGGGGCCGGATGAAAGAAGCCCGGTACCGGCGCGGTGACGCGCGCCTCCACCGCACGGCGACACAAGCGCTCCGCCCCCGGCAGCGCCCGTCCCACCCCTACGCATCCCTACGCATCCCTACGGGTTCCCCTACTCGAACCGCGCCGCCAGCAACACCACGTCCTCCGTGCCGTCGGCCTCGTCGAGGCGGTCCGGGAGGACGGTGCGCAGGATGTGGTCGGCCAGGGCGCCGGGGTCGCCGCGCAGGGCCCGGGGGACACCGGCGGCGGCCGCGTGGAGGCGGGCGAAGGCGCGGTCGACGGGGTCGCCCGTGCGCTGGAGGAGACCGTCGGTGTAGAGCAGGACGGTTTCTCCTGGCGCGGCGGTCAGCTCCACGCTCGGTGCCTCCCAGCAGGCGAGCATGCCGAGCGGCGCCGACAGGGACGTCTCCACGAACTCGGTGCGCCGCTCGCCGATCACCAGCGGCGGACTGTGCCCGGCCCCGGCCAGCGTGATCTTGCGCAGCGCCGGCTCGACGTAGGCGAAGAGCGCGGTGGCGGAGCGGGCGGGCTCGGTCAGGCGCAGCAGCAGTTCCAGGTCGGAGAGGACGGCGACGGGGTCCTCTCCCTCCATCACGGCGTACGCCCGCAGCGAGGCCCGCAGCCGTCCCATCGCGGCGATCGCGCTGGGCCCGGACCCGGTGACCGAGCCGACCGCGAGGCCGAGCGCGGCGTCCGGCAGCGGCAGCGCGTCGTACCAGTCGCCCCCGCCGCGCGGCCCGGTGCGGTGCCGGGCCGCGAGCTGGACGCCGGCGACGCGGGGCAGCCGGGAGGGGAGCAGTTCCTCGGCGATGGTCGCCATGGCCGCGCGGGTGCGCTCGACCTCGACGAGCCGGGCCAGGTGCTCGGCGGCGTACCGCGTGTACAGCCCGACGAGATGCCGCTGCCGCTCGACCGGTTCCGCGGGCTCGTCGTACAGCCAGACCGCGGCGCCGAGCGGGCCGGCCGGCGCGGCGGAGCCTCCCTCGCCGGATCCACCCTCGGTGGACAGGGGGAGCGCGTAGCTCGCCGCGTACCCGAGCCGGGCGGCGACCTCGCGGTGGCGGGGGTCGAGTCCGTCCTCGGCGAACAGGTCGGGCTGCGCGATCTCCCCGTCACCGCCCGGCAGTCCGTCGAGGATGCGGCCGTACGGCAGGGAGCTGCGCGGCACGGTCTCGATGTGCCCGAGGTCGGCGCGGCCGAGGCCGAGGCCGATGGTGGTGTCCGGGCCGAGTCCGTCGCCCGGTTCGAGGACGAGGAGACCGCGGCGGGCGCCGACGAGGGCGGCTCCGGCGTGCAGGGTCTCCTTCAGGGCGCCGTCGAGTGAGTCCGTGCGGGCCAGACGTTCGGTGAGTTCGTGCAGCGTCGTGAGGTCCGAGACCCAGCCCGCGAGTCTGTCCTGCAGAACGGCCCCGGGAGCGGTGCCCAATCCGGTGGCGGGAGGGGCCGATGGGGTACCCGGGGCGGCGGGCGCGGGCGCGACAGTGTGTGCGGGGGAGGGAACCGTTGAATCGATTCCAGCCACTTTCGGAGGGTGAGGGGCGTTCATGGTGTCCGGCTTTCCGACCGGTGCGTATTGCTCAAAAGCATCGCAAACCCCCATGTCATTCTGCGCCGCTAGCAGTGTCTCCACATGTACACGCACTCGTGAGGGGATGTCCAGCATTGTCCTGCTGGGATATCTGGTGTCCGTGGGGCCCTGTTGGACATGTGTCAACTTCTTGTCCAGTCCTTTGGAAAAAGCAAAGTTGGCCAAAAAGTGTTGTGGTGAACGGTGTATTGAGGTCGACTGGCCTTGTTCAACAGAGCGTCACAGCGGTCGTGATGGGTACGTACTCGGTGAAGGCCAGGCGTGGCGGAGGCCACGGAACCTGGCGACGGAACCGGGCGTCCTATCCACCGACGACCGAGCCCCATCCTCCCGTGGCGGAGGCGGCGAGCACACGCAGGACAGCAAAACGCCAGGCGCCGCCACCCCTACGCCATGCCCATGCTTTTGACAGACGCAAGTCGACGCAAGCGATGGACGCGGACGTAACCGAGCTCGGCCCGCAGGGTTCCCCTTGTCCGCGACAGGGGTGTGATGCGCCAGCAGGTACGCACAGTGCAGTGAACGACACATGTTGTGATGTGACCCACGGTGTTGCCATGCGTGCAACGGAAAGGACGAGCGCTCATGCGCGAGATCCCCGGAAAGCGACGCAGGCTCCTGTCCAAGCGCAACGGCGGGAGGCCCGAGCTTCTTGAGCAGGCCCTGACGTTCGCGACGGAATGGCAGTGGCCCGTACTCCCGGGGGTGGCGCCGGACCCGCAGGGGCGTGCCCGCTGCGGCTGCCCGGACCCGGAGTGCGTGGTGCCCGGCGCTCACCCCTTCGACCCGCCGCTGCTCGCCGCCACCACGGACGAGCGCATGGTCCGCTGGTGGTGGACCAACCGGCCGACCGCCCCGATCGTGCTGGCCACCGGTGGTGCCGCCCCCTGCGCGGTGAGCCTGCCGGCCCTGGCCGCCTCCCGCGCCCTCGCCGCGCTCGACCGCTCCGGTATGCGCCTCGGCCCCGTGGTCGCGGCCCCGCACCGCTGGGCGATCCTCGTCGCGCCGTACTCCATGGAGCAGTTGGGCGAACTGCTCTACGCCAAGGACTTCGTCCCCGGTTCGCTCCGCTTCCACAGCGAGGGCGGTTATCTGGCCCTGCCCCCCTCCGAGACGGGTCACGGTCTGATCCGCTGGGAGCGGGCACCGCTGCCCGGTTCGGCCGCGCCGTGGGTGCCCGATGTCGAGGCGGTCGTGGACGCGGTCGTCGACGCCCTCACTCGTACGGGTGTGAGCGCGCCCGAGTTCTGAGCCCGCCCGGCGCGCGCGGGGCCGGGCGCCCCCGGTCGGTCGTTATGTTCCGCATATGCAGCGTCTTCCCGGGGGCCACGGGGCCCCGTCGCGCGGCCGTCACAGCGCTCCCCCGCCCCGGAGCCGTAGAGCGTCCGATCCGGCGCGCGGCGGGCCCGATCCGCGCCGGCTCCGCCTCGCGGGACTGACCGTCGCGGTCGCGGTTGCGCTGGGCCTGCCCCTCGCCGCGTCCGCCGGCCCGCTCGGCGACGCACAGACGTCCGAACGAGCCCTCACCTCCGACCTCGACCGCGTCACCGGGCGCCCCGGCGATGCCACTGGCCTCGGCGCCGACGGCGGCGAAGCCGATGCGGGGACGGGTGGATCCGGCGGCGCGACGGACGGGGGCACGGACGGGTCCGGCGGGGACGTCGAGAACTCCGCCGACTCCACCCGCTCCGCAGGCTCGTCCGGCTCCGCAGGCTCATCCGGCCCTGCCTCGGCCGACTCCTCCGCAGACTCCTCGGCCAGCTCCTCCGCAGACCCCTCCGCCGGGCGTGCCGATCCGAAAGCCGCCGGTGGCGACGCCGACTCCTCGCGGCTGCTCGGTCTCGGGCTCGCCACCGCCGCCCGCTGCGGTCCCGAACTCACCTCCCCCGACGGCATCGAGGCACAGACATGTGTCCTCACCCAGGGCGAGCAGACCTGGGCCCGCACCTACTACCGCAACGCCACCGGGCGGGAGTTGAGTGCGGTCCTCAGCATGATGGCGCCCGGCGGGCGCACCGTACGGATGCACTGCGCCGTGGGCGCGCACGACGAGCCCGGGGTATGTGAGACGCCAAGGGGGCGTACGCGGGGCGCAGCGGGGGCGTACACGGCTGTGGCGGAGTTCGCGGCTCCGGACGGCGGGGGACCGCTGTTGCTGCGCTCAGGGAGCAACTCAGGCCGCTCGTAAGGGCGTTGACGCCGCGCCGGGATCCGTACAGCGGAGCCGTTCCGGATCCGGGCATGAAAAGACCCGGTTGCTGGCGACGGGGGATGCACCAGCAACCGGGCTAATGGAACCGTAACAAGAGATCGGCGCTTCGCAAATTCGGTCTTGGCTATTCGGACACGAATTTGCCTGTCACGTAGGGGAGTTGTGACAGGAGTCACCACACTTCGCACGCACTCGGCGGGCCGGCCGTCGCGCCGGCCCGCCGAGTGCGTGTCAGCTGAGAGTGACCTGCCGGTTGGTCAGTCCGCCGCGCGCCCGGCGCTCGTCCGGGGTCAGCGGGGACTCGTCGGCCAGGGCGGTGGCGAGCCGCTCGGCGAACTCCGCCGCCGGCTTCTCGATGTCGTCCGCGCCGACACCGCTGGGGAGGTCCCAGACCGGCACGGTGAGGCCGTGAGCACGGAAGGAACCCACCAGACGGGTGCCCTCGCCGAGGCTGGACCGCCCCGCCGCGTGCAGCCGCGCGAGCGCGTCCAGAAGCCGCTCCTCGGCGTGCGGCATGACCCATCGCAAATGGTTCTTGTCGGGGGTCTCGCACCAGTACGCCGCATCGACGCCCGCGAGCTTCACAGTCGGGATCGCCGCGGAGTTGGCGCGCTCCAGGGAGGCGGTCACCTCGGGAGTCGCGTTGTCCGTGTCCGGGACCCAGAACTCGAAGCCCGTGTGCACAACTGGCTCGAACTCACCTTCGGGGTCGAGCAGGTCCTGCAGACGCGGACCGTCGGCCGGGGCGCGGCGGCCCTGAACCGGAGTGCCCGGCTCGGCGACGAGGGCGCGCTGGAGGGTGTCGGCGAGGTCGCGGCTGATGTCGCCGGAGGCCGTGTCGTTCTGCAGGCCCAGCAGGACCGAGCCGTCGTCGCGGCGCAGCGCGGGCCACGCCATGGGCAGCACGGTGGCGAGCGTCACCGACGGGACGCCCTCGGGGAGCGCGTCCTTCAGCTTCAGCTCGACGGTGGCGGCGGGCACCAGCTCGCGCAGCGCGATCCAGTCGCCCTCGCCCGGCAGGCCCTCGAACGGGCGCTGCACCAGCTCGGTCACCGCCTGGGCGGCGGCCCGGCCGTGACATGCCTTGTAGCGGCGGCCGCTGCCGCAGGGGCATTGCTCGCGCGCGCCGGCAACCGGAACCTGCCCATCGGCGCTTGCGGCGCCGGCTCCGCCGGTGCCCTGCGGGCGCTTGGCCTTGGTGTGGGGTCGCTTCTTGGCCATCGTGGGTGTCTCCCGATCACGGCTCGTCTCGTACTCGCGCGAGCCTAGCCGCTCGTACGGCGCCCGACGGGACCCTGTGGACAACGCACCGAGTCGTCCCGGAACCGGTGGATCAGGCCAGGATGTGCCCGCCTGGCCCGGTCGGCGGGCACGCACATGGTTCCCACCCGGTGGACGACCGCGTCGCCCCGCCCGGTGGAGGGATCAGTCCATGTCCTCGAACGCGTCCGCGAAGTCCAGATCGGGGACGGTGGAGACCGCGGGGGCCACGACGCGGGTCGCGAAGTCGTCCCGTCGGTGGGCGCGGTAGACGTCGTCCTGGACGACGACCCACACCGTGACCTCGCCCCGGGCGTCGTCGCGCACACCCCAGTCGTCGGCCAGTGCCGTCACGATGTTCAGCCCACGGCCGCCATGTGCGGTGACCGAGGGCGTGGACGGAACCGGGCGGGTCGGACCACCGCCGTCCGTGACCTCGACGGTGAGCCGCCCCGTGGGGTCCATGCGCCAGGAGCAGCGCACATCGCCGTCACCGGCCAGCGCCTCGCCGAGCGGCCTGCCGTGTTTGCAGGCATTGCTGAGTAGTTCGGAAAGGATCAGTAGGGCGTCGTCGATGACCGATTCCGCCACACCACCGCCGCGCAACTGATCGCGCATCCGGTGCCTCGCTTCCCCCACGCCCGCAGGGCCATGGGGTACGGCCATGCTCGACGACGTGGGCACCTCCTGTGCCACCACCAACGCCACCCCCGAGACCTCCTTCGCCCCACGCCACGGTGTGAATGCCCCATTGGACTGGACTGGAAACCGGCCGGAACATGTGCTCTGACGCACTCACAACGATCGAATACGGACCGAACGCGCCGGTGCACACCCCGTAGCCGACTGGCTGAATTTCGTCCCCGATATACCGACTTGTCCTCGGGTCGGGACCGGCCGTCTTGGCGGAATTCTTACCTCCGCCAAGGGGCGCGCGGCGGCGCCGACAGGGGCCTGCGGGGTGGTAGCAGGTGTGAACAGAGGCGTGTTCGGACCTGTCCGGGGCGACGTGTTGGAAGCTGTCGGAATCGGGGTGTTGGAAGCTGTCGGAAGCCGTGCGCTCGCCGGTCCCGGAATTCGGGCGCTCGGGGTGGCCGAGGGCGGGGGGTCCGTCAGCGGCCGAGCTGGTGGAGGACCGCGCGCGGGCGGTTGGTGATGATGGCGTCGACACCCAGCTCGACACAGAGGTCGACGTCCTCGGGCTCGTTCACGGTCCACACGTGCACCTGGTGCCCGGCGCTCTTCAGGCGCTCGATGTACGCGGGGTGGTTGCGCACGATCCGGATCGAGGGGCCCGCGATCCGGACACCGCTCGGCAGCCGTCCGTCCCGCAGGCGGGGCGAGACGAACTGCATCAGATAGACCGTCGGCAGCGTCGGCGACGCGGCGCGGACGCGGTGCAGCGAGCGCGCGGAGAAACTCATGATCCGCACCGGCGACCCGGCGGCCGGCTCCGGGGCGTCCAGACCGAACCGCTTCAGCAGGACCAGCAGCCGTTCCTCGACCTGGCCCGCCCAGCGGGTGGGGTGCTTGGTCTCGATGGCCAGCTCCACCCGGCGCCCGGCGTCGGCCACGAGTTCGAGCAGACGTTCAAGGGTGAGGACGGAGGTGTCCGCCCGGTCCTCGGGGGTGACCTCCCAGTCGGGGGCCTCGTCGCCGTTCTTCCAGGAGCCGAAGTCCAGGGCGGCCAGGTCGGCCAGCTCCAGGGCGGAGACCGCGCCCCGGCCGTTCGACGTACGGTTGACGCGTCGGTCGTGGACACAGACCAGGTGGCCGTCGGCCGTCAGCCGGACATCGCATTCGAGCGCGTCCGCGCCGTCCTCGATCGCCTTCTTGTACGCGGCCAGGGTGTGCTCGGGGGCCGCCTCGGAGGCGCCGCGGTGGGCGACGACCTGAATCGGGAGCTGTCGTGCGTGGGTCACCGCGTCATGGTGCCACCGTGACGGGGTACGCGTGGGGGCGGTGACCGTGGACGACCGGGTTCATACGCACAGTACGCGCCGATAGTCCGATAGATCCTATATAAAGGATGGTCCCGGACCCACAGGCACCGCTTATGGTGCCCTGACGGCTCGTGGGAAAAGCTGACCACACACAACACTCGCGCACAGCCTGATGTGCGACCAAGAACAGTCGACCGCCGACAAGGTGAAGCCGTGGATCGAGGAGAAAAGCTGTGAGCACCGAGAACGAGGGCACCCCGGTACCCCCGGCCCCGTCCGCACCTCCTGTGCCGGTGGAAACTCCCGCTGCCTCCGCACCGGCCCCGGCGCACGAGCCGAGCGCGGCACCGGCGGAGCCCACCGCCCCGGCGACCCCGGCCGGAACCACCGCCGACAACGAGCCGACGACCCAGCTCCCGCCGGCCCCGCCGACGGCCCCGCAGCCGGACGCCACGGCGGTGCAGCCGCGGGTGCCGCAGGCGGAGCCGCCGACGGCTCAGCAGCCGGTGGCTCAGCAGCCGCCGGTTCACCAGCCGCATCCGGAGCTGGTGTCCGCCGGGGCGCCCGGATACGCGGCGGCTCCGGGCCAGGGGCAGGGGCAGACATACGGCGGTGGCTATGGACAGGCGCCCGGTGCGGCCGGGTCCTCCGCGCCCGACGCCGCCTGGCCGCCCCCGGCGCCGCCCGCCGTCCCGTCGTACGCGGACAACGGCGTCGGCGCCGGCGCCGGCGGGGCGTACGCGGACGGCGGCGCGGCCGGGGGGGCCGGTGGCGCCGGCGGCTCCGGTGGCGGCGGCTGGGGCTCCTCCTGGCAGCAGACGCAGCAGCCCGCCCCCAAGCCGGCCGGCAACAAGCGCGGCGGTCTGATCGCCGCGATCCTGGTGGCCGCGCTGGTCGCGGGCGGGGTCGGCGGCGGCATCGGCTACACCCTGGCCGACCGCAACGACAACTCCTCGGGCTCCACGACCGTCTCCGCCTCCCAGAACGGCGGTGACGTCAAGCGCGCGGCCGGTACGGTCGCCGCCGTGGCCTCCTCGGCGCTGCCGAGCACGGTCACCATCGAGGCCTCCGGCAGCGACGGCGAGGGCGGCACGGGCACCGGCTTCGTGTTCGACAAGGAAGGCCACATCGTCACCAACAACCACGTGGTGGCGGAGGCCGTCGACGGCGGCAAGGTGTCGGCGACCTTCCCGGACGGCAAGAAGTACGACGCCGAGGTCGTCGGGCACGCGCAGGGCTACGACGTGGCGGTCATCAAGCTGAAGAACGCCCCGTCGAACCTGCAGCCGCTGACCCTCGGCGACTCCGACAAGGTCGCGGTGGGCGACTCGACGATCGCGATCGGCGCGCCCTTCGGCCTCTCCAACACGGTCACGACGGGCATCATCAGCGCGAAGAACCGTCCGGTGGCCTCCAGCGACGGCTCCTCCGGCAGCAAGGCCTCGTACATGAGCGCCCTGCAGACCGACGCGTCGATCAACCCGGGCAACTCCGGCGGCCCGCTCCTCGACGCACGGGGCAACGTCATCGGCATCAACTCGGCGATCCAGTCGGCCAGCAGCGGCGGCAGCTTCGGCTCCGGCCAGGCGGGCTCCATCGGCCTCGGCTTCGCCATCCCGATCAACCAGGCCAAGAACGTGGCCCAGCAGCTGATCAAGACGGGCAAGCCGGTGTACCCGGTGATCGGCGCCTCGGTCTCCCTGGAGGAGGGCACGGGCGGGGCGAAGATCACGGACTCGGGTGAGGGCGGCGCGGACTCCATCACCGCGGGCGGCCCCGCCGACGAGGCCGGCCTCAAGCCCGGTGACGTCATCACCAAGCTCGACGACCACGTCATCGACAGCGGCCCCACCCTGATCGGCGAGATCTGGACCCACCTCCCCGGCGACAAGGTCACCCTCACGTTCACCCGCGACGGCAAGACCCGGACGGCCGACGTCACCCTCGGCGAACGCGAGGGCGACAGCTGACCCCGCTCACCCCACCCCGCCCACCCTCGCTGACCGGCTAGTCTTGTCCCCGCGCGACCACGAACGTGATCGCGCGGGGTGGGTTGCCCGAGCGGCCTAAGGGAACGGTCTTGAAAACCGTCGTGGCGCGAGTCACCGTGGGTTCAAATCCCACACCCACCGCATAGTTAAACGGCCCCTGACCAGGTAAGACGGTCAGGGGTCGTGGTGTTGGTGGGGTGGTTACGAGATGCGGGGTGGGGGTGGGGCGCGGATTCTGGTGGGGATGGTGTCGACGGCGGAAGGAGCCGTTATGTCCATGATGGACAAGCTCAAGCAGATGCTGAAGGGCCACGAGGAGCAGGCCGGGCAGGGTGTCGACAAGGCCGGTGACTATGTCGACGGGCGGACGCAGGGCAAGTACAGCGGTCAGGTCGACTCGGCGCAGGAACGGCTCAGGCAGCAGATGGGCTCGGAGCAGACCGGGCAGCCCGACGCCGGCCGCGAGGACCCGCCCCGGTAGGGATGCGGTGCGGTGCCCTGACGGCGCGGCCGGCGGGGCCGGTCAGTCCAAGTCGTCCCCGTCGGCCTCGGCCGACTCCCGCGCCGCGATGATCTCCGTCTCGTAGCGGTCGATGACCTGCTCCGCCGTGCGGCCCGTGACCTTCGCCACCTCGTCGATCGCGGCCACCGCCCAGTTCGCCAAGGAGAGGGCGAAGGCGATGAGTTGGTCGTCCCCGTAGGCGCGTTTGATCGTCAGGAGATACGCCAGGTTCAGATAGGGCACGAGATCGGGTTCCACGGTGGGGCCCGTGCTCGTCCGCATCAGTTCGATCGTGGTGTCGGTCGCCTCCGCGCGGAGCGGAAGCAAGCGGTCCCGTTCCACGTGGACCTCGGCGAGTAACTCCTGCCGCTGTTCCCTGTCCAACTCGTCCCTCCAGAGCGGTCGTTCCGCACGGTCCGTCGAACGCCGGCCGACGTCGGCCGGCGTTCGCCCACGGCGCGTCCGTTGCCGGGCCGCGGTCAGTTCAGTTCTTCCAACGACCGACGCCCGGAAACGCAGGCATCGGTCGTCCGTGCGACGGCTCAGGAGGGCGGGACTTCTGGGTTCCGGGCTCACCGCCCCGGTCCGCCGCCGCGCCCACGTCCCGACATCCGTGCCGCCGAGGCGATGGTCGAACGGGCCTCGCGTTCTGTGAGACCCGTGCGTACGGCGGCTTCGAGCAGCGCGTCGGTGAGGCCGGGGCCGAGGCCGTTCTCGTAGGCGCGGCAAGCGGCCCAGAAGAGGCGGGTGTTGCGCTGGCCCTCCTGGGCGGTCAGGACGAAGTGGATCAACCCGTGACCCTGGCCACCACCATGGTCATGGCTGTCGGGCGGGCCTCCGCCGGGCGCATCGGAGGCGTCGCTCGCGCGGGCCGGTGGCAGCAGCAGGCGGAGCAGGGCCGGTGGGCAGGGGGCCGGGGGCAGGTGGGCCGTACCGGGGGCCGTGCCGTAGACGCCGTGGTCGGTGCGGGAGCCGGGGCCGACGAGGTAGCCGCCGGCGCCGCGGATGTCGATGCCGGGGGCGAGACGGCTCGCGGAGTTGGGGACGACGACGTCGGGCGGGCCGGTGAGCCAGAGGTGGCGCCCACCGCTGGGGGTCAGCACGACGACCGTCTCAGGGATCGTGAACAGGTGGCGCAGGGCCAGTTCGCGCAGGGCGGCGGAGGAGTCCGTACCGGATTTCGTGTCGAGGTCGACGCCGATGAGGTGGTGGGGGCGGATGCCGCAGGCGATGCCGTAGCCGGTGGCCCAGGGGGCGGCGGCGAAGAGTTCGCGGACGCGGTGGGGGTCGGTGGAGGCGTCGTACACGCCGTGGCCGAAGCGGCCGCATTCGCCATGGCAGAGGCGGTCGTCGGCCGGGGGCGGGTCGTTGCGGTGGGGGGAGCGAAGGGCCGGGAGTTTCGCGCGGGACAGGGGGATCACCGCCAGTCCGCGCTCGGCGGCGGAGAGGGCGTGCGCCAGGGCCAGGGTGCCGGCCTGCCGGTCGATGGTGGCCATACCTCCATGTTCGTACGTGTGTTCGATAAAGGGAAGAGAGTTCGGGGTGCGCTTTCGGCCGTCGAGGGCCTGTCCGCGGGTTGGCCGGAAAGGTGCCGGAACGCTTCGCCCCTTGTCCCACTTGATCTTGCTGTCATGTGTGAGTCTCATCCGGGCTGAGCTGGGAGTTCCTTGATCCAAGGGGGTTTATCGACTTGTCATCACGCTTCAGGGGGAATGAGGCCTTCCGGGGTGGTTCGCCGGGGATTCGGTGGGCAACTCTTGATTCGCGACGTCGAAGACCCGCACCGAGGCGGCCGGCCAACTGCCCCGGGGCAACCCGTACTTGTGTGAAAGTCCCTGGAGGAAATGCACATGGCAAGCATCCGTACCGCCCGCGTTCTCGCCGCCGTCTCGGCGCTCCCGATCGCCGCCGCCCTGTTCACCGGCGTGGCGACGGCCGACAACGGCTCGTTCGCGGACAACGGATCGAACGCCGGCGTGGCGAACATCGTCGGCAGCGGTGTCGGCCAGGACAACAACGGCAACTCGTCGACCTCGCAGCAGCAGGCGAACGGCTCGGGCGCCTCGAACCAGAACAACACCGCCCAGGTCAACGGCTCCGGCTACACGGCCATCGACCAGGAGAACGCCGTCGTCAACTTCACCAACCTCTGGTGAACCCGTCGGGGGCGGGTCGGTGGCCCGGGGTGCGTGGATGAGGTCGCCCCGGTCCTGACAAGGCCCGGCCCTCGCACGCAGGACGTGTGGGACGTGTTTGTGGGGTGTGACACGCCTGTGCGGCGGTGCTTCGGCACCGCCGCACAGGCGTGTTCGGCGACCTTGACAGTTCCGGCGACAGTTCCTTCAATCTGACGGACAGTCAGATTCGTCCGAGGGGGCTGCGGCACGATGGTCGAGGACCTGTCCGTACGGCTCAAGGCCTACGAGGGGCGCACGGCCGTCCTCGGCGGCCATGGCAAGGATCCCGTCAACTCGCCCATGATCAGGCACTGGTGCGAGGCCATGGGTGACACCAACCCCGCGTACACCGGGCCGGACGCCGTCGCCCCACCCACCATGCTTCAGGTGTGGACGATGGGCGGCCTGAGCGGGCACAAGACCCGCGCGCCGGCGTACGACGAACTTCTCGCGCTGCTCGACGGCGCCGGGTACACCTCCGTCGTCGCCACTGACTGCGAGCAGGAGTATCTGCGGGCGCTGCGGCCGGGGGACGAGATCACGTTCGACTCGGTCGTCGAGTCGGTGTCGGACCGGAAGGCCACCCGGCTGGGAACTGGGCACTTCGTCACGACCCGGACGGATGTGCGGGTGGGCGACGAACTCGTCGGCACCCATCGCTTCCGGATCCTCAAGTACGCGCCCGTTCACCAGCCAAGGACGCCGCAACCCAGGACGCCCCCGCCCCAGGAGCGTCCCCGCCGCCCCCGCCCCGTCGTCAATCGCGACAACTCCGGCTTCTGGGACGGCGTCTCGCGCCACCGGCTCCTCATCCAGCGCTGCGCCGGCTGCGCCGGCCTCCGCCTTCCCTGGCTGCCGGGCTGCAACGCGTGCGGGTCGCCCGAGTGGGACACGGTCGAGGCGTCCGGCGAGGGGACCGTGTACTCGTACGTCGTCATGCACCACCCGCCCTTCCCGGCCTTCGATCCGCCGTACGCGGTCGGGCTGATCGAGCTGGCGGAAGGGGTGCGCATCGTCAGCAATGTCATCGGGGTGCCGTACGACAAGGTGCGGATCGGGATGCCCGTACGGCTCGAATTCGCGCGCTGTGACGAGGAGTTGGAGCTTCCGCTCTTCCGGGTGACGGAGGACGGGGTGGGGAAGGGGGTGGCGTCGGAATGAGGGTCGAGGCCGGGCAGGTGCTGCCGTCGCTGGAGGTCGAGATCACCCGCACGCTCGTCGTCGCGGGGGCGATCGCCTCGCGTGACTACCAGGACGTACACCATGATCCGGAGCTGGCACGGCGGCGCGGGTCGCCGGACGTCTTCATGAACATCCTGACGACGAACGGGCTGGTCGGGCGGTATGTCACCGATCACTTCGGGCCCGCCGCCGTGCTCCGCAAGGTGGCGATCCGGCTCGGCGCGCCCAACTACCCGGGCGACACGATGGTGTTGACCGGCACCGTCGAGGCGGTCGAGGCGGTCGCATCGGTCGACGGGATCGAAGGCGGCGGTACGACCACGACCACGACCACGGCCACGGTCAAGGTCGTCGGCGAGAACGGCATCGGCAGACATGTCACCGGCACGGTGACCGTGACCCTGGGGGAGGCGCGGTGAGCGTACGGACCAGGGACCGGCTCGGCGGGCGGGCGGCGATCGCCGGGATCGGCGCGACCGAGTTCTCCAAGGACTCGGGGCGCAGCGAACTGCGGCTGGCCGTGGAGGCGGTACGGGCGGCGCTCGACGACGCGGGGCTGGCGCCGGCGGACGTGGACGGGATGGTGACGTTCACGATGGACACCAGCCCGGAGATCACGGTCGCGCAGGCGGCCGGCATCGGTGAGCTGTCCTTCTTCTCCCGCGTCCACTACGGCGGCGGTGCCGCGTGCGCGACCGTGCAGCAGGCGGCGCTGGCGGTCGCGACGGGCGTGGCGGAGGTCGTGGTCTGCTACCGCGCGTTCAACGAGCGCTCGGGGCGGCGGTTCGGCGCCGGCGTACGCCACCGGGAGCCGTCGGCGGAGGGCGTGGCGCTGGGCTGGACGCTGCCGTTCGGGCTGCTCACGCCCGCCTCCTGGGTGGCGATGGCGGCGCAGCGCTATCTGTACGCGTACGGGCTGACCCCCGAGGCGTTCGGTCACGTCGCCGTGGTCGACCGCAAGTACGCGGCGACGAACCCGGCGGCGTACTTCCACGGCCGCCCCCTCACCCTCGACGAGCACGCGGCCTCGCGCTGGATCGTCGAACCGCTGCGGCTGCTGGACTGCTGCCAGGAGACGGACGGCGGCCAGGCGCTCGTCGTGACCTCGGTGGAGCGCGCGCGGGATCTGCCGAGGCCGCCCGCCGTGGTCGTGGCCGCCGCCCAGGGCGCGGGCCGGGCGCAGCAGCAGATGACCGGCTTCTACGACAGTGATCTCACCGGGCTGCCGGAGATGGGCGTCGTCGCCCGCCAGCTCCGGCGCACCTCGGGGCTCGGCCCCGGCGACTTCGACGTGGGCATCCTCTACGACCACTTCACGCCGTTCGTGCTCATGCAGCTGGAGGAGTTCGGGTTCTGCGGGCCGGGTGAGGCGGCGGACTTCGTCGCGGCGGAACGGCTGCCGATCAACACCCACGGCGGGCAGCTCGGCGAGGCGTATCTGCACGGGATGAACGGCGTCGCGGAGGCGGTACGGCAGCTGCGGGGCACCTCCGTGAACCAGGTTCCCGGCGCCGAACGGGTGCTCGTCACCGCGGGGACGGGGGTGCCGACCTCGGGGTTGGTGCTGGGGACGGACGGGTGAGCGGTCAGGGTGTGGCGGCCGGGAGGGACTTCGGGCACCCTGGGGACCGGCGGGGCCGGGGTGATCGGTGCCGTACAACCCTGGCAGGTGTTTCTCAGGGGTACACCCTCAGTACCTGGGGGCTGTTCATCCACCTCCAGTAGGTGAGGTCCGCCCCACTCCTACAACCTGAGGGGGATTCGTCTTCGGGACCTGCGGCCGATCCGCCGGGCGGGGGCCGCTCCTAGCGTGGAGCCATGACCACACCCGTCTGCACCAGCGCTTCGAAGGCCGCTGCACCAGTGCCGCGGACCCTGACGACTCCGGCCCGTTCGCACTCGGCCCGCTCGCACTCCGCCCGGCCGACCCTGCCGGGCCGGACGGACCTGTCGTACCCGTCGTTCTCGGCGTACGTGAAGGCCCGGCAGCCGGTGCTGCTGCGGACCGCCCGGTCGCTGACCGCGAACCCGTGCGACGCCGAGGACCTGCTGCAGACGGCGCTGGCCAAGACGTATGTCGCCTGGGAGCGGATCGAGGACCACCGGGCCCTCGACGGCTATGTGCGCCGGGCGCTGCTGAACACGCGGACCTCCCAGTGGCGCAAGCGCAAGGTGGACGAGTTCGCCTGCGACGAGCTGCCGGAGCCCGAGGGCGTCCAGGCCGCCGACCCGGCCGAGCAGCAGGTGCTGCACGACGCGATGTGGCGGGCGATCATGAAGCTGCCGGCGCGGCAGCGGGCGATGGTCGTCCTCAGGTACTACGAGGACCTCAGCGAGGTGCAGACGGCCGAGGTGCTCGGTGTCTCGGTGGGCACGGTGAAGTCGGCGGTGTCCCGCGCGCTGGGCAAGCTGCGCGAGGACCCCGAGCTGGAACCCGTGCGGTAGTCCGTTCGTTGCCTGGCCGAGAGGCTTTCGGTACCTGTTTCGCGGGAGGCTCGCTCTGATCGATCATTCTGTCCCCTAGTGACATACCGATCGGTATGTGAGCAGAATCAGCGCAACCGTTACCACCGCGTAGGCAGAGCCGCCCCGGGAGGACGCCGTGCTGAGCACCATGCAGGACGTACCGCTGTTGATCTCCAGGATCCTGACCCATGGGTCGAGCATCCACGGGACGTCGCAGGTGATCACCTGGACCGGCGAGGGCGAGCCCGAACGCCGCTCCTACGCCGAGATCGGAGCCCGTGCCGCGCAGCTGGCCCACGCCTTGCGCGAGGACCTCGGCGTCGACGGCGACGAGCGGATCGCCACGCTCATGTGGAACAACTCGGAGCACGTGGAGGCGTACTTCGCGATCCCCTCCATGGGGGCCGTCCTCCACACCCTCAACCTGCGGCTGCCCCCCGAGCAGCTCGCCTGGATCGTCAACCATGCCGCCGACCGCGTGATCATCGCCAACGGTTCGCTGCTGCCCCTCCTCGCGCCGCTCCTCCCGCACCTCAAGCCGGTGGAGCACGTCGTCGTCGCGGGGCCCGGCGACCGGTCGCTGCTCGCCGGCGCGAGCGTCCAGGTGCACGAGTACGAGGACCTGATCGCCGGCAAGTCGACCACGTACGACTGGCCCGAGCTGGACGAGCGCTCCGCCGCGGCCATGTGCTACACCTCCGGCACCACCGGCGACCCCAAGGGCGTCGTCTACTCCCACCGCTCGATCTATCTGCACTCCATGCAGGTCAACATGGCCCAGTCCATGGGCCTGACGGACGCCGACCTCTCGCTCGTCGTCGTCCCGCAGTTCCACGTCAACGCCTGGGGCCTGCCGCACGCGACCTTCATGACCGGCGTCAACATGCTGATGCCCGACCGGTTCCTGCAGCCCGGCCCGCTCGCCGAGATGATCGAGACGCTGAAGCCGTCGCACGCCGCCGCCGTGCCCACCATCTGGCAGGGGCTGCTCGCGGAGCTGTCCGCCCGCCCGCGCGAGGTCGACTCGCTCACCCAGGTCACCATCGGCGGCTCGGCCTGCCCGCCGGCCCTGATGCAGGCCTTCGACAAGCTCGGGATGCGCGTCTGCCACGCCTGGGGCATGACGGAGACCTCCCCGCTCGGCACGATCGCCCGGCCGCCCGCCCATGTCGAGGAGGGCTCCGAGGAGGAGCTGGCCTACCGCCTCACCCAGGGCCGCTTCCCCGCCTCCGTCGAGGCCCGTCTCACCGGCCCCGGCGGCGAGCGCATCCCCTGGGACGGCGAGTCCGCCGGTGAGCTGGAGGTCCGCGGACCCTGGATCGCGGGCGCGTACTTCGGCGGGCAGGGCGCCGAACCCGTACGCCCCGACGACAAGTTCAGCGAGGACGGCTGGCTGAAGACGGGTGACGTCGGCACGATCAGTCCCGACGGCTTCCTCACCCTCACCGACCGCGCCAAGGACGTCATCAAGTCCGGCGGCGAGTGGATCTCCTCGGTCGAGCTGGAGAACGCCCTCATGGCCCACCCGGATGTCGCCGAGGCCGCCGTCGTCGCCGTACCGGACGAGAAGTGGGGCGAACGTCCCCTCGCCACGGTCGTGTTGAAGGAGGGCTCCACCGCCGACTTCACCGCCCTCCGCTCCTTCCTCGCCGAAGACGGCCACATCGCCAAGTGGCAGCTCCCCGAGCGCTGGACGATCATCGAGTCGGTGCCGAAGACGAGCGTGGGCAAGTTCGACAAGAAGGTGCTGCGTCGGCAGTACGCGGACGGTTCGCTGGACGTGACGCAGATCTAGGGCGCGTCCGTACGCAGTTGGGGCGATGTTTCACGTGAAACATCGCCCCAACTGCTGCTGTCTGTGGGCTCAGTTCGTGCCGACTCGTGCCAGCAGGTCCACGATCCGGGTCTGGACGTCGGGGCTCGTCGAGCGTTCCGCGAGGAAGAGGACCGTCTCCCCCGAGGCCAGGCGCGGGAGTTCGGACGGGTCGACGGCGGCGGTGTAGACGACGAGCGGGGTGCGGTTCAGCTGGCCGTTCGTGCGCAGCCAGTCGATGATTCCGGCCTGGCGGCGGTGCACCTGGAGCAGATCCATCACCACGAGGTTCGGCCGCATCTGCGCCGCCAGCGTCACGGCGTCCGCGTCCGACGCGGCCCGCGCGACCTGCATGCCACGCCGTTCCAGCGTCGCGGTCAGGGCGAGCGCGATCTCCGCGTGCTCCTCGATGAGCAGGACACGCGGCGGGTGCTGCTCGGAGTCGCGCGGCGCGAGCGCCTTCAACAGGATCGCCGGATCGGCGCCGTACGCCGCCTCGCGTGTCGCCTGGCCGAGCCCCGCCGTCACGAGGACGGGGACCTCGGCGGCCACGGCGGCCTGGCGCAGCGACTGGAGCGCGGTGCGGGTGATGGGACCGGTCAGCGGGTCGACGAACAGGGCGGCCGGGTAGGCGGCGATCTGGGCGTCCACGTCCTCGCGGGAGTTCACGATGACGGGCCGGTAGCCGCGCTCGCTCAGCGCCTGGTGGGTCGTCACGTCCGGCGCGGGCCACACCAGCAGCCGACGCGGGTTGTCCAGCGGCTCCGGCGGCAACTCGTCGTCCATCGGCTGCGGATGCGGCCGGTCGGGGACCTCCACCGCGCCACCGGGACCGTCGAGCGGCTCCGGACCTTCGTCCGCGTTCTCGTCGGGCGCCCCTATGGCGTACGACCGCCCGGCCCCCTCCGTACGGCCGGCCAGCCGGGACTGCCCCGCGAGGGACGGCTGCGGCGGGAGCGGGACCTGCCCGGCGAGCGAGGGCTGCGCCGGCAGCGGGGTCTGGCCCGTCGGCGACGGCGCCTGCGTGGCTGCCTGCTGGGGCTGGGCCGCCTGGGCCGCCTGGGCCGCCTGGGCCGCCTGGGCCGCCTGGGCGGGGGGCGGGGTCTGGCCGGTGGCGAGACGGAGGCCGGAGCCGTTGGTCAACGTGGACTGCGGGTGGGGGCGCGCGGCCGACTCGGGGCGGTCCCCGGTCGGCTGGGGCGGTGTCCCGAGCTTGCGGCGCCTGCCGGAGCCGCCGGGCTGGTTCGGCGCGGGCGTGGCGCCGGTCTGGGGCTGGGCCTGGGCACCCGCTTGGACCTGTGCCTGTGCCTGTGCCTGGGCTTGGGCTTGCGGGCTTCCCTGGCGGGAGAAGGGGACGCCCTGGCCGAGGGTGCGGACGCTGATCGCCCGTCCGTGGGTCGAGTTGGGGTCGACGGGGGCGGCGGGCGTGGCCTGTGCCTGTGCTTTCGGTGCGGCCTGCGCCTGCGCCTGCGCCTGCGCCTGCGCCTGTGCTTGAGCCTGCGCCGGGGCCGCGGCTTCGGCGGGCAACGGCTGCGCGGCACGCGGCTGCTGCTGTACGGCGACCTCCGGCGGCAGCGGAGTGCCCGAGGAGGGCGTGGACTGCGGCGGCAACGGGGCCTGCGGAGCGGTTACGGGGATGCCCGCGCCGGAGGTCTCATGGCGGGGGTCGGGCCAGGACTGGGGCTGCGGCTGGGGCGCCCCGGGGGTCTCGGCCTGAGCGGGAGCGGACTGGGCGGGGGTGGGCTGCTGGGCACCGGGCACGCCTGGGGCGGACACGGGGCGAGCGGCGCCCTGGGGCTGCTGGGCGCCCTGTCCGCCCTGCCTGGCCTGCACCCCTTGCGCGGCGTGCACCCCTTGTGCGGCGTGCACCCCTTGTGCGGCGTGAACTCCCGGTACTACCGGTGCTCCTGGTACGCCCGGTGCTCCCGGTACGACGACGGAATGGCCGAGAGGACCGCCCTGCGGAGGTACCTGCTGCTGGCCACCGGGGACACCCTGCGGCGGGACGGCGCCCTGAGCGGCGACGGCCTGTCCGGGCTGGCCGGTCTGTCCCGGCTGTCCGACGGCGGGTTGTCCGGGAGCCGCCTGCCCGGGGAGGGCCTGGACGGCGGCTGCCTGGGCGGCGGCGATCCCGGCCGGGACGCCGACTGCTGGGGCGGGCTGTCCGGGAGCGGCGCCCATGGCCTGAGCGGCCACCGGCTGCGGACCGCCCGGCACACCTTGGACACCCTGGGCAGCCACGGGCTGCGCGGCCGCCATCGCGGCGCCCTGCGCGGGCACCGGCTGCCCCGGCCCGCCCTGCGGGGGGACCCCCTGAACAGGACCGCCCTGGGCCGGCATCCCCTGCGCGGGCGCCATCGTGACGACGCCGTCGCCCTGCTGCGGAGCGGGCTGTCGCACCGCCCGGCGGCGGCCCGTCGGGGTGGGCACCGGGTGCGGCTGGGGCGGGGTGTGGTCGTCGCCCGGGTGGTGCGCCGCGGCGTCATGACGACCGTCGTCGACACCACCGGCCGGGGCGCCCGACACCTGGCCCGGGGCGGCGACTTGGCCCACACCGGGAGCCTGCCCGGCACCGGCGGCCTGACCTGGGACACCCGGGCCCATGCCCGGCCCCTGGCCCGCACCGGCGGCACCCGGGCCGCCCTCACCGTCGTACCCCTCCCCGCCCGGTACGGGACCGGCGGGTGCGGTGGTTCCGGCGGGCAGCGGCATCGGCATGGGCGCGCCGGGCGTACCCGGGCCCGCGGGCAGCGGAACCGGACCGAGCGCGGCGGCCTGGGCGTACTCGGGGCCCCGGTCGGCCTCGGCCGGCGGCAGGGCGAAGACGGCTCGCGCACCCGGCTCGGGCGCGGCGGGGCGCTCCTCCGCGGCGGCGAGGGCACGACGACGGCGCCCGGTGGGCTGCTGTGCACCGGCCCCCTCGCCGGAACCGGAACCGGAACCGGAACCGGCGTCGGTGGCGGTGGTGGCGGTCGCGTCGGTGACCGGGCTGGGCCCGGCGGGCAGCGCCGGCGGCAGGGCGTTCTGTGCGGCGGGCTCCCGGCGCGCGCGCCGTCCACTGGGCGCGGGCACCCCCTGCGGCGGCACCGTCCCGCCCAGCCCGCTGGCGGTCGCGGCGGCACCCGCGGCGTGTTCCGCGGCCATGACGACCGCGCCCTCGGCGGCCACGGGCCCCCCGGCACCCTCGGCCGAGGCGACCTGCCCACGGCGCCGCCCGGTACCCCCGGCGCCCTCGGCCTCGCCGCCCGGCGCGGGTACGGGACCCTCACCGGCACCGACGGGCTGAACCCCGTTCACCCCGTTCGCGGCGACCCCGGCGTCCTCCGCCCTGCGCCGGCGCCGTCCGGTCGGGGCGGCGGCCTCGACCTCGTGGGCCTCGGGTGCGTCCTCGCTCTCCAGGAACGCGTCCACCGACGACCGCCGGGCCCGGCGCCGCCCGCCACCGGCGGGGGCCTGCTCGGGCAGGGCGACCTCGGCACCGGTGGCCACGGCCCCGGAGCCGGCCTCGGCGACCACGGCGGGAGGCAGTGCCTGCGCGGGCACGGCACCGGCACCGCCGCCGAGCGGCACCTCCAGCACATACGCGCTGCCGCTCATCCCCGGCACCTCGACCGTCTGGAGCACACCACCGTGGGCCCGCACGATCCCCTGGACGATCGGCTGATGCACCGGGTCTCCCCCGGCGTACGGCCCGCGCACCTCGATCCGGACGACCTCACCGCGCTGCGCGGCGGCCACGACGACGGTGTTGTCCATGTAGCCGCCGGCGGACATGGGCGCGTTGCCCGTCGCGTCGACACCGGCGACATCCGCGATGAGGTGGGCGAGCGCGGTCGCGAGCCGTACCTGGTCCACCTCGGCCTCGATGGGCGGCGCGTGCACGGCGAACTGCACCCGCCCCGGCCCGACCAGCTCCACGGCCCCGTCGACACCGGCCGCGACGACCGCGTCGAGCATGACGGCCGTACGGACGAGGCCGTCCTCGCCGGCGTCGATCCGCTGATAGCCGAGGACGTTGTCGATGAGGGTCGTGATCCGCGAGTACCCGGCGGTCAGATGGTGCAGCACCTGGTTGGCCTCGGGCCACAGCTGTCCGGCGTCGTCGGCGGCGAGTGTGCCCAGTTCGCTGCGGAGCTGGTCGAGGGGGCCGCGCAGCGAGGTGCCCAGCACGGCGAGCAGCTGCTCGTGCCGCGCGGCCAGCGCCTCGTACCGGTCCTTCTCCCGCTCGCCGAGCGCCGCGTACCGCTCGTCCCCGGCGGCGAGTTCCTCGGCGTGCTGCTCGCTCAGCTCGGCCAGCTCGGCGGCGTGCTCCTCGCGCACCCCGGCGAGTTCCTCCGCGTGCTCCTTGGCGAGCCGCTCCAGCTCCTCCGCGTGCGTCTCGGCCTCGGCGTCCTTCTCCTCGGCGAGCTTGTCGTACGGCCGCCGGTCGGTGAACGTCATCACCGCGCCGACGAGCTGATCCCCGTCACGCACCGGTGCGGTCGTCAGATCGACCGACACCTTCTCGCCGTTCTTCGCCCACAACACCTGCCCGCGCACCCGGTGCTTGCGCCCGGACTTCAGGGTGTCCGCGAGCGGCGACTCGCCGTACGGGAAGGGGGCGCCGTCCTCGCGGGAGTGCAGCACGAGCGTGTGCAGCTCGCGTCCGCCGAGGTCACTGGCCCGGTAACCCAGTATTTGGGCGGCAGCCGGGTTGACGAGAACGATCCGCCCGTCCGTGTCCGTCCCGACCACGCCCTCGGACGCGGCCCGCAGGATCATCTCGGTCTGCCGTTGCGAACGCGCGAGTTCGGCCTCGGTGTCGACGGTGCCCGAAAGATCCCGTACGACCAGCATGAGCAGCTCGTCGTTGGTGTAGCCGTAACCGTCGTACGCCTGCTGGCCGTTCTCCAGATTCGCGCTTGTGACCTCGACCGGGAACTCGCTGCCGTCGGTCCGGCGGGCGGTCATCCGGGTCGGCTTGGTCCGCCCGGTCGGGTCCATGGTGTCGGGTCGCCGCATGGAACCCGGGATGAGCCGTGAGTCGAACTCCGGCAGCAGATCCAGCAGGCCGCGTCCGACCAACGCGGTCCCGGGGGCCTCGAAGGCCTCCAGCGCGATCGTGTTGGCGTTGACGACGGTCCCGTTGGCGTTGACCAGCACCAACGCATCGGGCAGCGCGTCCAGTATGGCTGCGAGGCGAGCAGCGCCTCGGGATGGCCTGCTGCTCACGAGACGCTTCCTCCCTGTTACCGCACCTTGCCGACCGCTGGGCCTTCGGCCATCTTGCCAACCGGCCCGCAACGTGTCACGCGAGGGAGTCTACGGGCAGAGGTTGCGCTCGCGACGCCGGATGAGAGGGAGGTCGCACACCGAACATACGGAGATGCCGTGACTGTACGAACGCGGATGCCGTGACCGTGTGTTTTGCCGGAGGACCGGGACGGCGGCACATATGTACGGGCCATGCACGACTGTCGAGGGGCGGGTCCACACCACCGCCCAGGTGGCTGATTCCTGTCTGTTCCTCTCCCCCTCTTCTCCTGCGCCTTCTTCTCCCTCCTCGCTCCTCCCTCCTCCTAGGCGTGGGGGGCCGGCAGTACGGGGACCATCGCGTCCCAGCGGGCGATCTCGCAGCCGTTGCCGCGGTCGAAGCGGGCGTCGACGCGGCGGCCGGCCCAGGTCCCGGTGACATGCGCGGTGGCTTGACCGCCGTACTGCATCGTGCACACGGTGCCGGGCCGGACCGGGGCGAACGGGTCCGTCCCCCAGGTGGTGCGCCGGTCGAGCCGACCGCAGGCGTCCCGCACGGCCGGGTGGGTGCCGCCCTCGGGGTGGCAGCGCAGTTCGAAGGTCCCGTCCGCGCCACCTCCGACTCCGCGCACGGTGACGGACAGCCGGTCGCCGGGGCCGGACGCGGGCATGGGGAGTGAGGCCCGCGACAGCGCATCGGCGGCGTACGCCTCCGGCGCAACCGGCGTGAGCGTGCCGGCGGCGGCCGCGGCGAGCGAGGCGGCGGCGCCGAGGAACAGCCGGCCGAGGGTGGAGGGGCGGCCGGGGAGCGCGGAGGGAGGGCTGGGCGGGGTGAACTGACTCATGACCTGACTAACGCCACGCGCGCCCCACGGTTGCGGCGCCGGCCCGCCCGGGCCCGTCGCACCCGCGACCTCCCCCCGAACCTCCCCCGAACCACTGCCGCACCGCTCCCGACGTGCCATACGGCTTTGCCCTGCGGCCTCTCCGCCTAGTACCGTGGGAGGCGATTGGTGACAGCCCACTCGGCTGTGTCATCATCTGCACGCACCACTCGCGCTCGCGCGGGAGGTTGTGCTGGAGGCGTCGCCTAGTCCGGTCTATGGCGCCGCACTGCTAATGCGGTTTGGGACTTCAATCCCATCGAGGGTTCAAATCCCTCCGCCTCCGCGCGTGATCACCGAAGCCCCGGTCCATCCGACCGGGGCTTCGTCGTTCCCACCCTCGCCCCGGTACCGCCCCAGAAGGGCGTTTTCCCAGGTCACAAGGGCTATGGCAAACGGATTTCACATGACGACGGCAGTCATGTAATGTTCTTCCTGTCGCCGCGAGCGGGCCGAAAGACCCAGGACCGGCAGAAAACAAAACAAGCACTCGTAGCTTAACGGATAGAGCATCTGACTACGGATCAGAAGGTTGCAGGTTCGAATCCTGCCGAGTGCACAGCAGACCAGAGGCCCTAAGGATCACTCCTTAGGGCCTCTGGCTTTTGCGTTGACGGCAGTGTTTGACGGCAACCGTCTCCAGCCGTGACTGGTGCGACCGTGAGTCGTCGGAGCACGCATCTTTTGTGGAGCAGTCGAGATCGTGCGGTCGGCCGGTGCGTGCCCGCCCGCCTCTGGCTCACATCACGGTCCCGACCGCGAGTCTGGATCATCGAGGGTCTGCGTAGGTGAGGGCCGCTGTCGCTTCGGATTCCCTTCGTCTCCGTTGGGCCACCCTCACTGTCAGTGGGCGCCGGTATCCTGGTGTCGAGCTCTCGTCTGAAACACAAGATGTTGTGGTGGGCTCCCCATTTCCCGGTACATGTTGGGGTGTCCTTGCTTGCTGACGGGTCGTCTGGGGTGCTTCACTTGATCCGCCAAACCAAAACAGGCCCCAGCCGGGGCCCAACTTGAGGTTGGGCGCGTGGATGGGGCCTGATGCGTTGGTCGCGCCTTCGGACCCTATCGCCGTCTCTTGGTTCCTCCAAGATGGCCGTCCTGCGCGTCCGATCTCGGAAACGGATGTTTCATGACAGGGCAACCCAACATTCGGGACGTGTCGAAGCGCGACGACGGCTGGGCAGTGACGAAGCCTGGGGCTGAACGAGCCAGCGCCGTTCTGCCGACTCAGGCTGAGGCGGCCGCGCGTGCCAAGGAGATCTTGGCCAACGACGGTGGCGGAGAACTACGCATCCGGGGCACGAACGGTCAGGTGCGAGAGCAGAACACCGTCCCGCCGGGCAGTGACCCGAAGAAGTCGAAGGGCTGATCGCGATGGACAAGTACGTGATCAATAAGGACTTCAGCGGGAAGCGCGAGGTCGAAGCCTCCGGGTTCAAGACCGTTGGCGACTTCATCGACTTCTACGCGGTCGACAGCGACGGTGACGTCGTCGTGACGCTCAGAATCCGGTCCGCTCGGGTCGAAACCATCGACCTGATCAGCGGCTGATCAGGTAGTCCGTTCTGAGACGGAGCCCCTACCAACGCGGCGGGGACTCCGTCTTAAGCGCCGGAATGTGCGGAGCCACAATGGGTTCCGGTCAGAGCCTCGACTGCGCCTCCGTCTATGCACCCGGCTTCGTGTCGTCGTCCTTCCGCAGGGCATCCCCCACTCGATCGAACGCCGAGCGCTGCGAGTCGAGCCGTACGAACGTGTAGATGTCCATGGTCACGCGGATCGAGCTGTGGCCGAGGACTTCCATGATCATGCGGGCGTCGGCGCCCTGTTCGTGGAGGAGAGACGCGCAGGTGTGGCGCAGGTCGTGAAAGCGGACCTTGCGGACGCCGGCGCGGAGGCTCAGCACCTCGAAGGAGCGGTTCAGGTTGCGCGGCTCGATGGGGGTTCCGTTCTTGGTGGTGAAGACGAGGCCGTGACCCGTCCCCTTCCAGTTGTGGCCCGCCGCCTTCCTGTCGGCGATCTGCTGGGCGTGCTGAGCCCGGAGCGCGGTTACACACTCGCCAGGGAGAGCCACGCGGCGGGCCGAGCGCTGTGTCTTGGGCGCGACGATCAGCAACTCGCCGCCGACCCGCTGTAGGGCCTGCCGCACGGTGAGGACGCCTTCGTGGAGATCCACGTCTGACCAGCGCAGCCCGAGCACCTCGCCGCGCCGCAGGCCGATACGGACCGCCATTTCGTACGCGGCCCATAGCCGGTTGTCTCGGGCCGCCGCAAGGAGCTGACGCCCCTCCCTCACCGAGAGCGGTTCGATCTCGCGCTTCGTTCCCATGCTCAGCTCCACGTTCCGGGCCACATTGCGGGGCAACTCGTCTTCGCGTACGGCGTGCTGGAGAGCGGCACGCATGATCACCAGCAGGAAGCGCACGGTCCGATCAGACGGGAGCTTCTTGCAGCACTTGCCGAGGGCGCAGCAGCGCCGCTTGTGCTCTGGCCGCTTCTTGTCCTTGCCCTGTGCGCAGCACTGGCAGGCGACCGCAGTCTTCGCGAGGAAGGCGCGGATGTCGCGAGCGGTAAGCCGGACCAGCTTCTTCCTGCCGAACTCCGGGGTGACGTAGTTGCGCACCAGCGACTCGTAGTTGACGTACGTGGTCTTGCGGACCTTGTTCTTGGCGATGTTCGTCAGCCAGTACGTCAGGTACTCGGCGATCGTCATTTTGCTGGTGGCGACCGGGAGACCGTTGAGAGAGTCGGCCTTGAGCTTGGTCAGCTTCTCGTGCGCCTCGTCCCAGGTCTTGCCGTAGACGCTGCGCCGCTTGTACGTGCCGTCCGTCGTCAGTACGTAGGCGCTGCCTTCCCAACGGCCGTCCTTGCGCTGGTAGATGGTGCCCTCGTTGTTGGCGTTCTTCTTCGGCGTGGCCATCAGGCGGCTTCCTGTTCGGTGCGGAGGGATACATAGGCGTCCAGTGCGGTTTCGCTGATGCGGCGGCAGCGGCCGATCTTGAAGGAGGCGAGTTCGCGGGAGCGGATCAGGTCGTGGACCTTCCAGCGGCTGATGCCGAGGCGCGTCGCGACCTGGTCCACGGTGAGTACGGCGGTCGTCATGCAGGCTCCAGCCCTTCGTGCTTGCGGCGTTGGGCCTGGTTGATGTCGTGGCGGGTCTGGTTGGCGAGGAGTTCTTCGCCGGGGCGGTAGCCCGAGGCGAGGTAGGCCCAGGAGGCTTCGGTGACGAGGACGGTGTCCGGGGTGGGCGCGGGGATGCCGGCGCGGGTGCGGGCTGCTTCGGCTTGGGCGAGGCGCCAGGCGCGGCGTACGTCGCGGAGGGCGCCGAGGGTGGTGGAGTAGGCGCGAGACTTGGTGGAGAAGTGGCCGCGGAAGCCGAGCATGTGGGCCCACTTGCAGAGCTTGAGGTCCGCGAATTCGGGCAGGCCACCGAGGTCCCAGGCGGTGCGGATCATTTGTCGAACGTGCTGGTGGACGGGCAGCTCCCGCAGGGGTTCGGCCTGGCGGGTGCCTTCGCAGTCGGGGCACAGGTCCCGAATACGGTCGCCGACGGTGCCGTGGCCGGAGCAGGTGCGGCAGACCAGGGAACGGTCGACGGTGCCGGAGTCCTCAGCGCTCTTGGTGGCGTACTTGGCGATGTATCCGGCCACGGCGGCGTCGGTGAGTTCGCCGTCGCCGAGCGCGGTGATCTTCTGTACGTCGAGCATCTGTCCCCAGCGGATCTCGTGGTCCCCGACGGTGTCGGAGGCGACGGTGAGCGCGGTGCGGGGGACTGCGGCGCGGATGGCGTGGGTGAGGTCGTCCACGGTGGCCCAGGACGGCGGAGAGCTGGTGTGGCCGTCGGGGCCGTCGAAGCGGATGACGGCGTGGAAGTGGACCAGGCCGCGCTTCTGGTACTCGGCGACCTTGGCGAAGGACACCCGCAAAACCTGCTTCATGTCCTTCTGCGTGATGCCGAAGTGGGCGGCCAGGGCGCGGCGGAGGTTGAGGGTGAAGCGGGCCCACAGGGCTCCGGCGTGGGCGTTCCACAGCACGGCGCCGGTGTAGTCGTAGGAGGCCGGGTGCAGTGGTGTGCCGAGTGCTGGGGCGTCGTCTGCGTGGTGCTCGCCGCAGCGGCAGGGCTGCGGCTTGCCGTCCTTGGTGGTGGGCCGGTTGTGGACGGGTCCGAACGAAGGGGCGGTGAGCGTGGCGAAGACGCGAGGGTGGGAGCGGACGGTTTCGGGGACGTTCTTGCCGCCGGAGAGTCCGGCGCGGATGAGGTGGTAGGTGTCGGCGGCGTAGACGCGGGAGCAGGTGGCGCAGCGGGAGGTGCGGCGGTTGCCGCAGGTGGTCAGCAGGCGTCCGGTGGGTTCGTCGCTGGTGGAGTATGAGCGGATCGTTTCGCCGGTGGCTGCGTCGCGGGTGTGGGTGTGGCCGACGAGGTTGACCGGGCGGGTGCAGCCGCGCAGGCGGGAGACCTGGTCGCGGGTGCGGTCGAAGTCGCCGAGGTTGGCCAGCTCGATCAGGTCCCGGGCAGCGGGGCTGATCACGTGCCGCAGGTCGAGGTCACGGGGCATCGGAAGGTGCGTCCTTTCCGCTGATGGAGGGTTTCGGGCAGCACTGAGGGCGGGGTTGGGTGCTGCCCGAGGGCGTGACGGGGCAGGCCCAGGGGGCCAGGGAGGAGGAGCGCCGGGAGGCCGGCGGGAGGTTCAGGCCGTCAGGGCCGCGTGTGCGGCGGCGGCCAGAGGCAGGCTTACGCCGAGGCGAGCCTTGAGCTGGGGTGCGGTGATCGGCTGGCCGTGTGCGGCGCGGTGGGCGTCGGCGATCTCGCGGGCGGCGTCGAGCAGGGCCGGGGCCACCTTGACCGGTGAATGCGGCGCAGAGACTGGAGAGAGGGCGGGGGCCAACGGGGCGGGAGCCAGGGGCATCGCCGGTTCGGGGGCAGGCGGCTCCGGGGCAGGAGCGGCTTCGGTCGGGTCGTTCTCCGGCACGGTTTCCCTGCTCGGCTCTGGAAGGGCTACGGGGGCCGGGTGTCCAGCCGGTACACCGGCTGGGGTGGCGACGGCGTGGAAGTGGCGCAGTAGCGCCGGGCCGACAGCGCCCCAGCCGAGTAGGAGCAGCGGGGCGACCGCGTCGACGCAGGCGCGGCCGTAGTGCCCGGCGATGATGGGTTCGGCGATGTTGAGGGCGAGAGTGAAGAAGCCGGAGGTGTGCATCAGCCGGGTCGCGCCCTTGAGGGCGTCGGCGGGGACGCCGCGCAGGGACAGGTAGCGCAGGGCGACCAGGAGACCGAGGACGGACAGGTCGACCATGGGGGCGATCAGCGGTGCGATCGGGTTGGGGACGCCCAGGCGCAGGGCGAGGTTCCAGACGTTGCCGAAGGAGAACACGAACGCCAGCAGGGCGATGACTGCCATGACCACGGTGATCGTGCGCTGAGTGATCCGGTCTTCTGACATGAGGGGTTTCACCTCCTTCCAGGACGAGTTGAGGGCACGAGCAGGGGGTCAGTCGCGGTCGAGGCCGGCCCGGTGGGCGGCGTTCGGCCCGAGGTAGGTCTCCAGAACCCGGCGTTCGCTGGCATTGGCGACGCGGTAAGCGGCGATACCGATCCGACCAGCCATGTCAAAGTCCTGGGCGGTGATTGCCCTGCGCATGTGCCGGATGTAGATCCTCATGACGCGGCGCATGTCAGGCCGCCTTTGCCGGGGGCTCGGGGTCGGGCTTGGTGAGGTCCACCACCGGGCGGCCGGTCAGGCTCTCCAGCAGCCGGGCCGGGTGCTGCGTCAGGTGGGCGGTCTGCTCGGCGATGCGGACGGCGTCTTCGTCGGCGACGTAGGGGGTACGGATGCGTACGAAGCCGGGGCGCCCGTGCTGGGACATGACCGCGACACCGACGTAGGCGGGGTCCTGAAGGTTGACCGGGCTGGCGTCGGGCCACTCGCGGATGTCGTCGCCGAGCGCGGCCACGGCGGCATCCGCGGTCTTCTGCGCGAAGGACAGCCCGACCGGGCACACGTCCCGGATGAAGGTCGGGATGGCGTCCCCGGTGGTCTTCTGCGTGGTCAGTACGGTCAGGAAGCCGACCGAACGGCCCTTCTTCACCAGGTCCTCCGTCAAGCGGGCGTTGTCCGCTGCGAACGCGGCGAGCTTCCTGGTGGCCGGGTCGGAGCCCTTGTGGTCGCGGAAGTAGGTGTGGGCTTCGTCGATGACGATGACGATCAGTGGCCAGTCGGCGGACGGGCCGACGTGCCACATGTTCTTCACGCCCAGGACGCTGCGGATGGAGGCGGAGCGGGCGCGGCGCAGCTGCACCAGTTCCTTCAACAGCTTGTTCGCCTGCTCCAGGTCGTCGCCGCAGAACGCGAACGCCCGCTGGACGAGGTCGGCGTAGTCGCCCTCATAGGCGTGGTAAACCTTGCCGTCGAAGAAGACGAACTGCACGGCCGGCGAGGGTGCCCAGTCGCACACCAGCCGGTTCACGCACGAGGTCTTCCCGAAGCCCGGCAGGCCGCCGACAGCCATGCCGGGTACTTCCCTGAGGGGTACGACGACGGGCATGCCGAACTCGTCGACCCCCAGGTCCCATTTCGCGTGCTCCTCCGGAGGGCGGCCGGTGGGCACGTGCACGGTCGGCACGATCAGTGGGTCCACCCGCACCCCGCGCAGCAGGACCTGTCCGGGCCTGTCCCCGGGTAGTGCGGACACCCGCGTCATGCGCCAGGCGTCCGCCAGGTAGGGGGCGGCCTTCTGGAACTCCGCCAGACCCACCTTCGGCAAGCAGTTGGCCCACGCCATCACTCCGAAGGCGTCCGGCGTGACCTTGAGGGCCGGAACCAGGACCCGGGGCGTGGGCGGCGTGCCGTCCGTGTTCGCGAGCGAGGCCAGGGGGGTGGGCATCTTGTCCGTGACCGACAGTCCGCACATCTGGGCGAGCCGCTTCCAGCCCCAGCGAATCCGTATCGCCTGTCGGATACTGATCCGCTCCATCGGCGACGCCCGCAGGTAGCGGACGACCCAGATCACGGCCCACAGGGCGATCAGTCCGAGTCCCAGCCACGTTGCCCCGCGGAGCCAACCAGCCGCTTCGTTGAGTTCGTTCACCAGTCTTCCTTCGTGTCGTTCAGGAAACGCGCGGCACCGGACGCGCGGAGGAGCACAAGGGATGGGGGCGCATGCCCCGGAGGGGCAGCCGCTCCGTCGATGAAGATGGCGAACGGGCGGCTGCCATCTGGGGTTTCACCCCAGCCATGCGGGGAGCGGCGTCACGCCGCAGCGGACTCGGGCGCGGCCACGTCCTGCTGCACGTGACCGTCGACGAGTTCCAGCGCAGAGCAGCGGTAGGCCACGCCTTCCTGAAGCTGATCGTTGAAGATCCGCGCCCACGGGCTCGCGAAGAGGTCCACAGGGCGGACGAACCGGCCCGGGTGCAGGCCGTTGGGCAGACCGGTGTGCGGGACGGTCACCTTGATCGCCTCGGCGCGCTCGCCCTCCATCACGAAAAGAGTCAGGGTGCACAGCGGCGCACCGGTCTCGAAGTCCACCGCGCGGACGCCGTTCTCCTGGTCCTTCCACTTCGGCACCGTCGGTGTGCCGACCATGACGTTCGTGGAGTCCAGCACGTGCACACGGATAACGGTCCTGGCCATGACAGTGAGGCCCTTTCTGCAGGGGTGACCGGTGGTCTCCGGCCAGGACCAGATACAACCACATGTTTCAGTTGGCTGCAACGCTAGGCAACTGAAACGCCGAGAGTGGGAGTTTGCTGGTACTCCCGCGTGATCTAGCTGGGTGGCCGTATCCTGCGGCCATGACACTGCCCCTCGATCGGGACCACCGGCCCCCCTATGTGCAGGTCGCCGAGTACCTGCGACGCCAGATTCAGACCGGCGTCCTGAAGCCCGGTGACCAGATCCCCCCGTCGCGGGAACTGCAGGAGAAGTTCGGCATCGCCAGCGCCACCGTGCAGAACGCGTTCCGCATGCTCAAGAACGAGGGACTCATCTACGGCGTCCAGGGCAGGGGCAGTTTCGTGCGCCGGCCCGAAGGCGAACCCGAGCAGGTTCAGGGCGAACAGGCCGAAGAGGGTGCACCCGAGAGCACGCCCCCCAAGCCAACGCCTTCCGAGACTCGCTACTTCAACCTCGCCATGGAGGTGGAGGAGCTGAAACATGAACTGGCAGGGCTGAAGCAGGACATGGCCAAGATGGTCACTCTGATGCAGAAGATGGCAGACCGCATCGACGAGCAAGAGAGTTGAGTTCCTGCGCCGCCCGCCGCATCAGCTCCGCGAACTCGGCTATCTCGATGGATAGTTGCTCCACGTCCGCTTCCAGCGCTGCGATCTCCCGCTCGTCCACCGTTTCCCCGTCCGTCGCTGTGCCGTTCATCCGTGTCGCCTCGTGAAACCCCTTGGTGGCCCGTTCTGGCGAAGCACGCGTGCACCATTCGGCCGCTCGTCCGGGAAGCCTGCTGAAACCGGTCCTCCTGCCGCAACCCACGTGCCCGCCGGGCGGGAGCGGGCAGGAAAATCCCTCGTGACCTTCCGTCGTGCGGGCGGCGCAGTCGCGGGATCGCACCGCCTGACGGGAAGCAATCGGCTGCTGTGACCGGCACAGAGCACGCCAGTCATCTCCCACTCGCTCCACCTCCGTTGCCCTGGGCCGTAGCCCTCCGGAAATTCCCAGAGGATCCGGACTCTCACTGGCTACAGGTGCCGAAAGGGCTGAGCGTGTGACGGTCAGATGTGTGGCTTGAGTCACATCTACCGCCTTCGGTGGGCATAGGCTCCACGCTCTCCGGCGTGAATCGCGTGCGATCAGCAGAAGATGATGATCCGTCAGATAGCGCACCCCGCTCCTCCTTTCCGACGGCCCGCGCCCGGCTGGCATGCCTGTGGATAACTTCAGCAGGGACATCAGACATGGCGGGATCTGTGGATAGAGAACGGCGATCCGGCGAACAGAACGGATTGAAACGGCAATAGTGCGGATGAGATATGCCGAACGCGTCGAAACAGCCCGCCACCTAGTGGCCGAAGCGACCGAAGGGGCGAGCTGTCCAAAGTTTCTTTACTGGATCAAGGCGGCCCGCTGGCGCGGGCCGCGGGGGGGGGGGGGACCAGGAGACGCTGGCTCCCCGTTTCCGCCAACCCCCGGAAAAGGACCACCCCCCCCCGCCCCAGACCCAAGAAAAACCCCCCAGAACCACACAAAAACCCCTCCCCCCCCCCCCAACGC